>NZ_JAGEKH010000006.1:0-456451 GCF_049887795.1 Sphingomonas sp. NFX23
GGCGGAGGCCGGGCCCAGTTGGAAAGGTTGCAGTAACGGAGCGCGACCTTAGTCAGCGACGTCCCCCAACTGGGCCCGGCCTCCGCCGGGGTGGTGCTAGGTAGACGCTTTTGTGAACATCAGCATGTAGAAGGCGCACCCTCTCGATCCTCCCCCTTGCGGGGGAGGATCGAGCGCTAAACCGCACGCGCCTCGAGCGCAGCCGCCGCCTGCGCCATCAATCCGCCGATGATGTCCGCGACCGGCTCCTCGCGCTTGACCATGCCGACCGACTGGCCCGCCATCACCGAGCCATGCTCGACATCGCCGTCGATCACCGCACGGCGCAGTGCACCCGCCCAGTAATGCTCGATCTGCAACTGCGCCTCGGCCATTTCCACGCGACCGCCATCAAGATGCCCGGCAACCTCGCGCTGCTTCGCCGTGAACAACTCGCTCGACGCGTTCTTCAGCGCGCGGACCGGGATGACCGGAAGCCGCGCATCGATCTGCACGCTGGCGATAGCGTCGCGCGCCGACGCGCGGATGAAGGCCTTCTTGAAATTGGCGTGCGCGATCGACTCGGTCGCGCACACGAACAGCGTGCCGAGCTGGACACCCGCCGCGCCCATGTCGAGATACCCGGCGATCGCCTCGCCGCGACCGATCCCGCCGGCGACGAACACGGGGACCTGCTCGGCGATCTCGGGCAGCATCTCCTGCGCGAGCACGCTGGTCGAGACCGGGCCGATATGGCCGCCGGCCTCCATCCCCTCGATCACCAGCGCATCGACGCCGCTCCGAATCAGCTTCTTCGCGAGCGCCAGCGCCGGCGAGAACGCGATCAGCTTGGCGCCGGTTTCCTTAATCGCCTCGATGCTGCCCTTGGGCGGCAGGCCACCAGCGAGCACGACGTGGCCGACCTGATGCTTGGCGCAGACCGCGATCAGCTCGAACAGGTCGGGGTGCATCGTGATCAGGTTCACGCCGAACGGCTTGTCCGTCATCGCCTTGGTGGCGGCGATCTCGGTATCGAGCAGCGCGGGCGTCATCGCGCCGCACGCGATCACGCCGAACCCGCCTGCGTTCGAGATCGCCGAGACGAGGTGACGCTCGCTCACCCACGACATCGCGCCGCCGAGAATCGCGACCTCCGACCCGAGGAACGCGGCGCCGCGCGCCATCCGGCGTTGCAGCCGCTCAGTACCGATCGTCATGCATCCATCCCCGTCGTCCCGGCGCCTGCCGGGATCATGTCGTTATGTATCAAGCTCAAGCCGCATCCTCGGCATCGAGCCCGTATGCCGTATGCAGCACGCGCACGGCCAGCTCGGTATAATCCTCTTCGATCAGCACGCTGACCTTGATCTCCGACGTGGCGATCGCCTGAATGTTGATGCCGCGCTCGCCGAGCGTCGTGAACATCGTCGAGGCGACGCCCGCGTGGCTGCGCATTCCGACGCCGACGACGGATACCTTGGCGACGCGCGTGTCGTGGACGATCGTCGCATAGCCGATCGCGTCCTTCGCCTTGTCGAGCACGTCGAGCGAGCGCGCCAGATCGGCCGCAGGCACCGTGAACGTCACGTCGGTCGAGCCGGTCGAATGCGCGACGTTCTGCACGATCATGTCGACGTTGATCCCCGCATCGGCGAGGGGCGCGAAGATCGCCGCGACCGAGCCCGGCCTATCGCTGACCTGCGTCAGGGTGATCTTCGCCTCGTTCTTGTCGTGCGCGATGCCGGTGATGAGCTGGCGTTCCATATCGTCGATTTCCTCTTCGCCCACGATCAACGTGCCCCGTTGTCCGCTTAGGGGGTGACCATCATTGGTGTCGCCATCCTCGAACGAGGACAATACGCGCACACGCACATTCTCTTTCATCGCCAGGCCGACAGACCGAGTCTGCAACACCTTGGCACCGACGCTGGCGAGTTCCAGCATCTCTTCGTACGTGACCTTGCTCAGCTTCCGCGCGCGAGGCACGATCCGGGGGTCGGTCGTGTAGACGCCGTCGACGTCGGTATAGATGTCGCATCGGTCGGCCTTCATCGCCGCCGCCATCGCCACCGCAGACGTATCCGAGCCGCCGCGACCGAGCGTCGTGACGCGCTGGCCGTCCGCGACCCCCTGGAAACCGGGGATCACCGCGACGACACCGTCCGCGAGGCTCGCATCGAGCGCGGCCGTGTCGATCTCGCCGATGCGGGCCGATCCGTGCGCGTCCGACGTGTTGATCGGCAACTGCCAGCCGAGCCAGCTCCGCGCCTTGCAGCCCGCCGCCTGGAGCGCGATCGCGAGCAAGCCGCTCGTGATCTGCTCGCCGGCCGAGACGACGACGTCATATTCCTTGGCGTCGTACAGCGACGACGCCTCGCGGCAGAAGCCGACCAGCCGATCGGTCTCGCCCGCCATCGCGGAGACGACGACGGCGACCTGGTTGCCGGCGTCGACTTCGCGCTTCACGCGCGCGGCGACGTTGCGGATCCGCTCGATCCCAGCCATCGACGTCCCGCCGAATTTCATCACGATACGGGCCATTGGCAGCGCAAATCCCTTTGGGTCGAAGCGGCGGCCCTGATAGGTAGCGCGCATGATACTGGCAAGCGACACCGTAACGAACGCAACAATCGATCCGCGCGAGGCCGCGCATTTCGGCACGATGGCGAAGGACTGGTGGGATCCGAAGGGTTCGTCGGCCCCGCTCCACAAGCTCAATCCGCCACGACTGCGCTACATCCGCGAGCAGGTCGATGCGCATTGGGGCGGCGACGGTTCGACCTTCACGCCGCTAGCGGGAAAGACCGCGCTCGACGTCGGGTGTGGTGCTGGGTTGCTGTGCGAGCCGTTGGCGCGGCTCGGTGCCGCGGTGACCGGGATCGATGCGGCACCCGAGAATATCGCGGTTGCGGAGATCCATGCAGCGCAGAGTGGCCTCGCGATCGACTACCGCGCGGGAGGCGTCGAGGGGCTGGTCGGGCAGTTCGACCTCGTCACCAGCCTCGAAGTGATCGAGCACGTCAGTGACCCTGCCGGCTTCGTGCGCGGTCTCGCGCGGACGTTGGCGGAGGGTGGGTTGCTGATTCTTTCGACGCCCAACCGGACGCCGTTGTCGCGGTTGGCAATGATTACCGTGGCGGAGGGCGCTGGCGTCATTCCCAAGGGCACGCACGACTGGAACAAGTTCCTGACGCCCGAGGAACTGACCGCGTTGCTGAAGGATGCGGGGCTTCGCGTGACGGACACGCGAGGGCTGAGCTTCTCGCCGGCGACCGGGTTTGCGCTGAGCGACTCAACCAGTCTCGATTACTTCCTGACCGCCGTAAAAGCCTGACCTTGCCCTACACGCCTCCACCCCCGCCTTCTCCGCCACCCCGGCGAAGGCCGGGGCCCAGTTGGGAAAGCCGGGGTAACGAAGCGCCGTCCTTAGCCATCACCGTCCCCCAACTGGTCCCCGGCCTTCGCCGAGGTGAAAGCGGTGGGTATGGTGGCATTCGTGGCTGAGCACACCGCTCCCCAACCATGTTCACCCGCGAAGGCGGGTGCCCAGACTGGGCACCCGCCTTCGCGGGTGAACATACTTTTGCCGTTTGCGGCGCTGGCGATGATCCTCATCACCCTCGCCCTCCTCCGCCCAGTCGACCACGATGAGAGCCAGTACGTCGCCGCCGCCCTCCTCACCGCGCACGGCCTGCTCCCCTACAAAGACTTCGCTTACCTCCAGACCCCGCTCCAACCCTATCTCTTCGCCCCGATCGCAGCGCTAGCCAGCACCTGGACCTGGCCAGCCCTCCGCATAACCAACGCCCTCCTCGGCGCAGCCACCATCGCCGCGGTCCACCGCGCCGCACGCATCGGCGGCGCCAGCACGCGCACCGCAACCATCGCAACCGCGCTGTTCGCCACGTGCGACATCCTCCTCTTCAGCATCGGCACCGCGCGCAACGACGCGCTCCCGGCCGCCTGCCTCGCGCTAGCCCTCCCCGCGATCGTCAGAACCGCGCGCGATCAGGCCAGCCGCTGCGACGCGGTCCTGATAGGCCTCCTGCTCGCCGCCGCCGCGACCGCGAAAATCTCCTATGTCCTCCCAGCACTCACCTACGGCATCTGGACGCTGTTCAGCCGCAACCGACGCCCGTGGTGGACATTGCTTGGCGCAATGCCGTTCGCGCTCTTCACGCTGGCGCTGTTCGCCGCATCGCCCGAAGGCTTCCTGTTCGGCGTGCTCGGCTTCCCTCGCCAGGCGCCAACCGAATGGTACCAGTCCCGCCCCTGGAAGCTGTCGAACAGCGTCAAGATTATCGACACCCTCAAGTTCCTCGCGCTCGGCCCTGCCCTGCTCGCGATCGTCGCCACCACCGGCAGGCGGCAACGCTGGCACCTGATCCTCGACCTGCTGATCCTCGCCGGCCTGATCGCCGCGCTCGCGCCGGTGCCGACATGGCGGCAATATCTGCTGCCAGTGCTGCCGGCGCTATTCGTGCGTCTCGCGCTAGTCTGGCACGCGCATCCGCCCGGCAAGGCGATGCGGATCGCCGCAACCGTCTTCGCCTGCGCCGGTCTCGCCCCCACGATCGAAGCCGTCGCGAGCGGGCGCATCCCAATGCTCGACGCGATGCGCGACGCCTCGTCCGCTCGCCAGACGCTGGACCGCGAACACATCGCCGGCCCGGTCGCGACGCTCTCCCCGCAATTTCTCCCCGGCCGAGCGATCGACCCACACTTTGCTACCGGCCCCTTCTATTTCCGGAGCACCGCGTTGCTCGACGCGCGTCAGGAGTACACCCTCCACCTCGTATCGCAGGCCCGAACGCATCTCCTCGGCTATCCGTCCGCCATCCTCACCGGCGGTGAAGGCGCCTGGAGTAGCGGTGACGATCAGATTGATGCAGTCCTGGCCGCCTACGCCCGACACCACGGCTATCGCGCCGTCTCCGTCCCCGGCACGCGATTCACCCTGTACGTCGCACGCCGTGCTTCGCCGCGACCAGCCCCGCATAATAGTCCATGAGCTCGACCGCATGCTCGCGGTCGCTGCGGACATGCCGCGCCGCCACCGCCGCCGCGCGCCGCAACATCGCCGGATCGCGCACGAACAACCGTCCGATCGCCGCCGCCGCACTCTCCGCATCGCGCGCCGCGTAAAGCTCGCTCGCATGGTGGTCCGCGACCTCCGCGCACCCGCCCGTATCGGGTACGATCAGCGGCAGGCCCGATGCCATCGCCTCCGACGCGACCAGCCCGAACGGCTCCGCCTCCGACCCGTGGATCAGCGCGTCGCAGCTCGCCATGATCCGCGCGAGTCTCTCGCGGTCGTACACGGGCGCGAACATCCGGATATGCGGCGAGCCGCCGATCCGGCGCTGGATCGCCTTGGTCTGCGCGCCCGCACCGATCAGGACCAGCCCGACCGGCAAAGTCGCCCCCGCCCGCGCCACCGCATCGACCACCAGCGGCCAGCGCTTCTCGCCGTGATGCCGCCCTAGCCCGAGCAGCAGCATGCCGTCTTCGGGCAAGCCGCACTGTCGCAGCAACGCCGCGCGCAACCGGGCATCGCGCAGGTCCGGCGAGAAATGCCCGCGCTCGATCCCCAGCGGCATCGCCGCATCGATCCGCAGTCCGCGCGCGCGCAACCGCTTCTCCAGCGCCGGGCCGTTGGTGACGACGACATCGTATTTCTCGAGAAACCGGCTCATGTACCGGCTGTACCAGGCGAACCCGCGCTCGATCTGGTCATGGCTCGCGACGCCGGCGAACCAGCGTTGCGCATAGGCCGCGATGTTGTCGTTGTGCATGAAGAACGCCTTTACCGCGCGTCCCTCCCAGTCGCCGACGAACCACGCCGGTCGCCACGGCGAGCAGCATTCGACCACGTCCGGATCGAGATCGTCGAGCACCCGGTGGATCGCGCCCTCGTCCCAGAACAATCCGTAGTTGCGATCGAACGGCATCCCCGGCGACTTGAGATAGATGATCCGCCCGCCGCCGGGCCGCTCCTCGACGCGGTCCTCCTTGCCCGGCGCGACGACGATCAGTTCATGGCCCATGTCCGCCATGATCCCCATCTTCCGATCGACATAGGTCCGCACGCCGCCGCCGGTCGGCGAGTAGAACTCGTTGACGTCGACGACTCTCATGCCACCACTCTCATGGCGTGACGGGTCCGAACCCGCCGAGCCCGCGCAGATACTGCACGGTGATCCGCACCGTCGTCACGCCTACACCGACCTCGACCAGCGCCTGCTCGACCTTGGGCCGCGACCGCCCGAGCTTCACGTTGCTCGCGAACCCGGCGCCATCGGTCCAGAAACTGAACTTGTTCTTCCCGTCGCGATTATGCGTCAGCAACAGCGCATAGCGGCCCGGCCGCGGTACCCGGATGCACAGCATCGGCGCGCCGCTCGGCGGCGTTGGCACCACCACCCGGCGAAACGTCTTCCCGGCCGCTATCAGCACGTGGTCGTCCTTAAGAAAGCCCGCTTCGTCATCAGGATAGAGTTCGAGCTTCAACTCGCCCGTACGATCCTTCAGCCCGGTGACCTCCACCGCGATCGCCGGCCCCTCGCCCGGTCGGCACGCCGCCGCATCGCTGCCGAGCACCTGCGCCCCGGCCGACCCTGCAAGCGCAACGATCGCGGCCAGCGCGACACAGGCGCGGATCATGCGCGTAACCGGGTGAGCCCGGCATGGATGCCGAACAGGATGATCAGCGCGACATGGACCAGCAACGTCAGCGCGGCGGTAAACGCGATCAGCTCGGACAAGGTCTGGTCCTGCCCAATCAACAGGATCGCGGCGTTGGCGAACAGCAGGTCCTTGTTCGGCACCAGCGGCAGGCGCGACACCAGCAGGCGCCCGGCGGCAAGGAACAGCCACATCCCGACCGGAACCCCGGGCAACGCATAATGCCATGCGAACGCGATCAACACTGAGCCGCACAACAGCCGGATGCAATGAATCCCGAACACCCACCACAGTTTCGCGCGCGGCAGGGAAAACACGCGGCGCGAGAAGATCAGGAACGGCAGCGAGATCGCCAGCGTCACGCCCGCCGACGCCAGCACCGTGCGGAACTGGTCGTGCGTCAGCAGATGCCGGCCGAGCGGCAACGCGATCGCCACCAGCAGCAGCGTGACCGCATTGCCCGCGATCGCCGACAGGATCGACACGTCCTTCACCGCGCCGAACGGCGATGCCACCATCCGCGCCTTTGCCCGCGCCCAGGCGTAGAAATACGCGTCGCCCGAATAACCGAACACGACTTCGTTCGCGATCCGCTTCTTGATCAGCGCGACCAGCCCGCCGAGCGGGATACCCCAGAGCCGGCGGAAGATGACGTAATCCCCGGTCGGCGGCGACATGTAGAGCAGACCGAAACACACATAGAAGCGCGGGTCCTGCGGCACCGAGCGCGACAGTCCGGCAAGGCCATGCCCGAGCAGTTCGCGCCCCAATCCGACAATCATCGCCAGCGTCAGCACCGCACCGATGATCGCGGGCCAGCGGCTGCCGAGCGCCTTCAGCGGCTCGAGCCCGGCGCGCGCGATATCCGCATAGCCGTCGCGATCGGCAGTTTTGGTACGGAAGTTCACTCGCCGGTCCTCAAACCATTGTCCTCAAGCCGTTCCGCCGCCCGTTCCCTGCTACTTGGTGCCCGCCTTCCCTCGCGCGGCCTGATAGCCGCCCGCCGCCGTGCATGCACGCAAAGTCGGTTTCATTCGGTCACGATCTCCGCTCTACCCATCGCGCAGTATGATGACCCCCATATGTCACTCGTGAGCAAGCCACCGATCGCCCAGCACATCCTGACCTATGCCGAGGACTTGCGCGGCGGCGGGGTAGAACGCGCGCAACTGCGCCTCGCGCGCGGCTGGCTTGCGGCGGGCCGGCGCGTGACGCTGGCGATCGAGGATATCTCGGGGCCGCTGGCGGCGGAACTGCCGGAAGGTCTGGAGATCGTCACGCCCTCGCGGCTGCTGGCGCTGCCGAAGGTGGTGCAACGTCTCGCGCCAGACATCATATTCTGCCCCGGTAATTTCTATACCGGCATCGCGGCATGGACCCGGCTGCGACTCGGCAAGACGTGTCCGCCGATCGTCGCCAAGATGTCCAACGCCCCCGCGCGCGCCGATCACGGCCGCCTGATGCACGCCGCGCACCAGCTCTGGCTCGCGCGTCACGGGAGCTTCCTCGATCACCTCGTCGCGATGACGCCGGCGACCGCGAACGAGGCGGCGTTGGCGACCCGGATGATCGGGCGGACGAGCGTCATCCCGAACCCGCCGGCGGTGGCGATTCCTATTGCGCTGCCCGACCTGCCACCGCGCTACATTCTCGGTGTCGGCCGGCTCGAACCGCAGAAGCGCTGGGACCGCGTGATCGTCGCGCTTCCGCTGCTGGCGGACCAAGCGATACCGCTCGTCATCCTCGGCGAGGGGAGCGAGCGGGGGGCGATCGAAGCGCAAATCCACGCGCTCGGCTTGGGGGGCCGCGTCCTCCTGCTCGGCCACAGCAGCGATCCGCTCCCGGTGATGGCGCGCGCCGCGGTACTGGTGCTGACGTCGGAGTACGAAGGCGTACCGGGAGTTTTGCGAGAAGCCCTTTCCGTCGGAACGCCGGTGATCTCGACCGACTCGAGCGCGGCGGTGTCGGAGATTATTGATCGGCCGGAGCTTGGGACGGTGATTGCGAAGGACGACGCTGCTGCATTGGTTGAAGCGCTGGATGCGTGGCTAGAGCCGACTCGGCAGCGACCCGAACCAGTTGCCCAACCGGGCGCGGACTCAGCCAACCGCTACCTCGCCCTCTTTGACCAGCTGGTAAGGCAGTAACTTCCTATCGATTACCCGCCCCATTGACGTCACCCCCCGTCATCCCCGCGGACGCGGGGATGACGGAAGAGGAGCTGGAACCCGGAACAAGTGGTAAGGAGAACGTCAGGCCGTAGCTTGATCGTCAGCCTCGGCCTTCTCCTCTTCCCGCTCAGACCGCCGCTCCAGCGCTGTCTTCAACATCGCAGTCATAGGATCGGCCAGCGCCAGCCCCAAAATCCCGAACAACGCACTCGCCAAAATCTGCGCACCCAACGTCAACGCCGGCGGCAGATCGACCGTCCGCTTGGCGACCATCGGCACGATCACATACCCGTCGATCGTCTGCACCACGAGGTACGTGCCGATCGCCCAATAGCCCGTATCGACGCCCGCGCTGAACCCGACCGCGACCATCAGCACGCCGGTCACGATCGCGCCGACGTTCGGAATGAACGCCAAAATCCCCGCGATGATACCCAGCAGCATCGCCATCGGCACGCCGCCGACCGCCAGCGCGATGCCGCTCGCGACACCCTCGACCGCCATCCCGAGCAGGCGCCCGGCGAGCAACCGCCGCAACGTCGCGCCCATCTTGACCAAAGTCCTGGCGAACTCGGGGCGAAGATCGCTCGGCACCATCCACTGCATCCCACGCGAATAGGTGCCCGGGTCCATCGCGATGAACAGCCCGAGGATCAGGATCATGAACATGCTGGTGATCGCGCCGATCGCGCTGCCCACCCACGACGTCACGCGCCCGACCGAGCCGAGTGCCTGCTTGACGATCCCGTTGACGTCCGATGCACCCGGCATCAGCCCCTGCGACGTCAGATAGCCGGTGAAGCGATTGGCCTGCGATTCCAGCGTCGAGCGCAGCTGCGTCACCTGTTCGGTGACCTGCACGCCAGTGAGAATGAACGTCCCGACCAGGAACGCGAACGTCAGCAGCACGACGATGAGCAACCGCCAGCCGCGCCCGATCGGCAGCACCCGCCCGAGCAGCCGCACGCCACCATCGAGCAGCGCCGCGAACACGACGCCGGCAAAGATGATCAGCAACGGCTGCACCAGCACGATCAGCAGCGCGATCACGCATGCGAGCCCGAGCCAGATCGCTGCGCGCTTCAGTTCCTTGCGCAGGAACGGATCGCGCATCTCGACCGGGCTCAATTCGTCGACGGTTTTGGTCTCGGCCATCTCAGTTCACCTTGGCGGGGTGGAGCGAGGTGCCGGCGCGATCCGACCGCAGCGAACTCCACCAGCTCAGCGGGTTGAACGTCGCATCGCCGTCGAGGCTGAAGGTAATGAACTCCGCACGACCGCCGAGATTCTCGTACGGCACCGGTCCGCCAAGTCCGAGCTGGCTCAGCGCGAACCGGCTGTCGGCCGAGCGATCGCGGTTGTCGCCCATCAGGAAGACGTGATTCGCGGGGATCGTGATCTCCGCGAAATTGTCGCCCTGGCTGTCCGATTCCAGATCGATCGTCTCGTAGCGGCGACCGTTCGGCAGCGTCTCGGCATAGGTCGGCAGGCGGCACATCTCACGCCCGTCGGGCAGAGTCTCGCGCGCGCCGGGATAGTCGATCTCGCTGCACGGGCTGTTGGTGTCGACCGGGATCAGCGTATCATGCAGAGGACCACGCTTCACCGCGACGCCGTTCAGGAACACGATCCCGCCGCGCACCGCGAGCTTATCGCCCGGCAGGCCGATCACGCGCTTGATATAGTCGTTATGCGTGCCCGGCGGCGTCACGATCACGACGTCGCCGCGCGTCGGCAGCGAGCCGAACAAGCGGCCGTGGATGAACGGCAGCGACACGCTCCAGCTGTCTTCCTGCTGGCGCAGCACCACGCCCTTGAAGATCGCGACCGGGTTGGGGATCGTCGGCGACACGAACGACCAGCCGTACGCGAACTTGGTCACCACCAGCCGGTCACCGATGCGCAAGCCCGGCAGCATCGATTCGCTGGGGATATAGAAGGGCTTGGCGATGAAACTGTGGAAGCCGAGTACGACCAGGATCAGCCAGAAGATGCCCTTTACCTCGCCCCACCAGTCGGTACCGCGGCGGCGTGTCGTTTCGGGGGTAGTGCCGGCCAGTGGCGCGGTATCCGCCGCCGTCGTCTGCGCTAGGGGGGCCTGCGCGAGGGGCTTTTCGGGGAACTCGTTGCCGTCCAACGCCGCGTCCTTCATCGATTCGTATCCTGGCGCATGTCCGGGGATATCAGAGGTATAGCTTCGATGATCACGAAGGCCTGCGCCCACGGGTGATCATCGGTCATCGTCAAATGCACGCGCGCGGCGTGGCCTTCGGGGGTCAACGCGTCAAGCCTCGCTTTGGCGCCCCCGGTCAGTGCCAACGTCGGCGCGCCGCTGGGGGCGTTGACCACGCCGATATCGCGCATGAACACGCCCGCGCGAAACCCGGTCCCCACCGCCTTCGAAAATGCCTCCTTGGCGGCGAACCGCTTCGCCAGCGTACCCGCCTTGGTAAAGGGCCGCCGCGCTGCCTTCGCCCGCTCGACATCGGTAAACACCCGCTGCTCGAACCGCTCCCCGAACCGCTCGATCGAGGCGGTGATCCGCTCAATATTGCACAGGTCGGACCCGAGCCCGATAATCATCGCGACGCCTCAAGTCGGAAGACAAAATTAGATTTGCGCGCAGAGGCGCAGAGGCGCGGAGAGTATGAGGGCCGCAAGGGCGGCAAGATCGAGTGAGGCAGCGAGAGAATCCAGCCACGGGCTAGCCCCCTCTTCTGCTCCGCGCCTCTGCGCCTCTGCGCGAACAAAACTGCCTTACTACCGCGCCGCATCCATAGCCTCACGCATCAGCCGAACCGCCTCGCCAAGCCCGACGAACAGCGCCTCGCCGACAAGGAAGTGCCCAATGTTCAGCTCCCGAACCTGCCGGATAGCCGCGATCGGTGCGACATTGTCGTAGGTCAGACCGTGCCCCGCATGCACCTCGATGCCGTTCTTCGCCGCTAGCGCCGCTGCGTCGGTCAGCCGCCGCAGCTCCACCGTCCGCGCCTCGCCCGACAGTTCCGCGTATAAACCTGTGTGCAGCTCGACGACCGGCACCTTGAGCCGCACCGCCGCCTCGATCTGGCGCGCGTCGGGTTCAATGAACAGCGATACGCGGATGCCCGCTCCCGCCAGCGCATCCACCAGTCGCGCCATCCGGTCGTAATGCCCGGCGACGTCGAGCCCGCCCTCGGTCGTCAGTTCTTCGCGCTTTTCCGGTACGATGCACGCGGCGTGCGGCTTGTGGCGCAGCGCGATGCCGAGCATCTCGTCGGTCGCCGCCATCTCCAGATTGAGCGGAATCGTCAGCTCGGCCGACAGCCGCGCGATGTCGTCGTCGGTGATGTGCCGCCGGTCCTCCCGCAGATGCGCGGTGATTCCGTCAGCCCCCGCCGCCGCCGCGATCAGCGCCGCGCGCACCGGATCGGGATACCCCGCCCCCCGCGCATTCCGCACCGTCGCGACGTGATCGATGTTCACCCCAAGGCGCAGGTGGTCGTTGCCGGAGGGGCTCATGCCGCCGCCCGACTTCCCGGCTTGATCGCAGGGATCGCGGCAAGTTCGCGCGGCAAGGCATCAGCCGGATAGGTCGGCACGTCGAGCCGGATCAGCGGGAAGAACGGCACGCCCAGATCCGCCGTCCCGTTCGAGCGATCGACCAAAGCCGCCGCCGCCACGGTCACGCCGCCCGCGCGCCCGATCGCCGCGATCGCCTCGCGCGACGACAGCCCGGTGGTGACGACGTCCTCCATCATCAACACGCGCTGGCCCGGTGCAAGCCGGAACCCGCGGCGCAGTTCGAACACGCCATCGGGCCGCTCGAGGAATACCGCCTCGACGCCAAGCGCGCGGCCCATTTCGTGACCCGCGATCACGCCGCCCATCGCCGGCGAGACCACGATATCGATCTGCGCACGCAGTTCTTCGGGGATCGACGCGACGAGCGCCTCCGACAAACGCGCGCCTCGCGCGGGGTCCATCAAAACCCGCGCGCATTGCAGGTAGCGCGAACTGCGCAGGCCGGAGGACAGGATGAAATGCCCTTCGAGCAACGCTTCGGCAGCGCGGAATTCGGCGAGCACGTCGTCTTCGGTCATCGCGGGTCATCGCTCCAAATGGTCTGCCCGCGCTAATACGAGCGCGCGAAACCGCACGCAACGAGAACCGGCGGCTCACCGTCAACCTGCGTTTCGTTGCGCCCCGCCTCTTCTCCGTCATCCTGACGAAAGTCAGGACCCAGAGCCACAGGGGACGGCGTTCGTTATCGTGGATCCTGACTTTCGTCAGGATGACGGGCGGTTAGGGCAGGCGCTTAAAAGGCCCATGCCAGACAAGGCTTGAGGCGAGCCCCCCCGCTGGGTATAGCTCTTCCCAAATCATAAGCAGACATCCGCGCGTCCGGAATCGGGTTCGCTATAAACCGGGGTCAAGAATAACGATGCGCAAGATGGGGATGAGAGGATTTGCGATGGCAGCGGGGCTCGCACTGGCGAGTCTCGGTGGTGCCGCCGGGCATGCGGCCCAGCCTGCGAGCACGCCAGCAGCGACGCCTGCACCGCAAGCCGCTGCCGCTCCGGGGGGTGTGTCGAACACTGCGCCGACGACCGCCGCCGCGACGCCCACCGCCAACCCGTCCAGCCCCGAGCTCGCGATGGACGGTGCGCCCGCGATGACGGTCAAGCCGATGATCGGCCAGCCGACCGATGGCCTGTTCGGGCTCCAGCCCCAGGTCACCAAGAACGGCCAGTTCGCGCACTGGATGCACAATTCGATCCTGGTGCCGACGATCACGATCATCTCGCTGTTCGTCCTCGCGCTGCTGTTCTGGGTCTCGTTCCGCTACCGCAAGGCGCGCAACCCGGTCGCGTCGAAGACCAGCCACAACACCTTCATCGAGATCATCTGGACGCTCGCGCCGGTCGTGATCCTCGTGCTGATCGCGGTCCCCTCGATCGGTCTGCTGCAAGCCCAGTTCAAGCCGGCGCCCTCCGGCGCGGTGACGCTGAAGGCGATCGGCAACCAATGGTATTGGACCTACCAGTATCCGGACAATGGCGGCTTCGAGATCACCGCCAACATGCTGAAGGAAAAGGCTGACGTCGCCGCCGGCGAGCGTGGCCGCACCGATGCCGACGGCCCCAAGCTGCTCGCCACCGACAACCGCATCGTCCTCCCCGTTGGCGTGCCGATCCGCCTGATCACGACCTCGAACGACGTGATCCACAGCTGGGCGGTCCCGGCGTTCTGGATCAAGCTCGACGCGATCCCCGGCCGCCTGAACGAGACCAGCTTCACGATCGACAAGCCCGGCCTGTATTTCGGCCAATGCTCGGAGCTCTGCGGCGCGCGCCACGGCTATATGCCGATCGCAGTCGAGGCGGTTCCGCCCGCCGAATACGCGGCTTGGGTCAAGGCCAAGGGCGGCACGATGCCGACCCCGGGCAAGGCGTCCGACAAGGTCATCCCGCAGCCCGGCGCCGACGGCTCCGCGGCGAAGGTCGAAGAGGCGGCGGAAACCGCCAACGCCACCGGCCCGGTCGAGAACGTGACCACTACAGCCCCCGCGACCACGCAGGGCGCGACCTCAAACCCGGCCGGCGCCGGCAACGCGGGACAGTAAGATGACCGACACCGCTCTCACCCCGTCGGCCTTCGTGTCCCACGAAGCGCACGACCATCACCACGATACCGATCACAAGCCGGGCTTCTTCGCGCGTTGGTTCATGTCGACCAACCACAAGGACATCGGCACGCTGTACCTGATCTTCGCGATCGTCGCGGGGATCATCGGCGGCTCGGTCTCGGGCCTCATGCGCGCCGAGCTCGCGCATCCCGGCATCCAGTATCTGCAGGGCTGGGCGAGCATGCTCCACGGCGGTCCCGCCAGCCTCGACGAATCGCTCCATCTCTGGAACGTGCTGATCACCGCGCACGGCCTGATCATGGTGTTCTTCATGGTCATGCCGGCGATGGTCGGTGGCTTCGGCAACTGGTTCGTGCCGATCATGATCGGCGCGCCGGACATGGCGTTCCCGCGCATGAACAACGTGTCGTTCTGGCTGCTGATCCCTGCCTTCACGCTGCTGCTGGCGTCGCCGTTCTTCGGTGGTGCGGGTAACGGCTGGACGCTCTACGCGCCGCTCTCGACGTACGGCGAGCCCGGGCCGTCGACCGACATGGCGATCCTCGCGCTCCATCTCGCGGGCGCATCGTCGATCCTCGGCGCGATCAACTTCATCACCACGATCTTCAACATGCGCGCGCCCGGCATGACGCTGCACAAGATGCCGCTGTTCGTGTGGTCGATGCTCGTCACCGCGTTCCTGCTGCTGCTCGCACTGCCGGTGCTCGCCGCGGCGATCACGATGCTGCTGACCGATCGCAACTTCGGCACGACCTTCTTCGATCC
Source organism: Sphingomonas sp. NFX23 (assembly GCF_049887795.1). Lineage (NCBI taxonomy): Bacteria > Pseudomonadati > Pseudomonadota > Alphaproteobacteria > Sphingomonadales > Sphingomonadaceae > Sphingomonas > Sphingomonas sp. NFX23. The sequence goes on from NZ_JAGEKH010000006.1 coordinate 15,229, forward strand.
GGCCGGCGGCGGCGATCCCGTCTTGTACCAGCATCTGTTCTGGTTCTTCGGCCATCCCGAAGTCTACATCATGATCCTGCCGGGCTTCGGCATCGTCAGCCAGATCATCTCGACGTTCAGCCGCAAGCCGGTCTTCGGTTATCTCGGCATGGCGTATGCGATGGTCGCGATCGGCGTGGTCGGATTCGTCGTGTGGGCGCACCACATGTTCACCACCGGCCTGAGCGTGAACACCAAGATGTACTTCACCGCGGCGACGATGGTCATCGCGGTGCCGACCGGCATCAAGATCTTCTCGTGGATCGCCACGATGTGGGGCGGCTCGCTGACCTTCAAGACGCCGATGGTCTGGTCGATCGGCTTCATCTTCATGTTCACCGTCGGCGGCGTGACCGGCGTGGTGCTCGCCAACGGCGGCATCGACGATTACATGCAAGACACCTATTACGTGGTGGCGCATTTCCACTATGTGCTGTCGCTGGGTGCGGTCTTCTCGCTGTTCGCCGGGTTCTATTACTGGTTCCCGAAAATGTCGGGCAAGATGTACAACGAGTTCCTCGGCCAGCTGCACTTTTGGGTGTTCTTCGTCGGCGTGAACGTAATGTTCTTCCCGATGCACTTCCTGGGCTTGCAGGGCATGCCGCGCCGCATCCCGGACTACACGCCGCAGTACGAGCATTGGAACACGGTGGCCTCGGTCGGCTACATGATCATGGCCGCGGGCATGGTGGTGTTCTTCGTCAACCTGATCTGGTCGCTGGTCGCGGGCAAGCCAGCGGGCGACAACCCTTGGGGCGACGGCGCGACGACGCTGGAGTGGACGATCTCCTCGCCGCCGCCATACCACCAGTTCGAGACGCTGCCGCGGATCGATTAGGATGCGAGGCCGCGTAGCGCCAGCTACGCGGCGGTGTGGCCGAGCCGCACGCATCCGACCGGCCGGCGCAGCAACGCCGCGTCCGACGACACGGGATTTAGTCCCGTGTCGGGGCGAGCCAAAAAGGAAGACGCCTCAGGGAAATCCGGGGCGTTTTCATTAAATGGCCGTCCCCAGTCCCACGATGTTTCCGCTGAAAGGCGGGGACCCACCTTAAGCTCCCGCCTCGGCAGGGAGAACGAAGGAAGCGAGCGCCCGCGGACGTCATCCCCCGCATACGTCCTCCCAGCGGGGTTGGGATTGCACCCTGTGCCTCCATTCGCGGGTCATCAGCGAGACCCCAGCTTTCGCTCGGATGACAAGATAGGATTGGCCAAATCCCAACCCGAGCACCTCTCATTCATCATTCCACAGGACAATCGCGTTAACCCCGCGTCATGCCGAGCGCGCCACCCCCAGTCCGCCCCGACGCGCCAACCGGCATCCCTCATTCGACCTTTGCCCTGCTATCTTCCTTTGCGGCGTTTGCGTTCACGATCATCGTCCCCACCATGCTGCGCGACGGCGACACCGGATGGCATCTCGTCGCCGGCGCCTGGATCGTCGCGCATGCGGCTGTGCCGACCACCGATCCGTTCTCGTTCAGCGTCGTCGGCCGTCCCTGGGTCGCACACGAATGGCTATCCGAAGTAGCGATGTACGCGAGTTACCGCGCGGGCGGTTGGAGCGGCGTGATCGTCCTGGTCGGCGTGGCAATGGCAGCGCTGTTCGCGCTGGTAGCGGCTGAACTCCGCCGCTGGATGAGCGCGCGGGCAAGCATCATCGCGCTGCTGCTGCTCGCCACCGGGCTACTTCCGTCGCTGATCGCAAGGCCGCACATGCTGGTGCTGCCCATCCTTGCCGGCTGGACGATCGCGCTGTTGCGCGCGCGCGAACACGACCGAGTTCCACCATTACCGATGGCGGCGGCGATGCTGATCTGGGCGAATGCGCATGGCAGCTACGTCTTCGGACTGGCGCTGGTCGGCGTATTCGCGCTCGAGGCGTTGCTGGCCGCCAAGCCCTCCGACCGCCGCACTGTGATCCAGCGCTGGGGCCTCTTCGGAATTAGCGCGACGATCGCTGCAGCCGTCACGCCGTGGGGCGTGCACGGCCTGACGTTTCCATTTTATCTGAACGACCTGAAAGCGCTCGGTCAGATCAACGAATGGCAGCCGTCCGACTTCAGAACCTTTTCCGGCTTCGAGGCGATCTTGCTCGCTAGCCTCGCGTTCCTGCTGGCGCGGCCGATCCGTATCCCACCGATCCGCGTGCTGCTGCTGCTCGGCATGCTCCACATGACGCTGCAGCACACCCGCCACGAGATCATCCTCGTGACCGTCGGCATACTCGTGCTGGCCAAGCCGCTCGGCCGCGCGCGGCGCTACCGCGATACCAGCTTTTCGAACCCCCTTCCCCATGGCTCAGAGCGACTGATCGTAGCCTTTCTGGTATCCGCTCTTGCAATCAGTCTCACAGCCTACCGCGTCGCAGTGCCGGTCGTCCGCACGGAAACCAGAGGCATTCCCGTCCGCGCGCTCACGCATCTTCCGCCTGCGCTACGCCACCAGCGCGTCTTCAACGAATACGGCTTCGGCGGATCGCTGATCCTAGCGGGCATCCGTCCGTATATCGATGGACGGACCGACATGTACGGCGACGCCTTCACGCTCGACTATTTTGCGATCGCCCGCGGCGACGCGGATCGCTGGCATGCGGCGAATGCGAAGTGGCATTTCGGCTGGACCATCCTGCCGCCGCGCTCGCCACTGGTCCGCTTGCTCGACCATGACCCCGCTTGGCGGCGGATCTACGCGGACGATACCGCGGTCATTCACCAAGCCGTACCCACGCACCGGGCAAACCGCTGAGCCATCACGAAGGCTTTCCGACCTCCGCCGCAACGCGTATAGCGTACCCGAACCATGACTCCCGCCACCCCCCTCCTGCCACCGGCGCATTGGCGCGATTTCCTTGCGCTGACCAAGCCGCGCGTGATGACGCTCGTCGTCTTCACCGGACTCTGCGGGATGCTCGCGGCCCCGGTCGGCGTGCATCCGGTGATCGGCTTCACCGCGATCCTCTGCATCGCGCTCGGTGCAGGTGCGGCGGGTGCGCTCAACCAATGGTACGAGTCGGACATCGACGCCGTCATGCGCAGGACGCAGAAGCGTCCACTGCCCGACGGCCGCATGGACCGTCAGGCCGCACTGCATTTCGGCGTCGGGCTCGGCGCGTTCTCGGTGCTGTTCATGGGGTTCGCGGTCAACGTCGTCGCAGCCGCGATCCTGACCGTCTCGATCCTGTTCTACGTGCTGGTCTACACTGTCTGGCTGAAGCGCCGGACGCCGCAGAACATCGTCATAGGCGGTGCCGCGGGCGCGTTCCCGCCACTGATCGGCTGGGCCGCGGCGACCGGCGATATCGCGCTGCTCCCCGTCCTGCTGTTCCTGTTCGTGTTCCTCTGGACGCCGCCGCATTTCTGGGCGCTCGCGCTGTTCATGAAGAGCGATTACGCCGCCGCAGGGGTGCCGATGCTTCCCGTCGTGTCAGGCGAGCGGACGACGCGGACGCAGATCGGGCTCTACACGATCCCGATGGCGGCGGTCGCGATCCTGCCCTGGCCGCTTGGGCTCACCGGTCCGATCTACGGCATCGCGGCCGTCCTGCTGACCGGCTGGTTCGCACTGCTCGCCGTCCGCGTCGCGAAGCGCACCACGCATGCCGACGATGCGATGAAACCGGAGAAGGCCTTGTTCAAATACTCGATCCTGTATCTGTTCGTTATGTTCGGCGCGCTGGTCGTCGATCGGTGGTTCGCATGAGCATCCCCGATCCCATCCGCGAGGAAGATCTCATCCGCAGCCGCCAGCGCGGTCGCGCGCGCGTGATGGCCATCCTGCTCGGCGCGTTCGTCATCCTCGTCTTCGCGATCTCGATCGCCAAGATCCGGGCGGGGATGCCGCACTGATGGCCGGCTGGAAGGCCATGTCGCGCACCAACCGTACGGCGGCGCTAGCGGTTCTCTTCATCTGTTTCATGACCGGGCTCGCCTGGGCCAGCGTGCCGCTCTACCGCCTGTTCTGTGCCGCGACCGGTCTCAACGGCACCACCAACCGCGGGCTGGCCGCCCCCGGCGCTGTCGACCACAAGATCCGGATCGACTTCGACACCAACGTCAGCCCCAAGCTGCCGTGGAAGTTCACGCCCGAGAATCGTTCGGACACGGTCGATATTGGCGCGCGCGACATGGCGTTCTTCACCGCCACCAACACGTCGAACAAGCCGCTGACCGGCACCGCGACGTTCAACGTCCAGCCCGCGCAGGCCGGCAAGTATTTCACCAAGATCCAGTGCTTCTGCTTCACGCAGCAGACGCTGAAACCCGGCGAGACCGCGCGGATGCCGGTAATCTTCTTCGTCGATCCGAAGATCCTGACGGACCCCGACGCGGCCGATATCCAGACGATCACGCTCAGCTATACGTTTTACCCGGTGGATTCTGCGAAAACAGCCAGCTAGAACGACGCCAAAGAAAATAGGGGAGTACCGATGGCCGGCGCCAAGAACCATGATTACCACATCCTGCCGCCGAGCATCTGGCCGCTGGTCGGGTCGTTTTCGGCGCTGATCATGGCGGTCGGCGGCATCATGTGGATGCACGGCGGCCATATCGACAAGCCCAATGGCGGCGGCTGGGTGTTCTTCATCGGGCTCGCGGGCGTGCTCTTCACGATGTACTCCTGGTGGACGCAGGTCGTGCATGAGGCCCGCGCGGGCGATCATACCCCCGTCGTCCAGCTCCATTTCCGCTACGGCATGATCCTGTTCATCGCATCCGAAGTGATGTTCTTCGTCGGCTGGTTCTGGGCGTTCTTCGACTTCTCGCTGTTCCCGACCGCGATGACCTTCGCCGACGGCACGGTCACGCGTGCCGTCGAAGGCGGTGCGGCGATCGTCGCGCAGTGGCCGCCCAAGGGCCTGACGGTCATCAACCCGTTCGAACTGCCGCTGCTCAACACGCTGATCCTGCTCACCTCCGGCACCACCGTGACCTGGGCGCACCATGCACTGATCCACAACCAGCGCGGCGGCGAGAAGACGGGGGCTTGGGGCCTGATCGGCGTCGGCAACCGCGATGGCGTGCTCAAGGGCCTTTGGCTCACCGTGATCCTCGGCGCGCTGTTCAGCTCGATCCAGGCTTACGAATACGTCCACGCGCCGTTCCCGTTCAAGGGCATCAACTACGGCGCGGCGTTCTTCATGGCGACCGGCTTCCACGGTTTCCACGTGCTGATCGGCACGATCTTCCTGATCGTCTGCCTGGTCCGCGCCTACCGCGGCGACTTCACCCCGCGCCAGCATTTCGGCTTCGAGGCGGCGGCGTGGTACTGGCACTTCGTCGACGTCGTGTGGCTGTTCCTGTTCGTCACCGTCTACGTATGGGGCGGCTGGGGCGCCCCCGTCCACGGCGGTTGAGCCTCTACCAGCCCATCCACTGCGACCACCCCGATAGCTACCACCCCGGCGAAGGCCGGGGCCCAAGTGGGAAGGATGCAGTAACGAAGCGCTGTCCGCAGTTAGCGGGGTCCCCCGATTGGGCCCCGGCCTTCGCCGGGGTGGTGGCGGTTTTGGATGCGGCACGGATGCGAACCAACCGGCGCCCTCTTACCTTGTTCTCCCGCGAAGGCGGGAGCCCAGTCTGGATCCCCGCCTTCGCGGGGATACAAGGTATGGAGGAACTGACGGCGTGACCGAAGACCCATACCCGCTCGCCAAAGCCCCCACGATCGCCCAGGTCGCGCTGAAAGGCCTGTGCCCCCGCTGCGGCAAGCCCACGCTCTTCGCGAAATGGTCCAACTTCGCCGACAGTTGCCCGAACTGCGGGCTCGACTTCAGCAAGTTCAACGTCGGCGACGGCCCCGCCGCATTCCTGACCCTGATCCTCGGCGCGCTAGTCGTCGCGCTCGCGATCACGCTCGAACTCAAGGTGCACCCGCCGCTCTGGCTGCACATGCTGATCTGGATCCCCTTCACTGCCGGCGGAGTCGTCCTCTCGCTCCGAGCAGCCAAAGGCGCGCTCATGTCCGCCGAATACCGCAACGCAGCCCGCGAAGGCCGAATCGACCCGTGACCCGCACCGCACGACGCATACCCGTCATCCCGACCATCCTCGTCACGCTCGCGATCGCAGCGATGATCGGCCTCGGTCTGTGGCAACTCCTCGACCGCCTCCCGAAGAAGGAAGCGTTCCTCGCGCAGCTTGCCGCCAACCCCGCCAAGCCGCCAATGGCTTTCCCGCGCTTCCCCGACGAGACGCTGCTGTTCCGCCGCGCCTCTAGCCTCTGCCTCCAGCCGACCGAGATCAAGCTCGCCGGCGCCGGCAAATCCGGCTTCCGCGCGATCGCCCAGTGCCGCATCGGCGCGGAAGGCCCCGGCATGATCGTCCAGCTCGGCACCACGCGCGATCCGATGGCCAAGATCGCGTGGACCGGTGGCGAAGTCTCTGGCTACATCAGCCACGCGCCCGACGGCCGTTCGCTGATCGGATCGCTGTTCGATCACACCCCGCAGCGCCTGATGCTGGTCGCGGACACCCCGCAGGCCGGCCTTAGCCCCAACGGCAAGCCCGACATCGCGTCGGTGCCGAACAACCACCTCGCCTATGCCGGCCAATGGTTCTTCTTCGCCGCTATCGCCGCGATCATCTACACGCTCGCGCTGCGCCGCCGGCCTCGCTAGCCGTTCTCCTGCGAACGCAGGAGCCCAGGGTACCGCGCGCATTCCTTCGTAACCCTGGATTCCTGCGTTCGCAGGAAAACGGACAACGCCCGCAGCTTGTCGCCTACCCGCCCATTCGCTAACCGCTTGGCCATGCGTTACATCAGCACCCGCGGCTCGGCGCCCATCCTAGATTTCGAAGCGGCGACGCTCGCCGGCCTCGCCTCCGATGGCGGCCTCTACCTCCCCGACGCGTGGCCGACGCTGACCCGCGACGAGATCGCCGCACTCGCCGGGCTATCGTATGTCGACACCGCCGTCGCGGTGATGGCCCCGTTCGTCGGCGACGCGATGACGCGCGAGGAACTGAAGGCACTCTGCGAACAGGCCTATGGTCGCTTCTCGCACGCCGCCGTGACCCCGCTGGTGCAACTCGACCACGACCAATGGCTGCTCGAACTCTTCCACGGCCCGACGCTCGCATTCAAGGACGTCGCGCTCCAGCTGCTCGGGCTGTTCTTCGAACGCTTCCTCGCCGGCACGGACAAGCACCTGACGATCGTCGGCGCGACCAGCGGCGACACCGGCTCGGCGGCGATCGACGCGGTCGCGGGGCGCGAGGGGATCGACATCTTCATGCTCCACCCGGTCGGCCGCATCTCCGACGTGCAGCGCCGCCAGATGACCACGGTGCTCAGCCCCAACGTCTACAACATCGCCATCGAAGGCAGCTTCGACGATGCGCAGGCGCTCGTGAAGGCGATGTTCAACGACCGCGCCTTCTCGACCAAGTTCGCGCTGTCGGCGGTCAATTCAATCAACTGGGCCCGCCTGATGGCGCAGGTGGTGTATTTCTTCTACGCCGCCGTCCGCCTCGGCGCGCCCGATCGCGAGGTCGCGTTCGCAGTCCCCACCGGCAATTTCGGCGACGTCTTCGCCGGTTATGTCGCGGCAAAGATGGGCCTGCCGGTGGCCAAGCTGGTGGTCGCGACCAACGTCAACGACATCCTCCACCGCGCGCTCAGCACCGGCGATTATTCGAAGGGGGGCGTCCAGCAGACCCCAACGCCGTCGATGGACATCCAGGTCAGCTCGAACTTCGAACGCCTGTTGTTCGACCTCGGCGATCGTGATGGCGCCGCGCTCGCTGCACAGATGGCCGGCTTCGAATCCTCGGGTGCGATGCGCCTCACCAACGCGCAGTCGCAGGGCGCCTCCGCGCTGTTCCAGAGCGAGCGCATCGATCTCGACGACATGACGCTGGCGATGCGCTGGGCGCACGAGCACGCAGGGCAGGTGATCGACCCGCACACCGCGATCGGCCTCGCCGCAGCCCTGCGCACCGAAGTCCCCGCCGGCGTGCCGATCGTGACGCTCGCCACCGCGCACCCCGCCAAGTTCGGCGATGCGGTCGAGCGCGCCACCGGCGTCCGTCCCTCGCTGCCCACCCGCGTTGGCGACCTGTTCGACCGCGAGGAGCGCTACGCCACGCTGCCTGCGACCTTCGAGGCGATCACCGCCTACATCACCGAGCGCGCGAAGCCGTCGGCATGAAACTCGAAACCCTCATCGGCGAGCCCTGGGCGGATTACGGCCTGATCGACTCCGGCCACGGCAAGAAGCTCGAACGCTACGGCCGCTTCCGCTTCATCCGCCCCGAACCACAGGCGATGTGGGCGCCCGCCTCGCCCGACTGGCAGGCGCAGGGCGAATTCGTCCCCGGCTCCGACGAGGACGGCGGCGGCCGCTGGGAATTCGCTGAACCCGTTCCCCGCGAAGGCTGGACGCTCAAGTGGAACGAGGTGTCCTACACCGCGCAGACCACCCCGTTCCGCCACCTCGGCTTCTTTCCCGACATGGCGCCGGTGTGGAGCTGGATGCGCGAGCGCGTCGCGGGGCTCGACTCGCCCGAGTGCATGAACCTGTTCGGCTACACAGGCGTCGGCACGCTGGCGATGGCGACCAAGGGCGTCCGCATGGTGCATGTGGATGCGTCGAAGAAGTCGGTCGAGGCGGCCAAGGCGAACGCGAAGCTGTCCGGCATGGCCGACGCGCCGATCCGCTGGATGACCGACGACGCGGCGAAGTTCGTCGCGCGCGAAGTACGGCGAGGGCGGCGGTATGATGGGATCCTGCTCGATCCGCCGAAATATGGGCGTGGGCCGGAGGGTGAAGTGTGGCGGCTCGAAGAAGACCTGCCGAAGCTGATCGCCGACTGCCGGAAGCTGCTCGACGAGAACTCCCGTTTCCTGTTCCTGACGGTCTACGCGGTCCGGATGTCCGCTCTGGCGATCGGCGAACTGCTGAACCAAGTGTTCGCAGACCTCCCCGGCAAGGTCGAAGTCGGCGAACTCGGCGTCCGCGAAGAAGCGCGCGGGCTGACGCTCCCCACCGCAATCTGGGCCCGCTGGAGCCGCTGAACTCGCCCTCTCGCCACCACCCCGGCGAAGGCCGGGGCCCAATTGGGAAGGTTGGCATAACGAAGGGACGGTCCTCCGTTGGCTACGTACCCCAATTGGACCCCGGCCTCCGCCGGGGTGGTGGTTGGTTCAGGGAGCGGTACAAACACGGCAACTCCCATCTCATTCGTGCCGAGTAGAGACCGAGTAGCCCGCTTGGGCGTATCGAGGGCTCGTATCGAGGTACAGGTTCCGAACGCCAACCTGTCCTTCGATACGCCGTCTCGATACGCTCCTTACGGAGCTACTCGACAGCTACTCGGGACAAACGGAAAGTGGGTTTACCCCGGAATCTGCTGCGAGATGCAGTGGAAGCTCCCGCCCCCGGTCAGGATATGGTCCGCGCGCTGTCCCACGACCTCGCGGTCCGGGAACAACGCCTGGATCGCGACAACCGCCGCCGCATCGTTCTCGGCTCCGTACAACGGTACCACCACCGCGGCATTGCCGATATAGAAGTTCATGTAGCTCGCCGGCACGACCTCCTCGTCGCGCAGCACACGGCCCGGCGACGGGATCGTCACGACCTCCAGCCCGGCCGCCTCGGCATCCCGCGCCGCGTTCTGGTACACCTGCCAGTTCGGATCGTTGTCGGTCGCCTTCGGGATCGCCACGCGCCCCTCGCCGACGAACCGCGCGAGGTTGTCGACATGGCCGTCGGTATGATCGTTGACCAGCCCGTCCCCCAGCCACACCACGCGCGTATAGCCCAGATCGGACGCCAGCCGCGCCTCGATCTCCGCCTTGCTCAGCGACGGATTGCGGTTGCGGTTGAGCAGGCACTGCTGCGTCGTCACCACCGTCCCGGTACCATCGCCATCGATCGCGCCGCCCTCGAGCACCCAGTCGCACGCCTCGACTCGCGTGTTCCGGCTCTCCGCCAGCCGCTGCCCGATCGTGTCGTCACCGGGCAGGTCATACTTCCCGCCCCAGCCGTTGAACCGAAAGTCCCGCGCGCTGCCGTCGCCGACGATGATCGGCGCGGTATCACGCAGCCAGATATCGCCGAACGGCTCGACCACCACGTCCGCGAACGGGGCAAGCTTCTTGGCGGTGGTCGCCGACCCGACATCGGCGGCGACCAGGATCACGGTCTCGCCCTTGCCGCCAGCATGTACCGCTTTGGCAAACGCGACGACCTCGTCCCGCGCGGGCTCGAGATCCTCAAGCCACAGGTCCGCATGGCTCGGAAAGCCGATCCAGACGGCCTTGTGGTGCGCCCATTCGGCGGGTGTCGAGACGGTCGTGGTCACTTACTTGGCTCCTGCGCGATCGCGGTCACGGATGCCGCGGAATTCGGCGGTCTTATACCAGTTCGGCCACAGACTGGTATCGTCCGCGAGCTTCCGCCCAAGCCCGTAATAGATCGTCAAATCCTCGACCGTACCCGACCAGTCCCACTTCGCGTCATATTCGTCGGCCGGCTTGTGATAGCGGTGCGCGACATAATCCTCGCGCGCCGCGTGCCCCGCTGCCGTACCACCGACAACGAGGTCTTCGCCGCTCCCGCCATCGAGCATCGGCACGCCAAGCTTGGCAAAACTGAAATGGTCGGACCGATAATAACTGCCACGCTCCGGGTTCGCCTCGGTGCCGATCACGCGGCCCTCGGCGGCAACGAACGGCTTCACCAAATCCTCGATCTCCGATTTACCCGCGCCGACCAGCACGAAATCCTTCGCGCGCCCAACGATGTTCAATCCGTCCATGTTCACGCCGCCGACGGTATGCGCCAGCGGATACACCGGGTGCTCGGCATAGTAGCGCGATCCGAGCAGCCCCGATTCCTCTGCCGTCACGGCCAGGAACGCGATCGAACGCTTGGCCGGCCCCGCCTTCGCCTGAGTCTCCGCCAAGGCAATCAGCCCGGCCACGCCACTCGCGTTGTCCAGAGCACCATTGCAGATATCGTCGCCGTCTACCGCGTCGCAGCGCCCGAGATGATCCCAATGGGCGGAGTACATCACGTAATCATTCGGGGCGGCAGTACCGGGCAACACGCCGATGACGTTCTTCGACGCCTGCCGCTTGATCGTGTTGTCGAACCCACCGCCGAACTTCAGCCCGAGCGGCACCGCCTTGAACCCCTTCACCTTGGCCGCCGCCGCCAGCGTCGCGTAATCCTTGCCCGCGCTCGCGAACACGCGCTCCGCCGCGGGCTTCTGCATCCAGCCGACGATCTGCGACTGGTCGAGATGATCGCCCTTCTCGTCCAGCTCGAGCTGCGGCCCGGTCCACGACGACTGCACCACCGCCCAAGGGTACGCCGCCGGCTCGGTATCATGGACGATGATCGCCGCCGCCGCGCCGTGCTTCGCCGCATTCTCGAACTTGTACGGCCAGCGCCCGTACCACGTCATCGCACGGCCCTCGAACGGCCCCTCGCGCGACATCGTCTGCCAGTCGGCGTCGTTGATGAGGATGACCACGGTCTTCCCCTTCACGTCGGTGCCGGCATAATCGTCCCAGCCCTTCTCGGGCGCGGTGATGCCGTAGCCGACGAACACCACGTCGCTATTCGCCACCGCGGACTTGGGCGCCACGCGGTACGTCCCCGCAACCATGTCGGTGCGATAGGCAAGACTGACGGGCGCCTTGCCGCCGGTGAAGGTGAACGGCGCGACGTTGCCGGCGGTGACCTCCACCATCGGCACGTCCTGCGTCCACGACCCCTTGTTGCCGGGCTTCAGCCCCGCCGCCTTCATCCGCTCGACGATATACGCGACCGTCTTCGCTTCCGCAGGCGTGGTCGGCGCACGGCCCTCATACGCGTCGGACGACAGCACCTGCGTGACGGTCTTCAACGTCTCGACCGAGATCGCAGGGGTGGTCTGCGCGGACGCGGCGGTCCCGAGCAGCAGCAAAGGCAAAATGGCAGCGCGCATCTACATATCCCCGTTAAGTCATACGCATTTTGGCAGTGCGCTCGATACCGCGCAAGCGCCGCTGCTCTTGCCGTGCCGCCCGGCGTCGATAGGATACCCAAAGGGGACATTGGGGGGAAACGGCGATGCGGTTACGATCTGCAATTCGTGCGAGTGCTACCGTCTGCGTGGCATTTGGAATGCCGCCAGCGCAGGCAGCCCCCGACCCCGTCGGACCGACCGCCGCCGCCTTCGGCGCTCGTGAAGCCATCCGACAGATCAGCCTGTCGCCGGACGGCACGCACGTCGCGCTGGTCGTGCCCACGAACGGCCGCGGCGAAGCGCTTCAGATTGCCGATCTCGTCGCGGGCGGCAATCCGAGGACGATCCTGACCGCATCGGGAAACCCCGACCATCTCGCCGATTGCCATTGGTCGACCACGATCCGGCTGGTCTGTCAGATGGTCACCGTCGCCGACGATGGCTACAACATACTGGGTTTCAGTCGCGCGATCGCGCTCGATAGCGACGGCGGCAAGATGAAGATATTGACCGCATCCGACAACGCCCGCGCGCTGGACGTGATGCAGGACGGCGGCACCGTGATCGATTGGACCGCCGACGGTGCAACCGGATCGGTGCTGATGACCCGCAAGTTCGTACCCGAGGTGACCACGGGGACCCATCTAGCGAACGAGACAGACGGCCTGGGTGTGGAACGAATCGATACCGTCACGCTCGCCCGTCGAACGATCGAACAGCCGCGTGGCGGTGCGGTCGAATATATCAGCGATGGCCAAGGTGTCGTGCGGATCGTCGGAACGCGCGCCAAGACCGGTATCGGATACGATGCTGCCACCATCAGCTATTCGTATCGAAAACCCGGCGACCGTGGTTGGCAACCACTCGGCCGCCTGACGATCGGCGGAGATGGAGATACGGGCTTCAATCCCTATGCCGTCGATTCTGGTCTTAACGTCGCCTATGGTTTCGACGACAAGGACGGACGGACCGCGCTCTATAAAATCGCGCTGGACGGTAGCCTGAAACGCGAGGTCGTCCTTGCTCGAGCCGATGTCGACGTCGACCAGTTGATCAGGATCGGGCGACAGAAGCGCGTGGTCGGCGCGTCCTATGCTACCGATCGCCGCGAGACGGAGTTCTTCGACCCCGCGTTGCGGGCCCTCGCCGCGTCACTGCGAAAGGCACTGCCCGGCCAACCTCTGATCACGTTCGTCGACGCGAGCAGCGACGAAAGCAAGCTGTTGCTGTTCGCGGGCAGCGACGTCGATCCCGGTCGCTACTATCTGCTCGATCGGGCGACGCGAAAGATGGAGGAAGTGCTGCCCGCACGGCCGCAACTCACAAAGACCACGCTCGCCAGCGTCAAGCCGATCACCTTCCGTGCCGCCGACGGGACGATGATCCCCGGTTATTTGACCTTACCCGCCGGCAGCACAGGGAAAGGGCTGCCGGCGATCGTGATGCCACATGGCGGCCCCGGCGATCGGGACGAGTGGGGCTTCGACTGGCTCTCGCAATTCTTCGCGGCGCGCGGGTTCGCGGTGCTGCAACCGAACTTCCGTGGATCGACGGGCTATGGATCGGCTTGGTTCAAGAAGAATGGCTTCCAGTCCTGGCGGACCGCGATCGGCGATGTCGACGACGCCGGCCGCTGGCTGGTATCGCAGGGCATTGCTGCGCCGGACAAACTCGCGATCGTCGGCTGGTCGTATGGCGGCTATGCGGCACTGCAATCGTCGGTGGTGGATCCGGGTCTGTTCAAGGCGATCGTCGCGATCGCGCCGGTCACCGATCTCGATAGCCTTCGCGAAGAGTCGCGGAACTATAGCAACTTCAAGATGGTCGACGCCTTTATCGGGCAGGGCCCACACATTCGCGAAGGCTCGCCTGCGCGCAACGCCGACAAGATCAAGGTGCCGGTCCTGCTGTTCCACGGCGACAAGGACCGCAACGTCGGGATTGGCGAATCCCGGCTGATGGCGACCCGGCTGAAATCCGCTGGGGGCAAGGTCGAGCTGGTCGAGTTCGCCGGGCTGGATCACCAGCTTGACGACGCAAGTGCGCGGACGACCATGCTGACGAAAGCGGATGCATTCCTTCGCGCGTCACTCGGCATGTAGCGCAACGAAAAAGGGCGGCCCCCGCGGGACCGCCCTTTTCCTCGTATCAATAATACCGAAAGATCAGCGCGAGTAGAACTCGACGACCAGATTCGGCTCCATCTTCACCGGGTAAGGCACTTCGTCGAGCGTCGGGACGCGCGTGAAGGTGACCTTGGCCGCGCCGTCGGTGGCGACGTAATCGGGAATCTCACGCTCGGCGAGGCTCTGGGCTTCCATGACCAGCGCCATTTCCTGCGCCTTGGTGCCCAGCGTGATCTCGTCGCCGACGAAGCAGCGACGCGAGGCGATGTTGCACTTCACGCCGTTGACGCGGATGTGGCCGTGCGAAACGATCTGGCGTGCCGCGAAGATCGTCGGCGCGAACTTGGCGCGGTAGACGATCATGTCGAGGCGCTGCTCGAGCAGGCCGATCAGGTTCTGCGAGGTATCGCCCTTCAGACGCGCAGCCTCGTGGTAGCATGCACGGAACTGCTTCTCGGTCACGTCGCCGTAATAGCCCTTAAGCTTCTGCTTGGCGCGCAGCTGGATACCGAAATCGCTGACCTTGCCCTTGCGGCGCTGACCGTGCTGGCCCGGACCGTATTCGCGCTTGTTGACCGGCGACTTGGGACGACCCCAGATGTTCTCGCCCATACGGCGATCGAGTTTGTACTTCGCGCTTTGACGCTTCGACATAGTAAGTCCTTGGCAAATGCTAACAACGTTGTTCCCGGTATCGCTCTGCTGGCTGTACGAGACTGATGTCCAGACAGGGCAGGGCCACCGCTTCACCGGGGTGCAGGGCCATTGCGAAGGCGGGCGCCTAGACGGGGGGCGGTCCAGAGTCAAGCTGGACAGGCCGGATGGGGCTCGGCAAGAGACGGCGCATGACCATTCTCCCCGGCCCAGATTGCAGCACCATGACCGAGGTCCGCGCAGGCGTCGACGCGCTCGACCGCGACTTGGTCGCGCTGCTCGCCAGGCGCTTCGCCTACATGGACGCAGCCGCGCGCATCAAGCCGGAGCGCGGGCATGTGCGCGACGAGGGTCGGAAGACACAGGTGATCGACAATGCGCGGGCCGAGGCGGTGAGGCTGGGCGTTCCGGAGGCCGTGGTCGCGGATCTGTGGGAACGCCTGGTCGAAGCCTCGATCGCCTACGAACTCGCCGCCTTCGACCGGCGCTAGGCTCGCGGTCTCTTCCCCGCCAGCGACGACAACACCCCGCGGAGAGTCCGGATCTCCTGGCTCGACCAGCCCGGCTTCGTCAACAGCGTGCGGAGAGTCCGCCGCGTCGACTGCATCTTGTCGGGCAGGTGGAAGAACCCCGCCCCCATCAGCATCGCGTCGAGCTGCCCGATCATCCCGTCGAGCTCTTCCTGCGGTGCGGGCGGCATGATCGGGTTGATCGACGGCTGCGACAGCTCGCGCTCGGCGGTTAAGCCCTTCGACCATTCATATGCGACCAGGATCACGGCCTGGGCGAGGTTGAGTGAGCCGAATTCCGGGTTGATCGGCACCGTGATGATCGTCCGCGCGACCGCGACGTCGTCGGTTTCGAGGCCGGAGCGCTCGGGTCCGAACAGTATCGCGGAGCGGCCGGGGGCGGCGTGGATCTCGGTTGCGGCCTGTTCGGGGGTGACGACCGGCTTGGTCACGCCGCGTTTCCGCACTGTGGTGGCGTAGATTTGCGCGCAATCGGCGGTGGCGGCGGCGACGCTGTCGTAGACCTTTGCGTTCTGGAGCACGATGTCGGCACCGCTGGCGGCGGGACCGGCGGAGGGGTTGGGCCAGCCGTCGCGCGGGGAGACCAGACGCATTTCGGTCAGCCCGAAATTGAGCATGGCGCGCGCGGCCTTGCCGATGTTCTCACCGAGTTGGGGGCGGACCAGGACGATTACGGGGGGTGGAGTCGAGGCGCCGACCGCTCCAAGCCCGTCCGAGAGCACATCGCTGTCGCTAGCCACGTCCGTACCAATCATGTTTTCGTCAATCACGTCGCCAAATCCACCAATCTCGTCAAGCTCACCAAAGTCGTCCGGCACAACCAATTCATCGCGGTCGGCCAATCCGTCGTGCCCGCCAAGTCAACCTGCTCACCCACCCCACCCCGTTCGTCCTGAGTAGGGGCTGAGCGAAGCCGAAGACCCGTATCGAAGGATTTGCGCGAGAGTAAGCGCACCGCGTCCCAATCCCTGCCGCCAATGCTTCTTTCTTTGCCCGGGTCCAGCCTTTCAACTGGTGCTCGGCTTCCAGAGCCTCGATCCTGCTGGGGAAATCCTGCGACCACATCAGCGTCACCGGGCGCCGATCGTGCGTGTATCCCGGAAGCTCACCGTGCTGATGTTGCGCGATCCGGCGTTCCAGGGCGTCGGTGTGGCCGATGTAGTAGCTGCCGTCGGAACAGCGGAGCATGTAGGCGTAAAAGCTCATGCGACCTGTCCTTCGATACGGGCCTTCGCCGAGCTCAGTCCCTACTCAGGACGAACGGAAGAGGAGTGAGGAACCGTCGATAAGGTAAAGTTTGCGATGCTGCCAGTTGCGCGGACGCGAGCCGGGCAATGCGCGCGCATCACTCCGCTCGCCCGACCTCCTCAACACTCCCGGCAAAAGCCTCGAAGTCCTTCGCCTCGCTAAAATCCCGATACACACTCGCAAACCGGATATACGCCACCGAATCGAGCCCCTTGAGCCCGTCCATCACCATCTCGCCGATCCGCTTCGACGTCACGTCGTTCTCGCCCAGCGTTTCCAGCCGCCGCTGGATCCCACTCACCAGCTTCTCGATCCGTCCCGCCTCGATCGCCCGCTTCCGCGTCGCGATCGACAACGACCTGAGCAGCTTCTCGCGATCGAACGGCTCCCTGCGCCCCTCACTCTTCAGCACGAACAGTTCGCGCAACTGGATCCGCTCGAACGTCGTGAAACGCGCGGCGCACCCTTCGCATTGGCGCCGACGTCGGATCGCCGCCCCGTCTTCGGTGGGGCGGCTGTCCTTTACCTGGCTGTCTTCATGTCCGCAGAAGGGGCAGCGCATTCAGACCTTCTTCTTGCCCTTGTAATAGGCGTAGCCCGCGCCCGCGAGTGCGCCGAAGATCGGGCCGATTACCGGCACCGGGATCGCCACGACCGCGCCGAGTGCGCTCCACTTGGCCATGCTCTTGCCGAGGCCGGGGGTCGCCTTGATGTCGTTCTGGACGTCGTCGAACTTCGACATGCTGTTTATCCTTGATAGATCGGGAAGCGCGCGCACAGTGCACGAACACGCGTCCGAACGTCCGCTTCGACTTCCGGGTCCCCATGCTCGCCCTTTTTCGCGAGGCCGTCCAGCACGTCGGCGACCATATTGCCGATCTCGCGGAACTCCGCCGGGCCGAACCCGCGCGTCGTGCCTGCGGGCGAACCGACGCGGATGCCGCTCGTCTTGACCGGCGGCAGCGGATCGTTGGGGATGCCGTTCTTGTTGCAGGTGATCCCCGCGCGCTCCAGCGCCTCGTCCGCATCGCGCCCGGTTATGCCGAGCGGGGTTAGATCGATCAGCGCGAGATGCGTGTCGGTGCCGCCCGAGACTACGTCCGAGCCGCGCTCCTTGAGCGTCGCCGCCAGCACCTTCGCGTTCTCGACGACCGCGGCGATGTAGCTCTTGAAGTCGGGCTGAAGCGCCTCGCCGAACGCGACCGCCTTCGCCGCGATCACATGCATCAGCGGCCCGCCCTGCAGACCCGGGAACACCGCTGAGTTGATCTTCTTCGCGATCGCCTCGTCATTGGTCATGATCATGCCACCGCGCGGGCCCCGCAGAGTCTTGTGCGTGGTGGTCGTCACGACATGCGCATGGCCGAACGGCGTCGGGTGCAGGCCCGCTGCGACGATCCCGGCGAAATGCGCCATGTCGACCATGAAATACGCGCC
Organism: Sphingomonas sp. NFX23; assembly: GCF_049887795.1. Taxonomy (NCBI): domain Bacteria; kingdom Pseudomonadati; phylum Pseudomonadota; class Alphaproteobacteria; order Sphingomonadales; family Sphingomonadaceae; genus Sphingomonas; species Sphingomonas sp. NFX23. The sequence goes on from NZ_JAGEKH010000006.1 coordinate 33,226, forward strand.
GACCTTGTCTGCGATCGCGCGGAACTTCGCGAAATCGATGACGCGGGGATAGGCCGAGCCACCCGCGATGATCAATTTCGGCTGATGCTCGACAGCCAGCGCCTCGACCTGATCGTAGTCGATCAGGTGCGTAGTCGCATCAACACCGTACTGGACCGCATTGAACCACTTGCCCGACATCGCCGGCTTCGCGCCATGCGTCAGGTGACCGCCTGCATCGAGGCTCATGCCGAGGATCGTGTCGCCCGGCTTGACCAGCGCCAGCATCACCGCGCCGTTCGCCTGCGCGCCCGAATGCGGCTGCACGTTGACGAACCCGCAGCCGAAGATCTGCTTGGCGCGCTCGATCGCCAGCGTCTCGACCGTGTCGGACGGCGCACAGCCCTGGTAATAGCGCTTGCCCGGATAGCCTTCCGCGTACTTGTTCGTGAACACCGAGCCCTGCGCCTCTAGCACCGCCTTCGAGACGATGTTCTCGGACGCGATCAGCTCGATCTGCGTCTGCTCGCGCTCGAGTTCGGCGGCGACGCCGGCGAATACGGCAGCGTCTGCATCGGCGAGGCCGCGCGTGAAAAAGCCGTCGGGCTGGACGTCGTGGAGTTCGCGGGGCTGAGTGCTCATGCGGGGACCTTTAACTTGTCGACACGGAGTTGATGACGGCCGCCGGCGAATTCGGCGGACAGGAAAGCTTCGACGCACGCCTTCGCCATTTCTTCGCCGATCAGGCGGGCGCCCATCGCGATAGCGTTGGCGTCGTTGTGGATGCGCGCAAGGCTCGCCGACAGCGGTTCGGACACGAGCGCGCAGCGGCAGGCGGGATTGCGATTGGCAGCGATCGAAATACCGATCCCGGAGCCGCACAGCGCGATACCGCGCTCGGCTCGACCGTCGGCGATCGCCGACGCGAGCTTGAACCCATAGTCCGGATAGTCGACGCTGGCGGTGCCTTCGGGCCCGAGATCGAGCACGTCATGCCCTGCCTCGCGCAGCCAAGCGGCGAGCACCGCTTTCAACGAAACGGCGGCGTGATCGGACGCGATGGCGATGCGCACCTGGCGTATTCCTGTGACGGGAGATCGGGTGCCCAGCCCCCTACCCCCCCGAGCCGGAATTTGCCACACCTGTTCGCGGGCGCTTTCGTCAGGATGGCGCGTTAAGGTCGAGAATGACGTCGAACGAGACCGTGAAGGAGACATTCATGAAGGCCCTCACCCTGCTTGCCGCCGCCGCGCTGACCGCATGTTCCGGCCCGGCCCCCGATACCAGCAGCGACGGCAACATGACGTCCGCCGGATCGGTCGAACGCAAGGTCGCCGCTCCCAAGCCTAAACCGGCGCCCGACTACACCGGTCGCTGGATCGGCGTCGAAGGCATGGTCCTCGACGTCGCCCCGACCGCCACCGCCGGCCACTACGCACTGACGATGCAATGGGACCTCGACAACAAGGGCAAGTTCGACGGCATCGCGACCGGCGACACGATAGCGTTCGATCGCGGTGGCGTCCGCCAAACGCTGCGCCCGACCAACGGCGACGCGACCGGGCTCAAATACCTTTTCGGCAAAACCGACTGCCTCACCGTAAAGCCCGGTGAAGGCTATTGCCGCGACGGACTTAGCCGCTAGGTTCCCGCCCGTGACTATCGCACATGCCAACGCCGACGCCGCCCGCGCGCACCTCTCAGAAGTGCTCCTGCGCACCGGGCAAGAGGACCGCGAAGCGTTTCGCGAACTCTATACGCTGACCAGCGCGAAGCTTTTCGGGATCACCCACCGTATCTGTGGCAACGCCCAAGCCGCGGAGGATGTGCTGCACGAGGTCTATCTCACGATCTGGAAACGCGCCGGTGCCTGGGAACCCGGCCGCGCGAGCCCGATAACCTGGTTGGCGACGATCGCGCGCAACCGCGCCATCGACTGGCAGCGCGCACAGGGCGTCCGCCGCACGAGCCCGCTCGACGATGCGCCCGACGTCGCCGATCCCGGCGAGGGTGCCGAGGCAGGGATGCTGGCGAGCGAATCATCGCGCGAACTGATCGAGTGCCTGAACGGCCTCGAACCGCAACAGCGCGACGCGATCCGGACCGCGTTCTTCGACGGCATCACCTACGCCGAACTCGCGATCAAGCGCGCCGTGCCGCTGGGCACGATGAAGAGCTGGGTCCGCCGCGGCCTCGCCCGCCTGAAGGATTGCCTCGATGGTTGATCCGACCACCGATGCCGGCGTGCCTGAGGACATTGCCGCCGCCGAACTCGCACTCGGCCTGCTCGAAGGCGAGGAACGCGGAGCCGCACTTCGCCGCGTACTCGCCGAACCCGGTTTCGCCGCGCAGGTCGAATGGTGGCGGTCGCGCCTGGCGGTCTTGTTCGACCTCTGGCCCGAACACGCCGCGCCGGCGCATCTTGCCACCCGGATCGAAGCCAGTCTCGATGGCACGCCAGCCCCCGCGCAAACGAGCCGCTTCGCTTGGCCGGCGCTCGCCGCCGTCACCAGCGCGATCGCCGCATCGCTGTTGCTGTTCGTCATGGTCCGCCCAGAACCGACCGTGCCCGTCTCGCAACCGATCCCCGTCGCGCGCCCGACCAGCGTGCTCGTCGCGATGCTCGGCGACGCGAAGTCGCCCGTCGCCGCAGTGTACGATCCCGCAAACGGCGCGCTCCGCGTCGCGGCCGGTCCCGGCGTTCCGAACGCCCGCGTCGCGCAGCTCTGGGTGATCGGCGGCGACGGCGTGCCGCATTCGCTCGGCCTGCTCTCGGGCCGTCCGACCTCACTGGCACCCAAGGGCGTCGACCGCGGTCGCATAACCCCCGGCGCGACGCTCGCGATCTCGGTCGAGCCACTCGGCGGCTCGCCGACCGGCCTGCCAACCGGCCCGGTCGTCGCTACCGGCGTGGTCGCGCGCGTCTGATGCCCGTGCGACCTACCGCGACCGGCGGCATCCCGCCGATCGCGCGGCTGCTCGGGCTGAGCGGCCTCCTCCCGCAACTCGCGGCAGTCGCGCTGCTGCTGAGCGGCGATCCGCAAAGCCGGTTCTCCGCGCTGGCGATCGCCTACGCCTATGCCGCGATCATCCTGAGCTTTCTCGGCGGGCTCTGGTGGGGCTTGGCCGCGCGCGCCGACTCGCCGCCCCGCTGGCTGTGGTTCGCCAGCGTCGCGCCGTCGCTGATCGCGCTAGTCACCGCCTGGCCCTGGATGGTCGGCCTGCGCTGGCCCGGTCCCTCGCTGGTCGTGCTCGGCATCAGCCTGATCGCCGCGCTGCTCGTCGACCGCGCGCTGGTCCGCGCCGGCATCGCCCCGCCGGGCTGGATGGCCTTGCGCATACCTTTGTCGCTTGGTCTCGGCGTCCTGACGATGCTCGCCGCCGCGCTTTAAGGCCACGCCGCACGATTCGCGGGCTGGCTCGATTCATGGTACGAATCGGTCATGAATACATCCGCCGCGAGTCTCCGCACCGATCGGCAGGAAAAGGCGCGTTTCACCACCGCCGAGTTCCTGCGCATGGGTGAGTCCGGCGCGTTCGACGACATGAAGGTCGAACTGGTCGAAGGGGAACTCGTCCGGATGAGCCCGCCCCAGTTTGCGCACGCCTCGCGTCAGGCCAAGATCGCCATTCGCCTGTCTCGTCTATTTGCTGAGTCAAGAATCGTTGGCGAGGCCGGCGTCGATCTGGGTAACGATACGGTGCTTGGTTGCGACGTCGCCGTTCTACGCACGTCGGTCGAAGAAAACCGCCTATTGCTCGCCGCCGACTTCCTGCTCGTCGTCGAAGTCGCGGAAACGTCGGTCGCGCGCGATACCACGATGAAGCGCTTCGCCTATGCGCGCGGCGGCATTCCGCATTACTGGGTGGTCGATGGAAACCGGTCCGTGGTCCATGTCTACGCCAACCCCCTGGAAGGCGATTACACGCGGTTCCATTCGGTAGGTTTCGGTGAAACGCTAGACGTGCCGGGCGCTGACGGCTCGATTACGATCGACTGATCAGCGCTGCACCGCAGTGAGCGGGACCAGCCTCAAGCCGCCTTGCGCAGATCCAGGCGGCTCCAGATCTCCACCAGCGCATCCGTCAGTTCGCGCATCATCGCCTCAGTATGCGCAGGGCCCGGCGTGAATCGCAGCCGCTCGGTGCCGCGCGGCACGGTCGGATAGTTGATCGGCTGCACGTACACGCCGTATTCGGCGAGCAGCACGTCGCTGATCTTCTTCGCCTTGACCGGATCGCCGACCATCAGCGGCACGATATGCGTATCGCCAATCATCACCGGCAGCCCGGCGTCCTTCAGCATCGCCTTCAGCATCGCCGCCGACGCCTGCTGCCCCTCGCGCTCGACGCTCGAGCTTTTCAGATGCCGCACGCTCGCGAGCACGCCAGCGACCAATACCGGCGACAGCGAGGTCGTGAAGATGAACCCCGGCGCGTACGAGCGGATCACATCGACGATCGTACGATCGGCGGCGATATAGCCCCCCATCACGCCGAATGCCTTGCCGAGCGTCCCCTCGAGGATCGTGATCCGGTGCGCGACCTCGTCCCGCTCCGAGATGCCGCCGCCGCGCGCGCCATACATCCCGACCGCGTGGACTTCGTCGCAATAGGTCAGCGCGTTGTACCGGTCGGCCAGATCGCACACCGCGGAGATCGGCGCGATGTCGCCCTCCATCGAATACACACTCTCGAACGCAATCAGTTTTGGTGCCGCCGGATCTTCGGCCGCGAGGAGTTCTTCGAGATGCGCGAGGTCGTTGTGGCGAAACACCCGCTTCTCGCAGCCCGAATTGCGGATGCCCGCGATCATCGACGCGTGATTCAGTTCGTCGGAAAAGATGATGCACCCCGGCAAAACCTTTGCCAAGGTCGCCAGCGTGGCCTCGTTCGAGACGTAACCGCTCGTGAACAGCAAAGCCGCTTCCTTGCCGTGCAGGTCGGCGAGTTCGCCTTCCAGGTCGACATGGTAATGCGTGTTGCCGCCGATGTTGCGCGTGCCGCCCGAGCCCGCACCGACGTCATGCAACGCCTCTTCCATCGCCGCGATCACCTTCGGATGCTGGCCCATCGCGAGGTAATCGTTCGAGCACCAGACCGTGATCGGCTTCGGCCCGTTATGCCCGGCGAAGCAGCGCGCATTCGGAAACGCGCCCTTGTTACGGAGAATGTCGATGAAAACGCGGTAGCGCCCTTCGGCATGCAACCGGTCGATCGCCTGCGTGAAAACGCGCGAATAATCGACTCGCGGACCCTTGATCGAATCCGTTGCCGGAATGCCGTCGCTAATCATGGCCTTGGGCACTACGCCTCGCTTTCACTCGTTTCCAGCGCAATACCGCTCTTACGGTGATCGCTTTCCTCATCCTGGCAGCACATTGCCACGATGCGGCCGCGACGCAAGGTGGCACATTGTCCCAGGTCAGCGCTTAAAGCTGCTCGATCCTGCCAAACCCGTGCGCCGCCAGAGCCGGTCCGAGCGCGCGCTCCTCGTCGCCCAACCGGGTGAAGACGGCAACGCCCTCCCCCGCGCCCGACCATGATTCGCCCTGCATGAGATGCACGATCCGCCGCGCGATCCCCGGTCCACCATCGACGAAGCGTACATCGGGAGCAGCGGCCGCAAGCTCCGCTTCCACCAGTGGAAAATGCGTGCAGGCGTTGACGATCACGTCGATCGAATGGCCACCGGGTTGCGAAAACAAGCCGTCTAGCACCGCTGCATAACATTCCGGCGCGACGACTCGGCCGTGCAATTTCGCCTCGGCCATCTCGACCAGAGCCGCCGAGCCGTAACGCAGCACCGTGCAATCGCCCGCGAACTTCGCCGCTAGATCATCGACATACGCCTGCCGCACCGTCGCCTCGGTCCCCAGCACGCCGATCGTCCGCGTCTTCGACAGCAGCGCGGCGGGCTTGATCGCCGGCACCGTCCCGACCACCGGCAGGTCGAGCGCCGCGCGCACCACCGGCAGCGCGATCGTCGAGGCGGTGTTGCACGCGATCACGATCAACCGCGGCCGATACCGCTCCGCCAGCCGCCCCAGCAGCACAGGCACCCGCGCCGCAATCTCCGCCTCGCTTTTGGTCCCGTAGGGGAAGCCGGCCGAGTCGGCGGCATAGACGAACGGCGCATCGGGCAGCGCGGCGCGCGCCGGACCGACGATCGACAGCCCGCCGACACCGGAATCGAAAAACAGGATGGGGCGCGTGTCCATGCGCTGTCCTTAGGATGAATTAACCGGGTTAAACCAGAGCAACAGATTCCCCTCCCTAGAAGGGAGGGGTTAGGGGTGGGTCGGCTTCCGCATCCGCAAACCTCGCGACATGAGCCGACCTACCCACCCCCAGCCCCTCCCTTCCAGGGAGGGGAGCACGTCGGCCCTTGGCGTCCCTCGCTGAAATTCACGCCATTTGCCGTCAGCCCCGCGTCGTTTATAAGCCCCTCCAGAACGGGGGACATAGTTGCAGACGGAAATTCTCTGGGTCGCGCCCACGCTATCGCTCGTGCTGAGCTATCTGCTCGGCTCGATCCCGTTCGGTGTCATCCTCACGAGGCTCGGCGGCGCAGGTGATCTGCGGACGATCGGCTCGGGCAACATCGGCGCAACCAACGTCCTGCGCACCGGCCGGAAGGGTCTCGCCGCTGCCACGCTGCTGCTCGACATGGCCAAGGGTGCGGTCGCCGTGCTGCTGGTCGCACACCTGTTCCCCGGCAACGCACTGCTCGCGGCTGCCGGTGCGTTCATCGGCCATTGCTACCCCGTCTGGCTGAAGTTCAAGGGCGGCAAGGGCGTCGCAACCCTCATGGGCATCGTCGTCGCACTCCACTGGCCACTCGGGCTGGTCTACGCGGTCGTTTGGCTGGGACTTCTCGCAGGCCTGCGCATCTCCTCGGTCGCAGGCATGGCCGCAGCCCTCAGCGCGCCATTTGCCGCGGCCCTGTTCGGTCGCTTCGATCTCGTTTTGCTGCTCCTCGCACTCGCGTTGATCGTCCTGTGGAAGCACCGCGAGAACGTCGATCGCCTGTTCTCCGGCACCGAGCCACGCATCGGCCGCTCCAAACGACCACCGGGTGACTGACCCGACGGTCTCAAGACTTCGGCTCATCCGCACGACCGGGATCGGACCGGTCACCTATCGCCAACTCATCGCCCGCTTCGGCAGCGCCGACGCCGCGATCGACGCGCTCCCGATGCTCGCCCAACGTGGCGGCGGACGCGCGCCAAGAATCGCAGACGCCGCCCTCGCCGAACGCGAAATGGCCGCCACCGCAAGGCTCGGCGCACGCTACCTCTTCCTCGACGACCCGGACTATCCCCGCCTGCTCGCCGAGATCGAGACCGCACCCCCGGCCCTGATCCTCCGCGGCGACATCGCGCACGCCAGCCGCCCCTGCATCGCCATGGTCGGCGCGCGCAACGCATCCGCCGCCGCCTGCCGCTTCGCCCGCCAGCTCGCGCTGCAACTCGCAGAAGAAGGCACGACGATCGTCTCCGGCCTGGCCCGAGGGATCGACACCGCAGCGCACATCGGCGCGCTCGGCGCAGACTCCAGCGGCGCCACGATCGGCGTGATCGCCAGCGGCATCGACATCGCCTACCCGCCCGACAACACCGCGTTGCAAGAGCGCATCGCCACCGAAGGCCTCCTGCTCGCCGAACAGCCCCCCGGCACCGAGCCCAAGGCGCGCAACTTCCCCTCGCGCAACCGCATCATCGCCGGCCTCGCGATCGGCACCGTGGTGGTCGAGGCCGTCCCCAAGTCCGGCTCGCTCATCACCGCGCGCCTCGCCAACGAGTCCGGCCGCGAAGTCATGGCCGTCCCCGGCAGCCCGCTCGACCCGCGCGCGCAAGGCTGCAACCTGCTGATCCGCGAAGGCGCCACGCTCGTCCAATCGGCGGCCGACATCCTCGAACAGATCCGCCCGTTCGACCCGCGTTCGGTCCGCTCGCCGATCGATTCCTACGCCGCCTCGCCCCCGGAAGACGCGACCGATACCGAGCGCCGCAGGATCACCGACCTGCTCGGCCCCGTACCGGTGACGATCGACGAACTCATCCGCCAGTCGCACCTAAGCCCGGCGGTCGTCCAAACCGTGCTGCTCGAACTCGAACTCGGCGGCCATCTGGAACGTCATGCGGGCGGCCGAGCCAGCCTGCGCTGATCGTCCTGGTTTCAGGACGCCGCCAAGGCCACACTACCCTCAGCCTGCGAGTTCGCCATCCACGCCGCAGCCCAGTCCTTTGCCTCATGCGTCTTCGCGATTGCCGCGAGCAGCAGGTCCAGTTCGTGCTGGTGCGAGGCGATCAGGTTGAGGACATGAGGCTCCGGATCCGACTGGCGAAGAATGACGATGTTTTTGGCAAGGAACGAACACTTCCATTTCGCTATCGCGAGGTCATGTCTGGTCACGCTCTATCCTCCCCGTCCAGTGCAGAACATTGGCTCGCGCCTTCCAGCAACGATCCATCGTGATTACGCCGAACTGCAAGTCCTTGGCGAAACGAGGTATCCGGTTGCGGTAGCCAGGAAGCCGGACGAAAATTGTGCGCGCGACCAGATATAGCGGCCGGTGAAAGAGATGACTGAGGACCGTCAATTGTAACGATCTCGGCGCCTGATCTGATCGGACGCAACGAAAGGGATTGGTCTACTGTCATCATACCGACACGGATATTGTGCCAGCAGCGCCGGCATAATCCGGGAAATACCCCGCCCCCAGGAGCCCCTCTCGAAAAGCAGCGCCTGCGTCCTCATCTGCGTACTCCGCTCATACCCACCCCGGGTTGACGGCACCGCCCCTTCGTCCCCACCCTCGTACGCGTACACGTAAGGACCCCGGTTTCCCCATGCAGCTTGTCATCGTCGAATCGCCTGCCAAGGCCAAAACCATCGAGAAGTATCTGGGCAGCGATTACCGCGTCCTGGCCAGCTACGGCCATGTCCGCGATCTGCCGCCCAAGGACGGCTCGGTCGATCCCGACGATGCGTTCGCGATGACGTGGGAGAATTACGCGGACAAGTCGAAGCAGCTGAAGGCGATCACCGATCTCGCCAAGCTCGCCGACCGCCTGATCCTCGCGACCGATCCGGATCGCGAGGGCGAGGCGATCTCGTGGCACGTTCGTGAGGTCCTGCGGGCGCGGAAGGCGCTGCCGAAAGAGGTCGAGCGCGTCACCTTCAACGCCATCACCAAGGCGACCGTCACTGAGGCGATGAAGAACCCGCGCGAGTTGGACGACGACCTGATCGACGCGTACCGCGCCCGCCGCGCTCTGGATTACCTGGTCGGCTTCACGCTCTCGCCGGTGCTGTGGCGCAAGCTGCCCGGCGCCAAGTCCGCCGGTCGCGTCCAGTCGGTGTCGCTCCGGCTGATCGTCCAGCGCGAGCGCGAGATCGACGTCTTCAAGCCGCAGGAATACTGGTCGGTTACGGCCGAGATGGAGCATGACGGCACCGCCTTCACGTCGCGCCTGACGCAGTTCGAGGGCAACAAGCTCGACCGCCTCTCGATCGGCAACGAAGGCGATGCCCTGCGCGCGAAGCAGGCGGTGCTCGACGGCAATTTCTCGGTCCAGTCGGTCGAGACCAAGCCTGCCACGCGCAACCCACCGCCGCCGTTCACCACCTCGACCCTGCAGCAGGAAGCCTCGCGCAAACTCGGTTTCTCGGCCGATCACACGATGCGGATCGCGCAGGGCCTCTACGAGGACGGCACGATCACCTACATGCGTACCGATGGCGTGCAGATGGACGGCAGCGCGATCAGCGCCGCGCGTCTGGCGGTCGCGAACCGCTTCGACGCGAGCTATGTCCCCGACAAGCCGCGGCAATACCAGTCGAAGGCGAAGAACGCACAGGAAGCGCACGAAGCGATCCGCCCCACCGATTTCGGCAAGGACAAGGCCGGCGGCGGCGATCATGCGCGCCTCTACGACCTGATATTCAAGCGCGCGCTCGCCAGCCAGATGGCGTCCGCCCGCATGGAGCGCACCACGGTCGAGATGGCCGACGGCACCGGCCGCAACATCCTGCGCGCCACCGGCCAGGTCGTGCTCTTCCCCGGCTACCTCGCCTTGTACGAGGAAGGCTCGGATGACTCGGCCGACGAGGACGCCCGCCGCCTGCCGCGGATGCGCGAAGGCGATGCGCCCGCCAAGAAGAAGGTCGACGCTGAGCAGCACTTCACCCAGCCGCCGCCGCGCTTCTCCGAAGCCTCGCTGGTCAAGCGGATGGAGGAACTCGGCATCGGCCGCCCGTCCACCTACGCGTCGATCATTAAGACGCTGAAGGACCGCGCCTACGTCCGGATCGAGAAGAACCGCTTCTTCGCCGAGGAGAGCGGGCGCCTAGTGACGGCGTTCCTCGAGCGTTTCTTCGAGAAATATGTCGGCTACGACTACACCGCCGAGCTGGAAGAAGAACTCGACGACGTCTCCGGTGGCCGCGCGCAGTGGCAGTCGGTGCTCGACGCGTTCTGGCGCGATTTCAAGCCTCGCACCAACGAGGTGATGGAGCAGCAGCCCTCGGCGATCACGGCGGAGCTCGACACCTTCCTCGCGCCGTATCTGTTCCCGGCCAAGGCTGACGGCGGCGATCCGCGTCTCTGCCCGAACTGCGGCGAGGGCCAGCTGGCGCTCCGCGGCGGCAAGTTCGGCGCGTTCATCGCGTGCTCGAACTATCCCGAGTGCAAATACACGCGCCGCTTCGCGCAACCCGGCGGCGACGCCGAGGCGGATGCGGGCCCGTCGACGCTCGGCACACACCCCGACACGGGCCAGCCGATCGAGCGCAAATCGGGACGCTTCGGCCCGTACCTGCAGATCGGCGAAGGCGAAGACCGCAAGATGGCCTCGATCCCGAAGGACATCGGCGAGCTTAATTTGGAATGGGCGGTCAAGCTGCTGTCGCTCCCGCGGACAGTCGGCAACCACCCCGAGACCGGCGAACCGATCATATCCACGATCGGCAAGTTCGGGCCGTACCTGAAGCACGCAGGCAAATACGCCCGCCTCCAGACCACGGCAGACGTGTTCGAGACGGGCATGAATGCCGCGGTGGTGAAGCTTGCCGAAGCGGCAGCCGGCGGCGGCCGCACCGCGCGTGGGGCGCAGGCACCGCTCAAGGTCCTCGGCAACCATCCGCGCACCGAGGCCGAGATCAAGCTGATGGAAGGGCGTTACGGCGCCTACGTCACCGACGGCACCACCAACGCGACGCTGCCCAAGTCGATCGAAAAGGATCAACTGACGCTAGAGGAAGCCGCGTCGCTGATCGACGCACGCGCCGCCGCGGCGCCGGCGACGAAGAAGAAGAAAGCGCCCGCCAAGAAGCCAGCGGCGAAAAAGGCGCCTGCCAAGACGGCAATGGCCAAGGACGAGGCTGAGGCTGAGGCGAAGGCTCCAGCGAAAAAGGCTCCAGCGAAAAAGGCCCCCGCCAAGAAAGCCGTCCCAAAGAAGACAGCGGAAGCGTAACCTTTCGATCCTCCCCCGCTAGGGGGAGGTGGCACCGCAGGTGACGGAGGGGGAGGACACGAAACGACGGTCATCGCTTACCGCCCCCTCCGTCTGGCAAGTGCCAGACACCTCCCCCTGGCGGGGGAGGATACAGACGCTAGCCTAAGCAGCCCGGCGCTGCGTCAGCTGCATCCAATCCCGAGCAGCGCGCTGCGCCACCGAGATTTCCCGAGCGGTCATGTCCTCGGCGATCTCGGCACGACATTCCTGCGCGGCGATGTTCCCCGACACCGCCGCCAGGTTAAACCACTTATGCGCCTCGATCAGGTCGAGGACGACGCCCGACGTCCCCGTCGAATACACCATCCCCAGTTCGTAACACGCCCGGTCGTCGCCGCGCGCGGCATCTGCCAGACGGCGTTCCATTCCGATATTCGCGTTCTTGAGACTGCTACCCATGGTCTTGCCCCCAATGTTCTTGAAGGCAGACTGCCGTGATTCGGGCTACGAAATGGTTAATGGGTTAACGCTCGATTTTTACAACGCGTCTGGCGCATCGATGGCGATGTTATCGATCAACCGCGTCGCACCCATCCGCGCTGCCGCCAGCAACCGCCACGGACGACCCACTGCCGGCTTTTCCGCGAGCGTTTCGGCATCCGCCAGCGCGACGTAGTCGATCGTGAACCCCGCGCCGACCAACGCCGTCCGCGCATCGTCCAGCACTGACTCGACGTCCTCGCCCTTCGCAATCGCCCGCGCGGCGACACCCAGCGCACGCGGCAGGGCTACCGCCTGCTTGCGCTGTTCGTCGTCGAGATAGATGTTGCGCGACGACATCGCCAAGCCATCGTCGTCGCGCTGCGTCGGCACCCCGACGATATCGATAGCGAAGTCGAGATCCGCCACGAACCGCCGGACGACCGCCAACTGCTGGTAATCCTTCTCACCGAAATAGGCTGCGTCGGGCCCGACCTGGTTGAACAGCTTCGACACGACCGTCGCGACGCCGTCGAAATGGCCGGGTCGCGAGGCGCCGTCGAACCCATCGCTGACACCCGACACGCGCACCGACGTCGCAAAGCCATCGGGATACATCGTCTCGACCGACGGCAGCCAGAGCAGGTCGCACCCGGCTTCGTTGAGCATCCGGATATCCGCCATCTCGCGCCGCGGATAGCGCGACAGATCCTCGTTCGGCCCAAACTGCGTCGGGTTGACGAAGATCGACGCAACGGCCTTGGTCCCCGGCCGCTTCGCCGCCTCGATCAGCGCGACATGGCCCGCGTGCAGCGCGCCCATCGTCGGGACGAGCGCGACGCGCTGGCCGCCCGCACGGAAGGCGGCGACGCTTTCGCGTAACGCATTAAGGTCCCGGACGGTGTCCACGTGAAACTCCTACTCGATAAGTGCGGTCGCGGCTTCTATGAAGGGTGACTGTTACGATCAATAAGGAAACGCGCGTTGGCCACGGGCCCGGATTCTCCTCAAAGCTCAACGCACGTCCCCCCGTCGGCAACGACGCACGTGATCGTGTTCGCCAACGAGAAGGGCGGCACCGGCAAGTCGACGACCGCGGTGCACGTCGCGATCGCGCTTGCCGCCAAGGGTGCGCGCGTCGCGTGTCTCGATCTGGATCACCGCCAGCGCACCGTCGGCCGCTATCTCGACAACCGCGCCGAGACGATGAAGCGCAACGGCTCGATCCTGCCGATGCCGCGTCACGCGACGCTGTCGGAGCAGAGTGAAGACCAGTTCGAGGATCTGTGGCACTCGCTGTGCGAAGGCTCGGACTTCCTCGTCGTCGACACGCCGGGCCGCGACGACCCGTTCGCACGCACCGCCGCCGCGCTGGCGAACACGCTCGTCACGCCGATGAACGACAGCTTCGTCGACTTCGACCTGATCGGTCAGGTCGATCCCGAGACGTATCAGGTGACGCGCCCGAGCTTCTATTCCGAACTGATCTGGGATGCGCGAAAGCAGCGCGCACGCGCCGACGGCACGACGATCGACTGGGTCGTGCTGCGCAACCGCCTCCAGCATATTGAGGCGCGCAACATGCGCCGCGTGTCGGACGCGCTCGCGCAACTGGCGAAGCGCGTCGGCTTCCGGATCATCCCGGGGCTCGGCGAGCGCGTGATCTACCGCGAGATGTTCCCCGCTGGCCTGACGATGATCGATTCGAAGGCGTTCGGCAGCATGGGCCTCGCGCATGTCGCCGCGCGCCAGGAACTGCGCGAGATGATGGCGGCATTGCAGCTGCCCGAAGTGGTCGAGCAGGTTCCGGGCGTCGCTGCGTGAAGTGGATCGTCGCCGCCGTCTTCATCTGGCTGGCCTGGCATTACCTCCGCCCCAAGCCGAAACAACGCATGGTGACGGATGAAGCCGAAGCACGCTCGATCCTCGGCATCGACAGCAACGCGAACGCCGACGCGATCCGCAACGCCCACCGCCGCCTGATCGCCTCGGTTCACCCCGACCGCGGCGGCTCGACCGACCTGACCCGGCGAGTCAATGCGGCGCGCGATCTCCTCCTGAAGCGGACCCGGTAAAGGCTTGTTCTCCTGCGAACGCAGGAGCCCAGGGTTACGAACGCTATCGCTCTTGGCTCTGGGCCCCCGCTTTCGCGGGGGAACCGCAGCCCTAAAAATCGAAACGAGACCAGCGAGAGGCCAATGACCCACCAGTTCGACCCGACCTCGCTCCGCGAATACGACATCCGCGGGATCGTTGGCAAAGCGCTCGGCCCCACCGACGCCGTAGCGATCGGCCGAGGCTTCGCCACCCGCATCCGCGCCGCTGGGGGAACGCGCGTCGCGGTCGGTTATGACGGCCGCAACTCCTCGCCAGACCTCGAAGCCGCGCTCGTATCCGGCCTCGTCGCGGGCGGCGTCGACGTCGTCCGCATCGGCCTCAGCACCTCGCCGATGCTGTATTACGCCGAGGCGACGCTAGAAGTGGACGGCGGCATCCAGGTAACCGGCAGCCACAATCCCCCCGAATATAACGGCTTCAAGATAGTGCACGCCCACGCGCCATTTTTCGGCGACGACATCCAGGACCTGGCCGCGCTCGCCGCCTCGGGCACGTGGAGCGAAGGCGCGGGCGAAGTGACGGAAGCTGACGTGCTCGACGCCTATGTCGGCCGGCTGATGGCGGGCTATGCGGGCGGGGCGTACCGGATCGGCTGGGACACCGGCAACGGCGCCGCCGGCCCGGTGATCGAGAAGCTCGTCCAGCTCCTGCCGGGTGAGCATCATGTGATCTTCGCCGAAGTCGACGGCAATTTTCCCAACCATCATCCCGATCCCACCGAAGAGGCGAACCTCGCCGATCTCAAGCGACTGGTCGCGGAGAAGAACCTCGATTTCGGACTGGCCTTCGACGGCGATGGCGATCGGATCGGCGCAGTCGACGGCGCGGGACGCGTGATCTGGGGCGACCAGATTCTCTCCATTCTGGTCGAACCTGTCCTGCGCGAACACCCCGGCGCGCCGATCGTCGCCGACGTGAAGTCGTCGCAGGCGTTGTTCGACCGAATCGCCGAACTGGGCGGCAAGCCGGTGATGGCCGCCACAGGCCACAGCCTGATGAAGACCGCGATGACCCGCACCGGCGCACCGATCGGCGGCGAGTTGAGCGGGCACCTGTTCTTCGCGGGCGAATATTACGGGTTCGACGACGCGCACTACGCGGCAGTGCGGCTGATCCGCGCGGTGCATCTGTCAGGGCGCTCGCTGACCGAGTTGCGCGATGCGATGCCGGCGCTGGTGGCGACGCCCGACCTGCGCTTCCCGGTCGAGGACGCGCGGAAGTTCGCGGTGGTGGACGAGGTGATCGCGCGGTTGAAATCGGAAGGCGCAGCGATGGACCTGACCGATGGGGCGAGGGTGACGACCGCGGGAGGCTGGTGGCTCCTCCGCGCCTCGAACACGCAGGCGATGCTGACCGTCCGCGCGGAGGCGAAGGACCAGGCGGCGCTCGATGCGCTGCTGGCCGAGGTAGACGCGCAACTGGCGGCAAGCGGTGTAACGCGACGCTAACCGCGAGAATTGCACCACCCCGGCGAAGGCCGGGGCCCAATTGGAAAGGTGGATATAACGACGCGCTGCCCTCCGTTAGCAACGGCTCCCAATTGGGGCCCCGCCTCCGCCGGGGTGGTGCTGGTAGAGGGAGCGCTCGCAGAATTAGACGACTACCTCGCGGCGAGCAGTGAAGTGCAACTCTCTCCCCCGTCATTCCCGCGGAGGCGGGAACCCAGACTGGCTGGCCTCCCAAGGATCACGACCGTCCTGAGAATATGGATCCCCGCCTTCGCGAAAATGACGATGAGGTGGTGATAGTGGCGTTATGTTGGACGACAGCGACACATGATTGACTCACCGCCCCCCTCGCCTACCGTCCCGCCACCATCCCAAGGAGTCCCCCAGTGGAGCGCCCAGTCGATGAATTCCGCTCCAGCACGCGCCGCTGGCTGCTCGGCAGCTTTGCCGGATGGGGCACCCTCCTCACCTGTCTCGCCGGCATCGGCTTCGTCATCATCGGCGTCCGGTGGCTGAAAAACCGCAGCGCGAGCTACGAGATCACCGACCAGCGCCTCATCATCAAGCGCGGCATCCTGTTCAAGACCATCGACGAGATCGAGCTCTACCGGATCAAGGACGTCCGCCTCGGCTACTCCCTGCTCAACCAGATGACCGACATCGGCACGATCATCCTCACCTCCAGCGACCGCACGACCAGCGGCGGCGAGTTCACGCTCCGCGATATCCCGATGGCACGCGACCGTCGCGAAGGTCTCCGGAAACTGGTCGACCGCGCCCGCCAGCGCCGCGGCGTTCGCGAACTCGACGTCGAGGACTCATACGCGCTGGATTAAGCGCGCTTTTGTCCCCACATGGCGGGCATGGCGCCCCCCTATCCCAAGCCCAAACCCCAACCGCAGATGATCCGGGTCGTTGACCTGGAGACGACCGGCTCGGCCCCGCCCGCGCACGGCGTCTGCGAGATCGGCTGGCAGGACGTCGCACTCAGCGAGGATGGCCGCTGGGAGATCTACGGCGACGGCGGCAGCCTGCTCGTCAATCCCGGCCGACTGATCCCGCCGGTGACGCAGGCGATCCACCACATCCTCGACGAGCATGTCGCCGACGCGCCGTATTGGCATGACTGCGCCCGCCAGGTGCTCGACCCGTGGCCACGCCGTCTCGCACTCGCCGCGCACCGGGCGGATTTCGAGCAGAAATTCTGCACTCCCGCGCTGACCCGCGACGCCGAGTGGATCTGCACGTGGAAGTGCGCGCTGCGGCTCTGGCCCGACTCGCCGAGCTTCTCGAACCAGGTGCTGCGCTACTGGCGCAAGCCGCACGGCATGGAGCACGAGCGCGGCCTGCCAGCACACCGCGCGTTCCCGGACGCATACGTCACCGCGTTCCACCTGCGCGACATGCTCAACGAGGCGAGCCTTGCGCAACTGCTCGAATGGTCGCGTGATCCGGGGCTCATCCCCCGTGTCCGCTACGGCCCCGATCGCGGCAAGGAATGGTCCGAGCTCGATCACGAGACGCTGATGGCGTTCATGACCGACCGCGATCCCGACATCCGCTTCACCGCCAACCACGAGATGGACCGGCGCAGCGGTGGCGGCCGCGTCGGCAAGGCGAGCGCGCAGGACCTGCTGCTCTAAATCAATATCGTTGCGCTGGCGGACCCGGCAGTATCGCTGGCGTAACGACATCCGCCAGCCTACACCGCCCGTCCTATGGTTCGCGTACGCTTGAAACTGCCCTCTTCGGAAGGGCGAGTCGCACGTTGGCTGGTCGCGTTCATGACGCTCGGCTTCATCGCGCTGGCCGCCGCCGCGATCGCAATCGGCTGGATCACCGTCCGCAACCGCACCTACACCGCCGAGATCCTCCACACGCAGGACGTCCGCCAGGCAATCGCCACGCTCCAGATCCAGATGGAGCAATCCGAGACGGCGCGGCGCGGCTATATCCTGGCCGGCAAACCGCTGTTCGCCACCGCCTATGCGCGGACTGCGGGCAACCTCGTCCCGTCGATCCGCAAGCTGCGCCATCTGACCCGCGACAATCCGCGGCAGGGTGCCCGCCTCGACCTGATCGAGCCGCGCTTCGTCCAGTTGCGCGCGCTCCGGACACAATCGATGACCTTGGTAGCCACGGGTCGAATCGCCGAGGCGCAGCGTCGGTTCGCGGTCGATGCCAGCGTCCCCTTGATGCGTGGCATCCGCTACCGCACCCAGGCGATGGCCGCCGACGAAGTCCGCCTGCTCGCGATCCGCACCGAACGACAGGAACGCACCAGCGCGCTGTTCCTCTCGGTCGCCGGGCTCGCAGCAGCGCTGCTGCTGATCGTCGCGATCCTCGCGGTCCTGCTGATCCGCCGCTACACCGCCGACCTCGCCGCCTCGCGCGACAGCCTGCGCACCCTCAACGAAACGCTCGAGGAGCAGGTCGCCGAACGCACCGCCGACCTCAGCCGCGCGAACGAGGAAATCCAGCGCTTCGCCTATATCGTCAGCCACGATCTGCGCTCGCCGCTGGTGAACGTGATGGGCTTCACCGCCGAACTCGCCGCCGCCGCGGTGCCGCTCGCCGAGCTGGTCGATCGCACCGAAGCCGAGGCACCGCACATCCTCACCGAAGACGCGCGACTGGCGGCGCGTGAGGACCTGCCCGAGGCGATCGGTTTCATCCGCACGTCGACGCAGAAGATGGACCGGCTCATCAACGCCATCCTTAAGCTCGCGCGCGAAGGCCGCCGGACGATCGCGCCCGAGCATATCGACCCCGCGCAACTGGTCGACACAATCGTCGGCGCGATGCAGCACATCGTCGACGATCGCGGCGCCGTGGTCCGCGTCGAGCGGCCGATGCCCACGATCGTCACCGATCGCCTCGCGCTCGAGCAGATCCTGTCGAACCTGATCGAGAACGCCACCAAATACCTGAAACCGGGCCGCCCCGGCGAAATCACGGTCAAGGGCCATACCGAACGCGGGCGCGTGATCCTGTCGGTGGTCGACAATGGCCGCGGCATCGATCCGCGCGATCACCAGCGCGTGTTCGACCTGTTCCGCCGCTCGGGCGCGCAGGACCAGCCGGGCGAAGGCATCGGACTCGCGCATGTCCGCGCGCTCGCCTATCGTCTGGGCGGCACGATCGACGTACAATCGACGCTCGGCGACGGCGCGACCTTCCGGCTTAACCTGCCGACCCACATGACCATCCAGGACGCAGCATGAACGATCACAAGACCGTCGGTATCGTGATGATCGAAGATGACGAGGGCCATGCCCGCCTCATCGAGAAGAACATCCGCCGCGCCGGAATCCTGAACGATATCCGCCACTTCACCGACGGCACCACCGCACTCGACTTCCTGTTCAATGCCGCCGATGGCCCCGCCAAGAGCGGCCCGGCGATGATCCTGCTCGATCTCAACCTGCCCGACATGAGCGGGACGGACATCCTCGCGCGGATCAAGGCGGAGGGCAGCCCGCTCAAGCGCACGCCGGTCGTCGTGCTCACCACCACCGACGACAAAGTCGAGATCGAGCGCTGCTACGATCTCGGCTGCAACGTCTACATCACCAAGCCGGTCAACTATGAGAGTTTCGCCCAGGCGATCCGCCAGCTCGGGCTGTTCCTGTCGGTGATCCAGGTCCCCGAAGCCGAGTGAGCGAAACGCGCGTCCTCTACATCGACGACGACGCCGGCATCCGGCGGCTGGCGGCGCGTGCCCTGGAGCGCCGCGGCTACCGGATGACCGTTGCCGAGACGGGGGCCGAGGGCGTCGTTAAGGCCGCCGCAGAACGCTTCGACCTGATCGCGGTCGACCATTACATGCCCGGCATGGACGGCCTCGAAACCCTCGAAGCACTCCGCCGCCTACCCGATCCGCCCCCAGTCGTGTACGTCACCGGCTCAGAGGAAGGCCGCATCGCGGTCGCCGCGCTGAAGGCCGGCGCTGCCGATTACGTCGTGAAGACGGTCGGCGACGACTTCTTCGACCTGCTCGCCGCCTCGTTCGAACAGGTGCGCGCGCGTTCCATGCTCGAACAGGAAAAGGCGTCCGCCGAGGCCGATCTCCGCGCCAGCAACGCGCGGCTCGAGGCGCTGCTTGGCGAGGTCAACCACCGCGTCGCCAACTCGCTGCAACTTGTCTCAGCGATGGTCCGCCTCCAGGCGACCGCGCTGACCGACCCGTCCGCGCGTGAGGCACTGGAAGATACGCAGCGCCGCATCCAGGCGATCGCGCAGGTCCACCGCCGGCTCTACACCAGCAACGACGTCGAGAGCGTCGACATGCAGGAATATCTCGGCGCACTGGTCGACGAACTCGCCGAGACCTGGTCGACCGAAGCGCTCCCCCGCGCCTTGACCCTCGCCGCCGAACCGATCCGCCTGCCCACCGACCGCGCGGTGTCGCTTGGCGTCATCGTCACCGAACTCGTCACCAACGCGTGCAAATACGCCTACCCCACCGGCGGCGGCGAAGTCCGCGTCGCGCTCCGCCGGGTCGACGACGACGTCTTCCTGCTCGCGGTCGAGGACGATGGCTGCGGCATTCCCGAAGACGCCGTCCCGCGCGGCACCGGTCTCGGCACGAAGCTGATCCGCGCAATGGCGCAGAGCCTGCAGTCGATCGTCGAATACGACCCGACCCACACGGGCGTCCGCGCCACCCTCCGCGCCGCGGTACGCTAGCCTTCTAATCCTCCCCCGCCAGGGGGAGGTGGCGCCGTAGGCGGCGGAGGGGGAGGCACACGCAACAAGGGTTTTCCCTTACCTCCCCCTCCGTCTGTCAAGTGCCAGCCACCTCCCCCTGGCGGGGGAGGATTATTTCAGAGCGCGCGGACCGCCGCCAGGATCATCCGTCCCGTCAATCGCGCCGTCTCATCCTCCGACAACCGCGGCCGCGACAGCGTACGGTGGCCAAGCCCGAACATGAACGCGAGGATCAGCTCCTCCGCGCCCTCCAGTTCGTTCTCCTGCAAATCCGGATTGGCGACGCAGGCGAGTTCGCGGATCATCCGGCGGAAATCGCGGCACAGGTCGGCGATCGTGTCGGCGACGTCCGCGTTGCGATGCGCCTCCGCCATGATCTCGAACGACAGTGCCTCGTCACCCTTGGACAAGGCACGCCGCGCCAGTTCGACGAACCCTTCCTCGATCGAGAATCGTTCCGATTTGACCGAGTCGTTCATCGTCTGCAGCTCGCCCATCTTGGCCGCCGCATCCTCCATTACGATCGCTTGGATCACAGCGTTCTTGCCGGTGAACAGGCGATAGATCTGGCCGACGGACACACCCGCCGCCACGGCCAGTTCGGACATCGGGGTTTGATGAAACCCTTGTGTCGCAAACAGATGACGGGCCGACGAGACAATACGCTCCCGACTTCCCATTTCATGCTGCACTGCACTCAAAACCATGTTCCCGACGCGTTTTTAGGTTGACCGGCCGCTCGCACAATCCTAGCGGGCAAGCAAGCGGAATGAACGTTCATTCCGGTGAACCTAATCTGCACGGACGTCGGGATGCTTAACATGCAGCAATTGAACCTCAAGGGATCGGTGGCGCTCTTCGCGCTCGCCCTGCTGTCGGCTTGCGGCAAGGAGCAGGCTCCGCCGCCTCCGCCCACACCGACCGTCGGTGTCGTCACCGTCGGCGAGGAAGCGGTCGTGCTCACCTCCGAGCTTCCCGGCCGTATCGCCGCGGTAGAAACCTCCGAAGTCCGTCCGCAGGTCAGCGGCGTGGTCCGCGATCGCCTGTTCACCGAGGGTGCGATGGTCAGCAAGGGCCAGGTCCTCTACGCGATCGAGGACGCCCCCTACCGCGCGGCGCTCGCCAGCGCGCAAGGCCAGCTTGGCGCGGCCCAGTCGCAGATCAACGCGACCCGCCTCCAGGCGCAACGCTACGGCCAGCTCGTGCAGCTGAACGCAGTGAGCAAGCAGGAAGCGGACAACGCAAACGCATCCGCACAACAGGCTCGCGCCAATGTTGCAGCGCAGCAGGCAGCGGTCCAGTCGGCGCGCGTCAATCTGGGCTTCACGCGCATCAAGGCACCGATTTCGGGCCGCATCGGTCGGTCGCTCGTGACCGTCGGCGCGCTGGTCCAGACCGGCCAGACCGATCCGCTCGCGACGATCCAGCGCACCAACACCGTCTATGTCGACGTCGTCCAGTCGGCGGCGCAGCTGCTCGATCTGAAGCAGGCGATGGCGAGCGGCGGCGTGACCCGCGGCGACGGCAGCGCGCGCGTCCAGCTGATCCTCCCGAACGGCAGCACCTATCCGATCGAGGGTCGCCTGCAATTCTCCGAAGTCACGGTCGACCAGACCACCGGTGCGGTGACGCTGCGCGCGAGCTTCCCGAACCCCAACGGCCTGTTGCTGCCGGGCATGTACGTCCGTGCGAAGCTGGTCGAGGGCACGCGCGCGCAGGCGATCATGGCACCGACCGCGGGCATCACGCGCGATCCGCGCGGCGGTGCAACCGCTCTGGTCGTCAACGCGCAGAACAAGGTCGAGCAGCGTAATGTCACTACCGACCGCGTGATCGGCGACAAGTGGATCGTCACCAGCGGCCTGAAGCCCGGCGACAAGCTGATCGTCGAGGGCCTGCTCAACCTGCGTCCCGGCGCAACCGTCAAGCCGGCCGCCCCGCAGCAGGTCGCCAAGCCGGCTGGCGGTGCGCCCGGCGCGGCACCCGGAGGCGGCGACGCGTCCGGTGCGACCAGCAACAGTTCCGCGCAGGCCGGGAAGTAACCGCCCATGTCACGCTATTTCATCGATCGACCCATCTTCGCATGGGTCATCGCCATCATCCTGATGCTGGCCGGCATCCTCGCGATCCGGTCGCTGCCGATCGCGCAGTTCCCTGAGATCGCCGCCCCCAAGGTGACGGTCGCGACGTCCTATCCCGGCGCCGACGCACAGACGCTCGAGAACACGACGACGCAGATCATCGAGCAGCAGATGAAGGGCATCGACAACCTTCGCTACTTCGCCTCGACCTCGGACGGCTCAGGCAACCTTGCGATCACGCTCACCTTCGAGCAGGGCACCGATCCCGACATCGCGCAGGTCCAGGTGCAGAACAAGCTGCAACAGGCGACGCCGCTCCTGCCGCAGGAAGTGCAGCAGGCCGGTCTCCGCGTGACCAAGGCGACCGCCAACTTCCTGCTCATCATCGCCGCCTATTCGGAAAACGGCGATCACGACCAGGTCGATCTCGGCGACATGATCGCCTCGAAGCTCCAGGATCCGCTCAGCCGCATCAAGGGCGTCGGCGACACGCAGGTGTTCGGCGCGCAATATTCGATGCGGATCTGGGTCGACCCCTTCAAGATGTCGAACCTCGGCGTCACCGTTACCGACATCACCTCCGCCCTGACCGCGCAGAACGCACAGGTCTCGGCGGGGCAAGTCGGCAGTCTGCCGGCGGTGAAGGGCCAGTCGCTCAACGCCACCGTGACCGCACAGTCGCGCCTCCAGACGCCGGAACAGTTCCGCGCAATAATCGTCCGCTCGGCGACCAGCGGCGCGACCGTGCGCCTGTCGGACGTCGCGCGCGTCGAGATGGGCTCGGAGAACTACAGCTTCCAGGCACGCTATAACGGCAAGCAGGCGGCAGGCTTCGGTGTGAAGCTGGCACCGGGTGCGAACGCGCTCGATACCGTCAAGCTCGTCAAGGCCGAGGTGAACCGGATCGCCAAGCAGTTCCCACCCGACGTCAAGGTCGCGTTCCCGATCGACAACTCGACGTTCGTCCGGCTGTCGGTCGAGCAGGTCATCCACACGCTGATCGAGGCGATCGTCCTCGTCTTCCTCGTGATGTTCCTGTTCCTCCAGAATTTCCGCGCCACGCTGATCCCGACGATCGCGGTCCCGGTCGTGCTGCTCGGCTCGCTCGCCGTGCTCCAGGTCGCGGGGTTCACGATCAACACGCTGACCTTGTTCGGCATGGTGCTGGCGATCGGCCTGCTCGTCGATGACGCGATCGTCGTCGTCGAGAACGTCGAGCGCCTGATCCAGGAAGAAGGGCTCTCCCCGAAGGAAGCCGCCAAGAAGTCGATGGACGAGATCAGCGGCGCGCTGGTCGGCATCGGCCTCGTCCTGTCGGCGGTGTTCCTGCCGATGGCGTTCTTCAGCGGCTCGACCGGCGTGATCTTCCGCCAGTTCTCGATCACCATCGTGTCGTCGATGGCGCTGTCGGTGCTGGTCGCTTTGATCCTGACGCCTGCACTCTGCGCGACCATCCTGAAGCCCGCCAAGGACGGTCATAGCGAGAAGAAGGGCTTCTTCGGCTGGTTCAACCGCACCTTCGACAAGGGTGTCGGCAAATACGGCAACGGTCTGCGCCGCGTCGAGAAGGGCTGGGTCCGCACGATGCTGGTCTATGCCGTGATCGTCGTCGCGATGGCCTTCATCTTCGTGCGCCTGCCGTCGGGCTTCCTTCCCGAGGAAGACCAGGGCGTGATGTTCGCGCAGGTCTCGATGCCATCGGGTACGCCGATGGAGGAGACCGCCCGGACGATGGACAAGGTCCGCGATCACTTCATGATCGACGAGAAGGCCAACACCGCGGGTATCTTCACGATCAGCGGCTTCGGCTTCGTCGGCCAGGGCCAGAATGTCGGCATCGCCTTCATTCAGTTGAAGCCGTGGGAAGACCGTAGCGGCGCGGAAAACGGCGTCGCCGCGGTTGCCGCGCGCGCCAACCAGGCGCTCGCGGGGATCCGTGCCGGCATGGTGATCGGCTTCGTGCCGCCTGCCGTGCAGGAACTCGGCAACGCCAACGGCTTCGACTTCATGCTGAAGGACAATGCCGGCGTCGGTCACGAGAAGCTGCTCGAGGCGCGCAACATGCTGCTCGGCATGGCCAGCCAGGACAAGCGCCTGATGCAGGTCCGTCCGAACGGCCTGGAGGATGCGCCTCAGCTGAAACTGAACGTCGACCAGGCGCAGGCCGGGGCACTCGGCCTCAGCCAGCAAGACATCAACACCACCGTCAGCACCGCGTTCGGTGGCGCGTACATCAACGACTTCATCGACCGCGGTCGCGTGAAGAAGGTGTTCGTGCAGGCCGACGCACCGTTCCGCACCTCGCCGGCCGATCTCGGCAACTTCTACGTCCGCGGCACGACCAGCAACGCGATGGCGCCGTTCTCGTCCTTCTCGACGACGAGCTGGAACTACGGCCCGTCCCGCCTCGAACGGTACAACGGCGTAGCCTCGTTCGAGATCATGGGTTCGCCGGCGCCGGGCGTCAGCAGCGGCACCGCGATCAAGGCGATGGAGGAGATGGCGGCCAAGCTGCCCCCCGGCATCGGCTATGAATGGACCGGCCTCAGCTACGAGGAAAACTTGTCTGGCGGCCAGTCGACCACGGTCTATGCGCTGTCGCTGCTGATCGTGTTCCTCTGCCTCGCGGCGTTGTACGAGAGCTGGTCGATCCCGATCGCCGTCCTGCTGGTGGTGCCGCTCGGCGTCCTCGGCGCGGTCGGTGCGGCGATGATCTTCGGGCTCAACAACGACATCTACCTCCAGGTCGGGCTGATCACGACCATCGGCGTGGCGGCGAAGAACGCGATCCTGATCGTGGAGTTCGCCGAGGAGAAGATGGGCGACGGGATGAACGCGGCCGACGCCGCGGTCGAGGCGGCCAAGCTTCGCCTTCGCCCGATCCTGATGACGTCGTTCGCGTTCATCTTCGGCGTGTTGCCGCTCGCGTTGTCGACCGGCGCCGGCGCCGGTGGCCAGAACGCGATCGGCTGGGCGGTGGTCGGCGGCATGCTGTCCGCGACCGTCCTCGCAATCTTCTTCGTGCCGCTGTTCTTCCTGCTCGTGAAGCGCGTCTTCAAGCAGGACAAGGCCGGCTCGGGGCAAGACCGCGACCAGGTGCCGGACAACGACGGCAACCGTGACGACAACCGTGACGGCGGCCATCCGCCCCACGACCAGCGGCCGCAGGAGGCCTGATCCAGATGTTCTCGACCAAGATCTCCAGCCGCACCGCGCTCACGTTCGCCGCCGGGCTCACGCTCGCCGGGTGCAACCTCGCCCCCAAATACGTCCGCCCGGAACTTCCCGTCGCGCCGAGCGGGCCGACTGGACCCGCCTATTCGGCGGGCAACGCCGCTAACGCGATCGTGCCCGCGGACACCGCATGGGAGGCGTTCTTCACGGACGACCGCCTGCGCGGCGTGATCCGCCTCGCGCTCGACAATAACCGCGACGTCCGCATCGCGGTCGCCAACGTCGCGCAGGCGCGCGCGCAATACCGCGTCCAGCGCGCGGACCTGTTCCCGACGATCGGCGCAACCGGCAGCGCGACCTACCAGAAGTCGCCGTTCGGCGCGGTCGGCGGCGGTGTCGGCGGCAGCACGGGCGGCGGCACGGGTGGCGTCGGCGGCGGCACCGGAACGGGTGGCGGCACCGGTGGTGGTACCGGCGGCGCGGGCACGGCCGTCACGGGCAGCGGGCGCGCCGACATCTATTCGGCCAATGTCGGTATCTCGGCTTGGGAAATCGATCTCTTCGGCCGCATCCGCAACCTGACGCAGGCGCAGCAGGAAGCGTATTTCGCAGCGGAGGAAAACCGCAACGCCGCCCAGGTGTCGCTCATTTCGGAGACCGCGACCGCGTGGCTGACGATGGCCGCCGACCAGGACCGGCTGAAGATCGCGCAGGATACCGAGCGCGCGTTCGGCCAGACGCTGAAGCTCACGCAGGATCGCTTCCGGATCGGCATCGCGTCCGAACTCGAAGTGCGTCAGGCGCGCACCACCTATGACCAGGCACGATCTGACATTGCCGACGCGACCACGCTGATCGCGCAGGACCAGAACGCGCTCAACCTGCTCGCCGGGACGACCGTGACGCAGGACCTGCTCCCCGCGCGGATGCCGGACAAGACGCCGACGCTGGAGAATCTGCCCGCCAACCTGTCGTCGGAGGTACTGCTCCGCCGCCCGGACGTCGCCGCCGCCGAGCATAATCTGATCGCCGCCAACGCGAACATCGGCGCGGCGCGCGCGGCGTTCTTCCCGAACATCTCGCTCACGGCAGCATTCGGCACGCTCAGCCTCGGCCTGTCGAACCTGTTCGGCAGCGGCAGCCAGCAATGGTCGGTCGCCCCGTCGATCACGCAGCCGATCTTCGATTTCGGCCGCAACAAGGGCAACCTGCAATACGCCAAGGCAACGCGCGACGCGATGCTGGCAACGTATGAGCGGAGCATCCAGACCGGCTTCCGCGAGGTTGCCGACGCGTTGGCGCGTCGTGGCACGATCAACAGCCAGTTGGAGGCTCAGACGTCGCTGCGCGACAACGCGGCGGGCGCGTACAACCTATCGCAGCTCCGCTTCCGCGCCGGTATCGACCCGTTCCTCAACACGCTCGATTCGCAGCGCGCGCTCTACACCGCGCAACAGAGCCTGCTCGCCACGCGCCTCGTCCGCGACAGCAACGCGGTCGAACTCTACCGCTCGTTAGGTGGTGGTCTGAAGTAACGCCCGCTTCCAACGACATGAACTGCCCCCCTCCCTGGAAGGGAGGGGCTGGGGGTGGGTAGTCCCACTTGTGTCGCGACGTCTGGACAGATCGAAACCGACCCACCCCGAACCCCTCCCTTTCAGGGAGGGGCGAGAAGGTTCTAGTTCGCCGGCTCGGACAACGGCGCGAACCGCGCAACCTGCCGCCCGACCAGCCGCAGCTGCTCCAGCACCGCAGGATCGCTCGCCCCGCCCTCGTCGTCGAACTTCGTCACCTGCGTATTGATCGCGGCGGCAAACGGCGTCGGCCACCCACGCAACGCATGGACGATCGACCGCAACGCGGCGATCGTGCTCCCCGTCGCCTGCCAACCATACGCCGTCGCGATCAGCCCGACCGGCATGTCCGCCAGGTAAGGCCGCTCCGGATCGCGCGCGGTTTCCTCCAGCAGGTCGAGCGCGTTCTTCACCACGCCGGAAATGCTCCCGTGATAGCCGGGGCTTGCGATGATTACCGCCGACGCCTCGCGCACCGCCGCGACGAACGCCTGCTCGTCGGGCGTCCGCGTCGTCGCTTTCGGATCGTACAGCGGCAGCCGCGCCATGTCGGCCCCGCCGAACATCTGCGTGCGATAGCCCTGCTTCTCGACCGCATCGAGCGCGATGCGGAGCGCACGCTCGGTCGACGAGACGCCGCCGATCGTGCCGCCTATGCCGACGACCAGCGGCAGAACGGCGGGAAGAGTGTCGGAAGCGGCCACGGTTTTATCCTGTTCGAACGTCATGCGATGCTCTTTCCCGTTTCGTCGCGCGATGACAACAGCGCTTCGGTCGGTTCGCGTCACACAGACGTCGTGCCGCTGTCGCTAAGCCCCTGTACACGTTAAGCATGCGCAGGAACGGACGGCGTAAGCACAGACTTGCCCGAGCTGTCATAGAACGATAATACACCTGATGTCCGCCGCTTGGCCGACCCGCTGGAACGACCGATGCGCCCCGATCCCTTCGACACCAACCGTTCCAGCCCAAGCGGCGACCGCGAGCCCTACGCCTATGAGCGCGAGCGGCTGATCACCGAGCGGGAGCGCCTGCGCCAGAAATACGAAGCCGAGCGGGACGGCGAAGATCCCGCCCCGTATGATCGCGACTTCGGCGCGGCCTACGCCACCCCCAGCGCGCCACGACGCAAGCGCCCGATCGGTCGGTGGATCCTGCGCGGAGCGGGGATCGGCATCGTCCTGCTGGTGATCGCGATCATCTGGCTGGCGATCACCGCACCGCTGTCGAAGTCGCTCCAGCCGCCGACGCCGCCCTCGATCACGCTGACCGCGGACGACGGCACGCCGATCGCGCGGCGCGGCGCGATCATCGGCAAGTCGGTCGACGCCTCGAAGCTCCCGCCGCACGTCACGCAGGCGTTCCTCGCGATCGAGGACCGGCGCTTCTATTCGCACTGGGGCGTCGATCCGCGCGGGATCGCGCGCGCGGCTTGGGCGAACATGGGCTCGGGCGGCGTCCGCCAGGGCGGCTCGACGATCACGCAACAGCTGGCGAAGAACGCGTTCCTCGATTCGGACCGCACCGCGACGCGGAAAATCCGCGAGGCGATGATCGCCTTCTGGCTCGAGGCTTGGCTGTCGAAGAACGAGATCCTCTCGCGCTATCTCTCGAACGTCTATTTCGGCGACAACACCTACGGGATCAGCGCGGCCGCCAAGCATTATTTCGGCCGCACCCCCGACAAGCTCAACGTCGGCCAGGCGGCAATGCTCGCCGGCTTGGTCAAGGCGCCGTCCCGCCTCGCCCCCACCTCCAACCTAGAAGGCGCGCGCAAGCGAGAAGCCGTGGTCGTCGGCGCGATGGTCGATGCCGGCTTCCTCACCAAGGCGGAGGGCGACGCGGTCCAGCCACAGCGTGTGCTCGGCAGCCGCCCGTCGCAGCTCCCCAACGGCACCTATTTCGCCGACTGGATCCTCCCCGAAGCGCGCGACCAAGCCGGCGAAATCAAGACCGAGGCGACCGTCCAGACAACACTCGACCCGCGCCTGCAACGCGCGGCAGAACGCACCGTAGCGCGCGCGGGTCTACGTCAGGCGCAGGTCGCGCTGGTGGCGATGCGCCCCGATGGTCGCGTCGTCGCGATGATCGGCGGCAAGAACTACGCGAAGAGCCCGTTCAACCGCGCAACCCAGGCGCGCCGCCAGCCCGGCTCGACCTTCAAGCTGTTCGTCTACCTCGCCGCGATGCGCCAGGGCCTCACCCCCGATTCGACAATCGAGGACCGCCCGGTGACGATCGGCGACTGGACCCCGAAGAACAGCGACGGCCGCTATCAGGGGACGATCACGCTGCGCCAGGCCTTCGCGCGCTCGTCCAACGTCGCCGCCGCACGGCTCACGCAACAGGTCGGCGTCAAGGCGGTAATCAAGGCGGCACGCGACCTCGGCATCTCGACGCCGATCCCGAGTGAGGCGACGATCGGCCTCGGCACCTCGACCGTATCGCTGCTCGAACTGACCGCCGCCTATGCCGCGATCGCGCGCGAGCAATATCCGGTCCAGCCGCGCGGCCTCGCCGACGTCCGCGAGAAGGGCTGGTATCAGTCGCTGACCGGCGGTGCGACCGAGATGCCGTCGAAGATCCACGACGAGATGCTCGACCTGCTGGCGGCCTCGATCCGCACCGGCACCGGACGCGGTGCGAACCTGACGGTCGACGCGTTCGGCAAGACCGGTACGACGTCGGACAACAAGGACGCACTGTTCGTCGGCTTCGCGCGCGATCTGGTGGTCGGCGTGTGGGTCGGCAACGACGACAATTCGTCGAACCCCGGCCTGTCGGGCGGCGGCATTCCCGCACGGATCTGGCGCGACTTCATGCAGAGCGCGCTGGGGATCGCACCGATCGCGGCGCCTCCTCCGGCGGTCGAGGAAGTCGATCCGGACGCGCTGCCGGCGGACGATCAGGACAATTCCATTCTGCCGCTAGGCGGGGAGATCGAAGGAATGGGCTTCAACCTGAAGATGGGCGAAGACGGCACCATCTCGGTCGGCCCCTCCCGCCGCGACCGCCAGGAAGGCCCGCCCCCACGCGACGATCGCCGGCCGCCTGAAGAAGAACAAGGGCCCGACGAGGGGCAGTAGGACTCCACCCGCAGAGCAGCTTGTTTCCCCGCGAAGGCGGGGACCCAGACTGGGCTCCCGCCTTTGCGGGAGAACAAGAAAGCGGTCGCCAACGTCCCAGCGGCGACACCCCCGTTGACGCCACCACCGCATCGCAGCATGTCTCACCCATGCGCTTCTTCTCCGACAACGCCGCCAGGATCCACCCGCAGGTCATGGCCGCGATCGCCGCCGCCGACACGCTCGACACCGCCTATGCCGGCGACGCGTGGAGCCAGCAGCTCGACGGCCGCTTGTCCGCGCTGTTCGAGACAGACGTCGCGGTCCTCTGGGTCCCCACCGGCACCGCAGCCAACTGCCTCGCGCTCGCCGCCCTCTGCCCCCCGCACGGCGGCATCGTCTGCCACCGCGACGCACACATCCAGAACGACGAAGGCGGCGCGCCCGAATTCTACACGCACGGCGCCAAACTGTTCCTCGCCGACGGCGACGGCGCAAAGCTGACCCCTGACACCATCCGCACTGTCCTCGACGCGATCCCAGACGACGTCCACCGCGTCCAGCCGCACGCGATCTCGATCACCAACGCCACCGAATATGGCCGCGTCTACCAGCCGCACGAAGTCGCCGCGATCGGCGCGCTGGCCAAGGAGCGCGGGCTCGGCTTCCACATGGACGGCGCGCGGTTCGCCAACGCGATGGCACGTGTCGGCTGCTCCCCCGCCGACATGACTTGGCGCGCCGGTGTCGACGCGCTGAGCTTCGGCTTCGTCAAGAACGGCGCGATGAGCGCGGAAGCGCTGGTCTTCTTCAAGCCCGAGCTCGCCGCCGTCACGCAATACCGCCGCAAGCGCGCAGGCCTGCTCCTGTCGAAGGGCCGCTACCTAGCCGCACAGATCCTCGCCATGCTCGACGAAGACCTCTGGCTCGCCAACGCCAAGGCTGCCAACGCCGCCGCCGCCAAGCTCGCCGCCGCGGCCAGCAACCGCCTTGTCCACCCGGTCGAGGCGAACGAAGTCTTCCTCCGCGCCACGCCAGAAGAAGCCGCAGCCCTCCGCGCAAAAGGCTTCGACTTCTACGACTGGGCCGCGGGCGAAATCCGCCTCGTCACCGCCTGGGACAGCCCGGCGGACGCTGTCGACCTGCTCGCCGACGCGATCCGGGAGTTATGACCCCCGGCCCAACCGACCCACCACAGTCGACCCGTGCGGCAGTGCTGATCCCGTTCGGCATTGTCACACTGATCTGGGGCTCGACCTGGCTCGTCATCCGTGACCAGATCGCGGTGGTGCCGCCGAGCTGGTCGATCAGCTACCGCTTCCTCGTCGCCGGCATCGCGATGGCGATCTACGCAGGCATCAAGCGCGAGAGCTTCAAATTCGACGCGCGCGGCTACGCGTTCGCAGCCGTGATCGGCATCGCGCTGTTCACGTTCAACTTCAACTTCGTCTACCGCGCAGAGCATTACGTCACCTCCGGGCTCGTCGCGGTCGTGTTTGCGCTGCTGCTCGTCCCCAACGCGATCTTCGGCCGCATCTTCCTCAAGCAGCGCCTCGGACGACAGCTCATGGTCGGCTGCGCGGTAGCGATGGCGGGGGTCGCGTTGCTGTTCGTCAACGAGGCGCGGGTCGATCCGCACGGGCCGCGCTCGGCGACGATCGGCATCGTCCTGACCTTGTGCGGCGTGATGGCGGCGTCGGTCGCCAACGTCATCCAGGGCAGCGCGTTCGCCAAACGCTATCCGATGGCCCCGACGCTCGCGATGGCGATGCTGATCGGCGCGAGCCTCGACGCGGCGTTCGCCTGGATCACCACCGGACCACCCGTGTTCGAGCCGCGCTTCGGCTATGTCGCGGGCATCCTCTATCTCGGCGTGTTCGCGTCGGCGCTCGCCTTCCCGCTCTATTTCAACGTCATCCGCGCGATCGGCCCGGCCAAGGCGGCCTATTCGGGCGTTATCGTGCCGGTGATCGCGATGCTGCTATCGACGATCTTCGAGCGCTATCACTGGTCGACGCTGGCGGTCGCCGGCGCGGTGCTGTCCGGCATCGGCTTGGTCATCGCACTCAGCGCACGCAGACCGGCACGGTAGTCGGGCCAGGCGGGCGTCCAGCCAAGCACGCGCTTGGCCTTACCGTTCGCCACCCGCCGGTTCTCGTTATAAAATCCGCGCCCCATCGCCGAGAGTTCCTCGAGCGTCACGAACGGCGGCGCGGGCATCCCGAGCAGCATCGCCGCGAACGCCACCACGTCGTTCTGCGACGCGGGCACGTCGTCCGCGAGATTATACGCCCCCGCCGGCGCATCGAACCCGGCGATCACCCCCGAGACGATATCGTCGACATGCGCGCGGCTGAACACCTGGCCGGGTTGCTCGATCCGGTGCGCCTTGCCCTGCCGCACCCGGTCGAGCGGCGAGCGGCCCGGACCATAGATTCCCGGCAACCGGAACGTCCGCGCACCGATAGCAAGCCAGTCCGCATCCGCCGCCGCCCGCGCGCTCCGCCTACCGCCACCGATCGGCGCCGTCTCGTCCACCCACGCACCCTGCGCATCGCCGTACACGCCCGTCGACGACAGATAACCGATCCAGGCCCGAGTCCGCAGCAACAGCGAACCGTAGCGCCCGAGCACGGGGTCCGCCTCATGCTCTGGCGGCACCGACGACAGGATATGCGTCGCCGCCGCGATCTCCGCCGTCACCGCATCCACATCGTCGAACCGGAGCGTACCATCGCGCCCGTCCCGCGTCGTGCCGACGACATGCCAGCCATCCGCCGCCAGCCGCTCGGCAAGCCGCGACGCGGTGTACCCCAGACCGAAGACCAGCAGCCGGCTCATGGCGCCACCGCTGCGCCAGCCATCGGCCCCTTGTAGAGCGTCCCGAAATAGTCGCCCGCATTCCACACAGGCCGCTGCGCGCCATCCGCGATCTCGCGCGCGATCCGGTAGTTCGCATCGACGAACCGCACGCCCTGATCCCACAGGATCGGCTGCGTCAAATCGTCCGACGGCTTATGATAATTGTTCGCCATGAAATACGCGACCGCCGCCTTGCCCGGGCCCTTCTGACCCGGCCACAGGAACACCGACGGGATCCCCTTCTGGACGAAGCGGAAATGATCCGAGCGCACGAAGATGCCCTCCTCCGGCATCGGATCGGGCGACAGGCCGACGCCGATCGCCGCCACCGCCTTCTGGACGATCGGGCCGATCGTCGAGCGCTCGGCGCCGAACACCACCATGTCCTCGAACTTGTAGGTCAGGATCGGCATGTCCAGGTTCACGTCCGCGACGATCGAGGTCAGCGGCACCGTCGGATGGTTGGTGAAGTAATCACTGCCGACCAGTCCCTTCTCCTCTCCGGTGACCGCCAGGAACATGATGGTGCGCTTCGGCGCCTGCCCGCTGGCCGTGAAGCGCTTGGCCTCCTCGATCAGGCTGGCGATGCCGATCGCGTTGTCGAGCGCGCCGTTGTTGAGCGCGTCGCCCTTCACGGGTTTCGTGATGCCAATGTGATCGAGATGCGCCGACAGCACGACGACCTCCTTGCCGACCACCGGATCGCTGCCGGGGATCATGCCGACGACGTTGCTGCTCGCGGCGGGCACGAAGCTCGTCTTGGTCGCGACCGTCAGCGTACCGACCAGCGGCACCGCCTTGAACTTGGCATTGTCGCGGTCCGCCTGCTTCACGATCCGGCTCCACGGTGTCTTCGCACCCGCGAACAGCTTGGCCGCACCGGCCATGCTGACCGTCCCGAGCGACGGCGCGCCGGGCGCATCGACCTTGCCGGTGCCGTCGGGATTAGCCCACGTCATCCGCGGCGTCGCATAGGAGTCCGCCAGCTTGCCGAAGGTCCGCACCTTGGCCGAGCGCGGGCTTTCCAGCGTGATCACCCCGACCGCGCCCTTGGCCTGCGCGATCGCCGCCTTGGTACCGCCCGAGCCGAAGAACGCGCGCTCCTCGCCGCCGAACCGCGCGGGCGAGCCGCCGAAATAGGCGACGATCTTGCCGCGGACGTCGACGCCCTTGTAATCGTCCTGGCCATATTGCGGCGCGTCGATCCCGTAGCCGACGAACACGACGGGCGCCGAAACGCTGGTCTCCGCCTTCGCGCCGTTCGCCGCGGGGACGTAATCCTCACCGAACACGAGCGGCTGCGCAGGCCCGCGACCCGCCCAGACGAAATCGCCCTTGCTCGCCGCTTTGTACGACACGAGCGGCACGGTCTGGAGATAGCCGCCTTGGTCGCCACCCGGCCGCAGACCCGCCGCATAAAACTGCGCGGCGACATATTGCGCGGCGATATCGAACTCGGGGCTGCCAGCCTCGCGCCCCTTCATCGCATCCGACGCGAGAAACAGCACGTGCGCCTTCATCGCCGCCTGGTCCGCCGGCAGCGGCGCGGCGAGCTTGGCGTTCAACTCGGCAGTATTCGGGGCGGTCACCGGAGCCGCAACCGGCGCAGTCTGTGCAAGGGCAGAGGTAGAAAGCGCGAGCACCGCGAGCGCGCCGATAGGACGATACATCCGGAAATCCTTGCAAAGGGAACGTGTTGCAGCGGCGTAGCATCCACCGTCACCCGCGCAAGCTTTGGCTGGCGATAGGCGGGCGCGGCCCTATATTCGCAAACATATGCTCGATATCCAGAACAGTCTCGCCCACCCGCTCGTCATTCGCCGCGAGGACTATACCCCGCCCGAGTGGCTGGTCCCCGAGACGAAACTGGATTTCGACCTCGATCCGTCAACCACGCGTGTCACCGCTACCTTGTCGGTCACGCGCAACGGCGATCACAGCGCACCGCTCCGGCTCGACGGCGCGGGCCAGAAGCCGCTCTCGGTCACGGTCGATGGCGTCGCGATCAACGACTGGCGGATCGACGGCGAACAGCTCGTCATCCCGCTCACCGGCGCCGCGCATGTCGTCGAGACTCAGGTCGAGATCGCCCCCGATCGCAACACGCAGTTGATGGGGCTCTATGCCTCGGGCAGCAATCTCTGCACCCAGTGCGAGGCTGAAGGCTTCCGCCGCATCACCTATTTCCCCGACCGCCCCGACGTGCTCAGCGTTTATTCGGTCAAGATGACCGCCGACAAGAAGCACTTCCCGGTGCTGCTCGCGAACGGCGACCCGGTCGCGCAGGGCGATCTCGACGATGGCCGCCACTGGGCGACCTGGCATGACCCTTTCCCAAAACCCTCCTACCTGTTCGCGCTGGTCGCCGGCGATCTCGCGGTGAACCGCAGCAGCTTCACGACGATGTCGGGCCGCGAGGTATCGCTCGGCATCTGGGTACGCGAGGCCGACCTGCCCAAGACCGACCACGCGCTGAAGGCGCTCGAACTGGCGATGGCGTGGGACGAGACGACCTATGGCCGCGAATACGACCTGGACGTGTTCAACATCGTCGCGGTCGACGATTTCAACTTCGGCGCTATGGAGAACAAGGGCCTCAACATCTTCAACTCGCGCTACATTCTGGCCGACCCGGATACCGCGACCGATTACGACTACGACGCGATCGCCGCGGTCGTCGCGCACGAATATTTCCACAATTGGTCGGGCAACCGGATCACCTGCCGCGACTGGTTCCAGCTGTCGTTGAAGGAAGGCTTCACGGTCTATCGCGACCAGGGCTTCTCCGCCGACCAGGGTTCGTGCGCGGTCAAGCGGATCGAGGACGTCCGCGGCCTGCGCGCCTCGCAATTCCCCGAGGATTCGGGCCCGCTCGCGCATCCCGTGCGGCCTGAATCCTACCAGGAGATCTCGAACTTCTACACGGCCACGATCTACAACAAGGGCGCCGAGCTGATCCGGATGATGGCCGCGATCCTCGGACCGCAGGGCTTCCGTGCGGGCACCGACCTGTATTTCGACCGGTACGACGGCACGGCCGCGACCTGTGAGGATTTTGTCACCTCGATGGAGGAGGGCGGCAAGGTCGACCTCACCCAGTTCCGCCTCTGGTATTCGCAGGCGGGCACGCCGCGCGTCTCGGCCAGCCTCTCACATGACGGAGACCGCGCGACGCTGCGGCTCGCGCAGCAGGTGCCCGCAACGCCCGGCCAACCGGCGAAGTCGCCGATGGTGCTGCCGCTGCGGGTGAAGCTGTTCGGTGCCGAGTCCGGTGCAGCGCTGACCGACGAACGCCTCGTCCTGTTCGACGACACGCTCGACACGATCGAATTCGAAGGCCTGGCCGAACGCCCGGTGCTGTCGATCAACCGCGGCTTCTCCGCGCCGGTGGTGGTCGAGAGCGACCGCACCGCCGCCGATCTCGCCTTCCTCAGCGCGCACGACGACGATCCGTTCGCGCGCTACGAGGCGATGCAGCAACTGATGCTCGACACGCTGGTCGCGTCGGCAGGTGGGCATGCGGATCACGAGGCCGTGATCGCGGCGGTCGCCAACACGCTCGCCAACACCGATCTCGATCTGGCCTTCGTCGCGGAGGCGGTGTTGCTGCCGTCGGAGAGCTTCATCGGCGACCAGATGGCCGTCGTCGATCCCGACGCGATCTTCCGTGCGCGCGAGGCACTGCGCCGCGATCTCGGCACACGTCTGGAGACGCAGTGGCGGCAAGCGTACGCGCGTGGTGAAGGTCAGCCCTATGCTTATACACCCGAGGGCAAGGGCCTGCGTCGCCTGCGGTCCGTCGCACTCGGCTATATAGCAGCGAGCGGCGCGGCGGATGCGGCGGACCTCGCGTTCGCGCAGTTCGATTCGGCGGACAACATGACCGACCGGATGGGCGCGCTGACGACGCTGGTCAGCAGCGCGTCCGAGATCCGCACCACCGCGCTCGACATCTTCTACAGCCAATATTGCGACAACCCGCTGGTGCTCGACAAGTGGTTCCAGGCGCAGGCGCAGTCGTCGCGCGGCGATACCGGTGCGATCGTGGCGGGGCTGGCCGAGCATGCCGACTTCACGCTGACCAACCCCAACCGCGCCCGATCGCTGATCGGCGCGTTCGGCGCGAACCAGCGGGCGTTCAATACCGCCGACGGGAGTGGATACCGGTTCCTCGCGGACCAGTTGATCGCGCTTGACCGCCTGAACCCGCAGACCGCGGCGAAACTCCTCCCGCCGCTGGGCCGCTGGCGCCGATTCGATACGGTGCGCGCCGGATTGATGCGTGCGGAACTGGAGCGGATCGTACGGACACCGGGTCTGTCGAAGGATCTGTTCGAGCAGGCGTCCAAGAGTCTGGAAGGCTGAACCGATTGATCCTCCCCCGCCAGGGGGAGGTGGCTGGCACTTGCCAGACGGAGGGGGAGGAAAGTGATTACCGCTGTTGCCGCGTCCTCCCCCTCCGTCGCCTTCGGCGCCACCTCCCCCTTGCGGGGGAGGATGACGGAAATGCGCTGCCCCTACCGGCGACTCGCAAAGAACTCCCGCAAAATCCCCGCCGCCTCGGTCTCCGCAATCCCGGCATAAACCTCAGGCCGATGATGACACGTCGGCTGCCCGAAGAACCGCGGTCCATGCTCGACCGCCCCACCCTTCACATCCGCCGCGCCATAATAGAGCCGCGCGATCCGTGAATGCGCGATCGCCCCGGCACACATCGCACACGGCTCAAGTGTCACCCAGAGATCGCATCCCTCGAGCCGATCGCTTCCCAAAACCAGAGCAGCAGCGCGAATCGCCTGGATCTCCGCATGCGCAGTCGGATCGCACAACGCCCGCGGCGCATTCGCCCCCGTCGCGATAATAACGCCGTCCTTAACGACAACGGCGCCGACCGGGACTTCCCCAGCCAGCGCCGCATCGCGCGCCGCGTCGAGCGCGCGGCGCATGGGTTCGGGAACGGGGAACATGGCCTCAGGCCCTGCCCCGCCGCCTGCCTCGCGTAAAGATCAGTTCGGTGCCTGGCTGTTGCCCGGCTTCTCGACGTTGATCGTCGGGACGGCGACCGTCTTGTTCTCGGTGCCGAGCGTGACCTTGGCGACGTCGGCCTGGAACTTCGGCGCCTGAACGACGCCCTGGCGGGTCTGGTCGATGTTGATGATCCCGAAATACATCAGGCCGACCACGACCAGCACGACGATCGCGACGAGAGACAAGAGCGTACGCATGGGACATCCCCTTTTATTGAACAGTTCGATAGCGTAACAACGTCGTCGATCGCCGTGGGTTGCACAATGCTCATTGCGGACGACCGTAGCCACGTTTCGCGTGAATCGGTTGACGAAAGCCGGCGTGCCAGCTATCCGCGCGCCTTTCCGGGGTTCCTCCCGACACTTGAATAGGTAATCACATGTCGCGCATCTGCGAACTGACCGGCAAGGGCCGGATGGTCGGGAACAACGTCTCCCACGCCAACAACAAGACCAAGCGCACGTTCCTCCCGAACCTGCAGAACGTCACGCTGCTTTCCGATTCGCTCGAGAAGGGCGTCAAGCTGCGCGTCTCGACGCACGGCCTGCGTACCGTCGAGCATAATGGTGGCCTCGACAACTGGCTGGTGAAGGTCTCGGACGACAAGCTGTCGCTCCGCGTTCGTCGCCTGAAGCGCGAAGTCGTCAAGAAGATCGCAGCATCGGCCGTCGCCGCCTAACAGCGACGTCGTATTGCGATCACCGCGGCCCGCCCTGCACCTCGCAGGGCGGGCCGTCGGCGTTTGTGGCTTAGCGATCCAGCCGGAACTTCAGCAGCAGCGTCCGCTGGAGAAACATCTGGTTGTCGTCCGACACGATCCACACGATCGTCGCGCCGTTCTCGACCGTCGTGTCGATCCCCTCGAAATTGTCGTGGATCAGTGGCGCATCGATCGTCGCGATCAGCCGGCCGCGTGCGATTCGCCCCGCCGCGACGTCGCGCGCGGCAACCAGCGATATCCGCGCTGAAAACGTGAACGGTAGTCGGAAACCACGATCAAGCACCAGCAGGTCGCCGTTCGGCAGCGCGGTGACGTCAGACGGGTCGTATCGCCCGAACGGTTCGTACGCGAATCGCTCCGGCCCCCCTGCTCCGGTCGGATCGCCCGCGAAGATCAGCGCCTGCCGCGTGTGCAACCGTTCCTCGTCCGACCCAGACCAGTCCGGCCGACGCACATGCGCCTCCTCGCTGATCACGACGAATCGCCCATCGGGCAGCCGCGCCATCGATTCGGGTCCGCCATTCGACGGCCATTTCCGCATCGACTCCGGCATCACCCGCGCCTCGTACCGCGCGAACCCCGCGGCATAGCGCCAGATCGAATTGTCATCTTCGAAGCCGACCCAGATCTTTCCCGTGAACGGATCGATCGCCATCGATTCGCTGTCGCGGTCGCGTTTCTCCCAGCCGATGCCGGGCCCCGCGGGCAGGTTCTCGAACGCGACCCGGTGCGGGAGCCAGTCGGGGCCCATGTCGAACTGGACGATATTGCCGCCGTCGCTCAGTAGCGTGAACCGATTGCCGGTCCGGGCTGGGGCGACGTCGAGCGACGAGAATCCCCCGAACGCCGGATCGCGACTGTCGAGTGCCACCCCGCCCAGATAGGTGAGCCCGCCAACGCGCACATGCCGCGGGTTGGTGCGATCGAGCATCACGCGCGTCGCGGTCAGCTGCGCGCGCTTGCCGAGCAGGTCGAGCCGCGCTTCGCCCGACCAAGTCGGCACGATCGCGCAGACGCTCACGGCGACGAACAGGATGGTGATCAGGCGCCGCATCGCGTCCTCATAGGGTGTCCGACGATCCGCGGAAGCATGAACAGCGGATAACGGAGGCATTCAGGCTCGGCTCAATGCGAATCACCCATAAGCGTCTCATCGAGGATGGAAGCACGGCCCCCGCCGCCGCCGAAATCCCCAACGGGAGACGCACGATGTTCAAGACTTTTACTCTCGCCGCCAGTGCCCTCGCATTGGGTGCGACCGCCCTCGTTCCCGCCGCCGCCGATGCGCAGCGCTGGGGCTCGCGCTACGAGCGTGGCTACGATGGCTATCAGGGTGGCGGCTACCGCGACAATGGCTACGACCGTGGCTATCGCGGCGACTACCGCGAGTATCGCGGCAACGACCGCCGCTACAACGCACGCAGCCGTCGCGGCTGCGACAACACCGGCGGCACGATCATCGGCGCCCTCGCGGGCGGTCTGCTCGGTCACACCATCGCCGGTCGTGGTGACCGGACACTCGGCGCGGTCCTCGGCGCAGCCGGTGGCGGCCTGGCCGGCAACGCGATCGATAAGTCGGATAACCCCGGGTATTGCCGGCGGTAAGCCCGGCAACGCCCGAGCTGTTGCGAGCGAAAGCGAGCAACCGCCGGCACGGACGGCGGGCAGGCATCGCCTGACCCGACCGACGACGGCTTTGCCGACGTCCCGCCCGTTCGAGCCACCCAACCAGTTTCCCAGTTCCCTCGCGTAGCGTATCGAGGGCGAGGGCCGGCTTCCCGTACGGGAGCCGGCCCTTTGTTCGTCCCCAATCCGGCAACGGCACGCACCGAAAGGCCCCATACGCCACCCCCGTCATCCTGACGAAAGTCAGGATCCAGAGCCACGACCGACGGTGGTCAGTTACCCTGGGTCCTGACTTTCGTCAGGATGACGGTTGTGAATGGATCACGCGATCCGCTCAGGCACTTCCGCCGCATCCTCGGCAATCGCAGCATCAGGCGCCACCGATTCCCACGGAAACACGAACCAGTCCTTCGTCACCGTCCGGTCGATCGTCCGCGCGCAATAGTCGATCCGCTCGGCCGAACTGACGTTATCGATCAACATTGCAAACCGCACCGCGCCCTCGACAGCACCCGCCGCCGCCAGCGCACGCCGCAGATGCGTGATCGTCCGCCCCGAATCGTTAATGTCGTCGAGGAACAGTAACCGCTCGCCATCCCGCGTTCGCGCGGCAAGCTTCACCAGCGGTTCGTCGGCAAAGTCCTTCACCTGGCTCGAATAATCGACCGACAGTGTCGGCAGCCCGATCGCGTGGCTGAGGAATACCGCCGGCACGAGCCCGCCACGGCCGATGCCGATGATGTAATCGGGTTTCCAGTCGGTATCC
Organism: Sphingomonas sp. NFX23; assembly: GCF_049887795.1. NCBI lineage: Bacteria > Pseudomonadati > Pseudomonadota > Alphaproteobacteria > Sphingomonadales > Sphingomonadaceae > Sphingomonas > Sphingomonas sp. NFX23. The sequence goes on from NZ_JAGEKH010000006.1 coordinate 74,320, forward strand.
TCGACCAGCTTGGCGGCGAGGATGTGTACGGCCGCGACGAACTCGTGCTGCGGGATAGGGGTAAAGATCGGCATCAGCGAATGCTAGCGGGTCGTGGCAAAGACTTCACTCAAAACCCGCCCACCTCGCGCCAGAGGTGTAACGCCCACTCCTTGTTTCCCCGCGAAGGCGGGGACCCAGTCTGGGCTCCCGCCTTCGCGGGAGAACAAGGAACGGGAGCTACCGTATCACGGTCAGATCGTATCCAGCGCCTGCTCGAAATCGGCAATCAGATCGTCCGGATCCTCCACCCCGATAGATATCCGGACAAGGTTGTCCGTTATCCCCAGCGCCTGCTTGCGCGCATCGGGCACCGACAGATGCGTCATGCCCGCAGGATGGCTAGCCAGCGTCTCGGTCCCACCCAACGACACCGCCAGCTTGGCAATCTTCAGCGCATCGAGGAACGCAAAGCTCTCGCGCTCGCCGCCCTTCAGGTACAGCGAGAAGGTCGAACCGCCGCCGGTGCAATGGCGACGATAGATGTCCGCCTGACGCTCCATGCCCGGCTCGTCCTCGAGGAAACCCAGATATGCGACCCGCTCCACCTTCGGATGGTGACGGAGAAAAGCGCAGACCTTCGCCGCATTCTCGCCCGCACGGCTCATCCGCAGCTCGAGAGTCTCCAGCGATCGCAACAGCATCCACGCGGTATTCGGATCGGTGATCGTCCCAATCGTGTTCCGCATCGTCCGGATCGTATTGATATGCTCCTTCGTGCCGAGCACGCCGCCCGCGACGAGATCCGAATGCCCGCCGACATACTTGGTCAGCGAATACACGACGATGTCCGCGCCATGCTTGAGCGGCTGGAACCACAGCGGCCCGAGGAAGGTGTTGTCGATAGCGATCGGCGGCTTCTCGCCCTTGAAGATCGCGTCCCGGCTGGCCGCGACCGCCTCGACGTCGACCAGCGCATTGGTCGGGTTCGCCGGGCTTTCCAGATAGATCAGCGCGACGTTGCCGGTCGCCGCCTCGGTCATCACCGCATCGATCTCTTCACGAGTCGCGCCCGCCGGGAAGTCGAGCCACTTGACCCCGAACTTTCCGAGTACGCGTCCGATCAGCGTCTCCGTCGCCGCGTACAAAGGCCCCGAATGGACGATCGTGTCGCCCGGCTTGACCATCGCGAGGAACAGCGTCGCGATCGCCGACATGCCCGACGAGAAAGCGAGCGCGTCCTCCGCCTCTTCCCAGACGCCCAAGCGATCCTCGAGAATCTCCTGGTTCGGCCCGTTGAAGCGCGAATAGACGAGGCCCTCGGCCCCGCCCGGACGCTTGCCGGTGACGCCTTCGAAGTGGCGCTTGCCCGCCGCCGCATTGGGGAACACGAAGGTCGAGGTGAGGAAGATCGGCGGCTTCAGCGAGCCTTCCGACAGCGCGGGATCGTAACCGTGCCCCATCATCAAGGTCGACGGCTTCAGCTTGCGCCCGCCGATCTTCTCGACCTCGGGCTTCGGCGCGACGCGTGCCGCTACGCCGGTCAGGTCGGCTTCGGTTTCGGCGGGGACTGCGCCGGCGTTTTCGGGGGTATCGGACATCAATATGCTCCTGCGTGGCCCGTCTTATGCGAGCCGATGTGCGGAGCCTAAACGACCGGCGAGGGCTTTGGGAGCCGTTACAGGCCGATGATGCTGATCTGACGCCCATAGGAGGGCTCGCCGCGATGGGTCGCGCGCCGATAGCTGAAGAAGCGATCGTCGTCGGTGTACGTGTCGAGCCCGAGCGCCTCGATCCGGCCGATCCCAGCGACCGCGAGCCGGCTGACGACATAGGCCTCCAGGTCGAACTGGTAATGATCGCCCCTGTTCTCGACGGCGCGGCCGTCCGCGAAGAAGCGCTCGTTCTCCGGATCCGCCTCGCAAAACCGGCGGATGAAGGCGTCATCGACCTCATAGCTGGCACGCGCGATGCACGGCCCGACCGCGGCGACGATCCGGTCGCGGTGCGCACCGATCGCCTCCATCGCGAGGATCGTGGAATCGGTGACGCCGCCGAGCGCGCCTTTCCACCCGGCATGGGCTGCCGCAACGACGCCGGCGTGCGCGTCGGCGAACAATACGGGCGCGCAGTCCGCGGTAAGAATACCGAGCGCAAGGCCGGGACGGTTGGTGACCAGCGCATCGGCATGCGGACGGATCTCGTCGTCGAACGGCTCGATCACGGTGACCGCGTCGGCGGAATGGACCTGGTACAGACCGACGAGCTTCGCGCCGGGGAGGACGGCTTCACTCGCACGACGACGGTTCTCGGCGATGGCGGCGGGGTCGTCGTCGGACCCGATGCCGACATTGAGGCTCGCATACGCCCCGGCCGAAACGCCGCCACGCCGGCCGAGAAAGCCATGCGGAATGTCGCCAAGCGCCTTCGCGCGGATTGGATCGATGGTCATTTTAGGTCACCCAACATCAAACACATCCCCACCCCGGCGGAGGCCGGGGCCCAGTTGGGTGACGTTGCTAACAGCAGGCATCGCGCCGTTACCAAGACCTTGCCAACTGGGCCCCGGCCTCCGCCGGGGTGGCGGCCTTTCGCTACGATATCTCTGGAGGCGCCGCCGATCACAGCACAAGCCGCATGATCCGGTCATCATCAGGCTGCTCGCCCACCATGAACACATACCGCCCGATCTCGACAAAGCCGTAACGCTGGTAGAATCGGTGCGCTCGGTGATTATCCACATACACGCTCAGGATCATTTCCGTCCGCCCCTCGGCGCGTGCGACATCGATCGCCCAGTCCATCAGCGCAGGTCCGACACCCGCGCCATGCTGGTCTCCGCGCACATAAAGCTGGTGAAGTTCGATCGCCGTCGCAGGCCAATCGCCAGGAAACGCCACCGGGCCGATCTTCGCAAATCCGACGATCTCACCCGCCCCGTCCACCGCGACGCGCACCGTGAAGGCAGGGTCGGACAGCTGCGCCGGCAACCCCTTCTCCCCGAACGTTTGCTCGAGAAACGCGGCGAGGTCTTCAGGGCGATACAGCGTACCGAACGTGTCGGTAAACGACCGCTTTGCCATCGCGGCGAGTTCTGCACCGTCGGCGGGCACGGCATCGCGATAGGCGATCATGCAAACGCCGCCGGTGTCGGCCAATTCGGCGCAGTGATCGCCAGCGCTTTGAAGAGCGTACCCATATCGTCCATCAACCTCCTTCGGTCCGCCGCCAATGCTTCCGCCCGGGCAGGCGACGCCTTGGCGAGCGCCGACGTCCGCGAATCGATCCCGAGCGCACCGAGCAGGTCGCGCTGCGTCACCGGCCCCCACGCGACCGCGCCCTCGGCCTGCGCCGCGGCGGCCAGCGTGGTAAAGTCGACATGCGCGGTCAGGTCATGCTCGCCCGGCGCCTCGAACGGATTGGCGAAGGCGTGCCCGCGCACCGCCTGCAACGTGTCGCCGAGCGCCGGCCCCTCATAACCATAGTCGACCGCGATCAGCGCACCGCCCTGCGCGGCGATCCGCTTGGCGAGACCGCGAATGATCGTCACGGCTGCAGGCGAGGTTTCCAGGATCGAACCTGCGGGCGCATCGCGAAACGGCTCAGGGATGACGGCATCCGGGAGCGGCTTCCCGGCGATCGGCAGGAACAGCAGGTCCTGCGCCGCGACGAGGCGTTCGTGCCACTGCTCGCGCTTGACCAACTGCCGGATCGGCAGCGCGTCGAAAAACTCGTTGGCGACGACGATCAGCGGCCGATCGGTCGGCAGCGTGTCGACCGCGTCGTGCCAGGTTGCGGCAGGGACGCGTTCGGCCTGCGCCTTGCGCAGCGCCGGGCTGGTCTCGACGAAATGCACCGGCGGCGTCAGCCCCGCCTTCGCCATGGCCCGCGATGCATCGGCGGCGAGCGTCCCGCGGCCAGGGCCGAGTTCGACCCACGCGACATCCGGCCGCCCAGCGCGGTCCCAAAGGTCGGCACACCACAAACCGACAAGCTCGCCGAACATCTGGCTGATCTCGGGCGCAGTCGTGAAGTCGCCCCCCGCCCCCAACGGGTCGCGCGTCGCATAATAGTGCGCGTTCGCCGCCGCCATATACTGCGCAACGGAGATCGGACCCGCGAGCGCGATCGCGCGCGCGAGGCGTTCCGGGAGGGCGGTGTCTATTCCCCTTCCGCTTGCGGGAGGGGTTAGGGAAGGGGCTGGATTATCGTTGGCCATGACAATTGCGGCCATGCCCTCCCCCAACCCCTCCCGCAAGCGGGGGGGGCGTCAGGCGACGCTCGCCGTCCCTGCGATCGACTCGACCCGCACGCGGCGTTTGGCCGACGTCGCCACCAGATACCCGCCGCCAATGATCATCGGCACGCACAGCCACTGCCCCATGTGCAGCCCGGTATGCTCGGCAAACGCCCGCAGCTGCGAATCCGGCTCGCGGAAGAACTCGACGGTAAACCGCGCGATCCCGTAGCCGAGCACGAACAACCCGACGAGCTTGCCCGGGTCGTACCGCGCCTTGGTCTTCCAGAACGCGAACCACAGCAGCGCGAACAGGACTACGCCCTCCAGCCCCGCCTCGTACAGCTGGCTCGGGTGCCGCGCCGGCTCGACCATCCCGAACGGCACCGTGCGCTCGAAGATGATCCCCCACGCGACATCGGTCGGCTTGCCCCACAGCTCGCCATTCACGAAGTTCGCCAGTCGCCCGAAGAACAGGCCAAAGGGTACGCAGCACGCGATATAATCGTGCACGCGCAACCAGTTGAGCTGATGCTTCCGCGCAAACAGGATCAGCCCGATCGACGTGCCGATGACGCCCCCGTGGAACGACATGCCGCCGTCCCAGAGCCTGAATATCCGCAGCGGATGCAGGAACATCTCGGGTGCGTAGAAGATCACATAGCCGAGCCGCCCGCCGAGGATGATGCCGAGCGTCGCGTAGAACACCAGGTCGTCGGCATGCCGCCGCGCCATCGGTGCGCCGGGCTGGGCGAGCAGCTTCAGCAGGTACCACCAGCCGAGCAGGATCCCGCCGATATAGGCAAGGCTGTACCAACGCAGCGTGAAGAACCCGATCGAGAAGACGTCGGGATGCAGCCCGAGGTCCTCGAAGCGGATGTGACTGCCGACGGCAGGCGCTGCGCCCGCAGCGGCGGTGATGGTCGACAGGATCAAAGGCTTTTCCCCACGCGTTCGCCCCTGCATAAAGACCGATAACGATAAGACCAAGTAGGAGAGCGATATGCGGACCGAGCTGGACCTGGCTATGGATTCGACGATGGCCGCGCTGACCGCGCCCGACGGGATGCTCGCGCTCGGATCGGTCGAGCGGTTCGGCGTCACGCTGCCGACGATCGCCGCCGCGCCGCCCGCGCTCAGTTACTATTTCGCACACTATGCCAACGAGCACCGCGACGCCGTCTTCCTCGTCTCCGGCGCCGAACGGCTGACCTTCGGCGAGGTCTACGCCGCCGCCGAGCGCACCGCCCGCGCCCTTGTCGGCGGCTACGCCATCGCCAAGGGCGCCCGAGTCGGCATCGCGATGCGCAACTCACCGTCGTGGATCGTGCTGTACATGGGCATCCTCATGGCCGGCGGCGTCGCGACCCTGCTCAACGGCTGGTGGCAGTCGGAGGAACTCGAGACCGCGATCGGTGAGGTCGATTGCGCGCTCGTGTTCGCCGATCCGCCGCGCGTGAAGCGCCTCGCGCAGATTGCGGCTCTGCGCGCGCCAGTGGTCGAGATCGACGATTCGCGACCGCTCGACGCTGCGCTCGGCGCCGTGTTGGCAAAGGACGACCACACCGCCGACCTGCCGCTGCTCGGGCCCGAGGATCATGCGACGATCCTGTTCACGAGCGGATCGACCGGCCAGTCGAAGGGGGCGCTGTCCGAGCATCGCGCGATCGTGCAGGGCATCTTCAATTATCTCGGCCAGGTCATGATGATGGTCGGGATCGCCACCGCGCAAGGCAATCCGCCGGTCGGCCAGCCGGTCACGCTGCTGACGATCCCGCTGTTCCACATCACCGGGGAGGTCCCCGTCTTCCTCCAGAGCTTCGCGATGGGGCGCAAGCTCGTGCTGATGCCGAAATGGGATGCGGGCGAGGCGATGCGGCTGATCGAGGCGGAAGGCGTCACCTATTTCGTCGGCGTGCCGCTGATGAGCTTCGAGATCCTCAACCACCCCGATCGCGCCAATTACGACCTGTCGACCGTAACCGATTTCGCCGCGGGGGGCGCACCCCGCCCGGTCGATCACGTCCGCCGCATCGACGAGGAGATGGGTGGCAGCGCGCCGCTGATCGGCTACGGCCTCACCGAGACCAACGCGGTCGGCACCGGCAACTGGCGCGGCAATTATCTCGCCAAGCCCAATTCCGCCGGCCGCCCCGGCGCGCCGTTGGTCGATCTCGCGATCCTGGACGAAGCCGGCCACCCGGTCGACCAGGGCCAGCGCGGCGAAGTCTGCATCCGCTCGATCTGCAACTTCAAGGAATATTGGAACCGTCCGGATGCGACCGCCGCGGCGTTCACGTCGGACGGCTATTTCCGGACCGGCGACATCGGCTACCTCGACGAGGACGGCTATCTGTTCATCGTCGATCGCAAGAAGGACATCATCATCCGCGGCGGCGAGAACATCTCGTGCCAGGAGGTGGAAGCGGCGTTGTACGAACACCCAGCCGTCGCGGAGGCGGCGGTCTTCGGGTTGGCTGACGAGCGCTTCGGCGAGGTCCCCGGCGCAGTGGTAGTGCCGCAGGACGGCGAGACGCTGACCCCGGACGACCTGACCGCGTTCCTCCACCAGCACATCGCCGCGTTCAAGATACCGCAGCGAATCTGGATTTCGGAAGAGCCGCTGCCAAGACTGGGGACGGAGAAGATCGACAAGGTCACGCTAAAAGCCACCTACCGAGCGCTGGCCTAAATTCCCTCGCCCCTCCGGGGAGAGGGAGGGAGGAGCCGCTTGGCGACGGAAGGGAGAGGGGCAGTGAGACTCCCAGCACGGCCCCGGAGACCCACTCCCCCTCATCCGCCGCTTCGCGCCACCTTCTCCCCGTGGGGGAGAAGGATTAGAGCGCACCCATGATCAACAGGCGCAGCATACTCGTCGGCGGCGGCGCAGGGATCGGGCTCGTCGTCGCCTGGGGTCTCTGGCCACGAACCTACGCCCCCAACCTCGTCGCCAACCCCGGCGAAACCCCGTTCGGCGCGTGGCTCAAGATCGGCACCGACGGCCACGTCACCGTCGCCGTTCCGCAGGTCGAGCATGGCCAGGGCGTCTACACCACCCTCCCCCAGATCGTCGCGGACGAACTCGGCGCGGACTGGCGCACGATCGGCGTCGAGCCCGCCCCGCTCAACCCGCTCTACGCCAACCCAATCGGCACGCACGACCTGTTCGAAGGCCTGTTCGCCCGCCTCCCAGCTGGCACCCCGCAACCACCGATGCTGACCGGCGGATCGAGCTCGATCCGGATGTTCGAGCAAGCCTGTCGCGAGGCCGGCGCAGGCGCGCGCGCGCTGCTCTGCATGGCAGCGGCCAAGCGCTGGGACGCCGACTGGACCCAGGTCAACGTCGACGCCGGCTTCTGCACCTACCAAACCAAGCGCATCCGCTTCGCCGAACTCGCCGAAGAGGCCGCGAAGTTCACCCTTCCCGATCCCCTCCCACTCGGCATCCAGGGTGCAGGCAAGCTGGTCGGCAAATCCGTCCCCCGCCTCGACACCCCGTCTAAAGTCGACGGCTCGGCCAATTTCGCAGGCGATGTCCGCCTTGCCGACATGGTCCACGCCGCAATCCGCCAGGGCCCGGTCGGCGGTCGCCTAACAAGGGTCGACCGCGCCGCCGCCGACCGCATCCGCGGCGTGCTGTCGGTGGTCGAGAACCCGCGCTGGGTGGCGGCCGTCGCTACGACAGGGTGGGCCGCGCAAAAGGCGCTCGACGCGCTCGCCCCGCGGTTCGAGAACGACGCCCCGCTCCCCGATACCAGGTCGATCGGCGCGGCACTCGACGCGGCGCTAGCCCGTCCCGGCACGCAGATGGCGTACGCAGGCGACGTCGCCACGACCTTCCAGGGTGCCAAGCTCGTCACCGCAACCTACCACGCGGGCCTCGGCCTGCACGCAGCGATCGAGACCCGCAGCGCGACAGCCTCCTTCTCGAACGGCCGCCTCGAACTCTGGCTAGCAACGCAAGCGCCGGGGCTCGCACGATCGGCAGCAGCGCGCGCGGCGGGCCTCAGCGAAGACGCCGTCGTCGTCCACCCGATGCTGATCGGCGGATCGTTCGGCGCCGCGCTCGAACACGACGTCGCCGAACAGGCGGCGGTGCTGGCGGTGAAGCTCCGCCGCCCGGTCAGCCTCGTCTGGGCGCGCGGCGAAGATTCGCTCCACGATCACTACCGCCCGCCCGCCGTCGCAAAGATGGCCGCACGGCTCGCCCCCAACGGCGCGATCATGGGCTGGTCGGCAAAAATCGCAGCCCCCTCGACCGGCGCCGAGATGGCACGCCGGATAATGCCGGGCCTCGCGACCGAAGCCGCGCTGATCGGCGTCAACGGTGACCGCTACGCCGTCGCGGGCGCGGCGCCGGTCTATCGCATCCCCGCCTATACGGTCGAGCACCACCCCGCCGAGATCGGCATCCCTACCGGCCACCTCCGCGGCGGCGCACACGGCTACACCGCGTTCTTCACCGAATGCTTCCTCGACGAACTCGCGCGCACCGCGCAGTCCGAACCGATGTCGTTCCGCATCGCCATGCTTGGCGGCGAACCGCGACTCGCGCGCTGTCTCTCGACCGCCGCAGCGCTCGGCGGCTGGGACGGCGGCGTCGCCGGCAGCGGCCAGGGCATCGCAGCCCACGCCTTCCGCGGCAGCTACATCGCGGTCATGGCGGAGGCGCATGTCGGCGCAGACCAGCGCCCGGTGGTCGACCGCCTCGTCGCCGCGGTCGATTGCGGCGCGCAGATCAACCCCGACATCGTTCGCCAGCAGATCGAGGGCGGGCTGATCTTCGGCATGGCCGCCGCGCTCGGCGCATCGACCGGTTTCACCCGCGGCCTCGCCGACGCGCGCGGGTTCGACACGATCGGCCTGCCCCGCCTCGCCGACACGCCCGACATTACCGTCGAGGTCATCCGCAGCGACGAGGCGCCCGGCGGCGTCGGCGAACTCGGCGTCCCCGCGGTCGCGCCCGCGATCGCCAACGCACTCTATGCGTCAACGGGCTTCCGCATCCGCAATTTGCCTTTAAGACCAGCGCCATGACCCTGCCCCCCGATCACCCCCTGATTCCGAAACCCAAGATCGGCGTGCTGCTGATGAACCTCGGCACGCCCGATGGCCCCGATGCGAAATCGGTGAAGCGCTATCTCGGCGAGTTCCTGTCCGATTCGCGTGTCGTCGAGATCCCGCAGATCGCGTGGCAGCCGATCCTGCGCGGCATCATCCTCAACACCCGCCCGAAAAAGTCCGCGCACGCCTATTCGCAGGTCTGGCGCGAGGACGGCTCGCCGCTCGCCGCGATCACCCGGTTGCAGGCCGCGGCGTTGAAGGATTCGTTCGGGCCGGGCGTGCTCGTCGACTGGGCGATGCGCTACGGCAATCCGTCGATCTCGGACCGGCTGACAGCGATGAAGGCGGCGGGCTGCGAACGCATCCTGCTCGCGCCGCTCTACCCGCAATATTGCGCAGCAACGACCGCGACCGCGAACGACAAGGCGTTCAAGCATCTCGCCGGGCTGCGCTGGCAGCCGGCGATCCGCACGCTGCCGCCTTACTATGACGACACGCTCTATATCGACGCGCTGAAGGACTCGCTCGAAGAGGGGCTCTCCGCGCTCGATTTCACGCCCGATGCCATCGTCGCCAGCTTCCACGGCATGCCGAAGCGGACGTTGCAGCAGGGCGATCCGTATCACTGCCACTGCCAGAAGACCGCGCGACTGCTTGGCGAGCGGATGGGGCGCGAGCTGACGATCGCGTTCCAGTCGCGTTTCGGGCCGCAGAAGTGGCTGGGACCGGCGACCGACGAGACGCTCGTCGCGCTCGCCAAGGCGGGCAAGACCAAGGTCGCGATCTTCGCGCCGGGCTTCTCCGCCGATTGCCTGGAGACGCTGGAGGAACTGTCGATCCGCGGTCGCGAGAGCTTCGAAGAGGCTGGCGGCACGCACTTCGCCTATCTGCCCTGCCTCAACGACAGCCCGGTCGGCGTGGAAATGTTGCGCAGCATTTTGGCGCGCGAGCTTGAAGGATGGGTGCGGGCTGGCTAGCCTTCGGCAAAACATGAGGAGAGAGACTGATGGCACGCGTCGCAATTGTAACCGGTGGTACGCGCGGAATCGGCGAAGCGATCAGTCTCGCATTGCAGGACATGGGCCTGACGGTCGCGGCCACCTATGCCGGCAACGACACGCGCGCGAAGGAGTTCACCGAGCGCACGGGCATTGCGGCCTACAAGTGGGACGTCGCCGACTACGACGCGTGTCAGGCCGGCTGCGCGCAGGTCGCCGCCGATCTGGGCGATGTCGATATCGTAGTGAACAACGCCGGCATCACCCGCGACGGCACGATCCTGAAGATGACGTACCAGGATTGGAAAGAGGTGATGGACACCAATCTCGGCGGGTGTTTCAACATGGCCAAGGCGGTGTTCCCCGGCATGCGCACGCGCAAATGGGGGCGGATCGTCAACATCGGCTCGATCAACGGTCAGGCCGGGCAGTACGGCCAGGTGAACTATGCTGCCGCCAAGTCCGGCATCCACGGCTTCACGAAGGCCTTGGCCCAGGAAGGCGCGCGGGCGGGCGTAACGGTCAATGCAATCGCGCCTGGGTATATCGATACGGACATGGTGGCGGCAGTGCCGGCCGACGTGCTGGAGAAGATCGTTGCGAAAATCCCGGTCGGGCGGCTTGGCCAGGCGACCGAGATCGCGCGTGGGGTGGCGTTCCTGTGTTCGGAGGAGGGCGGGTTCGTTACCGGGTCGACGTTGAGCATCAATGGTGGTCAGCACATGTACTGACGGGCGCAGGCGGCGCAAAGCGCGGCCGTTGCCCGCAGCGGAGCGAGCGGGCAGCGCCCGGCACGGCCGGCGGGTCGGTTCACCGAACCCGTCCGACGGCGGCTTTGCCGGCGGCGCTGAATGAATGTCTACCGGATTACCAAGGACGGCCTTGCTGGATCCTGGGCCCCCGCCTTCGCGGGGGAACGAGCAAGGGTAGCGCTGCTTACACCGAACCCCACAGCGTCCGCGGCGCGTAAGAATGCCACCGCCAAACGCCGGCAACCTACTCCCTCTCCCCGGAGGGGAGAGGGCTAACGCCCGTTCCACCGACGCCCCCGCCACACTCACCCGTCGCTAGCGCGCTCGATATCCGCGCCAACCGCGCTCAGCTTCTCCTCCAACCGCTCATACCCACGATCCAGGTGATAAACCCGCCCCACAGACGTCTCACCATCAGCCGCAAGCCCAGCGAGAATCAAGCTCATCGAAGCCCGCAGATCGGTCGCCATAACCTGCGCCCCGACCAGCTTGTCGACGCCCCGAACCACCGCGGTCCGCCCGCGCACCTGGATATCCGCGCCCATCCGCGCCAGCTCGGGCACGTGCATGTAGCGGTTCTCGAAGATCGTCTCGGTCAGCACGCTGGCGCCGTCGGCCTTGCACAGCATCGCCATGAACTGCGCCTGCATGTCCGTCGCGAAGCCAGGATACGGCGCGGTCGATAGCGTCAGCGGCTTCAGCACGCCGTCCGACGCCACCCGCACGCCGTCCTTGGTCGGCGTCACGGACACGCCCGCCTCGACCAGCGCATCGATCGTCGCGCCCATGTCCGGGATCGCCACGCTGACCAGTTCCAGGTCGCCGCCGGTGATCGCCGCCGCGCACGCGTAACTGCCCGCCTCGATCCGGTCGGGCATCACCGCATAGGTCGCGCCGTGCAGCCGATCGCGGCCCTCGATCGTCAGCGTCTCGGTGCCGATCCCATCGATCGACGCGCCCATCGCGACGAGGCAATTGCAGAGGTCGACGATCTCGGGCTCGCGCGCGGCGTTTTCGATCACGCTCGTACCCTTGGCGAGCACCGCCGCCATCACGACATTCTCGGTCGCGCCGACCGACACGATCGGGAAGCGAAAGCGTCCGCCCGGCAGGCGCCCGCCCGGCGCGATCGCCTTCACATAGCCCGCCGCCATCTCCAGCTCGGCACCGATCGCTTCCAAAGCGCGCAGGTGAAGATCGATCGGACGATTGCCGATCGCGCAGCCGCCCGGCAGCGACACCGTCGCCTCGCCGCCCCGCCCGAGCAACGGCCCGAGCACCAGAATCGACGCACGCATCTTCCGCACGATGTCGTAAGGCGCCTCGGTCGAGGTGAGGTTACCCGCGCGGATCGTCATCACCCGGCCGAAATCCTCGGGCCGCGTCCCCTGGATCGCGGTCGACGCGCCGAGCTGGTTGAGCAGGTGGCCGAAGCCGTCGACATCCGCCAGCCGCGGCAAATTGCGCAGCGTCAGTGGCTCTTCGGTCAGCAACGCGCACGGCATCAGCGTGAGCGCGGCGTTCTTCGCGCCGGAGATGGGCAAGCGCCCGGACAGGCGATTGCCGCCGCGAATGAGAATACGGTCCATCCCGGGTGTCTATCGCGGCTGGCGTTCTGCGCAAGGGCCGCGCAGCGATCGGGCGACAGGCGGATGCTGGCCGGGGGTCGAGTCCCGCGTCGGGACCGGGCGCGCCATCCGAAGCGCTAACACACCCCGCTTGATCGACTTTAATGCGCGGAAATCCTAGCTTTGCTCTGTGGTTCTCGAACATTGGGGACCATTACAGAGTGCCGGACAGCTGCTTCGCCGACCGCGTCGGCGATCTCATCGACCTGTCGATGAACGAGAAGGCTGCGTTAGCGCGGTTGGAGGAGCGCCCGCGAGACTTGCGTCGCGGTGCCGTCCTCGTGCGCGAGAATGACCCGCAGGCCGAACTCTTCATCCTGCAGCGCGGCATGGCGATGAGCTATGTGTTGCTCGACGACGGCAGCCGCCAGATCCTCCGCTTCCTCTATGCTGGCGACATGCTGGCGGTCTCTGCGCTGGTCTATCGCGACTCGCCGGAGACGGTGGTCGCGCTGACCGACTGCACGGTGTGTTCGTTCGATCGTTCGGCGATGACCGGGCTCGTCACCGATCATCCACGGCTGTCGGCGCTCATCATGGTCATGAACCAGATGGAGAAGGTCGCGCTGACCGACCGTCTCGCCGCCCTCGGCCGGACCTCGGCCAAGGCGCGGATCGCGGCTTTGCTGCTCGAGATGCGCAACCGACTGCGGATGCGCGACCGCGCGATGGGCAACAGCTTCACGCTCGGCCTGACGCAGGAGGAAATCGGCGACGCCACCGGCCTCACCGCGGTCCACGTCAACAGGATGCTGCGGCAGTTGGAAGAGGACGGCCTGATCCGCCGCGAGATGGGCCGCGTCACGCTGCTTAACGAGGTGCAATTGGCGCAAGCCGCGAACTACATCGACCGCTTCGAGGGGCTGGACCTGCGCTGGTTGCCGCCAGCGCGGTAACCCCTTCCCTCAATCCTCCCCCGCCAGGGGGAGGTGGCTGGCTCTTGCCAGACGGAGGGGGAGGATACGGAACAGGGGTTGGCGCTTGCCTCCCCTCCGTCACCTTCGGTGCCACCTCCCCCTTGCGGGGGAGGACCAAGACAGATCACCTCAAACGGTAAGGCTCAAGCCTTCTCCAGCGTGCACTGTAGCGGATGCTGGTTCTGCTTGGCGAAATCCATCACCTGCGACACCTTGGTCTCCGCCACCTCGTAGCTGAACGTGCCACACACGCCGACGCCCTTCTGATGGACGTGGAGCATCACGCGAGTCGCGGCCTCCATGTCCATCCGGAAGAAGCGCTGGAGGCAGAGCACGACGAACTCCATCGGCGTATAGTCGTCGTTGAGCATCAGCACGCGGTACGGCGTCGGCTGTTTGGTCTTCGCGCGCGTCTTGGTCGCGATACCGGCGCCGGTGCCGCCCCCGGTACCATCATGGCCGTCCTCGCCATTATCGTCGCGGCGCTCGGCCATCTGCTCGCCCGTCCGCTGGGGAGTCGTCATTTCAGGGGTCAAAAGCATGCTGCCAAAATATGGCATGCCGGGGGGCAAGGGCAAGGGGGCGCCGGCACACGTCGCGCGAAAACCGCAAACGCAAAAGGGGCGACCGTCGCATGACGGCCGCCCCTTTCTCGTCACCTGCCGCCCGAAGACGGCATCGCGTAACTTAGGCCGAGATCTTCATCTTGTCGGTCGCGACCGCAACGCGGTTCGAGATCGGCTGCGCGAACTCGCCGAACATCTTCAGCATCCGCTCGGTCGAGCGCGAGCCCTCGGCGATCATCGTGTCGAACGCGGTGCGTGCATAATCGCCCTGGAGCTTCATGAACTCGGTCGGCGACTTGGCGGCGGCGAGCGTCTTGGCGGCTTCGGTCGCGCTCTCGAACGAGGTCTTAGCGTAGTCGGCGGCTTCCTGGCCGAGCGCCTCGACGTTCTTCGCGGCGATCTTCGACGACTCGACGAGCGCCTCGATGTTGCCCTTGCCGAAGGCGACGAAATCTTCCGCCATCTTCGCCGACTTCTCCATCGCGCCCTTGGCCTGCTCGTTGAATTCGGCAGTGTTCGCGCCGCTGAAGAGGGCCTTGGTCTTCTCGGTGATGCTCTGGATCGTGTCCATCGTGGCGTCCTTTGTTTCGCTAGCAGGGATCCCCAACGGCGCAGCGGCCTGAATCGGGGCGGGAATGTCCGTGTGCGGCGATACAAAAGCAGCCGCGAGAGGTTGAGGTGCCGGCGTCTTGGCGATCGGCTCGGGTGCCGGTTTCGCCGGCTTGGCGACGGTCCGAGGAGCCTTCGCGATGGCGGCAGGCTTCGAACCGGCCTTGGCCGTCCGTTTCACGATATCCACCATCCACGCACCTCTCTTCGGAGTTATGTCGCGGTCTTCATACACCAATTCTCGCGCCGCACAATAAAAATTGTGCACTGCACCATGACGCAAACGTAAGGTAGCGCTATCGGCTCTTCACATACTCGCCGGGCGCCTCGCCAAGCGCCTTCAGAGCCCCCTCTCCTGGTAGCCGCGCACCGTCTGCGGCCACCGTCTCGGCACCGAGCGCGCGCAACCATTCGACCCAATCCGGCCACCAGCTGCCCTTCGTCTCCGTCGCGCCGGCAACGAAGTCGTCGAGCGTCGTGTGCGCGCCCGGATTGGTCCAGTATTGATACTTCCCCGCAGCCGGCGGATTGACCACGCCCGCGATATGCCCCGAGCCCGCGAGCACGAACTTCAGCGGCCCGGCGAACAATTGCGTGAGTTTCCAGACGCTTTCGGCCGGCGCGATATGATCTTCGCGCCCCGCCTGGACATAGCTCGGCGTGGAGACCTTGGTGAGATCGATCGGCGTACCGTCCACCGTCATCGTCCCCGTCACCAGCAGATTGTCGCGGTACAGGTCGGTCAGATAGCTCAGATGCCATTTCGCGGGCAGGTTGGTCGTGTCGCCATTCCAGTGGAGCAGGTCGAACGGCACGTAATCCTGCCCCAGCAGGTAATTCTGCGTGACGTAGTTCCAGATCAGGTCGCGCCCGCGCAACAGGTTGAACGTCGTCGCCATGTAGCGGCCGTCGAGGAACCCCTCGGGCGACAGCGACGCGACCATCTTCAGCTGTTCGTCATCGATGAAATGCTGCAGTTCGCCCGCCTGCGCGAAATCGACCTGCGCGGTGAAGAACGTCGCGCTGGCCACCTTCGCCGCCTCGTTACGCGCCGCCAGCAGCGCCAGCGTCGCGGCCAGCGTCGTTCCCGCCACGCAATAGCCGATCGTATGCACCGCCGGCACGTCGAGCGCGGCGCGCACCGTGTCGATCGCCTCGACCTGCGCACCCACATAGTCGTCCCAGACGACGTCCTTCATGCTCGAATCGGCGGATTTCCACGACACCATAAACACGGTGATGCCCTGCTCCACCGCCCAGCGGATGAAGCTCTTCTCCGGCGTCAGGTCGAGGATGTAGAACCGGTTGATCCAAGGCGGAAAAATCACGAGCGGCGTCGCCAGCACGCGCTCGGTGGTCGGACTGTACTGAATCAGCTCGTAGAGCGACGTGCGTTTCACCACCTTGCCCGGCGTCATCGCCAAATTGCGCCCGAGCTCGAACGCGCCGTCGGGCGTATGCGTCACCTGCCCGCGGGCAAGATCCGCCATCATGTTCTGGAGACCTTTGAGTAAATTCTCGCCGCGCGTCTCGATCGTCTTCTCGATCACCTGCGGGTTGGTCAGCGCGAAATTGGTCGGGCTCATCGCATCGACGAACCCCTTGGTCGCGAACCGCAACTGCTCCTTCTGTTTCGGATCGAGCCCGTCCACCGCCTCGACTCCGCGGAGCATGTGGTCGCCGATCAACTGATAACTCTGCCGGATCAGGTCGAACACCGGCTCGCGCCACTGCGGCGCCTTGAAGCGCTTGTCGGTGACGGGCGCAGCCTCGGGCGCCTTGGCCGGATCGAGAAACCGCTGCCACAAAGTCAGGCTCTCGGCCCAGAAATCGCGCGCGCGCTCCAGTGTCGCGGGGTCGGTGAAACCTGGAATCGCGGGAATACCCTCGGGCTTGGCCTGCATTGCCGCGAGCCCCTGCTCCATCATCATCTGCTGCGCACGCCCCATCACCCACGTCCAATGCTGGAGATCGGGGAGGGTCGGCGTGGAGGCGTCGGGAGGAGTATCGGCCATGGCATCCTCTGCTTTTTCGGGAGCTTAGCCGAGGCAACGGTCCAGCGGAAGCGGAGTGGTCGCTGGCGCAAGATCCCGTCGCCACATCGTCCCGGCAATCACCACCCAACGTCCAACCACCTCCCCGGCGAAGGCCGGGATCCAGTTGGGAGACGTTGCTGGTGAACGATGCGCCACGTTACCGCGACCTCTCCACCTGGGCCCCGGCCTCCGCCGGGGAGGCGCATTCCGTCCAAATCCGAATACCCCAGCTTTCGCCCTCTCGACGAATGAGGCGGATGACGCCCCCGCTCACCTGCGGTACAGCACCAGCTCCTCCAGCTTGAGGCTGATCATGTCCGAAGACTTCTACCGCATCAAACGCTTACCCCCCTATGTCATCGCCGAAGTGAACGCGATGCGGGCGGCGGCGCGCGCGGGCGGGGAGGACATCATCGATCTCGGCATGGGCAATCCCGACCTGCCGCCCCCCGAGCACGTCATCGAGAAGCTCGTCGAAGTCGCGCGCAAGCCCAGCGCGCACGGCTATTCGCAGTCGAAGGGCATCCCCGGCCTGCGGAAAGCTCAGGCGAACTATTACGGCCGCCGGTTCGGGGTCGACGTCGATCCCGAGACCGAGGTCGTCGTCACGATGGGCTCGAAGGAAGGCCTCGCGAGTCTCGCCACCGCGATCACCGCGCCCGGCGACGTCGTGCTCGCGCCCAACCCGTCCTATCCGATCCACACCTTCGGCTTCATCATCGCCGGCGCGACGATCCGCGCGGTGCCGACCACGCCCGACGAGGCGTATTTCGAGAGCCTCGAGCGCGCGATGGCGTTCACCGTGCCGGCGCCGTCGGTGCTGGTGATGGGCTATCCGTCGAACCCGACCGCCGAAGTCGTCGACCTCGCCTTCTACGAGCGCGTCGTCGAATTCGCGAAGAAGCACAAGCTGTGGGTAATCTCCGATCTCGCCTATTCGGAACTGTATTTCGACGGCAAGCCAACCCCCTCGATCCTTCAGGTCCCGGGCGCGAAGGACGTCGCGATCGAGTTCACCTCGCTCAGCAAGACCTATTCGATGGCCGGTTGGCGGATGGGCTTCGGGGTCGGCAACAAGACGCTGATCGCGGCGATGACGCGCGTGAAGTCGTACCTCGATTACGGCGCGTTCACGCCGATCCAGGCCGCCGCCTGCGCCGCGCTCAACGGCCCGCAGGACATCGTCGAGCGCAACCGCCAGCTCTATCACAAGCGCCGTGACGTGCTGGTCGAGAGCTTCGGCCGCGCCGGCTGGGACATCCCGAGCCCTCGCGCGAGCATGTTCGCCTGGGCACCACTGCCGCCCGCGCTCGCGCATTTAGGTAGCCTTGAGTTCACCAAACAATTGCTGACTCACGCGCACGTCGCCGTTGCCCCAGGTGTCGGCTACGGCGAAAACGGCGAGGGCTATGTGAGGATCGCGATGGTCGAGAACGAACAGCGGCTCCGCCAGGCGGCGCGCAACGTGAAGAAATATCTCCAGTCGATGGGCGTCAACACGCCCGCGCGTGGCGCCGGCTAACCCGCCAGCGTGGATATCAATCCGTTATATTCGGTGGCCGGCGTGCTCGTCGGGCTCATCGTCGGGCTGACGGGTGTCGGTGGCGGGTCGCTGATGACACCGCTGCTGGTGCTCGTCTTCGGCTTCCACCCCGCCACCGCAGTCGGCACCGACCTGCTCTACGCGTCGGCGACCAAGACGGTCGGGACGACGGTGCATGGCTGGCGCGGCACGGTCGACTGGCAGGTCGTCCGCCGACTCGCGACCGGCAGCGTCCCCGCGGCGATCGCGACGTTGCTCGTGCTCAACCATCTCGGCGAGAAATCGTCCGACACCGGCCACGCGATCACCGCCGTGCTTGGCGTGACGCTGATCCTGTCGGCAGTCGCGACCTTCTTCCGCGGCAAGATCGTCGCGTGGCTGACGCCTCGCATCGGCACGGTAGGCGGCGAGCGCCAGGCGATGCTGACGATCCTGCTCGGCGCAGTCCTCGGCGTGCTGGTCTCGCTGACCTCGGTCGGCGCCGGCGCGCTGGGCATGACCGCGCTACTGATCCTGTACCCGACGTTGCCGATCAACCGGCTGGTCGGCTCGGACATCGCGCACGCGGTGCCGTTGACGCTGCTCGGCGGGATCGGCCACTGGATCCTCGGCTCGGTCGACGTCGACCTGCTCGTGTCGCTGCTGATCGGCTCGATCCCCGGCATCATCGTCGGCAGCCTGATCGCGACGCGCGTTTCCGACCGCGTGCTGGTGCCTGTCCTCGCGACCGTGCTGGCGCTGGTCGGCGTGAAGCTGATCTTCTGACATGCGGCCGGGTTTCGCCTTCTCGACCAGGTTCCGCGTGCGCTATGCCGAGATCGACGGCCAGCGCATCGTCTTCAACTCGCGCTATCTGGAATATGCCGACGTCGCGGTCACCGAGTTCTGGGAATGGACCGGGATCGCGGAGGCTCTGCCGGACGTCTGGCCGACCACCGAGTTCAACGTGCGGCGGACGGAGATCGATTACCTCAAGCCGTTCCGCCTCGGCGACACGATCGAGGCATTCGTGCGGATCGAGAAGCTAGGCACGACGAGCCTGACGAAGCGGTTCGAGCTCGCGCATGCGGAGACTGGTGAACTGCATACGGTGATCACGATGGTCAGCGTCCACGTCGATCTCGAGACCGGCCGGCCGGTGCCGCTGCCCCGCGCGATCCGGGCGGTGCTGGAAGCGCTACCTACTCAATAATCGAAGATAGCGTGTTCCCCCGCGAAGGCGGGGGTCCAGACTGGGCTCCCGCCTTCGCGGGAGAACAAAGAAGGGCTGCCGGAGGTTACTCCGCAGCCTCAGCCTCCACCCCATCTCCGGCAACTTCCCCAGGCAGCGCCCAGATCAGGTCGGCCTTGGTCAGCACGCGCCCATCATGCGACCGCACCGACACCGGCTGCAACGGCCGCCGATCGCGCGCGTCGACGAGGATCGGGAACGCCGGCACGCACGTCTCCCACCGCTCTCCCCATTGCCGCAGCGCGATCATCGTCGGCAGCAGCGCGAACCCCTTGTCCGTCAGACCGTAGGCGATCTTCCGCCGATCCTCCGGGATAGGCTGCCGCTCCAGAATTCCGTGCTCGACCAGCCGCGCCAGCCGGTTCGCCAGGATATTACGCGCAATCCCCAGTTCCGACTGGAACTCCTCGAAATGGTGCAGACCGTTGAACGACGCGCGCAGGATCAGGAACGACCAGCGCTCACCCATCGCCTCCAGCGCGGCGGGGAGGCTGCATTCGAGCAGGGGTTCGCGCAATTTGCCCACGGCGTCTTCCTTCTTGGACAGCGATGCTACCGCATAATTCCAATAAACGAAATGCCTGTACATTTTCAGTTGCAACTCAAAACTTATCTTGGTAGGTAGCAATTAGAAACCTTTCAGGAGTCTACCGATGTCCGTCATCACCCGCGCAATTCTGGCCGCCGCTCCCGCCCTCGCGACAGGGTTCGCAGCGCTGCTCGCGACACCGGCATCGGCACAGCTTCCAATCAACTATTATATTGCCGTCCCGGCCGCCGCACCCGCCTCGACACGGCTCATCACCAACGGCACAGCCTGGCGCTGGGAGAACGCGGCATTCGTCTCCAGCAAGGCGCCGCAGCGCGACGTGATCCTCTGCGCCGCGGTTGCCAAGCGCGTCGGGCCGCTCGCCAGTTTCTCCGTCGCGGGCAAGGCCTATGACGCCGACGCGCTGGCCGCGTGCAACAACCACGCGAAATAACGAGGAATTTGTTGCAATGCATCGCAACCCGGCCCCATCTATAAGCCGTGTTGCGCCAATATGAACTGGTCGATCGCGTCCTCGACTACGATCCCGATGCCGATGAGGCGCTGCTGAACCGCGCCTATGTCTTCTCGATGCAGGCGCACGGGTCGCAGAAGCGCGCGAGCGGCGATCCGTATTTCAGCCACCCGATCGAGGTGGCGGGGATCCTGACCGACCTCCACCTCGATGCGGAGACGATCGCCACCGCGATTCTCCACGACACGATCGAGGACACGGTCGCCACGCCCGAGGAGATCGAGCGGCTGTTCGGTGCCTCCGTCGCGCGTCTCGTCGACGGCGTGACGAAGCTCAGCAAGATCGAGGCGCAGACCGAGAACGAGCGGGCGGCGGAGAACCTGCGCAAATTCCTCCTCGCGATGTCCGACGACATCCGCGTGTTGCTGGTCAAGCTCGCCGACCGGCTGCACAACATGCGGACGCTCCACCACATCGCCAAGCCCGAGAAGCGCCGTCGCATCGCCAAGGAGACGATGGACATCTATGCGCCGCTCGCTGAGCGGATCGGCATGTACGAGTTCATGCGCGAGATGCAGTCGCTCGCGTTCGAACAGCTCGAGCCCGAAGCCTCCGAATCGATCAACCGCCGCCTAGAACAGCTGAAAAAGGGCGACGGCGACCGCATCGCCAAGATCGCGTCGGGACTGAAGCTGGTGCTGTCGCGCGCAGGCGTCGAGGCGGAAATTTCGGGACGCGAGAAGCACCCCTATTCGATCTTCCGGAAGATGTCGGAGCGGCACATCAGCTTCGAGCAGCTGTCCGACGTGATGGCGTTCCGCGCGATCGTCCCGACCGAGGAGGATTGCTACCGGGTGCTCGGGATCATCCACCAGCGCTGGCCGATGGTCCCGGGGCGGTTCAAGGATTACATCTCGACGCCCAAGCGCAACGGCTATCGCTCGCTGCACACGTCGGTGATCCACGCCGACAGCGCGCGGATCGAGATCCAGATCCGCACCGCCGACATGCACGCACAGGCCGAGTTCGGGCTGGCGGCGCACTGGGCGTACAAGCAACAGATCAACGGCAGCGACCGCCAGGTCAGCTGGATCCGCGACCTCGTCGAGATCCTCGATACCGCCGAGAGCCCTGAAGAGCTGCTCGAACACACGCGGATGGCGATGTACACCGATCGCATCTTCGCGTTCACGCCGAAGGGCGAGCTGATCCAGCTGCCCAAGGGCGCGACCTCGATCGACTTCGCGTATGCGGTGCACACTGATCTCGGCGACCAGGCGGTCGGCGCGAAGGTCAACGGCCGCGTCGTGCCGCTGTCGACGGTGATCGAGAACGGTGATCAAGTGCAGATCCTGCGCTCGAAGGGCCAGTCCCCACAACCGCAATGGCTCAACGTCGCGACCACCGGCAAGGCGCTGGCCGCGATCCGCCGGCACCTGCGTCAGAAAGAGCGCGTCGAGCAGATCGCGCTCGGCCAGACCCTGTACGAGGATATCGCCACCCGCCTGCCCGCGCAGATCGGCACCGATGCACTGAGCCACGCGCTGAAGCGGCTGAAGCTGCCCGACGACTCGTCGCTTATGGTCGCGATCGCGCGGCGGACGCTATCCGATGCCGCGGTGATGGAGGCGCTGATGCCCGGCTCGGCGGGCGCGGACGTGACGCATGCGCTCGCGCCGCAATCGAGCGCGATCTCGATCAAGGGCCTGACCCCCGGAGTCGCCTACGACTTGGCGACGTGCTGCCATCCGGTGCCGGGCGACCGGATCGTCGGCTTGCGTCGGCCCGATGCGGGGATCGAGGTCCACGCAATCGACTGCCGCGTGCTGGGCGAACTCGCCGAGCGTTCCGAGAACGAGACCGACTGGGTCGACGTCGCCTGGGGCGACGAGACCGAGGGCGCCGTCGCGCGGATATCGGTGATGGTGAAGAACGAGCCGGGCTCGCTCGGCATCGTTTCGTCGATCATCGGCGGGCACAAGGCGAACATCATCAACCTGCGGCTCGATACGCGCGACAAGAGCTTCCACACCAACGAGATCGACGTCGAGGTGCACGACGTGCAGCAACTCATGCGGCTGATGGCGGGCTTGCGCGCGGCGGATGCGGTTCACACCGTGGAGCGGGTGTAGAGTTTGTTGCTTTTGGCTTCCCACATCTTTCAATGACGACAGACAAACCCGACGCTAGACGGGGCGAATGAACCGTCCCGCGTTATCGATCGTCGTCCCTTGCTATAACGAGGCGGCGTGCCTCGACATCCTGCATGCGCGCATTTCCGGCGCCGCGAAGGTCGCGGTCGGCGACGATTACGAGATCGTCCTGATCAACGACGGCTCGCGAGACGACAGCTGGCCCGTGATGCAGCGCATTGCCGCCGCCGACGCGCGGCTTGTCGCGATCAACCTCTCGCGCAATCACGGCCACCAGTTGGCCCTCACCGCCGGCCTCGACCTCTGCGCGGGCGAGCAGATCCTGATCATCGACGCCGATCTCCAGGATCCGCCCGAACTCCTGTCCGACATGCGCGCGGCGATGGCGGCAAGCCAGGCCGACGTCGTCTATGCCGTCCGCCGCCAGCGCGCCGGCGAAACGGTCTTCAAGAAAGCCACCGCCGCCGCCTTCTACCGCCTGCTGACGCGCATGACCGAAACCCCGATCCCGCTCGACACCGGCGACTTCCGCCTGATGAGCCGGCGAGCGCTCGACGCGTTCCTGTCGCTTCCCGAGCAGGCGCGATTCATCCGCGGCATGGTCGCCTGGATCGGCTTCAAGCAGGTTCCCTTCCCGTATGATCGCGCAGAGCGGCTCGCAGGCGAGACGAACTACCCGCTGGCGAAGATGATCCGCCTCGCGTTCGACGCCGTCACCGGGTTTTCGACCGCACCGCTCCGCTTCGCCAGCCACGCCGGGCTCGCGCTGACCGGCGTATCGCTGCTCCTGTTCGTCTACATCGCGATCGGCTGGCTCTCGGGCAGCGCAGTGCAGGGCTGGACCTCGACCATGCTCGTCACGGTGTTCCTCGGCGCGGTACAGATGTTCGTGCTGGGGATGATCGGCGAGTATCTCGGACGGCTGTACGTCGAGTCGAAACGCCGGCCATTGTATATCGTCGCGGACGTCGCGGGCCCGATCCAGGGGAAGGCTACCTTGGGGTTTCGTGCGGAGCTGGTGGAAGTGGCGCGGTTGCCTGACGGCTCCCTTCCCTCCCACCCCGAATAACGAACGCGCCTGCCGATCACAACACCACCCCGGCGAAGGCCGGGGCTCAGTTGGCAAGGTCGCGGTGACGAAGCGCGCCCGACGTCAGCAACGTTCCCCAACTGGGCCCCGGCCTTCGCCGGGGTGGTGGTTGGAGATGCGCCTAAGATCCCCCCTCCGTTCGTGCTGAGCGAAGTCGAAGCACCTGCGCGCGAGGCCTGCCCTTCGACTTCGCTCAGGACGAACGGGTTAGGGAACGGAGAAGATCACAAGGCAGGCTTACCGCGGCACCGCCAGCGTCACGATCGAAACCCCCGGCGTCATCGGCACACGCCCGACCAGATGCCGCTCAAGCCGGAAGATCTTCTCGAACAGCGCATTCACCAGCTTCGGCGGTGGCGAATCATCGCTGTCGTCGCGCCCGGTCATCCGCCCGGCAATCCGCGCCGCCGCCGCCAGCGGGAACAGCAGCGAGTTGAAATACCCCAGCTTCTCCGGCTTCAACCCGGCAGTCTCGATCGCCGACTGCAACGTCGCCTTCGAATACCGGCGATGGTGATGGTTCACGACGTCGTGCGCGCTCCACAGCCACGCATGCGCCGGGACCGCGATCAGGATCTTGCCCCCCGGAGCAAGGCAATCGGCCATAGCCTTCAACGCCGCGACGTCGTCCTCGATATGCTCGACCACATCGAGCACCGCGATCAGATCGTAGTGCGCGCGGGGTACGCCGGGGAGTTCGGGCAAGGGGGCCGCGCCGACCGGCTTGCCGAGCCGCTCGCTGGCGATCTCTCGCGCGGCCGGATCGATCTCGATCGCGTCGATCTCGCCGAACTCCGCCAGCATCGGCAAATTATGCCCGGTGCCGCAGCCGATCTCGAGGATCTTCGCATCCTTCGGCAAAGCGCCGTAGCGTGTCAGGTAATCCGCCAGGATGTCGCGGCGCGCGCGGTACCACCAGTGCGTGGAATCATGCGCGGCCATCCGGTCGTAGACGATGCGGTCCATTACGTGTCGGCCCTGCGGTTGAAATTCATGTCAGTTGAAAACCCAGAAACGGTTGAGCACGAACGTCACGATCGCGGCAAGAAAGACGGCCGGGATCAGCGGGATCCACGGATGCAGATGAAGCAGCGCCGTACCGATCCAGGTGATGACCGCATTGAGCGCGAGCCCCGAACCCTGGACGATCACGAACTTCACATGGCGCGCCGCACCCGGTTCCTTCGCGTGCCCCTTGAAGCTCCAACGGCTGTGCAGGAAGAACCCGACCACCACTGCGACCGCAAATGCGAACGGCACAGCGGCTACCGCCTGGCGGGGCGGGAACACGTACGCGGTCAGCGGCAGGTAGACGAGCGAATACACCACGCTGGAAATCCCGCCGGCGATGCCGAAGCGCACGAGCTGACCGAGCACGCCGCTCGCCCGCATCTGCTCCATCTGTCGCCAAATCGCCTGCATGCCCGCCTTGTTCTTTACCCGCACCGCGATAGAGCGACCGCGAAGACAAGCCCGCGCATCTAGAGTGCGTGCGGGCCGGAGGAAAGCGTTTTGGATCAGGCACCACTTCAGCGGCGGACGTTGCTGGACGAACTCGATCGGCATTGGATCGCGCTGACGTTGCTCGCCTGGGTAGCGGTGGCGGCATGGTCGATGGTCGATCGCTGGGGTCAGATCCGCTGGCTGTCGCTCGGCGATACCGACGACAACATGCGTCTGATGCAGGTCCGCGCCCTGCTCGACGGCCAGGGCTGGTACGATCTGCGCAATTACCGGATGAACCCACCGGTCGGTTTCGACATTCACTGGAGCCGGATCGTCGACCTGCCGATCGCCGGGCTGATCCTGTTCTTCCGCCTGTTCACCAGCAACAGCTGGGCCGAACGGCTCGCCTGCGGGATTGCGCCCTTACTGCCGTTGTCGATCGCGATGCTCGGCATCGGCGCGACCGTGCGAAGGCTGATCAGCCCGTATGCATGGCCGCTCGCGGTCGTGTTCATGGTCGGCGCTACGGCCACGATGCTGATGTTCATGCCCGAGCGGATCGATCATCACGGTTGGCAGCTCGCGATGCTGAGCCTGACGGTCGCGGGCCTGTGCGATACGAACGGCCGTCGTGGTGGCGCGATGGTCGGGATCGCGAGTGCGGTGTCGCTGTCGATCGGGCTCGAGCTGTTGCCCTACGCGGCGATGGCGGGAGCGATCATCGCCTTGCGCTGGGTGTGGGACCGGTCGGAAGCCGAGCGCTTGTCGATCTACGCGCTGACGCTCGGCGGCGGCAGCACGCTCGGGTTCGCGCTGTTCGCATCGAACGCCAACCAGTCTATGCGCTGCGATGCGCTGACCCCGGTGTGGCTGAGCGTGATGATCGCGGCGGGGATGCTGCTGTTTTTGCTCGCGCGGTTCGGGCCGGCGTCGCGCGGAATGCGGTTGACGCTGGCGGTTGCGGCTGGGGCGGCGATCGTCGTCGGGTTCGCGCTGGTGTTCCCACAATGCCTCGGGCGACCCGAGGGAATTTCGCCCGAACTGCAGCGCAACTGGCTGGACAATGTCCGCGAGGCCAAGCCGATCTACAAGCATAGTTTCCGGGTGGGGTTCGCGCTGGCGACGCTGCCGATCATCGGCCTGATCGGGGCGGCGATCGCAGCGTGGCGCGCGCGTCGCGATCCAAGCGCAGTCGGCTGGGCGGCGGTCGCGCTGTTCACCGCGTTCGCGTGCGCGATGCTGCTGTGGCAGGTCCGCGCCGGGCCCGCCGCGCAGATGCTGGCGATCCCGGGGGCGACCGCGCTGGCCTGGCTGATCATCCCGCGGTTGCTCGGCAACCGGTCGATCGCGGTGCGCGTGCTGGGGACGGCCGCGGCGTTCCTGATCGTGTCGGGCATGTTCGCCGGGATGGTGCTGAAATACCTGCCGATCGACCAGCCAAAGCCGTATGAAAAACGCGTCAACATGGCGACCGGCGACTGCCTGCGCACGACCGTGCTGCTCGCGCTGAACAAATATCCCGCGCAGACGATCTTCACCTTCGTCGACATGGGGCCGCGGCTGATCACGATCACGCATCATGACGCGATCGCGGGCCCGTATCACCGCAACGGCGACGCGATCCTCGACGTCCAGCATGCGTTCGGGCGGTCTGCGGACGAGGCGCATGCGATCATCAAGCGCCACGGCGCGACGATGCTGCTGCTGTGTCCGAACGCGGCCGAATCGACCAACTATAAGGCGCGCAGTCCGAAGGGGTTCTACTCGGAACTGGCGAAGAACAAGATCCCGGCGTGGCTGACCCCACTCCCGCTGCCGGCGAAGTCGCCGCTGCGGTTGTTTAAGGTCGGCTGACCATCACCCCCCGGTTCTCCTGCGAACGCAGGAGAACGGATTAGTGCAGCACTACCGACAAACCGTCGAGGACGAACTGCACCGCCAGCGCAGCCAGCAGTACGCCCAGCAACCGAGTGATCACCGCCTCGATCTTCGCGCCGAGAATCCGCATGATCGGCCCCGCCGCGAGCAGTGCGACGAGCGTCAGCAGCAGGATCGTCACCATCGCGCCGAGCACCACCAGCGATCGCTCGATCCCGCTGTTGCGGCTCATCAACAGCATCACCGACGCGATCGAGCCCGGGCCCGCGATCATCGGCATCGCCATCGGGAAGATCGAGACGTCCTCCACCTCGGGATCGCTCGCCACCTTGGCGGCACGATCCTCGCGGCGCTCGGTGCGCTTTTCGAACACCATTTCGAGCGCGATCAGGAACAGCATGATGCCGCCGGCGATGCGGAAGCTCGCCAGGCTAATTCCCAAGCCCTTGAGTAATGCCTCGCCGAACAGCGCGAACACGAACAGGATCAGCGCGGATACGCCGACCGCGCGGATCGCCATCGCCCGCTTTTGCAGGGACGACGCGCTCGCCGACAGCCCGGCATAGATCGGCGCGCAGCCGGGTGGATCGATGACGACGAAGAACGTGATCAGCGACGAGATGTAGAGTTCGATCACAGCGCGGCCTCGTCGATAACAATGCCTTCGCGACGGCCTGCGGAGACCAAGGTGTTGCGCAGTAGGCAGGCGATGGTCATCGGCCCGACGCCGCCCGGCACCGGTGTGATCGCGCCCGCGACCTCGACTGCGCTGGCGAAATCGACGTCGCCGACGAGGCCGGCATCGGTCCGGTTGATACCGACGTCGATGACGGTCGCGCCGGGCTTGAGCCAGTCGCCCTTGATCATCTGCGGAATACCGACCGCAGCAACAACGATGTCCGCGCGGCGGATGTGCGCGGGGA
This sequence comes from Sphingomonas sp. NFX23, assembly GCF_049887795.1. NCBI lineage: Bacteria > Pseudomonadati > Pseudomonadota > Alphaproteobacteria > Sphingomonadales > Sphingomonadaceae > Sphingomonas > Sphingomonas sp. NFX23. The sequence goes on from NZ_JAGEKH010000006.1 coordinate 102,374, forward strand.
CGTCCTTCGTGCGGCTATGCACGACGGTCACGGTGCAGCTTTCGCGGAGCAGCAGTTGCGCCATCGGCTTGCCGACGATGTTGGAGCGGCCGACGACGACCGCCTCGAGTCCGCTCAAGCTCGGCAACACGCTCTTCAACAGCATGACGCAGCCGAACGGCGTGCAGGGAACGAAGCCGGGCAGACCGGTCGCGAGGCGGCCCGCGTTGATCGGGTGGAAGCCGTCGACGTCCTTGTCGGGGTCGATAGCGGCGATCACCGCCTGCTCGTCGATATGCTTCGGCAGGGGCAACTGGACGAGGATACCGTCGATCGTCGGATCGGCGTTGAGCGTCGCGACCAAGGCCAGCAGGTCTTCGGCGGGGACGTCGGCGGGGAGCCGGTGCTCGATGCTTTCCATTCCGGCTTCACGCGTCGCCCTGCCCTTCGACCGGACATAGACGTTGGAGGCGGGATCCTCGCCGACCAGCACCACAGCCAGCCCAGGCGCGCGGCCTGCCTGTGCACGAAAGGCGGTGACGCCGTCTGCGATACGGGCCCGGAGGCCGGCGGCGAAGGCCTTGCCGTCGATGATGGTCGCGCTCATGCCCGCGGCCCATAGAGCGCGGCGGCAATTTCCGCCAGCGTAGTGGCGTTGCCGGCGATGTGCAGGCGCTTCAGGCGGGCGGTTTCGCCGGCGACGATCGTCACGGCACGCTTGGGTACGCCGAAGGTCTTCGCGACGAGCGCCACCAACCCCGCATTCGCGGCACCGTCCACCGGCGCCGCCGCCAACCTCGCGACGAAATGCTCTTCGGTCCCGGCGGTCAGCGCATCGCGACCCCCGCGCGGCGTTACCCGAACGGCGATCGCCAAGCCGTCAGCCAGCGCTCGCCAAGCGGCCTTCGCGCTCAATAGGTTGCGACGAGATAGTTCTGCGCGATGTTCGGAATGACAATGTTGCTGAGAATGTAGAGGATCAGCAGCACGACGAGCGGCGACAGGTCCAGCGCGCCGAAATCCGGGAGCACGCGGCGGATCGGGCGATACATCGGCTCGGTCATCCGCTGCAGCGCGGTCCACACGGTGCGGACGAAATCGCTGTGCGTATTGATGACGTTGAACGCGATCAGCCACGACAGGATCGCCTGCACGACGATGATCCACCAGATGACGGTGAGCAGCAACTGGACGATCTGAAGAAGGGCGATCAAGGCGTAGGTCTCCGCTGGTGTATTGCCGATATAAGGTGGCGGGAGGAGAACGAGAAGCCCTGTGGTGTCGGGAGGTGTGCGCCCGGTGATTCGCCTTCCCAATCCCCGTCATCCTGGGCTTGACCCAGGATCCAGAGCCACAGGCGTTACCCTAGTGGCTCTGGATCCTGACTTTCGTCAGGATGACGGGCGTGAGAGGCTACCCCCTTTACCGCGAGCGCCCGTTCGCGCTCACCAGCGTGCCCGCGCCCTGCTTGGTGAAGATCTCCAGCAGCATCGCGTGCGGCACGCGGCCGTCGATGATGACCGCGGCGTCCACCCCCGATTCGACCGCCGCAACGCAGGTGTCGAGCTTGGGGATCATGCCGCCGGTCACCGTCCCGTCGGCGCGTAGCTCAGCGATCCGCGCGGGGTCGAGGTCGGTGAGCAGTTCGCCTTCCTTGTCGAGCACGCCGACGATATCGGTGAGCAGAAAGAAGCGCGCGGCGCCCATCGCGGCGGCGATCGCGCCCGCCATCGTGTCGGCGTTGATGTTGTAGGTGTGGCCATCCGCACCGATGCCGATCGGCGCGATTACCGGGATGATGTCGGCCGCGATCAGCGTGTCGAGAATCGTCCGGTCGACCGCGATCGGCTCGCCGACGAAGCCCAGGTCGACGTGCCGCTCGATCCCCTGGAGCTTGTCGGGCTCGCGACCGTGACCGACTTTCTGCGCGAGGACGAGGCCCGCGTCCTTGCCGGAGATGCCGACCGCGCGACCGCCGGCCTGGCCGATCCAGCCGACGATTTCCTTGTTGATCGAGCCCGCCAGGACCATTTCGGCGATCTGCGCGGTCTCCGCATCTGTGACGCGCAGGCCGTCGACGAAGCGTGATTCGACGCCGAGCCGCTTTAGCATCGCGCCGATCTGCGGGCCGCCGCCGTGGACGACGACCGGATTGATGCCGACCGCCTTTAGCAGAACCATGTCCTCGGCGAAGTCGCGCTGCAGCTCGGGATCGCCCATCGCGTGGCCGCCGTATTTCACGACGAACGTCTTGCCGGCGTAGCGCTGAAGATACGGCAGCGCCTCGGTGAGCGTTTCCGCCTTGGCGAGCAGGGCGGGATCGGGCGTGTGATCGGTCATGCCGATCCCTTAGCCAGTCGAGGGAGGTAACGAAAGCCGCGGACGTCGCTCTTGCTTCCGTCGTTCTCCCGCGAAGGCGGGAGCCAAGACTGGGTCCCCGCCTTCGCGGGGAAACAACGCGGTCAGACCTGGTCCAGCCGCCGTCCCAGCTTCACGAAGAAGGTGATCATGAACGGCACCAGCACGATCGACAGTATGACCTTGGTCAGCATCTGCCCTTCCATCAACGCGATGATCGGCCGCTCCCCCAGGAACGAGATGGTGATGAACAAGATCGTGTCGATGATCTGCGAGATGATGCTCGCGATCATGCCGCGAAGCCACACCAGCTTGCCGTCGCCGCTGCCGACCTGTCCCGACAGCTTCGAGAAGATCAGCACGTTGAGCGTCTGCGAGATGCCGTAGGAGATCAGCCCGGCGATCATCATCCGCGAGCTTTGCCCGACGACGACCGGGAACGCGTCGACCGCGGGCGGGTACATCCCCGGATCGTGCGGCAGCGCCAGCACCAGGTGGATCAGCGCCGCCGACACCAGCAGCGGAATGAACCCGAGGCGCACCAGGAACGTCGCGGTCTTCTGGCCGTGCAGCTCGGAGATCGCACTGCTCAGCACCACCAGCAGCAGGAACCCGAAGATCCCCGCCTCGACCGCGAGTGGACCGAGCGCGACCTGCTTCACCCCCAACACGCCGGCGATGCACACCATGCCGCCGTACAGGACCGAAAAAACGAAGAGCGAACGCGGGAACGCGGGAACAGGCTTATCCATCGCCGGGGACGCTAGCGAAATCGCGCGCGCCGTCAAATGACTAGCGCGCTTCAAATAACTGGCGAGCGCGGCGCTCGCGTGTCATGTCGGTCGCTTGCGCAGCCGGGGGGCGGCGCGTGTCATCGCAAGAAAACGCAGGGCGTCCATGGAAAGACTCTTCATCGGTTTGGCGGGCATCGCCGTCATCCTGGGCATTGCCGTGCTGTTGTCGAGCGACCGCCGTGCGATCCGCCTGCGTATCGTCGGCGCCGCGTTCGCATTGCAGGCCGGGATCGCCGTGCTCGTGCTGTATTCGAGCTTCGGCAAGGTCGTGCTCGGCGAGATGTCCGGCGGCGTCGCCAACCTGCTCGGCTATTCGCAGAAGGGCACCGAATTCCTGTTCGGCAAGATGGCGACGCCCGAGATCGGCGGACAGAGCTTCGCGATCGCCGCGCTGCCGGTGATCATCTTCTTCGCGAGCCTCGTCTCGATCCTCTATTATCTCGGCATCATGCAGTTCGTGGTGCGCTGGGTCGGCGGCGGGATCGAGAAGGTCATCGGCGTCTCGAAGGTCGAATCGCTATGCGCGGCGGCGAACATCTTCGTCGGCCAGAGCGAATCGCCGCTCGTCATCCGGCCGTACCTGGCGGGGCTCACCCCGGCGCAGCTTTTTACCGTAATGACCAGCGGCATGGCCGGCGTCGCGGGCACGATCCTCGCGGCGTATGCGTCGATGGGCATCCGGATCGATTACCTGCTTGCGGCGAGCTTCATGGCGGCGCCGGGCGGCATCCTGATGGCGAAGATCATCATGCCCGACCGCGTCACGCCACCAGAAGGCGAACTCGCGCTCGGCGACCTGCCCGGCGGATCGTCGGCGGGCGAACCGATGCCGCAAGCAACGCACGACGAGGAAAAGCCGGCCAATCTGATCATGGCCGCAGCCCAGGGCGCGCAGACCGGCGTGCGCCTGGCCGTCGCGGTCGGCGCAATGGTGCTGGCATTTGTCGCGCTGGTGGCGCTCGCGAATGGCCTGCTCGGCGGGCTCGGCAACATGATCGGGCTGCCCGGCCTCAGCTTCCAGGGGCTGCTCGGCTATGTGTTCGCGCCAATCATGTTCCTGCTGAACGTCCCGTGGAGCGAGGCGGGGATCGCCGGCGGGCTGTTCGGGCAAAAGATCGTCCTGAACGAGTTCGTCGCGTATATCTCGCTCGGCACGCAGCAGGGGCTGAGCGCGCGGACGATCGCGGTCATCACCTTCTCGCTATGCGGCTTCGCCAACTTCTCGTCGATCGCGATCCAGATGGCGGTCACCGGAAGCCTCGCACCGAACCAGCGCCCGATGATCGCCAAGCTCGGCCTGCGCGCGCTCGCCGCGGGAAGCTTGGCGAACCTTATGTCGGCGGCGCTCGCGGGCCTGCTGATCGGCTGACAGAGTATCCTCCCCTGCAAGGGGAGGTGCAGCCGCTTGGCTGACGGAGGGGTATAACCCTCTCGACAGCGCACTACCCCTCCGTCTGGCTACGCCAGCCACCTCCCCTCACAGGGGAGGATAACCGTGCCAACGCAATCGGGCCCGCCACCTTTCGGCAACGGGCTCGACGCAAACTACCTCGCAGGGGGAAAGCGAGGCAGCTATCTCGCGGGATCGCCGATTACGGCAGCATCACCGTGTCGACGACGTGGATCACGCCGTTCGACTGCATGACGTTGGCGATCGTGATCCGGCCCTTGTGGCCCTTGCCGTCCATGATGCCCCAGCCGGTGCCGACCTTCTTGAACATCAGCGGCTCGCCCTGCACGGTCGTGTAGGTCGCGGTGCCGCCGTTCGCCTTCGCCTTGGCGGCGATGTCGGCGGCGGTGATCGTGCCGGGGACGACGTGATAGGTCAGGACGCTGGCGAGCTGCGCCTTGTTCTCGGGCTTGAGCAGCGTGTCGACGGTGCCCGCCGGCAGCTTCTTGAACGCGGCGTTGGTCGGCGCGAACACGGTGAACGGACCCGGGCCCGACAGCGTCTCGACCAGGCCGGCGGCCTTGACCGCGGCGACCAGCGTCGTGTGGTCCTTCGAATTGACCGCGTTCTCGACGATCGTCTTGGTCGGATACATCGCGGCGCCGCCGACCATCGGGTTGGTCTGGGCTGCGACGATGGCGCTGCCGCTGACGGCAACGGCCGCGGCGACGATCGCGGTACGAATGAACGGGTTCATGGCTTCTCTCCTGCGTGCGGAGCCGGTGTGCGGCGCCACTGCGGGGAGATACGGACGTGCCGGCAGAAGGACGCAGCCGGTGTTCAGATCGCCGCGAGAAGGCACGCCCATGCTGCGATCTCATCGTCATGCCGCCGCGTGACGACCAGGTCGCTCGCCGCCCCGGTATCGAGATCGACGTCGATTGTGCCGGTCCACTCGAACGTCGCATTGCCCGACAGCGTGACCATCGCGGCCTCGCTCGCCTCGGCGCGGACCAAGCCGCCCTTGTTGAACACCGTGGTCGGCGTGCCGTACGCGATCCGCCCGGTCAGGCACGCGGCATAGGTCGACGCCGCCATCGCGCTGCCGCAACTGTCGGTCAGCCCGACCCCGCGCTCGAACGTCCGCACGAACAGGTCGCGTCCGCGAACCTCGACGAAACTGACGTTCGCGCGGTTGGGCAACCAGTCGGGCGCCGCCTCGCAGGCTTCGCCGACGCGCACGAGCTCGGCTTCGTCGATGGCATCCACGAACGTCACGAGATGGGGGTTCGGCATCGCCACCGCCGTAAAGGCGCGGTCCGTCGGCAGATTCGCGATCGGCGTATCGACGATGCGATCGGTCCCGACATGCATAGGCCACGCCGCGACATCCAGAGACGCGGGGCCAGCGATCTCGCGCACGGTGAACACGCCATCGGCAATATCGGCATCGCGCTCGACGGCCGCGTCGCTCGTCTTCAGCAGCGCCGACGCGGACTCGGAGCCCGTAGCCGCGAACCCGGCGCGCGCGACGCAACGCAGGCCGTTGAGGCACGTCTCCGACTCGCTGCCATCCGAATTGAACATCCGCATGCCGAACGCGTGGGTCGCGTCGCCGCCAGTCAGCAGCAGGAGCCCGTCGCCACCCACCGGTCCATCGCGATCCGCCAACGCCCGCGCGACGGCAGCCCAAGCCGCATCGCCGAGCGTCGACGCGCGTGCGTCGATCAGCGGAAAGTCGTTGCCAGAGCCGTGGCATTTGATGAGGTCGAAGCGCATGCTGGACACTTAATCACGCCCGCGCACCAATGCGAGCGCCTAACCGATCCCGTAATGCGCGGCCAACCGATCGAGTGCGAGCGTCAGCACGACCCGCCCCGCCCGCGCCGGCCATTGCAACGCCTTCTCGGCCACCGGCAGCCCCTCCCCCGCACAAACCACCCGCCAAAGGATATCCGCCAGCCCCGGCCCCGCCGCCGCCAGCGCCCCGTCGAACCGACGCTTCGCCGCGATCTGCGCCGACGTCGGGTCGAGTCCGCCGCCACCTCCCCCATCGACCCGCTCGACCCAGCGCATCGTCACGCTCGGCGCGATCGACGCGCGTTCGTAATCGGCCCGCAACCGCTCACCCGCCTCGAACTGTCTCACGTCGATCAACGCGCGCGACCGCAGCCATCCAAGCGGCGACTCCGCAAGGTTCACGGTGACAATACGACCGCGACGCATGCCGACCGCTTGAGGAACACCCTCCGAATCGACCGTCCGCTCTACCAGTTCGCGCATCCGCCATCTCCCGTTGCGCTTGGCTGTTGCCATATCCGCACGGTTGTAGGACAGCTGAATAACCTATCTGGTTTGGAACCGTTCAATGATCACCGCCATTCGGGAAGTCCGGCGCACTAAGGGACTGACCCTGGAGGACGTCGCCAGGCGTTGCGATCCACCGACCACCGCGCAGACGATCGGGCGCCTGGAGACCGGCACGCGCACCGTCTCGATCGGCTGGCTCAACCGGATCGCCGCCGCACTGGGCGTCGAGGCAAGCGATCTTGTGAAATTGCCAGGCCGTACCGACCTGCCCGTCGCCGCGATTCTAGACGGCCGCGAAGCCCACGCCCCCCGGCGAACTACTACGGCACCACCGCCTCAAGTCGCGCCAGGCCAGATCGCAATAACCGTCGCGAACGGCACCGGCGAATACCGCGCAGGCGATGTAATCTGGGCGGCAACGCTGGCCCCCCGAGATTTCACAACCGCGCTCAACCGCGACATCCTCGTCCCGCAACCGGCAGGACGGTTCGCGTTCGGACGGCTCACGCAATGCAACGGCGACGTCACCGTCCTGCCGCCGGGCACCGGCACGCAGTCGCTCACCATCGCCGACCCCGCCTGGATCGCGGTCGCGGTGCGGTTGGTTCGCGAACTGTAGAAGATGGCGGATAACGGTGGACAATGACGGGCTCGAACCGCCGACATTCTCGGTGTAAACGAGACGCTCTACCAACTGAGCTAATCGCCCCTCTCGGGTGGACGTCCGATGCCAAAGCCGGGCGGCCGGGGCAAGCTAAAATCACGGAATGCGCAGGTCGGCGCCCTTGGTGGCTACGATGTACCCGCGCATCGCCTCGCTCGCGCGATCGGACAGCACCATGAAGGCGCGGCGTCGGTCGAGCAGGTCGGGACGGCGTTCGAACAATCCGGTGTCGGTCATCCGCGCGATCCAGCGCAGCGCAGTGGTCGGCGCGACTGCCGCTGCGATGCACAGGCTCGACACCGAAACGCGGCCCCGCTCAAGCTCGGCGGCGTAGAGATCGAGCAGCATGTCCCAGCCAGGGTCCTCGAACAATGTCGCGCCGAAGAACTGGTCGCGCAAGCGGCGCGCGCGGATCGCCCGACGGACATCCGCCGCGCTGGGCTCTACCAAGGCGGGCGGTGCGCCGTAGCGATTGGTGCGGTCGCCGACGATCGGTGCGACAGGTGCGTCGCCCTCGATCTCCGCCCGCGTCAGTCGGGCGAGCGCCTCGGCGATCCGCGCGACCTCGGTGTTCAGTCGCTCGAGCCGCGTGCCGTCGGTCTCGCGGTGAACATCGAAGACGCCCGCCGGGATACGCGCCGCCTCGGCAGCGACCACGATCGCCGCCACGCAATCACCGACGGTGGGATCGACCAGCAACCGCGTGCTGCCGCCGAGCGTCGCCGCGGCGACAACGTCGATCTCGTCGACGCCCATGGCAACGACCAGTCCCGCCTGCATTGAAGCCGCCTGATGGACGATTCCTGGCAGGTGTTCGGCTATTATCGCTGGATCGACTCCGCCGGCCTCGACGACGATGACCTGCGGCGTCGCATGATCGCCGAAGCCTGCCGGCCAATCGAGTCGGGCAACGATCCGACCGTTCAGCGCGGCAAGGGCAACGGCCAGCCGGTCCGGTGCGCCGGGCCCGGCGATAAGGATCGCGTCGATCCCCGTGTCGTAATTCGCCGCGTCAGGCGGGCCGTCAGATAGGGTCATCAAGGTCTCCGCTATGATACGGAGACTAACCTGTGTCAGGTGAGGAGTTACACCCGAACTGGATCGAGTTCCGTTGCAGTTGGGAACCCCACGCGAAGAGCTCAGTCGAGTGCCTTGACGATATCCTCGACCATCTTCTTCGCGTCGGCCAGCAGCATCATCGTATTGTCGCGATAGAACAGTTCGTTATCGACGCCTGCATAGCCGACGCCGCCCATCGACCGCTTGATGAACAGCACGGTCTTCGCTTTCTCGACATCAAGCACGGGCATGCCGTAAATCGGCGACGTCTTGTCGGTCTTCGCGGCGGGATTGGTCACGTCGTTGGCACCGATCACGAACGCGACGTCGGTCTGCGCGAACTCGCTGTTGATGTCCTCCAGCTCGAACACGTCGTCATACGGCACGTTCGCCTCGGCCAGCAGGACGTTCATGTGCCCCGGCATGCGCCCCGCGACGGGGTGGATCGCGTATTTCACGCGGACGCCCTCGGCCTTCAGCTTGTCGCCCATCTCGCGCAGGACGTGCTGAGCCTGCGCGACCGCCATGCCATAACCGGGGACGATGATGACCTGCTCGGCCTGGCTCATCAGGAACGCGGCATCCTCCGCCGAGCCGCGTTTCCACGGTCGATCGACGGCTGAGCCGCCACTTCCCGCGCCTGCATCGCTCGTCCCGAAGCCGCCTGCGATCACGCTGATGAAGCTACGGTTCATCGCGCGGCACATGATGTAGCTGAGGATCGCGCCCGAGCTGCCGACCAGCGCGCCGGTGATGATCATCGCGCTGTTGTGGAGCGTGAAGCCCATCGCGGCGGCCGCCCAGCCCGAATAGGAATTGAGCATGCTGACCACCACCGGCATATCCGCGCCGCCGATCGGGACGATCAGCAGGAAGCCGATGACGAAGCTCAGGATCACGATCGTCCAGAAGATCCACGGTGCCTGGTCGGTGACGAAATACGCGATCAGCCCCAGGATGCCGGCGAGCAGCGCGAGGTTGATGACGTGGCGGCCGGGCAGCATGATCGGCTTGCCGCCCATGTTGCCGTTGAGCTTCAGGAACGCGATGACCGAGCCCGAGAAGGTGATCGCACCGATCGCCACGCCGAGGCCGAGTTCGATCCGGCTGACGGGGTGGATCACCGCGAAGGGTTGGCCGATCAGCGGGATGACGAGGTCGGAGATCCCGAATGCCTGCGGGTTGAGATAGGCCGCGATGCCGACCAGTACCGCGGCGAGACCGACGAGGCTGTGGAACGCGGCAACGAGCTGCGGCATCGCGGTCATCGCGATCCGGCGTGCTGTCACGAGACCGATCGCCGCGCCGACGCCGATCGCCGCAAGGATTTCGACGACCGTGGTCCAGTCGATAGCGCGCACGGCTATCGTAGATCCGGTGTCGGAAACGAGAAGGTGCTGAACGAATGGCACATGCGTCACCAGCGTGGTCACGACCGCGATGGTCATGCCGATGATGCCGAACCGATTGCCGCGCTGGCTCGACGCGGGGCTCGACAGCCCGCGCAGCGCGAGGATGAAGCACACCCCCGCGACGAGATAGGCGAGCGATGCCCAGGGGCTGACCGTCAGTTCATGCATCGCGCGTCCCCTTCACGTCCGTATCGCTCACTTGCTCGCAGCAGGCGCGACCGGCCGTTCCTTTTTCTTGTACATCGCCAGCATCCGCGCGGTGACCGCGAAGCCGCCGAAGATATTGATGCTCGCCAGCACCACGGCAAGCAAACCGAGTGCCTTGGCCACGCCCGATCCGGCGCCGATGCCTGCCGCAGCCGCAGCAATCAGCGCGCCGACGATGATCACCGAAGAGATCGCATTGGTCACCGCCATCAAAGGCGTATGCAACGCCGGCGTCACCGCCCAGACGACGAAATACCCGACGAAACACGCCAGCACGAAGATCGACAGGATCGCGATAAAGTCCATGCTATTCCTCCTGTGCGGCGAGTCGCTCGGCTGCAAGTGCCACGATACCTCGAACCATCGCGTCGCAATCGTGGAAAATCTCGATAGCCGGGATACGCAGAACGGCGATGCCACGTCCTTCGAACCAGGAATCACGTGCGGCATCGCGCGCTGGGTGATCACCATAATCATGCGCTTGGCCGTCAACTTCGATGATCAACCGCGCAGGATGACAGTAGAAGTCCGCAACGTACGGACCCGAGGGATGCTGCTTCCGAAACTTCAAACCAGCCGGTCGCTCCCGCAACGCAAGCCACAATGTGATTTCGGGCGGAGACATCGTCGCTCGAAGCTGCTTGGCCAAAGCCCCAGTCGTTCCCGCTCCTTGCAGCATCTCTAGATCCTCCCCTTGCAGGGGAGGTGGCAGGCACTTGCCTGACGGAGGGGTGTCGTCCGCAGTGATGGTGCGCGAAATAACGACTGGCGACACCCCTCCGTCGCGCCAGGGCGCGCCACCTCCCCTTGCAGGGGAGGATAGAAGATCATGCCAGCAGCCTTGGGTTCACGATCTTGCCGCCCTGCGTCAGCCGGATCGCATCGCCGATCTCGGCGTCGAGTACGGGTCGCCCGGCGTCCTTGTCCCAGAAGGCGTTGAGGAAGTTGAACAGGTTTCGCGAGAACAAGGCGCTCGCGTCTGCCGCCAACCGAGACGGCACGTTGCGGTGACCGACGATCTTGACGCCGTTCACGACGACCACCTCGCCCGCGACCGAGCCCTCGACGTTGCCGCCCTGCTCGACCGCAAGATCGACGATCACCGATCCCGGTTTCATGCTCGCAACCTGCGCCGCCGAGATCAGCCGCGGCGCGGCACGTCCCGGGATCAGCGCCGTCGTGATGACGATATCCTGCTTGGCGATATGCCCCGACACGAGCTCCGCCTGCGCCGCCTGGTATTCGGGCGACATCTCGCCGGCATACCCACCCGTCCCCTCGCCTTCGATCCCCGCGACGTTCTCGACGAAGATCGGCTTCGCGCCGAGCGACTGGATCTGCTCGCGGGTCGCAGCGCGCACGTCGGTAGCCGACACCTGCGCGCCGAGACGCCGCGCAGTCGCGATCGCCTGCAAGCCGGCCACGCCGACGCCCATCACGAAGGCTTTGGCGGCCGAGATCGTCCCCGCCGCAGTCATCATCATCGGAAACGCGCGACCATATTCGGCCGCCGCGTCGAGCACCGCCTTGTAGCCCGACAGGTTCGACTGCGACGACAGGATGTCCATCGACTGCGCGCGCGTGATGCGCGGCATGAACTCCATCGCCAGCGCTTCGTAGCCCGCCGCAGCATAAGCCTCGACTCGCGCGCGCTCGGCAAAGGGATTGAGGCTGGCAACAATCCACGCCCTCGGCGTCACGCCGTCGAGCGAAGCAGGATCAGGCCCCTGCACGCCGAGCACGATATCCGCCCCCGCCAGCGTCGCCGCACGGTCGCCTACCGACGCGCCCGCATCCGAGTACGCGGCATCGGCGATCGAAGCAGTATCCCCCGCCCCCGCCTCGACGGCGAGCACAGCCCCCAGCGCAATAAACTTTTTCACTGTTTCCGGCGTCGCGGATACCCGCCGCTCGCCGTCCGCTTGCTCTTTCAGGACGGCGATCTTCATGGCGTTACGAGATCAGCCAGATCACGAGCGCGACGACCAGCGCACACCCGACTGCGCCCCATTTCATCATTCCCGTCACGCTCGAATAGGTCGCGACGTGCGCCTTCATGTCCCCGTTGCCGGCCATGGTTCGTGCCCCAATCCTGTCAGTGCCATCCTCTATGGCCGAGACCTTATCGCGCGTATCCAGGATCGCCAAGCAGGACATTTAAGTCGCTCTTTACTTGCGCTAGCTATTGCACGTGCCGGAACGGGACAGGATTCGCCATGACGCGCAATGGCCAGCGCCTATTATTGCTGATCGACGACGAGCCCACGCAGCGGCGGCTGGTGGCTGCCCTCGCGGCGCGAGGCGGCTGGCGCGCGGTCTTCGCGGCGGACGACGAGACCGCGATCGCCACACTCGGTACGCAGGACGGCATGCAGCTCGATGCGATCGTGATCGATCACTGGGCGCCCGACGAGGATGCCACCACCCTGATCGCGACGCTGCGCGAACGGCGCCCGGCGCTGCCGATCCTGGTCATCACGGCGAACGGATCGGTCGCGCACGCGGTCAGCGCGATGCGCGCCGGCGCCACCGATTTCCTGGTCAAGCCGCTTGCCCCCGACCGCCTGCTCGCCGCGCTGGACGCGGCGGTGGTCGGCAAATCGTCGGGCGAGCTTCGCCCGCTGACCGAGAAGATCCCCGCCCTGCTCGCGTTCGACGAGATCGTCGGCTCCTCCCCCGATTTCCGCGCTGCCCTCGCGATCGCCGCGAAAGCCGCCCGCGCCCGCGTCGCGATCCTGCTCGAAGGTGAGATCGGCGTCGGCAAGGACGTCATCGCCGAGGCGATCCATGCCGCCTCCCCGCGCGCGAAGAAGCCGATGATCAGCGTCAATTGCGGCGCGATTCCCGCGAACCTGATCGAATCGGAGGTGTTCGGGCATGAGAAGGGCGCGTTCACCGGCGCGTTCGAGCGCAAGATCGGCCGGTTCCACGACGCCGACGGCGGCACGCTGTTCCTTGACGAGGTCGGCGAGATGCCGCTCGAGGCGCAGGCGAAGCTGTTGCACGTCCTGCAAACCGGCCAAGTCCTCGCCATCGGCGCCCGCCACCCGCGCGAAGTCGACGTCCGCGTGATCGCCGCGACCAATACCAAACTGCTGGACGAGGTCGAGGCGGGGCGCTTCCGCGAAGACCTGTATTACCGCCTCAACGCCGTCCAGGTAACGATCCCGCCATTGCGCGAACGCACCGGCGACATCCCCGCGCTCGCCCGCCACCTGCTCGCGCGGATTGCCGAACAGCCTGGGTTGCGACCGCTCGGCATCACCGATTCCGCGCTCGCGCTGCTGGTCCAGTACGACTGGCCCGGCAACGTCCGCCAGTTGCAGAACGCGCTCTTCCGCGCCGCCGTGCTGTGCGAGGACACCGCGCTGACCGAAGAGGATTTCCCCGAGATCGCCGCGCTCGGCACGCGCGAGCGTCCATCCGCGCCGGCAGCGGTCGGCGGCGGCGGCGTCACGTTGTTCCGCCCCGACGGCAACCTCCGTGCGCTAGAGGAGATCGAAGCCGACGTTATCCGCCTCGCGATCGGCCACTACCGCGGCCGCATGACCGAAGTCGCCCGCCGCCTCGGCATCGGCCGCTCGACGCTCTACCGCAAGCTCGGCGAACTCGGGATCGACAACGCGGCGTGATATGACGGCTGGGTTGGGAAGGTTAGCGGACTGGTGGTTCCCAGCGTGTTTGCAGCCGTCAAGGGTTGCGCGAAAGCTAGGCGATAGCGTTTGCGCACGATTTGAGCTTGCGTGAGAAACGTGACCGGACGAGCATAGGCTCTATATTCAAGAGGGTGACCATGCTGGCCTTGATGGTAGTTTCCATGATCGTAGCGGAGGTGCCAAACGCGGCGAGGACGCAGCAGATTTGCGAAGTTGGGCGTGCCGCACTTCGCGATTTGCCCCCAGCCGACTTGGGCGGAAGTTCCGACATCTACTATGAAGGGCCCAACACGAACCACCATGATCTGTTGGGGATGTGCCCTGAGCTAAAGGATATATTGCCTACGGGTTATCTGCTGGCAGACAGCGACGCGCGAAGGCGTGCGGCGGTCCATGTCCCCTTGGTGGGAACAAACACGCGTCCGGCTAGCATCTACACGATCCAAATTCCGGAGATCAGCGCTGACCGACAATCTGCTATCGTTCACTTCGCTTACCGTTGCACGGGACTTTGCGGTGGTGAGTTCGACGCTCGCTATGTTCGAACGTCGAGAGGATGGCAGCGAGACGGCTCCGTACGGACACTCTCCGTATCGTGAGCAAAAGCGAACGGCAGGTTGTTAGCCAAGCATGAGGAAGCCTAATGTCCGGTAATGGGCGACATCGGCTATTTAGCTGGGCGGTTCGCTGATAAAGCCGATTACCCTCGCGTCCGTCCCTTTCAGACGCTCTACAGGCATTTTGCTTGTTCAGCGTGGTATGCTGCGTGCCCTCGAAACCCAATGGCCTTTGGGTTTGATCTTGAAATGTAAGCATCTGCTGCGTCACATGCCGATTTAGCCGTTTCGAATACTGACGGAGTGAATGCGCTTCGGGAAGCGGTGCAGCCGTTCACGACCATTGTAATCGCGATGGCGAAAGCGCCGAACGTCGTTGGCCGGTTGGGTTTCACCGTCATACGGGGAACCTGAACGAGGGCCCGCTCTTGAGCAAGCGCCGTGAAGGCCCATAACGTCTGAACGTGGGCGAAAGCGGAATGGCCGGAGTGGGAGAGGTTGGCTGCCGTTCCGCAGGTGATAAGCGGTCGCGAACAGAACGATCGAGCCGACCAAGCCTATCGCGATGATAAGCCAGTAGGTCATTGGCTGCTCCTTGCGCAGCAGGCCCTTGTTGTCCGCCGAAGCTGATCCGCTAAACAAAACGAAGATCGTCCGCCCGGCAACAAGGATGCCGACAACAAGGGGGGCGAATGGTCCGTCCATTTGTTGGCGATACAGCCAATGCGTGAATGTCCGTAATTGGGCAAGCGAAGTCGAACCACGCTGATCGGGCACTACGAAGTGTTGTTCGAATGACCGCACGCTACTTACCCCCGCACCCGGTCGATCAGCGCCATCGCCGCATGCGGAGCGCGAACCTTGGCGCCGTTGATGAAGAACACGAACGTCTCACGGGGCGTCTTCGCCGGCGCGGCGTCTTCGACATACGGCAAGCCCTCAGGCCGTCCCCCCGCGGCCCAGGTCTTCGCCTTGTCCGCCCATTCATCCAGCGCGGTCGGCGCGTAGCCGGCGACGAAGCGCTCCTCGGCATCCTCCAGTCGCGCATAGACGAAGTCGCCGGTCACGTCGGCGATCGCGGGGTATTCCGCCGACTGCGCGAAGACGATCGCGACGCCGGCATCGCGGCACATCGCGACGAACTCCGGCACCGCGAAACTCTCGTGACGGACCTGGATAGCGTGGCGCAACGCGAGCCCGTCCTGCTCGGGCGGCAACAGCTTCAGGAACGCGGCGAAATCGTCGGCGTCGAATTTCTTGGTCGCCATGAACTGCCACAGGATCGGCCCGAGCCGATCGCCGAGCTCGACGATCCCCTGCCTGGTGAACTTGGCGATCGACTCCCCCGCCTCGGCCAGCACCTTCCGGTTGGTGCAGTAGCGCGATGCCTTGAGCGAGAAGACGAACCCGTCGGGCACAGCCTTCGCCCAGGATGCGAACGTCGCGGGCTTCTGGCTGCCATAATAGGTGCCGTTGATTTCGATCGCGGTGACGTGCTCGGCGGCATAATCGAGCTCGCGCTTCTGCGGCCATTTCTCCGGATAGAAGGTCCCGCGCCACGGCTCGTAGGTCCAGCCGCCAATACCGATTCTGATCGTCATGGCCGCGAGTGTAGCGCGCGGGAGAAGCGCTTGGCGATGCCCTATTCGGTGATGACGCCGCGCAGCCCGGGCACGTCGAGAATACGGACCTGCGCATAGGCCACCGCGACCAGGCCATCGCGTTCGAACCGCTTCAGATGCCGGTTGAGCGTCTGGCGCGCGATGCCGACGACGCCGGCAAGCTCCTCCTGACGGATCGTGATCCGACCGTCCCCCGCCTGCGACGCGCGCATCAGCGCCTGCGCCAGTCGCACCCGGATCGACTGCCCCACGCTTTGCGCGATGAACCGCAAGGCGGTGCGTTGGTGCGCGCACACGAGCAGCCCGAGATCGCGGTAGAGCTCCGGGTCCGCCGCCGCCGCCCGCGCGAACGCCGCCACCGGCACATGCAGCAGTCGCGCCGTGCCGAACGCCGTCGCGTCGTGCGGCCTTGGATGCCCGTCCAGCGTCGACAATTCCCCGAACCACGTCCCCGGCCGCACGATCAGCGCGAGCAGTTCGGCACCATTGGCGGACAAGCCCTTCAACCGGACCTGCCCGTCCAGAACCGCCCACAACCCGTTCGGGGGATCGCCCGAGCCGTAGATCCGCGCGCCGTTTTCCAGCACCTCGGCTCGCGCCTCCTGCAACAGGCGCTCGCGACGGGCCGCCGGTATCGCGCCGAACCAGCTATCGGTCGCCAGTATCGCGTGATCCGGATCATGCATCGCGCAAGGCTAGGCGAAATTTCGAGATTGTCACCATCGAGACAAAGTTTGTCGAAGGCCGGTCGTACAAGGGGCCAAACATAAGGAGGCGGATGATGGCGACGGCATTGAAGGCGATGGACCCGACGGCGGCGGAAACGACGATCAAGGATCAGGTATCGGCCGAGGAATGGGCGTTGCGCGTCGATCTCGCCGCCGCGTACCGGCTGGTCGCGCTGTACGGCTGGGACGATCTGATCTTCACGCATCTGTCCGCGCGCGTCCCCGGCCCCGAGCATCATTTCCTGATCAACCCGTACACGCACATGTTCGAGGAGATCACCGCATCGTCGCTGGTCAAGATCGACGTCGACGGCAACAAGGTCATGGACACCCCCGCCCCGGTCAACCGCGCGGGCTTCGTGATCCACTCGGCGGTTCACGCCGCGCGTCACGATGCGGTCGCGGTGCTGCATCTCCACACGCCGCACGGCCAGGCGGTGTCGGCGATGGCCGAAGGGCTCCTCCCGCATACGCAGACGGCGATGATCGCTGGGCACGACGTCGCCTATCACGACTTCGAGGGCATCGCGACGGAACTGGAGGAACGCGAACGGCTGGTGCAGGATCTCGGCACGAAGAACGCGATGATCCTGCGCAACCACGGCACGCTGACGGTGGGCGAGTCGGTGCCGCAGGCGTTCCTGCGGATGTATTTCCTCGAACGCGCCTGCGAAGCCCAGGTCCTGATGCTCAGCGCCGGTCGCGAGAATCTGAACAATCCGAACCAGGGCGTCGCCGAAAAGGTCGAGGGCCAATCGAGTTCGACAGGCATGCGGATGCTCGCCGACGGACTCGCCTGGCCCGCGCTGTTGCGCAAGCTCGACCGCGTCAATCCGGGCTATCGGGACTGACCGCGACCAGCTTCGGAGGGCAACGCATGCCGCATTACGGCGATTACCAGAACGAGATCTATTTCGCCGGCCTTGCCGGTGTCGTCCCGAAGGTCCCGGTCGATTTCGCATCGCTCAAGGCTCGGGCGGCAGCGGCCTTGCCACCGTCGGTGCTCGGCTATCTCCAGGGCGGGTGTGGCGACGAATTCACGCAACGCCAGAATGCCGACGCGTTCCAGCATTGGGGCATGACGCCGCGGATGATGGTCGATGCCACGCGCCGCGACCTTTCGATCGACCTGTTCGGGATGACGCTGCCCAGCCCGATCTTCATGAGCCCGGTCGGGATCAACGGGATGTGCACGCAGGACGGCCACGGCGATCTCGCCGCCGCGCGGGCGGCCGCGCTCACCGGCGTTCCGCTGGTCCAGTCGACGCTGTCGAACGATCCGCTCGAGGACGTCGCCGCGGCGATGGGCGATACGCCCGGTTTCTTCCAGCTCTACACGCCCAAGGACAAGCCGCTCGCCGAGAGCCTCGTCCACCGTGCAGAGGCGGCCGGATACAAGGCGATCGTCGTCACGCTCGACACTTGGGTCACCGGCTGGCGCCCTCGCGACCTGAACGTCGCGAACTTCCCGCAACTGCGCGGCCATGTGCTGGAGAATTACTTCAGCGATCCCGTCTTCCGCACGATGCTTGCCAAGCCACCGCGCGAGGACCTGCCCGCGGCGGTGCGGCAATGGGCCGGGACGTTCGGCAAGGTCCTGACATGGGAAGACATGCCGTGGCTGCGGTCGATGACCAAGCTGCCGATCGTCCTTAAGGGGATCTGCCATCCCGACGACGCGCGGCGCGCGATCGATCTGGGGGCGGACGCGATCTATTGCTCGAACCACGGCGGACGCCAGGCGAATGGCGGGATCGCCGCGATCGACATGCTGCCCGCGGTGGTCGAGGCGAGCGGGGCCGTGCCGGTGCTGTTCGACTCCGGCGTGCGGTCGGGGAGCGACGTGGTCAAGGCACTCGCACTCGGCGCCACCGCGGTCGGGATCGGCCGGCCCTACACCTACGGCCTCGCGCTCGACGGCGCGAACGGCGCGGCGCATGTGCTGAAATGCATCCTCGCCGAAGCCGACCTACTGATGGCCGTAAACGGCTACCCGACGCTCGCCGCAGTCCGGGAGGCCGGAGCGACGCGGACGGGCCGCTAGTGGGAGACGATCAGCCGGCGGTCTCGTCGATCCGGCGTGCCTCTTCGACCAGCATCACCGGCACGCCATCGCGGATCGGGTAAGCAAGGCCGGCCGCGTCCGAAATCAGTTCCTGCGCAGGCTCGTCATAGCGGAGCGGCGTGCGCGTCATCGGGCAGACGAGGCGCTTGAGCAGCCAGGGATCCAGGGTGTTCATCGTCAAACTCCTTCGCCCCGGGAAGGCGGCGCCGCGGCGGCCTGTGCAATACGACCAGACTCGCTGCCGATCCGTCGCTGCGTGGCGACGTGTTCGATCGCGGTGATCTTCTTGGGATCGAACAGATTGGCGAAGAACATGCCGATCATCATTACGGCACCATGCGCGCGTCCCTTGCTGGGCGACTTCACTGCAGCGTCACCGATTCGTCACCGTCGTGGCGGCCGAAGAACTGCATCAGTTGGATGATCAGCTCGGCGCGCTGTTCGATATCCGGCGCCTCGAGCAATGCCTGTTTTGCGGCTGCGTCGAACGGTGCGATCTGCGCGATGCCGTTGACCAGGCTCTCGTCGTCGAGCCGTCCGACCGCATCCCAGTCGACCGCATAGCCCTGCATGTCCGCGAACCGACGCGACTCCAGTTCCAGCGATGATCGCCGGCCGAGCGACAGCGCGTCGTCCTCGATTAACGGCAGCAACTCCGCCTCGACCTGGCGGAATGCGGTCGTCACGTCCAACTCGCGGACGATCCGGAACAGCGCGATGCCTTCCAGCACGACATTGTACCGCCCGTCGTCGAGCGCTTCGACCTCGGCGATCTTGCCGACGCAACCGATGTCGTACAGCGCATCCGCGTCGTCATGCGGTCCGCCCCGCGGCTGGATCATGCCGATCCGCCGGTCGCGCGCCATCGCATCGCTGATCATCGCCCGATAGCGCGGCTCGAACATGTGCAGCGGCAGGTGCATGCCGGGGAACAGCAACGCCCCCGGCAACGGGAAGATCGACAGACGCGTGGTGGCGCGCGGGGGGGCGGACTCGGTGGTCATCCGAACAGGATCGCAGACAGGCGGCGTCGCTGTCCAGACACCCACGGGTCTTCAAGCCCGACAACCTCGAACAGTTTCAACAACTGCGTCCGCGCCGCGCCCTCGTTCCAGTCGCGCTCGGTGGCGATGATGCCAAGGAACGTGTCGGCGGCCGCATCACGGTCGTTCGCCGCCATCTGGCCGTTGGCGAGCGCGAACCGCGCGTGCAGGTCGTCGGGGTTCGCCTCGACCGCAGCGAGCAGCGGCGACAGGTCCTCGACCGGGGGCGCCGACTGCGCGAGTGCGAGCGTCGCCTGTGCGCGGGCGATCGCCGGGTCCTTGGCGATCGTCGGATCGAGGTTCGCCAGCCAGTCCGCCGCCTCGTCGAGCTGCCCGGTCGCGACCAGTGCGCGGACGAAGCCGGCATGGACCTGCGGATGCTCGGGCGCGATCTCGGCGATCTCGCGGAAAATCCCGAGCGCGCGCTCGCCATCATTGGCTGCGAGCGCCTCTTCGCCGATCGCGATCAACGGCTCGACGTCGGGCACCGCGTCCGTCGCGCCGGCTTCGATCGGCAGCTGCTTCAGCAACTGGTCGAGGATCACCCGCAACTGCGATTCGGTGCGCGCACTGGTCATGTCGGCGACCAGCTGGCCCTGGAACATCGCATAGACGGTCGGGATCGACTTGATCTGGAATTGCGCGGCGATGAACTGGTTCTTGTCGGTATCGACCTTCGCCAGCACGACGCCCTTGTCGGCATAGTCGGCGGCGACCTTCTCCAGCGTCGGCGTCAGCGCCTTGCACGGCCCGCACCATTCCGCCCAGAAATCGATGATCACGAGGCTCGTCATCGACGGTTCGACGACATCGCGACGGAACGCCTCGACGGCATCCTTCTCCGCGGGGGACATTCCAAGCGTGGCCAAGTTCAACTCCCGTGTAATCCAGACGCGCTATCTGGGGGGCGCCCGCGGCGAATGCCACCTTTAGGATGGATAGGCAGGCACGACAAACGTGCCTTGGCATTCGGCGCGCAGCGTCGAGGCGTCATTTGTCTTGCTAACGGATCCGACATCTATGGGGGCGCGTGGGCAATAGATACGGCCTTGCGACACGGTGCCCCCCCGAATTGGCCAGCATTTCCATCTTCAGACAAGCCACCTCCCCGGCGAAGGCCGGGGTCCAGTTGGAAAGGTCGCAGTTACGGAGCGCAGCCTTTATCAGCAGTGTTTCCCAACTGGACCCCGGCCTCCGCCGGGGAGGCGCCTCTATTCGGAGGGGGTAGGCGCCAAACCGGTGCGGGTGACTGAGCGTTCGGCGATGTTGGGCACCACACCAACGAGCGCCGATAACCCTCAATGAAAGTCGCGCGACTTGGGGAGGACACGCACATCGCGAGGATGCGTCGCCCGCGGATGGTGAGCACGCGCATCGGGACTCCGCGTGAGGACCGGCCGGATCACCTCGTCCACCCGCGCAAGCGGCGGCTCCAGCGCGTGATCTTCCGACAACAGCCGCAGCATCTCGGTGCGATCCTGCACCCGCGACGTCATCAGATGTGTGACGCCTTCCTCGCTACGCTGGATCACGCCCTCCAGCACCATCAGCCGCGACGCCATCACCGCGCGGCGGTTCGCCTCGAAATCGCGCGCCCACATCAGCCCGTTGGTGATCCCGGTCTCGTCCTCGATCGTCACGAAGATCGCATTGCCCTTGCCCGGCCGCTGGCGGACCAGCACCACGCCCGCGACCTTCGCGCGCCGCCCGTCCTTGGTCGCATTGGCCTGCGCGCTCGACAGGATCCCCTCGGCGGCAAAGCGCGCGCGGAGGAATTGCATCGGATGTGCCTTCAACGACAGCCGCGTCGTCTGATAATCCGCCGCAACCTGCTCGGACAGCGGCATCGCCGGCAGATGTGCATCGGGCTCCACGCCAAGCTCGGGCACCTCTGCCGCAGCGAACAGCGCAAGCTGCTTGGGCGGCGTCCGGCGCACATCCCACAAAGCCTCGCGCCGCTCCTTCGCCACCGACCGAAACGCATCCGCATCGGCGAGCAGGTTCATCGCCCGCTGTGGCAGGTTCGCCCGCCGCGCCAGGTCCTCGATGCTAGCGAACGGCGTGGTCCGAACGCGAACGATCTCGTCGGCCCAATCCTTCCGAAACCCATCCACCTGCCGAAACCCAAGGCGCAAATCCTCCCCGGCACGGGGAGGGGGACCATCCGCAGGATGGTGGAGGGGGGGCGCCGCAAAAGTACCACCTGGAAGGGTCGCAGTCTCATTCGCGCCGCCCCTAACAGGGACCCCCGCCAGCGGTACGTCCGCGGAAGCCCCCCTCCACCCCGCTTCGCGCGGTCCCCCTCCCCGTGTCGGGGAGGACAGGCTGTTATCCCACCCGCTTGCATTCACATCGACCGGCAGCACACATACCCCGTGCTCCACCGCATCGCGCACCAGTTGCGCCGGCGCGTAAAACCCCATCGGCTGCGAATTGAGCAGCGCGCAACAGAACACCGCCGGATGGAAGCATTTGATCCACGACGAAACATACACCAGCCGCGCGAACGATAACGCGTGGCTCTCCGGAAATCCGTACGATCCAAACCCCTCGATCTGCTTGAAACAGCGTTCCGCGAACTCGGCCTTGTACCCCCGCCCGACCATCCCGCCGATCAGCTTGGCGTGGAAATTGTCCATGCCGCCGACCTTGCGGAACGTCGCCATCGACTTGCGCAACTGGTTCGCCTCGTTCGGCGTGAACCCTGCCGCGACGATCGCCAGCTTCATCGCCTGCTCCTGGAACAGCGGTACGCCGTAGGTGAAGCGGAGCAGTTGCTTCAGTTCGTCGGCCGGCCCGAACTTCGGATCGGGCGAGGGATATTCGGCCACCTCCTTCCCGCTGCGTCGCCGCAGATACGGATGCACCATGTCCCCCTCGATCGGCCCGGGCCGGACGATCGCCACCTGCACCACCAGGTCGTACAGCTCGCGGGGACGCAACCGCGGCAGCATGTTGATCTGCGCCCGGCTCTCGACCTGGAACACGCCGATGCTGTCACCCTTGCACAGCATGTCATAGACCCGGTCGTCCTCGGCCACCGCGATCGTATCGAGGAGGTGATCGCCGAGTCCGTGCCGACGCATCAGGTCGAATGCCTTCCGAATACACGTCAGCATCCCGAGCGCTAGGATATCGACCTTCATCAGCCCGAGCGCGTCGATATCGTCCTTGTCCCATTCGATGAAGGTGCGCTCCTCCATCGCGCCGTTATGGATCGGCACCATCTCGTCAAGCCGCCCCTGCGTGAGCACGAACCCGCCGACATGCTGCGACAGATGCCGTGGAAATTCGAGCAGCCGGTCGACCATCTCGCGCAACCGCGCGATCTCCGGATTGTCGACGTCGAAGCCGGTTTCGGCAAAGCGCTGTTCCTGGAACCGGCTCGAGAAACTGCCCCAGACCGTACTCGTCAGCCGCTGCGTCACGTCCTCGGTCAGCCCGAGCGCCTTGCCGACCTCGCGCACCGTGCTCTTGGGCCGATAATGGATGACGGTCGCGGCGATCGCGGCGCGGTCGCGGCCATAGCGGCGATAGATATACTGCATCACCTCCTCGCGCCGTTCATGCTCGAAATCGACATCGATATCCGGCGGCTCGTCGCGCTCGCTCGACACGAACCGCGAGAAGAGAAGGTCGTATTTCATCGGATCGACCGAGGTGACGCCGAGCAGGTAGCACACCACCGAGTTGGCCGCGGAGCCGCGCCCCTGGCACAGGATCGGCGGATCCTGCGCCCGCGCGAACCGGACGATGTCGTGCACCGTCAGGAAATAATAGGCGTATTCGCGCTCCCGGATCAGCGCGAATTCCTCGTGGAGCAGCGCCCGCATCTTTTCCGGCACGCGGTAGTCATAGCGTTCCAGCGCGAGCTGCCAGACATGATGCTCGAGCCAATCCTGCGCCTCCCAGCCTGCCGGAATGGGTTCGTGCGGGTATTCGTATTTCAGATCGTCGAGCGAGAACGCGATCCGCGACAACAGCCGCGCGCTCTGCGCCACCGCATCGGGGCGATCGCGGAACAGCCGGGCGATCTCTTCCTCGGGCTTCAGATGCCGCTCGCCGTTCGCGGCCAGCAGGCGCCCGGCCTTGTGGATCGTCGTGCGCTCGCGGATGCAAGTAACGACATCATGGAGGTCGCGGTCGTCGGTATAGGCATAGAGCGCGTCGGTGGTCGCAAGCACGGGAACGCCCGCCGCATCGGCGATCCGCCCCAACCGCGCCAGCCGCCGCCGATCGCGACCGCCACGCGGCATCGTCACGCCCAGCCAGATCGAGTCCGGCCCCAGTCGCTTTACTGCCTTCAGGATCGTCCGCAGCTCGCGCTCGCCTCGTTCGGGCAAGGCGTCGCCGTCGGGCAAAGGCGATACCGGCACGGCGCCGCGCGCGCTGCTTTCGGGCATGACGACCAGCATCATGTCGGCATGGTGCGCGATCAGGTCGCCGAGCCCGAGGATGCAGCCGCCCTTCTCGGCACGGCGATTGCCGACCGTCAGCAACCGGGTCAGTCGTCCCCAGCCGCGTCGGGTCGAAGGGTAGGCGACGATGTCGGGCGTGCCATCCTCGAACACCAGCCGCGCACCGACCACCAGTCGGAAATCGATCGGCGGCATCGCCATGCCGAGCAGGCCGTCGCGTGCCTTCTTCAACGCCTGGTGCGCGCGGACGACGCCCGCGACGGTGTTGCGATCGACGATGCCGATGCCGCCAAGCCCCAGCTCCACCGCGCGCCCGACCATCGCGCCCGCATCGCTCGCCCCGTCGAGGAACGAGAAATTGGTCGCGGCGACGAGCTCGGCGAACCCGGTCATGGCGCCGCGCCGCTCATGCGAAGACACCGTGGAGGTACCAGCGCGGCGTCTCCATCTCGGAATACAGGCCGTGGCGGAAGATCCAGAAGCGGCGGCCGCGGCGGTCTTCGATGCGGTAGTAATCGCGCGTCGGGATATCCTGCCGTCGCCACCATTCGCCCGCGATCCGCTCCGGGCCTTCGCTGTGCGCGACGTCGTGCACGGTACGTCGCCAGCGGAAGCGGTGCGGGGGCCCGTCGGGAACCTCGGCCATCATCGATTCGATCGGTTGCGGCGGATCGAACAAATAGATCGGGCGCAGCGGCGGTTCGCCCGTCTCCGGCGCAGTCCACGGCGTCGGGGCGGGCGCCTCGGCGGCGGGCAGCATCAGCTCCGCCTGTTCGGGGATATGACTATCGCGCGCCGAGAACCGGCGCACGCGCGCCCGGCCCAGCCGCGTGCCGAGCTGATCGACGAGCTGCGCGACCTCACCCTTCTGCGCCTCGCCGCCCTCCAGCTTCAACTGCGACGCATCGAGCTTCTCCGCTAGCGCAACGTCGAGCCTCACCAGATCATAGCCGAACCCCGGATCGAGCGGGTCGGCGAGGCTGTCGATCCGCTCGCGGAACAGCCGCATCAACAGCGCCACGTCGCGTGTCGGCTGGCCGGTCTCGATCCGCAGCCGCTGGACGAGGCCGTCGGCACGGAACAACCGCGCCTCCCACCGTCGCCCGCCTTCATGACGGTCGGTAAGCTGGGCGGCCGCTTCGGTGGCAAGTTCGGCGAGCATCTCCAGCGCGTATTCGGTGCGCGCGATCGGTTCGGCAAAGCGACGCTCGACACCGATCTTGGCCACCGTGCGGCGCGCGACGATCGGTCCCTTCACCGACCCGTCGAGCCGGCGAATCATCATCGCCGCCTCCTCGCCGAACCGTGCGGCGATCGTCGCAAGCGGCCGCGCCATCACGTCGCCGACCGTCTTGAGCCCCGCGCGTGACAACGCCGTCGTCGCATCCTCGTCGAGCCCCAGCGCCGCCACCGGCAACCGCTTCACCGCACGCTTTTCATCCGGCGCCGGTGCCCCCGCATACCGCGCCAACGCGCGCGCCGTATCGGGCGTATCGCCGAACGCGTGGCGTACCAGCAGCCCCCGGCGTGCAAGTCGCTCTTCCAGATCGGCGGCCAATCGCCGCTCGCCTTCGAACTCGTGCACGCACCCGGCAATGTCGAGGATCAGCCCATCGGGTTCGTCGAGCGCGACCGAGGGCGTGTACCGCTGGCACCCGTCCGCGAGCCGCTCGAGCCATTCGTGATCGGCATGCGCGTCATGCTCGTAGACCTCGAGTTCGGGCACCCGCGCCCGCGCATCCGCCAGCGTCAGCCCCGGCTGGAGCCCTGCCCGCACCGCCTCGCGGTCGAGCGCCTTCAGCCGCACCCCGCCCGAGACCGTCTCGACGAACGCGATCGGCGTCTCAGCCCGTCCGACGAACAAATGCGGCCGCATCGTCCGCAGCCGCTCGATCGGCAGCCACGGGAACACCAGCGCCAGGTAACGCCGCGGAATCGTCAGAGGCGAAGGCGGTTTGGTCGAAGGCGATATTGTCGAAGATGTGCGCGTCACGGTCCCACTCCACACGCCAGCGAAGCCCGGTCTGGCCTCCGCGTCGACGCAGCAATTCGATGTCGAAGGCAGGTTTGCCCGGTGCGTCGGCTTCCAGCGGTCGCGACCGACACGCGGCGACCTGCCAGCGCGACGCGGCCGCACTCGGCACCGGCTCGGCACCAATGCGCAGGCTGAGAATGGTGACGCCCGAAGCTTCGGCCGCCAGCATCAGCCGCCGCGTCGCGGTAAGATCGATTTTAGGCGCACGTCCCCAGGACTCGATCAGCAACGTACCGAGCCCATGGCACCGCGCAGCATCGGCGGCGGCGCGCAACAAGCTCGCCTCGTCCTCGACCAGCCCCAGCACCAACGACGTCACGTCGAGCCCCATCTCGACCAGCCCGGTCGCATGCAGCCGCCCGCCCTGCCGCTCGCTTGCCTCGGTGCGCAGCCACATCACCGGCGCCGCCTTTGCCGCCAACACCGAAGCGATCGCGAACCCCGCGCCACTCGCCGAATCGTCGACCGTCGCGAAAATCTCGTGGAGTTGCGCCTTCGCCATCCCCTGCGTCAGCCACGCATCGTCCGCACGGCCATCACCCTGAGTCGGCATCCCCGTCGTGGCAATCCGCTTCAGGCGGGCTATCAAGGCAAGCGACTCGTTCACAATTGTTCTTGTAATGTTCTAGTGCCGGAGTCGCCAAGCGGAATCTCGTTTGCGGTGAATTTCACGCGAAAGTCGAAAAGGCGCTTGCCGTCCCGGAAACACCGGGCTAACAGCGCGCCTCACCCAGTCACCGTGTCGCTTCAGACCGGAGACATAGGCGCCAGAGCGGGCGTAGCTCAGGGGTAGAGCACAACCTTGCCAAGGTTGGGGTCGAGGGTTCGAATCCCTTCGCCCGCTCCAGTTTTCCTAGGAAAACAGCGGTCCAGCGCGAGGCGACGGAGCCTCAGCCTTCCGACCCACCATCTTCATCACCGTCAGTACGCATGGCATTTCCCATGCGCTCGCCTTACGCTCGGCGCATGGCAACCCCTCGGCACGCGCGTCACCCGTTGATCCTGTCGGCGCTGCTGCTGGCCGCACCCTCGTCGGCCACCCCCGTTTCGGCCCCTACCGACATGCAACGATGGCAGGCGCAGGCCAAGCGCGTGACGATTACCCGCGACGACTGGGGCATCCCGCACATCAAGGGTCGGTCGGATGCCGATGCGGTGTTCGGGATAATCTATGCACAGGCGGAGGACGACTTCCCGCGCATCGAGGCGAATTACCTGACCGCGCTTGGCCGGACCGCCGAGGCGGCCGGCGCTGACGTGGGAGAGGACGCGGTGTGGGCGGACCTTCGCCAGCGGCTGTTCGTCGATCCGCCCACGTTGAAGGCGGACTATGCCGCGAGCCCGGCATGGTTGCGCACGCTGATGCAGGCCTGGGCGGACGGGCTGAACTATTATCTCGCGACGTACCCGCAGACGAAGCCCCGCGTGCTGACCCGGTTCGAGCCGTGGATGGCGCTCAGCTTCACCGAAGGCAGCATCGGCGGCGATATCGAGCGGATCTCGCTCAGCGACCTGAAGACCTTCTACGGCCAGCCAACCCCGCCGACGCCGGAGGAACTGGGGATGATCCCGCGCGAACCGTCGGGCTCCAACGGCATTGCCATCGCACCGCGGCTGACCGCGAACGGTCACGCGTTGCTGCTCATCAATCCGCACACCAGCTTCTATTTCCGCTCCGAGGCGCAGATGACCAGTGACGACGGGCTGGACGCGTATGGCGCCAGCACTTGGGGCCAGTTCTTCGTCTACCAGGGCTTCAATCCGAAGGCCGGGTGGATGCACACCTCGGCGACGGTCGACAACGTCGACGAGTTCGCCGAGCGGATCACGCGGCGTGGCGGCGGCTATGCCTATCGCTACGGAAAGACCATCCGGCCGGTCGTCGCACGCACTGTTACGCTGCGAGTCCGCCAGCCCGATGGGACGATGGCCGAGCGCCGTTTCACCACCTACCGCACGCATCACGGCCCGATCGTCGCGACCAAGGCCGGCAAATGGATCGCCACTGCGCTGATGTGGCGCCCGGTGCCCGCGCTCGAGCAAAGCTATCTGCGGACCAAGGCGACCGATCTCGCAGGATACATGAAGGTCGCGGCGTTGAAGGCGAATTCGTCGAACGACACGCTGTTTGCGGACAGCAAGGGCGAGATCGCGTTCCTGATGCCGCAGTTCATGCCGATCCGCGACGATCGCTTCGACTATACCCGCCCGGTCGATGGCAGCGACCCCGCGACCGACTGGCATGGCCTGCATACGCTCCCCAGCCTGCCGAGCGTGCTCAACCCGCGCATAGGGTGGGCGCACAACACCAACGATTGGCCGTGGAGCGCGGCGGGCCCCGACAGCCCCAAGGCGGCGGACTATCCGCGCTACATGGACCAGGTCGGCGGCAATGCGCGCGGCGTCCATGCCGACCTGTTGCTGACGGGGAAGACCGGCTGGACACCCGACACGCTGCGGGCCGCCGCGTTCGATCCCTATCTCCCCGCCTTTGCGCGATTGCTGCCCGGACTGGTCGCCGCATGGGAGGCACTTCCCGCCAGCGATCCGCGGCGCGCTGCGCTTGCCGCACCGATCGCGCTGCTCAAGCGCTGGGACCATCGCTGGGCCTATGATTCCACCGCGACCAGCCTCGCGGTCTTCTGGGGCGACCAATTGTGGCGCGAGGTAGGCAGCTTCGCGCAGGCGGAGAGGCTGAACGTCCCCGACTATATCGCTCTGCGCGTTGGCCCGGACGCGAAGCTCGCCGCTCTGAGCACCGCGGTCGCCCGGCTCAAGCAGGATTTTGGCGACTGGCGGACTTCGTGGAAAGACATCAACCGTTTCCAGCGGCTCGACGATTCGATCGCGCCGCATTTCGACGATGCCCGTGCCTCGACCCCAGTGCCGTTCACCTCGGCGCAGTGGGGCAGCCTCGCATCGTTCGGCGCGAAGCCGTGGCCGGGGACGAAGCGCTATTACGGCACCAGCGGCAACAGCTTCGTCGCGGTGGTCGAGTTCGGCCCGCGGGTGAAGGCGATGGCGGTCATGGCCGGCGGCCAGAGCGGCGACGTCCGATCGCCGCATTTCGCCGACCAGGTATCGCGCTACGCCGAGGGACGGTTGCGGCCGGTCTATTTCCATCCCGACGAACTCGCGGGGCACGTCGAACGAACCTATCGGCCGGGTAACTGATCTACCGCATATCCAGCGATGTCGGTGCTTGCGGCGCCACCCAGGCTATTGCACGGACTGGACATGCCTGACGCCCCTCCCCTTCTCGCGGTCCGTGCGCTCGGTAAGTCGGTGCCGGGGCCACGGCGATTGTTCCGGCATCTCGACCTGGAGGTCGGTGCGGGCGAACTGGTCGCGATCATCGGCGAGTCGGGGGTCGGCAAATCGACGCTGCTCAACATCCTCGCCGGGCTGGACGAGGCGGACGAAGGCAGCGTGGCGATCGACGGCATCGACCTCGGTACGCTCGACGAGACCGCGCGGACCCGGTTGCGGCGCGAGCGGATCGGCTTCGTCTTCCAGGCCTTTCACATCCTCCCCTATTTGACGCTGCGCCAGAACGTCGCGCTGCCGCTGGCGCTCGTCTCGCCGGACAATGTCGCGGCATCGACGCGCGCGGAAGAGATGCTCGATGCGGTCGGCCTGGATGGTCGCGGCGACGGCTATGTGCGCGACCTGTCGGGGGGCGAGTTGCAGCGCGTGGCGATCGCCCGTGCGCTCGTCCACCGCCCCGCACTGATCC
This sequence comes from Sphingomonas sp. NFX23, assembly GCF_049887795.1. Lineage (NCBI taxonomy): Bacteria > Pseudomonadati > Pseudomonadota > Alphaproteobacteria > Sphingomonadales > Sphingomonadaceae > Sphingomonas > Sphingomonas sp. NFX23. The sequence continues at coordinate 132,407 of NZ_JAGEKH010000006.1, forward strand.
TCGCGGACGAGCCGACCGGCAACCTCGATCCGGAGACCGCGGCGCGCGTGCTGTCGCTGTTCGCCGATGCGGTGCGCGGCAATGGCGCGGCGGGCGTGATGGTGACGCATTCGGACGCGAGCGCGGCGATCGCCGACCGCGTGCTAACGCTGGGTGCCGAAGGACTGGTGGAGCGGCGTGGCGCCTGAGATCGGCCTGAAGTCCGGGTCCGGGCTCTGGTCGGGACGGCTGGGACTCCGCTGGCTGATCGCGGGCGAGTGGCGGTTCCACCCTGCCCGCTTCCTGTTGACGGCGGTCGCGATCGCGGTCGGCGTGGCGCTCGGCTTTGCGGTGCATCTGGTCAACGGATCGGCGCTGGCGTCGTTCGACGGGGCGATGCGCGGCGTCAGCGGAGCCGCCGAACTGTCGGTCCGCGCGACCAGTCCGCTCGGCTTCGACGAACGCCTCTATCCCCGTGTCGCACGCGCCGATGGCGTCGGCGATGCCAGCCCGGTGCTGCGCCTCGATGCGCGGATCGGCAAGGCGCGGCTGACGCTGCTGGGCGTCGACGTGATCCGTGCCGCCACGGTGACGCCGTCGCTGATCGGCATCCGCCCGCGTGGTCCCGATACCGGCAACGATACGGCGTTCGACGAGTCCGCACTGTTCCTGTCCCGCGCGGCCCTGACCCAGGTCGGCGCGAAGATCGGAACTCAGCTGGTCGTCGTCGCCAATGGCCGGTCGGTGCCGTTGCGGGTGGCGGGCACGCTGCCGGCGACGGACGAATCGACCGCGGTCGGCGTCATGGATATCGCGGCGGCACAGTGGCGGTTCGGGCGTCTCGGGCGGATCGACCGGCTTGACCTGGCGCTGTCGGATCGCGCGACTGCAGAGCCGGCGTTGCGCGCGATCCTGCCCGCGGACGCGATCCTGTCGACCGCCGAAACGCAGAACGCGCAGGGCGATGCCCTGTCGCGCGCGTACCGCGTCAATCTCGACATGCTGGCGCTGGTCGCGCTGCTGACCGGCGGTTTCCTCGTCTATTCGGCGCAGTCGCTGTCGGTGGTGCGGCGGCAACGCGCGTTCGCGCTGCTCCGGACGCTGGGCATGCCGCGCGCCGGGATCATCGCCGCGGTCGTGATCGAGGGGCTCGCGATCGGACTGGTCGGCGCCGCGGCGGGCCTCGCAGCAGGATACGGCCTGGCATGGGCGGCGCTTCACTGGTTCGGCGGCGACCTGGGTGCGGGCTATTTCGGCGGCAGCACCGCGCGCGTCGTGATCCAGCCCGGCGCCGCGATCGGGTTCTTCGCGCTCGGCCTGCTCGCCGCGATCCTAGGCAGCGCTTTACCGGCGCGCGTTGCGGCACGAGCGGCGCCTGCCGCAGCGCTCAAGAACGCGGGCGACGTGCTCGATCCGAGGCGGCCGGTCGCGTGGTGGCCCGCCGCCGCGTTGCTCGTCGCGGGAGGCGCCGCGTCGCTGTTGCCTGCGATCGCCGGGCTGCCGCTGTTCGGATTCCTGGGGATGGCGCTGATGCTCGCGGGCGGCGTCGCGGGCGTGCCGTGGTTCGCGCGCACGCTGCTGACCCCGCTGGCAAGGCGGACGCGGGGCAGCGTGCCCGGCTTGCTCGCGGTCCGCCATCTTCACGGCGCGCCCGGCGAAGCGGCGACCGCATTGTGCGGGATCGTCGCCTCGACCGCGCTGATGATCGCGATGGCGACGATGGTGACCAGCTTCCGCGGCGCGGTCGACGAGTGGCTCAACCAGGTGCTCGGCGCGGACCTGTATCTGCGCACCACCGCCGGCGCGACGTTCGATCTGGAGACCCGCACGCGTATCGCAGGCACGCCGGGTATCGCCCGCCTCGCCTCCAGTCGCCAGATCCCGCTGACCATCGCCTCGGATCGCCCACCGGTCAGCCTCATCGCGCGGCCCGAGCGCGGTGGCCGCGATCCGTTGCTGGTGTTGATCGATCGCGGACCGCCGGTGCCGAAGGATGCGCTTCCGATCTGGGTCTCGGAGCCCGCACACGGCCTGTACGGCTGGGATCCGGGTGAGCGCATCACGCTGCCGATCGCCGGCCGCACGCAGTTCACCGTCGCGGGCATATGGCGCGACTACGGACGCCAGGCGGGTGCGGTGCTGATCGACGAGGGCGATTACCAGCGCCTGACGGGCGACGATCGCCGCGACGAGATTTCCGCGACGATTCTGCCCGGTGCGGATCCGGCGAAGGTTGCGCGCGCGATGACCGATCGCCTGCCCGCAGACCTGCGTCCCCAGGTCGAGGTCGGCCAGCCGGCGACGTTGCGGAAACTTGCGCTGACGCTGTTCGATCGCAGTTTTGCGGTCACCTATCTGCTGGAGGCGGTGGCGATCCTGGTCGGGCTGGCCGGCGTCGCGGCGACGATGTCGGCGCAGACGATTGCGCGCGAACGCGAGTTCGGGATGTTGCGGCATCTCGGCCTCACCCGCGGCCAGCTCACCAGGATGCTCGCGACCGAAGGCGCGATCGTCGGGCTCACCGGCGCGCTCGCAGGGATCGGGCTGGGGCTGGTCCTGTCGCAGGTGCTGATCCACGTCATCAACCCGCAGTCGTTCAACTGGACGATGACCACCCGCATCCCGCTCGGCACGCTGATCGGCGTCGCGACCGCGCTGACGGGCGCGGCGGCGGCGACCGCGATGCTGGCGGGGCGGCGCGCGACGGCGAGAAGCGCGGTACAGTCGGTGCGGGAGGATTGGTGATGCTGCGACCTTGGGCCCTGCTCGGCTGGATCGCCGCGATCGGTGTCGCCGCGCCCGCCGCCACGCCGCCCGCCCCCTATCCGGTCGTACGGCCGGGGATCACGCTTCGTTTCCCCGCGGATCACGGCGCGCACCCGGCGTTTCGCACCGAATGGTGGTACGTCACCGGCTGGCTGCGGACCGAGGACGGCAAGGATCTCGGTTTCCAGGTCACCTTCTTCCGCACCCGCCCGCCGGTCGATCCGCGCAACCCGAGCCGGTTTGCCGCACGCCAGGTCCTGTTCGCGCACGCAGCGTTGTCCGATCCGACCACCGGCAAGCTGCTCCACGGCGAGCAGGCGGCCCGCCAAGGCTTCGGTCTCGCGCAGGCGCGGACGGGCGATGCCGACGTCGCGATCCGCGACTGGCGATTGCGCCGTGTGGGGAATGGCCGGTGGGCGACGCGCGTAAATGCGGACGGCTTCGGCCTCGCGCTCGATTTCCAGCCGACCCAGCCTCCCCTGCCGCAGGGAGTCGGAGGCTATAGCCGCAAGGGACCACGCCCCGAGGAAGCGAGCTATTATTACTCGGTGCCGCATCTCCGCGTGACCGGCCGCGTCCGCAGAGGCGGTGGAACGGTCGCAGTGACCGGCGAGGCGTGGCTGGACCGCGAATGGTCGTCCAACTACCTCGCACCCGCCGCGCAAGGCTGGGACTGGACCGGGCTCAATTTCGACGACGGCTCCGCGCTGATGGCGTTCCGCATCCGGCGCAAGGGCGGCGGCACGGTCTGGACGGGCGGCTCGCTCCGTCGCGCCGACGGCAGCATGACGGTGTTCGGCCCCAACGACGTCGCCTTCCGCCCGCTCGCGACATGGCGGAGCAAGGCGACCGGCGCGCTCTACCCGGTCTCGCAGGAACTGAGCGTTCGCATCGCCGGCGGCGTCCAGCGCTGGCGCCTCGTCCCGATGTTCGCCGCGCAGGAACTCGACGCCCGCCGCAGCGGCCTACCGGTCTATTGGGAGGGCGCGGTCCGCACCCGCGGCGGTCGCGGCTATCTCGAACTCACCGGGTATGAGCGCGCGCTCGAGATGTGAGCGCGCAAAATTTGCGGCGGCGGCGGACGAAACGCGTGCCAGCGCGTTGAGGTCGCTCGAACCGAAACGGGAGAGGACCGGGTTTGCCGCATTTTCTGGTTGCCGAAAGCGAGACTGCGGACGAGCGCGAGGCGCGTCGTCGCCACGCCGGCAAAAGCTCGGGCGAAACCTATGCGTCGACGCTTCGTCAGCTCCGTCCCGATGCCGAGATTACGATCGTCGCACCCGCCGACGACGATGCACAAGTCTATGAGGCCAATGCCCTTGGCCTGTTCGACGCGGTGTTCATCACCGGATCGCCACTCCACGTCTATGACGACAGCCCGGAGGTCCGACGACAGCTGACCTTCATGCGCTCGGTTTTCGCATCGGGCACGCCGTCGTTCGGATCCTGCGCCGGGCTGCAGCTCGCGGTCGCCGCCGCCGGTGGGAAAGGGCGCAAGATGCCGCAGCGGATGGAGGCCGGGATCGCCCGCCGCATCACGCCGACCGACGCCGGCCGCGATCATCCGCTGCTCGCCGGCCGTGCGGCGAGCTGGGACGCCCCCGCGATCCACGGCGACGAGGTCGAGACGCTTCCCGCCGACGCGACCCTGCTCGCGAGCAACGCCGTCACGACGATCCAGGCCGCCGAGATCCGCCACGACGGCGGGATTTTCTGGGGCGTGCAATATCACCCCGAACTCGCGCTCGGCGAGATCGCGGTCGCGTTGCGGCGCCAAGCCGAGGACATCGTCGAAGCCGGGCTCGCGGAGACGACCGACGATGTCGAGCACCGCGCGGACCAGCTCGACGCGCTCCACCACGATCCCGATCGCCGCTCGCTGCTATGGGCGCTCGGCGTCGACCGCGAGTTCGCCGACGAGGCGCGCCGCCGCACCGAACTGACCAACTTCCTCGATCACCTCGCGGACATAGACGCCAGCGATCGCGCACACGCCGCATCGCCCGATCTGTGTCCCGCCTGACCTTTTGACCCGTAACAAGGAGCGACCAATGTCCACCACTCTCAAGGCAAAGTTCGATACCCGCCGCGAAGCCGAGATGACCGTCGAGCGCCTGGTCCAGGAGCAGGGCATCGAGCGGACCGACATCTTCATCACCACCGACGGCGCAGACAACAGCGTCGGCGACGAGAAGGCCGGCTCGGATACCGAAGGCAAGAACCCGACGCCGGAATCACGCGACGATGCGGCGCTGGAAGGCAAGATCGTAGTGTCCGTCGACATCGCGGACGATGCCCGCGCCGCCGAGGTGAAGGCCGCGTTCAAGGAATTCGACGCAAGCGATATCCAGGGCTGATAGCCGATCGAGGTACGGCGCTCACCACGCCGTACCTCGTACCAATCAATGCGGGGCGAGTCTTCGAAACGTTTCCAGGACCACGGCCTCCATGATCGGCTTGTCGAGCACTTCGGCGGGCGGATCGCACGGCACGCAGGCTCCGGGCGTTCCGGTGATGAACATGACGGGTATGTTGCCGTGCGCGGCGATGATCCTTTGTACCGCCAGCGGCCCGGTTCCCTCGCGAAGTCGGACGTCGGAAACGATCATGTCCGGGATGTGCGCCCCTGCGGCCACGACCGCGTCGGCCTCGCAATCCGCCTGATCATAGGATGTCGCCCCGGCTTGCTGAATCAGGCTGATGATATGGTCCGCGATCAGCCAGTCGTCTTCGATCACAAGTACGTGGCACATTTGGGTTTCCCGGTAAACTCAGGGTCCCTCAACGCGCCGGATGCCAGTCGGGCCCAGTCTTCACATAGATTAAGTTAAATCACTTAACTTTGTTTTGGTGTACTCTCACCGTTGTCCACCGTCGCAAACCAGTCCGCATAGGGCGTCGTGCGCGCCATGTGCCGGTTGAGATCGGGCGCACCATCGGTCCACCATACCGGCCCCCGCTCGCCCAGACCGTGCTTCGCAGCATCGACCGCGGCCCGCGCAGCCGCCTCCGCTTCGCTATCGCCCTCCCGCTTCGCCGCAGCCACGCCTCGCCGGCCGTCCATCAACGCCGCAACCAGTCGCACGCGTTCGTCTTCGTCCAGGCCGGGGTTCGCCGTGCGCCAAAGCCGTCCGCGCACCACGATATAGCGTCCGTCGGGGGTCGTCAGCTGGGGCGGTTTCGGCATCGACGTGAGCGAGCCTAGAGCGGCGCGTCGATCGTGAAGACGACGCCGGTGTCGCGATACTCGATCCGGGCGGTGCCGCGCATATGTTGTGCGAGCACGCGTTCGATCATCCGCGATCCGAAACCGGTGCGCGTCGGCGTGGTGACCACCGGGCCGCCGGTCTCCTCCCACATGAAGGCCAGCCGGCGTCCGCCCTCGCCGATGCCGACGCTCCATGAAATCGTGACATGCCCGCCCGCGACGTGGAGCGCGCCATATTTGGCGGCGTTGGTCGCCAGTTCGTGAAGCGCCATCGACAAGGCAAGCGTCACGCGCGGCTCGAGCCGGACATGCGGCCCCTCGACCGAGAACAGGCGACCGCCGCCATCGTCGAACGGCGCCATCACCCCGGTCACGATATCGGCAATCGTCGCGCCCTCGACCTCGTCGCGCAGCAACAGGTCGTGCGCGACCGCCAATGATCCGATCCGCGCACCGATCGTGTCGCGTGCCTCGGACATCGAGGCTGCATCGCGCAACGTCTGGTTGACGATCGCACTGACCGTCGCGAGCGTGTTCTTCACCCGGTGCGTCAGTTCCCCCGCCAGCAAAGCGCGGTGCTCCTCCGTCCGCTTGCGCTCGGTGATGTCGGTCGAGAAGCCGGTCATCGACAGCGCCGTGCCATCCGCGCGCGTCAGCAATTCGCCGCGGATCGCGACCCAGCGAACCTCGGCCGTCGGCGTCACGATGCGGTATTCGATGTCGTAATCGCATCCCGTCGCGATCGTCTCCTGGATCGCTTCGACGACGCGCGCGCGATCCTCCGGATGGATCGTTTCGAGGAACTCGGGATAACCGAACGCCGCGCCCGGATCATAGCCGAAGACGATCTTGCAGCCATCCGACGCGTCGAGATGCTGGCTGGCGGGATCGAAGGTCCACGCGCCCAGCCGCCCCGCCTTTAACGCGAATTGCAGCCGCGCGGCGCTGTCGGCGAGCCGAACCTGAGTCTCCGCGGCGGACGCCTCGAGCTCGCGCTGCTCGGCCTCCAGCAGCGCGAGCGTTTCGCGTTCGAGCGTCACGTCGTGCTGGGACGCGACGTAATAGCGCAGATGCCGGCTGCGATCGAACACCGGCGCGACCAGCAGCCGGTTCCAGAACGGCGTCCCGTCCTTGCGGTGGTTGAGCAGGTCGATCTCGAGCCGCTCGGACCGCCCGATCGCATCCCGCAGCCGCGACACGTCCTCGGGATACGTCTCCGGCCCTTGCAGGAACCGACAATTCCGGCCGACCACCTCGTCGCGGGCATAGCCGGTCAGGCGCTCGAACGCCGCGTTCACGTGAATGATCGGGTTGTCGGGAAGCGTCGGATCGCTGATCGCCATAGGCAAGATCGCTTCGTTGAACCCGACCACGAAAGGATCCGCCGCGTCGAGCGAACGGCCGAATGCCGCCAGGATCAGCGTATGATCGGCATCCTCGTCCCGCAAGGACGTCTGGTTCTTACTCTGTTCCAAGCAAGTATTTGCTACCTAAAGTCTCGCGCGTCGACAATAGCATACCGTCATTGCGCCGAAGCATTTGCACCGCCGGGGTGCGTGACGGGAGAACGCGCGAACGCGACGCGATCGCGCCGCGCATCTGCCGATACGCCGTCAGGCGGCGATCCGTGCGACGGCGGCCGACTCTCCGTCGATCGGGCTCGAACCCATGCCCACCGCCGCTGGCACGAGGGTGTCGACCGCATCGGTGAACGGCACGACCGGTCGCCCGACCAGATAGCCCTGCACCGCGTCGCACCCGATCGAGCGCAGCAGTTCGAGCTGTTCGCGTGTCTCGACCCCCTCCGCATGCGTGAGGACGCCGAGTTCCTGGCCGATCGCGACGGTCGCGCGCAGCACCGCCATGCACCGCGCATCGGAGCCCGCCTCGATCACGAAGCTCCGGTCGATCTTGATCCGGTCGAACTGGAAATCGCGAAGATGCGCGAGCGACGACTGGCCGGTGCCGAAATCGTCGAGCGCGACCTTGATCCCGGTCCGGCGGATCCGCGCCAGCATCGCCGCCGTGCGCGCGGCATCGTCGATCAGCGCGGTCTCGGTGATCTCGACCTCGACTCGCTCCGCCGCGACACCGTGGACCAGGATCGCCTGCGTCAGGTGGTGCAGCAGCGCGTCCGACTTCAGCTGTCCCGCCGACACGTTGATCGCGACGTGGAGGTGCGACGACCAGCCCGCCAGCTGGCGGCACGCTTCCATGATCACCCACCGGCCGATCTCCTCGATCAGGCCGCAATCCTCGGCGATCGGGATGAAGGTATCGGGCGAGATCCAGCCACGCGTGGGGTGGTTCCAGCGGATCAGCGCCTCGTATCCCGTCGTGATGCCCGACGACAGTGCCACCACCGGCTGGAACGCGAGCGAGAAGCCGCCATTCTGCACCGCCTCGTACAGGTCGTCGGTGATGTGCTGCCGTTCGACCAGGCGTTCGGCGAGGCCCGAGACATAGGGTTGCGCACGCCGGCGTCCGCGTCGCTTCGCCTCGTACAGCGCCATGTCGGCGCGTTTCATCAGTTCGTCGGGGGTCAGGTCGTTGGCGAACCCTGCGATGCCGATGCTGCATCCGGGCAGCAGCCGGCGTTCGTCGATGATCACCGGCGCGCTCAGCCGGACGACGATCGTGTCGGCCAGCGCGGTCGCCGCGTCGCCCAGCTGCGTGGCGATGATCGCGATCTCGTCGCCGCCCATCCGCGCGACGAAGCTGTCGTCGGGCAGCAGGCTCGTCAGCTCGGCCGCGACATGGATCAGCAGCGTATCGCCAACCGCATGGCCATACGCATCGTTGATCCGCTTGAAATCGTCGAGATCGATCAACAGCAGCGAGAACGGCTTGCCCAGACCGATCCGCGCCTCCTTCTCCTCGCGCAGCGCGCGGCGGTTGCGCAGGCCGGTCAGCGGGTCGTGATAGGCAAGATGCGTGAGGTTATCGAGCGCACGGCGTTCGGCGCTGACGTCGTTGAACGTCAGCACGATGCCCTGTCGCGGGATCGACCGGCACTGCATCTGATAGGTGCGGCCATCCTCCATCTCGCACTCGCGGTCGAAGTCGTCGTCGAGCTGCACCCACTGCTTCATCGCGCCCCCGACCAACGTACGCTTCTCCGCCGCCCAGCCGCGGCATGTCGCGATGACGTCGAGGAACTGGTCGATCGTCAGCCCCGGGCCGATCGCGTCGACCGGCGTGTTGAACAGGTCGAGGAAACGCCGGTTGAAATGACGCAGGCGGCCTTCGCGGTCGATGAACACCAGCCCGTCGGACATGCTCTCCATCACCGACTTCAGCGTCTGCGCCTCTTCCTCGCGCGTCGTCTTGAACCGCGCGAAGGTCAGCAGGCTGCCGAGGCACGTGACCGACACGGCAAAGGTCATGCAGGCCGCGACCAGCCCCGGCGACAACACGCTGCCGGGCACCTCGTTGATGCTGCCGAGGACGAGGTCGCCCGACAGCGACAGGAAATGCGTGACACAGATCGACAGCGCGAACACCAGGCACCCGATCGGCCGCGAGCGCGACCAGCCACGGTTGATCTGCCACGACGACAGCAGCAGCGTCCCCATGATCAGCCCGGCGACGTTGGTCGGCCACGAAAAGACGTGGATGCAGTCGGTCATGCCGGTGATGCCGACCGCGTGCATGCACCAGATCCCCGCCCCCGCCGCACCCGCCGCGACGATCCGCCCGTTGTGCGACCGCAACCGCGTGATCGCGACGATCGGCACGCCGACGGTCAGGATCCCGACCAGCGCCGATACCGTCGTCACGAACGGGTCGTAGCGCAGCAGCAGGTCGGGCCGATATGCGAGGATCGCGATGAAGTGCGTCGCCCACACTCCCAGTCCGGCGGCCAGTGTCAGCGCGCCGTGACGCCAGCCGAACGGCTCGCGCTGCGCCGCATTGGCCATGTCGGTCGTGAGGAGAGAGACGGACCAGCTCGCGGTCAGGCAGATGCCGATCGCGACGACGACCAGATAGCCCGAATGCTGGAAATGAAGATTGAAGAGAGTGGGTAGCATGGTCGCTCGGTCGTTTTTTCCCGAGTGGCACGAACACCTTAACGAAAAGGCACGCGCCGCTGCCCGCGTGTTGGGCCGCGTTGATGCAGGTTACTCGTTCGCGTTAAAGAACCGCAGGATCACGCTCGTGCCACTGGCCACCTCGCCGAACGCCACGGTCGCGTTGAGGCGAGTCGCTGCCGACCGCACGATCGCCAGGCCGAGGCCGCTTCCCTCCGGACTCCCAGTCGCGCCGAGCCGGACGAACCGGTCGAACGCCATCTCGCGCTGGTCGATCGGTATCCCCGGCCCATCGTCGACCACCGCGATCGTCGTCTCCGATGGCGTCGTCTGGAGCCTGACCGAGACGGTGCCGCCGCGCCGGTTGTAGCGTATGCCGTTGTCGATCAGGTTCGATACGATCTCGAAGATCAGCGTGCGGTGGCCGGCAACCACGTGGCGAACCTTGGGGTCACCCTCGATCGTCAGGTCGATGCCGGCTTCGATCGCGCGGTTGATCTGTCGCGTGATGACCGCCACCGCCACTTCGCGCAGGTCGACCGCCTCGAGTGGCGCGGACACCCCGGCCTCTTCGGCGCGCGCCAACGCCAGCAACTGCGTCACCAGGCGTTCGAGGCGCACCACCGCGTCGGCGATCTCGTCGAGCGCGACGCTGCGTTCCGGTCCCGAACCGCGACGAGCGAGTGCGACCTGGACCTTCAGCACCGACAACGGCGTGCGCATCTGGTGCGAGGCATCTGCGGTGAAGCGGCGGACGCCGACAGTGGCAGTGTCGAGCTGCGCCAGAAGCCGGTCGAATGCGCCAGCCAGCGGGCGGAGTTCGCTCGGGAGCGGGCCTGTGTCGAGTGGCGAGAAATCGGGGCGGGCGCGGCCGTCTCGTGCTTCGACGGCACCGCGCAGGCGGGCGAGCGGGCGGAGGCTCCAGCCTAACGCAGGCCGGATGAGCAACGCCGCGGCACCGACGAGGACGCATTCGCCGATCAGCAGCGCGAGCATCAGCCGGCGGGTGAGTGCGCCGCGGTTGTCGAGCGTCTCGGCGATCTGGACGATGACGGGCTTGTCGATCCGGGGAAGCGACCGGCGGACCTCGGCGATGCGGATCTGCTGGCCGCGGTAGCGCGCGAAGCGATAGCGCGGGACGTCGATATCGAGCGTCGCGGGATCGGGCGCGGGCAAATCCGCATAGCCGGTGAGCAGGTCCGGCCCGACGGCGACGCGGTAATAGACGTTGTCGCGCTCGGTATTCTCCAGCATCCCGAACGCGGCGGACGGCAGGTCGAGCGTGACCTCGCCGCGCTCGACCTGCACCGTCTCGGCGATCGCGCCGAGCGCACCGCCGAGCACGCGATCGTTGGTGCGGCGGACGACGTCGGCGATCAGCGTCGCCCCGACCACGCCGATCAAGATCGCCGCCGCCAGCAGCGGTCCAAGCACCGCGACCAGCAGGCGCGTACGCAGCGCTGGGGTACGCGTCTCAGCCGGCATCGAGCATGTAGCCGACTCCGCGGACGGTGCGGATACCGGGGCCGTCGGGCGCGAGCTTGCCGCGGAGGCGCGTGACGTGGACCTCAATCGCGTTGTCGCCGACCGGCTCGTCGAACCCGAACACCTCGCCGATCAGCAACGCTCGGGGGACGACCCGGCCAGCTCGGGTGGCAAGCGCCTCCAGAACCGCCCGCTCCCGCCGACGCAGGTCGAGCGCACGACCGGCGATATCCGCGTCGCCGGTCGAGCGGTTGATCGTCAGCGTACCGACGCTGAGCACCGGCAGCGGGTCGCCGCCACGCCGCCGGCCGAGCGCCCGGACACGCGCCTCCAACTCCTCGGGGTCGAACGGCTTCCGCAGATAATCGTCAGCGCCGAGGTCGAGCCCGCGCACGCGGTCGTCGAGCGCATCGCGCGCGGTCAGCATCAACACCGGCACCCGCTCCCCGCGACGGCGCAGCGTCTCCAGCACGGTGAACCCGTCGATACCGGGCAGCCCGACGTCGAGGATCACCAGCGCATACGGCTCCCCCGCGATCACCGACAGCGCATCCTCGCCCGTCGCGACGTGATCGACCGCATTACCGCCCGCGCGCAGCAACGCCGCGATGCTGCGCGCCAATGCTGCGTCGTCCTCGATCAGCAGGATGCGCATGAAAACCCATGAAAGGTTGGTGACAGGTTCGGTTCGTACTCCACCGTTGCAGTCTATCCGAACACAGAGACGGAAGGCGAGGAGAGTGACGATGGCACGAATTTTTCTGAAGATCGCACTGCTGGCTACGAGTTTCACCGCGACCGCCGTCGTGGCGCAGCGCCCTGCCAACTACCCGCGCTCCTACGACCAGCTGATCTCCGACGCGCGTGCCGAGCGGCAGGTGCGGATCTACGGCAATGCCGATCGCGCCGAACTGCTGCCCGTCGTCGCCGCGTTCCGGAAGCGCTATCCGGGCATCACCGTGCTGTACGCGGACATCGGCTCGACCGAGATGTACCGCCGCTTCGTCACCGAGACGCGCGCGCGCCGCATGTCAGCCGATCTCGTCTGGTCGTCGGCGATGGACCTCCAAGTGAAGCTGATCAACGACGGCTTCGCGCAAGGCTATGCGAGCCCGGAAAAGCCCGCGCTGCCGCCCGTATCGGTGTGGAAGAACATGGGTTTCGGCGTCACCGCTGAGCCGATCGGGATCGTCTACAACAAGCGCCTCGTGCCCCCCGGACAGGTGCCGCGCACGCATGCCGCGCTGGAGACTTGGCTGCGGAAGAACGTCCGCGCGCTCGACGGTCGCGTCACGACGTTCGACCCGGCGCGCTCAAACGTCGGCTATCTGTACCTGTCGGAGGACCTCGCGATCACGCGCGATACGCGGTCGCTGCTGGAGGCGATCGCGGCGACCAGGCCCGTGCTGTCGCGGACCAGCGAGCCGATGCTGCGCGGCGTCGCCGAGGGGCGGCAGGCGATCGCCTACAACGTCATCGGCTCCTACGCGCTGGAGCGCGCGCGGACCGATCCCCGCATCGGCGTCGCGTTCCTCCAGGATTACACGATCGTTACGTCGCGGATTGCGTTCATCGCGCGCGAGGCCGCGCACCCCGCGGCGGCCAAGCTGTTCCTCGATTTCCTGCTGTCGCGCGAGGGCCAGTCGCTGCTCGCCAAGCGCAGCCTGTGGCCGGTCCGCACCGACGTTGCCGCGCGCCGTCTTCCCTCGAGCCAGGCGCGACCGATCCGCGTGGGGCCACAACTTCTCGTCAACCTCGACCGCGTCAAGCGCCAGCGTTTCCTGCGCGACTGGACCGCGATTCTCGCCACCGGAGCCCAACAATGACCCTCTTCCGTACCGGGTGCGCCGCACTCGCGCTGATCGCCGCGACTCCGGCGCTGGCCCAAGTCCCGACATCGCCTCCGACCGACGCCGACCTCGCCGCACTGGTGCGTGCGCAGGCCGCCGAGATCGCCGCGCTGAAGTCGCGTCTCGATCGGCTGGAGAACAATGCCGCCGTCGCGCAGGCGTCCGCTCCGGTCGCGCCGTTGCAGCCGGCACCGCAGGCAGTCGCGCAGAACAACGAGCCGCGCCGCACCCTGCCGTTCGCACCGCAGCTCGCCCCCCCCGGCCCGGCCGACCGCAGCGTCGCGCAGGCGGTCGCCGCACGCGACAATCCGTCGGGCGTGACCACCGAATGGGGCGCCGGCCTGCCCGTCTTCCACTCGGCGGACGGCGTCTACACGTTCAAGCCGCGCGGCCGCATCCTGACCGATGTCAGCTCCAGCTTCGGCTCGAAATACGACGGCCGCAACATCACCACGACCGGCATGCGCGCACTCCGCCTCGGCCTCGAAGGCGGCGTCGGCACGCACTTCTTCTACCAGTTCGAGAGCGATTTCTCGGAGAACGAGGTCGACGTCGTCACCGCGTTCGTCGGCTGGCGCAACAAGATCAAGCCGGGCCTCGACTACGACGTTCGCGCCGGTCACCTGTTCAACGATCGCGGCTTCGAAGGCTCGACCGGCTCGGATTCGACGCCGTTCCTGGAGCGCACCACGGTCGCCACCGCAATCATCCCGCAGCGCGGCTTCTACGGCATCGGCGTGATGCCGCGCATCTTCTGGAAGACCGGCCATGCCTCGGTGACGATCACCGGCGACCGGATCGATGGCACGCAGACCGTTGGCGACAGCCGCACGGTGCTCGGCCGCGCGCACTGGAACCCGATCAAGTCCGATACCGGCGTGCTGCATATCGGCGCGTGGGGCTTCGACGAATCGCTGTCGTCGGTGGCCGGCACGCTGACTCGCAACACGGTGATCGGCGGCCGCTTCAACGGTGCGCTGCGCGTGTCGACCGGGCCGCTGATCGGCGGCACCGGCACGACCGGCTACGGGGTCGAGCTCGGCGGCTATCGCGGGCCGTTGTGGGTGATGGGCGAGGCGGGCCGCCGCAACGCGCGGCTCGACGGCGGGCGTCCCGATTTCGTCAGCAAGGCGTGGAGCGTCTCGGGCGGTCTGTTCCTGACCGGCGACCTGCCGCCATACAACCCGCGGCTCGGCAGCTTCGGCCAGCCCAAGGTGTTGAAGCCGACGTTCGACGGCGGCGTCGGCGCGATCGAGCTGACCGCGCGCTACGAAAGCCTCGATTTCGACAATCTGCTGACCGGCGGCGACGGCTGGGCGGCGACTGTAGGCGTCAACTGGTACCTGAACTCCTTCACCCGCTTCCAGGTGAACGCGATCCAGTGGAACACCGACAACCGCGCCGGCGACTATGTCGGCAACGACAGCGGCCAGACGCTTAGCGCTCGCGTCGGCGTCACCTTCTGATTTCCCTATTCACGCCCTTTCCTAGGACGAAGCGATGAACCTTGCCCTGCTCGGCTTCCTGATGGTCGCCACGTTCATGACGTTGATCATGACCAAGAAGATGACGCCGCTGGTCGCGCTCATCGTGATTCCGTCGATCTTCGGCGTGTTCGCGGGCGAGGCCGCGGGCCTCGGCCCGATGATGATCGACGGCATCAAAAACCTCGCGCCGACCGGCGTCATGCTGCTGTTCGCGATCCTGTTCTTCTCGACGATGACCGACACCGGCCTGTTCGATCCGCTGGTCGGACGGCTGATCCGGATGGTCCACGGCGATCCGATGCGGATCCTGATCGGGACGGTCGTGCTGTGCGCGCTCGTCAGCCTCGATGGCGACGGATCGACCACCTACATCATCACGATCGCCGCGCTGTTGCCGCTCTACAAGCGCTTCAACATGAACCGGTTGTACCTCGTCTGCCTGTTGATGACGACGAGCGGGATCATGAACCTGACGCCGTGGGGCGGCCCGACGGCTCGCGCCGCCAGTGCGCTGAAGCTCGATCCCGCGACGCTGTTCCTGCCGCTGATCCCCGGCATGATCGCCGGTCTCGCCTTCCTGATCGGCCTTGCCGTGTATTTCGGACGCAAGGAGCGCGTCCGGATGGGTGAAGCGGGCATCACCGCGGACACCGAGTTCACCGGCATGGCCGTCTCGCAATATCCCGAGGCACGTCGCCCCAAGCTGATCTGGTTCAACGCAGCCCTCGTCATCACACTGCTGACGTTGCTGGTGTGGGGTATTCTCCCCTTGTCGGTGCTGATGATGTTGGCGTTCGCGATC
Organism: Sphingomonas sp. NFX23; assembly: GCF_049887795.1. Taxonomy (NCBI): domain Bacteria; kingdom Pseudomonadati; phylum Pseudomonadota; class Alphaproteobacteria; order Sphingomonadales; family Sphingomonadaceae; genus Sphingomonas; species Sphingomonas sp. NFX23. Next base: position 148,015 of record NZ_JAGEKH010000006.1, read on the forward strand.
GCGATGATCGTCAATTATCCCGGCGTCGCCGATCAGAAGGAGCGCATTTCCGCGCATGCCGGCAACGTGCTGGCGGTGGTGTCGCTGATCTTCGCGGCAGGCATCTTCACCGGTATTCTCGGCGGCACCGGCATGGTCGAGGCGATGAGCAAGGCGGTGGTCGGCGTGATCCCGCCCGCGCTCGGGCCGTACATGGCGCCGATCACCGCGGTGCTGAGCATGCCGTTCACCTTCTTCATCTCGAACGACGCGTTCTATTTCGGGATGCTGCCGATCCTGGCGGAGGCCGGCGCGCATTACGGCGTCGCGCCAGAGGCGATCGCCCGTGCGTCGCTGATGGGCCAGCCGGTCCACCTGCTCAGCCCGCTGGTGCCGTCGACCTATCTGCTGGTCAGCCTGGTCGGGATCGACCTCGCCGATCACCAGCGCTTCACGCTCGTGCCCGCGATCGCCGTCTGCGTCGTGATGACGATCGTCGGCATGATCGCGCTCGCCTTCCCGTTCGTCGCCTGAGGTGAGCATCCCCGCAACCCGCCGCTACCGGAGATTTCGCATGGTCCGACCGCGTACACCGTTGATGCTGCTCCCCGCGATGGGCTGCGACGGGCAGCTCTGGGCGCGCCAGATCGTCGACCTCGCCGCCGTCGCACAGGTCGAGTTCGGCGACCTGTCGCAGGACGATACGCTGTCCGAAATGGCCGCACGCGTGCTCGCCAGCGCACCGCCACGGTTCGCGGTCGCGGGCGTCAGCCTCGGCGGCTACGTCGCGATGGAGATGGTGCGGCAAGCCCCCGACCGGATCGAGCGGATCGCGCTGTTCGGCACGCGCGCGTCGATGGAGGTGCGTCCGCGTACCGTCGTCGGCCAGGGCCTGCTCGCCACCGCACCGCACGCCGACCCGCGCCTGACCGCGATCGTCGCCGGCCCCGCACAGGCGATGGCGGAACGCGTCGGCCAGACCGTCTTCGAACGCCAGCAACGCGCGCTGCTTGCACGCCCCGACATCAGCGAGGCGATCGCCGCGATCCACGTCCCGACGCTGGTAGCCGTCGGCGACCGCGACCTGATCTGCACCCCCGACGACGCACGCGCGCTGAGTGCGCGGATCGAGGGCTCGCGGTTTCACATGCTGCGCTCCTGCGGCCACCTCGCACCGATGGAGCGTCCCGGCGAAGTCACCGCGCTGCTCCGCCAGTGGCTGAAGACCGGTTGATCGATCGGCTAGTCGCGGACGCGATCAAGCCGCGCATACGCCGTGCCGATCTCGACCTCGAGCCGATCCGCACGGGGATCGAGCGCGATCGCGGGAATGTCGAACGGCTCGACGTCGCTCGGGTAGTAGGTGAAGCGAAAGCTGTTCGGCCCCCCGCGGCCGAGCGGCACGACCGTCAGCACCTTGCGATCCGACAGCCTCACGACCGAAAACCGTGCCGCGTTGCCCAACTCCTCCACCGAAGCCGAGTGTCGCCCGTTGCTCATCGCGAACAGGCCGTTGGATTCGGGCCATGTCGCCCCGAGCCCCTCCGCCGGCGTACCGTCCGCATTCACGACGGTGACGGACAACCCGACGGCGGGATCACGAACCGGATTCGGCACCTGTTCGAGCCGAACCGGGCTCGGCCGGTTGTGGATGTGGATCACGTCGCCTGCGAGCGTCCAGAAACCCTCGGCCCTCATGAAGTCCGCATCGGCCTCGCCAGAGGTGATATGGTACAGCGCGCTACGGTCGGCGTTGAGGCGGACCGTCACTTTCATGCCGTCGGCGCGCTCGACATAGCGGTACGTCCCGACCAGCACGCGCTCATCCTGGATGAACACGGGAACGCTGTTCGACGGCAGTTGCGCGTCGACCGGGGCCGCCACCATCATCGCCAAGCAATACGGCCATACCCGCGAGATCGTCATGTGCTCCTGAACCACAGCGACCACGACGCGGGCGTCGTCACCGTACGCGTCTCGGCCATGCTGTAATTCAGTTCCGCGTCACTGGCATCCCGCATGACCTTGTCCAGAGTCGCGGCGGCCAGGTCGGCCGGGAGTGCCGCCTCGATCCGAACGACACCGTATGCTGCCGGCCCGATCGGCACCTGCCTGAACGCAGGCACGGTCACGCCCTCGATCGCGACGAAGCGCCGGACGTCGTCGGCCCCGCCCCAGATCGTCATGTGCTTCGAGGCGTGCACCGTCGGCGGCTGCGGATTGCTGCACCCCGCGACCGCGCCGACCGCAACCACGAGTGCCAATACCCATTTACCCTGCATGATCGGTTCCCCCCCGACGCGATGCTAGGGCGCCCGCCGCGTCATATCCAGAGGCGTGCGACTTAGATCACCACGCCTTGCAACAGCTTGGGCAGATCACCCGATTCACCGCGTGCTTCGGCCATGAAGCGGTCCTTCAGCGGCGGGATCGCGTTGACCGCGCTGATACCGAACCGACGCACGGCGCTGGCAGTCTTGCCGGGGATGCCGAACAGGCGGGTGAGCGTGTCGGTGGCGGCCGCGGTCATGAACGTGTCGAGTCCGCGCCAGCGCTGGTAGCGCGCGAGCAGCGCAGCGTCGCCGAGGTCCAGCCCGAGGCGCTTGCCCTCGACCAGCACTTCGGCGAGCGTCGCGACGTCGCGGAAGCCAAGGTTGAGCCCTTGTCCGGCGATCGGGTGGATGCCGTGGCCGGCGTCGCCGACCAGTGCGAGCCGCGTGTCGGTGATGCGCGCGGCGTGGTGGAAGCCGAGCGGGTAGCTCGACCGCGGCGTCGCCATCGACAGCGTGCCGAGGAAGCCGCCCATGCTCTTTTCCGCTTCAGCGAGGAACGCGCGGTCGCCGAGCTTGAGCATGCCGGGCGCGTTCTTCGAGTCGACCGTCCAGACGATTGCCGAGCGGTGGCCATCGGCATCGTCGGGAAGCGGGAGCAGCGCGAACGGGCCACTCGCATAGAAGATCTCGTACGCGACATCCTCGTGCGAACGCTCGTGGTGGAACGCGGCGATGATCGCGGTGTGCTCGTACGACCAGCGCGCGATCGTGATCCCCGCGGCCTCGCGCGTCGGCGAGTTGCGGCCCTCCGCGGCGATCAACAGCGGTGCGCGGATGACGTCGCCCGTATCCAGCGTGGCGGTGACGCCCGATTCGGCACGGTCGACCGTCGTCGCGCGCGTCCGCATGCGGAGATCGACATGCGGCGCGGCGGTCGCGGCGTCGAACAGCGTGCGGCGGAGCAGCTTGTTCTCGTACATCGTGCCGAGCGCGCCATCGTCTGCGGCGGGGACGAAATCGAGCGCACCGGGTTCGAGGCCATCGCTGACGCGGATCTGGCGGATCGCACAGCCCTGCCCCGCCAGCGTCGCGCCGATGCCGATCGCGTCGAGCATGCGGTGGCTCGCGCTCGCCACCGCAGAGGCGCGGCCGTCGAAGCCCGGCGCCAGCGTCACCGCGGGGTCGGCGGGGTCGATCACGATCGTCGAGATGCCGTGCACGTCGAGCGCCACGGCGAGCGTCGCGCCGACCAGCCCGCCACCGAGGATGATTACATCTGTGTCCATAGTCGCGCTTTATCCCGGTAGCCGGTCGCTGCCAACGACGTTCCCGACGCGGTTTAACCCGTGTTGCAGCGCGGTTATCTTGACGTTGACGCTGCCGGGGACGATGCATTTCTCTATTGTAGAGAATCTGGAGAATACGGGTCATGGCCAGCCGCGCGCAGCCAGCCTTGTGGCGTGAGACGGTGAAGGCGGGCGCCGTCCGCAGCGGTGCGCTGATCGCGGCGATCGCGTTGTTCGTCGGCACGCTGCTGATGGCGCTGGCGCTGGCGAGCTATCACCCAAGCGACCCCGCGCTGAACACCGCGTCGGGCGGCGACCCCGCCAATCTGGTCGGGCCGCCGGGTGCATGGTTCGCGGATATCGCGCTGACGCTGTTCGGACCCGCGGTCGCGTTGCTGCTGCCGATCGGACCGATTCTCGGGATGCGACTGTGGCGTGACGCGCCGCTCGGGCATTGGGTGCGGATGGTGCGCGGCGCGGCGATCGGCGTCGCGCTGATGGCGAGCGCGCTGGCATTCGTATCGGGGACATCGGTACTCGCACTCCCCGCTGGCTGGGGCGGCGTGGTTGGGTTGTCGGTCTCCAGCGCGGTGCACTGGGCGTTGAGCTTCATCGGCCAGCCGGTCGCCGAGCTCTGGTCCGCGCGCGCGATCGGGCTGGTCGCCGCGATCGCGGGTGCGATCGTGTGGGGCAAGAGCATCGAGATCGATCTCGGCGAGCGCAAATGGCGCCTTCCCCGCCGCAATCGGACCGAGGCGCTGGGCTATGACGGCTTCGCGGAGATCGACGAGGACGACGACGAGCCGCTGACGTTGACCCGGAAACCGGTCGAGCCGCGCGCAGTCGCCGAGCCCGACCCGCGCCCTGCCCCGGTGATCGCGGATCGCCAGAATGCGCCGTCGCAGGCCAAGCCCAAGGAGCGCCAGTCGTCGCTCGACCTGCGCGACAATTTCACGCTGCCGAGCCTCGACCTGCTGACGCCGTCGCCGCCGAGCCAGGGCAATGTGATCGATAAGGCCGGGCTCGAACGCAACGCCCGCCTGCTCGAGAACGTGCTCGACGACTTCCACGTCAAGGGATCGATCATCGAGGTCCGGCCGGGCCCGGTCGTGACGATGTACGAACTCGAACCCGCGCCCGGCATCAAGGCAAGCCGCGTCATCGCGCTTGCCGACGATATCGCGCGCAACATGTCCGCGATCTCCGCGCGCGTGGCTGTGATCCCGGGGCGCAACGTCATCGGCATCGAGCTGCCGAACGCGCGGCGCGAGGCGGTGTCGCTCCATGAGCTGGTTGGCAGCCAGACGTTCGAGGACCAGTCGGCGCAGTTGCCGATCATCCTGGGCAAGAACATCGCGGGCGATTCGGTGATCGCCGATCTCGCGCCGATGCCGCATCTGCTGGTCGCGGGCACCACCGGCTCGGGCAAGTCGGTCGGCCTGAACAGCATGATCCTGTCGCTGCTGTACAAGCTGACGCCGAATCAGTGCCGGATGATCATGATCGATCCGAAGATGCTCGAACTGAGCATGTACGACGACATTCCGCATCTGCTCTCGCCGGTCGTGACCGATCCCGCCAAGGCGGTGCGCGCGCTGAAATGGGCGGTCGAGACGATGGAGGATCGCTATCGCCAGATGTCCTCCGTCGGCGTGCGCAGCCTCGCGGGCTTCAACGACAAGGTCCGAGGGGCAAAGGCCAAGGGGCAGCCGCTCGGGCGCAAGGTGCAGACGGGGTATCATCCCGACACCGGCGCGCCGATGTACGAGGAGGAGAAGCTCGAATACGACGTGCTGCCGCAGATCGTGGTGATCGTCGACGAGCTTGCCGATCTGATGATGACCGCGGGCAAGGAGGTCGAATTCCTTATCCAGCGGCTCGCGCAGAAGGCACGCGCGGCGGGCATCCACCTGATCATGGCGACGCAGCGGCCGTCGGTCGACGTCATCACCGGCGTCATCAAGGCCAACCTGCCGACCCGGATCAGCTTCCACGTCACCTCGAAGATCGATTCGCGCACCATTCTCGGCGAACAGGGTGCCGAGCAGCTGCTCGGCAAGGGCGACATGCTCTACATGCCCGGCGGCAAGGGCATCGTCCGCGTCCACGGGCCGTTCGTGACCGATGACGAAGTGCGGCTGGTGGCGGATCACTGGCGGTCGCAGGGGCTGCCGGATTACATCTCGTCGGTGACCGAGGAGCCCGAGGAGAGCTTCGCGCTGGAGGGCTCACCGACCGGTGAAGACTCCGCGGAGGACCAGCAATATCGCCAGGCGATCCAGCTGGTCTGCGAGTCGCAGAAGGCCTCGACCTCGTGGCTCCAGCGCCAATTGCGGATCGGCTACAATTCCGCCGCGCGGTTGATCGAGCGGATGGAGAAGGACGGCATCGTCGGCCGCCCCGATCACGTCGGCCGCCGCGAAGTGCTGCGCGATACCGAGGGGCATGCAATCTAGCGTCGCCCGCGCGGCCGTTCGCCCCCCTGTTCCCTCGCGAAAGCGGGAGTCCAGGAGTCACCCGCGATATCGTCTGGACCCCTGGGCTCCCGCCGTCGCGGGAGAACTGGAAGGGGTGCGCCTCATCAAGACATACCTTTGGACAAGGGTTCCGAACAGCCGATGCCCGGTATACGGGATTGATACAGGTTACGAAAAACAGGTGGGCGTTATGGAAAATTGGCGGTTCTGTGCAGCGGCAGCGTTGACGCTCGCAATACCCGGTCAGGTCTCCGCGCAGGATACCGCCAAGCAGACCCCCGGCAGCAGTGCGACCGACACGCAGCACCGCCCGCGCTCCGGCGTGCGCCGTGACAGCGATCTCTCACCCTCTGCGCTGACCGCCGATACGCAGCGTACACCGCCCCCCGGCCTGTTCGCCGACTGGTTCGATATCCGCAAACGACTGGCCGATCGCGGTATTGGGCTCAGCGCGCGCTATGCCTCGGAAAGCGCCTATAATTTCTCCGGCGGCGACCGGAAGCTGCTGCGCGAAACCGGTCAGTTCGACGTCGGCGTGCTGCTCGATCTCGACAAGGTCGTCGGCCTCAGGGGCGGCGCGTTCCAGGCGACCGTCACCTACCGCCGTGGTCGCGATCTGGGTGCGGACGCCAATCTCGGCGTGCTGCAACAGGTGCAAGAAGTGTACGGCCGCGGCCAGACCGTCCGCCTCACACAATTCTGGTACGAGCAGAAACTTGGCGAAAAGCTCGAACTCAAGATCGGCCGCACCAATCCGGGCGAGGATTTCGCGTCCTTCTCGTGCTATTTCCAGAACCTCAGCTTCTGCGGTGCGCCGCCGGGCAATCTGAACGGCGATTACTGGCAGAACTGGCCGGTCAGCCAATGGGGCGCGCGGCTGCGCTACGACGTCAACGATCACCTCACGCTGAAGACCGCCGCCTACGAAGTGAACCCGCGCAACCTCGAAAAGGACTTCGTGATCGGCCATTTCCACGGTGCGACCGGCGCGCTGATCCCCGTCGAGGCCGAATGGCGGCGCGGCGACGACGACGGCCGAGTCGGCGCGTACAAGGTCGGCGGTTGGGTCAATACCTCGAACGGCGACGACGTGTTCTACGACCTGAACCGCCGGCCGATCGCGATCACCGGCCTCGAACCGCTGCGACGCAGCGCACGCTACGGCGTGTATTTCAACATCCAGCAACAGGTCACCGGCACCTCGAAGGACGGCAAGTCGGTCACCGGGCTCAGCGTGTTCCTCAACGCGACGCAGGCCGACCGCGCGACCTCGACCACCGACAACCAGATCGCCGCCGGGCTGTTCTACAAGGGGCTGGTACCGTGGCGGCCGAACGACATCCTCGGCTTCGGCGTGGCACGGACCAACGTGAACGGACGCGTGGCGAAGGGCCAAGAACTCGATCCGGCGCGGCCCGCGGTGCAGGATGCGGAATATGCGTCGGAAATCTATTACAGCGTCCACCCGACCAAGTGGCTCGAGTTGCGCCCGAACGTGCAGTTCATCCACAACCCCGGCGGCGTGCACGACGCGGACGACGTTGCGGTGCTCGGCCTGAAGGGCGCGATTACGCTGTAGTCCGCGCGCTCTCACGGAACTCGCCGAATTCAGTGGCGGTTCAAGCGCGGGCGGGCAACGGTCGCGCCTTGAGGAGATTTCGATGTTCAATACCCGCCCCGCGGTGATCGCGACGATCGCCGCTTTGTCCGTCGCCGCCGTGCCTGCCCCGATCGCCGCGCAGGCGACCGGTGACCTCGCCGCCGTGCAGAAGCACCTGCAATCGGTCGAGACCATGACCGCGAATTTCTCGCAGGCGGATCGCAACGGCAAGGTGCTGACCGGCGTGCTGACGCTGAAGAAGCCCGGCAAGCTGCGTTTCCAGTATGAAAAGGGCGTGCCGATCCTGATCGTCGCGGAGGGCGGCGCGCTGACCTTCATCGATTATTCGGTGAAGCAGGTACAGCGCTGGCCGATCAAGAACTCGCCGCTCGGCGTACTGCTCGATCCGACGCGCGACATCACGCGCTATGCGAAACTCGTCCCCGGCTACGACCAGCGGATCGTGTCGGTCGAGGCGAACGATCCCAAGCACCCCGAATATGGCCGGATCACGCTGGTGTTCGTCCGCAACGCGACCGCGCCGGGCGGGTTGATGCTGCAGGGGTGGGTTGCGCTCGATAGCCAGAACAACCGGACGACGATCCGCCTGACCAACCAGAAGTTCGGCGAACCGGTCAGCGACAACAGCTTCCGCTGGAACGATCCGCGCCGCACGGGTGTAAGAAAATAACATAAAATTCGTGTCATTCATGCAAGCGACAGGTTCGGCCTCCTAGAGAGTGGCTCGCGGATGTGGGGCATTCGGGATTTTTCCCCCTGTTGCCCGGATGGTTTCCCCATTTCTTGCCTGCGTGACGAACGCTGAGTTGGCCCTCGCTCCATGCCCCCGGAGCGGGGGTCTTTCGCGTAGAGCGGCAGGCAAAAAGATCTGCCTGACTCGCTCGAGCGCGGCCGACGGGCGATAGCCCGGTCGACGACATGGGCTTTGCCCGTGGCGCCTTCTGACCTTCTAAAACCGAAGCGTCGGATGCGTGGAAACCGACCCACCCCCTGCCCCTCCCTTTCAGGGATGGGAGACCGTTGCGCTTCAGACGCTTCCTTGTCCCCACCCCCCCGCAACGCTACATCGCGCCGGTGAAGATCGTCTCCTGGAACATCAACTCGGTCCGTTTCCGGATCGCCATCGTCGAACAGTTTCTGCGCGACGAGCAGCCCGACATCCTGTGCCTGCAGGAGACCAAGGTGATCGACGGCGACTTCCCGTTGGCGGCGTTCCGCGCGCTTGGTTACGAGCACATCGTCCTGCACGGCCAGCGCATGCACCACGGCGTCGCGATCCTGAGCCGAGTCCCGATCGTCGAGGACGACCGCTTCGACTGGCAGGCGAACAGCGAGGCGCGCCACATCGGCGTCCGGCTGGAGAACGGCGTACGGCTCGAGAACGTCTACGTCCCCGCCGGCGGCGACGTCCCCAATCGCGAGGTGAACCCCAAGTTCGGGCAGAAGCTCGACTTCATCGAGCGCATGACGACCTGGTCGGAAACCCTCCCCGGCCCCACCATCCTTGTAGGCGACTTCAACATCGCCCCACTCGAATCCGACGTCTGGAGCCACAAGCAGTTGCTCGACGTCGTCAGCCACACCCCCGTGGAGGTCGAGGCGCTGGGCAAGTTGCAGGCGGCCGGCGACTGGGTCGATCTCGGCCGCCATTTCCACCCCGCCCCCGCCCGCCTGTTCACATGGTGGAGCTACCGCGCGAAGGATTGGGCGGCGTCGGACCGTGGCCGCCGGCTCGATCATATGTGGGCGACCGGTGCCGCCGCCGAAGCCGCGGTATCGCACCACGTCTACGAACGCTGCCGAAGCTGGCTCAAGCCGTCCGACCACGTCCCGATCATGACCGAGTTCGCGTTTTGACCAATCCCCGCGCCGCCGCCCGCGCGGTCGATGCGCTCAGGCGCGGCTGGCCGATCGCGATCGACGGGCTAGTGCTGCTCGCGGTCGAGACGGCGGACGCGGATCGTCTGGCGGCGTTCGATCCCGACGCGAATGGCGGCGTCCTGATCTCGTCGGGTCGCGCGGCAACGTTGAAGCTCGCGAACCAGCTCCCGGCCGCGGATTCGACCGAGCCCGTGCTCGTCGATCGCGCCCCCTGGATCGACTTCGCCGCCGCGACCGCGCTGGCCGATCCGCAATTCGACTTGGCCACCCCCCTCAAGGGTCCGTTCCAGACGCTCCCGCTCGCCGATCCGGACGCGGCGGCAGCTGCCTTGCGCCTTGCCCGAATCGCGGGATTGCTGCCGGCGTTCTTCCTCGGCACGGGCGAACCCGAGGTCCGCATCGCCCGCGCAGACATCGACGCGCACGAGGATGCAAACCGACTGACACTCGCGGCACGCGCGCGGCTTCCAGTAGAAGGCGCGGAGGATGCGGAAATCGTAGCGTTCCGCAGCCCCGAAAGCGCGGACGAGCATATCGCGCTGCTGATCGGCCAGCCCAACGGCCAGCCGCCGCTGGTCCGCCTCCACAGCGAGTGCCTGACGGGCGACGTGCTCGGCAGCCTCAAATGCGACTGCGGGCCGCAGTTGCACGCCGCGATCCATGCGATCCAGGATGGCGGCTGGGGTATCCTGCTGTATCTGCGGCAGGAAGGTCGCGGCATCGGCCTGGTCAACAAGCTGCGTGCGTATGCGTTGCAAGACCAGGGCTTCGACACGGTCGACGCGAACACGCGGCTCGGGTTCGCAGTCGATGCGCGCGATTTCGGGGTGGCGGCGCGGATGCTGACGCTGCTCGGCCAACGCGAAATACGGTTGCTGACCAACAACCCCGCCAAGGTCGCCGGGCTCGAAGCGGCGGGCGTGACGGTGATCGAACGCGTGCCGCATTTCCTGCCGTCCAACCCGCACAATGCGCAGTATCTCGCGACCAAGCGCGACCGCACGGGCCACCAGTTCTGACCGAGATACCTCCCTCACGCCGCCTGATCGTGGTGTTCGGCGCGGCCGTTCGTCCCGATGGCAGCCCAAGCCCCACCCTCGCCCGCCGCATCGCGTTCGCAGCGGCGGCGGCGGCGCGATACGTCGATGCGGACCTGTTCTGCTCAGGCGCGAAGGGCACGCACGGGCCATCCGAGGCGTCGGTGATGGGGGATGTGCTGGCCGAGACAGTCGATCGGTCGCGAATCCATCTCGACGAGGCCAGCGTAGACACGTTGCAAAGCGTCGTCGCCGCGACCGCCTTCGCGCGCGCGGGCGAGTATGCGCAGTGCATGATCTGCACCGACGGCTATCATCAGCCGCGCATCCGGATGCTGTTCGCGATGCTCGGCATGCCCGCGAGCGCGATCCACGTGCCGCATGGCGGGAGCCGGCGGTACCAGCTCAAGATGCGGACGCGCGAGGCGGCGGCGATTCCGTATGATCTGGTCGCGGGGATCGGTGCGATCTGGCGACGCAAGCGGGGCTGACTGCCTGCGCGCGCAGGATTGAAATCGACGTATCACGAATCTTCCCCCCTCCCTGGAAGGGAGGGGTCGGGGGTGGGTCGGCTTCCGCATAATCGAACGCTGGTGGCTCAAGCCGCCCTACCCACCCCCATCCCCTCCCTTTCAGGGAGGGGAGCCTGCACCTTTCGGGGCTAGGCCAGAAGACGCGCCACGTCGTCGAAACTCTCCGCCAGCGCATCAACACCGATCGCCTTCAACCGCGCACCATGCTCGGCATTGCAATGCGACCCCGCCGACAAGCCGATAACATAGCCCCCCGAAGCCACCGCCCCAGTCGCCCCCACAGGCGAATCCTCCAGGATCACCGTCCGCGCGATATCGACGCCCAACTGCCGCGCCCCGAACAGATACAGATCAGGTGCCGGCTTGCCGTTCGTCACATGCTCCCGCCCGCTATAGAGATGATCGCCGAACGCATCGCGCAGGCCGATATGCTCCAGATGCCGCGCGATCCACGAAACCGGGCTCGACGAGACGATAGCCTTGGGCAAGTCGGCCGGGAGCGAGCGGACGAACGCCACTGCGCCCTCAATCGCGTCGACGCCGGCCGCCATCACGCGCTCGTCCTCGGCCTTCCGCGCGGCGTAGAAGTCTTCGGTGAGCGGCCTCCCGATCCAGCGCTCGACTGCGTCGATGAACTGCGGCCCGGCGAGCCCCATGAAGTTCGCCATCGAATCTTCGGCGCTGGTCGGGTGCCCCGCAGCGGTCAGCCATTCCGCGATGTGGCGGTTGCCGACGGCTTCGCTGTCGATCAGCACGCCGTCAAAGTCGAACAGCAGCGCGTCGAACCGAACCGGTATGCTCATGCGCCCGTCCCCCGCGCGCCGAACAACGCGCTGCCGATCCGGACATGAGTCGCGCCGATCGTCACCGCGGTCTCGAAATCGTCGGACATGCCCATGCTGAGGCCGGTCAACCCGTGATCGCGCGCGAGTTTGGCCAGCAGCGCGAAATACGGCGCCGGCTCGATGTCCGCAGGCGGCAGGCACATCAGCCCGGCGATCGGCAGGCCGGCGGCGCGCGCCTGTTCTACCAGCGCCGGCAGGTCGGCGATCGCGCAGCCACCCTTTTGCGGCTCGTCGCCGATGTTGACCTGAAGGAAACAGTCCGGCCGACGATCGCTCGCGTCCATCGCCTTCCCCAGCGCGGTGACCAGCGACGGGCGATCGACCGCATGGATGCAGTCGAACAACGCCACCGCCTCGGCCGCCTTGTTCGACTGGAGCTGGCCTATCAGGTGCAGTTCGACGTCGGGATAGGCCTCACGCAACGCCGGCCATTTCTCGGACGCTTCCTGCACGCGGTTCTCGCCGAACACGCGCTGGCCTTCGACGAGCAGCGGTTCGATCGCCTCGACCGGATGCGTCTTGGAGACCGCGATCAGCGTCACGTCGTCCGCGCGGCGATCCGCAATCTCGGCGGCCTTGGCGATCCGGCTGCGGATAGCCTGCAATTTGGTGGTGTCGTCAGCAATCATGCGGCGCGCTATAGGCAGCGGCGTGGCCCGTCGTAACCCCATTCCCGCGCGCTGGCTGATGACCGACGAGCGGATGGGCGACGCCTTGTGGCGTGCGCTCAGGCGGTTGCCGCCCGGATCAGGGGTGGTGTTTCGGCATTATGCCACGGCCGAGCGAGAACGGCGGGTATTGCTGCGGCGGGTCAAGCACGTCGCCCAAGCACGGCGGCTAGTCGTTGTGGTGGGGGGAAAGCCTGTGATCGCGGCCGCCGGCGTGCATGGTCGGGCACAGACTCACGGGATCAGAACCTGGCCAGCGCACTCGAGAAGCGAAGCCTTAGCTGGCAAGCGCGCCGGGGCTGATGCCCTGTTCGTTTCGCCGGTTCATCCCACCCGGTCGCACGACGGCGCGGCGGGGATCGGTCCAGCGCGGGCGATGCGAATCGGAAGAGGACTGGGGATACCAATGATCGCGCTAGGCGGAATGACCGAGTCGCACTGGCGGCGCATCCAGCGTTTCGGCTTCCACGGCTGGGCCGCGATCGATGCCTGGATCCGTTAGGTGCTAAGCGAGAACGAACACCCCGTCGCTTACCCAACCCCCGTCATCCCAGCGAAAGCTGGGATCTCACACTGGGGCCCACGTCACCCGTATCGAAGAATACCCTAGCAAGGTCCCCCGACCGTTCAGAAACTCCAGCAAAGTACCACTTTACTGGACGCTTAGAAGCGGAAGGCGGTGCCCAGATACACGGCTTGGCTGTCACGACGGTCGTCATCGACCTTCACGAAGCGCTCGCGGTCCGACCGATACCGCACGCCAGCCGTCACCGCGAGGCTACGCGTCAACGCGTAGGACCCGCCAAGATCGACCGAATAGCTCGGCGCGTCCTCGACGAGGCGCGGCGCGCTCGACAGCGGGCGATCCGCCGCAGCCTTCACCGTGCCGCTGAAGCGCTTGGCGCTATAGCTCACCGCAAGGTCAGCCGCCTCGCGCCCACCCGGCATCACGCCGAGATCGAGCTTGTTCACGTCACCCGAGATCGCGAACCGCTTCCAGCCGACCGACATGCCGAGGTTGTAGGCGATCGGCGCAATACCGACGGTCGGCGTGGTCGAAGCGAGGCTGGCCGTGTTCGCGACACCGCGGTTGGTCTGCGCACGGACCGCAACGGTCACAGCGCGGTTATCCTGGCGCGTCTCGGCGGGCGTGAACTTGAAGCTGCCGGCGTCGAAGCCACCGCGCGCGAACATCGCGGCAAGGCGGGGGTCGGCGGCGGCCGGGGTAAACGATCCGATACCGCGAACCGCGGCGACGTTATGCTTGGCGATCCGGGCGGGCTGTTCGCTGGCGCCGAAGGCAGGCGCGACGATTGCGGCGGTGGCGACAAGCGCCCCGGCAACCACCCCAACTATTCCCCCACGCGTCATCACAACGAATCTGTCCTTCGAATCCCGTAATCGGATCCTGTTAAACCGCATCTAACATGAATTGATCCACAGCAAAGGCCGCAGAACCGCCCATTCCCACCCTTCGTCGCCGAATTGTCGGACAGTGTTGCAATCAGCACACAGATCGCCGCGATAGCGCTACCGGATCGGTTGCTCTCCCAGTCGACGCAGCCCCCCGCGCATACGCTCGTCGCGCACGCCGGCGTCTGCTTGCGGGCGCGCGGGCTCGCCTGTAGAGCAAGGGCTGATTTTCTTGCCAGGATGATGCCCATGTTCCGCCGCTCGCGTATCGCAGTCGTGCTGTTTGCCCTGCCTCTCGTCGCTTGCGGCGGCGGATCGGCGCGTCCCAAGGCGGATCTCGCCGCGTCGAAGATCACGACGATCGGCGTGAACAGCTATCTATGGCGCGCGAGCCTCGACACGCTCGGCTTCATGCCGTTGCTCCAGACCGATTCCAACGGCGGCGTGATCGTCACCGACTGGTACATCAATCCGCAGACCCCGACCGAGCGCATGAAGGTCACCGTCTCGATCCTCGACCAGGATCTGCGCGCCGATGCGCTGCGCGTTGCGGCCCTCCGCGAAGTCAATCGCAACGGCCAGTGGGTGTCGTCACCGGTCCAGGCCGCGACCACGCAGAAGCTCGAGGACATCATCCTGACCAAGGCCCGCGACCTGCGCCGCGCCTCGATCGCGGGCTGAGGACGACATAATGGCGTCGCGTTTCAATGCGTTGAAGGCGGACGCGGCGTGGCAGAAGGTCTGGGACGAGCGCAAGACGTTCGCCGCGGACGACCTGTCGACCAAGCCGCGCTCGTACGTCCTCGAGATGTTCCCCTATCCGTCGGGGCGCATCCACATGGGGCACGTCCGGAACTACACGATGGGCGACGTGCTCGCGCGGTTCCGTCGGATGAAGGGCATGGAAGTGCTCCATCCGATGGGCTGGGACGCGTTTGGCATGCCCGCCGAAAACGCAGCGATGGAAAAGGGCGTGCATCCGGGCACCTGGACGCGTGCCAACATCGCAACGATGAAGGCGCAGCTGAAGCGCCTGGGCTTCGCGCTCGACTGGACGCGCGAACTGGCGACCTGCGAGCCAGACTATTACGGCCACGAGCAGGCGCTGTTCCTCGACCTGTTCGCGGCGGGGCTCGTGTACCGCAAGGAATCGGCGGTAAACTGGGATCCGGTCGACATGACCGTGCTCGCCAACGAGCAGGTGATCGACGGTCGCGGCTGGCGCTCGGGCGCGCTGGTCGAGCGGCGGAAACTGTCGCAGTGGTTCCTGAAGATCACCGACTTCGCCGACGAACTGGTCGACGGGTTGGGCGCGCTCGAGCACTGGCCCGACAAGGTCAAGCTCATGCAGGAAAACTGGATCGGCCGCAGCCAGGGCCTGCAGTTCAAGTTCGCGCTGGCGGGCAACGCGACCGACATCGGCTCGGTCGAGGTCTTCACCACCCGTCCCGACACGATGTTCGGCTCCAGCTTCGTCGCAGTCGCCGCCGATCACCCGATCGCGCGCGCCATCGCCGAGACGAACCCCGACGCCGCAGCCTTCATCGAACTCTGCAAGCGTGGCGGCACCACCGCGGCCGAACTCGATACACAGGAAAAGCTCGGCTTCGACACCGGCATCCGCGCGGTGCATCCGCTCGACAAGACGTGGCACCTCCCCGTCTACATCGCGAACTTCGTGCTGATGGAATACGGCACCGGCGCTGTGTTCGGCGTCCCCGCGCATGACCAGCGCGATCTCGATTTCGCGCGCAAATACGACCTACCCGTCAAGCGCGTCGTCAGCGAAGGCGATGACGAAGCCCCCGTGTTCGTCGGCGACACCGCCTGGACCGGCGCCGGCACTATCGTGAACTCGCACTTCCTCGATGGGCTCGACATTGAGGACGCCAAGCGCGTCGTGATCGAACGCGCCGAGGGCGAAGGCTGGGGCAAGGGCACGACCGTGTTCCGCCTGCGCGACTGGGGCGTCAGCCGCCAGCGTTACTGGGGCACACCGATCCCGATCATCCACTGCGACGCATGCGGCGCAGTGCCGGTGCCCAAGGACCAGCTGCCGATCGTGCTGCCCGAGGACGTCAGCTTCGACATCCCCGGCAACCCGCTCGATCGCCATCCGACCTGGAAGCACGTCCCCTGCCCGTCCTGCGGTGCGAACGCGCGGCGCGAGACCGATACGCTCGACACGTTCGTCGATTCGTCGTGGTATTTCATCCGCTTCGCCAGCCAGCCGGACGCGAAACCGTTCGACCGGACGGGCGCGGAGAAGTGGCTGCCGGTCAACCAGTATATCGGCGGCGTCGAGCACGCGATCCTGCATCTGCTCTACGCGCGGTTCTGGACGCGCGCGCTGAAGCACATTGGCATGCTCGACATCGCCGAGCCGTTCGCCGGGCTGTTCACCCAAGGTATGGTCACGCACGAGACGTATAGCCGAGGCGACGCCGGCGACGCGCAGCCGGAGACCGACACCGACGACGACGATTCGAGCGACGCGCCGGTGAAGACGAAGTGGCTGTCTCCCGACGAAGTCCGCAAGACCGATGCGGGGTATATCGAGATCGCGACCGGAGGCCCCGTCACGGTCGGTCGTGTGACGAAGATGTCGAAGTCGAAGAAGAACACCGTCGATCCCGAGCCGATCGTCGACCAGTATGGCGCCGACGCGGTGCGCTGGTTCGTGCTCTCCGACTCGCCGCCCGAACGCGATCTACCTTGGAGCGAGTCCGGCATCGAAGGCGCGTGGCGGTTCGTCCAGCGTCTCTGGCGCCTGATCGAGTCCGACGACGCAGCCAAGGCCGAGGGCGACGACATCGCCTTGCGCAAACTCTGCCACCGCACGACCGTCGGTATCGAGAGCGATATCAACGCCTTGCAGTTCAACAAGGCGGTCGCACGACTCTATTCCCTATGCAGCGCGATCGAGAAGGCGGCGCCCTCCGCAGACCGCGAACAGGCGATCCGCACGCTGCTGCTGCTCGTCAGCCCGATGGTTCCGCACGTCGCCGAAGAAGCCTGGGCGACTGCGGGCAATGACGGCCTGATCGCCGACGCCGCCTGGCCGATCGTCGATCCGGCGATGCTGGTCGACGACGAGGTGACCATTGCGGTGCAGGTCAACGGCAAGCTCCGCGACACTCTCGTCTTCCCCAAGGGCGCGCCGAAGGACGAGGTCGAAGCCGCCGCGCTCGCCTCCGAAAAGATCGTCCGCCTGCTCGAGGGCAAGCCGCCCCGGAAAGTGATCGTCGTGCCCGACCGTCTCGTGAACATCGTCGCATGAAGCGCCTAGCGATCCTTAGCGCACTCGTGCTGGCCCCCGCACTGTCCGGCTGCGGCCTGCACCCGCTCTATGCCGGCGGCAGCAGCGGTCCGGTCGCGGGTGCGCTCGGCCAGGTTGAGATCGCGCCGATCGCGGGCAAGAACGGCTGGCTCATGGCCACCGCGCTGCGCGATCGCCTGCCCTCGAACGGCGCACCGGCGCTCTACCGGATCGACATCCGCCTCGACGACACGATCAGCGGCCTCGGCGTGCGCACCGACGACAGTGTCTCGCGCGAACGCCGCACGTTGCGCGCACGCTATCAACTCGTCCGGATCGGCGACAATTCGGTGCTGCTCGACGCGACCGCGGGCTCCGACGCGGGCATCGACGTCGTCCGCTCGGAATATGCAACGATCGCCGCCGAGAACACCGCGCTCGAACGCCTGTCGCAGATCGTCGCCGACCAGATCGTCGCGCGTGTCGCCCTGTATGCGCGCAACACGCCTGCGGTCGCCGCGGCGCAGGCCACCACGCCCGCAAAGTGAAGGCCAGCGCCGGCCAGATCCGCGGTGCGCTGGCCAAACCGGGCGGTGACATCCGCCTGTACCTGCTCCACGGCCCCGACGAGGCCGGCGCAAGCGACCTCGCCCGCGTGCTGGCAAAGGCGATGGGCGCGGACGCCGAACGCGTCGATCTCGACGGCTCGACGCTCAAGAGCGACCCCGGCCGGCTGACCGACGAAGCCGCGTCGCTGTCGCTGTTTGCAGGCGCAAGGTTCGTCCGCGTCGCGTCGGCCGGCGAGGAAAGCCTCGAAGCCTTCACCAACCTCTTGGCGGCCGAACGCGTCGGCAACCCCGTCGTCGCGATCGCTCCGACCGTCAAATCCAACGCCAAAATCGTCAAGCTCGCGATCGACTCCCCACGCGCGTTGGCGTTCGCCTGCTACGCCCCGACCGCGCAGGACGCCGAGCGCCTTGCGACGACGATCGCCAACGAGAACGGCCTCCGCCCCGCCCCCGGCGTCGCCCGCCGCCTGGTCGATACGACCGGAGGCGACCGCGCCGTCATTTCGCGCGAGATCGAGAAGCTCGCACTCTACCTCGACGCCGCGCCCGATCGGCCTGCGGACCTCGATCACCACGCACTCGATGCGGTCGGCGCAGACCTCGGCGATGCGGAAATGAGCCGTGCGATCAATGCCGTCATCGAAGGCCGGGTCGACGATCTCGGTGCCGAACTCGCCGTGCTCGAAGAAGCGGGCACGTCGCCGATCCCCTGGCTCCGCCAACTCGTCCGCCGCCTGATCGCTCTCGCCGACATGCGTGGCGAAATCGACCGCGGCGAAGCAGTCGACGCAGTGATGAAACGCCACAGGGTGTTCTTCAAGGAAGAGGCCAGCACCGCGCGGTCCTTGCGCCGCTGGTCACCGGTAATGCTCGCCACCGCAATCCAGCGCGTCCGGACCGCCGAGCGCGCGATCATGGCGTCGGGGAATGCTGGCGGTGTGGTGGCGGAGGCAGCGGTGGTGGCGCTATCGCAAGCGATCGCACGGCGGAACTAACGCATCTGCCCCCTCCCCGTTCGTGCTGAGTAGAGACCGAGTAGCTCCGTCAGGAGCGTATCGAGGGCTCGTATCGAAGCATGGGTTCCGCGCGCCAACCCGTCCTTCGATACGCCATCTCGATACGCGGCGATGCCGCTACTCGACGGCTACTCAGGACGAACGGGGTTGAGATCCGTCGCCACTCAGATCGCCCCACCCGTCAACCGCTGACACACCATATCTAGCTGGTCCAACGTCGAGTAACTCAACGTCAACGTCCCCCCAGTCTCGGTATGCGCCACCCGCACCTGCAACCCCAGCAGATCCGCCAACTGCCGCTCCAACGCAGCGATATCCGCATCCGGCACCCGAGGCTCGGACGAACCACCACCGCCGCCACGGTTCCGCCCAGGCTTCGCATCGCGCGCCAGCTTCTCGGTCTCGCGCACCGACAGCCCCCGCGAGACGACCTGGTCCGCCAGCGACTCCACATCGGGCGACCCCAGCAACGCCCTAGCATGCCCCATCGACAGCGATCCATCGACCACCTGCGACTGCACCTGCGCAGGCAGCTCCAGCAGCCGCAGCAGGTTCGCTACATGACTGCGCGACTTGTGGACGATCTTGGCGAGCACCTCCTGCGTGTGGCCATACTCGCCCGCCAACCGCTGATACGCTTGAGCCTCTTCGATCGCGTTGAGATCCTCGCGCTGGATGTTCTCGATCAGCGCGATCTCGAGCGTCTCGGCATCGTCGAAGTCGCGGACGACGACCGGCACCTCGTGTAGCCGTGCGCGCTGGGCGGCCCGCCAACGCCGCTCGCCCGCGACGATCTGATAGTCATGCCCATGCGGCCGCACCACGATCGGCTGGATCAATCCGCGCGACGCGATCGACGCGGCCAACTCGTCGAGCATCGCCTCGTCGAAATGCCGCCGCGGCTGATCGGGATGCGGCGACAGCGAACTGACCGGCAGCATCCGCACACCCGACGATTGCTGCGCCGCGCCATCGGCCGACACCGGCGTCTCTCGCGCCATCTCGCCGAGCAGCGCGTTGAGACCCCTGCCCAACCCCGGGCGACCACGTTTGTTACCGTCGCTCATGCCGCAACCTGCGCAGTTGCCGGAAGCCGCCCGATAAGTTCGCGGGCGAGCGCTATATACGCCTGCGACCCCGAACACCGATGGTCGTAGATCAGGGCCGGCAATCCGTGGCTCGGCGCCTCGGACAGCCGCACGTTGCGCGGGATCACCGTCTCGAACACCACTTTGCCGAGAACCGCGCGAACGTCCGCCGAGACCTGATCCGTTAGCCGGTTCCGCCGATCGAACATCGTCAGCGCAACCCCAAGGATCGACAGCCCAGGATTGAACCGCTGGCGGATCCGCTCGACCGTACTCAACAACTGCGACAACCCCTCAAGCGCGAAAAACTCGCATTGCAGCGGCACGAGCAGCGAGTCGGCCGCGACCATCGCATTGATCGTCAGCAGCCCCAGCGATGGCGGGCAATCGATCAGCGCGATATCCCACGGCCCCTGAGCCGCCTTCACCGCGCGATCGAGCCGGTGCGTGCGCGCGTCGAAATCGACCAGCTCGATCTCCGCGCCCGACAGGTCTACCGTCGCCGGGACGATATCGAGCCGTGGTACGCGCGTATGCACCACCGCATCCTCGATCGACGTCTCGCCGACCAACACGTCGTAGCTCGACCTCTCACGCTGCGAATGCCCGATGCCCAGCCCGGTCGACGCGTTGCCCTGCGGATCGAGATCGACCAGCAGCACGCGCATCCCCGTTGCCGCGAGCGCGGTCGCGAGGTTGATGGCGCTGGTGGTCTTGCCCACCCCGCCCTTTTGATTGGCGACCGCGATGGTGATCATCGCGCGCTTACCCGATCCAGAACCACGATCGACGACTCCGGGTTCGTGACGCTTTGTTCCACGTGGAACATAAACCGCCAATGCTGCTTGAGCGCGGCCAGCTCCTCCTCGTCGAAACGCCCCCGAGGAAGCAACCACCGCGTCTCCGTTGTGGCGCAGTGCGCCGCGCCACGCAAAAGGTTTTGCAACGACGCGACCGCCCGAGCGGAAATGATCGACGCGTCAGCAGTCGCATTCTCGACTTTCGAGGCGTGAACGCGGACCTGTTCTCCGAGCCCGAGCCGAGCGACACACAGCTGGAGGAAGTCCGCGCGCCGGCGCCGGGGCTCCACCAGATCGACCGGCCCCTCGCGAACCAGCGCGACGACCATACCGGGAAACCCCCCGCCGGTGCCGATATCGAGCCAACGCTTCGCCGACGTATCCGCCCCCGCAAGCGCAACCAACTGGAGCGAATCCACAACGTGCCGATCCCAGATCGTCGGGATCGTCGACGGCGCGATTAGATTCTGATGCGGCGCTTCCTCGACGACCATCGCCACGAACGCGTTCAAGCGCTCGGTCGCTGCCGCCCCGAACCGCTCGATCGTCCAGCTCTGTGCATCGTCTTCGGTCATGCTGGCACTCGTTTCGTATGCAATAATACCGCGGACAACGCCGCCGGGGTGATCCCTCGCACTCGCGCCGCCGCCGCCAGCGAGGTCGGCCGCGCAGCGCTCAGGCGATCGATCATCTCGTTCGACAGCCCAGGCACGCGGTCATAGGCAAGGTCCTCCGGCAAACGGATCGCCTCGTCGGCCCGCAACCGCGCGACCTCCTGCGCCTGCCGCTCGATATACGGAGCGTAGCGCGCGTCCTCTAACACTTCGTCAACGACCGCCGCCGGGATGCCCGTCGCCGCGTCCGGCGCGACATGCGCGAGCGTTACCCCCTCGAACCGAAGCCAGTCGAACGCAGTCCGCCGCGCACCATCCCGACCGATCGCAACACCCTGATCGGCAACCTCGGTTGCCGTCCGCTCGCAGTCGAGTGCCGAGCGGAGACGAGCACGATCCTCGGCCAGCGCATGCTGATGCGTCAACCGCTCAGGTCCAAGACACCCAGCCGCCTCCGCAATCCCACCCAGCCGCGTTTCGGCATTATCCGCGCGCAACGACAACCGGAACTCCGCCCGCGCCGTCAGCATCCGATACGGCTCGGTCACGCCTTGCAGCGTGAGGTCGTCGATCATCACCCCAAGATAGCTTGACGCGCGATCGAGGATCACCGGCGCTAGGTCGCATGCGTACGCCGCGGCATTCAGCCCGGCAACGAGCCCCTGCCCGGCCGCTTCCTCATACCCCGTCGTGCCATTGATCTGCCCCGCGCAGAACACGCCCTCGATAGCACCGAGCGCAAGCCGCGTATCAAGCGCTCGCGGATCGATATAATCATACTCGACCGCGTAACCCGGCATCGTCATCGTCACGCGCTCGAGCCCCGGAATGCTGGCCAACATCGCCGCCTGGACCTCGACCGGCAGCGACGTCGATAGCCCATTGGGATAGACCGTCGCATCGTCGAGCCCCTCGGGTTCGAGAAAAACCTGGTGCCCGTCACGGTCGCCGAACCGATGCACCTTGTCCTCGATCGACGGACAGTAACGCGGCCCCGCCGCCTCGATCGCACCGGTGAACAGCGGCGACCGGTGGAACGCCTCGCGGATGATCGCATGAGTCCGATCAGTCGTCCGCGTGATGGCGCACGCGATCTGCGGAAGCGGCCGCGAACTAGTCATTGGCGACATCGTCCACGGATCGAGGTCCGACGGCTGTTCGGCGAGTGCGCCCCAGTCGATCGTGCGACCATCGAGACGGGGTGGTGTCCCGGTCTTGAGCCGCGCCATCGGCAGGTCCCGCGCGCGCAACTGGTCCGCAAGTGGCTTGGCCGCCCGCTCGCCAATCCGCCCCCCTTCCTCGCGATCGTCACCCCGGAAGATCCGTCCGCCCAGGAACGTGCCGGTCGCCAACACGACCGCTCGCGCCGCCACGATCGCGCCATCCGCCAGCACGACACCCGCCACGCGATCGCCGTCGAAATGCAACGCCGTCACCTCGCCCTCGACGATCGACAGCCCTTCCGTGGCCGCAAGCATCGCCTGGATCGCACCGGAATAGAGACGCCGATCGGCCTGGATCCGAGGCCCCTGCACCGCCGAACCCTTGCTCCGATTGAGCATCCGATAATGGATCGCAGCCGCATCGGCAGCACGACCGATCAGCCCGTCGAACGCATCGACCTCGCGAACCATGTGCCCCTTGCCGAGCCCACCGATCGCCGGATTGCACGACATCGCGCCAATATGCGCAGCGTCGAACGACACGAGCGCGGTACGCGCGCCCCTCCGCGCCGCCGCGGCTGCGGCTTCGGTTCCGGCATGGCCACCGCCAACCACCACTACATCGAACATGTCACGGCCGTAGAACGCCGCGACCGACGCGTCAAAGATGTTCCACGTGGAACATCACTTGCCGATGCAAAAACGTCCGAACAGCGCATCAAGCATTTCCCCGGTCGCATCGAGCCCAAGTACGCCGGCAAGAATCGCGCGAGCCTGTCGAAGGTGTTCCGCGACGATAAGCGCATCCGAGCTTCGATACCGAAGAGCCTCGACCGCCGCAGCACACTGCCGACGCTGATGCTGCCTCAATGTGATCTCATCACCACGCGGCAGCATCGCAATCGCTCGCCGATGCAGTTCATCCCACAGTGAATCGAGCGATCCCAGGTCGTTTTGCGAGACCGACAATGTCCGGCCAGACGGCAACTCTCCCCGTCCCGGCAGATCGGCGCGCGCATGAATCCAGATCGCATCGGCGCGGGGCGGCGCGGTATCGGCCAGCCACATCACGATGTCCGCCGCAGCGAGCGCACCTTCCGCCCGCGTGACACCGATCGCCTCGATCGGGTCGAGCGTGTCGATCAAGCCCGCGGTGTCGGTCAGCACATAGGCGACACCGTTCCGCGTAACTGGCACGTCGATACGGTCACGCGTCGTTCCCGAGATGGGCGAGACGATCGCCGCGTCCCGCTCGCCGAGCAGGTTGAGCAACGTCGACTTGCCGCTATTCGGCGGACCGCCGATGACCACGCGCAGCCCGTCCTTGAGCCGCTCGACCGGCGGGGCGTCGACCACCGCCTCGATCTGCGCGGCGAGCGTATCGATCTCCGAGACGATCGCGTCGAACGCCGCGGTATCGCTCGCGACGTCGTCCTCGTCGGCGAAGTCGAGCATCGCCTCGATCCGCGCAGACAGCATCGCGACCGAGTCCATCCAGCCGCGGACGGCCCGGCTCACCTGCCCCTCCGCCGCCGTCATCGCCGCGACACGCTGGCTCTCCGTCTCGGCTTCGAGAAGGTCGGCGAGCCCCTCCGCCTCGGTCAGGTCGATGCGGCCATTGGTCAACGCACGACGCGTGAACTCGCCGGGTTCGGCATGACGTAGGCCGGGCATAACCGACAACGCACGCTCGACCGCCGCGATCACTGCGCGACCACCGTGGCAATGAAACTCTACCAGGTCTTCGCCGGTCGCCGTCGCGGGTCCCGGAAACACGATGACCAGCGCGCGGTCTAGCAACGCCCCATCGGTGTCCCGCAGTCCCCGGAGGCTGGCATGGCGCGGCACCGGCAATGGTCCCGCGAGCGCCTCGGCCGCGGCAAACGCCTGAGGCCCGCTCACCCGAACAACGGCGATCGCCGCTGGCGGCCGTCCGCTCGATACCGCGAAAATCGTCTTCACGTGAAACTCAGCCGCTTTTCGTCGCGCTGTCGAACAGGCGCTTCCACATCGCCATCCCCGCCTCGCCCATCGGCTGCCAACCACGCATCATCGACTCGAGCATTTCCGGCTTCATCTGGCCGTCCGGGATCGCCTCCATCATCATCGCGATATAGCGGTCGTGGATCGGCGTCAGGTCGGGCAGCCCGACCGCGCGGCGCGCTTCCTCGGGCGTGCATTCGATCTCGATATTCATCTTCATGTGACGCACCCTCGATGACGCTTGAGCGGTCCATCGCGGCGCTGCATAGCGGGGGAATGTATGCGCGCGATGCCGCCTCGATCGCAACGCCTATCGGTCTGGTCCGCGTGACCGGCGCCGGGGACCGGATCGACGCGATCGATATCGGCGTGGAGGATGGTTCGACCAGCGACGCCCCCGCGATCCTGGAAGCACTCCGCCAGATCGACGCGTATTTCGCCGGACGGCTGACCGTGTTCGATCTGCCCCTCGCGCTCTCCCCTACCCCGCGCGGTGCCGACCTTCGCCAGGCGATCGTTGACATCGCCTACGGCACCACGGCCAGCTACGGCGCGCTTGCCAAGGCGATCGGCTCAAGCCCGCGCGCGATCGGCCAGGCGTGCGCACGCAATCCTTTTCCGATCATCGTCCCCTGCCACCGAATCCTTGGAGCCTGCGGAGCGCTTGGTGCGTACTCCGCGGGGGAAGGCCCGATCACCAAATCCCGGCTGCTCGACCATGAGCGGCCGCCAGGAGGACTGTTATGACGAACACTACCAAGATCGCCGCACTCGCGGGCGATGGCGAATTCACCGCGTATCGCGCGACTCCGGCAGGCACGCCGAAAGCGGCGATCGTCGTGATCCAGGAGATCTTCGGCGTGAACGCCGGCATTCGCCGCAAGTGCGATACGCTCGCCGAGGCCGGCTATCTCGCGATCGCCCCCGACCTGTTCTGGCGGCTCGAGCCTGGCATCGAACTCGATCCGGACATCAAGCCCGAGTTCGATCGTGCGCTCGAACTGATGGGCCAGTTCGACCAGGACAAGGGTATCGCCGATATCGAGGCGAGCATCCGCGCCGTCCGCAGCGAACTCGGTGCCAATGATTCTGGGAACGCCAAGGTCGGCGTGGTCGGCTACTGCCTCGGCGGGCGCCTGGCGTTCATGACCGCGGCACGGACCGACGTAGATGCGAGCGTCGGCTATTACGGCGTCGGGATCGACGGCCTGCTCGGCGAAAAGCACGCGATCGCACACCCGGTGCTGCTGCACGTGCCGGAGGAGGATCACTTCGTCGACAAGGACGCGCAGGCGGCGATGCACGCGGGTCTCGACGATCACCCCAAGGTGACGATCTACGATTACGCAGGCGAGGACCACGGCTTCGCGACCGAGTTCGGCGAGCGCCGCTCGGATGCGTCGGCCAAGCTGGCGGACGAGCGAACGGCAAAGTTCTTCGCGGAGAATTTAGGCTAACCACGCCCTCCCCGTCCCCCTGTTTCGGGGTGACGGGGTGCTGACGACAGACATGAAAAAAGGCCTCGCCGGACGATCCCGGCGAGGCCTTTTTCTTATCCCAACCGCACTGCGATCAGCGCAGCAGCGAGATGATCCCGAGCGTCTCGCCAGTGCCGACCCAGCCCTCGTAGATCATCTTCAACGCGACCACGAGGATCACTGCGAGGCCGATATACGCGATCCAGCGATACTTGTTGATGACGCGCGCGATGTAGTTCGCCGCCAGACCCATCATCGCGACCGACAGCAGCAGGCCGATGACCAGAATGCCGGGATGCTCGCGCGCCGCGCCCGCGACCGCCAGGACGTTGTCGAGGCTCATCGAGACGTCGGCGACGGCGACGGCCCAGGCCGCGCTCGCAAAGCCCTTCGAGGAGCGGATACCCGAACGCTCGTCGCCCTCGATTTCCTCGGAGCCGGCATTCTCCGCGCCCTCGCGAATTTCGCGCCAGAACTTCCAGCTCACCCAGAGCAGCAACAGGCCGCCCGCGAAAATCAGCCCGACGATGCCCATGAGCCACGTCACGATCAACGCGAAGAAGATGCGCAGGACGAGCGCCGCGCCGATGCCGATCAGGATGACCTTCTTGCGCTGGTCGGCAGGGAGGCCAGCGGCGAGTGCGCCGACGACGATCGCGTTGTCGCCCGCGAGGACGAGGTCGATCATCAGGACCGATCCGAACGCGGCGAGTGCCTTAGGGTCGCCGAGGTTGGAGAAGTCGGCGACGATATGCTGCCAGATTTCCAGCGGCGAGCCGGGTCCGGCTACTCCCGATGCGGCGGCGGCCAGCATGGCGATGATACTCAAGATGTCAGCTCCCGGTGACGGGCCACGCCGCGGGCGGCGTGGCGGTTTTCATATTGATTAATAGCAAAGCGGCACGCGAAAGCCATGCTCTCGCGTGCCGCTTTGGTTTGCTTGGCCGGACATGGGCAAAGCCCATGTCGTCGGTCGGAGCTTACGCCCCGCCGGCCGAACCGGTGCGAGTCCCGCTGCAGCTTGCAGCAGGCCGCACTCGGTTATTGATTCATGCTGTCGAAGAAATTCTCGTTGGTCTTCGAATCCTTCATCTTGTCGAGCAGGAACTCCATCGCGTCGATCGTGCCCATCTGCATCAGGATACGGCGCAGGACCCACATCTTGCTGAGCTTGGCCTTGTCGACCAGCAGCTCTTCCTTGCGCGTGCCCGACTTGCCGACGTCAAGCGCCGGGAAGATCCGCTTGTCCGCGACCTTGCGATCCAGCACGATTTCCGAGTTGCCGGTGCCCTTGAACTCCTCGAAAATCACCTCGTCCATGCGGCTGCCCGTATCGATCAGCGCGGTCGCGATGATCGAGAGCGAACCGCCCTCCTCGATGTTGCGCGCAGCACCAAAGAAGCGCTTCGGGCGCTGCAGCGCGTTCGCGTCGACACCACCCGTCAGGACCTTGCCCGACGACGGCACGACGGTGTTGTAGGCACGACCCAGACGCGTGATCGAGTCGAGCAGGATCACTACGTCCTTCTTGTGCTCGACCAGGCGCTTGGCCTTTTCGATCACCATTTCAGCGACCTGGACGTGGCGCTGCGCGGGTTCGTCGAAGGTCGAGCTGACCACCTCGCCCTTCACGCTGCGCTGCATGTCGGTGACTTCCTCGGGGCGCTCGTCGATCAGCAGGACGATCAGGAACACCTCGGGGTGGTTGTCGGTGATCGCCTTGGCCATGTTCTGCAACATGACCGTCTTGCCGACGCGTGGCGGGGCGACGATCAGCGTGCGCTGGCCCTTGCCCTGCGGCGAGACGATGTCGATCACGCGCGCCGACTTGTCCTTGACGGTCGGGTCGGCGGGATCGAGCGTCAGCTTGCTCTCGGGGTAGAGCGGCGTGAGGTTGTCGAAATTGACGCGGTGGCGGACGACGTCGGGGTCATCGAAATTAACGGCCGTGAGCTTCACCAGCGAGAAATAGCGTTCGCCATCCTTCGGCCCGCGGATCTCGCCCTCGACCGTGTCACCGGTGCGCAGGCCGAACTTCCGCACCTGGTTCGGCGAGATGTAGATGTCGTCGGGACCAGCGAGGTAGTTCGATTCCGGCGAGCGCAGGAAGCCGAAGCCGTCGGGCAGCACTTCGATCGTGCCGAGCCCCATGATCTGGTCGCCATTGTCCGCCTGGACCTTCAGGATCGCGAACAGCAGGTCCTGCTTGCGCAGCGTCGAGGCACTCTCGACCCCCAGTTCCTCGGCCAGCTGGACCAGCTCGGCGGGTTTCTTTTTCTTCAGGTCTTTGAGATGCATGGGGATTTCCGGATAGCAATCAACGGGAGAACGCTCGGTCGGCGGTGCGCTTGGGAAGCGGAACTGGGCGAGACGAGTCTGGCAAGACACGACCGGGCAGGACGCCAGGAGGCCGTGTCGGGAGAAGGGGTTAGAATTGGGGGGCGGGTTAGTCAAGCGGGCCTTTACCCCCCTCCCTGGAAGGGAGGGGTTGGGGGTGGGTTTGCTTCCGCATGAAGGACGCGTTCTAGCTCAAACTGGCCGACCCACCCCCGGCCCCTCCCTTCCAGGGAGGGGGGAAGATCAGAACGGCTTAACGATCACCAGCACGACGATCAGCGTCACCGCCAGCGCAGGCACCTCGTTCAGCATCCGCAACTGCTTCCCCGCCAGCGTCGGCTTCCCCGCGGCAAGCTTCTTCGCATAGCCGACCGCCCAGCCGTGATAGCCCGTCAGCAGGAACACCAGCACCAGCTTCAGGTGCAGCCACCCCAGCCCCGGCGCGCCGTCCGCCAGCCCGAGGTTCAGCGCCAGCGCGATCCCCAGTACCCAGACGACGATCATCGCCGGCGTCAGGATGATGTGGCGGATCTTGCCCTCGCGCTCGACCCAGTTCGCCGCCTCGGTCGTGTTGCCGGCCGCCAGCGCCTCCTGATGATAGACGAGATAGCGCGGCAGCATGAACAGCCCCGCCATCCAGAAGATCACGAAGATCAGATGCGCCGCCTTCACCCAGTCATACGCAGCGCCGAGAAATCCGCTCATGTCGTGCTCCTTACGCGGGCGATCAGCTGCTCGACATGCGCGATGGGCGTGTCGGGCAGGATGCCGTGGCCGAGGTTGAAGACGTGCGGGCGCTCGACGAACGCCGCGAGTATCCGGTCGATCGCCGCATCGAGATCCGCCCCGCCAGCGATCAACGCCAGCGGGTCGAGATTACCCTGAACAGGCATGTCCGCCGGCAACGACGCATGCGCCCAGACCGGATCGACCGTCTCGTCCAGCCCGATCGCATCGACGCCCGTCTCGCGCGCATACGCCGGCAGCTTGCCCCCCGCCCCCTTCGGAAAGCCGATAATCGGCACACCGGGGCAGCGCGCGTGCAAGCGCTCGACGATCGACGCGGTCGGGGCGATCACCCAGCGCTCGAACTGCGCAGGCGATAGCGAACCCGACCAGCTGTCGAACAGCTGCACCACGTCGACGCCCGCCTCGACCTGCCGCGCGAGATACTCGACGGTGTTGTCGGCGATCGCATCGATGATCGCACCGAACGCCTCAGGGTCGCGATACGCGAAGCGCCGCGTCTCGGACTGATCCTTCGAGCCCTTCCCCGCCACCATATACGTCGCGACCGTCCAGGGAGACCCCGCAAAGCCCAGAAACGTCGTCTCGGGCGGCAAGGCAGCGGCGACCTTCGCGACGGTGCCGTAGACCGGCTCCAGCCGCCCCATCACCGGCTGCAACCGATCGAGCGCATGGTCGACCAGCGCCGGCTCGAGCCGTGGCCCCTCGCCGACCCCGAAGCTCAGATCCTGCCCGAGCGCCCACGGGATCATCAGGATGTCCGAGAACAGGATCGATCCATCGAACCCGAACCGGCGGATCGGCTGCAGCGTCACTTCGGCCGCGGCGTCGGGATCGGTCGCGAGCGCGAGGAACCCGCCCTTCTCCGCGCGGAGTTCGCGATACTCGGGAAGGTACCGCCCCGCCTGCCGCATGAGCCACAGCGGCGGCACGGCCTGACGCTCTCCGCGAAGGGTCGCCAGGAGCGGCTTGAAGGCAGGCATATTGGGGGTCGGATCGGTCAGCGGAGCACCCTTCTTCTACTATAAGAAGATTCTAGAAATAGGTTGTTGCAGTGGTTGGGCGGTTGAACCCGGGACTTATGCGGTGATCCCGGAAATGCCAACAGCTTGACCCCTCGGCACGCCCACAAACGCGCTGATTCGATTCAAGGCTCCCCATTACCCACAGCCTGTGGATAAAATCGGCCCCTGTGCGCGGGCATGTGGATAGAATGGGTGTTATCCACGGCACACCGGTCGCTTGGCGAGGGGGATGAGTTACGCTAGCCCTTCTCCCCATGTTATCCACAGATCCACGCCCAGGGACCCCACCTATGGGGACAGAATGCCAATGATCCGGCTCCACCTTCATCTGTTGTCGGACTCGACTGGAGAAACGCTGGAGAACATCGCCAAGGCGGCGCTGGCGCAATATGACGACGTCGAGACGGTCCGCCATTTCTGGCCGATGGTGCGGACCGAGGCGCATCTCGAGCGCATCCTCCAGGAGATCGCGCAGAACCCGGGGCTGGTGGTGTTCACGCTGGTGAACCCCGCGACCCGGCGAATTCTCGAGCAGAGGTGCCTGGCGCTAGGGCTGCCCGCCGTGGCCCCGCTCGACCCCGTGAACGACGCGCTATCGGGGTTGCTCGGGCAGCAGGCAAAGGCGCGACCTGGCCGCCAGCACGTCCTAGATGCGGCCTATTTCGCGCGCGTCGACGCGATCCAGTGGACGATCGCCCATGACGACGGGATCGCCTCGGAAGAATGGGAGGAGGCCGATATCGTCCTGGCGGGCGTATCGCGTTCGTCGAAGACGCCGACCTCGATCTACCTCGCCAATCGTGGCTACAAGACCGCCAACATCCCGATCGTCGTGGAAAGCCCACCACCGCTGAACCTCTACAAGCTTACCAACCCGCTGATCGTCGGCCTCACGACCAGCGCCGACCGCCTGATTCAGGTCCGTCGCAACCGCCTGCTGTCGCTCAACCAGCAGCCCGACACGTCCTATGTCGAGGAGGAAGCGGTGATGCGCGAGCTCGCCTTCGCGCGCCGCATGTTCGCCGACAATGGCTGGCCGGTGATCGACGTCACGCGCCGCTCGATCGAGGAAACCGCGGCGGCAATCATCGCCTTGTGCAATCAGCGCCGCGCCGACGCCGCTCCGAAGGTCGAGTCATGAGCCTGATCCTCGCCTCGCAAAGCGCCTCGCGTCGCGCGATGCTGACCGCTGCGGGCGTACCGTTCGAGGCGACCTTCGCCGGCGTCGATGAGGGTGCGGCGAAGGCCGCGCTGCGCGACCTGTCCCCGCGCGATCTTGCGGATGCGCTGGCCGAACTGAAGGCGCTCAAGGTGTCCGCGAGAATGCCCGGCTATCTCGTCCTCGGGAGCGACTCGCTGGTAGCACTGGAAGACGGCAGTATTCTCGACAAGCCCGTGGACCTCGCCGACGCGGCGGCACACCTGCGGCTGATGTCCGGCAAGCGTCACGACCTCTGGAGCGCCGCGGTCGTCGCCGAGAACGGCCAGGCGATCTGGCGCCACGTCGAGCGCGCCAAGATGCACGTCCGCTCGCTGTCCGATGCGTTCATCGAGACGTACCTCGATGCGGAATGGCCTGCGATCGCGGGCTGCGTCGGCTGCTACCGCATCGAAGGCCCCGGCGCGCAGCTGTTCGCCAGGATCGAGGGCAGCCAGTTCACGGTACTCGGCATGCCGCTGCTCAACGTCCTCGACTTCCTCCGCGTGCGTGGCGAGCTGCCGGCGTAACCCGAAACTTCCGATCCTCCCCCGCCAGGGGGAGGTGGCTGGCGCTTGCCAGACGGAGGGGGCGGCATGCGACACGTTTGTGCCGTGTCCTCCCCCACCGTCACCTTCGGCGCCACCTCCCCCTTGCGGGGGAGGATTGAGTAGGAGCTGCACATGGCAATCCGCCCGAGCTAGACTAAATCTTGTTCACCAGCGAAGGCGGGTGCCCAGACTGGATCCCCGCCTCCGCGGGGAAACACGGAGCCTCGAATGACCCGTCCCTATGCAGAAGTGATCGGCGATCCGATCGCTCAGTCGAAATCGCCGCTGATCCACGGCTTCTGGCTAGACGCGCTCGGGATCGACGCGGAATACCGCCACAAGCTCGTCACCGCCGAAGACCTCCCCGCCTACTTCGCCGAACGCAAGGCCGACCCAGCTTGGCGCGGGTGCAACATCACGATGCCGCACAAGCTCGCCGCGCTCGACCACGTCTCCGACCCCGGCAACGTGCGCGGGACGATCGGCGCGATCAACACCGTGTTCCGCAACCAAGCGGGCGACTGCATCGGCACCAACACCGACGCCGCCGGTTTCTGGGCACCAATCGACGACCTCGATATCGCCGGCCAGCCCGTCACGGTGATCGGCGCCGGCGGTGCCGCCCGCGCGATCCTGTTCGCACTGTCGCGGATGGGTGTCGGCCCCGTCACGATACTCAACCGCAATCCGCTCAAGGGCGCAGCGCTGCTGTCGACGTTCGGCCTCAAGGGTCAGGCGCTCCCGATCGGCCCCGCCGCCCCGCCCTCGCGACTGCTCGTCAACGCCAGCGTGCTTGGCATGGTCGGTCAGCCTCCGCTCGACATCGATCTCGGCGCTCTCGAACCGGACTCGTTGGTCTACGACATCGTCTACTCCCCGCTCGAAACCGGCCTGCTGAAAGCGGCACGCGCGCGCGATCTCGAGACCGTCGATGGCCTGGAGATGTTGATCGGCCAAGCCGCCGTCGCGTTCGAGATATTGTTCCACGTGGAACCACCGCGCGATCGCGACGACGAACTCCGCGCGTTGCTGGCGAAATGATCATCGGCCTCACCGGCTCGATCGGCATGGGCAAATCCGCCGTCGCCGCGATGTTCGCGGACGAGGCCGTCCCCGTGTTCGACGCCGACGCGACCGTCCACCGTTTGCAAGGCATCGGCGGGCGACTCGTTCCCGCGATCGAAGCCGCCTTCCCCGGCACCACCGCCGACGGCGCAGTCGACCGAGCGAAACTCGGCGCGGCGGTGTTCGGCGATGACGCCGCGATCAAGCGGCTCGAAGCGATCGTCCACCCCGCCGTCGGTGAAGAACGCGCCGCCTTCCTCGCCAAGCACACGGGAAAGCGAGTCGTCTTCGACGTCCCCCTGCTGATCGAGACCGGCGGCGACCGCAACGTCGACGTGATCGTCGTCGTCTCCGCCGCCCCCGACGTTCAGCGCGCCCGCGTTCTCGCCCGCCCCGG
The DNA here is from genome assembly GCF_049887795.1 of Sphingomonas sp. NFX23. Lineage (NCBI taxonomy): Bacteria > Pseudomonadati > Pseudomonadota > Alphaproteobacteria > Sphingomonadales > Sphingomonadaceae > Sphingomonas > Sphingomonas sp. NFX23. The sequence goes on from NZ_JAGEKH010000006.1 coordinate 181,318, forward strand.
CATGACCGCGGAGAAGTTCGCCGCGATCCTTGCCCGCCAGACCCCCGACGCGGAAAAACGCGCCCGCGCGGATCACGTCATCCACACCGACACGAGCTTCGACGCAACACGCTCGCAAGTCCGGGCGGTGCTTGCATCCTTGGAAATCTGAGCCGATACCATCGGGATGCGTGAGATCGTCTTCGACACAGAAACCACCGGCCTTAGTTTTTCCGGCGGCGACCGCATGGTCGAAATCGGCTGCGTCGAGATGCTCAACCGGGTCGAGACCGGCCGCACCTTCCACGCTTACTACCACCCCGAACGCGACATGCCGGTCGAGGCATTCAACGTCCACGGGCTGAGCGCGCAGTTCCTCTCCGACAAGCCGAAGTTCGCCGACGCGGTCGAGGACCTGCTCGAATTCGTCGGCGACGCGCCGATGATCGCGCACAATGCCGGCTTCGACTTCTCGTTCCTCAACGGCGAGCTCACCAAGTGCGGCCGCCAGATCGTCCACATGAAGCGGATGGTCGATACGCTGCAGATCGCGCGCAGCCGTCACCCCGGCGCCAAGCATTCGCTCGACGCACTCTGCTCGCGCTTCGGAATCGATCGCAGCCACCGCGTCCTGCACGGCGCGCTGCTCGACGCGCAGTTGCTCGCGCAGGTCTATGTCGAGCTGATGGGTGGTCGTCAGATCGGTCTCGGCCTGCTCGGCGATATCGGTAGCACCGCGTCGACTCCGATCGTCGCACAGGCGCCTCGGGTCGTTCGCCCTGCCCGCGTTTTCGCGGTCAGCGAGGGAGACCTGGCGGCCCATGCTGCGTTTATGAAGGGGATCAAGGATCCGATCTGGGGGGCCGTGGCGTCCGGATGACGCTGGCAGGGTGGAGCCAATAGGACCGCCCGAAGACTGTAACGCCGACAAGGAGACGACAATGGATATCCGGATTTCTGGTCATCAGGTTGACACTGGCGAAGCACTCAACAGCCACGTGGAAGACCGACTCCAGGGTATCGCCGACAAGTATTTCTCGCGCGCCATCTCGGCGGAGGTCACGTTCGGCAAGGGCCCGCACGACGCCGGCTTCAAATGCGACATCGTTTCGCACGTGATGAAGGGCCTCGTGATCAAGGGGCACGGCGACGCCTATGACGCGCGCGCCGCGTTCGATGCCGCCGCCGCCAAGATCGAGACTCAGCTCCGCCGCTACATGCGCCGCCTGAAGGATCGCCACGCCGGCGAAGCGGTCGCGATCGCCGAGAGCAACGGCTACGACAATGCCGGCTACACGCTGTTCCAAGAAAGCATCGAGGAAGACGATGTCGCGGATGCACCGCTGATCATCGCCGAAACGCGCGTGGATATCCCGGAGGCCAGCGTGTCCGACGCGGTGATGATGCTCGATCTGCGCAACACCGCCGCGCTGCTGTTCATGAATGCGGGCACCGGCGCGCACAACATGGTCTATCGTCGCGGCGATGGCACGATCGGTTGGGTCGAGCCACAGCGAGCAGCGGCCACTCCGGCCCAGTAAAGAAGGGTCCATAAAAGCGCGGGTCTCAAGGCCGCGCCTTTACGCCCCCGCGCAACCCGCTAAGGCGGACGCGCGCGGGGGCGCTTGAGACATTGAACACAATGACCGATTTTAGTGACATGCTGCGTCCCGACGCAGTGCAGACGGGCGTGATCGCCAAAAACAAGAAGGCAGTGTTCCAGCATCTCGCCACGGTTGCGTCTGAGATACTCGATGCAGACCCCAAGATGATCGCCGACCGGCTGGCGGCGCGCGAGAAACTCGGCTCGACAGGGTTCGGCGGCGGCGTCGCGATTCCGCACGCCAAGCTCGAAGGGCTCGCGCAGGTAACCGGCGTGTTCGCGCGGCTGGCAGAGCCTGTCGACTTCCAGGCGGTCGACGATCTCCCCGTCGATCTCGTCTTCATGCTGCTCTCCCCCACCGACGCCGGCGCGGTCCACCTGAAGGCGCTCGCCCGCGTCTCGCGCCGGCTGCGCGACAAGGCGTTCCTCGAGAAGCTGCGCGGCGGCGGTTCGCCCGATGCGGTCTATGCGCTGTTCACCGCCGACGAGGTCCGCGATGCAGCCTGAGTCGGCCCCCAGTTCGGCCCCAAACACAGCAGGCGCAGACGCGCATTTCCGCGCGCTGGAGTCCCTCTACGCGCAGGCCCCGATCAACCGGTTCTTCGACTCCTCGTTGGAAATCCCCGAAGCCGGCGTCGCGCGCATCCATTTCACGATCGACGAGCGCCACTACCACGCCGGCGGCGCCGCGCACGGCACGAGTTATTTCAAGATGCTCGACGACGCAGCCTTCTACGCCTGCAACAGCCTGGTCACCGATCGCTTCCTGCTCACCACCGCATTCAACCTGCTCCTCACGCGCCCGCTGAAAATCGGCCCGGTAATCGCCGAAGGACGCTGGATCAGCGGGAAGCGACGCGTGTTCGTCGCGGACGCGCGGCTGATCGATGCGGACGGCGAAGAAGCGGCCCGCGGCACCGGTACCTTCATGCGCTCGCGGATCGCGCTCGCTGGCCTTCCCGGATACCGCAGCGCAGCATGAGCGGTCGTCTCCCCAGCGACGTACTCGTCAGCGCCCTACTGCGGCGCGTCAACGACGCCGGCGGCTTCGGCGCGGTAATGGCGAAGGGCGACCCGCAAGGCGGCGCGATCCTGGTCATCGCGGTCGACAAGGGCGCCCCTCCCCGCCTGCTGGAACGCGGCATCGGACCCGATGGACGGACCGCGCTGATCGACTCCACCCCGCCCGGAGACCTCGACGGATATTGGCGTCGCCGCCGCGCAAGCGACCCGGATCTTTGGGTAATCGAGGTGGACATCGCAGCGGCGGAACGGTTCGCCGCTGAAACGATCCTCGACGATTGACTCGAAAGCCCCCCCAATAGAGGGGAATTGCAACATTGATTGGCGTTGTGCTGGGACGGGTGCGATCCGGATCAGTTACGCAGTCGGGGGGATGCCTGGACGATCGGCTCGTACGATTGCTTCCGCGGTCCAACCGCATCTGAATAAGTTTGAATGACGATTCTTCAGCGGGCTGCGACGATCGCGGTCATGACCTTCTCTCTCGCCGGCCTGCTCGGCAACAGCGCTCCCGGTCAGGCAACCGGTATCGATCGCTCGACCACCAATCTCACTGCTCTCGCCAATCTAAACGCGCTCTCGCCGCAGAATGTTCCGCAGATCGCTCCAGTTGCCACCTCCGTCGCACCTGTCGAGACGAACGCCGAGAACACCTCAGTCAGCCCTGCCGTCGCAGAAGCCGAAGAATTCGACACGCTCGCTCAGGCCGTTGCCGCGCAGGATAGCGCCGCCGCCGACGAAGCGCTCCAGTGCCTTGCCGGTGCGATCTACTTCGAATCCAAGGGTGAGCCGCTGACCGGTCAGCTCGCCGTCGCCGAAGTCATCATCAATCGCGCCAAGTCGGGTCGTTTCCCCGCCAACGTCTGCGCCGTCGTCAAGCAGCGTGGCCAGTTCAGCTTCGTTCGCGGTGGCCAGATCCCCAACATCAACGCCGGCACCGCCTACCGCACTGCGATCGCAGTCGCCAAGGTCGCGCTCGCAGATGCGTGGAACAGCCCCGCCGACAAGGCGCTCTACTTCAACACCCCCGATCGCCGCCCCAGCGTCCGCGCGATCAAGGTCGCCTCGATCGGCAACCACATCTTCTATCGTTGATATCCCCCGGATATCGCTGAAGTCCGACCCCGTCCCGCACCCAGCGGGGCGGGGTTTTTCATATCCGCCGACGCCCTAGTCTAACGTCTCGGCCTATCGCAGCACCCGCGCCGCCAACCCCGAACAGTCCGCATCGCTAGCCGTCGGACCCTGCTTGCCGGTGATCGCACGCCCGATCGCCTTGAAGATATTCCCCACCGATTTCACCTCCGGCGGGATCGTCACGTGCGGCTGCTGGATCGTCCCGGTCATGTACGCCGATCCCGGCAACTGCAGCAGCGCATGCTGTTTAGGCGCGCCACTCAGCCGGATGTCGACCGCTTCGGCGGGAAACACCACGCTCCCCTGCCCGTGCAGCTGGCTGGCGGTGGTATCGACGATCATCGGATCGACGCGCCCTCGCCCCTGCGTCACGGCGAGTTTCACCACCACACAGCGCAGCCCCGCGCGCTCGCCATCTTTCGCCAGCAACGCGCGCGCCGCATCGAACCCCAGCGCCGCGGCGATCCCCTGCGGCAATTGCCCGTCCCGCGCGACGAACCCGATGCTGCCATCGGCGTTCCCGACTGCGGCCCGGATAGTCTCCCCCGGCCCCTTCAGTCTTACCCGCGCGCTCACATTGCCGCTGAAGTCGCCGCGCCCGCCTGCCAGCGCCTGCACGCTGCTACCCCGCAACCGCAGGTCGATCGCGACGGTCGGCGTCTTGCGATCGCCTCGCTGGTCGACCGTGACCTTGCCGGTGACGGTCCCCTGCGGCAACCTCGCGACCAGCCGGTCCAGCGTCAGCAACTGGTGATCGATCGCGATCGTCCCCTTGGCGGACACGATCGGCGACGTCCCCTTGGCGGCGACGATATGCTGGATGCGGAACCCGAACTCGGCATCGGTGCTGTCGATCTTGCCGATGTCGATCCGCGTATTCGGCACCAGCCTCGGCCCGATCGCCCGCTCCAGCGCCGCGCCCTTGGCCTGCGCCTCGTCCGACGACAGGTCCGCGAAGTCGAACTGGCGCGACACGATATCGCCGTTCACCTTGCTGCGGCCATCGCGCTTGTCGACCGTGACATGCCCCGCGAAATCGGACCGCCCGACCACGCCCTTCAGCTGCGTGATGGTCCATTTCGGCGAATCGTGGCGAACGTGCGCGCTGAACGACACCGGCTGCGTCCGGAACAGCCCCGCCTCGATCACCGCGTCGATCAGCTTCAGGTCGGTCGCGCGCGCCGTCACGTCGAGCGTCATCGCATCGGTATCGAGCGGCCGGTCCATCACGCCCTTTGCCGAGATCGACAGCCTGTCCCCGTCGATCGACGCGGTGAACGGCCACGGCTTGCCCTGCGATCGCTCGATCGACGGCCCCGAGACAGCAATTCGCACCGCCGCGCCACGCACGGTGCCGGTGCCGTTCGCACGGATGCCCGTAACCGGATCGGACGAGAATTGCGCGGTGACCTGCCGCCCCTGCTTGGCATCGCGGTACGAGATCACGCTGTCGCGAATGACCAGCCCCTGCAGGTCGTTCGAACTGCCGCCGCTCTTGGCCTTGCCCGGCCGATCCCAGTTGGTCCGCCCCTGCTTGTCACGGACCAGCGCCAGGTACAGCCCGGACGCCTTCACGTCGCGCGGCCCGAACCCGCCCTTCAACAGCGACAGCGCGGAGAAGGTCGCCTCCGCCTCGCGCAACCGCACGAAGTCGCCGCTCCCAGCCCACGCCGCCTGCGGAATACGGACCTGCGTGATGCGGATCGTCGGCGAGAAACCGAACCCGTCGACGCGCTCGATCCCGCCGATCGTTACCGGCCGCCCGAAGCGCGCGGTCAGCTGTCGCTCGATCACGCCTTTCAGCGATCCCCAAGGGAACACGGCGAGCCCGATTATGACCGTGGCCATCACGGCCACGACGACGATGCCGGTGACTTTCACCCAGCGCTTGGCGACCCATCTTCTCATCTACTGCGGCGACGCGTCGAAACGCGAAACGTTCCGCAAGCGTCAGGACCGCTGCCGCAGAATGACCGCGGCGCGTCGGGCTCGCTAGACCCGCACGCTCTTCGGCGCCAACCGGCGGATATCGAGGACGTCGACCTGCGCGAGCATCACCGCGCCCAGCGCCTTGTCCCCGGTCTCGACCAATATTCCCTCGTGCGTCGCGCGCACCGTCCGCCACGATACCTCGCGCACCGTCAAGGTCTTGCCGATCCGCTTCACCGCAGCGACACGCCCGTCATCCGCGATCGCCAACGCGCCCTGCCCGTCCGCTCCAACCACGGCGCCAGCCACCGCAAACCCGCGAAGCTGCGCCTGCGCCGCGTCCGCCGCCTCTTCCGGTGTCTCGATCTTCACGACCCGCCGCATCCGCACGACCACCCAGGCCAGGCCGGCGAGCAGCAGCACAACGGCGGCCACGATGCCGCCGACGATCGCAGGCGTCATCGCGGCCCTGCGAGCGCGTCCAGCATCGGTCGGATTCCGCGCAGGTCATATCCGGCGTCCTCGGCCTGCGCGAGCAGCAGGTTCGGGTTCCGCCCCGCCTTCGCCGCCGCCAACGCCCACAAATTGCAGCTCCGCGTCCCCGATCGGCAATAGGCCAGCACGGGCCCGTCCGAATCCGTCAGCGCCTCCGTCATCGCGTCGATCTGTGGATGCGAGAACCCCGCATGCGTCACCGGAATCGAGACGTATTTCAGCCCGGCCGTTTCCGCCGCGGCGCGGATCGCATCACCTGAAGGCTGCCCCGCATCCTCGTCGTCGGGTCGGTTGTTGACGATCGTCTTGAACCCCGCCGCAGCGATTTCCGCGACTTGCTCGACCGCGATCTGTGGCGCGACCGAAATACTTTCGTTTATTTGCCGTATCATGCGGACTCGCGGATGACCTGGAGGAAGGCATCCCCATAGGCGTCGAGCTTGCGCGCGCCAATGCCTGATAACAGGCTCAACTCGGCACGCGACGCCGGCCGCTGCCGCGCAATGTCACGCAACACCGAATCGTGGAAGATCACATACGGCGGAACGCCCGCTTCCTTCGCCAGATCGCGCCGCCGCACGCGCAAGGCTTCGAACAGCGGATCGTCGACCGGGTTCGGCACAGCGCCAACCGCCCCCTTGCGCCGCCGCTCGCGCTTCGGCGGCACGACGATCGACACCGCCGCCTCGCCCTTGAGGATAGCCTTCGCCGCCGGCCCGAACTCGAGGCCGCCATGAGGATTGGTCCTGAGCGCATCCTTCAGCATCAACGCGCGCGACACAGGCTTCAGCAGCGCGACCTCGTCGCCCTCGACGATCCCGTACACCGACAGCGCCTCATGCCCGTTCATCAGGCTGCGCTCGCTGGACACCCCCGTCAGTATGCCCTCGATATACCCGACCCCGTACATCTGCCCGGTCCGAAACACCGCCGACAGGAACTTCCGCGCCGTCTCCGTCGCATCCACCGCATCGACATTACCGAGACAATTGTCGCAGTTGCCGCAATCCTCAAGCCGCTCCTCGCCGAAATGCTTGAGCAGGATCCGCCGCCGGCACCCGGCCGTCTCGACCAGCCCACCCATCGCGGTCAGCCGCTGCCGCTCGCCCGCCTGCCGCTCGGGCTCGACCTCGCCGATCCGCTGCCGCGCGCGCGCGAAATCCTCCGCGCCCCAGAACAGATGCGCGATCGCCGGGTCGCCGTCACGCCCCGCGCGACCGGTCTCCTGATAATAGGCCTCGATCGACTTCGGCAGCCCGGCATGCGCCACGAAACGCACGTCGGGCTTGTCGATCCCCATCCCGAACGCGACCGTAGCGCAGATCACCATGTCCTCGCTCGCAACGAAATCCGCCTGGTTCTTCGCGCGCACCTGCGGATCGAGCCCCGCATGATACGCCCGCGTCGGCCGCCCGCTCCGCCCGAGCGCCTCCGCCAGCTTCTCGGTCGCGGCCCGCGTCTGCGCGTATACGATCCCCGGCCCCGGGATCTTCTCCAGGATATCCGCGATCTGCCGGTTGACGTTGTCGCGCCCCGAAATCGCATAGCGGATGTTCGGCCGGTCGAACCCCGACACGATCAGGCCCTCCTGCGAGATTCCCAGCTGCTCGAGAATATCGGCGCGGGTATGGGCGTCGGCGGTCGCGGTCAGCGCCAGCCGAGGCACGTCCGGAAAACTGTCGAGCAAAGGCCACAGCAACCGATAATCCGGCCGGAAATCATGCCCCCACTCACTGACGCAATGCGCCTCGTCGATCGCAAAGAGGCTGAGCTTGGCTTGGCTCAGCAGGTTCCGGAAACTCTCGTTCGAAGCCCGCTCCGGCGCGACGTACAGCAGGTCGAGATCGCCCGCCCGGAACCGCGCGATCGTCTCCTCGCGATTGGTATCGACGCTCGTCAAAGTCGCCGCCTTGATCCCAACGGCAGTGGCCGCGCGCAACTGGTCATGCATCAGCGCAATCAGCGGAGAGACAACGACGCACGTCCCCTCCAGCATTGTCGCCGGCAACTGGTAGCAGAGCGACTTCCCCGCCCCCGTCGGCATGACCGCCAGCGTCCGCTGCCCCGCGAGCACCCGGTCGACGACATCGCGCTGCACGCCACGAAAATCAGGAAAGCCGAAGATGCGCTGGAGATCGGGAAGGGGGTCGAGTGCCATTGCCATGCGATCTAGGCGTCGCGCAGTCGCCCGTCGAGGGGCGAGCCTGCATTGGTTATCCAATCATTACCGATCATGAATGCGTTGCGAATACGATATGACGCGGCAAGATCGCGGCGCCTGACGCCGGAGACCTCACGATGATCGCCAATATCCTTAGAACCGCTGTGGCGGCATCGGTGGTCGTGAGCAGCGTCGCGCTAGCCGGCGACACGGTCACGGCCATCCGCGACGTGCCGGTCGGCGGGATGATCGCCGCAACGATCGACGGCAAGCCCGTCACCCTGCGCGTCGACCCCGCCGCGCCCGGCCTGGTCTTCGTCACGACCGCAGTCGCCGAGCGACTTGCGCTGAAGGGCGGTGCGCTGGGACTCGGCTATTCGGTCGGCGGGCAAGGCGCGATGCAGGCGACGACGGTCCGCCCGATGACGTTCGGGACCAACGCGGTGAAGCGGCGGATCGGCTTTCCGAGCCGCAAGCACGAGGCCAAGGGGAAGGCTGCCGACCCCCGCTGGGTCGGGCGGCCCTATGCTGATGTCGGCGACGGCAGCATCGGCCCGGCGTCGCTGCCCGAACCCGTCGTGCGCATCCTCCTGAACGCGCCGCGTGCCGGTGAGCGGACCGTTGCGTTGCCGATGATCGACGGCGGCGGCCTGCTGGGTAAGCTCTCCGGGACCTTCGCGCAGATCACGATCGGCGGCCAGCCGATTCGGGTCCGCTTCGACCCCTATCATCCACGCACGACCGTCACCGCCAACGCCGCCACGCTGATCGCGCAGGCGCAGCGCGGCACGCTGGCCGGCCTCACCGCACCGGTCGAGATCGCCTTCGGTATCGCCCGACCCGTCCGCACGATGACGCTCGCCACCCCGCTCCTCGTCGGCCCGCTCGCGCTATCGTCGCTCGGCGTCCGCACCACCGACGTCGGCAGCGCCGCCGCGATCCCAGATGCCGACGCGCCGCCACCCGACCCCGACGAGATCGTCGTCGTCGCCAAGGGCAAGCGCGACGCTAGCCGCGATCGCCTGACGATCGGCGCCGATCTGCTCGACCGCTGCTCATCGATCGTCTTCGACAAACCCGCCAAGCAAATCCGCCTCACCTGCGGGTAGACTTGGTCGATATCCGGCCAGTCTGTCGCTGTCCGATCATGGACCGCGACCCTGCGTGCCTGCATCCTCCCACGTTCAATCCGGGGGGACGCGCATGGAACTGAACATCAGGCTGGCCGAGCTGCAAAAGCGCACGATCGAACACCGCGAGGTGCTGCTGACCGAAGAGGCCGCGAAGACCGCGCTCGTCATGCCGTTCCTCCAGTCGCTCGGCTACGACGTCTTCAATCCGTCCGAGGTCGTCCCCGAATTCACCGCGGACGTCGGCACCAAGAAGGGCGAGAAGGTCGACTACGCGATCTGCGCGGGCGGGAAAGTGTCGATCCTGATCGAGTGCAAGCCCTCGTCGGTCCAGCTCAACGTCAACCACGCCGGGCAATTGTTCCGCTATTTCAGCGTCACCGACGCGCGCCTCGCGGTGCTGACCAACGGCGTCGTCTACCAATTCTATTCGGACATCGAGCGTCCCAACAAGATGGACGACAAGCCGTTCTTCACCTTCACGATGGACGCGATCAAGCCCGGCGACATCCGCACGCTCGAGAAATTCACCAAGGCCGCGTTCGACATCGACAAGATCGTCCAGGAGGCCGGCAACCTCAAGACGCAGTCGCTGATCCGCCTCGAACTCGAGAAGGAGTTCGCCGAGCCGTCCGACGAGTTCGTCCGAATGATGGCGCAGCGCGTCCACGGCGGGCGCCTGACACCGGCGATCAAGGACGGGTTCGCCAAGCTGCTAGCGCCCGCGATCGCCGCGCTGATCCGCGATTTCGTCAACGAACGCCTGTCGTCGGCACTGAAGGCGTCGAGCCCGGTCGAGGACCTGCCGCCGGGCGCGTCCGACGACCCCTCGGATGGCGACGGCATCGTCACCACGCAGGAGGAGATTTCCGGCTTCCACATCATCCAGGCGATCGCCTAACGCCTGGTCGACCCGAAACGCGTGATCGTCCGCGACGCGAAGTCGTATTGCGCGATCCTGCTCGACGACAACAATCGCAAGACGATCGCGCGGATGCACTTCAACGGCATCACGACCAAGTATCTCGGCATGTTCGCCGGCAAGGACGAAACGCGGCATCTGCTGTCCGACCTGACTCATATCTATCAATATTCGGAAGCGATCGAGGCTAGGTTGCGCGAGTTGGATCCCTCGATCCCGGCGTAGTACGGCATGGAATGAAGCAACGCCTCACTTCCGTTCCCGCGAAAGCGGGGGCCCAGGATCAAGCAGCGCCACGTCCGCCCTTTCTGGCCCCCCGCGTTCGCACGGGAACGGAAGCGTTACCGCACTCCGCGCTACTCGCCGTTAGCGCTCCATCCATCCCCCAGACACCAACCACCCCGGCGAAGGCCGGGGCCCAATTGGGGAACGTTGCTAACGGATGGTAGCGCGTCGTTATTACCACCTTTCCAATTGGGCCCGGCCTTCGCCGGGGTGGCGGTCTGATTGAGAAGCGCAAGAGTCCCAAAGGGCCGTCGCCAAACTTGTTTCCCCGCGAAGGCGGGGACCCAGACTGGGCTCCCGCCTTCGCGGGAGAACATGGAGGGGGAAGCTGGCGTTCGAATGCCGCCGCTGTACTGGCTTACGGGATGAGCACCGAGCAACTCCGACGCGGCGGGGGCATGGGCGCGCTCATGGCCAACGCTACGCACGGCGGCCCGCATCCCTATTCCGCCGCCAACGCCCCATCATCATCCCCAGCGCGCTCCTGCGCCTGCCGGTTCCACATCTCCGCATACACGCCCCCCTGCCGCAGCAAGTCCGCATGCGTCCCCTTCTCGACGATCCGCCCCGCCTCCAGCACGACGATCTGGTCCGCATGCACCACCGTGGAAAGCCGGTGTGCAATCACGATCGTCGTGCGCCCGCGCTCGATCGCCTCAAGCGTATCGAGGATCTCAGCCTCGGTCCGGCTATCCAGCGCCGAAGTCGCCTCGTCCAGAATCAATATCGGCGGGTTCTTCAGCAGCGTCCGCGCGATCGCCACGCGCTGTTTCTCGCCCCCCGACAGCTTCAACCCGCGTTCGCCCACCCGCGTCTCATACCCGAGCGGCTGGCGCTCGATGAACCCGGCGATCGCCGCGCCCTTCGCGGCAACCTCGACCTCCGGCATCTCGGCCCCCTCGCGACCATAGGCGATATTATACCCGATCGTGTCGTTAAACAGCACCGTATCCTGCGGCACGATGCCGATCGCGGCACGCAACGACGCCTGCCGCACCTCTGAAATATCCTGCCCATCGACGGTAATCCGCCCGCCCGTCAGGTCATAAAACCGGTACAGCAACCGCGCGAGCGTAGACTTGCCCGCCCCCGATGGCCCAACGACGGCCAGCGTAGATCCCGCCGGCACGTCCAGCTCCAGGTCGCGCAGGATCGGCCGTCCGGCATCGTACCCGAACGACACCCCCTCGAACCGCACATGCCCCGCGCTCACCGCCAGCGCCGGCGCACCCGGCGCATCAACCACGGTCGCGGGCGTATCGATCAGGTCGAACATCGCCGCCATGTCGAGCGCACCTTGCCGGATCGTCCGATACACCATCCCCAGCAGATCGAGCGGCCGGAACAGCTGCGCCAGCAGCGTCGACACGAACACCACGTCGCCCGCCGACGCCTCGCCGCGGCTCCACAGCCACACGACGAAGCCCATGCCGCCCGCCAGCATCACGTTGGTGATCAGCGCCTGGCCGAGGTTCAGCCACGCGAGCGAATTCTCGCTCTTCACCGCCGCCTCGGAATACGCCGTGATCGCGCTGTCGTAGCGCCGTGCCTCGCGCTCCTCCGCGCCAAAATACTTCACCGTCTCGAAGTTCAGCAGCGAATCCACAGCATGCGCGACCGCCCCGGTATCGAGGTCGTTCATCCGCGCGCGCAAGGCATTGCGCCAGTCCGTCACCATCCGCGTGAAGAGGATATAGCCAACCACCATCACGACGGTCGCGACGACTAAAGGCCAGCCGAACTTGGTCCAGAACAGCCCGAGCACCAGCACCAGCTCGAACACGGTCGGCGCGATGTTGAAGAGCAGGAAATACAGCATCGTGTCGATGCTCTTGGTCCCGCGCTCAACCACCTTGGTGACCGCGCCCGTCCGCCGCGACAGGTGAAAATCGAGGCTCAGCGCATGCAGATGGCGAAACACCTGCGCCGCCAGCCGCCGCGACGCGTCCTGCCCGACGCGCTCGAACACCGCGTTGCGCAGATTGTCGAACAGCGTCGTCCCGAACCGCGACGCCGCGTACCCGACCACCAGCAGCACGACGAGCGTCAGCGCGGTGCGATCGTTCCCCGCCATCCGGTCGACCGCGTATTTCAGCGTGAACGCGGCGCCGAACACCTGGATCAGCTTCGACGCGATCACGAGCAGCATCGCGACGACGATCCGCACCTTCAGCTTGGGTTGCCCCGCCGGCCACAGGAACGGCAGGAAGCGGCGGAGCGTCGGCAGCAAGGGCTGGTCCGCGCGGGTGGAGGTGTAGGTGTCAGGTGGCATGGATCGATGCGATGTAGGCGCAGTCAAGCCCCGGCGAAAGCAGTTGGGGGAACAATCCTGCCACTTCGTCGCTTTTGTTATCGTGTCCGATGTCGGCCGCCGCGATCCACTGGAGAATGAAATGGAACCGCTGTTCTACGTCATGGCCATCATGGGCTGCGGTGACGGCAATGTGAACTGCACCGAGGCGCGGGTGATCCCGGTGCGCTACGAGACGATGGCGCAGTGCCGTGCGGCGCTCCCCGACCAGCTGGCACAGAACACCGACGTTCCGTATCCCATGATCGGCGCAAACTGCCGTGCGCAAGGCCAGTTGATGGCGAAGGCCGGCAAGGCCAAATCACAGGGCTGACCCCCGTATTGTCATTCCCGCGAAGGCGGGAACCCATACTGGCAAACGGCTCGATCCACCGACACGGCATAGATTATGGATCCCCGCCTTCGCGAGGATGACGATACTTAAGTCCTAGGTCGCGTCCACAACCGAGTATCCCGCTTAGTCCGCGGATACAGCGTATCCCGCCGCGCCGCCTCTCGCGCTGCGGTCAGGATAAACCCCAGCTTCTGCATCCCCGACGTCGTCACCCGGTGATCCCACGCATGCTCCCCCCGAGCCGCCACGGTCCGCCCGATCGCGCCGTATATCCCCGCCGCCGACAACACCGCCCAAGCCGAGCGGAACGACAGCGCCGGCGTCCCCTCCCGCGCGCTAGCCTCGAACGCCGCCGCCCGATCCGCCATCCGCTTCGTCAACACCGCCAGCCGTGAGCGAAACGGCGGCTTCATGTGCTGCCCCGGCGGAAAGTCCATTTCGACCAGCCACTCCTCGGGCAGGTAGCATCGCCCTACGCGGTCATCCTCCTCGACATCGCGTGCGATATTGGCGAGCTGGAACGCCATCCCCAGGTCGCAGGCGCGGTCGAGCGTGTCCTCGTCCTCGGGATCGACGCCCATAGCCACCGCCATCATGCACCCGACGACACCGGCGACATGGTAGCAATATTTGTAGAGATCGTTCTCCGACCGCGGCCGCCACTCGCGCGCATCCAGCGCGAATCCCTCGATCAGGTCGCGCGCGAACCGCTTCGGCAGCCGGGTCTCGGCGGCGAAGATCCGCAGCGCATCGAACGCCGGCTCGCCGACGACTTCACCCGCCAGCGCCTGCTCGGTCATGGCCGACAGCGAGACGAGCCGGGCCGGGGCGTCCTCGACCACGGTCATCCCGTGCCCATGATCCTGCCCATCGGCGATATCATCACACCGACGGCACCACGCGTACAATAGCCAAGCCCGCTCGCGCGTCGGCCTGTCGAACAACAGGCTGGCAGCGGCAAAGCTCTTCGACCCACGCGAGATCGACTCATGCGCGGTCGCGACGATCGCCTCGCGCGAGGGGAGGGGGTGGGTCACGTCATCACCTCGCACGCCACCACCGTTACATGCACCACCCCGGCGAAGGCCGGGGCCCAGTTGGGGGACATCAATTGGCTGGCGCTGCGCGTCGTTACTGCAACCTTCCCAACTGGGCCCCGGCCTCCGCCGGGGTGGCGGCGAACGTTGGGATGGCGGCTGGTGCTGGAGGGGGCCGTCAAACTCACAAATCGGCCGCGTTCATCCGCACGATCGGCTGCGTCGGCACGTGGCGCCCCATCCGGTCGAGCAGCACGTCCAGCGTATCCGCCACGATCAACAGATCCCGGTGTTGCGGACGCAGAAAGCCGACCTCGCCCATCTTCTCCCAGAACGCGATCAGGTGATCATAATACCCAGCGGTATTCAGCAGCCCGACCGGATCCGCATGATAGCCAAGCTGCGCCCAGCTCAACGCTTCCCATAGCTCGTCCATCGTCCCCGTCCCGCCTGGGATCGTCACGAACCCATCGGAAAGATCGGTAAACATCTGCTTGCGCTGATGCATGCCGCTGACGACGTGCAACTCGGTCAGCCCCCGATGCGCAACCTCCGCATCGACCAAGGCCTGAGGAATGACCCCGATAACCTCGCCGCCGCCTTCAAGCGCCCCATCCGCAATCGCGCCCATCAGCCCGGTCCGACCGCCGCCATAGACGAGGCCAATCCCCCGCTCGGCAAAGGCGCGTCCGAGCGCCCGAGCGCCTTCGATATAGGTGGGATCAGCCGGCGTCGCCGACCCGCAATACACAGCAAGTCTCTTCATCCCGCACCGCTAGGGGAAGCGCGCGGGGTGTCGCAAGAGAAGAATGGGTTCACGCGAAGGCGCAAAGGCGCGAAGATGTCTTTCCCGTCGCAAAGCGATCTACACACCACAAACCGCGAAAACGGACCGTGCAGCATGGCGCGATGCTCTTCACAAAAATCTCAGCGCCTTCGCGCCTTCGCGTGAACAAAGCCCTTACTTCTCGCCTTCCAACATCAACCGAGCCGTAGCCTTCGCGCTCCCGACAACCCCCGGAATGCCCGCACCCGGATGCGTGCCAGCCCCCACGAAGTACAAATTCGGAATATGCTCGTCGCGGTTGTGCACTCGGAAATACGCGCTCTGCGTCAACACCGGCTCCAGCGAGAACGCGCTACCCAGATGCGCATTCAGATCCTCCGCGAAATCCTTCGGCGCATACGAGAACTTCGTCACGATCCGCTCGTGGATATCCGGGATCAACCGCCGCCCGATCTCGTCGAGGATGCGCTTCTCCAGGATCGGCCCGATCTCGTCCCAATCCACCGGGAATTTCCCGAGATGCGGCACCGGCGCCAACGCATAGAAGGTCGAATGCCCCTCCGGCGCCAGCGAAGGATCGGTCACGGTCGGATGATGCAGGTACAGCGAGAAATCTTCCGACAGCACGCCGTGATCGTAGATGTCCTCGAGCAGCCCCTTATAGCGCGGCCCGAACAGGATCATGTGGTGCGGGATGCCGGGCCAGGTGCCCTTTATCCCGAAATGCACCACGAACAGCGACGGCGAATATTTCTTCCGCTCAAGCGACCCGGTCTTGCGCTTAGCGCTGCGCGACGTCGCCAGCAGGTCGCGATAGGTGTGCATGATGTCGCTGTTCGCCGCGATTGCATCCGCCTGACCCGACCAACCGCTTGCGCAGGTCACGCCAGTCGCACGGTCCCCGAGAGTCTCGATCGACGTCACCGGATCGTCGAGCCGCAGCACGCCGCCCAGCCGCTCGAACTGAGTCACCAGCGCCGCCACCAGCCGGTTGGTCCCGCCGCGCGCGAACCATACCCCGCCGTCACGCTCCAGCTTGTGGATCAGCGCATAGATCGCGCTCGTCGTCATCGGATTGCCGCCGACCAGAAGCGTGTGGAAGCTCAACGCCTCGCGCAGCTTCTCCGACTTCACGAAGCTCGACACGATCGAGTAGACCGACCGCCACGCCTGGTATTTCGCCAGCGCCGGCGCCGCCTTGATCATCGACCCGAAGTCGAGGAACGCGACATGGCCGAGCTTCTCATAGCCCTCGTGGAAGACCCCCGCCGAATATTGCAGGAACTTCTCGTACCCCGCCCAGTCGCCGGGGTGCAGTTTCTCGATCTCGGCGCGCATCTGCACGTCGTCGTTGGTATAGTCGAAATTCGTCCCGTCTGGCCAGTTCAGGCGGTAGAACGGCAGCACCGGATCGAGCGTCACGTCCTCGCTCATGTCGCGTCCGGTCAGCGCCCACAGCTCGCGCAGGCAGTCCGGATCGGTGATGACCGTCGGCCCCGCATCGAACGTGAACCCGTCGCGCTCCCAGAAATACCCGCGGCCACCCGGCTTGTCGCGGCTCTCGACGATCGTCGTCTGCACGCCCGCCGATTGCAGCCGGATCGCGAGCGCCAGCCCGCCGAAACCTGCGCCGATGACTATTGCGGTCTTCATGATGACATACTGCCTGCGATGGCGCGGACGGCGCGCACGATGGGGACGGGGGGCTTGCCGGTCAGAACGCGCGCCTTGTCGGAAAGCGTCGAGCGGCCGGCATAGAAACGGCCGATGAGCGATGGGGAGAGGCGGTAGAAGCGCTCGAGGATGCGGTAGCGTTCCTCCGGCTCGGCGGCGCGGAACAACATCGTGTCGAGCATCCGATAGAACCCGCGCGACTTCCACGTCGCCCGCGCCATCGCGTGCGTCGCATCGTGGAGTTTCGCGCCCGAAAAATCGCTGAGCCCTGCAAGCATAGCAGCGGTCCGCACCGCGTCAGGCAGCGAGTACCCCGTCGTCGGGTGAAACATCCCCGCGCGCATCCCGGCCTTCGCCACCCGAGCACCGCCCGACCGCCAATACGCCTCGAAATCGCCGCCCATCGCGACCGGCAACACGCCGGACTCTTCGCGAACGACGCGCTCTACGTCCCAGCCGCGCCCGGCGACATACTCGTCAATCCGCGCACCTAGCACCGGAATATCGAGATCGGGCGTGTCGCTATAATAGGTGTCCTCGACGAACATCCGATCCGCGGCGAACGGCAGGCAATAGACGAACCGATACCCGTCGATCTGCGGAATGGTCGCGTCCATCACCATCGGCCGCGGGCTTTCGTGCGGCACGCTCAACGCCAGTTCGCGCCCGAGAAACTTCTGCCACGCGAGATCGAGCAGCGACAAATCGCCCGCCCCCCGCGCGTCGATCACGCCGGTCGCCTCGATCCGGTCACCATCCGCCAGCACCACCGCGGTCGCACTAGCTCCCGACACTTTCCGCCCGAGCATCAGCGCATGCGTCGGCAGCACGCGGCGGACTTCGCGGTCGAGCCGCGTGCTCTCGATCGAATAATAGGTCGCATCGATCGTCCGTTCGTGCGCCGGGAAGCGCACGTCGTATCCGCGCCACGCATGCACCACGAGCGGTGCGACGATCCACCGATCGCCTTGCGCCACGTCGCTGCCGAAGAACGACCAGAGATGATTGCCGCCGACGACTGGCGCAGCGTCGATCAGCCGCACGTCCAACGCCGGATGCTTTGCTTTCAGCGCTAGCGCGATCATCCCGCCGGCCAAACCCGCGCCAACGATCGCAACGTCGCAGGAGATCGTCGATGCCATGCCTCCGACTAGCGCAAAGCGGGGGACACGAAAACAACCTTTCCGAACCAATCGCCCGCGAAGACAACCTGCGTTGCCGGGGGTGGGGCAGGGCTCACGTCCAATCCTCCCCCGCCAGGGGGAGGTGGCTGGCCCTAGCCAGACGGAGGGGGAGGAAAGGGAAGCCTCCGTTCCGCATCCGCCCCCTCCGTCACCTCCGGCAACACCTCCCCCTGGCGGGGGAGGATCGAGGAGTTGAGGAAAACGGCTTCAGCGCTGAGGGAAGGAGGAAAGCCCAAGCTGCTCCCCTCCCTGGAAGGGAGGGGCTGGGGGTGGGTCGGTTTCCGCAAACCGGAACGCCAGTGGCTCAAGCTGGCCGACCCACCCCCGACCCCTCCCTTCCAGGGAGGGGAGAGTGCGCGGCGACAGATACCCTTCCACCAAGATCGCTCTTAGACAGCACGAATGCCCACATCCGCCCCCACGCTAACCACCGACCGGCTAACCCTGACCGCCCACGCCGCCACAGACCTCGAAGACTGCGCCGCGATGTGGACCGACCCGCGCGTCTACACGACGATCGGCGGCCAGCCCCGATCGCGCGAGGACGTCTGGATCCGCCTCCTCCGCTCGATCGGCCAATGGACGCTGTTCGGCTACGGCAGCTGGATCGCCCGCGAGACTGCCACAGGCCACCTCATCGGCGAACTCGGCCTCATCGAAGCCCGCAGAGCCATCGACCCCCCGATCGACGCCACCCCCGAAGTCGGCTGGACGCTAACCGGCGACGCGCAAGGCAAGGGCTACGCCTCCGAAGCGCTCGCCGCGATCCTCGCCTGGACCGACGCGCGCATCCCCGCGACGACCTGCATCATAGACCCCGCCAACGCCCCCTCGATCCGTCTCGCGGAACGGCTAGGCTACCGCCTCCGCATCACGGGGACCTACCGAGACGCGCCGATCCTGATCTTCGACCGAGCCGCGGCGTCGTAAAGACCCGGCGCTATTTCTGCGCAGTAACCACCGGATTTTGCGCCGACGCGATCGGCATGGGATCGCCCGCCCGGTCGTAGAACGCCATCAACACCAGCCCCAGCGCCAATATACTCCCCGCGATCACGTAGATCAGGCTCTTGTGATCCCTGCCGGAATGGGCGCTGGTATTCGTGCCGGTATCCCCGCGCGCGGCGTTTTGATGTGCCATGCATCTCTCTCCGTATTGGCAGGTCGTCCTGCTCTGGAGAGGGAGGCTATCAGGTTTCGCCGCACTGCATAGAGGCTATCGCAACCGCACGAACGTGCCGGGACTACACCGCCCGACCTACGCCAATCCCGGCGCGATCGGCCAGTAGGTCGCATACCGCTCATGCGCCACGCGGAAATACGGCACCATCCGCACCGGCTGCCGGTCCGCCGCGAGGATCGTGAACTCCAGCGGCCGGTCCCCCGCGCGCATCTTCTCTGCGATCGTATCGGGATCGCCCGCCAGAGTCGGCGGCGTGAACGGCGCGGCATTATATTCGCCATATTTGCGCTCGTTGACGATGATGTCCGATCCCGGCGCCAGCCCCTCGCGCCCTAAGCTGCCCGCCATCACCAGCGGCCCGTAAGTGAACGCGACGATATCCGGTGCGGCCGGCGACCGCTCGACCCCGGCGCGCATATCCAGCCGCAACTCCACCGTATCGCCGTCGCGCCACCCCCGCGCCAATTCCAGATACCGGCCCGGACCGGTCGACCGCACCGCCTCGACCCCGTTCACCAGCACCACCGCGGTCCGGCTCCACCCCGGATGGCGCAGCTTCAGCGTCAGCTCGGCCGGCCGCTTCAACGTCCAGCGCAGCGTCGTCGTCGCCGCATCGGGGAACGCCGTCACCTGCGTCAGCACCGCGTCCTTGTCCTTCCAGCGCACGGCGGAGGGCACGAACAAATTCACGTACAGCGCGCGGTCGTCGTGGAAATAGATCGAGTCGCGGTATTTGACGTGGTTCTCCATCCCCGTGCCGGTGCAGCACCAGAACGAGTTCTCGGGCGTGTGATACAGCTTCATGTAGCCCGGCCGCGCACCCTGGAAGTACGTCGCCATGCCGCTATCCGGGTCCTGCGACGCGAGGATCCCGTTATACAGCGTCCGCTCGTAATAATCGGCATAGCCCGCCTGCGGATCGTGCAGGAACAGCGCCCGCGTCAGCTTCAGCATGTTGTGCTGGCAACACGTCTCCGATCCCTTCGCCGACAGGACATGCTCGGCGAAATCGGCGACCGGAAAGAAATGCTCGTTGTCGCCGTGCCCGCCGGTCGCGAACGACCGCGTCAGCGCCACCGTTTTCCAGAAGAATTCGGACGCATCGCGGTATTCGGGCTTCCCCGTCACCTCCCACACCCGCTGGAAACCGATGATCTTCGGCACCTGCGTATTGGCATGCAGCCCGTCGAGATGGTCGCGGCTCTTGGCCAGCGGCGCGAGGATCGCCTTGTGCGAGAACCGCTCCGCCATCGTCCGATACTCGGCGGTCCCGGTCATCGTGTAGAGGTCGGCGAACACCTCGTTCATGCCGCCATGCTCGGTATCCAGCATGGTCTCGAACTGCGCGTCGCTCAGCGGACGGCTCGCGACCACCGCCCAGTCGGCCAGCCGCAGCAGCACCGCACGCGCCGTATCGCTGTCCGCCAGCAGCGTTGCATCGCGCAGGCCCGCATACACCTTGTGCAGCGTGTACCACGGCACGCCGGTGATCGGATCGCCGCGCAGATGCGCCGCCACCAGCGCCGGCCCATCCGGGAACGCACAGACCAGCCCGGTCCCCGACGCCGCCTGGCACGCCGCCAGTTCGCGCGCGATATGGTCGATCCGCGCCTTGAACCGCCGGTCGCCGGTCGATCGATAGGCGAGCGCACACGCCGACAGATAATGACCCAGCGTATGCCCGTGGCAGTTGATGTCGGCCCACAGCGGATCCGATTCCCAGCCGCCGTAGACCGGTGCTTTCGGCGCCAGCCCGGCATTCACCCGGAAATTGTGGAGCATCCGGTCGGGTTGCAGCGCGAGCAGATACGCCTCGGTTTTGCGCTGCGCATGCAGGAACGGCCCCTCGCCAAGCGTGACGTCGGCCAGGTCGAACGCCTGCAATGTCGCGGTCGGCACCGTCACGGGCACCACCTCTGGCGGCACGAACGCAAACGCCTGCGAACCGATCGACAGCGAGCCCACGGTCAGAGCACCGGTCGCGACACCCGTCAGGAATTTCCGGCGGGATTGGCCCCCGCGGCACAGCTCGACCATAACGACACCCTCTTATGCTCTCATTATTTGTCTGAGTAGCAGGCGTGTCGTGCCGGCGAAAGAGGCAGAGGGTCAGGGTACCCGGTGCGCACACACATAGCTGGCGAACCGGGACACGAGCCGCGTGGTCTGCATCGCACCCATCGTCGCCGAGGTCTGGCACGCCAGCCCGTCGCGGTGGGCGCAACGCCGGTCCGCGGTATTGATGGCAGCCAACCGCGCGCGGTCCAGCCTCGACAGGTTCCGCTCGAACCCGTCCTGGAGATAATCTAGGTCGCCGGGGGTAATCGTCCGTACATGGCGTGCCGGGCACTGCCTATCGGTACGCCGCCCCAGCGCCTCGAACCCTGCACGGGTCGCGGGGGGCATACCGGAATACCCGGTTACGGTCAGGATCAACGCGAGCAGAACCATCGACGACTCCATCATGTTGTAATCGCTCGACACTATCATGTGCCTACAACGACGTCTCGCGGCCTCCTGATCGAGGCGATCCGATCGAGCCAATCACGGCGCTGTGGTAATTTCGCTACTGGTGCGGTTGATTCCGATCAACATCGGCGCGCCGGGTCTGGTACTGACGATCACGACGGCTATGGGGTAACGCATCGCATGACGTGGGGAGGTTTTCCCCCGGTTCATGTGGCGGGGCGCATGGGGCGGCTGGCTGATCACGGCGAGCCATCATCGGCGACATCACGAACGACACGGGTGCAACTATGGCCTCTATTTCCGCTTTTGGGATCGGCTCTGCGGCACCGACAAGCAACGCGGCGATCTTGCCGGCGCGCATGCGAAAGCGGCTGTTCGTAGTCGCGGCCGCAACGACGTGGGCGATGCTGTCGGCGGCGGCGCCCGTCACGCGGCTCGATGTCCAGGTCGACAATCTCCGCTCGTCAAAGGGGATGATCCGGATCTGCCTCACCGCGGACCCCGATAATTTTCCCGCCTGCGTCGACGATGCCAAGGCACTGACGCGGACGCTGCCCGCCAGTGTCCACGCCACCAGCTTTTCGGGCCTGCCACAGCGCGGCTACGCGCTCGCGATCATCCATGACGAGAACAGCAATGCGAAGCTCGATACGATCGCGGGCATCCCGCGCGAGGGCTATGGGTTCTCGCGCAATGCCGCCGTCCGCTTCGGTCCGCCGCGTTTCGATGCCGCCCGGTTCATGCTTGCCGGTGATGCCGAAATGCAACAGGTAAAAATGCGTTACATCTTCTGACCGATCGCAGCGGACCGAAAACGGTTTTACCGCGTTGCGACGTGGAACCTTTTTCTCCGGAGCATTTCCTTGCGCGCATTCACCCTTCTCATGTCTGCCGCAATCGCGGTGCTGGCAACCGCCACCCCGGCGCTCGCCCAGACCGATCCGAACCCGTCGCCAACGATCACCGACCCGCGCGACAACAACCGTATCACCATAGCGGTCGGTGCGGTGTCGATGCCCGATTACGAGGGTGCGGACAGCAATTCCTTCACCCCCGCCGGCGCCATCGTCGGCACGGTGCGCGGGCATGACTTCTTCCTCCGCGGCACACAGCTCTATTTCAACCTGATCCCGAACACGGGCGAGGTCGGTATTAACTACGAAGTCGGCGTCATCGGCGGTATCCGCCGCGATCGCACCGGCGACATCGACAACCGCCAGGTCCGCGCACTCGGCAAGATCGATACCGCGTACGAGCTCGGCGGCTATGTCGGCATCGGCAAGACCGGCGTCATCACCAGCGACTACGACACGATCACCGCGCGCGTCGCGTATGTCCACGACGTCTCGGGCACCTATGACAGCTACGTCATCACCCCGCAGGTGAACTACACCACGCCGCTGTCGGTCCGTACGCTCGTCTCGCTCGGCGTGTCGGCGGATTATGCCGGCAAGGGCTTCGGCCGCACCTATGCTGCCGTGACGCCGATCGGCTCGCTGAACAGCGGCCTGCGCACCTACGACATCAACGACAGCGGCTTCCGTCGCGCGAACGCCTCACTGTTCGTCGTGCAGAGCCTCTCGGGCGATCTGCGCCACGGCTTCGGCGTCGGCGCAGGCGTCCTCTACGGTCGCATGCTCGGCAAGTATAAGAACACCCCGATCGTCGCCGACGTCGGTGATGCGGACCAGTGGCTCTACGCCCTCGGCCTGACCTACACGTTCTAAGCTATCGATTTCGGCGGATCCGGCTCGGCCCGATCCGCCGAACGCGTTACCTTTTCTCTCTCTCTCCGGTAGGGAGAGAAAAGAGGGCCTGCCGGGCGTTTTCCGGGAGGACCAGGGAAAGGTGAAGCCGGCATCCAGCCGCCACCAAAACCCCAATCATCGCAAGCAGGTAAGCCTCTCTGCCGGGTCGTGAAATTTATTTCATCGCACCCCCTTGAACCGTGCATCCATTCTTCATGCGCGTACGTTCCTCCCCACGGACGGCCTTTTTTATGTCCGTAATTGAGCGCGTTACGAGCGGGATTCGAGCAATCGACCCGATCGGGGCATGCCCCGTTGCGCGACTGCCGCAGAGCATTTCGACGTCCGCAACAGCAAGGGGAGGACCCTGATATGACCGAGAGCGTGCACCTGATCGAAGCCCTCGATGCGCGAGTGGAACGCCGCAGCGAGCGACGTGAATTCTTCAAGACCGCGCTGGGCGCCGCTGCGATGACCGCAGCCGGTGCGACCGCGCTGTCCTTCTCCACGTCGGCGTCGGCACAGACGATCACCGATGCGGACGTCCTGAACTTCGCACTCAACCTCGAATATCTCGAGGCGCAGTTCTATTCCTACGCCGCCTACGGCACCGGCCTCGACAACAGCCTGCTCAGCGGTACCAGCACGCAGGGTGCGGTTCGCGGTGGCCGTCAGGTCAACTTCACCGATCCGATCGTCCGCCAGTACGCACGTGAGATCGCGCAGGACGAGATCGCGCACGTCAAGTTTCTCCGCACCGCACTCGGCACCGCCGCCGTCGCGCAGCCGGTGATCGACGTCAGCGTCTCGCCGACCAGCGCGTTCTCGCTCGCGGCCCAGGCTGCTGGCCTCGTCCCCGCCGGCACCGCGTTCGATCCCTATGCATCGGACGAAGCGTTCCTGCTCGGTGCGTTCATCTTCGAAGACGTCGGCGTGACCGCATACAAGGGCGCTGCCCCGCTGCTCACCAGCAAGGCCTATCTCGAAGCCGCTGCCGGCCTGCTCGCGGTCGAGGCGTATCACGCCGCGATCGTCCGCACGACGCTGTACGGCAAGGGCATCGCGACCCCGTCGCTGCGCCAGTCGGCCGACGCGATCTCGAACGCACGCGACAGCCTCGACGGTACGACCGATCTCGATCAGGGCATCTCGCCCATCTCGCAGACGCCGATCAACCTGAGCACGACGCAGGCCGCGGTCACCGCGTCGAACATCGTTCCGCTCGATGCGAACGGCGTCGCCTTCAGCCGCTCGGCCAGCCAGGTGCTCAACATCGTGTACCTCAACAAGGGTGCGGCGTCGGCAGGCGGGTTCTACCCGAACGGCATGAACGGCAACATCAAGACGAGCATCGCGGCAAGCTGATCGGTCGTCCGATCACCCGCTCTTCTTCGATATTCAGGGGATTAACCCAATGACCGATCTCAATACCAAGCTGGAAATATTCGACGCGATCGCCAGCCGTCGCAACGAACGTCGTAACTTCCTGCGCTTTGCCGGCGGTTCCGCGCTCGCCATCGGCGGCGCCACGCTGCTCTCGGCATGCGGCAGCGACGATTCCGATCTCGCACCGACCCCGACTCCGGGACCGGCTCCGGTTGCGGCACTGAACGACGCCGACGTGCTCAACGTCGCACTGAACCTCGAATATCTCGAAGCGCAGTTCTACGCCTTCGCGGCATTCGGTGTCGGCCTCAACGCCAACATGCTGACCGGCATCGGTACGCAGGGTGCCGTCACCGGCGGCGCACAGGTGCCGTTCCAGGATACCGTCGTCCGTGAATACGCGCGCGAAATCGCGATCGACGAAGTCGCACACGTCGCCTTCCTGCGCTCGGCGCTCGGCAGCGCCGCCGTCGCCCAGCCTGCGATCGACATCTCGGTCGGCACGGCTGCCGCTCCGGGTGCGTTCACCGCGGCCGCCCGCGCGGCTGGCGTCATCGGTGCAACGGGTGTGTTCAACCCCTATGCCGACGACAACAGCTTCCTGCTCGGCGCGTACATCTTCGAAGACGTCGGTGTGTCGGCCTATAAGGGCGCAGCACCGCTGATCGCCAACAAGACCTATCTCGAGGCCGCCGCCGGCATCCTCGCGGCAGAGGCGTATCACGCAGGCCTGATCCGCACGATCCTGTATCGCAAGGGTCTGCAGACTCCGAACCCGATCCCGTCGCTCATCACCGCCGCCAACCAGATCAGCGACGCGCGCGACAGCCTCGACGGCACCGTCACCAACGCGACGACCGGCGTGATCGGCGACGACGACCAGGGCATCACCGGGTCGGATCCGACGATCTCGAACATCGTGCCCACCGATGCGAACGGCCTGGCCTACAGCCGCTCGGTCGCTCAGGTGCACAACATCGTCTACCTGACGCCCACTGCAAAGATCGGCGGCGGCTTCTTCCCCAACGGGACCAACAACCGCCTCGACTCGCTGCGGACCAGCGGCGCCAACGCGTGATCGCGATCACTGCCTGAAACTGAAACCTTGGGCCGCGGCGAGCAATGGGAGCGCCGCGGCCCTCGTTTGGGGAACGACCATGACCAACTTCACGAAGCTCACCATGCTCGCCGGTCTCGCGACCGCGGGCATTTTCGCTGTCCCGGCCGCCGCGCAGGACATGACCACCGACACCAAGCCGTTCTCGGGCGTCTATATCGGCGCGGCCGGCGGCTATGACGTCCAGGGCAACGACGTCGGCTCGTCGATCCTGTTCGACCGCAACAACGACGGCAATTTTAGCGACAGCGTCAACACCATCACCGGCGCCAACGCCTTCTCGCCGGGCTTCTGCAACGGCTCCGCCCGCACCGCGGTGCCCGCTTATGGTTGCCGCAACGACGACGACGGCTGGTCGTATTACGGCCGCGCGGGCTTCGACGTGCAGCGCGGTCCGTTCGTGGTCGGCATCGTCGGCGAATTCGGCAAGTCCGAGATCACCGACAGCGTCGCCGCCTTCTCGACCACGCCCGCCAGCTACACGATGGCACGCAAGCTGAAGTGGGAAGGCTCGGCCCGCCTCCGCGCCGGTCTCGCCGCGCGCAACACGCTGTTCTACGCCACCGGCGGCGCCGGCTATGCCAAGATCGACAATCTGTTCTTCACCACCAACACCGCCAACGCGTTCGCAGCCACCGGTTCGGACAAGAAGTGGGGCTATGTCGGTGGCGGCGGCATCGAGCAGAAGCTGACCAAGAACATCTCGATCGGCATGGAATACACCTACCACCAGTACAAGGATGACGACGCACGCGTCCTCGTCACCGCTGGCAGCGCGATCACCGGCAGCCCGGTCTTGCTCGCGAACAACCCGTTCGTGCTCGCCCCCAACACCGCCGGCACGGCCTTCCGCCGCAGCGACGACCAGTTCCGCTGGCACTCGCTGCGCGGCACGGTGAGCTTCCGGTTCTGAGGCGAAGGGCGGCCTGCACCAAGCTGGTGCATGACTCGCCCAAGCCCGACAAGCGCAGCAAAGCACGCCACAAGGCGTAGCTCAGCTACGACTGACGGCGCGCGGAGTGACAGAAAAGGCCGTTGCCCCAACCCGGGCAGCGGCCTTTTCTTTATGTGCTCGATCCTCCCCCGCCAGGGGGAGGTGGCACCGAAGGTGACGGAGGGGGAGGGCCACGCAACAGCGGTGATCCCTTACCGCCCCTTCGTCTGGCAAGTGCCAGCCACCTCCCCCTGGCGGGGGAGGATCGCTAAAGCTTCCGATCGCCCTGAGCGAAGTCGAAGGTCAAGCCCCAAGCCCAAACGTCTCGCCCCCGCACCCCAAGCCCCCCCAAATTCCCCATTGCACCCCACCCCAACCCCCCTATGCTCACCCCACCCCGGGGGAGCGCTAATCCGCGCTTGAGAGGAAGGCAGGAGCCTTCGACCCGCTGAACCTGATCCGGTTGATACCGGCGGAGGGAGGGAGCGGTCGCCACAGAACCGTAAGCCTTGCTCCGAGACCCGTAGGAGCAAGCGCATGGCCGTCACGCAAAAGACCACCGACATCGGCGTAACCACCGGCCCGATCCGAGGCTCGCGCAAAATCCACGTCGCGGTCCCCTCCAGCCCGGAAGTCCGCGTCGCCATGCGCGAGATCATCCTCGACCCGAGCTGCTCCGAACCCCCGTTACGCGTCTACGACACCAGCGGCCCCTACACCGACCCCCGCGCGACGATCGACATCAACGCCGGCCTCCCCCAGCTCCGCCGCGCCTGGATCGAAGCCAGAGGCGACGTCGAATCCTACGAAGCCCGAGAACTCCGCCCCGAAGACAACGGCTATCTTGCCGCCAGCCGGCTCGGTTCAGACCGCACCGCCCAAGCGGCATCGCAGGGCGGCAACAAAGACTCCGGCGTCCCCCAATTCCCCGCCACCATCAAGCGCCCCCTCCGCGCGCGCGCCGGCCACAACGTCAGCCAGATGCACTACGCCCGCCGCGGCATCATCACCCCAGAAATGGAATACGTCGCCACCCGAGAAAACCTCGGCCGAGCCATGCTGAAAGACTACAAGCGAGACGGCGAAAGCTTCGGCGCGCAGATCCCCGACTTCGTAACCCCCGAATTCGTCCGCGACGAGATCGCCCGCGGTCGCGCGATCATCCCCAACAACATCAACCACCCCGAATCCGAACCGATGGCGATCGGCCGCAACTTCCTCGTCAAGATCAACGCCAACATCGGCAACTCCGCGGTTGCCAGCAACGTCGCCGCCGAAGTCGACAAGCTCGTCTGGTCGATCCGCTGGGGCGCGGACACGGTGATGGACCTCAGCACCGGCCGCAACATCCACGACACCCGCGAATGGATCCTGCGCAACTCGCCAGTCCCGATCGGCACCGTGCCCATCTACCAGGCGCTCGAAAAGGTCGGCGGCGTCGCCGAGGACCTCACCTGGGAGATCTTCCGCGACACGCTCATCGAGCAGGCCGAACAGGGCGTCGATTACTTCACGATCCACGCCGGCGTGCGCCTCGCCTACATCCCGATGACCGCGAAACGCGTCACCGGCATCGTCTCGCGCGGCGGCTCGATCATGGCGAAATGGTGCCTCAGCCACCACAAGGAGAGCTTCCTCTACGAGCGCTTCGACGAGATCACCGAGATCATGAAGGCGTACGACATCGCCTACAGCCTCGGCGACGGCCTGCGCCCCGGCAGCATCGCCGACGCCAACGACGAAGCGCAGTTCAGCGAACTCTACACGCTCGGCGAACTCACCCACCGCGCGTGGAAGAGCGACGTCCAGGTCATGATCGAAGGCCCCGGCCACGTGCCGATGCACAAGATCAAGGAGAACATGGACAAGCAACTCGAGGTCTGCGGCGAAGCACCCTTCTACACGCTAGGACCACTCACCACGGACATAGCCCCCGGCTACGACCACATCACCAGCGGCATCGGCGCCGCGATGATCGGCTGGTACGGCACCGCGATGCTCTGCTACGTCACGCCCAAGGAGCACCTGGGCCTCCCCGACCGCGACGACGTCAAGGTTGGCGTAGTCACCTACAAACTAGCCGCCCACGCTGCCGACCTCGCCAAAGGCCACCCCGCCGCCCAGATGCGCGACGACGCGCTAAGCCGCGCAAGGTTCGAGTTCCGCTGGAGAGACCAGTTCAACCTCTCCCTCGACCCCGACACCGCCGAACACTACCACGACCAGACGCTGCCAGCCGAAGGCGCCAAGACCGCCCACTTCTGCTCGATGTGCGGCCCGAAATTCTGCTCGATGAAGATCACGCAGGAGGTGCGCGACTTCGCGGCGAAACAGAACGCACCGGCTGACACGTTCCTGTCCGCGGGGGTTACCGTGAAGGCCGATGATTCCCGCGCACTCTTTGCCAAGGGCGCGACGCATGCCGATGCGGAGAAGGGCATGGCCGCGATGAGTGAGGTGTTTAAGGAGCGCGGTGGCGAGATTTATCTTCCAGCGTCGGAGTAGCGATCATTCTCTTGATTAAAAAGTTTGTTATCATAAGCTGCCCGAAAAAGGGGCATTTTGATGGCATTGTCGAGTTCCTGGGTCCAGGCGGCGAACAGAATTCCGGACCTGTTTAGTAAAACTCGTGACGGCCAAGCACCATCGCAAGTTACGACACAACTGCTTAAGGATTGGGGATTTGCATCATCGAATGATCGGGCATTTATTCCGTTACTGAAATCACTTGGTTTTTTAACCGCTACTGGTCAGCCGACACAACGTTATCATGAATATCGTGATCACTCTCGTTCTCAGGCTGTAATGAACGATGCGCTCAAGGAGGCGTATGGAGACATATTTCTAATAAAGTCGCATCCAACAAAGTCGGATCAAGTCGCTATAACTGGAAAATTTGAGAGCTATCACAATGTCAGTGATGACGTATCGCAGCGAATGTCGAAAACTTTCTTTGCTTTGCTGAGCCTTGCCGATTTGTCTGCGGAAGCGCCTAGAAAGGATGTTGCTGCGGAAGCTGAACCTTTAAAGAAGCGGGATGCTGCTGCACCGGCGAAGGTCAGTCCTAGCTCAGTTCTGCTATCTGGATTGCATTATAACGTACAAATCCATCTGCCCGCGACCAAAGACGTAGAAGTGTATAATGCGATATTTAAATCGCTGAAGGAGCACTTCGTTGAATAAGGACCAGCTCAGGGCGTTTTTGTTCCGAGGTCTTCTGTTCGAATCCGAAGCTAGCGTTTTCCAGAAGGCCGGAATTCAGATCGGCGCGAGCACGACAGCTATAGAGGAATCGCTGCTGGCTGAATCGCTGGCGCCATTCGGTGTCCAAAGGAGGAACGAAGCTCTTGAAATGTCAAGGCTCTATGCGCTCCTCTTTTGCTTCGAAAATGAAATACGTGATTTTATTAGAGAGCGATTGGAAGAGAACGAAGGAGCCGACTGGGCATCATTGCTGCCTCTAAAAATCTTGCAGCATGCGCAGGGGCGACGCAACGCCGCCTTAAAGGATTCTTGGCTCGAAGGCCAAAAGACAGATATTCTTGGGTTCGCTGATTTCGGTCAGTTAGGCCAAATTATTGTATCGAAATGGGATTGCTTCAAAGATGTAATCCCCTCGCAGCATTGGCTTTCGCAGAGAATGGATGAAATAGAAAAGTCGAGAAACTTCATAGCTCACAATAGAATGCTACTTCCAAGTGAGTTTAACCGGCTTTACATGTATATCGCTGATTGGAACAGAGTAATCGGATTGTAATAATTCGTTTATATAATTTTGTCAAATTTCGGCGGTAATTCAGTCGTCCAGACCAAGCTCGGCCTTCAGCGTGCTGAGCGGGATAGCGTCACTCTCGCGGAAATCGCGCAGTCGGTCTTCGGCAAGATAGAAGTCTTCGAGATCGTCTAGATGCGCCTCGATTGCCGCCCGTGCATAGAAGGTCTTGCTCCTACCGGTGCGTGCGGCAAGCGCTTCCAGTCGTCCCTCGGTCTGCTCACTCAATCGAACTGCCAACATCATCGCTGCCTTTTCTAAAGAACAGTAGACTGACCGATATGCCTCAATAATGATACCGGCACGACAACACCTCGAGTGCCTGCGCGTCACCCGCACCACGAACCCGGTACACCAGTCGGTGCTCGCCCGTGATCCGTCGCGACCACCAACCCGTGAGGTTCTGCCGCAACGGCTCAGGCCTACCGATGCCGGTGAACGGGTGTCGCCTACATTCCTCGATCAGGACATTGATCCGTTGCAGGACCTTGGCGTCCGCCTGTTGCCAGCCGAGATACTCGGACCAGCCTTCCGGATCGAAAGTGACCTTCAAGGTTGCATGAGCGCGTGCTCTTCGCCCTCGCCGGCATCAAGCCGTGCGATCCCGTCCAGCAGCCTCTTCGCGTTCGCCGGCGACGCCATCAAATGCAGCGTCTCTTCCATCCCGGCCCATTCGCTCGCCGAGATCAACACGACATTCTCGCCGCGCTGGCGCGTGATCATCACGGGCGCGCGGTCCGCCACAGCCTTGTCGAGCACCGACTTAAGGTTCTCGCGCGCTTCGGAATAGGTCACGGTCTGCATGGATGGAAGATGGACAGTATTCTGTCCAATGTCAATCACGCGCGGCTGTCGTGAAGGATGCCGTCGAGCCACACCTCCGGCGTAAAAAGTCCAACAGCCCACGCAAACGCTGTCCTACACGCCGCCCGCCTGATCCGCTCCGGCCATGACCAAACCTACGCGCACGCGCTCTCGCCGCGATGTCATCCCCGACATCGCCCCCACTCTCGAACCGGCCGCTCCCGAGCCAACCGCACGGACCACCGCGATGACCATCGTCGAGGCGGAGCATCTCCCGACGGTCGAGGACTTCGATCTCGCCGAATACGACTGGGTGCCGGTCCGGCGGAAGGTGCGGCACGATGGCTGGACGGTCGCGACGCAGCAGGCGTTCATCGGCGTGCTGGCGGATACCGGCTCGGTCACGCAGGCCGCGCGCGAGGTGAACATGTCGGCGACCTCGTGTTACCGCCTGCGCCGCGCGGCCGATGGCGCGGCGTTCGCGGCGGCATGGGATGCGGCGGTGCAGACCGCGTCGCTGCGGCTGGTCGATCTCGCCTTCGATCGCGCGATCAATGGATCGCCCGAGCCGGTGTTCGACCGCGACGGCAACCGCGTCGGCCAGCGCGTCCGCTTCAACGATCGGCTGCTGATGTTCCTCCTGCGGGCGCACCAACCGGATCGCTATCGCACCCCCGGCCAGTCGCCTGCGCCGGCGCCCATCCCGGTGTCGCCGGTCGAGGCCACGCTCGCCGCGCTCGCGCCGCCGATGCCCGCCGAACCGCACCGCCTGATGGCCCCCGAGGCGCTGGTGATGGCGCTCGAAGTCGCCGATATCCGCGCCGAACCCGTCGCCCAGCGCCGTCCCGCGTCAACCGGTTCCGCACCGTCCGTCCAGACGTTCGAGGCGCAACTCGCCGCCGCGAAGGCGACGATCCCGCCCAAATATCCCGAGAGGGTTCGCGTCCAGGAGGGGGAGGATGACCATGAAGGTCCTGGCCGGCGCCGTTTCCGAGCGTAACTTTATCGTGACCTTTGGCGTCGCCCATCTCCCAACCTACCGCTTCCGAACGAACTCCGCGCGCAGCACCAGTCCCTTGATCCCCTCGTACCGACAGTCGATCTCCTGCGCGTCGCCGGTCAGCCGTATCGACTTGATCACCGTCCCGCGCTTGAGAGTCTGCCCCGCACCCTTCACGGTAAGGTCCTTGATCAGCGTCACCTGGTCGCCATCCGCCAGCACGTTGCCGACCGAATCGCGCACCACCACCGCGCCATCATCCGCCGCCACCGCGGTCGCCGTACCACCCGCAACCCACTCGCCGGTCGCTTCGTCATAGACATATTCGTCGCTCATTAGTCGGTCTCCGGCAGCGCCCAGTCGATCGGCGCGCGCCCATGGGTTTCGAGAAAGTCGTTGGCCCGGCTGAACGGCCGCGATCCGAAGAAACCGGTCCGTGCCGCCAGCGGCGACGGGTGCGCGGACTGGATCACCAGATGCCGCCCGCCCTTCGCAACGTCGTCGACGAACGCCGCCTTCTTCTGCGCATACGCCCCCCACAGCAGGAACACGACCGGTTTGTCCTGCGCG
Source organism: Sphingomonas sp. NFX23 (assembly GCF_049887795.1). Classification (NCBI taxonomy): domain Bacteria; kingdom Pseudomonadati; phylum Pseudomonadota; class Alphaproteobacteria; order Sphingomonadales; family Sphingomonadaceae; genus Sphingomonas; species Sphingomonas sp. NFX23. The sequence goes on from NZ_JAGEKH010000006.1 coordinate 214,292, forward strand.
TTCACCGCCGCGATGACCGCATCGGTAAACCGCTCCCACCCCCGCTTCTGATGCGACGCAGCCTCCCCCAACCGCACGCTCAGCACGGCATTGAGCAGCAACACGCCCTGCGCCGCCCAATGATCGAGCATGCCATGGCGTGCCCGCGGGATCCCCAGATCCGCCTCCAGCTCCTTGTAGATATTCACCAGACTAGGCGGCGTCCGAACGCCCTCCCGCACCGAGAAGCTCAGCCCATGCGCCTGCCCCTCGCCATGATACGGATCCTGCCCCAGGATGACGCACCTGACCTGATCGAGCGGCGTCAGCTCCAAAGCCCGAAACCGGTCCGCATCCTCCGGAAACACCCGAGCCCCCGCCGCCCGCTCGGCTTCCAGAAACGCATCGAGCGCGCGCATGTACGGCGCCTCGAACTCGGTTTCCAGCGACTGCCAGCTTGGCGGGAGCGTGTGATCGATCATCCCCGCCGCATGTCGGACAGGGCAGGGGAGTGTCAATCGCCCCTCCTGATGTTCCCCCTCGAAGGCGGGGGCCCAGGATCACAAACGATGCCCCTCGTTACCCTGGACCCCCGCCTCCGCGGGGGAACAGCAAGAAGGCTCGCACTCCATGGCGCGTCACCTTATATGCGCCGCCATGACCGAGATCACCGTCGCCGCGCTGCAGCTGGGTTTCACGCCCAACATCGACCGCAACATCGCCAACGTGTCGCGCCTAGTCCACGAGGCTGCGGCGAAAGGCGCGCAGGTCATCCTGCCGCCAGAACTGTTCGAAGGCGAGTATTTCTGCCGCGTCGAGGACGAGGGCCTGTTCGCCAACGCCGCCCCGGTCGGCGAGCACAAGGCGGTGCTCGCGATGCAGGCGCTCGCCGAGGCGCTCAAGGTCACCATCCCGACCAGCTTCTTCGAGGCGGACGGCCCGCATCACTATAACAGCCTCGCGATGATCGGCCCCGACGGCAACATCCAGGGCGTCTACCGCAAGAGCCACATCCCCGACGGCCCCGGCTACGAGGAGAAGTTCTACTTCCGCCCCGGCAACACCGGCTTCAAGGTCTGGCCGCATGCGTCGGACGCCGGACGGACGACGCTAGGCGTCGGCGTCTGCTGGGACCAATGGTACCCGGAGACGGCGCGCGCGATGATGCTGATGGGCGCCGAAGTGCTGTTCTACCCCACCGCGATCGGCAGCGAACCGCACGACACCTCGCTCGACACCGCCCGGCTCTGGCGCCGCGCCATGGTCGGCCACGCGGTCAGCAACGTCGTGCCGATCGTCGCCGCCAACCGCGTCGGCGTCGAGCACGGCCAGACCTTCTACGGCACCAGCTTCATCGCCGACGAGCGCGGCGACATCCTGGCAGAGCTAGGCCGCGACGACGAAGGCGTGATCACCGCGACGATCGACCTCGACATCGTCAAGCGCCACCGCGCCGCCTTCGGCTTCTTCCGCGACCGCCGCCCAGATCTATACGGCCGTCTGGTCCAGGACATCTGACCTCTCGATCCTCCCCCGCCAGGGGGAGGTGGCTGGCGCGTGCCAGACGGAGGGGAGGAAAGGGGGACCGAGGTTCCGTGTCCTCCCCCTCCGTCACCTTCGGCGACACCTCCCCCTGGCGGGGGAGGATCGAGGGATCAGAACCAAGCCAACCCAGCCAGCAACGCCCCCACTAGCGCAGCAGCCCCCGCAACCCACAGCAACCACCGCCGCCCGGTCAGCGCCGTAATCGACGCCAGCGCGATCGCCACCTGGATCGCGGTCACCGCCAGCGCCAGCTTCGTATGCGGCCGCAGCGCCTCGTCCGACTCCCCATCCGCCGCCGCCGAGCGCCGATCGAGCGTCTCCGCCTCCCGCTTCAACGCCGTCCCCCGCGCCTTGTACCGCGCGATATCCGCCCGGTGCGTCGCCATCTGAGTCGCACCGAACCCAGGCGGCGCGAGGTCGACCTCCATCTGCGCGATATGCCGCTTCAAGTCCTCCGCCTGGTAATAGCCCCACGCATCCGACGCCTGCGCCTTGATCAGCACCGCCTCGTTCTTGTGGAGCAACGCCTCGTTCTGCGTATGCCCGCCGAGGAAACTGGTCACCGCCGCCAGCGTTGCCAGGATCGCGGTGAACAATGCGATCCGCTGGTCGAACGCCTCACCCTTGACCGCGCGTTCCTCCGACAGTTGCTCATGCAACCCGCGTACTTCGAAATCATCATCCATGTTGGTCGTCATGGCCCTCCGCGCGTGACTGGACGCTGATGATCGCGTGACATAGTCGTCAGCGCGCCATGATCCGCACTCGCTCGATACTGCCCGCGCTCACGCTTCTCGCCGGTTGCACAACGCCGTCGACAAAGACCTTTCCGCTGAGCGATCACTTCAACGGCGAACGCTTCTTCAACCCCGACGGAGTGCAGGGCAGTACCGGCGAGCAGAAACAGGGCCCGGTCGCGCTGCTCCGCAATCTGGTGAAGCCGCCCTACCGAAGCTGGCCCAAGGTGCCCGTCACCCCGACGCGGCCCCCGGCCCGTGTCGAAGGCCAGACGATGCGCGTGACCTGGATCGGCCATTCGACCGTGCTGGTTCAGACGCAAGGGCTTAACATCCTGACCGATCCGATGTGGCTCGAGCGCTCGTCCCCGGTCCAGTTCGTTGGTGTGAAGCGAGTCCGCGAACCCGGCGTGCGCCTCGCGGACCTGCCGAAGATCGATCTCATCCTGCTCAGCCACAACCACCGCGACCATCTCGACATGACCGCGATGAAGCGGCTCTGGCACCGCGACAAACCATTGATCGTGACCGGCCTCGGCAACGACCAGATCCTCGCGCGCAGTGGCGTTCGTGCAGTCGCGCGCGACTGGGGCGGCCGCGTGACGCTGCGCCCCGGCATCGACGTGGTCGTCGAGCGCGCGCATCACTGGAGCGAGTACGACCCCGGCGACCGCGACAAGACGTTATGGGCGGGCTTCACCGTGACGCTGCCCGGCGGCAACCTGTATTTCGCGGGCGACACCGGGCCGGGCGACATGCGCTGGGCAGCTGAAGCGCGCGCAGCCGGCCCTGTCCGCCTCGCGATCCTGCCGATCGGCGCGTATCATTTCGCAGGGCACGAAACCGACAACCACATCGGCCCGGACCAGGCGGTGACCGCGTTCGAACAGCTCGGCGCGGCCTATGCGATCGGCGTCCACTGGGGCACGTTCGAACTGACGTCCGAGGGGATCAACGAACCCCCCGAGCATCTCCGCGCGGCGCTGATCCGCGAACACATTCTCGCGAACCGCTTCCGCACACCAGAGGCCGGCGAGCCCTGGGTGATCGAGTAGTCGTCCAACTCCCCTCCCTGAAAGGGAGGGGTAGGGGGTGGGTAGGCCTGCTCGAGCCGCAACCGATCCGCGATCCGGACACCGACCCACCCCAACCCCTCCCTTCCAGGGAGGGGAGCAGCGCCACGGCGGCTCAAACCGCCCCGCGTAACTCCAGCGCCCGCGCGAACACCGCGTCGAACATATCCGCGGTCAGCACACCCGTATTCACATTGTACCGCGAGCAATGAAAGCTATCGATCAGCATGCGGCCGTCGGGCATCACATGCTCCGCGCCATGTGCGAAGCGCGCCTTGGGCAACCGCCCGCCAAGCATCTTCACCGCCGACTGATGCGCGATATGCCCCAGTGCCACGAACACCCGAGCGGTCGGCACCGCATCCGCCTGCGTCTCGAGGAACGGCCGGCAGGTGCGGATTTCCTCCGGCGTCGGCTTGTTCTCGGGCGGCAGGCACTTCACTGCGTTGAGGATGATCGCGCCGTCGAGTGCCAGCCCGTCCTCGGCTTTCGCACCATAAGTCCCGGTCGCAAGCCCGAACCGCCCGAGCGTCTCGTACAGGAACTGCCCTGCATAATCGCCGGTGAACGCGCGGCCCGTGCGGTTCGCGCCATGCTTCCCCGGGGCGAGGCCGATGATGCCGAGCCACGCAGCCGGATCGCCGAACGCAGGGACCGGCGCGTTCCACCAGGTCGGGAACTCGGTCCGAAGCTGCTCACGCACGGCGACGAGGCGAGGGCAGAGCGGGCAGTCATGCGGCGGCTCGGTCTCGGGCAGCGCGGAGACGGGCGCGAAGACGGTCGTGACGTCGATCTCGCCGGTCTCGTCGACGGTTTCGGGAAGCTCGGTGGTGTAAGGTGTGGAATCCATCGGAGTGCGCTAGGCGGACCAAATGTCGCCTGCAACCCCGCACCCGATGATCGCGCGCGCTAGCACCACCTACGCGATCGCGCTCGGCTCGAACCGACGCGGGCGCCACGGTGCCCCCGAGCGCGAGATCGCCGCCGCGCTGGAGACCCTCGGCGGTGTCGTGACCCGATCGACGACCGTGGCGAGCGCACCGCTCGGCCCCTCGAACCGCCGCTATGCCAACGCCGTCGCGCTGATCGAGACTCCCGAGGACCCCGCAGCGCTATTGGTCCGCCTCAAACGGATCGAGCGCACATTCGGTCGCCGCCCCGGCCGCCGCTGGGGCAGCCGCGTGCTCGACCTCGACATCGTCCTATGGTCGGGCGGCGCCTGGTCGTCGCCGGGCCTCACCGTGCCGCACGCCGCGTTCCGCACCCGCAGCTTCGTGCTCGGTCCCCTCGCCGTTCTGGTCCCGAAATGGCGCGATCCGCTGACCCATCGGACGATCCGCCAATTGGCACAGATGGTTGACCGGCGGCACCCGCGAGACTAGGTGCGCGGTCCACGATGGCGGGGGTCCGTAGCTCAGTTGGTAGAGCAAGCGACTTTTAATCGAGAGGTCCCGGGTTCGAGCCCCGGCGGACCCACCATCGGGCCTTTTCAGCGACTATCAGCCACCCCCAGCGGGTTGCAGGACCCCAGCTCCTAAGCCACATTGGGCTTCTCACGAGCCATCAGCCATCGACGCCCAAGCGCGACCCAAGTGGGGGCATGATGGGGGCACCAGTTTAGCTGATAGGGGGCATCATGCCGCTGACCGACACGCAGGTGAAAAAAGCCGTCAAAGGCGAGAAGGATTACAAGCTGGCCGATTCGGCTGGCCTGTACCTCTACGTAACCACCAAAGGCTCTAAATCCTGGCGGATGAAGTACCGATTTGCCGGAAAAGAAAAGCGCCTGGTGTTCGGTCTTTACCCAGAGGTCGGCCTGGCGAAGGCTCGCGCCGAACGTGACCGAGCTCGCCAACTGTTGCGTGAGCATCGCGACCCGGCAACCGAAGCGCGCAAACGCAAGATGGCGGCCCATGCTGCAGCCGGTGCGACGTTCCGCGTCGTGGGTACGCGCTGGCACGAGGCACAGAAGCCGCGCTGGTCGGCGACGCAGGCTGTGAAGGTCGAGCAGGCGCTGGAGCGTGACGTCTATCCCGTCATCGGATCCATGTCGCTGATCGACATCGACGGCCCGACGGTCCTGTCGATGCTTCGCAAGGTCGAGAAGCGCGGAGCCATCGACACCGCCAAGAGGATCCGGCAGCACGTCTCCGCCGTGTTTTGCTTTGGGATCGCCGAGGGCTTATGCGCGGTCGATCCGGCGGCCGGGATCAAGAAGGCCATGCTACCGACACCGATCGGCGGCAGCCAACCCGGGGTTAATACGGTGGCTGCGGTACGCGCGCTGCACGCGACGATCGATAAATGCTCGTCGAACCCGTCGAGCCGCCTCGCATCGCGCCTGCTTGGGCTGACCTTCGTCCGCCCAGGCCTGATCCCGACAGCGCGCTGGGTCGAGTTCGAAGGTATCGACTGGGATGACCCCACGGGCGCCAGCGATGCCCCCGAGCCGATCTGGCGGGTCAGCGCTGATCGCATGAAGCTTGAGCTGGGCGACAAGGCCGATGACGCCTTCGAACACATCTCGCCGCTACCCGCGCAGGCGGTGGAGGTTCTTCGTGCCGTGCGGCGGCTCTCAGGCCGTTTCCCGTACCTGTTTCACAGCATCCGGTCGACGCATCAGCCGATGAGCGTCAACACGATCGGGTACATGTACAACAACAACGGATACCGCGACCTGCATGTGCCGCACGGCTGGCGCACCAGCTTCTCCACAATCATGAACGAACGGGCGATCATCCATAAGCGGCCCGACGATCGCGCGATCATCGACGCCATGCTGTCCCATAAGCCGAAGGGGCTCTCGGGCTCCGAAATGGCTTACAACCGGGCGCTACATATGCCGCGGCGCTGGGAGGTGGCGAGGGAATGGGCGGACTTGACGACCGAGGGGCTGATATCGCCGTCGGCAATTTTGGAAGGGTACGCTCGGGCTGCCTGATTGGGCTGTTGCCACGCCTTCGGCAACGTGTTCAGTTGCCGCCGAAATCGGGGGATCAGCGCAAATGTCGTATCTATCGGGCGAAAATGACACGTCTATCATGAAGAATGCCGGCAGATTTGTCGTCGTTCTAATTTTCGTTTTTGCCGTGAGATTTGGCATTGATCAGTACCGGGCCAGAACAATCAACTTTGATAGCGTGGTTGAAAAAATGCGAACAACCCAACCTGAAATGGCCAAAATGTTCGCCACGATGCAGCAGAAGTTCCCGGCTGAGTACGCTGATTTTAACAAGTCGGTTACAGCGGCAGCTAGAAAGGGCGGCAATAGCGACGAGGCGCGAGCGGCTGGCCTGAACGCCATGCGGCAATTCATGAAAAGTCATATCCAAGATCTCGCCCAAGCGCCTAGCGCGAACCTAGTCGCTTTTAATCGTCAGCAAATTGCTGTGGCCAAAGCTTTCAGTGCAGTCGATCCAACGCTGTGCGCTCATTTTGTGATGACCGGGCTCCAGCCGGGCGATCACCCATCTGAAAGCCTTGTGAACGAATTAGGCAAAGCAGGTGTTGTTCAAATGGACGGGATAGCTGCAGGGCGCCAGTCTCCTGCCGGACGTAAGGTCGACGCGATTTCTGACGCCCACGCCGGCGCAATGGTTGCCGCTTTGCGGACTGCTGGTCTGAACGACGCAGATCTTAGAATTTTTGGATCACCAACAGGGCTTGCTACCGCACCGCTTGGCACCCAACGCCGCCTTGGCATTCGATTGCTCGAGGGTGTTTCAACAATGCCAGCGGATCAAGCTGCGCGAATTACAGGTTACCTAATAACGCACGCTTAGTGAGGCAGGGAAACATAGAAGATATTAAGACTTGCGTTAAATCAGTAAGCAGTGCGGCTTGGCACTGTTCCGTTTCGCAGCCCAATCAATCATCTTTCCCAAGGTTTGATTCGTTGCCACCCTTTCCAAGAGCAACACCCGAAACGAACAGAAATGAACTGCCCAGCCAACGAAAAGCCTCTTTGGCCCAATCGCCTCCATGACCAAACATAAGGACGCCTACAATCGTCCCGAAAAGTAAGAGAGCTAAAACCAAAGCAGCAGCATGTGTACGATCGCTGGTCCCATACTTAAATATTCCCAGGTTGATATGCAAAACCCGGTTCTGGGCTTCGCCGCCAGTAAAGTCGTTCATCCCTTTCCTCGTATCCGAATCGGGGGTCATCGACGTATTACGTGGTGGCGGTATCGCCATATTAATTCACCAACTTTGTCTGAAAGACCTGACGTATTAAATCGTTAGGTATTACAGGCTTTGTGTCGGTGCCGATCGTATCCTTGATTATAGTCCATGGCTCGCCAGGTGCATGCGTCGAGTTAGATAGCTGAACGCCATTATATACCTTAAGCGTATCCCATACAGAACGGATAAAGTCCTTCAACTCGGGCCTTACACCAGTTGGGGCGCTTACGGATGGCCCGCCCGGCCCCCATGAAAACTCGGTGATTGGCGAACTTACACGCGAGCGCCCGTAGTCCTTTGTCTGAACATAAACGTCTCGCACAACCGGGCCCCATGGCCACGCTTCGAAATCGTTTTCGAAAAGCGGGCCTCTATCATAGGCTAGATTCCACGCATGAGCGTAGAAGAGAAGCTTCTGGAGCTTCATCTGATCTACGACAGGAAACTGCGGTTCTTGTGCCGCAAGGCTCAAAAATTCATTCGCCACCGACGCAACAGTCGAAGTAGGCGGCAGCGGGGGAAAGCTCGCCATAACACGCCCTCGAATCAAGAGGGAACGGCATCACGCCGTTCCCAACATGTTCTCATATAGCAGGATATTAGTTCTTGACAAGGCTCTGCACTCAGTGAGCCGGTTATGCTCCCTGCCAGTACCCGGCCCGCTTACGCTATACCGGCGATACGGTCGCGGAGCGTACGATCGTCACGGCCTACGATCTGATTGAAGCGCCGCGATCATACCTAGACATTCAAGCCGCTCTTTCCTCTGGTAGCCACGCGACAGGATCCGCAACCCATCGGTTCAGATCGCTCTCGTACCATGCAACGGCGTTGACGCTGAGTTGCCTCTTCATCGGAAACTCGCCGCGCTCCATCTTCCGATAGATCGTCGCCGTCGACAGCCCGGTGCGACGGCGAACCTCTGGCAGGCGTACGAAGCTGTCGTGGCTGCGATCGGTCATGCTCCTGTTTCCTTATCACCGGCGGCTTTTACGCCATCTATCCATTCGGCTATTTCCATTTCGCTCCAACGAGACGAAGCGCCACCCGGCTTGTAAGGAGCCGGAAATTGGCCATTGCGGATCATTTTGTAGATTTTCGATCGGCTGAAACCGACGACCCTCGAAACATCCCGAAGCCGTAAAAGGCGGTCAATCGCAGCTGCGGTATGGACCGGGCGATCCTTGCTTCGGTCAGTCATTCCGCGTTGTCCTTCTTCGAGGAATTGTGATGGACGGCGGCGGCCAGTGCCGCCTGCGCGTCGTCCTTCGATTGATGACCGCCATCCACGGTGCCGTTGCGCCACCCATGCCAGTACGAGCGCGATCGATTGCCGCCCGGTTCGAGTTCGCCAGCGCGACCGTCGCGATAGCCTTCAAGCATCTCGTCACTGTCCAGGGTGTCGAGTTCAGCTATCGTCGTAACGGGGGCGCCGTGAACGGAATGCGCGGCGGCGCCGGGAAGGGTGGCGTTCACGTACGGTCTCCAAGTTCGAGCTGATCGATCTGTGCGGTTGTGGTTTCGTCTTCGAGCATGTCGCCCAAGGTGCGGCTGCCATCGGCGAACAGCTTCTGATCGAGCGACCGAGGGCCGTAAGCGGACTGCCACTGCGCTATCCCCTTGGCGACGAAGCTGCGCACCGCCGCCTTGATCTGCTCAACCTCGATGCGGCCTTCTATGACAGCGAGGAAGATTTCGCCGACCACGTCGTCGCGGAGCATGGCGTCGATCCGCTGCGGTACCGCTGCCTCGATCATACCCATGATGTCCTGGCGCTGGAGCGCCTTCCCACGAGAGATGCGGGCTCGAACGGCAAAGGTCCTGCGCTGGCGATCTTCCTCAGGCAGTTCGAGACGGGCCGCCCAGACTCGGTCCGTGCCGATCTTCACAGCGGCGGCGATCTCGGAGACGACGTCACCGACGACCAGACGGGCAGCAACAATACGTGCGATATCATCAGGCAGTGGCCGAGCCCCTCGGGGCATTTCGTAGCCATCCCATTTCGCAGAGCACCAGTAGGGATGGCCGATCGGACGACCACATGCGCAACTGGTCCCCTCAGCGTGCAACCGATCTCGCAGCATCATCGAATGCTTAAGGACAGTCTGGACGTGAAGACCGAGGCGCTGAGCGATCCGATGTGGCATTTGACCATCGCGGATATCTCTATCGATGCGCGCGCGAGCAAGTTTGCCGGCCGCGCCCGGCGTGTTCTTCTCGCAGCCGCCTGTGTGGCGCGCGGGCCGTCCGCAGATGCAAGGCTTCGGCGTGTAGATCGAACGCTTGCGCCAGTAGGCGACTAGGCGCTGAGCTTGGCCCCGCGGAATGCCGACGCGGTCGCTGATCTCTTGGATGCTCGCGCCATCGCGGTACCGCACGGACGCGGCCTTATAGAGGTCCGGAGCGACAGCAGGCGGCTTCCCCCCGTTGCTGACCGTCAGTTTCGGACCGGCCTGGCGGCATGCACCGCGGTGTTTTCGCTTTCGCCCGCAGCTGCAGTTCACCGGCAGCGGACACGGACCCTTGTGGTTGTATGGTCGGTCGCACGACACGCACTCCGCCGGCGTTGCACCGGCCGCGAGCAGTTCGGCGACGAGGATGTCCACGCGCCACTCGCTCTCCCCGGTCTTATCGCAGATCGCTTTGCAGCCGTGGCCGGCGCGAGCGTACTTCGCTATCAGCCGGCGCCGTAGCGGGGTCATCTTGGCAGCGGTGGCGCTGGTGAACCGGAAGCCGGTCCTGCCATTCGTGATTCCGTTTCGGGTCGCGCAGGTCAGGCTGTGGTCTAGCGGCTCCCCGCACGGACACAGGGCGCCCTTCGCGGCCAACGTCGAGCGCAAATCTCGGACTAGTGCCTGTGCGCTGCCAACGCTCAGGAACATGGCTCGCCTGACCGTCTCGACGGACGCACCCTGGCGAACCAGATGTTCACCAGTTTGCCGCTGTGCCTCGGTGAACGTTCTGCGCTGGACGGCCATCGTCACAGAGCAGACGAACTGGTGGCCGAATTGCTGTCCGCATCCGCAGCGATGGCCTTCGGCCGTCAGCTCGTCGATGACGGGCTGGGCGTACCGCCTCTTGAAGCCCGACGCCGTGCGACCAAGCTCGCGCGCGATGTCCGTCGTCGTACGACCATCTAGGAGCCGCTGCCGGATCAGCCCCGGAACCACAACCATGTAGCAGCGCCCGCCATGTCCCGCACGCTTGCCGCACTCGCATGGCGGGCGAACGTGCTTAATTTTGGAATGGTCGAGACGCTGAGCGCGCGTGGAGACCAGCCCCTGATCGCATCCCACAGCCTCCGCGATCTCGTATTGGTTAAACCCCTCCAGGATCATGCGGTCGATCTTCGCGTGTTCTTCGGGCGTCAGGCGAATGACGGTGTACTTTGCACCCTGACGCCGTCGCCGCGCGTTAGCGACCGCCTCAATTGACCGGTGAAGGCTGTCCGCGATCTCACGATCGGTCATGCCGGTATCGGCGAGCTCGCATACTCGGACGCAGAATTGTTCGTGCAGTTCGGCGCGGCTCGGGATGCCGAGCGCCCTTGCGATCTCGGCACACTTCCGACGCCCGACACTTTTCGAGATGTTGATGTCGCGGATGATCGCGTCCCGATCGTCGCCAGCCAACAACCGTTGCCCGATCACACGCGTCACGTCGTCGCGCAGCTGGCCCGTCGGGGTCCAAACGCGAAGGTCGCGGCTGCGAGTCTTGTTAGCCTCTCCGGTTCGGTTGAAGAGCGTCACGGCTATGCGTCCGACTTTTGCAGCCATTCGCCGCAACGGCTGTCTTCCTCGACCGGCGTGTATGCCGACCAGCGCGAGAAGCCCCGTGCGTCGCTCGAACCTACCAGCACCGGCGGCATACGAACGCAAAACATGTGCGGCTCGGTGCCCAATTCGGGGAAGCACGGCGGGGCGTTCATCATCGATACGTGCCTGCAAGCCACGCAGGTCGGCAGCTTTCGATCTTCGCCCAGCGGCACGTTAATCTTTGGCACGTCCTGATTCATGATGGAAACGCCGTCCATACGAGGTCGGCGACGAACCAGAAGACTGGTCCGATGGCGAACGTCGTGACGGCACCAGCGCGCGTCAGCCCGGTACCAAAGACCGGCTGCTTCAGCCATGCAGAGTTCCGGGAAGGCAGAACCGTCGGGGTCGCCGCCGCTGCGGCCGGGCGCCGACCGCGGCGGGGGAGGCGGTCCACCGTCTTCACCTTGGCTGCGCGGACGACGCGCTTCGTCGTGCGGTCGATGATCACGTCCGCGACCCGACCGGCAGCCCAGTTGGCGGCGTACATCGCGATGTTCACGGCGAACTCGTTGTTCGTGCTCTTGCTCGCCATCACGCGGCGCGCCGAAACGGAATCACCGTGTTGTCGATCTCGCCGCCCGAACCGACACGCTCGCCGTCGTCGGGACCACCACCGTTCTCGTCGGTCCACTGCCCGCAGGCGCGGGTCGCGTGGGTCTCGGGGAAGCGCGTCATGGTCAGACCGGCGAGGCCGATGACGACCGGAGGCGAGAACTGGCAGATACCGATCTCGGGATCCGCTCCAGCCGGGCGCCGCGTGGCGGTCGCGTAGGACGGCTCGACATTCGACCACCAGGTGCAGGTGGCGCAGCTACGCTCGCAGGTCATGCCGCCATCTCCCGATGGCGTTCTTCTACTGCGCCGGCGAGCGATCCGATCCCCGCCACGCGCTGAGCGTCGACCAGCGCCGACGCGCACCAGTCCATGTTCGGCTCCCAGCCCTCAAGGCTGATCTGCGCGATCAATGCGAGCTTCGCCAACACGCCATCTCGGGTAGTCGCAGAGGTGTTGGCGATCTCATCGTCACGTTCCACCGTGTAGGTGCTCAGCGCATCTGCAGCTTCGTCGGTCAGCGTCTCGTCAGCGGAATTGATGGTAGCCTGTGCACGGTTGCGATTGGCCAGCCATGCCGTATGCGGATCGGCGCCAAGATGGCCCGTACTGGCATCAGGCTCTCCGGCGCCGGCGGGCTGCCGAGCACTGCACATAAGCCGGTCTACATCCGCGGTGATGCTAGCACCGATCGACGCCTCCTCGAAATCGTGTGCGTCGATCTCAAAATAGAGCTTCTGTTTGAATGCGAGCTCCGCCGCGGTCGGCGCGGGTGTGGTCAGCAACGCGATCTGTGCATCGGCGAGCCTGCTACACAGTCGGTTAAATTCCGGCTCCGGCGTGCCAGGGTGCCCGTCAACTGAGGCTTGAATGGACTCCATGCTAGCGCGCGCCGTGTCCCAATCAGGTTTGGCCGTGCGTTCCTCGCTCACCTGTTGTGCGGCTGAGAATGCCGCCGCGATCAGGTCACCGACGGGCTTCGTGAACGAGAATCCCCTGGCGTTATTGGACTGATCGCCGGCAAAGCTCGCAAGCCGCTGAAGGGCTGCGACGATTGGGGATGAACGGGACAAATCCGTCGCTACACCCTCAGCAATCCTCATCACCAGCAGTTGAGAGTCCTGCGACCTGACACTCAACGGGCCGAATTGCGGGCTGTCGCATACCTCGAGGCCGAACAACCAGGCCTTCAGCATGAAGTCATGAAGCCTCCATGCCGGAACCGATGATATCGCGGTGAGCGCGTCTACCGTGCGGGCGCAAAGGGCATCGCCTTCGGCATCGTATTCGCTCGCAAACAGAGCCGCGGCGATGCCCCAAGCGAGGAACTTGCTATACATCTCCGCGGACAGCAGGCTCCGTGCCAAGCTGATCAGCGACGTTGCCATCTCGGTGATCGTGATCTCATCGAGCGACGTCTCGCGCACCGGTACGGGCAGTACCGCGGCGGTACGCTCGACCGCGACGGCCGCGAGGCCAGGCGCCAGCAAGGCACGGTCGCTGAACGACTTGGAAACGAGCGGTACGGGCTCGCTGTGCGACTGATAGAGCGGCTGCGTTGCCATGATGCATCTCCCACGTTGACCGCAAAAGACGCTCGGTTAGCGCCCCCTGCGTAGCGAACGGCGGGCTAGCAACAGTATGCAGCAAGCCCGTCATCGGAGTTGATGCACTCAAGGCGCATCAAACCGACGGCGCTAATGTGCACCTGAGGTGAACATCGTCAAGGAGAATTATGCACTAGCAGTGCATTTAGGGCAGGCGAATTTCCCGAACGAGCGATACGAAATGGACTCGCGCATCCTCTAACGCGGGCCCGATCAGACGAATGATGTGGTAATGCTGCGGTTTGGTGCCCGGCATAAGATATCCGACGTAAGGCACGTAGGCTTGGGTGACCGATAGGTCTGCCTCTGTAATCCAGACGACGGCCAACCTGTCGAGCATTTCACGCTTCGGCGGTTTGCCCTTGGAATCAAAGACGATCTCAGCTTGGGCGGGTATGCGGACCGTCATGTCCGTGAGGGTCTGTACCGAGTTAGGAGCCTTCTTCGAAAACGAGGTGACTTCGAACGCAGTTGCCCCCGCAGGCAGTTCCCATTGTTCCTTCCACGCATTGTAATCCAGCGGGATGATCGCGCTTTTGTCGTCGAGGTGGCCAATTTGAACGACGTCATCCGAGGCATCAAATAGCTCCCCTGTTGCTACGTCTAGGACTGCAGCTATCCGCTGGAGCCAGCTGAACGTCATCTCACGCTCACCTCGTTCCAGCTTGCCGATCATGCTCTGCGTAGCCCCGACCTTTTTCGCGAGCTCCCCTTGGGTGATCCCTCGTTTCCGGCGCAATTCAGCGATTTGAAGTTTCATAAACCATCCTGACCACACAGAGTGCACAGTTTCAACAACGCGGCGACACGATACCGCTTGGCAAAGGTGCACAGGTGGTGCACTATTGACCGATGAAGCTCAGAGACTGGATCCGCCATCGTGGGATTAGCGTCCCCGACCTCGCAATCGCTATCGGCGAGTCTGATAGTCTCGTGCGTAAGTGGGTGTACGGCCAACGTCAGCCGTCCCTGCCAAAGGCAGTGGCGATCGAGAAGTTCACGGAAGGCGAGGTCACATCCCGCGACCTTCTGATCGAACTGCAGGATACCGGCCGACCTGAGCGGAAGGTAGCATGACCCGGACGTTCACCGCCGACCAGTCCAGCGAGATCGATGACCGCATCGTTCAAATGATTGTCGCGGTCCTGGGCGAAGGGGATGCCGCACGTCGTTGCCGCGTGATCGCTAACGAGCGCTATCTCGATAACGTCCCGGAGATTCCCGACCCCGCGCCCACGCGTCGCGAATCCAACCATCATCAGCCTCTGCCCTCCGAAGGCAGCGGCGTTCTGAGTGACGCCGACGAGGCGCTCACCCCACCGATCCACACGGAGCAAGCACAGTGACCGTTGACCAGAACACGCGCCTCGAATGCCTCCGCATGGCCTCGGACATCGGCGGTGATGAAGCTACCGTCCTCGCGAATGCGCGCTCCTTCGAAGCGTACGTTGCCGCAGGGACTGACGGCTCGGTCAATACGTCGGCGGCGATCGACCAGGTGCCGGTCCTGCGCCCGCTCTCGCGTCAGCAGCAGGATGCGTGGCGCGAATTGCAGGGGGTGCGTCCCAATAAGTCGATGCCCGTCAGTCATGCTCTCAAGCTGGCGCACGCGCTGGGCGACGCAACGCTTGCCGAGCTCCAGCACTCCGACCTGATGACGGGTGCGTAGACTGATGGATCGCGGGGCATTCGACGCTGAGCAGGCCTGTTCACGACTGCAGGCAGCGGTGCTCGTCTTGAGCGTTACGACCCTCAGCCGTGAACTGTCGCCTCGGGCGTCAGTCATTGCTGGCGACCGTGCCCCGCACGACGGCAACAAAGTCGTGCATGATTGCGCCCGCCATGCCCGACAGGCTGATCGCGTTCAGCCGGTCCAGTCGATCCAGGAAGTCGTGGATAATGTCGTTCGACACGCCGACGTCTCTCATCGCATCGACGATCGATGCCAGCATGTTCGCCAGAGCCATCACGGTGACGTGATTCTCGGCTCGTGCTTTTCTGTCCTTAGCCATGCCGAGGTATGTGCAGCATGACCGTCCCCCACATCCACGGGCACCGGCGGACGTTTTCCGCGTCAACCGCGGTCGACACGCAGAACGCGGTCATCACTTCGATCAAGACCGACGACGGCGCAACCTGGGGCGATATGGGACGCGTCCTGGGCAAGTCGGAGGACCGGGCAGCGGCCTACGCCAACACCGCCTCGCCGATCGACCTGCCGACGTTCCTGGCCGGTTGCCACGAATGGGGCGGCCGGTTCGCCGATCCGCTGCTAGCGCTGGTTGGTGGCCGCTGGGCTGACGCAGGCTCGGTCTGTGCAGGCGATGATCCAGCGTCCCTAACGCTGGCGTCACTCCTACCATGTATCATTCGCGCCGAGCTCGACGGCGTGACCACTGTCAATGAGGTTGCTCCGCACGAGGCGCTGATCCGCCGGGCACATTCCATCACCGGCCGGTGGCTCGAAATGATCGCAGCAGAGAAGGGCAAACAGCAGTGAGCCGTTCCATTGATCGCGCTGAGCGCGATGCTGCATTCCGCCAGGCGGTGGACGAAGCCAAGCAGCGCTACAACATCAGTGACGTTGTGGCCCGCACCCGCAAGGTCGTTCGCGCTGGCAAGAACGAGAAGCGCGCCCTTTGCGCCTTCCATAACGAACGCACGCCGTCGATGCAGCTGAACGATGCCAAGGGTACGTATCACTGCTTCGGCTGCAACGCGTCGGGGGACATCGTCAAATACGTCATGAAGACCGAGAACATCGGCTTCCTTGACGCGATGAAGTGGTTGGGAGCCGCGAGCTTGCCGGGGGTCGATCCGGCCCAGCGCGCAAAAGCGGCGGCCGAGGACGAAGGCGACCGGCAACGTGCTATCGATCGCGCGCAGTCAGTCTGGGATAAGGCGGTTCCTGCCTCGGGTACGCCCGCTGAAGTGTATTTGCGGAGCCGCGGCATCATCATGCCGCCGCCTCATACGGTTCGCTTCGCGAAGACGCCGGCTTGGTATGACGATGAAACGGGCCAGTGCGGTCCTGACCTGCCCGCCCTCGTCGGGGCGGTGGTCGACGGCGACGATCAGCTCATCGGCCTGCAGCGCATTTTCCTTGCCGACGGCGGGAAGCAGAAGGCCCGGATGGAGAAGCCCAAGCGCAGTCTGGGGCGGATCAAAGGCGGCGCACTTCGGATCAACTCGGATGCCTATAGTGTTGGCGACG
Organism: Sphingomonas sp. NFX23; assembly: GCF_049887795.1. Lineage (NCBI taxonomy): Bacteria > Pseudomonadati > Pseudomonadota > Alphaproteobacteria > Sphingomonadales > Sphingomonadaceae > Sphingomonas > Sphingomonas sp. NFX23. Next base: position 231,002 of record NZ_JAGEKH010000006.1, read on the forward strand.
AACTGATCGTGACAGAAGGACCTGAGGATGGCCTGAGCCTCGCGCAGGAACTCGGCGCCGAGGTCTGGGTAACGCTTGGGACGGCGATGATGCCGTACGTCGAATATCCGCGTCGCATCGTATCGATCGTGATCGCCGGCCAGAACGATGCAGCCGGTCGCGCCGCTGTGGAGAAGGTCGAGGAGGAGCTCATCGAGTACGGCTACTCGACGCGGATCATGTGGCCGGCCGAGGGCTTCAAGGACTGGAACGACCAGCTGCGGGGCATCCGGGCATGAGCGGCGCGTTCGAAGAGCAGTTCGCGACGGCCGAGACCGCCAGCCCGCTGTACAACGTGGAAGCGGAAATCGGCTTTCTCGGTGACCTGTTGGCCAACAACCGGCTGATAGACGAGGTGGCCGATCACTGCCGCCCGGCCGACTTCTCGGTTCCATTGTACGGCCGCATCTACGGCAAGATGATCGAGCAGTCGACGGCAGGCGCGGTCGACGTGGTGACGCTGGCTCCGCACTTCGCCGAGGATGGGGAATGGCCGCGCGCGTATTCGGTGCTTGCTGCCGCCAATCTCAATGCGGGCCCGAAGGCGCGGACGAAGGCGTACTTCGACCAGATCACCATGCTATCGAGCCGCCGACGGATGGTCGCAGGCCTGAAAGACGTCGTCGCCTCAGCACGCGACCTTGCGGTGACGCGCGAGGAACTGGTTGCGAACGCTGATGAAGCAGTTGCCGAGTTGGCGGAGCAGGTCGTTACCTCGCAGGGATCCGTTGGTCGGTATGCCGACGCGGTCATCAACAGCTTTGGCAAACCGATCATTGGCGTCCGTTGCGGGACCATCAACTCGCTCGACAACGCGATCGGCGTGTTGCGCCCGTCGAACCTAGTCGTCGTCGGCGGTCGTCCCGGCATGGGCAAGACCTCGCTGGTCACGTCTTACTCGATTGGCGCGGCCGGCCTGGGCCACGGGGTCCTGATTTTCTCGCTCGAGATGAGCGCCGACGAACTTACTCGGCGCATGCTCGCCGACATGACATTCTCGCCACGCGGCGGCGTACCGTACGAACATGTTCGCGACGGCACGGTTCGACCACATGAGATGGGTGCCGTGATCGCTGCCAAGGAGCGGTTCGACGAACTACCGATCGAGATCAACGAGACATCAGGCCTAACGCTAGCCAAGCTGATCCGGCAGGCGCGAAGCCACAAGCGCCGCCTCGCCGCCAAGGGCGAGAAACTCGAGCTGATCGTCGTCGATTACCTCCAACTGATGGCACACAGCCGCAAGGGCATGTCGCCGTACGAGCACGCGAGCGAGGTTAGCGTCGGGCTCAAGCAGTTCGCCAAGTCCGAGGGCCTCGTCGTGATGGCAGTGGCGCAGCTCAGCCGAGACGTTGAGAAGCGCCCGGACAAGCGGCCCATGCCCTCCGACCTGCGCGACAGCGGTCAGATCGAGCAGGACGCCGACGTAATCCTCTTTGTGTACCGCGAAGAGGAATATCTGACGAAACAGGAACCGGACGACCAGTTCGGCGCCAAATACGAGGCGTGGCGGACCGACATGGAAGCCGTGCGCAACAAGGTCGAGTTCCTTGTTCCCAAACGCCGCAGTGGCCCCTCGGGCAAGGCTCTCGGCTGGTTCTTCGGCGCGAACTCCGCTGTCCGCGGAAGCGATTTCTACAGTTCCAGGGAAGGTGCATAATGGCGCGTATTCGATCGATCCATCCCGGCCTGTGGACTGACGAGACATACGTCTCGCTGTCGCCATTCTCGCGGCTCATGTTCCTCGGCATCTGGAACGAATGCGACGACATGGGCTCGTTCGAGTGGTCGCCGATCAAGCTCAAGATGCGGCTACTGCCGGCCGACAGCGTCGATGCTGTCGCGCTGCTGGACGAGCTGGCCGAAGCAAACTGCATCTTGTCGTACGAGGCCGGTGGCAAGCGCTACGGCGCCGTCCGCAATTTCTGCCAGTACCAGCGCCCAAAGAAGCCGAACTCGACCCATCCGCAGACGGAAGCGGTTCGGAACTGGGTGAACATCGAGGCGCGTTCAACCCGCGACGGTGGGGAACTCGCCCCCCCTTCAACCAAGGGCAGTGGGGAACCAGCGGTCGGTAAAGGTAGGGCTACTGGGGAAGCGGTGGGGAACCAGTTACCCACCAGTGGGGAAAAGTTTCGCCAGAGGAAGGAGGGAGGAGATAGTTCAGTAGATAAATCTACTGACGCTGTCGCGTCGTCGAACGATCCGAAAAAAGCTTTGTTCGACGCTGGCGTCGCGCTGCTGGGCGAAGCTGGGCTGTCGATTAAGTCAGCTCGTGCCCTGATCGCCAAGTGGTTCAACGCTCACGGCGAAGAGGCAACGAACGCAGCGTTGCTCAGCGCTGCCGGTCGAGCGGAACCGGTGTCGTGGATCGAAGCCCGGTTGCGCAATAAGGTCGCAGGCCAGGACGAGGCTCGGGAAGCTAGTCGGTCAACCGCAGAACGCTACCGGCGGATGGCTATACCCGGCCCGCCGGCCGATCTGCGCCAGTTGGAGGAGCACGCGTGATCGCCGCGTGCCCCATGCCTTTGTTATTCTTCGGGGCCGCTCCGCGACGTGTCGAGGTCGATATCCTCGCCGGGATTGCCACCACCGTTGCTCGATCCGCTGCCGTGTACCTCTCCGGTTTTGTTGTCGATATAGGCACGCTTACCGGCTTCCGGCGGGATGTCGCGACCGTCGGCAGGTTCGTCGGCACCAGCGTTGTGAGCACCGTCGCGGTTTTGCAGGTGGCGCTCAGCTGCATGATCAGCACTGTCGTACTCGTCGCCCGAGTAGCCTTCACCCTTGCCAAATCCATCCTTGGTTCGATCAGCGTCGCTCGATTTCAGACTGACATTGTCGATGGGCTCGGGGGCGTTCTTGTCGGTCATAGTGATCTCCTAGGTTGGCTGATCGACAACGCGCGAGTCACTCGAAAGCACACGGTCCACATCTACAGCCCTGAGACATTGAGATTTAACGCGGAGTGGACGGCATGAGCAGGAAGAAGCCAAACAAGACGAAGGCCCGCGGCGGTACAAAGCTGAAGCCGGTCAAGGCGGCGGCCGACACGATCGAGCGTCCCACGCCGGAGCAGGGGCGCCGGGTAGAGTTCGAGCGTCGCTCGATCCGCTCGGAAATGGGCCAGACGATCGGTGTAGCCTACCGTCGTCGGCCGCTGTTCGAGACGATGGCGGACAAGGGCGGCACGATCGCACCGAACGAGCTCGAAGCGCTTCGGTATTACCGCACGTCGTTTGATCGGGCGGAGCGCAGCGCGACGAAGAGCTGCCTGAACTTTGGCGTCGGCGGCCGTTCCGCGTTCAGCGACATCGCCAACGTCTCGGCGTCTATGATCGACGCCAAGCGCCGTATCGCCATCTGTGAGAGCGTGCTCGGTCCATATCTCTACACCATGCGCGCCGTCGTCCTTGAGGACCGCAGCTTCAGCGATATCGCCATTGAGCGGTTCGGCGGCCGTGACCAGGACTGGATCGTCGACGGGCAGAGCCGGACTAAGATCGTCCCGCGGTCCGGCCGCCATCGTGAGATCGTTCGGCAGGAGTTCCTCGGCGGCATGCGGCGGTTGCAGCTTCGGCTTGCCCGGGCGACCAACATGCTGAGCGTACTCGAGCTGTGGATCGAGCCGGAGGACGGAACCGCGCGGATCATGGTCGGCCACGCGGCGCCGCAGTGCCGCTATCGCCTGTGGGGGAGCTCAGATACGGTCGCTGACGTTCGTGACCGTATTCAACGGACCCATGGGGCGGAGATGGCATTTTTGACGGCAGAGGCTGCTCGTGCGGCGCTTGATGCGGCGAACGACGATCCCGATGGCCGCCGCTCGCGCCTTGTGCAGTTGGACGCTGAGGAACTCGCCGCCTAAACGTATCCGCGGGAGCGTTTGCGCTCCCGCTGGCATTAAGCAGCCCGACGATCGTTCCGGTCGCTATCCAAGCTGGCGTACATACCCCTCACGATCTCAGGGCGATCCGCCCGCCTGGTCCTCACGTCGTAGCCCTCCGACGCCCTAAGCGTTCGTTTGGAAATGTTGAGCCAGGCGTTGTACGAACTGTGGCGGATCGGCTTGACTGTATAGCCCGCCGCATAAGCGGCGGCGATCATCATGCCGTTCGACACATAGTTGCCGAGTTCCTTGAACATACCAAAGTGCCGCGACAACCCTTCGGCGCGGTGCTTTATGCGGTAGCTGCTGCTTTCGCGATTGAGCGTCTTGTTCATCGTCTGCTGCGACAGAAACAGCGTGGCGAGTTCAAATTGGTCGGCCGACCATCCGTCATGGTACGCCTCATCGCGACGTTCCTGAAACGCAGCCCGCCGTTCGGCTACCGGCAAAGCGAGTTCCCGGGCATCGCCTTGCCAGATTGAGTCGAATCCTCGAAGCGTCAGTTCCGGCTGTGCGTCGAGGACGGGATGCATCATGCCGCGCACGATCGCCCGTGACAGGTGGCGACTGGGTTCACCCCGGTCATCGACCGACGGCACACCAAGCCGAGCGCAGTAGACCAGATTGTCGACGCTTGCGGAGACCGGTCCCGCGGCAAGGCTTTTCAGTAGCCCTGCATATGTTCGGTAACCCAGTCCTGCGGCTAGTGCTTCAGTTCGCTGGCAGGATTTTGCCTGCGAATGCGCATTGCGTAAACCGGCTTTCACAATGGGGAGCGTGTCTTGGGAAATAGACAGAGTCATGGCGTAACCTCATCGGTTCGACCGCTGGACGCCATTTAATCAGCAGCCGACATGATGAAGGTTCGGCCTGACGAATCGCAATGTGGCGTTTAACTTGGCGACAGGTTCGGGGCCACGTTCCGCCCTGAGAGTTGCGGTATCGGGTCTGCCTGTCAAGCCTATCTAGGCGTCTCATGCCGTCGGCGCCCAGGTACATCGAACCGACCCGGCCAGCAGTTATCCACAGGGTTGTGTGACTGAGGTTGGGTTTGCGTTGTGATCACAACTTGGCTATGTGGGTAAGCAAGGAGTTCGTCATGGACGCGGAATGGCTTGATCGAGCAAGGCAATTGCGAGCGGAAGCGTGGGAGGCTGTTCAGGTTACTGCCGCATTCATCGCCTTCAAGAAATTCGATGATCTCGTCGTCGATATGGGGGGCACAACCGCGCTCGGCGAAATCGATGTTGCTGCTACCTGGAAAGCTACGACGCAGCGCGCAGTGGAGGCCGCGGCGCGGCGATTGTCTGACACCAAGAAGCCGAGCCAAGCTGACGCGGCGGAGATGGCGCTGCGTCAGAAACGCGAGCCAATACCAATAGGGTTGCTTCTCGCGTCCGCAATCGAACTCGGAGCCGCTATTGGTGGTACTGACCCCTTAGCGAACTTCCGATCGGCGCTATCGAAGGACGACAGGTTCTATTCCTTACGCCGGAATAATATGCATTTTTGGTGGCTGAAAGGTGAGCAACTTCCAGCGCCTTGGCTGCCTGATGGCGTCGCGGAATTTGATGAATTGCTCGCCGCCCCACAGCAGGAAAGCCATGGTGACGACGTGACTTAAGCAAGGACGAGAGCATATCGGAGCGACTTCGCTCTCAAAGAAAAACCCCGGTCGCCTAGGGCGCCGGGGCTGTCATGCTGAGAACAGCCTGACGTTGTACGGAGCGATCTAAGGTGCCGGAATCAGCAAGTCAACCCCCGCCAGATGCTCCGCGCGCGCCGGCTCCATTGCGAGCTGCAATCTATATCGACGGGTTCAATCTGTACTACCCCATTCATGAGTCTGGTATGCATCAGCTCAAATGGACGAACCTGTGGAAGCTTGGCGAGCTCATTTGCGAGCCGCACAACGCAACGCTGGTAAAAGCGGTTTTCTGCACTGCCTTGCCGAAGCACTACCCAGACAAGCATGGTCGACACGTCACCTTTAACGCTGCTCAACGCGCGAATGGGGTAACCGTGATCCTAGGACATCATCTGTATGATGGTGAGCGGTGGAACGAAAAACAGACGGACATCAACGTCGCATTGTCCCTGATCGTTGATGGGCTTGAAGACGTTTATGACGTTGCGATCCTGGTGAGCGCAGATTCCGATCAAGCCGCAACAGCTAAGATGTTCGCCGAAAAGCTGAAGGGTAAGAAGCTCCTTGCCGTCTCTCCCCCCGAGCGCCCGGTATCGGACAAGGTGAAGCCCTACGTCTGGAAGTCGTTTACGCTGGGCTTGCCTCTGCTGGAGCGCTGCGTGATGAACGCGCCCGTGATGGGCAAAACCGGATTGATCAATCGCCCAAAGGAATATGATCCGCCAGCTGATTGGGTCCATCCCGATGACCGGGCGAAGGGTAAGCCTGGAAAGCCACCGAAGGTGTGGAGCAAGGCGTACAAGGCGGAGAAATAATGCGTTAAAACTGCGCTGCAGATGCGAGAGTCATGCCTCGTCACGCGATCGCTGCGTTGCAATTCGCTAATAGGCTACCGCAATAGCGAATTACTCCTCTCGGGATTTACGCCACTCGGTCCAGCTAGCGACGTGATCGACGGGCTCCGTCGCGTGAATCATCATCCGGACGATCTCGTTGAACCATAGCCGTAGGCGCTTCGGTTTTGCATTTTCGGAAAGCAGCGCTTCGTCTCGCCAGCTATTCAGCGCTGAGTGGAGGACCTTCTCCGCCATGTCGGACGCGGCGCGTAATTGGAGCCTTGCCCGCTCATCCCATGGCGCGGCGGCACCATGAACAAATTTGGAGCGAAGGTCGTAGAGCCGCCTGAACTCGGCTTCGATTGTTATCCGCGATTCAGTCGATCCAATTTCGTAAGTTAGGGCGGCAACTCGATGAGCCAAAACGCTGGTAATGCCTTCTCGCTCACCCGTCAGAAGCAGGTGTTCGATTGCCGTGATGAATTTGATCAGCCGCGTCGCAGGACTTCGCTCGCGAACCGCCTCACCGTACCACTGCAGCGACCCAAGATACCGACTGCTGAGTGGTCTATACACTCCCGGCAAGCCCGCCTCGATCGCCGTTCCGAGCAGCCCTATGCCTAGCTTCATTCCTGGATCATCGAGCTCGGACGACCAGCCTACAGCGAAGCTCTCGCCGCCCCGGTAAGACGTGGTCACCGTTACGTCCGGCGCCCCGCTGGGATCCAGTTTCAGTTCTGCACTGCGGGCCCAGCCCCAAGCATCGCCGCCGATCGCCATCGATTGAGAAGCATGTGCCCCGAGGAAGAGCTGAAGGCCACTCAACGCTGAGGTTGTGATTGACTGAGCGTATTCGCCGGCCAGTTTCGGGTCGCATTCCTCGACGGTTACCTGAGCCACCCACTGATATTTCCGATAGTAACTGATCGCCTGAGCGAGCATGCGCCGATCCCGGCTTTCCCAACCCGGCACGTCGCTCACGTGGCGACGAACGGTATCGCGAACCAGCGATCGAGCTGCTGACCTATTCAGAAACGTCACAGGTCCGATCGTGATTACCTGCGGCTCTTTGCTATCCACGATATGGCAGGGCAGCAGATGTGTGCGAGTTTTTAACACCGCACGTATGTCAACATCCGTAAGCTGATAGGCGTGTTGCAATAGCTTCTGTGAGATTGCCTGACGCTCGCGAATGACTAGACGGACGAGCAAAGGGCCGAGCGACTGTCTCGCTGTCGTGATTGCTACCCGACCGCTGAGCCCAGCATAAGCGATGGCGGACACTGATAACTGCTCAAGCTTGACCATTGCTTCCCGGCCGATAGGCACCATGCCTAAGACGGCGTCGTCGATGTCTTGGAACAGATCTTCCTGAAGCCGGGTCCGATCACCGGATAGCAAAGCTTTCCGACGTATCAGTGCCGCTTCCATAATAAACCGGACCTTATCGAGGTCACCCTGCCAATTCGTTTTCGCCATCCTTGGCATCTTGCGCGGGGGCAGCGCATGTGGCAATGACGTCATCGTCAGTAATTGCGTCCGCCAAGACGCTCTATGGCCCGCCCATCCCGGCGGGCTTTGTTGTATCTGGCCGCACCGCAATTGCGGCTCACCGCTGGTCGCGATCGGAGAGCTGATGTCTAACCGTTATCCTCTATCGCCTGCCATCGCATCCTTGATCGATGCTGTCGCCGCGATGCAGCGAGGGGACACGGTCACGGCGAAGGCCAAGCTCGATCAGGCTGAGCGCGCGTTAATTCGGCTTACCGAGCGCAATAAAGCGACATGAAGGAGCACAGTTGGCGCAGCGATAGGCGCAAGACTGCCGAGCGCGGGTACGGTGGAAGGTGGCAACGCGAGCGCGTTGCCTTCCTTGCGCTGAACCCAGTGTGTGAACGCTGCGAGAAGGAAGGCCGAGTCGTCACCGCGACCGTCGTCAACCACCGCACACCGCACCGCGGGAACGAGGTGTTGTTCTGGGACCGCAAGAACTGGGAGGCGGCATGCAAGCCGCACCATGACGGCGAGATCCAGCGCGAGGAACGATCGGGCGTCGCGCGTGGTGTCGACGCAGGCGGTCGCCCGACCGATCCCTCGCATCCGTGGAACAGGGCGCTTAGGTGATCGGCCGGCTTGGCTCAACTCCCGTGTCGATCGCCTTAATCATGCGCATCAGCATTTCGCTTCCGTTCTCTATCGCGCCGGACGAGTAAGGGAGATCGGCAAACAACTTCGCTGATTGGGCGATACAGTTGATTGCCTCCTCCTTCGTCAACAATTGCTTCTCCGCCAGAGTGGCGAGCAGGCGGGTCATCATGTCCGCAAGCGGGTTGATCATGATGTCAGCCATTTGAGCGGCCATACTCTCAATATCTTCGTGCTGAACCAAAGCGCATCTCCCTCCTGGGGAGCATGACGTAGCCGGTCGTCGCTGCCTACCCCCTGTCGTAAGTTCTGAGGGCCTCGCGTCCCTGACCGGAGGCGATCCTCCGTGCGCAGCGAGAGCAAATTTTGAGGGGGGAGGGTTTCGGCTCCGCTTCCCAAGGAGGCCAAGTGGCCGAAGTCATCGAATTGCCGGGCGGCGAGGGCGTTCCGCCCGAGCCGAACTGGCGGACAATCTTCGGTCGAGCAGCCGATCGCGAGGCCGCCTCGGGCTACTGGAAGAGCATCGTCAGCGAGGTTCGCAGCGCCGAGAAATTGGCCGTCGCAAACTCGCACTCGATCGTCCGCCTCGTCGTCGCCTACGTCACCTTCGACCTCTCCGCAAAAGAGGTGCTGAAGCTGGGGCCGGTCATCAAGGCGAAGCGCACCGGCGTCCCGACGTTCAACCCATGGTGGACGACGATGTCTAACGCTGCGAGCCAAGCGCAGGCTCTTGAGAAAGAGCTTTGCATCTCGCCGCGCGAGCGCGCCGCGGGTGGCAAGATCGAGAAGAAGGTTCGTCGCAGGACGGGCGCTGATGCGTACCTAAAACCGCGTGGCTAATCGGTTCCTAAGCGATCCCGATCCTACAACGGCCTGGGCGAAAGCCGCGGTCGAAGGGAAGCTCTTCACCTCAGGCGAGCTCGTCCGCCACGCTGCCGAGCGCCACCTTCGCGACATTCGCGACGGCGAGCGCCGCGGCATCTACTGGCGGCCGGAAGAGGCCGCGCACTTTCTGAACTTCCTCCCCTCGGTCTTTCAGGTGACGGACGGCCCCGCGGCCGGTCAACCGTTCTACCCGCTCGAGTGGCATACCTTCGTCGGCGGCAGCCTGTTCGGCTGGCGCAATGCTCAGAACCGTTGGCGCTTTCGCTCGGGCTGGTTGGAGACCGGCAAGGGGCAAGCCAAGTCGCCGCTGATGGGCGCGATCGGCGTCTACATCATGGGATGGTGCGACATCGCTCGACCGCAGTGCTACGCGATCGGCGAGGACAAGGCGACGGCGAACGTCCTCTTCCGGGATGCTGTTGCCATGTGCCGCGCGACCATCCCGGATCATGACGAGGGCGACAGCCTCGAGACTCGCGGCGAGGTCGTCATCCGTGGCGAACTGCAAAACGCCTGGAAGATCGAGCACCCGGACAGCGGCGGCTTCTTCCAGCCGATCGCGAGCGGCGATGCCCAGTCGGGGCCGCGCCCTTCCTATGTCGCCGGCGACGAGATCCACGAGTTCAGCAACGATTATTCTATCGAGACATGGAAGCGCGCGATCGATAAGGTCGCAGGCAACGCCCTCATGTTGCTGGGGACGAACACGCCAGCGACGAACCAGCACGTCGGCACGTCCTACTCGAGCATGTATCAGCTCATCGCGAAGGGCGAGGCGCGCGACGATAGCGCGTTCTCGTTCATTGCGCGCGTCGACAAGGCCGATCGCGAGAACGTCCTTGAGGACGAGAAGTGCTGGCAGAAATCGTTGCCGGCGCTGGGCGAGACCTTCCCGATCGAGAACATTCGAGAGACGGTCGCTTCCGCGTTGCTGCGACCGTCGACCAAGTCGAGCGTGAAGCGCCTCTACTTCGGCATCGATACCGCGTCGGCGGATTTTTGGATCAGCGAAGAGAAGTGGTCGGCGGTTCAGGGTGCGGTCGACGCGACCAAGATGCGCAAGCGGCGCTGTTGGCTCGCGCTGGACCTTTCCAAAAAGAACGATCTCACCGCGCTAAGCGCTGCTTGGGAAGCGACCGTCGACGAACTTCTCGCCGTGAAGTCGTGGTATTGGACGACGCAGGACGGCCTTCGCGATCGTGCCGAGGCGGACAAAGCGCCTTACGTTGAATGGGTCGAAGACGGCTATCTGGTCGCCACACCTGGCGCGACGATCGACTATACGTTCGTCGCGATGCAGGTCGCTAACCTCGTCGCCGAGCAGATGGTCGAAGAGCTGCTCGTCGACGTGGCGTTCATCGCCGACTTCATTGCCGCCTGCGAGTCCGTTGGGCTTTCGGTTTGGCGTTACGAGGGGCCGGGGAAGCCCGAAGGGCGCGGCCTCAAGATCGTCGCGCATGCCCAGGGCAAGAAGGTCATGTTCGAAGATCGGCAGCTTTGCATGCCGCACTCGATCACCCGCACCGAGGATCGCATTCTCGAAGAGCGGGTCATCATCGACGCCTCGCCGGTCACCTACAGTTGCGCCGCGAACGCAGCGATCGACGCCGACGGGCAGGGAAACCGAGCTTTCGACAAGACCCGCTCACGCGGTCGTATCGATGGAATGGTCACTACCGCGATGGCGATCGGCGGTGCGACCGCGCACGAAAAGCCGAAGAAGAAGTCGGTCTACGCGAGCCGCGGCATCCGTCGAGTTTAAGGAGGGCGATATATGGCGCTATCGCCGACCGATTATATTCGCGCAGCTGGCGGAAAGCGTTCGGTTTCCCCGTCGCGTCAGCAAGTCGAGGAACGCCGCGTCTATGCGTACTCGGTTCACGACCTCGCCAACGACGCCGAGGATCCTGTCCTGGGCGCGTTCTTGCGCGGCGGTCGGGAATCGCTCACTGGCATCGCCGTCAGCGACCGCATGGCGATGCGCAATTCGATCTATTATCGCGGCACGTCGCTCATTGCCGGATCGATGGGGATGCTTCCCGTGTCGCTACTTCGTCGGTTCCCCGACGGCAAGACCGAGAAGGCGATCGACCACCCGCTCTATTCGGTCCTGAAGACGGACCCGCTCGGCAATGGCGCGATGTCCCCGAGCGAGTTCAAGAGCTTCATGCAGCTGGCGGCACTGTTCGACGGCAACGCATACGCCCGCGTTGTCCGCCTGAACGGCGAAATTCAGGCGCTGGTCCCGTTCGATCGTAAGACCGTCAAGAAGGAATGGAACGGCGGCAAGCTCCGCTTCCGCCACCAGCCGAAGATCGGACGGCCGGAGATCCTCGGGCCTGAAGACGTCTTTCACTTCCGCGGCCCGGTGTCGCTGGACGGTCTGAACGGGCTCGGTCTTCTCGACGTCGCGGCCGATACGATCGGCCTCGCGCATATCGCTGAAAAGGCGATGGGGCGGCTGCTCACTAAGGGCGTGATGGCTGGCGGCGCGCTTGAGATCTCCGAAGAGCTCGGCGACGAAGCCTATGCCCGTCTCAAGGCCAGCTTGCGAGATGACTACGCGGGCGCCGACGCCTCGGGCGATTGGATGCTGCTCGAAGGCGGTATGTCGGCGAAGCCGTTCTCCGGCAGCGCGCGTGACAATCAGCTGGTGGAGCTGCGCAAGTTCGAAGCCGAGCAAGGCTCGCGCTTCACCGGCGTTCCCCGTCCTCTTCTCATGTTCGACGAAACGGCCTGGGGCAGCGGTATCGAGCAGCTCGGTCTATATTTCGTCGTCTACTGCCTCCTGCCTTGGTTCGTCATCTGGGAGGAAGCCATCTGGCGCTTGCTCAGCCGGAAGGAAAAGCAGGCTCGCGACGGGACGATCCTTTACGCCAAGTTCAACGAGCGCGCCTTGCTGCGCGGATCGATGAAGAACCAGTCCGACTTCCTCGCCAGCGCGCTCGGTCGCGGCGGTGGCAAGCCGTTCATGGAAGCGAACGAGGCTCGCGAAGCCCTTGACATGAACCCGCACCCGGACGGCGGCGGCCTTAGCGCCGTTGCCCCGCGCCCAGGTACGACCGCAGCCGACATTGTTGAGGATCAGTGATGCGAAAAAATAGCCTTCGCGCCGTGCTCGCTGCGCAGCGCCCGCCCGAGATTGCCAGCGTCGGCAACGGTTCCGACTGGAAATTCGAAACGCGAGCGCTCGCGGCCGGCTTTGAAAAGGTCGAGGTGACCGCGCTCGCGTCCGATCGCCCGACGATCTCGATCTTCGGCTATATCGGCGACGACGGCGAGGGCGGCGGCATCACCACCGCGCGCATTGCCGGCGTGCTGCGCTCGGTCGCAGGCAAGCCGATCACGGTCGAGATCAACTCGCCTGGCGGCAACTATTTCGAGGGCGTCGCGGCGTACAATCTGCTCCGCCGGCACGACGCCGAAGTCCGGGTCGAGATCGTCGGCATCGCGGCGTCGGCTGCATCGGTCATCGCGATGGCAGGCGACGAGATCATGATCGCGCCGAACGCCGAGATCATGATTCACGAAGCGCGCGGTCTGTTCTTCGGCACGAAGACGGAAATGCGCGATGCCTGCGAGACGTTGGCGCATATCGATACCGCCATGTGCGAGACCTATGCCGCGCGATCGGGGCGACCGATTGCCGAGTTCGAGGTCATGATCGCCGGGCGCGACGTGTTCCTGCGCGGGCAAGAGGCGATCGATGCGGGCCTTGCTGATGCCCTTATGGAGCGTGAAGCGCAGATGCCCGTCTACGCGTCCGCCGATGAGTTTCCGAGCGACAAGCCAACGCTCGACAAGTTTCTCGCGAAGCATGCCGTGCCGCGCTCTGCGCGTCGCGACCTGTACCGCGCGATGGGTACGCACAACGCTACCGAACCCGCCACGCCTCGCGCTGGCGATGAACCGGAGGCCGATTTCTCGCGCCTCCTTGCAGCCCTCGTCTGAAGGAACAGACATGACCAAGATGACCATCCTGTGCGGCGCGGCCGCACTGGGTCGGGGCCTCATCGCCGTGCGCGCCGAGGCTCAGCCCAAGAAGATCGACAGCATCGAGGCGCTCGCCGTAGCGTTCGAGGCATTCAAGACGACCCACACCGAGCAGCTCACCGAGATCAAGGCGGGCAAGACCGACGTCGTCACCACCGAGAAGCTCGGGAAGATCGAAGCCGATCTCGACAAGCTTCAGGCGGCCGTCGAGAGCGTCAACCTGAGGGCCGCGCTCGGCAACGACGACAAGGATCAGGTTCGCGATCCCGAATACACGAGCCAGTTTCAGGCATACTTCAAGGGCGGTGCGGCGACCGCGAAGCTCGAGGAAATCCGCGCGGCCGCGACCAAGACGGACGGCGAGGGCGGTTACCTCGCGCCGATCGAGTGGGATCGCTCGATCAGCAAGCGACAGAAGATCGTGTCGCCGATGCGTCAGAATAGCTCGGTCATCACGATCAGCGGCGCCGGCTTCAAGAAGGTCTACTCCGACGGCGTTGTCGGCAGCGGCTGGGTCGGCGAAACGGCCGCTCGTCCGCAGACGACCACGCCCGGTCTGACGTCGCTCGGCTTCACGATGGGCGAGATCTACGCCAACCCGGCGGCATCGCAGGGCCTTATCGACGACGCCGAGATCGACATCGAGGCATGGCTTGCCGACGAAGTCACGGGCGAATTCGACAAGCAGGAAGGCATCGCTTTCCTTTCCGGCGACGGATCGAACAAGCCGGATGGCGTTCTCACCTATGTCACCGGCGGTTCGAACGCCGCGAAGCATCCCTACGGCGCGATTCTCGCGCTGACGTCGGGCGATGCGACGAAGGTCACCAGCGACGCGCTGTTCGACCTTCAGGCGGACTTGCCAGCGGAGTTCCTTGCGAACGCCAAGTTCTACATGAACCGCGCTTCGCAGGCGGCCTTCCGCAAGCTCAAGACTGCCGACGGCGCGTACCTCTGGCAGCCGAGCCTCGCGCTCGGTGTCCCGCCTTCGCTGGCGGGCGAGCCGGTCGTCGACATGCCCGGCATGCCGAACGTCGGCGCCGGCAACATCGCCGCCCTCTACGGTGACATGGCGGAGACCTATCAGGTCATCGACCGCACCGGGGTCCGGGTCCTGCGCGACCCGTACACCGCGAAGCCGTTCGTGCTGTTCTACACGACGAAGCGCGTCGGCGGCGGCGTCAAGGATCCGACCGCCATGCGCGCCCTGCGCATCGGCGCCGCGGCTTAAACCTGAAGGGGTCGGCCTCCGGATCGGCCCCAAGCTATGGGAACTGAAAAATGAGCGGTACGAAAGCGACGGTCAACACGACCGACATCAAGCCCTCGGGCGTCCCGGGTGTGTCCGACACTGCCGGCATCACCGAAGACACCCTGACGCCTGCAACGCACGTCGCTGCGAGCGGTGCCTTCATCGAGCCGGAGATCGTCGAGCGTATCGACGTCGATCATCCTGCCGTCGACAACAACCCCCGCAAGGGGCAGCCGGCAATCGCCAACCAGATCGACTTCAACGATCCGCACCTCGGCAACGAAGATGCGGTGAAAAAGAACCTGGAAGCGAAGAGCTGACACCTGCGGCATCGGCTTCGGTCGGTGCCGCACCTTCAGCGCGCGAGGTGAAGCATGGCAATTCCCGTTACCCTCGACGCGGCCAAGCGGCAGCTGAAGGTCGACGACTCCGAACAGGACGTCGAGATCCAAGGTTTCATCGCGGACGCTGCCGCATGGGTCGAGCGCTACACCGGTCATATTCTGGTCGCACGCGACGTCATTCAAGAGTTTTCCGGCTTCGGCCTGGCACCGCTCCGCGCTTGGCCTATCAAGCCCGGCACCGTCGCGGCCGTCACCTATCGGGACAGCGCGGGCAATGCGCAGCCGGTGACCGGCATGCGCCTATGCGCAGCGACACGCCCGGCGAAAATCATCCCATTTCCCGCGTCCGGCTTCAGCGCTTCGGCGCTGCCCCAGGACACGAACATGATCGTCACGGTCCGCGCAGGCTATGAGGCCGGCGATGAGGTCCCCGGCAACTTCCGCCGGGCTATGCTCGTCCTCATTGGTGCGTATGACGCCGATCGCGAGGGCGGCGAGATCCTTCAGACTGCCGAGGCAACCGCCCGCCGGTTGTGCCGCGATTATCGGAAGTGGCACCTGTGAATAAAGGCGACCTGAATCGCCGCATCGAGTTCTGGCGTTCCCAGCCGGTCAATGATGGCTTGGCAACCGTGCCCGGCGTCCCCGTATCGATCGGCAAGCGCTGGGCGAAAAAGGTCGACGTCAGCGACGGCGAGCGCATGCGGGCAGGGCAGCAAGGGCAAAGCCTCGACACCCGCTTCGTCGTGCTTAGCGACGCCCTGACGCGCACCATCACCGGCAAGGATAAGATCACCTGGGGGGACGCGGCCTATGAGGTCGTTGGAACGAAGGAAGTCGGCAGCCGGCGGAACGACGCGATCGAGATCACGACGACGTCGCAGCCGGACATGCGCCCATGAAGATGAAGGTTCGGATCGAGGGGACCGACGAGATTGCCCGGAACATTCGAAAGATGAGCGCCGCGCTGCGCAGCGCCACCCTCGTTCCGATCATGGTCGATCACCTTGAACCGATGGCCGAAGACATGCGGGCGCATGCGGCGCGGCGATCGGGGCAGATGGCGGACAGCGTGACGGTTAGCCAAGAATTGTCCCCCGCGCAGGAAGCGTCGCACGTCCCGATTGCCGAGATCGAGGTCAACGTCGGTCCGGGGCCGCTGCCCCAGGTCATCGCCGAAGAGTTCGGCAATTTTCGCCAGTCTCCAAACCCGTTCATCCGCCCGGCCTTCGACAGCAACGTCGACACGGCCATGCGGGGCATCGCCGAAGATGGCATCGACGCCGTGCTTGAGGCCGGCAGGAAGGGCTAACCCATGGAAGAGGGCCTTCGTGCTTTGCTGCTGGGGACAGCGGCGCTTTCCGATCGCGTCGGCACCCGGATCGACTGGGGCGTCCGCTCGCAGGGTTCCACGTTGCCCGCGATCACCTTGCACTCGGCAGGCGGCGGCATTCGCATGAACCTTGCCGGTTCGAGCGGGTGGAGCCGCGACCGGGTGCAGATCGATTGCTGGGGCCGCACCTTCAAAGCGGCTCGGGATCTTGCCGACATACTCGTTCCCCGCGGTCGATCGGGCGGCCTGCTCGTCGGGTTCCGCGGCGACCTCCCCGGCGTCCGCCTTCGAACCCTCCCCCTCGATCGTCGCAGCGACGACGACAAGGACGACGAGGGCCCTGTTCACCGTACCAGCCTCGATATTTCGGTCTGGCACACACCTTTACCAACGGAGTGACCAGCATGCGCATTGAGATCACGTCGCCCTTTATCGACAAGCAGGCGCCGGACCCCGAGAACGCCGACGTCGCGGCCGGTACGAAGATGACGGTGACCGCAGAACGCGGCGCCGAGCTCGTCTTCCTCCGCCTCGCAGTCGAAATCGATACGCCTGTAAAGCCCGCGGTCGCGCGCAAGGCCCCGAAGGCGCGGACGAGATCGGCGCGGGCAGCGCCGGTGCAGACGCCTGCCGACCCCGTCGACCAGGCGAAGACGATCCTGCCCCCCGAAGCGACCTCGACGCAGGCCGAATTTCAACAGTGACCACTTGGCGCGCTGCGCCAACTAGGAGGAAAGCATGGCAGAGACTGTAGCGGCGACCGACATTGGCGCCCTGACGACCTTCGGCAAAGTGACCGGGTCGACCTATACCGCGTTCGCAGAAATGACCGAGCTGACTTTGCCGGAGACGTCGCGCGATAGCATCGACTTCACGCACTTCGGCAGCCCGGACCTTCACCGCGAGTTCAAGCCCGGTTGGAGCGATGCCGGCGAAGCCGCGCTGACGTACAACCTCGTTCCGGGTCTGATGGACGACGCCGTGATCGCCGCGCACATGGCAAGCCGCGTGGTCGAAACGTGGCGTGTCGTTTTCCCGAACGGCGCGAAGCTCGAGTTCAAGGGCTTCTCGACCCGGCATGCTCGCGCAACGCCGATCGATGACAAGATGACCGGCTCGTCGACCTTCAAGGTCTCCGGCAAGCCGATCCTGACGGTGGCCGCATAATCATGGCCGCGGCAAACCCGCAGCGCGGGCACCTGGGCTTCGAAGTGGAGGGTGTGAATTGGACTTTCGCCTTCAGCACCAACGCCCTCTGCGCGATCGAGGACGAGTTCGAGCTCGAAGACATCACGGGTCTCGAAAAGGTGCTGAACGACAAGCCGTCGCTTCGGACGATCCGCACGCTCTTCCGCATCGGCCTCACCGACCTTCATCCCACGATGACGGACGTTGAGGCCGGGGAGATCATGGACGCCGTCGGCGGGCTCGAAGCCTCGCTTGAGCTTATCATGCGGGCGGTCGAGCAGGCGTTTCCGGAGGCGGCCGCAAAGGGCGGGGCGGGCCCTCGGGTGCCGGCAGCTCCACGGAAGGTGAAGACCGCCCGTGGGACTGGTCGGCGCTCCACGCCAGTTGGTGCGAAACCGGGCGCTGCGCCGAACAATACTGGCGCCTGACACCAAGAGAGATCGCCCGCGTCTTCGAAGGCGAAGCGCGGGCGGCTCGCAGCCGACATGACCTGCATATGCAGGCTGCATGGACGGCGGCGGCGCTTGGACGCGCCAAGAAAATGACACCGTTGAAAGACCTTCTCTCGACCCCCGAGGTCAAGCCGAAGGCAAAGAAGACCAGCTGGCAACAGATGTACGCCGCGGCGGCCGGATGGACGGCAGCTGTCGGCGAGATCCGCACCGAAGGAACCGCCTCATGAATATGGCAGTGGTCGGCGCAGCACGCGTTGTGTTCGGTGCGGATACCTCGGATTTTGACGCCGGCGCTAAGGGCATCGAAGGCGTGCTCGGTCGCCTCGTCGAGAAATTCCAGGCGGTCGAGCAGCGCATCAAGAATATCGGCCTCGGCATCACCGTCGGCATAACCGTCCCGTTTGCCGCGATGGTGAAAACCGTCGACAAGGGCGCGGGCGCGTTCGAAGGCCAGATGAAGAAGGTCGAGGCCGCGCTAGGCAATATCTCGGGCGACCAGCTGAAGGCTCTGTCCGATCAGGCTCGAACCCTCGGGCCGCAGGTCGGCAAGGGCGCGACAGAGGCGGCCGGCGCTATTGAGGCGCTGGGCCTCGCTGGCGTCTCGACCGCTGACATTCTCGGCGGCGCGTTGAAGGCGGCGCTCGATCTATCGGCGGCGGGCATGGTCGACGCGAGCGCGTCGTCGGCACTGGTCACCGACATCATGGGACAGTTCAAGGTCACCGCTGGCGAACTGCCCGGCGTGGTGCAGAAGGTCGTCGGCGCGCTCGACACCTCGAAGTTTGGGTTCGATGACTTTCGCCTAGCGGTCGGGCAGGGCGGCGCGATCGCCGCGGCCTCGGGCGTTGGGTTCTTGGATTTTGCGACGGCGATCTCGGCGACCAGCACTCAGTTCACGAGCGGCGCGGACGCGGGCACGTCGTTCAAAACGTACATTCAGACCCTCACCGGCAAGAGCAAGGAGGCGGAGGCCGCGATCGCGAAGCTGGGGCTGTCGTTCTTCGATGCCAACGGCCAGTTGAAGCCGCTGTCCGAGCAGGCCGATATTCTGCGAAAAGCGTACGGTAACCTGACGGATAAGGCGAAGAGCCAAGGGCTTGAGAAGGTCTTTGGCGCCGACGCTGCGCGAACCGCGATCGGGCTCATGGAGCAGGGCCGCGAGGGCTTCGAGAAGTTGCAGTCGGAGATCGCCGGCGGCGATGTCGAAGCCAAGATCGCCAAGCGCCTTGAGGGCTCGGAAGCTGCGAGCAATCGCATCGCGGTCGCGTGGGAAAGCTTGAAGATCGCGTTCGGCATCGAGGGCGGCCTGCTGACGCCGTTGACGGCGCTTAAGAACGGCTACGCATCGTTGCTCGAGACGATCTCGAACGCGCCGCCTTGGATGCTGAAAGTCGGAGCGGCCCTTTCCGCAATGGCCGCTGCGATCGGCCCGTTGCTGGTCGTGGTGGGGCACCTGGGCGCGATCGTGCTGGCGAACTTCGCGGCCTCGAAGTTTGGACTGATCGGTCGGGTGCTCGCCCTCCTGATCTCGCCCGTGTCGACGATCATCGGATTGCTCGGCGAATACGGGCTGACGCGGGTGCTGACGATGATCGCCGGGCGCTTCGCCGCGTTCCTGGGGCCAGTCGGTTGGGCGATCGCCGCGTTCCTGCTTTTCAAAGACACGATTATCACCGTGCTCGGGCAGGTGTGGGACAAGATGGTCGCCACCCTGGGCCCGCCGCTCGAAGCGATCATGGCGAAACTGTCGGGGATCTTCAGCGCACTTTCCGGCGGGCCGATCGGTTCGGCGTTCGGCTTCCTCGTTGACGTGATCCGCGGCCTTGCCGACGTGATCGGAACCGTCCTGGGCGGCGTCCTCGCCATGTTCGGCGAGGTACTTGTCCGCGTCATGAACGTCGGCGTGCAAGCGATCGAGGGCTTCGTCGATGTCCTCGCCGCGTTTGTCGACGGCGTCTCGGCTCTGCTCAGTGGCGACTTCGCCGGAGCGTGGGAGGCCGCCGGGCGCGTCCTCGAGGCGGTGTTCGGCACGATGGTCGATATGATCGTCGCACTCGTGCCCGACATGGAGGCACCGCTGCGCCTCTGCTACGAGGCCGCGAAGGCGTGGCTGTCGGACGGTTTTACCTCCGTCATGGGGTGGTTCGGCGAGGCCGTGCAGAGCGGCGTCAACTACGTCGCCAACGCGTTCCCGAACGTCGTCGCTTCTGCGAAGAGCGTCTATGAGGGCGTGAAGGCGTGGCTCGTCGACAAGTTCGGCGGGCTGATGACGTGGATCGGCAACGCGGCGAAGTGGATCGGCGACAAGTACGCCGCCATGAAAGAGCGGCTCGGGTTCGGCGCTGCCGGTGAAGACAAAGCTCCGCCGCTGCCCGAAAAGCCAAAGGAAACCGCACCGCCTCCTAAGCCGAAGCGCTCGGTCGACTTCGGTGACGATGAGAAGAAAAAGAAGACGAAGAAGGGCCCCAAAGGCCGCGACACGGCGCACGATCAAGAGAACCGCGATCAGCTTGAGTTTCAGGTTCAGATCGATGCCGCCCGGCTTCGTGGCGATCTCGCCGCGGAGGAAGCGCTTCGTCGCAAGATGGACCTGTCGAAGCAGATCGAGGCCTATCAGCGGACGGGGCTGTCGCTCGCAGCCGCCACCGCCGCGGCAACGCGGGACATGGCAACGCTGGACGCGGCGCGGCGGGATGGTCTCGCGAAGGATTTGCAGCGCGACGACCTGGCGCATCAGATCCAGCTCGCGAACATCGCCGGCAACCGTACGCTCGAAGAGAGCTTGGAGCGTCAGCAAGAAATCCAAGATCGTATCCTCGGGTTCCAGCGCGACAATCTGACGCTGGCTGAGGCGACGATCCGCGCGCAAAAGCAGCAAGCCGACATTGATCGCGAGCGCGCCGCCGTCCGGGAGAGGCTACTGAAGGACGACGAGCAGGATCGGCAACTGAAGCTCGCCCAAACGCGCGGCGATAGCGAAGAGCGTATTCGCCAGCTGCAACGCGAGGTCGAAATCCGAGATCGCGCGCGTGAGCTCGAGCGGACCATGGACCCTGAGACTGCCCGCAAAAAGGCGGAGGCGGAATGGACCGAAGAAGATAAGGCGCGGATGACCGGCAACTTCCGCGACACCTTCAAGGGAGGTGTGCGGGCCGCGCTCGACGGCGACCTAAAGGGTTTCGTCAAAAGCTGGTGGAAGGACCGCGTGGCGAAGGGATTGGAGGAAGCTCTAAACTCTCTGTCTGACCTGATCGCGAGTCTGTTCTCAAAGGCCGGTAGCGGCGCAAGCGGCGGCGGCATTCTCGGCACGATCGGGTCTATCCTCGGTAGTGTGCTCGGCAAGAGCGGCGGCGCAGGCACGATCGGCCCGGTCGATATGTCTGGCTGGGGCGGCGGCACAATGAGCGCTGTTGATACCGGGCTGAAGCTTCCTGGGTTCAAAACCGGCGGTTCGTTCAAGATCGGCGGGCAGTCCGGGATCGATAGCAACCTCGTGATGTTCCGCGGTTCGGTCGGGGAACACGTCAACGTCACCAAGGGCAACGACAGCGGCCCGGTTGGCAGCACGACGATTCACGCACCTCTCTACGTCACCGGAGCCGTTGATCTTGCGACTAAAACCGAGGCGCAAACATATGCTCGAATGCATGCCAACGAAGTGCGGACAGCACTTACCGAGGCGGGCCGTCGTCGGCCGGGAGGTCGTTGATGCCTGAGTACATCCTACCCGACGTGCCGTTTCCGGCTGAAGCGCGACCCTATCGTGTCATGTTCTACCTTCAGCCGTACAACAGCCGATCGCAGAGCCCATGGACCCGAGCCACCAAGACGCTCAGTCTCTCCAAGCCGCTTTGGGTCGCGCGGCTCACGTTTCGCACCGGGTATGACGGATACGAAGGCGCCGATGCCTGGGGCGGCGTCATGGATGCGTGGGTCGCCGAACTGGAAGGCGGCGCAAAGACTACCGAGCTTTGGGACTTCCGCCGCCCGTACCCGCCGGGCCTGCGCCGCTACTATCGGCAGTTCGCTGGCGCGCGGTATCCGTTCGCCAACGGTGAGGAGTTCAGCTTGGGCGAGCGGTTCATTATCCCGGCCGAATCCGAGCCAACCAACGAGGCCGCACTTCGCGGTGCTACGGAAATGGCCTTCGTCGGCTTCAAGGCGAACGAGCCGGTGTTCCTACCCGGTGATATGATTGGGGGCGATGGTCGCCCGCACATCGTCTTGCGGCCCGGCGCGGTTGCCGACGGAAACGGCCGTGCGGTCGTACGGTTCACCCCGCCCCTCGACTTCGACGTCCCCGCCGGCACTGCGGTCACAGTGCAGGCGCCGGGTAGGTTCCAGTTGGTGTCGGACGATGCCGGCGCGAACGAGACGACCGTCGGCGAGCTTACCGAGTATGCGCTCGACTTCATCGAGGTGGCAAGCTGATGGTCCGTGTTCGCCCCCTTGATCCTGCGCTCGCCGCCGAGATCGCCAAGGATGTCGTGAAACCGTTCTTTGCGGTCAGCATAGCGCTTCCGGATCCAGTGTTCATCTGGACCGGTACCGGTGGCATCAAGTTCGCCGACGAGGACTGGATCGGGATCGGAGGCGTTGACAGCGCCGGCAATTCGGTCGCGATCGGCGCTCTCGAGACTATCGGCGAGGGCACGGACGGTTCCGCGACTGGCGTGAGGGTTACGTTAGTGGGCATCCCCTCGGAACACCGTGAGCACCTGGAGCAACAGGCTGTGCGCGGCTCGGAGTTCCGGGTCTATATCGGGGCGCTGAATGAGACGCGGCAGATCGTCCAGGCTTACAAACTGCTCACCAAAGCGAAGCTCGACAGCTACCAGATCGTCGACGGCATGGACTTGAGCGTGATCGTCACCGGCGAGAGCCGGATGCTCGACCAGCGCCGCCCTTCGATCAAGCGTTATACCGACGCCGCGCAACAGAAGAAATATCCGGGCGACCGGTTCTTCGAATACATGCCCCAGCTGCCGAGTATCCCGATCCTCTGGGCGAAAGCCAAACAGGACGCGGTTCTTTGACCTTAACTGCTAACCGTGGAGAGAATGTTATGGTTGATCAGGATCTGCTTGAGCAAACGACGCCGCGCGAGCCGCTTGAAACTCTGACAGCGGAAGACCGGCTAGCCGCGTTAGAGCGCCGTGTGCTGCTTCTAGAACAGCTGCCTGACAAGCTTCGAGACTCTCATCGACGGAAATTGGGACTACGACTTTAACCGAGGTTTCGGGACCGACCCCGCGTGGGAAGTCCCTGGCACTGAGATCAACGTTGACCGTGGCGTTCACACAGTGATCGCCGTCTGCGGTTCGCCCAGCGAACATGTTGGTAATGTAGAGCCGGTGAATGGTGCGGTTCGAGTAATCCATTGCTTGCTCCAGTGCTGCTTCAGCGCCTGCTTTATCGGCGCACGGATGTCAGGAGTCGACTCGTGAGCGATCCAGACTGGCAACACCACTGCGGGGACCTCTGGCGCGGTCACGTCCTCGACCAAACCGGGCGCGACGTCAGCGACATTGTCGGCGCCATGCCGCGCCGACCACGGGAGTTTGCCGCCATGATGCATCGCCTCGGCGTACGCGACCTGGGCGGCGTTGTTACGGCCGCAATGGGGCCCGCCATCCCGCGCCGGCGGGCGATGCGCGGGGACATCGTTCGGCAAGGCTGGGCGCTCGGCATCTGCCGCGGCCCGCTCGCCGAGTTTTTCGGTGGCGAGATGTCGCCGATGATCCACGTCGACCAGATCTGGAGCGTTTCTCATGGGTAAGATCGTCAAGATCGTCGCGGGCGTGGCCATCGCTGCTGCGGCAATCGCGCTCGCCGCGCCGACTGGTGGTCTGTCGATCGCAGGTGCGTTGACGGCTCTTCACGTAAGTGCAGGCGTAGCGCTTGCCGTTGGTGCGATCGGTGCGGCCGTGTTCGCCACAGTCGCCACGCTCGCCCTTAACGCGCTCATCCCGCCGCCTGGCACAAAGCGTGATCCGGAAAACTACGCGCAAAGTTTGGCCGATAGCCAGATCATCATCGGCAAATGCCGCGCGATGTCGCTCAAGATGGCGTTCTTCCATCCCGTCGGCAAAACGCACCGCTATTTCGTCTGGGTTGTCGCCGGTCATCGGGTGAAGGGCCTGACGAAGTGGTATCTCAATGACGAGGTCGTGTCGGTGAACGGCACCGGCATGGTGACGTCGGGCAAGTATGCCGGGAACGCATGGCTTTGGTTCGAGCGCGGCGATCACGATGCAGTGGCGAATGCGACGTTCGTAGCCGAGTGCGGTGGCAAGTGGACGGCCAATCACCGCGGCCGCGAGGTCGCGAAGGTCTACGCCAAATTCAAAATGACCGACGACGTCGTGCAGGCAGGGCGGCCGGTTATCACCTGCGAGGTCGAGGGCGCCGACGAGATCTACGACCCGCGCACCGACACGACTGGCTACTCGAACAACGCCATTCTCACCTTCTACTGGTGGATGGCGCTCCCTCGCGAGGAAGGTGGCTTCGGCTGTCATTCTGACGAGATCGATTGGGATTGGGTAGCGACGGAAGCTGGAATTTGCGATGAGCCGGTTGCGTTGAAAAATGGAGGCACAGAGCCTCGCTATACTCTCGACGGCTACATGCAGACCGGTGTTGACCCCAGTTCGATCCGAGGCATCCTCGTCGACAACATGGCGGGCCGCTTTACCTACTCTGGCGGTCTAATGCTTGCCCGCTCGGGCTATTGGGTGCCGGTGTCGCATACGATCAGCGAAGACGATCTCACCGATGCCGTTGCGTACGACCTGCTCCTGCCGGGCGACCAGCGGGTCACCGAGATTAGCGCCAGCTGGAACGATCCGGATAAGCTGTACGTCGCCGATGAGCTTCCGGCTCGCTCGATCCCGTCCGACGATGTCGCGCAAGGTTCGCTCGATTTGCCGTTTGTGAAAAGCAGGACGCGAGGCCAGCGGATCCAGAAAATCCGGCTGTTGCAGGGCGCGGCGGAGCGTAGCCTGTCGGTGCCTTTGAACATCAACGGGCTTGGCATCGCACCCATGGATACGGTGATGCTGGGGACCTCGCGCTACGCCAGTCTCGCGAACATGGCCTTTACCGTTTCGAATTGGGCGATCTCGCAGGACTATGGCGTGCCGATCGGCCTACGGGAAGAGAACGAGGACATGTATGCGTGGTCGATCAATGACGAGATCGATCCCGGCGCGACGCAGGCGATCGACCAGGCCGAGATGATTCCTGAAGTCGCCGGCAGCGCCTTGACCGCTGGCACCGCGGGGACCGCCGGCTCGGCGGGTGCGGTATCGAGCGGCGGGATCACCTACGACGCCAGCGCAATCAAGCAGCTCGAAGACCGTATCGCTGCGCTTGAGCCCTGAGGAATAGGCTAAACGTGAACGGAGCAACCTCCGGGGCGGGGCCCGAAATTGATGCGGGTCGTCTTACGTGAGCTCCTGATAGTCACTGCGGATTGCCGTAGAGATGGTGTCGATGTCGCACGATGGGGGGAAGTAATTCGCTACTAGGCTACTCAATTTCTGAGTGCTTCACACCCGATCGGCGACTTCAAGAACTTTGTTTTTCGAAAATTCGCGGAGGGGGGTCTGGTAAAGTCGTGGTCGGCTTGGGACACTATGGCATCAACTCCTTGGAGGATGAGGCCATGGAATCCGAGTTTGCAATTGTGACCTTCCGCAAGAGCGGCCCGATCAAGACCGCGTCTGCAGTGCGGGCGACCAACGTCCACAACGCACGCACCAAGCCGCTGAAGCACGCGATCGTCGGCGCTCCCGAGCCGCGCTTCCTCGTCGGGACCAACAATCTCCTCAAGGACATCACGCGCGCGCTGGCGGATGTAGAGATCGACTTTCGGAAGCCGCGGAAGAACGGTGTGCTTGCGTACGAGGCGATCCTGTCCGCCAGCGCAGCGTTCTTCGAGAGGGGGACCGAGGAAGAGAGAGCGGCACGGCTTGAACTATGGATCAAGGACCAGGTGGCATGGGCCATAAAGCGATACGGCGCGAACCGCGTCGTATCGATGGTCCTGCACCTGGATGAAAAAACTCCACACATTCACCTCGTAATTTTGCCCCTAACCGTGACCGTCGACGGTCGGCGCAGCGATCGGACACCGCGTTGGGGTCTCGTGGGACGCACAATCTCCGGCCCGGGAATGTATGACCAGGTGCAGGACGACTATGCTGCCGCGATGGCGCATTTCGGTCTGGTTAGAGGGATCAAGGGTAGCGGACGGAAGCACGAGCCCGTCGTGATCTATCTCGCGCGCATGGCCGCCAAAGAGAAGGGACTCGACGTAGCGCGCGAAGCGGCCGACAAGGCGAGGGCAGCCCACGAAGCCAAGGTCGCCGAAGACGAGAAGCGCATTGCCGCCGAGTGGGCAGATATCCGCCGTCAGTTGACCGAGATCGCCGACGATCGCGCGCGCACGAAGAGGACCGCGGAGAAGGTGAACGCGCACCGCGATCGTCTCATGCCGCTGTTCAAAGCCGCGACCGAGTTTCGGAAAAGCCTGGATGCCGTGGAAGGCCTCCCTCTCACACGGACCGCTTCGGACGCTCGCGGTGCCCTTGCCGGACTTCAGGTTGCCGCGTCTGCCACGGTGGCGCCGACGTACGAGACGCAACCCGCGATGTTGGCATCGTACGCGAATATCCGTCAACACGCGGCGGCCCTTGGGCGTTAGTCGGATTGTCGGAGCGTTACGGCCTCGTTCAACGGGATCGTTCGTCAGCTGCGGCGATCGAGTGCTTATTCAAAAACTAGCAGCTGATTATTGAGGTTTGGGGGTAGTGATCGCGTCGACCGATTGCCATCTTCTGCACCGTCATATTGCAAGATTGCGGCGCTTGATCTCACCGAGCAAGACGTCTGCGGCTTGGTCGCCTGGCTCATCGGTCGTTTCGCGGTATGCTCTGACCAGGTCGTCATTGGCCGATGGGATGAAAGCTCTCCCCCCATCTGCAAGATCGATCATGTGGTACTGGTAGTCTGACTCATCAGCGCGGGGTGTGCGCACGCCTTCGTTAATTGGCGAGGCCATCATGCCACGAGCACAATAGATGATTGCGGTATTCTGATAGCTGCGGCCGTCGAAAGGGCCGCCAAAAATTGGAAATTGTTCGGTCATGCACCCACGTACGACGCTGAACCTGCGCTCGTCTATACTGGCGTCAACGACCTTCGCTCGGTTACAAGAAAAGAATGGACGGGCTAACCACCTCCATTGTTGGCATAGACTTTCCGAGCGAGGATAAGTCGAAGAGCAACAGGCGTATGGAGTGTATGCTCTACGCGCCGGGCAATCTGGTCGAGCTACGCCTCGAGCCGACCAACCCGTTCGACGCGAACGCCGTTGCGATCTTCAGCGACCGGGGCACGCAACTGGGCTATGTTAGCGCCGAGCGCGCGGCCCTGATTGGCAAGCGGATGGGCCAGGACGAGGTTACCGCGGTCTTTCAGGCGATGCACGGGAACCGGGCCTATATCCGGATCCGGTTCGGAGGCGGGTTACCTACCCTTCCCGACCCGGTCCCTGATGTTCCGAAGCCCGCCCCTCCCCGCTAGGTGCGGCCGGCGCAGCGACCGGTGTACGATCCCCACGCGTTCTATCCGGACGAAGAAGAGCCTGAGTTTGGTGCTTGAGTAAGCGTGTCCCGCGAATGCGCGTTGATCTCTGCCATTCTTCGGTGCCCCATGGCGTCCACCGCAGCGGCTGTTAGCTGGTCAGCGAGATCGAGGGCCAGGTTTGGCTCGAGGGTCGCCGCGATCCCCTGCCCCTCAATGACGACGCATCCCTCAGACGCTTCACTCGTCACTCCCTCGACGTGCGGTTCGTAAGCCATCCGACCTCTCCAATCGAGACAGCAACGAGTATCGCTAAGGGAAAGGTGCGTATTGATCCAGATTAATTTATCCGACCGATGGCAATCGGACCACCGGTCTTATCCTGATGAGGAAGGGCCGGAGTTCGGGGCTTAGGAGATTGGTCTAGCGTCCGGCAGTCCAGCCTGTACGTTGCAGCCCATGCAAGAATTAAACGCGCTTCATTTTGTGGGCACTGTCGCTGAGGTTCGTCGCCTTTGCACTGTACTCGAACAAGACATGCCTGGCGCGAATGAATCGTTTGCCGGTCCGGTTAGGCAGGCTGTTTCTGCGACATTGGAAAGTCTTTGTCAGCACCTTCTCGCGGTAGGCGCTCAGTCGGCATGGGTAGCTAGCGACCGCCTAGCGAAGCGGCTGGCCGACCCAAACTTCGTCATCAATTTTGCTCAGTTGCGTGCGGCGATGAACGATGTCGAAAGCCGTTTCGCGGATCACCTAAGTTTCATTCGTCTCTATGTGCTGACTGGCGAACAGCTACCCCTGCTAGGCTCCCCGACTGAATTGCTCGGTGAGGACGTAGCTAGTAAGTTCACCTCCGTGTGGTTCGATTGCGAAGAGGCGGCAAAATGCCTGGTCGTTCTTCGCCCTACTGCGTCCGTTTTTCATTCGATGCGAATGCTAGAGATCGCAATACGTGCGTTCGCCGCTAAGCTAAGCATACCGAACCCGGTCAAACCATCTCAGCGTAACTGGGCAATATTTTTGAAGCTAATAAGAGCTGCGATAGAAGAGCAATATCCGTCTGCTGCACGTATGCCGGGTAGCGAAGGGGCTTATCTGGAAGGCCTGTTCGCCACTCTGGACGCGGTTAAAAATCCGTGGCGCAATGAAGTTATGCACGTCGAGGGAGTTTACACTGATGCGGAAGCGCGGTTCATCTTCATCTGTGTCATTAACCTTTTTCAAAAAATGGCCGTCAGCTTTGACGAACGCGGTCGGAATAAATCTGCAGATGCTGGCATTACAGAAGCCGTCCGGAGTGAGGAGGGCTGAGTGACAGCAGCAGTCGGCACGAACTCGGTCAGCGCTGCGCCGAGTTTATTTGATTGATTACTTCTTGAAGCTCGCCCTCGACCCCGACGGAATGTGCTTCCGAAAAACGAATAAGAACCGTTTTTCCATCTTGGCTTACCGACTTAACGTGAGCCGCGTTGATACCAATAGGGCCACCATTGCTCGTGCGAGTAAATGTCGTGATCATGATGCTCTCCCATTGTCCTGGCGGTATGCGGCTCTCGAGCGGTTCAAGCAACTCTTCACATCCAGTCCCAACCATCTGGTCGAGGTGGGTCCAGCGCTTCCGGCCGCTCACGAAGGGGTCTCGATAGTATCGATACCCTTTGCCGCGGCGTGCGCCTTTTCGTCGGCCGCGATGATCGCTCGGGCGAGCTGAACCCAATGCGACCACGGGCTCTCGGCGTTCTAGTTATCGTTCCGCGGCGACCACGGGACGAGCTAACTGGGCATCTAGTCCGATCGCTGAATGCCCAGCCGCTTCTCGCCGCGGACGTGCACAGGCACATGCGGGTCGAGTGCGTCATCGTCGAGACGAGGTGTGCTGTTCTCAGCCCCGCGCGTTGCTCCTGAAGTTGGAATAGAGGGCGTCGATGATAATGCGGCAAGTCTTTCCGTAGCGGGCTATCCGCCAAGTCGCCTGGGTAGAAGCCGTCATCTATGAGCGGCCGATCCGATCCGTATGTTTCCGGTGACGTATCACCGTGGTAGATGCTCGTTATGAAACCGTCGTTGCTACCGCCTAAAAATATCTCCGCTTTTAATGTGGGGGCATGGGCGGGGACACTGTGGAAATCGGGCGCGCTGGAAACGGCAGTTTTAAGCCACAAACTAAGCTCAACGTGGTAGGCGGCGGACCCACCATCGACGGCACGCCGCCCGAGAGCGCGCGACGACGCCTGCCCGCGGTTCTCGCCGGCGCATCGGTCGCTGCGGTCGGTATCGTCCTCATCCTGCTCGTCGGTCTCGCGGTCGATCATTGGCCGTTCGCGTTCGACCGGTCGATCATCCTAGGGCTGCGCGCCTGGGGTGGTCCGTCCTGGCTGCCCAAGGTCGCCGCCGACGTCACCGCGCTGGGCGGCGGAATCGTCCTGACGATCGTCGTGGTGATCGTCGCCGGCCTGTTGATCGTCCAGCGGCTCTGGCTGACCGCACTCGCGATCGTCGCGTCGAGTGTCAGCGGCAATATCGTCGTCGAACTGGTCAAGCTGCACGTCGCCCGCCCGCGTCCCGACATCGTCGCGCACCTCGTCACCGTCACGCATATGAGCTTCCCCAGCGGGCATTCGGCGAACAGCGCGATCGTCTATCTGACGCTCGCCGGCCTCGCCTCGCAGGTGACTCAGGATCGCGCGACGCGGGCGTATATGCTCGTCGTCGCGATCCTGCTGGTCGGCGCGATCGGCTGCAGCCGCGTGTATCTCGGCGTGCACTGGCCGAGCGACGTGCTGGCCGGGTGGAGCTTCGGCACGCTGTGGGCGCTCGCCTGGTGGCTGGCGACCGCGCGCGCGCGCCGGGCGATCGGCGGCGAGCGGCATGCTTTCGGCACGCCGCTCACCGATCCGGCCGCGTCCTAGCGGCCCTTCTCGGCGAGCGCGCGCTCCCACGCCAGCGCATCGCGAACGATGCCGTCGAGATCGGCGTGGCGCGGCGTCCAGTCGAGCGTCTCGAGGATCGCACGATTGTCGGAGATCAGCATCGCCGGATCGCCTGCGCGACGCCCTTCCAGGCGACGCTCGATCGTCCGGTTGGTGACCTTGTCGACCGCGTCGAGCACCTCGAGCACCGAGAATCCCTTGCCATAGCCCGCGTTGAGCGTGTGGCTCTTGCCGGGTTCGGCGACCAGGACTTCCAGCGCGGCGACATGCGCGGCGGCAAGGTCGGTGACGTGGATGTAATCGCGCACGCCGGTACCGTCGGGGGTGTCGAAGTCGGTGCCGTAGACGCCTACCGCGTCGCGCTTGCCGGTCGCCGCCTCGACCGCGATCTTGATCAGATGGGTGGCGCCGATCGTCGACTGGCCGCTGCGCCCCTGCGGATCCGCGCCGGCGACGTTGAAGTAGCGCAACGCCGCATAGTTCATCGGATGCGCCGCGGCGACGTCGCGCAGCATCGCCTCGGTCATCAGCTTCGACATGCCGTAGGGGTTGATCGGCACGGTCGGATCGCCCTCCGCGACGGGCACCTTCTCGGGCGTGCCATAGGTCGCGGCGGTCGACGAGAAGATGAAGTGCGGCACGCCCTCGACGACTGCGCTCTCGATCAGCGCACGGCTGGCGGCAGTGTTGTTGCGGTAATATTTGAGCGGATCGCTGACCGACTCAGGGACCACGACCGAGCCCGCGAAATGCATGATCGCCTTGACGTCATGCTCGCGGATCGCCGCGCGGACCTTCGCGTCATCGGCGACGTTCGCCTCGACGAGTGCGGCGCGGGGATCGACCGCCCAGTCGAATCCCGTGACGAGATTGTCGAGCACGACGACGTCATACCCCGCGTCGAGCAACGCCAGCACCGCGTGGCTGCCGATATAGCCGGCCCCGCCAGTCACCATAACCTTACCGTCAATCACGCGCGTCTCCTCTTTGTTGCGGGGTAGCGACTTCCTACATTGGCGGAAAGGAGATCGTTATGACGGATTATGTAACGCTGGCCGGCGGCTGCTTCTGGTGCACCGAGGCTGTGTTCAAGGACGTGATCGGCGTGGAGTCGGCCGAGAGCGGGTATATCGGCGGGCATGTCCCTGATCCGACGTACAAACAGGTGTGCGGCGGCGACACCGGCCATGCCGAGGCGATCCGCATCGGCTTCGACCCGGAGCAGCTGAAGCTTAGCGACCTGCTCGACATCTTCTTCGCGACGCACGACGCGACGACGCTGAACCGGCAGGGCAACGACGTCGGCACGCAGTATCGCTCGGCGATGTTCCCCGCGGACGACGCGCAGAAGGCGGAGATGGAGGCGGCGCTCGAGCGGGCGCAGGCGGATTCGCCGAAGCCTATCGTCACCACGATCGAGCCGATGGATACTTGGTACGAGGCCGAAGGCTATCACCAGGATTACTGGGAAACGTCGGGCCGCTCGAACCCGTATTGCATGGCGGTGATTCCACCCAAGCTGCAGAAGCTCCGCAAGAGCTTTGCCGCACGGTCGAAGGCGGCGGTAAACGCGTAACGGCAGGTCCGGGAACGCTAGATCAGTTGTTCCCCCGCGGAGGCGGGGGCCCAGCTAAATACCGAATTTCAACTTGGCTCCTGGACCCCCGCCTCCGAGGGGGAACGGATTATCGGTAAGCGGCGCGGCGCAAGCGGTCGTTGATCGCTTCGCCGATACCGTCGCGAGGAATCGGCGCGATAGCGATCTTGGGACGGTCGTTCGCGTCTGCTGCGTGAAGCAGGTCGAACAGCTTCGCGGCGGCCTCGAGGAGGTCTCCGGATGCGGAGAGGGTTACGTCGCCCGCGACTTCGCCGAACCCGATAAGCCATTCGTCCGGAGCCGCTTCCATTGCATTCAACCGAAGCGCCTTGTTCGGCGCATAGTGACTCTCAAGCTGCCCCGGCGCTGTCACCGCACCCTCACGCCCCCCCGGCGAAGGCCGGGGCCCAGTTGGGAAACTGTCATGATCGGCGTTGCGCGTAGCTACTTCCGACGTTCCAACTTGGCCCCGGCCTCCGCCGGGGGGGGGCTCTAAGTACTGCTGGATAGCCTCCGCCGTAACCGGCCCCGGCCGCAGCACAGTCCGCCCCGCCACGATCGTCGACTCAAGCCCAGCCTCGGTAGCCCCGTCGTTGATAATCAACGGCACGTTCCCTCCCAGACTCCCCGCCACATGCGCAGCCGTCGTCGGAGAAATCCCCCCACTCGCATTGGCCGAAGGCGCCGCCAATGGCCGCCCCGATGCCGCGATCAACTCCTGCATCGCCCGATGCCGAGGCACTCGAACCGCGATCGTATCCAACCCCGCCGTCACCAGCGAAGCGATCCCCGAATCCCCCCGCACCGGCAGCACCAACGTCAGCGGCCCCGGCCAGAATGCCGCCGCCAGCGCCAACGCATCCGCATCGAACACCGCGATCCGCTCCGCCGCCGCCAGATCCGCCACATGCACGATCAACGGATTGAAACTCGGCCGCCCCTTCGCCGCGTAAATCCGCGCCACCGCCTCCGCATTCGTCGCGTCCGCAGCGAGCCCGTACACCGTCTCGGTCGGCACCGCGACGATCCCCCCGTCGCGAATCAGCGCGGCGGCTTCGGCGATCGCGGCCGTGCCGTAGGGTAAAATCCGAGGGTGTGGACGGGTCATTCCACAAGCGTATAGCGGGTCCAAACCGTAGCGATAAGAGGATGCGATGGCCTTCACTCCAGCAACCACCGAACAGCGTTTCGTGCTCGACCATGTCGTGCGGATCGGCGAGATCGCCGCGACTGAACGCTATGCCGCCGCCAGCGACGACGTCGTCGACGCGGTCCTCGAAGGCGTGGGCCAGCTAGCGTCGGGCGAATGGGCCCCGCTCAATCGCACCGGCGACACCGTCGGCGCGAAATGGACTGACCGTGGCGTGGTCATGCCCGAAGGCTTCGCGCAGGCGTACAAGGATTATGTCGAGGGCGGCTGGGGCACGATCGGCGTCGAGGAGGAATGGGGCGGGCAGGGCCTGCCGTTCGCGATCCAGACCGCGGTGCTCGACACGCTCGGCTCGGCCAACATGGGCTTCGCGCTCTGCCCGACGTTGACCGTCGGCGCGATCGAGGCGCTCCAGCATCACGGCTCTCCCGAGCAGCAGGCATTGTACCTCCCCCATCTCGCGACCGGCGAGTGGACCGGCACGATGAACCTTACCGAGCCGCAGGCGGGCTCCGATGTCGGCGCATTGCGCGCGACCGCCACGCCGCTCGGCGACGGCAAGTGGTCGATCAAGGGCACCAAGATCTACATCTCGTTCGGCGATCACGACATGGCGCCGAACATCGTCCACCTCGTCCTCGCGCGGACGCCGGGCGCACCGGCCGGCACCAAGGGCATCTCGCTGTTCCTCGTCCCCAAGTTCCGCCTCCAGGAAGACGGCACGCCGGGCGAGTTCAACGACGTCCGCGTCGTCTCGATCGAGCACAAGATAGGCCTCCACGCCTCGCCCACCTGCGTGCTGAGCTTCGGGGACAACGACGACTGCATCGGTGAGCTGATCGGCGCCGAGCTCGGCGGCATCCGCGCGATGTTCACGATGATGAACAACGCACGGTTGAACGTCGGCCTCCAGGGCGTCCAGGTCGCCGAAGGCGCGACGCAGGGCGCGGTCGCCTATGCGCTCGACCGCGTGCAATCCGCCCGCGCCGGTTCGCCCAACAAGGACTCGGTCAAGATCGTCGAGCATCCCGACGTCCGCCGCATGCTGATGCGGATGAAGGCGCAAACCCAGGCGGCACGCGCGCTCGTCTATTACGCGGCAGGGCAGGTCGACCGCGCCAACCTCGGCGACCACGCCGCGCGCAACCGCCTCGAACTCGTCACGCCGCTGGCGAAGGCGCACGGCACCGATCTCGGCAACGAGGTCGCGTCGCTCGGCATCCAGGTCCACGGCGGCATGGGCTATGTCGAGGAAACCGGCGCCGCGCAGTATTTCCGCGATGCCCGCATCACGCCGATCTACGAGGGCACCAACGGCATCCAGGCGGCGGATCTGGTCGGGCGCAAACTTGGTCTCGACAACGGCGGCGCGTTCGCCACGCTGATCGCCGACATCCGCGCTGAAGCGAAGGACGAGCGGTTGCTAGCCCTAGTCGACGCCTGCGAAGCGATCGGGCGTAAACTCGCAACCGCGGACGCAGACGACAAGCTCGCCGCGAGCTACCCCTTCCTCACGATGCTGTCGGTCGCGACCTGCGGCTGGCTGATGGAGCGCCAGGGCGGGGTCGCCGGCAGCGACGATTTCGGCCGGATGAAGACCGCAGCGGTGCGCTTCTACCTCGACCAGATCGTCCCCGAAGCGATGGGCCTCAACGCGGCCGCCAATGCGAGCGCGGCGGTGCTCTACTCGATCGAAGCGGACCTGTTCGCGGCCTGAGCACCCCCCGTCATCCTGACGAAAGTCAGGATCCAGAGCCAAGCACCGCAACGCTCTTTGCTCTGGATCCTGGGTCGAGCCCAGGATGACGGGATGACGATGGCGACGTTCTCCTTCCCGTCTGTGTCGACACGACGGCCGCCGCGATCCTCCCCCGCAAGGGGGAGGTGGCACCGAAGGTGACGGAGGGGGAGGAACACGCAACGAAAGTGGCCCTTCCGCCCCCTCCGTCTGGCAAGCGCCAGCCACCTCCCCCTTGCGGGGGGGATCGCGAGGCGCGCCTCTGTTCGCGACAGCGCCAAACAACACCGTCATGCCGGGCTCGTTCCGGCATCGTTCCGCAGATCCGGGGGAAATGAGAACGTGGAACGGTGGTCCTTGGAACAAGCCCGGAGCGACGGAGCAAGCAGGGATGGCGTCCCTCATTCCGTTCGCCGTGAGCGTAGTCGAAGGGCATGCGCCCACGCGAAGGTGCTTCGACTGCACTCAGCACGAACGGGGGAGGGGCACTGCGTCACAGGCAACATCCGGTGCCCAGCACTCGACGCCCCCGCCCAACGGACGGTATGGGGAAACACAAAATCTCTGAAAGCCCGACCGATGTTCGACCTCGAAGCCTATCTCCTCCGTGTTGCCATGCCCGCGCGGCCCACGCTCGACTCGATCGGCCTCGGCCGCCTCCAGCACGCGCACCGCCTCTCGATCCCGTTCGAAGACCTCGACGTCGTCCTCGGCCGCGGCATCGCAATCGACACCGATTCAGTCTTCGCCAAGCTCGTCACCGCACGCCGCGGCGGCTATTGCTTCGAACACAACCGCCTCTTCCTCGACGCGCTCGCGGAACTCGGCTTCACCGCACGCCCGTTGCTAGCCCGCGTGTGGATCGCCACGACCGACGTACCGCCGCTCACGCACACCTTCGCGCTGGTGACGATCGACGGTCAGGACTGGATCGCCGACACCGGCTTCGGCGGCAGCTACACGCCCGTCCTCCCGCTCGCCGACGGCGCCGAGGCAACCGCCCCCGACGGCGCCCGTTTCCGCCTCGAAGCGACCGAGCAAGGCTGGATGCTGCTCCGCGACGGTGATCCGATGACCACTGACGGTCGCGGCGAGACGGGAGGATTCCAGCCGCAATACAGCTTCACGCTTGCGCAAGTGTTCGATGCGGACCTGGCAATGTCGAACCACTGGACCTCGACCGCCACGTCGAGCCGTTTCACCCACACCCCGATCGCCAGCATCGTCCTCCCGAACGGCTTCGCATCGCTGATCGGGCGCAACTACCGCCGGCGCTCGGGGACGGACACGACGGTCGGCGAGATCACAGACCCGCGCGTGTACCGCATCCGCATGAGCCTGTTGTTCGGGATCGACCTGAGCGTCGAGGACGTCGCCGCGCTGGGATTGTTCTGAAGTTCAACCCCAGTTCCGTTCGTGCTGAGTAGCGACCGAGTAGCTCCGTCAGGAGCGTATCGACGGTGCGTATCGAAGCATGGGTTCCACGCGCCAACCTGTCCTTCGATACGTCCTCTCGATACGCGGCTTCGCCACTACTCGACGACTACTCAGGACGAACGGAAGGGGGCAGGACGTAGGACGAGCTGGGAAAGTACGACGAACGGCAGGTGAGGGCCTAAGCCCGCTCCCGCTCCAGAAGATCATGCGCATCCAAGCCCAGCAGATCGATATGCCCCAGGATCCGCGGCCACTGCGTCGTCACGAAGTTCTCGCGCTCCGCCACCCGCAAAGCCTCCGCCGCACCCGGCATCACGAACATCCCGACCCCGCGCCGCACCTCGACATAGCCGTCGTCTTGAAAGCTCTGATACGCCTTGGCGACCGTCAGCGGATTGGCACCCTGCTCGGCGGCAAACGCGCGCACCGACGGCAGCTGATCACCCGCACGATAGTCGCCGCGCAAAATCCCCGCAGCGATCGTGCTGCGAAGGCGGATATATACGGGGCTGTCGTCGCTGCTGAGCGCTGTCATGCTGTTCTAATACAGCAATCTGGCGGAAAGTCGAGGCTCAGGATTCCCAATGGCTTACGAGCCGTGCCATATCCGGGCGAGGCCGTTCGTCGAGCGCGCGCGACGGCGTGCCGATGAACATGAACCCGGCGATCCGCTCCGCCGCCGTCCCGAACGCGTCGCGCACCAAATCAGAATAGGCCGGCCACCCCGTCAGCCAGCCGCCGGCAAACCCCTCCGCATGCACCGCATGGAGCAGGTTCATGCACGCCGCCCCCGCCGAAAGCTCCTGTTCCCAAAGCGGAATCTTGCTCTCCTTCGGCGACGACAGCACGACCACCAGCGTCGGCGCCTGATGCGCGAACTGGTCGAGCGACTCGAGTTCTGTCCGCGAAGCCGAGGGCCGTTCCGCGAGATACGCATCCGTAATCAGCGACGACAGCGCCGCGCGGTGGTCGTCACCCACGACGACGAACCGCCACGGCGCGAGCTTGCCGTGATCGGGCGTCCGTGCCGCGATCTCGAGGATCGTCGCCAGCTGGTAGGAATCGGGGCCGGGTGCGACCAGGTCGCGCGGCTTTCCCGAGCGGCGGGTGGCGAGCAGCGAGAGCGGCGTGGAGCGATCGTTGAGCATGCCCCGGCAGATAAGCCATGATGTGCGATATTTACAGGCCGAGCTTTGCCGCTAGGTTGCGCGCCATAACGGCCCCGCGTTCGACGGCGGCCAAGACGAGTATCAGGGAGCGTAAGAATGGTGGACACCCCGACCGCGGATACCCCGCGAGAGCCGGATATCACCCATATCAACCCGGCGTCCGGCGAAACCTGGTTCGGGCATCCCCGCCAGCTCGCGCGGCTGTTCACCACCGAAGCGTGGGAGCGGTTCGGCTATTACGGCATGCGCGCGCTGCTCACGCTGTACCTCACCAAGCATTTCGTGTTCGGCGACCGCGAGGCGACCGGGCTCTACGGCGGCTATACCGCGCTGGTGTATCTGACCCCGCTGGTCGGCGGCTACCTCGCGGACCAGTATCTCGGCTCCAAGCGCGCGGTTAAGTTCGGCGCGATCATCATGGCGCTCGGCTATCTGCTGCTCTGCTTCGGCGGCGAGACCGCCAAGCCGTACGCGACGATCGCCAACCAGCGTTACGCGATCGAAGTCGTCGATCAGGCGGACAGCGAAGTCCGCTATCTGGTGGACGGCGCGAACAAGCTGAAGATCAAGGGCAACGACGACGGCACCGTCTCGCTGCTCGCCCCCGACGGCTCGACCGCACGTACGGTGGAGAAGGGGGGCTTCGAATCGGGCGCCGAACGCAGCAGCTTCTACGTCACGATCATGCTGCTCGCGCTCTGCATGATCTCGGTCGGCAACGGCTTCTTCAAGCCCAACATCTCGACGATGGTCGGCGAGCTCTACGCACAAGGCGACAAGCGCCGCGATGCCGGGTTCACGATCTTCTACATGGGGATCAACTTGGGCTCGCTGTTCTCGCAGCTGCTCTGCCCGTTCCTCGCGGTCGCGGTCGGCTGGTGGGCCGGCTTCGGGCTCGCCGCGATCGGCATGCTCGCTTCGTGGACGCTGATCCAGTTCGATGGCGGCAAGCTAAACGGCTATGGCGAGCCCCCGGTTCGCACCGGTCCCGATCGTGCGCTCGGCATCTACGCGCTCGCGCTGCTCGGTATCCCGATCTTCTACCTGCTGTTCGTCAACCTCATGAACGCGGTGCCGCCGGTGCCGGGCTCCGGGATCGTCGGCTACATCGCCTCGCTGTCGCTGATGGGCAAATTGCTGTTCGGCACGTTCCTGATCGCGGTGCCGGGCATCCTGATCTGGTCGTTCATCAACGGCGAGCGTCGCGAGTTCCAAATGATGCTCGCCGCGATGGTGCTGATCGTGTTCAACGTCGTGTTCTGGACGCTGTTCGAGCAGGCCGGCTCCTCGCTGACGCTGTTCGCGGATCGCAACACCGATCTCAGCGTGTTCGGCCTTTTCAGCATCTCGGCCGGCCAGACGCAGTTCTTCAACGCGTTCTTCATCGTCGCGCTGGCACCGGTGATGTCGATCCTGTGGACCAAGCTCGCCGCCAAGGGCCTGGAGCCGTCGATCCCGGTCAAGTTCGGCATCGCGCTGATCGGCGTCGGCGTCGGTTTCCTGTTCCTCGTCTGGGGCGCAAGCATGGTCGGACCTTCGTTCAAGGTCGCGATCTGGTGGCTGGCCGGGCTGTATTTCATCCACTCGTTCGCCGAGCTCTGCATCTCGCCGGTCGGTCTCAGCATGATCACCAAGCTGTCGATCGCGCGCGTCGTCGGGCTGATGATGGGCGTCTGGTTCCTGTCGATCTCGGTCGCGCAGTATGTCGCCGGCGTCGTCGCGCAGGTGGCGAGCGTCGAGACGGTCGGCGGGCAGGTGACGAACCTGAAGGTCAGCCTGGACACCTACGCCGGCGTGTTCTGGACCATCGGCCTGGTCTCGGCAGGGATCGGCGTCGTGCTGCTGCTGATCTCGCCGTTGATCAAGAAGTGGATGCACGGCGTTCAGTAACAGGAAATCCCCCTCCCGCTTGCGGGAGGGGTTAGGGGAGGGCGCGACGTACGTACTGGCGTCCGGTCTACCGGTTGGCCCCTCCCCCGACCCCTCCCGCAAGCGGGAGGGGAGTTAGGTGTCAGATCCGCGTCATCGACATCGCCTTCTCGCCGTAACGCGGCCCGGCAGTCCCACCCCTCGGCGCCGCCGCATCCAGCTTCGCCAGATCGTCCGCGCTCAGCGCAATATCCGCCGCCTTCATGCTGTCCTCCAGCGTAACCCGGCGCTTCGACCCCGGGATCGGCACGATGTCGTCGCCCTGCGCCAACAGCCACGCGAGCGCCACCTGCGCAGGCGAAGCGTCATGTGCGTCGGCGATAGACTTCACCACCGCGACCATTTCCATGTTCTTGGCAAAGTTTTCCTCCGAGTACCGCGGATCGTTGCGACGATAGTCACCCTCCGGCAGATCCGACCGAGCGGTAATCTGCCCCGTCAAAAACCCGCGTCCCAGCGGCGAATACGGCACGAACCCGATCCCCAGCTCGCGACACAGCGGCAGGATCTCGTCCTCCACATCGCGCTCCCAAAGCGAATACTCACTCTGCAAAGCCGCGATCGGATGCGTCGCCGCCGCCCGCCGGATCGTATCGAGCCCAGCCTCCGACAGCCCGAGATGCCGCACCTTGCCCTCGCGTACGAGGTCGCCCATCGCGCCGACCGTATCCTCGATCGGCACGCCCGGATCAACGCGGTGCTGGTAGAGCAGATCGATCGTCTCGACCCCAAGCCGCTTCAGCGATCCCTCGCACGCCCGCCGCACATTGGCCGGCGTCGAGTCCACCCCCGTCATCCCGTTCTCGTCATACCGAAACCCGAACTTCGTCGCGATCACGACGCCGTCGCGCTTGCCCCGGATCGCCTTGCCGACCAGTTCCTCATTGACCAGCGGGCCATAGATCTCGGCGGTGTCGAACAGCGTCACGCCCAGCTCGATCGCGCGGTGGATGGTGGCGATACTCTCGTCGGCGTTCGCCTCGCCGTACATGCCCTTGCCGATGCCGGCCATCGGCATGCAGCCGAGACCCAGCGCGGAAACCTCGAAATCAGGGCCGAGCGTGCGATACTTCATGCGGAATCTCCTGAGCGCCGTTCCCGTGATCGGACCGCGCCGCGACCGAGATGGTAACGGCGGTGTCCATCGTCACGTTCCCGACGGTCCTAAACAGGTCGGGTATGGTCTCGACTGCGATGAGCAGACCCAGCACCTCGAGCGGGATGCCCATCGCCAGCGCCACCGGCGCGACCGAGGCGACGAAGCTGATCGTGCCGGGCAGCGAGATCGACCCCATCGTGGTGATCGCCGCGGTCGCCACGCCCGCCGCCATCTGCCCAGGTCCGATCGGCAGCCCCAGCCAGTGCGCGACGTAGAGCGCAACTGCGAGGTTCATCGCCGGGCTGGTCGCGCGGAACACCGCGACCGACAGCGGCAGGACGATCCCTGCGGTGGCGGGCGACGCGCCGAGATCGGTCGAGGCCTTCAGCATTGCCGGCAGCGAGGCGAGCGACGATTGCGTGCTGATCGCCACCGCCTGCGCCGGCGCGACCGCGCGCGCGAACCGGCCGAAGCCGACCCGCCCGCCGATCATCCCGATCGGATAGGCGGCGAGCAGGACGATGAAGCCGATTGTCGAGACGCAGACGATATAGTGCAGCAGCGCGCCGAACGCCGCCGTACCGGTGCGCGCGCCGACCCCGTAGGCGAGCGCGAAGATGCCGATCGGTGCCAGCTTCAGCACCCACTTGATGATGATCAGCAGCGCGTCGACGACCGCCTGGAAGAAACCGGTCAGTATGCGACTACGATCGTCGGGCAGCTTCGTCACCGCAAACGCGAAGGTCAGCGCGAAGACGGTCAGCGGCAGGAACGAGTCGCTGGAGGCGGCCGCGACGATGTTGGTCGGCACGATCGTGTCGAAGAACGCACCGATCCCCGGCACCGGCCCGACCGGCGCGGCGCCCGTCAGCGCAGCGCGTAGTGCGGAGCCGAGCGCGTGCGGCAATGGGAAGGCATCGAGGATCAACGGCATGACCAGCGCGGACATGATCGTCGTGCTCCACAGGATGACGACGATCATCACCATCGCGCGCACGGTGATTCGCCCGGCGCGCGCGGCCTCGGTCGTCGCGCCGATACCGGTCACGAGCAGCCCGACGACCAGCGGCACGATCACCATCTGCAACCCGTGCAGCCACGCCGAGCCGATCGGTTGCGTCACCGCCGTCGCAGCGATCGCGTTCGCCGGCGACCAGGCCGCCGCAGCGATGCCCATCGCGATGCCACCGATCAGGGCAGCCAGAATCCGTGTAGTCTGCGACATGCTCGCCCTTCGTGTTCGACCGCGCTATCAACGGCTTCGGACACCGATACGGGACGGAAAGCGGACGCGATGGCAAGAAAATACTTCGGCACCGATGGCATTCGTGGCGCCACCAATGTCTCGCCGATGACGGCGGAGATGGCGATGAAGGTCGGCATGGCCGCCGGCGCCTACTTCCTGCGCGGCGATCACCGCCACCGCGTCGTGATCGGCAAGGACACGCGGCTGTCTGGCTATATGCTCGAATCCGCACTGGTTGCAGGGTTCACCAGTGTCGGCATGGACGTCGTCATGGTCGGGCCAATGCCGACACCCGCGGTCGCGATGCTCACCCATTCGATGCGCGCCGATATCGGTGTCATGATCTCTGCTAGCCATAACGCCTATGCGGACAACGGCATCAAGCTGTTCGGCCCCGACGGCTACAAGCTGTCGGACGAAGCGGAGGAAGCGATCGAGGCGCTGATCGACGGCGACATCCCGCTCGTGCCGTCCAGCCAGATCGGTCGCGCGCGCCGCATCGACGATGCGCAGGGTCGCTACATCCACTTCGCCAAGTCGACCTTCCCCGAGAATCTTCGCCTCGACGGCATGCGGGTCGTGATCGATTGCGCGAACGGCGCCGCCTACAAGGTCGCACCGTCGGCGCTGTGGGAACTCGGCGCGGACGTCGTCGCGATCGGCGTCACCCCCAACGGTACCAATATCAACGACGGCGTCGGCTCGACCGCGCCGCAGACGCTCGCCGAGACGGTGGTTGCCAGCGGCGCGGACATCGGCATCGCGCTCGACGGCGACGCGGACCGGCTGATCGTCGTCGACGAGACCGGCACGATCGTCGACGGCGACCAGTTGATGGCGACGATCGCGGCAAGCTGGGCGCGGCAGGGGCGGCTTGCGGGCGGTGGCCTCGTCGCGACGGTGATGTCGAACCTGGGCCTGGAGCGCCACCTTGCGGCGCAGGGCCTCGGCCTCGTCCGGACCAAGGTCGGCGACCGCCACGTGCTCGAGAAGATGCGCTCGAGCGGCTACAATGTCGGCGGCGAGCAGTCGGGCCACATCATCCTGTCCGACTATGCGACCACCGGCGACGGATTGGTCGCGGCGCTGCAGATCCTGGCGGAGGTCAAGCGTTCGGGCGCACTGGCGAGCGAAGTGCTGCACCGCTTCGAACCCTTGCCGCAATTACTCAAGAACGTCCGTTTCGCCGGTGGCAAGCCGCTCGATGACGATGCCGTAAAGGCGGTGATCGCGCAGGCCGAGGCAGAACTGGCCGGCAACGGACGTCTGGTCATCCGTCCATCGGGCACCGAACCGGTGATCCGCGTGATGGCGGAAGGCGACGACCCGGCCCAGGTCGAGCGCGTCGTCGACCGCATCTGCGACGCCGTCCGGAAGGCGGCCGCCTGATGCTCGAGATGCGCCCCGCCTGCGAACGCTGCACCACCGACTTGCCCGCCGATGCACCTGGCGCGTTCATCTGCTCGTTCGAATGCACCTTCTGCGCAGAATGCGCGGACGCACTCGACGAGCGCTGCCCGAACTGCGGCGGCGAATTGCTCGATCGGCCGACAAGGCTGGGCGAGGCGCCACCGCAAAAGCCGGCGGGCGCGCGGCGGCACTAGGCGCCGGTTGGGTAAGCGCGACCTCGCTCCTTGTTGCCACCCCAACCCCTCCTACCACCCCGGCGGAGGCCGGGGCCCAGTTGGAAAGGTCCAGGTAACAGATCGCAGTCCGCGGTTAGCAACGTCTCCCAATTGGGCCCCGGCCTCCGCCGGGGTGGATGCAGGCGTATGTCCAGCACCCCTGTCCTACATCCGACCGATCATGCCATAGCGCACACCATGACCGCCAACTGCGCCAACCCCAGTCCGACATCCCCATTCCAACCCCGCCTCAGGCAAAGTGCAGACCCGCGCCAGCGTCTGCACTTCGTGCACTTCGCCCCG
Source organism: Sphingomonas sp. NFX23 (assembly GCF_049887795.1). Taxonomy (NCBI): domain Bacteria; kingdom Pseudomonadati; phylum Pseudomonadota; class Alphaproteobacteria; order Sphingomonadales; family Sphingomonadaceae; genus Sphingomonas; species Sphingomonas sp. NFX23. The sequence continues at coordinate 274,823 of NZ_JAGEKH010000006.1, forward strand.
ATCTGGGACACTTTATGACAGCGCGGGTTCTCATAATAGCCGGCTCCGACTCGGGCGGCGGCGCAGGAATTCAGGCGGATATCAAGACGGTAACCATGCTCGGCGGCCACGCGATGACGGCCGTTACCGCGATCACCGCACAGAACACGCTCGGCGTGCAGGCGGTCCACCAGATCCCCACCGACATGGTCCTCGCGCAGATGAACTCGGTCGTTTCGGACATCGGCATCGACGCCGTAAAGATCGGCATGATCGGCTCCGCTGAAACGGCGCATGCGGTCGCTGCATATCTAGAGCGTCTTTCCCCCCTCCCTGAAAGGGAGGGGCCGGGGGTGGGTAGGCCGCTGGGTAAGCGCGACACCAGCCCCAAGCCAACCCACCCCCAACCCCTCCCTTCCAGGGCAGGGAGCAGACTTCCCATCATCTTCGACCCGGTAATGATCGCGACCTCCGGCTCCGTCCTCGCGAACCGCGACACGATCGCCGCCTTCACTCGCCTCATGCGGATCGCCACGCTCGTAACCCCCAACCTCCCAGAACTGATAGCCCTGGGCGGCGAGCAAGCAATCCGCGCACTAGGCCCGGCCGTCCTCATAAAAGGCGGCCACGCCGAAGGCCCCCACATCACCGACCGCCTCGTCACCGACGCCGGCGAAACCCGCTGGACCAATCCCCGCATCGAAACGCGCCACGCGCATGGCACCGGCTGCACGCTCGCCAGCGGCATCGCCACCGGGCTGGCCCAAGGCCTGCCGCTCGACGCCGCAATCGAGCGCGCCATCGCGTTCGTCCGCGCCGCGCTTGCCAACGCACCGGGGCTAGGCGCAGGCCACGGCCCAATGGGGCACGCCCTCGGCCCCAGCCCGTTCGACCAGTGGAAAGACCGCCAATGCCCGGCATGAAACACGAAAAGCTCTGCGTCGGCCCCGTCGCCGGTGTCGACGAAGCCGGCCGCGGCCCGCTCGCGGGGCCAGTCGTAGCCGCCGCCGTGATCCTCCCCGCAAAAGGCGTCCCCCGCGGTATCGACGATTCGAAGAAGCTCTCCGCTTCGGAGCGCGAACGGCTCTGCGCCCGTCTCAAAGGCTGTGCGATCGTCGGCATCGGCATCGTCCAGCCCGACGAGATCGACTCGCTCAACATCTACTGGGCGACGATGAAGGCGATGACGCTCGCGGTCGACGCGCTGGCGATCGAACTCGGCCAGGCCCCCGGCCACGTCCTCGTCGACGGCAACCGCTTGCCCCGCTGGACCTACCCCGCCACGCCCCTCGTTGGCGGCGATGGGAAGTCGCTGTCGATCGCCGCCGCCTCGATCGTCGCCAAGCACACGCGCGACCTCATCATGATCGCCGCCGCCGACGTGCACCCCGAATATAACTGGCATTCGAACAAGGGCTATGGCTGCGCGCACCACATGAAGGCGCTCCGCGATCACGGTCCCACGCCGATTCACCGCCGCAGTTTCGCCCCCGTCGCCGCCGCCTATCTGGCGCGCGAGGGACTTTTCGCACAGGAAACGACGAGCTGAGTCTTTCGCGCCACACCCCAAGGGCTTGAGCCGCGAGTCTCCCACGACTCAACATCTGGGCAACGGCGACTCGTTTGGTCGCAGCGACGGAATCGCATCGAAACGCCGTTAACGAATGTTTGCTTGACGGAGTCGGACAATTCCGCCGCTATGGGCGTCGATAAGGGGCGGAAAACATGGGTTTGATCGACACGATCGCACGGCCGCGTGCGAAAAAGGCAGTGGAGCCGGCGGTTCAAGCCGTCCTTCCGCTCGACCAGATCCTGCGCGGCGACTGCATCGAGCACATGAAGGCGCTCCCGTCGAACTCGATCGACATGATCTTCGCCGATCCCCCCTATAATCTCCAGCTCGGCGGTGAACTCTACCGCCCCGACGGCAGCCACGTCGACGCGGTCACCGACGACTGGGACAAGTTCGACACCTTCGCCGCCTATGACCGCTTCACCCGCGCCTGGCTCAAGGAAGCACGCCGGATCCTCAAGGACGACGGCGCGCTCTGGGTCATCGGCAGCTATCACAACATCTTCCGCGTCGGTGCGGCGGTGCAGGATCTCGGCTACTGGATCCTCAACGACATCGTCTGGCGCAAGACCAACCCGATGCCGAACTTCCGCGGCACGCGCTTCACCAACGCACATGAAACGCTGATCTGGGCGTCGAAGGGCGAGAAGGCGAAATACCACTTCAACTACCGCGCGATGAAGACGCTCAACGACGAACTCCAGATGCGCAGCGATTGGGAATTCCCGACCTGCGGCGGCGGCGAGCGGCTGAAGAAGAACGGCACCAAGGTCCATCCGACGCAAAAGCCCGAGGCGCTGCTCTACCGCATCCTGCTGGCGTGCACGAAGCCCGGCGACGTCGTGCTCGACCCGTTCTTCGGCACCGGCACCACCGGCGCGGTCGCCAAGCGTCTCGGTCGCAACTGGATCGGCATTGACCGCGAAGGCGACTACATCGAAGCCGCGCAGGAACGGATCGAGGCGGCTCTTCCGCTGGACGAATCGGCACTCGCGACGATGATGAGCCCCCGCACGCAGCCCAAAGTCGCGTTCGGCGTGCTGGTCGAGAACGCGTATCTCGCCCCCGGTGCGGTGCTGACCGACTCGAAGCGCCGCTGGCGCGCGACGATCCGCGCGGACGGCTCGCTGCTCAGCGACTGCGGCACGATCGGCTCGATTCACAAGCTCGGCTCGACGCTCCAGAACGCCCCCGCCTGTAACGGCTGGAGCTTTTGGCACTACGAAAGCGACAAGGGGCTGAAACCGATCGACGACCTTCGCCAGACGTATTTGCTGGCGAACACGATCTGAACAACACCGGGTAGCCCTGCAATGTTCTCCCGCGAAGGCGGGAGTCCAGTCTGGGTCCCCGCCTTCGCGGGGAAACAAATCGCGCTTGGCCGGGAGAGCGAACGATCATATCCGACACGCCCCGCTGACGGAGTAGATCGATGAGCCTCCACCTCCGCCCCGTCCAGTTCGTCGACACCCCGATCGGCCACGAAGACAACAGCGTCGCGCGCCTGGCGGGCGGGATGCAGTGGTTCGCCGCGTACGAAGTGATCGAAGGCCGCGCCCGCCGCACCATCCCTGTCGCCGAAGTCGCAACGCTGGGCGAGCGCGCCGCGCACCTCCACGCCGCCATCACCACCCCCCGCGCCGCACTGCAATTCGGCGAACGCACACTCCGTTTCGACCAGCCGATCGTCGCCGGCATCCTCAACGTCACCCCCGACAGCTTCTCCGACGGTGGCAAGCATGTCGACGACCCAGCCGCAGCGGCCGCCGCGGGAATCGACATGGCCGCAGTCGGGGCCACGCTGATCGACGTCGGCGGGGAATCCACCCGTCCCGGCGCTCCCGCGGTCTGGGAAGGCGACGAGATCGTTCGTCTGGTCCCCGTCGTCGAACGCCTCGCACGCGCCGGTGCGATCGTCTCGGTCGACACGCGCAAGGCCGCGGTCATGGAGGCGACGCTCGCTGCCGGCGCGCACGTCGTCAACGACGTGGCTGCGCTCCTGTGGGACGACCGCGCGCTGAATGTTGTCGCAAAAAGTGGCTGCCCCGTCGTCCTGATGCACTCGCCCGACCCGAAGAAAGGCGGACACGGCAACGGCGGCTACACCAACGTCCTGACCGACGTGTTCGACTGCCTCGAAACCCGAATTGCCGCCGTCGTCGCGGGTGGCGTCGACGCCACGCGGATCATGGTCGATCCCGGCATCGGCTTCGGCAAGACGCTCGCCGAGAACCTCGCGCTGCTCAACGGTCTGGCGATCTTCCACGGGCTCGGCTGTCCGATCATGCTCGGCGCCAGCCGCAAGCGTCTGATCGGCGCGCTATCGAACGAAGCGCCGGTCGACCAGCGCCTCGCTGGTTCGCTCGCGCTGGCACTCAAGGGCGCCGAGGCCGGCGTCCAGATCCTGCGCGTCCACGACGTCGCAGAGACGGTGCAGGCGGTGAAGATCTGGCGAGGTCTGCGCGATCAGTCGCTCGTTGGCGGCTAAGCGGGGCGGCTGATCGTCGCTGCATTGCAGCGAAACGTCTCTTCGCGCATTAAAAGCCCTGTTAACAAGGGAGCTTTCGTTTGATCGTCACTGCAACACCGCGCCTCAGTCAAATTTTGAGCGAGGTCTGGCGCCCGCTGCTGGGTCTTTTCGTCTGGGACGTCGTCGTCACGATCACCTATTACGTCCTGCCGTTTCATGCGCCGGCCCTGCCCTTGACGCTGTTCGGTACCGCGCTGGCGCTGTTCCTCGGCTTCCGCGACAACTCCGCGTATCAGCGCTGGTGGGAAAGCCGCGGGCTGTGGGGCCTGATGATCAATGCCTCGCGCAATTTGGCGCGAATGGCGCGCAACATGCTGCCAGAGCCCGAAGGCCACGATATGAAGCGGACGATCGTGCTCCGCCAGATCGCGTATGTGAACGCATTGCGCTGTCAGTTGCGCAAGCAGCCCGCACCGCCCGAAGTGTTGCGCTTCCTGTCGAAGGAAGAGGCGTCGTTCGCGCTCGATCGCACCAATATCGCCAATGGCCTGCTCGACGGCACCGGCCGCCGAATCGATATAGCGCGCCGCAACGGCTGGATCGACACCATCCAGCAGACGCAATTCGAGGCGATCCTCGTCGATATCGCCAACGCGCAGGGTGGCATGGAGCGCATCAAGAACACGCCTCTGCCAAACCAGTATCGCTTTTTCCCCAGCATCTTCACGCGGCTGTTCTGCATCCTATTGCCGATCGGTCTAGTCGAGACGCTTGGGTTCGCGACGCCGATCGGCTCGACGATCGCCGGGCTGATGTTCCTGGCCGTGCTGCAGATCGGCGACGATCTGGTCGATCCGTTCGCGGACACGATCCACGACGTCCCGCTGAACGCAATGTGCCGAACGATCGAGATCGACCTCCTCCAGGCGATCGGCGACGAGGCTCCAGAGCCGTTGCAGCCTGTCCGCGGCGTGCTGTGGTAGGAACACAAAGGTCGGCGCCATGGAGCGTCGACCTCCTCTACAGAACGGCTGTCCCGCTGGCGCGTCGAAGAAAATTAAGGCCGGATCACGCAAAATCGGTTCCGGACAGTCGTAGATCGAAACACACCGCCGACTTCAGTGCGTGACCCCGTGGGTGTTCCTGGGACGATTTGTCGGTACGACGCTATTCGAGAGCTATCATGCAATCGGAAAGAGATCGAACGGTCTCGCCGTCGAATCTTGGACAGCCGACAGCCGAATGCAAAGCCATTGGCCGTCGATCGCTGTTCACCAGCGAAAACGAGTTCAGCTCAGATACCCGACGGGTCCGGGGCGGTGTCCGTTTCGGTTGCCGTTTGTGGCGTTGGCATGACGACCGGCGCCGGTTGCGGCTGTCCCGCCTGGCCGATCAATGCCGTGTTCTCGATCAGGTCGAGCGCTTGGCGGGCGACGACATAGCGTCGTGCCGCGTCGATCCAGTTGCCGGCCTGGGCTGCGCCGGGGAGGCGAGCGACTTCGGCGCGGGCCGCCTCGACCTGGCCAGCGCCAAGCAGTCGGCGCGCGCGTGCGAGGCGGTCGGCAGGCATCGGCGAGGGCGTGCCCGCCTTGCGCAAGACTACCAGTGAATCGATCTGATGCTGGATCGTATCGAGCCAGTTCTCGCCGGTCGAACTCGTGATGTCCGGCGCTATCGCATCGAGGCCCTGGCGCAGGTCCTCGAGCGTCACCGGTTGGCGCGCAGCCTGGATCAGCAGCATCGTCGCACGCGGCTGGGCTTGGCCGAACCGCAGGCGCAACTGTTCCTCAAGATAGCCGAGCCCGACCCCGCGATCGAGCGCACGGCGCGCGGCGAACGCCACCAGAAGCCCCTCTGCGCGCGTCGCCTGCCCACCGGCTGCGGCTGCGTCGGTGGTGATCGCTGCGGTGCGCGCCTCGAGCGCGGTCAACTGGCCCGCCAGCGTCGCCTCGCGGGTTGCCAGCACGGCGGTGTCGACCGGCGCGGCCGCCTGGGGCTGGCCATCCGGGCCGAGCGGTTGCGACGGGATATACCCGGAATTGCCCGCGGCGGCTTTCTGGCCTGCGACGGGTGCGCCAGCGGTGGTCGACGCCGTGGCGCCGAACCAGGGCAGCTTCCTCGCCGCATAGGCCATCAGCCCGAGCCCGGCGATGAACGCGAGCGCGGTGAGGGCGATGATGACGCCCATTCTGGGTCCGCGTGCCCGTGGGCGATCGGTCGGCACATGGTCGCTCATGGCGTGCTTATCCCCGCCACGCACCGGATGGTCAATCGCGCGTATGTTCGCACGTGCAGCAGCCAGCGCGACGAGCGCTGGATCGCTCGGTTGCGGCGCGATCGAGACGGTCGCCCAGCCGGTTCCGGCCGCTTCGGCAACGGCGGCGCTGATCGCGGCGATCTCGATGCCGGATCGGTCGATGCCCGGAATATCCAGCACCTCCTTCAGCCGGGTCGCGGCGCGTTCGGAGTGCAGCAGCACGACGGTATCGGCGAACGATCGCGCCACCGCTGCGTCGATCGGTACGGCATCGCTGGCATAGACGGTGACCGCCTCGACCCCGTCGTCGGTCGGGGCACGATCGCGCCCGGCAAGATGCAGCAGTCGCGCAAAACCACGATCACGCGCTTCGGCGACGGCATCGCGCGCATCGCCCGATCCGGTGACCGCGACCGCAAAGCCCGAGTCGGTCGCCGCTGCTGCCGTCGCAGCGCCGACCGCGATCACCGGCATGCGCTTCAACGCGTCCAGTCCTGCACCGCCATGCCGCACCGCGTTCGCGCTGGTCAGCAACAGTCCGTCGAACCCCGCCGGATCCGGTACGCTCCAGTCGACGGGCGTTACGGCGAACAGTGGAACCTGCCGCACGTCGAGCCCGAGCGCCCGCAGCGCCGCCGCAGTCCGCGCATTGCCAGGCTCCGGCCGCACGACGACGACCGCGTGGGGCGACGTCATGCCGCGAACAACCGACGGACGCTGGCCGGCGCGCGCGTGAGAAGGTCGACCGCCAGCATCGTACCCAGGTCTTCGCCGGCACCGCCCTCGATCGATCCGGCGACATCGCATGTCCCGTCCTCGGCGATCAGCTCGGCGCGCAACGTCAGCGTCTCGCCTGCCAGCGACGCGAGCGCCGCGACTGGCGAATGGCAGTCCGCGCCGAGCCGGGCGAGCAACGCGCGCTCGGTCAGCACGCACAGGCTGGTGTCGGCATGGTCGATCGCGGCGACGATCGCATGCGCGGCACTGCCGTCGAGAACCTCGATCCCGACCGCGCCCTGCGCCGGCGCGGGCAGCATGATATCGGTCGGGATCGCATGGCCGTCGTCGCGCCCGAGGCGATCGAGCCCGGCGGCGGCGAGCAGCGTGGCGTCCATCTCGCCGCTCGCCACCCGGCCGAGCCGCGTGTCGACGTTGCCGCGGATCAGAACGATCTCCAGGTCGGGCCGCAGCCTCAGCATCTGCGCGCGGCGTCGCGGTGAACTCGTGCCGACGACGGCGCCCGGACGCAGGTCGGCGAAGGTCTCCGCTCCGATCAGCCGATCGCGCACGTCGGCGCGCGGCAGCATCGCGGCGATTCTCAGCGTGTGCGGCCGGATGGTCTCGACGTCCTTCATCGAATGCACCGCACAGTCGATGTCGCCGTCGTGCAGCGCGCGATCGAGTTCCCTGGTCCACAGCGCCTTACCACCGATCTCGGCGAGCGCGCGATCCTGCACGCGGTCGCCCGTCGTTCGGATCACGACCGTCTCGACCTTGTCCGCCGACCAGCCATGTGCCGCGCACAGGGCATCGCGAACCAGGCCTGCCTGGGTGAGCGCCAGCGGCGAACCGCGCGTACCGAGCCGAAAAACTGTCATGCTGGATGCCATGCAGAAAGGGGCCCCCTTCGACAAGCTTCACGCAGGCCTATACAGACACGCGATGATCATTCTCGGCATCGAATCCTCCTGCGACGAAACCGCCGCCGCGCTCGTCACCGGCGACCGGCAGGTTCTGGCGCACCGGCTGCTCGGACAGGAAGCGGCGCACGCACCGTTCGGCGGCGTCGTCCCCGAAATCGCCGCGCGCGCGCATGTCGAGGCGCTGGAGCCGTTGATCGTCGCGGCGCTGGCCGACGCGAAGCTGACGCTGGCCGATGTCGACGCGATCGCCGCGACCGCGGGGCCGGGGTTGATCGGCGGGGTGATGGTCGGGCTCGTCACCGGCAAGGCGCTCGCGCACGCCGCGGGCAAGCCGTTGATCGCGGTCAATCATCTCGAAGGCCACGCGCTGTCGCCGCGCCTGTCGGACCCGGACCTCGAGTTCCCATACCTGCTGCTGCTAGTGTCGGGCGGGCATTGCCAGTTGCTGCTGGTGGAGGGCGTCGGTGCGTATCGGCGCCTTGCCACGACGATCGACGATGCGGCGGGCGAGGCCTTCGACAAGACCGCCAAACTGCTCGGCCTCGGCTTCCCCGGTGGTCCTGCCGTCGAACGGGCCGCGGCGTTGGGGGATCCCAAGGCCGTCCCCCTCCCGCGGCCACTGAAAGGCTCGGCCGAGCCGCATTTCTCGTTCGCCGGACTGAAGAGCGCGGTCGCGCGCGTGGTCGGCCAGTATTCGTCCGAGGACATCGCCGCCTCGTTCCAGGCGGCGGTGGTGGACTGCCTGATCGACCGCACGACCAAGGCTCTGCGGACATCGCATGGCGCCACCGCGCTCGTCGTCGCGGGCGGAGTCGCGGCCAACACGGCGGTCCGTACCGCGTTGCAGGGGCTCGCAACTGCGCACGGGCTCCGCTTCGTCGCGCCGCCCTTGTGGCTGTGCACCGACAACGCCGCGATGATCGGCTGGGCGGGGGCCGAGCGGTTCGCCGCGGGCCTCACCGATCCGCTCGATGTCGCCGCGCGTCCGCGCTGGCCGCTCGATCCGAATGCCGAAGCCGTGCGTGGCGCAGGGGTGAAGGCATGAAAATCGGCGTCATCGGAGGCGGCGCGTGGGGCACGGCCCTGGCTCAGGTCGCGGCCTATGGTGGTCGCGAGGTGATCCTGTGGGCACGCGAGGGCGCGGTGGTCGAGTCGATCAACACTGCCCATGAGAACACGCTGTTCCTCGGCGGCGTCGCGCTGTCGCCGGGGATCCGCGCGACCGACGACCTCGCCGCGCTCGCGGACATGGATGCGATCCTCGTCGTCGCGCCCGCCCAGCACGTCGGCAGCGTGCTCGCGGCCGCCCCGATCGGCCGCATTCCGCTCGTGCTCTGCGCGAAGGGGATCGAGGCGGGGAGCAAGCGTCTCGTCGGCGAGGTCGCGCGCGCGGTACATCCCGATGCGCCGATCGCGGTGCTCTCGGGACCGACCTTCGCGCACGAAGTTGCTGCCGGGTTACCGACCGCAGTGACGCTGGCCTGCGAGGATGCGGCGCTCGGCGAGCGGCTCGCGACACGCCTCGCGGCCCGCCATTTCCGCACCTACGCCTCGACCGACGTCGCGGGTGCGGAGATCGGTGGCGCGGTGAAGAACGTCCTCGCGATCGGTTGCGGTGTGGTCGAGGGGGCAGGGCTCGGCCAGAACGCGCGCGCCGCGTTGATCGCGCGCGGGTTCGCCGAGATGACGCGGTTTGGGCTGGCACGCGGCGCGCGCGCGGAGACGCTCGCCGGGCTTTCCGGGCTGGGCGATCTCGTGCTGACCTGCTCCTCGACCAGTTCGCGCAACTTCTCGCTGGGTGTCGGCCTCGGGCGCGGCGAGTCGGCGGCGACCTTGCTGGCAGATCGCCGGACCGTCGCGGAAGGCGCCTTCACCGCGCCCGTCTTGCGCGAAGCGGCGCGCGACGCGCGCGTCGACATGCCGATCACCGAAGCCGTCTGCCGACTGCTGGAGGGCGCTCCGGTGAGCGACGTTATCGGCGATCTGCTCGCCCGGCCGCTGAAGGGCGAGGCGGGCTGACGACGCGACCAATCCGCGAATGGGCTTGCCTCGTTCGCGGATTGTTCTATTTCCGCCGCATGCTCGATATGCCGCCGGACTCCTGCATCGACGAACCTGGATCACCCTTATGTGCGGCCGACGTAGCGCGCGGCGTGATCCGGATGTTGCTGCGCCACGATCTCACCGCGATGACCGAAGTCCCGCTCGATGGCGGCCGCCGTGCCGACCTGATGGCGGTGGACGCGCGCGGCCAGATCGTGATCGTCGAGATCAAGGTGTCGCGTGCCGATCTGCTAGGCGACGGGAAGTGGCCGGATTATCTCGGGCATTGCGACCGGTATTTCTGGGCGGTCCCGGCCGGGTTCGACGTCGGGCCGCTGAACGGGCCCGCGTTCCTGCCGGAGCGTACCGGGATCATCGTCGCCGACCGCTATGACGCGGCGATCGTGCGCGAGGCGCATACCGTGCCGCTGCCCGCGCATGTGCGGAAACGGTGTACGCTGGCGTTCGCCCGGCGCGCGGCACGGCGGCTGATCGCGCAAATGGACCCGGACGCCGACGGGTTGGCGTTCTGACACTAAATCCTCCCCCGCCAGGGGGAGGTGGCACCGCAGGTGACGGAGGGGGAGGAACACGCAACGACTGTTACCCATTCCTCCCCCTCCGTCTGGCAAGCGCCAGCCACCTCCCCCTGGCGGGGGAGGATCAGAACTTCAAAACTCAGAACTTCGGGCCCGACACGGCCTTGCGCACCTTCTTCGGCGCATCTTCCAGGAGCTTGCTCACGATCGGGTTGCGTCCATCCTGCTTGGCATAGGCGCGCGCGGACATGCCCGCCATGATGTCCGCCTGGTCGGGGTCGGCGTTCTCGGCAAGCAGCACCCGGATCATGCCCACATCGCGACGCTGCACCGCGCGGATCAGCGGTGTCTCGCCCGCCGAATTGGCGAGGTTCGGATTCGCCCCAGCCGCGGTCAGGATCGGGATCATGTTCGTCTGACCCAGCGTCACGGCGAGCAGCAATGGCGTGTTGCCCTTGCCGTCGCGCAAATTCGCATCCGCGCCCTTTTGCAGCAGGAAGCGCAGATACACCTCGTCGCCGCGCTTGATGACGATGTGGAGCGCGCCCTCCCCGCTGGTCACGTCGCGCGTGTTGATGATGTTGCTGCCGGGCTTGCCGAGCATCTCCAGCACCTCGTTGTTCTTCGCATCGCGCACCGCGGACAGGAACTTGTACCCCTCCGACTGGCCTTGCGCGAACGCGGGCGCCGCGACGCAGGCGAGCGCAGGCGTCAGGAGGGTAGCGGCGAGCATCAGGCGGATACGCATCGAGAGACTTCCTTGGTTCGTCCTGGATATAGGGTGACGCTTGCGCCGCAGTAGCGAACAGATCAAGGCTGGCGGGACCATGACCCTCCGTTTCCTTCTCATACCGGCACTCGCCTTATCCGCGTGCACCGCCTCGGCACCGCCCGCCAAACCGCCGCTCGAAGGTGCGCGGATCGGCGGCGCCTTCACGCTGACCGACCAGAACGGGCGGACTGTTACCGAGCGCAACTTCGACGGCAAATACCGGATCATGTATTTCGGCTACACCTTCTGTCCCGATGTGTGTCCGACGGATGTCCAGGCGATCGGCGCCGCCGTGAAAAAGCTCGAGGCGAGCGATCCCGCGCTCGCCGCGAAGATCGTGCCCGTGTTCGTGACCGTCGACCCGACGCGCGACACCCCCGCGGTGCTCAAGCAGTTCGTCTCCGCGTTTCACCCGCGCATGGTCGGGCTGACCGGCACCGACGACCAGATCGCCAGGATCAAGACCGAATACGCGGTCTATTCGAGCAAGGGCGACGCCTCCCCCGGCGGCGGCTACCTCGTAAACCACTCGCGCCAGGCCTATCTGATGGACCCGGACGGCAAGCCCCTCGCTTTGCTGCCGCAGGAACAAGGGCCCGACGCAGTGGTGACGGAAATCAAGCGCTGGGCTCGATGAGCGCGCGCTTCTGGGAAGATACGCCGATCGACCAGCTCGATCGCGGCCAGTGGGAAGCGTTGTGCGACGGCTGCGGCAAATGCTGCATCCACAAGCTCGAGGACGAGGATACCGGCGAGCTCGTCGCGACCAACGTCTCGTGCCGCCTGCTCGACCGGCGCAGCGGGCAATGCTCCGATTACCGCCACCGCCACGCCTATGTGCCCGAATGCGTGCGGCTGACGACCGGCAACGTCCGCGGGATCGACTGGCTGCCGTCGACCTGCGCCTACCGCCTGCGCGCAGCCGGCGAGCAACTGCCCGAATGGCATTACCTCGTCTGCGGCGACCGCGAGGCCGTCCACCGCGCCAAGCAATCGGTCCGTGGCTGGACGATCAGCGAGGACGAGGCCGGCGAGCTCGAATACCACGTCATCGACCGGGAACTGTGACGCAGTGATAGCCCGATGATCGAGGGCCTGGAGATCGTCCGTCACCCGCGCGCACGCCGCGCGCGACTGTCAATCGATCCCGCGAGTGGCCGGGCAAGGCTCGTCCTTCCCAAGCGCGCAGCGTTGAAGCAGGCGCTGGCGTGGGCGGAAGACAAGGCGGGCTGGATCGCCGAACAGCGCGCGCTTCTCCCCCAGCCGCGCCCGTTCGTGCCCGGCGCGGTCCTTGCCGTCGCCGACGAGCCCCTGACGATCGAGTGGACGCCGGGCAGCCGCCGAACCGTGGTCCGCGAAGGCTCGGTCCTGTCGTTGTCCGGTCCGCCCGAAACCATCGCCCGTCGCGTCGAAGCATGGCTCAAACGCACCGCGCTCGCCGTGCTGGAGACCGAGACCGCCGAATACGCCGCCAAGGCGAAGGTCAGCGTCGCGCAGGTCGCGGTCGGCGATGCCAAGGGCCGCTGGGGAAGCTGCGCGCCGAGCGGGATCATCCGCTACAGCTGGCGGCTGATCCTCGCACCAAGCTGGGTCCGTCGCGCCACCGTCGCGCACGAAGTCGCGCACCGCGTCCACATGAACCACGCGCCGGTCTTCCACGCACTCGTGGAGCAATTGTACGGCGAAGACCCGACGCCCGCGCGCGTCTGGCTACGCACGCACGGCGCGGAGCTTCACTGGTTCGGACGCTCTTCCTGATCGCTCTGGAAGCGCTGCGTCTGCACCTGGTCGCGTGGCACATCGCGTTGGAGAGGTTGCCGGCCAGCCGGTGACGGCTCACGCCGCTCACGCCCGGTGACCCGGTCGATCCAATCCTGGTTCATCTGCTGTGGAGGCGGAGCAGGTGCCACCTCGGGCTGATCCGCATCGGGCCGCGGGATCGTGTCGCCGGTCTGCGCGTCGGTCGGCACCGGCGGCTGGCCTTGCTCGATCGGATTGCCGTCCGCGTCGACCGCCATCTGGCCATTGTCTGGCTGGCCAAAATAGCTCTCCTCGTCGGGCTCGAGCTGCCATTCGGGTAGCGTGACCTTCGTATCGAACTGCTCGATCGGACGGTTGGCTGTCGCAGGCTTCATGAACGCCGCCCATGCCTTTGCCGGCGCGGTGCCGCCATGCAGGCCGGCGATCGGCTTGGCGTCGTCGCGGCCCATCCACACGCCGGTCGTGATGCCGCTGGAGAAGCCGAGGAACCAGCCGTCCTTCGATGCGGTGGTGGTGCCGGTCTTGCCCGCGACTGGGCGGCCGATCTGCGCAGCGCGCCCGGTGCCGGTGTTGACCGCGGTCTGCAACAGGTCGGTCATCTCGGCGGCGACATAGGGTGCGACGAGCACGTGGCTGCGGTCGACCTCGTGCGTGTAGATCGTCTGGCCGTTAGCGGTCACGCGCGTGATCCCGTACGGAGTCACCGCAACGCCCTTGTTGGCGACCGAAGCAAACGCGCGCGTCATGTCGATCACGCGGACCTCAGACGTGCCGAGCACCATCGACGGATGGACGTTGACCGGGGTGGTGATCCCGAACCGCCGCGCCATGTCGGCGACCGTGTTGAAGCCGACCTCCTGCCCGAGTTTGGCGGCGACGGTGTTGAGCGAATAGGCGAATGCGGTCCGCAACGAGACCGCGCCGGAATTGCGCCGCGAATCGTTGCGTGGGCTCCAGCCGTTGATCGTGACGGGTTCGTCGACGATCGAGTCCTCAGGCTTGTGGCCAGCCTCGAGCGCGGCGAGGTACACGAACAGCTTGAACGACGAGCCCGGCTGGCGGACCGCCTGTGTCGCGCGGTTGTAGATCGACGAGACGTAATCCTTGCCGCCGACCATCGCGCGGACCTCGCCGCCACGATCGAGCGCGACCAGCGCGCCCTGTGCTCCAGGAGGCGCATTCGCGCGGATCGCGTCATCTGCCTGGCGCTGCATCGTTAGGTCGAGCGTCGTCCACACCTCGAGTGGCTCGGTCGTCTCGTCGATCAGCGTATCGAGCTGCGGCAGCGCCCAGTCGGTGAAGTACCGCACGCTGTTCTGTTTGGGCTCGGGCGCGAGTTTCAGCCCGGATACGTCGGCATCGGCAGCCTCCGACGCGGTGATCGCGCCGGTTTCCTGCATCGTCTCCAGCACCACCCCGGCGCGGCCCATTGCGGCCTCGGCATCGGCGGTCGGCGAATAGTTGGACGGCGCCTTGACGAGGCCGGCGATGACCGCAGCCTCGGCGAGGCTAAGATGATCCGCACCGTGTCCGAAGAACTTCCGCGAAGCCGCGTCGATCCCGTAGGCGCCGCCGCCATAATAGACCTTGTTCAGATACAGTTCGAGGATCTGATCCTTCGAGAACTTCCATTCGAGCGCGAACGCCAGGATGCCCTCGCGGAATTTCCGCCCGAACTTCTTCTGGTTGTTGAGGAAGACGGTACGCGCGAGCTGCTGCGTGATCGTCGATCCCCCTTGCGTCCAGTGTCCGCGATCGAACCGCACCTTCACGGAGCGCGCGATGCCGACTGGATCGACGCCGATATGCGAGCGAAAGCGCCGATCCTCGACCGACACCGTCGCGTCGCGCATCACCTTGGGGATCTGCCCGTAAGGCAGCCACTCGCCGAAGCTCGGTCCCATCGACACGATCACCGTGCCGTCGGCGGCATGGACGCGGATCATCTGGCCGTTGGGCGAGGACTTCAGGCTGTCGAAACTGGGGAGCTGCGACATCGCGATATAGACCGCGATCGCCAGCGCGCCGAGCGCGAGGACGCCGATCCCGACCATGACCTGGAGAAAGACGACCAGCCGCCGCCGCCAGCGTGACGCCGGGGGAGTTGGGGACCGACGGGACGGGGGAGCAGAACGCGTACGAGCCATGTGGCCGCAGAATTACGCGCGATGGTCCCGCCCTACAAGCGACATCAGGCCGCGACGTTCGCTTTGCGCGGCCGGAATTCGAGCGAGAGCGAGTTCATGCAATAACGCTGCCCGGTCGGCGGCGGACCGTCCGGGAAGACGTGGCCCATATGGCTGTCGCAGCGCGCGCACCGCGTCTCGATGCGGGTCATGCCGTGGCTGCGGTCGGCGTGATCGGTGACCGCGTCGGGACCGATCGGCTGGGTAAAGCTCGGCCAGCCGGAGCCGGAATCATATTTGTCGGCGCTGTCGAACAGTTCGTTGCTGCACGCCGCGCACCGATAGATGCCGTCGGCCTTGTTGTCGTTGAGGACGCCCGCAAAGGCGCGCTCGGTGCCACCTTCGCGCAGTACGTGATATTGTTCGGGGGACAGCCGCTTGCGCCATTCGGCCTCGGAAAGATTGAGTTGATTCATGGACATGCATCTCTTGCTGGCGGGTCGTGCTGGCGGGACGGATTTCAATATTGCCCCATTCTGGTTGCGTTCGCGATGACCTGGATCAGTGCGGGCCGCATGAACGGAAGCAGCCACGCGGCGCGTTCGCTTTCGGCGATGTGACGGACGATGCTCGCGATACCTATCGGGCGGGCGAGGCGGCGAGCGAACGTCTCCTGCCACTGCGCGGCGGAGGCGGCGCCGCCTTTTTCGTAGGCGCGCGCAGCCGCAACGCCGCTGGCGAGCGCGATGCCCATCCCCTCGCCAGCGAGCGAAGGGATCACGCCCGCTTGGTCGCCGAGCCGGAAGATCGCGTCGACGCCGGTGCGTTGGCGCCAGCCGTAAGGGACGTTGGCGATCGCATCGATCGACGCGGTCGGCGCGATCAGCGCGATCCATTCGCCGAGCGCGGGCATGTCTCGACCCAGCGTTTCGAGCAATTGCGCGGGCGACCCTGCCGCCTGGAGCCGCGAACGATGCACCGCCATGCACAGGTTCGCGGTGCCGTCCTCCTGCATCGCCAGCCCGGCATAGCCGCGGTCGAACAGATGCAGTTCGATGCCATCGGCGAGCGCTCGGCTGAGGGTAGGCGAGGGGGCGATCCGGACCCGTATTCCCAGTGTCGGGTCGTCGCCACGCGCGTCTTCGGGACGCGCCATGCCGCGTACGTCATGCTTGCCGCTGGCGAGGAACAGCGCGTCGGTCGCGATCGTCGCACCGTCTGCGAGCCGTGCGCTCGTCGCGTCGATCTCGCGCACGGTGATCCCGCGCTCGACCGGGGTTCCGAGCCGTTCGGCTTCCGCCAACAGCACTGTATCAAGCCGACGACGCGACACCGAGACCGCCGGATGGGGAAGGGCGGCCTCCGCACGGCGATTGCCCGCGAAAATACGGGCCCGCGTCACGCGGTCGGGGTTCAACGTGTCGGGATCGATCCCGAGTCCGTCGAGCGTCTCCAGCGTCCGCCAGCTCAGGAACCCGCCGCAGATCGCATCGCCGGTCTCACGCGATCGCTCAACGAGCAGATGCGGCCGGCCGGCACGCGCGAGGCAGATCGCGGTCGCGGCCCCGGCGAGTCCGCCGCCGACGATTAGCGCAGGCGTTCGACGCATAACCGGAACGGGAATACGCGGCGGACTTTCGCCTCGGTGATGCCGGCCTCGGCGAGCAGCGGCGGCCATTCGTCTGGGCGATAGCTGCGCGCGATCGACAGCGTGCCGTCGTGGCGGACGATCGGGTGCCAGCGCGCGATCGTCGCAAGAACCGGGAAGCCCCAATGCGCGAAGCCGTGCCGGTGGAGGTCGTTGACGAACCATCCTGCACTCGCATGTCCTTCCATGAACCGCAGGAACGCGATCAACTGGTCGTGGCTCATGTGATGCGCGACGAGGCTGCTGACGATCACGTCCCAAGGCTCGCCGGCAAGGTCGGCATAGTCGCCCGTGACGTAGCGGATGTCGCCGCCATGCGCCCGCGCCGCCTGTTCGCTGCGCGGGTTCAGGTCGACCCCGACCAGCTCCGCCTCGATACCCTTCGCCTTCGCCCAATTTGCGATCCGGCGCAGCATGTCGCCATCGCCGAACCCTACGTCGAGCAACCGGAAACTCTTCCGCCCCGCAGTCGCCCGCGCGAGAAAGTCGAGCGTCGGCCGGCGCGCCATCGTCACCGTGTTGACCGTCGCGAGATCGCCCACGACGTCGGCATAGGTCGCCGCATCGAGATCGTCGGCGTCCATCAGCTCTTCGGCCTGGCTGCGGACCGCGAGGCTCATGCGGCGCTCCGGAACCCGAAGCCCTCCGCCGCCAGCCCCGGCCCGAACGCGAGCGCCACGCCGTGCTCCACGGGCGGCCCGGCGAGCAATCGCTCGAACACGAACATCAAGGTCGCCGACGACATGTTGCCATTGTCCGCCAGCACCTGCCGCGACGCCGCCAGTGCGTCGGGGTTCAAATGCATCGCATGCTCGACCGCATCGAGGATCGATCGCCCGCCGGCATGGACCGCCCAGCCATCGATCGATTCCGGCGGCTGCCCCGCACTCACGATCGCACGGAAATCCTCGTCGGACAGCGCGGCGGCGATCCGTCCCGGCACTTCGCCCGACAAATGCATCGCAAAGCCCGCATCCGTGACGTCCCAGCGGATCAGCGTCTCGCTATCGGGCAACGACGCGGCGAACGGCGCTTCGAGCGCGAACCCGGTCGCATCCGCCGTCACCAGCGCCGCCGCGGCACCATCGCCGAATTGCAGCATCGCCAGCAGCGCCTCGATGTCGTTGGCCGGTTGCAGGTGCAGCGTGGACAGCTCCACGGTGACGACCAGCACGCGCGCGCCGGGCTCGGAGCGAACGATATGCCGCGCACTCCGCAACGCGACGATCGCCGCGTAGCACCCCATGAAGCCTATCAGCAGCCGCTCCACGCTCGACGAAAGACCAAGCCTGCGCGCGATGATCTGGTCGATCCCCGGCGCGACGAAGCCCGTGCAACTGGCCACGACCAGATGCGTGATGCCCTCGACCGCGACCTTCTCGCGCAACGCCTCGATCGCGCGGATCGCGAGGTCGGGCGCATGCTCGGCATACAGGACCATCCGCGCGCTCGTCCCCGGATGGGGTTCCGTCGCGTAGAAGCCGGCATCGTCGACCGGTGAGCCACCGTCCGCGGTCGGCGGCAATACCGACCAGCGGTGGCCGATGCCCGATCGCGACGCCATCCGGTCGAACACGCGCTCGGCTCGGGCATCGACGCGCCCTCGCGCCCAGGCGATGAACGCCGCATGGATATCGTGACCGGGAACGGCGGACCCTACGGCGTTGAGATAAGCGGACACGATACCCTTTCCTGCGATCGACGCCCAACGCATGGCACGTTCGATCGGACTATGGGACGCACGCTATATCTGTTCGTCGCAAATCGGTTTCGCGTCTGAAGCGATATGTTGGCCCTAAAGCATCCTCAACCCTAACTTGCGCGTTGCTAAAAATATACCGGTTCGTGGTTCTCATCCAAACCCAAAATGGACAGCTGGCGAGCTTATAAGACCCATAACGATTTGATTAATATAAAATAAGTTTGAATATCATACTTAGATATAGTTCTATTTGTTGACGTGCGTTTCCGCATTTAACAAATCGGCAGGACAGCACTGAGGTTTTGGCGTTTAGTTCGAAGGTTGGGGTGTCTCAGTCCGTATCTGGGGTGGTCGAGGATTGACGTGCGATAGCAGCGACAGGCTGCGGGCATGGCGGTTCCGGTCGGGGGTCGATGGTAACGGGTCGATGGCAATGGGGAGCCTTTGGTGAAAAACGAAACCGTCGTGGAATTGATCAAGGATCTGACTGCAAAATTGTCGGCCGTCGCCGAAGAATTCAACGGACGGGTCGCCAAGGCCGCGGAACCGGTGCCGGCTGGGAACGAACCGAATGATGCCGCGCTCGTCGAGCATGCGAATGCGGTGCTCGAACAACGGCGATTGCGGCGGCAGTTCCTGCCCGGCGAACTGTTCCATGAACCGGCCTGGGACATGCTCCTCGCGCTGTTCGCGTCGCGCGACGATCGTATGCCCATGAACATCAAGGCGCTGGTCAGCATGTCCGACGCACCCGTCACCACATCGCAGCGCTGGATCGAACATCTGCACAAACTGAAACTGATCGACCGCGTCACCGACCCGACCGATCGGCGCCGCGTCGAGATATCGCTGAGCTATACCGGAGATCAGCAGATGAAGGCTTATCTGCGCGCGCTTCTTCGCGACTAGCTCGATCACTACGCCTGTCACGGCCGGCCATGACGCGTCTTCTCCAGGGACGTCGTCTGGCCGGCCTTTTTGCGCCTTGACAGTATCTGCGTAAATAAAGCCACTACGGTTCTGGATTGCTCAGCAATAGAACGGCAATGACGAAAGATACCGTTTTGCTATGTGATGTAACGAACGTTCATCTGAAAACGGATGTTGTCACATTAACTATCATAGTTTGGCTTTATGATCCCATTATGATTTCGTAGTATTTGATTAAGTGGCTTCGGACAATTTGTTCCCGATCGAAGGGAACAAAATTGATTCGTCTAATGTCACAGCATGGAGGAAAGAGCGGGCGGTTTCGACGCGCTGCGGCACCTTGCCTGCTGTCCTGCATACTGAGCGCGGGATTGCCGCAGCCGTTGCTTGCCCAGACGCCAACGATAGCTACGCCGATCGGCACGCCAGCGGGTACGCCGATCGTCAATACCGCCGGCCTGCGATACGATGTCGATGGTACGGCGCAGTCGACAAGCTCGAACACCGTCACGATCATTGTCGCCGAGCGACTCGACGTGGCGCTGGTCCGCGACGGGCAGGGCGCGATCGTTGTGTCTGCGCAGCCGGTCGCCATTCCCCTCACGCTAACCAATCTCGACAATGGCGCCGAATCGTTTGTGCTGGCCGCATCCGTGTCGCCCGGCATGGCGACGTTGCGCGCGCTGGTGATCGATACCGACGGCGATGGCCTCTACGATCCTGCCAAGGACGTCGCGCCGGTCGATGGCAAGACGCCGCTCTTGTCGCCCGGCCAGTCGCTCAAGCTGCTCGCGATCCTGGTCGCGACGCCGGACGGTGGCGCCACGAACGCCGTGCTGACCGTCACCGCGCGCTCGACGACGGGATCCGGCGCGACGGGCAACGTCTATCCGAGCGCGGGTGATGGCGGTGGCGATGCGGTGGTGGGGCCGACCGGCGCCCTCGCTACCGTCTCGGTCCCGCTCGGCACCGCGCTCGCGGGCCCGGTGCTGCTCAAGAGCCAGTCGGTGCGTGCCGCCGACGGATCGCAGACCGCGGTGCGCGACGCGGTCATCACCTACACGCTGGAGGCGCGCTTCACCGATGCCGTCACCGGCGCGCGGATCGCCGACCCGATCCCTGTCGGCACCGTCTTCGTCCCCGGCAGCCTGACGCTCGACGGTGCGCCGCTTAGCGATAGCGTCGACGACGATGCCGGGCGCTTCGACCCGAGCGCCGCGCAGGGTGCCGGCGTCACCGTCGCGCTCGGCCGGGTCGCCGCCGGGTCCAGCCATACCGTCCAGTTCAAAGCCAAGATTCAATGAGGAGCAAAGCCATGATTACGCGTCCAATGACTGCCGCCGTTCTGGTCGCCACGGCCGCCGCAGCCTCCGCGGCTGCCGGTCCGTTGCAGGTCAGCAGCAGCATCCTAGTCGAGGCCCGCAGCGCCGCGGCCGACGGCACCACCCGGGTTACGCTGGTGAAGCCGACCAAGGTGACGCCGGGCGACAAGGTGATCTTCGTCCTCGCCTATCGCAACAGCGGCGCGCAGCCGCTGGCCAACGTGGTGCTCGACAACCCGTTGCCGCGCCAGATCGCCTACCGATCGGCCAATCCCGGTTCGCCCGCGCCCGACGTCTCGGTCGACGGCAAAACTTACGGTTCGCTCGCCACCCTCCGCGTCCGCAGCCCCGACGGCAGCACGCGCGCGGCGAGCCCCAACGATGTCACCAGCGTCCGGTGGCGCCTCGCAAGTCCGTTAGCGGCGGGTTCGCAGGGCCAGTTCGCGTTCCAGGCCGTCCTCAAATGATCCGGCCGATCTCTCTCTCCACACCCGACCAAAACCATCACAGAAGGAAGACCTAACGATGCACGCAAAAGGGGTAATACGCACGCTGCTGGCCGGTACGGCCGCCATCGTGTCCGCAGGGACTGCAATGGCGCAGACCGCACCGGGACCGGCCGGCACCAACGCCGGCACGACGGTCACCAACACCGCGCAGGCGAGCTATTCGGTCAACGGCGTCCAGCAAACGGCGGCGTCGAACCCGGTCAGCTTCGTGGTCGATCGCAAGGTCAACCTCACAGTCACCACCAACCAGCCCGCCAACACGCAGGTCGCGATCGGCCAAGCCGGCGCGGTGACGACGTTCAAGGTGACCAACAATACCAACGGCACGCAGGATTTCCTGTTGTCGACCAGCCAGACGCCGATCCAGGGATTGTTCACGGGCGACAATTTCGACGTCAGCAATATCAAGATCTTCGTCGATGCGAACAACAACGGCACGTATGAGGTCGGCACTGATACCGCGACCTACATCAACGAACTCGCTGCCGATGCGTCGGCGGTCGTGTTCATCGTCGCGGACGTCCCCAATCAGCAGAGTGCCGCACTCGCGGGTATCACGCTGATCGCCCAGGTGGCTGCGGGTGGCGACATCGCCGCGCAGGGTGTGCCGCTGGCAGCCAGCGTCGCGCTCAACGACGATAATGTCGTAGACGTGGTCTTTGCCGATAACGACTCGGATGGTCTGGGCCTCGATACGGCACTGAATGGTCAGGGCCGCGCATCGCTCGGCTATGAGATCACCACGCGCAATGTCTCCCTGAGTGTGGCGAAGTCGCAGCTGGTACTGTCCGATCCGATCAATCAGCTCGTCGCGCCGAAGGCGATCCCAGGTGCGGTCGTGCAATATTGCCTGGTCGTCAACAACGCCACTACGGGAACGCCGGCGTCCAATGTCACGCTGACCGACATAATCCCGCCCAACACGACCTATGTCGCCAACTCGATTTCGATCGGCGCGATCGCGCTGGGTAACACCTGCTTGTTGACGGGTATCGTCGGCGGCGTTCCGCTGGCGGACAATGGTTCGGTCACCGTACCGCTGCTGAACTACACCGGTTCGTACAACACGAGCACAAAGACGGTGAGTGCGACGATTCCGACATTGCTCGGCGGGACATCGGTCGCGGCACTCTTCCGCGTGACGATCAACTAAGCTCCACGCCCTCGCACAAAGGAACGACCGATCCCGGCGCGTGGAGACGCGCGTCGGGAGAGGACCCTTCATGTCCAGCTTCCTTCGCCTTTCGCGCCTTTGCGCGCTGCTCCAGATGCTCCTGCTCGGGCTGATCGTCGGCACCTCGCCGGCGGTTGCGCAAGCGGGTGCTCAAACCGGCCGTATCCAGAATACCGCGACGCTGTCGTTCGACGACGCGGGCAGCGATTCCGGCTTACGCACCGTTCCGTCCAACACGGTCTCGCTCGACGTAAACCGTGGCAAGCGTCCGACGACGCTCTCGTTCCGGCTGGCGCCCGCGAACTACGCTTTCACTGGCGCGAAATGTCAGACCGCCCCCACGTATCTCTTCACCCCGGCGCCAATCGATGGAGCCACCTTCGCGGCGGCGCCCAAGGTCGCCGCGCTTGACGTCAAGGAGGACATGATCCTGGTGCTCGACAACCAGGCCGGCAATCATGACCCCGCCGTCCGCGAAACGTCGATCATCACCGCTAATATCGGCGAGAGCAACGTTACGCTGACGCTGACCGAAACCACGCCCGACAGCGGCATCTTCGCCGGCGGCGTTCCGTCGACCGAAACCGGCAGATACGCCGATCTCGAACCCTGCGAAGTGCGTACGCGCGGCGCGAAGATTACACTCAGCTTCGCCGAGGACGATTTCAGTTTCGCGTCGACCGCGTCGATCCTGATCGATCCGGCCGGCTATACGTTCGACTCGCGGACTGGTGCGCTGGTCGACGGCGCCACCGTGTCGCTGGTCGACGAGGCAGGCCAGCCAGCGACGGTGTTCGGCGACGACGGCGTCAGCAGCTACCCCTCTACGATGGTGACGGGCGAGAGCGTCACCGATGGCAGCGGGCGTGTGTATCCCGGCGAGACCGGCCGCTATCGCTTTCCGCTGACGGCACCCGGACGCTATGCGCTGAAGGTCACGCCGCCGGGCACCTATGTCGCGCCGTCGACCGTCGATCGCGCAACGCTGGCGGCGCTGAAGGACCCTAAGGGCGCGCCGTTCATCCTCAAGGACGCCAGCTTCGGCGATACGTTCACGCTATCGACGCCGGAGCCATTTTCGGCGGACATCCCACTTGACGCACCCGGCGCCGGTACGTTGCTGCTGACTAAGGTCGCTTCCGTGCGTGAAGCGGCGCCCGGCGATTTCGTCCAGTATCTGTTGCGCATCACGAACCGCGATTCGGTCCCCGCGCGCGGGCTCCACGTCGCCGACACGTTGCCCAAGGGACTGCGCTACGAACGCAATTCCGCGCGCGGCGGCGACGAGCCGACCGTGTCGACCGACGGCCGCAGCCTCGATTTCATCATACCCGTGCTCGCCGCCGGTGCGTCTACCGAGCTCAAATACGTCGTCAGCATCGCCCCCGGCGCACCCACCGGCGAAGCGCTCAACCGCGCGCGCGTCGTCGGACAGGGCACCGTCACCAGCAACGAGGCCGCGGCATCGGTCCGCCTGCGTCCGCTGCTGTTCACCGATGCGATGACCATCATCGGCCGCGTGACCGAGGGAAATTGCGGCGATCCGGTCGACAAGCGCAAGGGCGTGCCCGGAATCCGCCTCCTGATGGAGGACGGCACGTTCGTCTCCACCGATCGCGACGGGCTGTACCATTTCGAGGGCGTCCGCGCCGGGCGCCACGTCGTCCAGATCGACACGTCAAGCATCCCCGCGACGCACGCGCCGGTCGCCTGCGACATCGACACGCGCCAGGCGAACAGCTCGATCTCGCGCTTCGTCGAGGGCGACGGCGGCCTGCTCAAGCGCGTCGACTTCCAGCTGAAGCCGACCGGCAAGGCTGCGTCGACGGACGCGGGCCTCCCCGTCACGGTCGCCGATGCCGCCGTCGCCGCGGGCAGCCGCGATTGGCTGGCGGGCGATCAGACGGCCGGCATCGACTGGCTGTTCCCACAGGCCGACCATAACCCGCGCGCACCGATCGTCCGCGCGGTCGTCAAGCACGCGCCCGGCCAGCGGGTCGCGCTGACGATCAACGGCAAGCAGGTCGAGCCGCTCGCGTTCGACGGCACCGATCAGCGCGACGGCACCGACATCGCAATTTCGCGCTGGACGGGTATCCCGTTGATCGACGGCGACAATCGCCTTCAGGCACGCGTGCTCGCCGCCGACGGCAGCGTCGTGAAGACGCTCGACCGCATGGTGCATTACTCCGGGCCCGGCGTCCGCGCGGTGTTCGACGCCGCCAGCAGCCGCCTCGTCGCCGACGGCCTGACGCGCCCGCTGATCGCGGTGCGCGTGACCGACAAGACCGGTCGTCCGGTGCGCGCAGGCACGCTGATCCCCTTCACCGTCGACCCGCCCTATACCGCGGCGGTCGAGGCCGAACTCGAACACGGCCGCCAGCTTGCCGGTCGTGAGCGATCGTCCACCACCGCACAGGTGGTCGGCGACGACGGTCTGGCCTTCATCGCGCTCCAGCCGACCACGCAGGCAGGCGCCGTCCACGCGATCGTCTCGCTGACCGAGGACAAGATCGTCCACAGCAGCGAAGTCCGCGCCTGGCTGGCCGCATCGCAAAAGGATTGGGTCGTCGTCGGGTTCGGCGCAGGCTCGCTCGGCTACGACATGCTCAGCAAGCGCCAGTCGGGCCTGCCCAAATCGCAGCGCAACAGCGTCGTCACCGATGGCCAGCTTGCTTTCTATGCCAAGGGTCGCGTCAAGGGCTCGTGGCTGGCGACGATCGCCTATGACAGCGACCGCAAATACGATCCCGATCGCGGTCTGCTCGGTACGATCGACCCTGACCGCTACTACACCGTCTACGGCGACGGCTCGCGCCAGGGCTATGACGCGGCCACGCGTCGCAAGCTGTACCTGCGGCTCGAGCGTCGTGAGTTCTACGCGCTGTTCGGTGATTTCGAGACCGGCTTCACCGATACGCAGCTGACGCGCTACAACCGCACGCTCAACGGCATCAAGACCGCGTACGAGGGCAAGCGAGTGCGTGCGACCGGATTCG
Source organism: Sphingomonas sp. NFX23 (assembly GCF_049887795.1). Taxonomy (NCBI): domain Bacteria; kingdom Pseudomonadati; phylum Pseudomonadota; class Alphaproteobacteria; order Sphingomonadales; family Sphingomonadaceae; genus Sphingomonas; species Sphingomonas sp. NFX23. The sequence goes on from NZ_JAGEKH010000006.1 coordinate 300,270, forward strand.
CCGCGCATACCGACACGCTCTATTCGCGCGACGAAATCCAGGGCAACGGGCTGTCCGGTCCCTACCGCCTGTCGGGACGTAACATCGTGCCGAACAGCGATAAATTACGACTCGAAACCCGCGATCGCTTCCGCTCCGAACTGATCGTCGCCAGCACCGAACTCACGCGGCACATCGACTACGACATCGACACCTCGATGGGCACGGTCCGCTTCCGCCAACCGATCCTGAGCCGCGACGGCAACCTGAATCCGATCTTCATCGTCGCCGACTATGAGGTCGAGGGCGGCAGGTCGGCGAAGCTCGCAGCCGCCGCGCGCGTCGCGACCAAGCTCGCGAACGGCCGCGTCGAAGTCGGCGCCGCGGTCATCCGCGACGAGACCGTAGGCAAGGCCACCGTGCTCGGCGCCGATATCAAGGCGCACGTCACCGCTAATACCGAACTGCGCGGCGAGATCGCCAAGGGCGGTCGCGGTGGGCTGGGGCGTGGCCTCGCCTATCTGGCGGAGGTCGATCACCACGGCACCAAGCTCGATCTGCTCGCCTATGCCCGCCAGCAAGATACTGCGTTCGGCGTCGGCCAGCAGAACCTGGTCGAGGCGGGGACGCGCAAGTTCGGGCTCGACGGCCGGCTGCGGTTGACCGATCGGCTGAGCGTGACCGGGGTTGCCTGGTACCAGCAGCAGTTGACCAACCCGGGCACGCGCGCCGCCGGCGAGGCCCGCCTCGAATATCGCCGCGACACCGGCACGATCTTCGTCGGCGGACAGTTCGCGTCGGACCGCGGCATGGACGGCAAGAACCGCGACAGTCGTCTGCTGACGGTTGGCGGCACGCAAGCGCTGTTCGGCAATGCGGTGACGCTCACCGGGCAGACGCAGTTTGCGCCCGGTGGCGACAGCAACAGCGTCGACTTCCCGATCCGCCACCAGATCCAGCTCGCCTACCGGATCAAGCCCGGCATCCGCCTGATCGGCGGGTACGAGATTGCGAACGGCGACGGCTATGTCGCGCATACCAAGCAGTTCGGCGTCGACGTCGCCCCCTGGACCGGCGCCAAGCTGATGAGCACGCTCAACCAGCAGGCGATCGGCGAGAACGGCGCGCGCACCTATGCGCAATACGGGCTCAGCCAGTCGGTGCCGGTTGGTAAGAACTGGACCGTCGACGGCACGCTCGACGCGAGCAACACGCTGAAGGGGCAAATTCCGGACGGCGCGGTCGTCAACGCGTTCCAGCCGGTCACCTCGGGTGGCTATGTCGGGCAGGACCAGACCAATGGCGATTATGCCGCGGTGACGCTCGGCGCGACCTACCGCCAGGCCCGCTGGTCGGTGAACGGCCGCCTCGAATACCGCAACGCCGACAGCGGCGATCGCTGGGGGATCACCACCAACTTCCTGCGCACGCTGGGGCAGGGCAAGACGCTCGCGTCGAGCATCAAGGCGTACACGATCAAGGACAAGACCGGTGCGGTCGCGACCTATGCCACCGCCGACGTCGCGCTCGCGCTGCGTCCGCTCGACAGCCGCTGGTCGGTGCTCGAACGGCTCGAACTGCGGCACGAGAGCGCGGATGCCGGGTTCACCGACACCAATTCGCTCGGCGTGCCGGCGTACGGTGGCGGCGATCAGGTGACGTCGCGGATCATCAACAATCTGGCGGTCAACTATCGCACCGGCCCCGAAGGGCTTGGCCACGGCACCGAGGCGACTCTGTATTACGGTGCGAAATACGTCGCCGGGCGCTTCGCCGACGATACCTATGACGGGTATATCGACGTGACCGGGTTCGAGTTGCGCCAGGATGTCGGCACGCGGTTCGACATCGGCGTCAGCGGTTCGGTCCAGCATGCGTGGTCGCGCGGCGCCTGGTCGTGGAGCGGTGGACCGTCGGTCGGCGTGTCGCCCGCGCAGAACATGTGGATCAGCGCCGGCTACAATTTGTCCGGCTACCGCGACCGCGATTTCGAGGACGACCGCTACACGCGGCAGGGGCCGTACCTCACGATGCGGCTGAAGTTCGACCAGACAACGCTGGGTGGCGCCACGCGCGCCCTGTTCGGTGGTCGACGTTAATTACAGGGAGAGAGATATATGCCGATGCCGAGCCAGCCCACACCCATGCCGCTGCCGCGCGACTTCACCGACCACGGTCCGTGCGTCGAGGACCTCGCACGGGCGTTTGCGGCGCAGGATGCGGCGACCAGCGAGGCGCTGATCGAGACGCTGGCGACGCAGGCGATCCGCCAATGGCGGCTCGACGACGCGACGTTCTGGCAACGCGTGAAGTTCCAGGCGCGGATGATCCGGGCGCGGCAGGGGTCAGGGAGTTCGGGGAAGCACTGAGCGGCAAAACCGCTTCCGCTATCTTCCCCCCCTCCCTGGAAGGGAGGGGCCGGGGGTGGGTCGGCCTCCGCAAAATCCGAACCGTCGTAACACAAGCTAGCCAACCCACCCCCAACCCCTCCCTTCCAGGGAGGGGAGCATGTCGGCTTATCGGTCGGGCACTCCAGCCCCAGCCACCGCTATTTCTCGTCGGTGGTCAGCTTCACCTTGTTGGGCAGCTTCTTCCCCTTGGTCCGGCGCGAGGGCAGCTGGACCGGGTTCTTCTTCTTCCACTGCGCAAACGTCATCGGGCCCTCGGGCGTGTCAATGATCGTGTCGTCGATCGAACTCATGCAATGCCTCCGCCAAGCCCAACGCACGGCAGCGAAAGGGGGACCCTCGAAGGGGGTGTTTACTCTAATCTGAAAAATGGTGCGGCCAAGAAGACTCGAACTTCCACGGGCTTTCGCCCACAACGACCTCAACGTTGCGCGTCTACCAGTTCCGCCATGGCCGCCCATGAAACATCACCGGGCGGACCCGGCATCTGGTAGGCGAGCGCCACTAGCAAGGGTTTCTGCATCGTGCAACGCCCTTTGCGAAAAAGCCGCTAGCCAAATCCGATCGTCACGTTTTTTCCAGCGCCAACACGATGCTTTTCCGCTGGCGTGAGGCGATCGTAGACTTAGCGGGTCGCCTCGCCGGCAAAGCTCAGCTCCAACCGCTTCGAGTTCGCCGGCACGTTCAGCGTCGCGGAGTTGAAGTCGATCGCGCCACCAGGCGCCAGCGTCCTCTGCTGCGGGGTGATCGTCCAGCTATACACCAGCCGTCCCTGCGCATCGCGAAGTTCGGCGCGGATGTCGGGCACGCGCTGGCGTTGGTTCGACGGGTTGGTGACCTGGCCGCTGACTGCGAACAGTTCGGAGCCGTTGTCGAGTTCGCGGCGCTCGATCGGATTGTCGCGCAACCGCAGCGGTGTCTCGTCGCTGCCGGTCCCGAGACCGAGCTTGGCCGCGACGCCTGGCGCACCGAGATACACGATAGCCCCCGCCGCGATCAGCATCATCAGCCCGGCAAGCACCGCGACGATCGTCCAGCGCCGCGTCGTGTTGCGACGCAGGCGAACGGGCAGGTTCTCGATCTGCGGTGTTACCGGTGGAACGAATGTGGGTGCTACGACCGCAGGCTCGGGCGCGATTGGTGCGGCAGGAGCGAAAGGTGCGAACCGTTCGGCCGGCTCCGCGATCGGCGGCCGCGCCAGAGGGGCGAGCGGTGGCGGTGCCGGCGCAAGCGGCGTCGGCTCCGGTATCTCCAGTGCATCTTCGACGTCCGGTGCGGCGGCCTGGAACCAGCTATGCTTGCAATTGGCGCAGCGCACGGTGCGCCCCTCGGTCCCGATCGCGCTGTCGGGGACCAGATAGCGCGTGCTGCACTCGGGACATTGGAGGATCATGGGTACGCTTCACCAGCGGCCGCCGGAGCGCGACCGTATCTCGTGCCGAATAAGCACGCGGCCCGCATATGTGGCAAGCTTGAAGCGGCGCGCGCTTTCATGGCAAAGCGCCGATACGGGCATTGGCACGAACATCAAGCGGGCGAGAGCGGGCGCAACCACGTCATGGCGAATATCGTCCAATTCGAGAATGTCGGGCTTCGCTACGGCACGGGGTCCGATGCAGGGCCGGAGACGCTGGCGGACCTCAGCTTCACGCTGCGCAGCGGCGCGTTCTATTTCCTGACCGGTGCGAGCGGCGCGGGGAAAACCTCGCTGCTCAAGCTTCTCTATCTCGCACAGCGCCCGACACGCGGCGTGATCCGGCTGTTCGGCGAGGATGCGGTGGTGTTGTCGCGCGATCGGCTGCCCGGATTTCGGCGTCGGATCGGCGTGGTGTTCCAAGATTTCCGGCTGGTCCCGCATCTGTCGACCTGGGACAATATCGCGCTGCCGTTGCGCGTCGCCGGCATGCCAGAGACGGATATAGAGCAACCGGTGCGCGAAATGCTCGCCTGGGTCGGGCTGACCGAGCGTGCGGATGCGCGGCCGGCAACATTGTCGGGCGGCGAGCAACAGCGCGTCGCGATCGCCCGCGCGGTGATCGCGCGCCCCGAGATCCTGGTCGCGGACGAGCCGACCGGCAACGTCGATCCCGACATGGCCGAGCGACTGCTCCACCTGTTCGAATCGCTCAACAAGCTGGGGACGACCGTCGTGGTCGCGACGCACGACTTCCACCTGCTTGGGCGGATTCCGGGCGCGCAGATGATGCGGCTCGATCGCGGTCGGTTGCTCGATCCGACGGGGGCGCTGCGTTATCCGCCGACGCGGCCCGAATGATGAGGGTGTCGAAGACGCGATCATCGGTCGAGCGCCGCGTGCTCGACGAAGCGGGCGGCCTGCGCGCGATGACGTGGGTGATGGCGATCATGCTGTTCCTGACGATGCTTGCCGCAGCTCTGGGGTTGGCGACGGCGGGCGCGGCGCGCTTGCTCGATCGGCAACTGGCGGGCCGGCTGACAGTGCAGGTCGTCGATGGCGATCCGGTCCGTCGTGACGCCGTCGCGGCGCGCGTGCTGGCTGCGCTGCGGAGAATGCCGGCGGTGGCGACGGCAACGCCGGTCGATCGCGCCGAACTCACACGACTGCTGCAACCCTGGCTCGGGTCCGATGGCGCCGATCCGCAATTGCCGGTGCCGGCGATGATCGACGTCGACCTTGGCAATCAGGACGAGGCGGTCGCGGCGCGGGTCGCGACCAGTGTCCGCCGCCTGAGCCCGATCGTCCGCGTCGACCGCCACGAAAGCTGGATGTCGCCGGTCAACGACGTGATGGGCTCGCTGACGTTTCTCGCACTGGCGCTGGTCCTGCTGATGGCGAGCGCGACAGCCGCGGTCGTCGTGCTCGCCGCGCGCGCGGGGCTGGAGACGCACCGCGAGACGATCGCGGTCATGCACATGCTCGGCTCGACCGATCTCCAGGTCGCGCGTCTGTTCCAGCGGCGGATCGCGCTCGACGCGACGATCGGCGGACTTGGCGGCGGTGTCGCGGCGTTGCTGGTGGTAGCGTTCGTCGGGATCCGGTTGCACGGACTGGGTTCGGAACTGCTCGGCGGGGTGACGCTGGACGGAGTCGACTGGGTCGCCCTCGCGATGCTGCCGATCGCGTTCGTCGTCCTCGCCACGCTCGCCGCCCGCGTGACGATCGTCCGCGCGCTGAGGCATATCCTGTGATCGTCCGGCTGTTTGGCATCATGGCGCTCGCCTGGGCGTTCGGCTTCGCGCTGTTCATGCTGCTGCTGCCCAAGCCGCTCGACGGGTTCACGACGGATGCGATCGTCGTGCCGACCGGTGGGGCAGGGCGGATCGACCGCGGCATCGCGCTGCTCCGCGATAACCAGGCGAAGCGGATGCTGGTGACCGGCGTCGCGCCAGGGGTGCGGCCGATCGATCTTGCGCTCGAGTATCGTACGTCGCCCGCGTTGTTCGCGTGCTGCATCGATCTGGGCGCGGACGCGGTCGATACGCGCTCCAATGCGGAGGAGACCGCGCAGTGGGTACGCGTGCACAAATACCGCTCGGTGCGGCTGGTGACGTCGGACTGGCACGTCGCGCGCGCGCGGATGGAGTTGGCGGCGGCGCTCGACAAGAATGTCGCGATCCTCGGCGATGGCGTGCCGGGGACGCCGCGGCTCGGGACTTTGGTCAACGAATATAACAAGTTGATCCTTCGCCGGATCGCGTTGTGGATTGGATTTGGCGGATGATTTGGCTGCGTAATTGGGCGTTCATGCTCGTTTTCTACACGATCTCGGTGCCGATCGTGGTGACCGTGCCGATCTCGGCATTGTTCGGCGCGCGCGCGGTGATCGTGCATTCGACGATCTGGACGCGCTTCCACCGCTGGTGCGCGCGGTGGATACTCCGTGTGCATATCCGCGTGGAGGGGACGCGACCGACCGAGCCGGCCTTCTACGCGTGCAAGCATCAGGCGATGTTCGAGACGCTTGAGTTGCAGGCGCTGCTCGACGGTCCGGCGATCGTGTTGAAGCGCGAACTTGCGGATATCCCGGCTTGGGGGTGGGCGGCGCGGCGCTACGGCGCGATCGTCGTCGACCGCGAAGCATCGGCGACGGCGATGCGCAGCATGATGCGCGAAGCGACCGCGGCGAAGGCGACCGGCCGCTCGATCCTGATCTTTCCGGAGGGGACGCGGGTGTCGCCGGGCGAGCATCCGCCGCTGAAGCCGGGGTTTGCGGGGCTGTATCGCGCGCTGAAAATGCCGACGGTGCCGATCGCGTGCGACAGCGGGCTGGTGTGGCCGAAAAAGGGGCCGAAGCTGCCGGGGGTGATCACGTTCCGGTTCGGCGAAGTGGTGCCGCCTGGTTTGCCGCGTGAGGAAGCGGAGCAGCGGGTCCACGCGGCGATGAACGCGCTGGATTAGGTTGGGGAGGCACCACCCCGGCGAAGGCCGGGGCCCAGTTGGGCGATGTCGCTAATGTGCGTTGCGAGCTGTTACTCTGGCCTACCCAACTGGGCCCGGCCTCCGCCGGGGTGGTTACTCTTACCCGTGCGTACGCCCGAAATCCTGCACGTCGTCGTCCTGCCCCTGCTCGACGATACTCCGCCGGATCGCCCGAGTCCGCGTGAATAGGTCGAACAGCGCATCGCCGTCACCCCAACGGATCGCGCGCTGGAGATGACTCAGATCTTCCGAGAATCGCTGCAACATCTCCAGCACCGCCTCGCGGTTGTTGAGGAAGATGTCGCGCCACATGGTCGGGTCCGACGCGGCGATGCGCGTGAAATCGCGGAAACCACCGGCGGAATATTTGATGACCTCCGACTGGGTCACTTCCTCCAGATCACCGGCGGTGCCGACGATCGTGTAGGCGATCAGATGCGGCAGATGGCTGGTGACGGCGAGGACGCGGTCGTGATGCTCGGGCGCCATCGTCTCGACCTGCGCGCCCAGCCTGCGCCAGAACTCGGACACGCGCTCGACCGCGACCGGGTCAGCGCCTTCTGGTGGCGTAACGATGCACCAGCGATGGCGGAACAGCGTCGCGAACCCCGCCTCCGGGCCGCTCCGCTCGGTGCCTGCGACCGGGTGCGCGGGAATGACAGTCGCGTTGGGCAGTGCTTCGGTGAGCGCGCGGACGATTTCGGCCTTGCAGCTGCCGACGTCGCTGACGATCGCATCCGCGGGAAGCTCAGCCGCGAACTCGGCGGCGACCTCGCCCATGATGCCGACGGGCACGCACAGGATTACGAGGTCGGCGTCGATCACCGCCGCGCCGGCTGAGTCCGCGACGTCGTCGCAGAATTGCAGCTGGTCCGCGGCTTCGCGCACGGTCGCGTCGACATCGTAGCCGGTGACGCGGACCGTCGGCATCTTCGCCTGCACCGCGCGCGCGACCGACGAGCCGATCAGACCCAGCCCGATGATCGTGACGCGCGCGAACGGCAGCATCAGGCGGCTTCGACCAAGTTGCGCAGCGCCGCGGTGACGCCGCGCGTTTCCTCTTCGGTGCCGATCGTGATGCGCAGCGCGTTGGGCAGGCCCTGGCCGGGCAGCCAGCGGACGATGTAGCCCGCGTCCATCAGCCCATGATACGCGGCATCGGCGGTCAGCTTGCCCTCGAACAGCACGAGCACGAAGTTCGCCTTCGACGGTACGGCGCGAAGCCCGGCGTTGCCCATCTGCCCGATCTGCTCGACGAACCAGCCGCGCCACGTGTCGTTATGCGCGCGCGTCGCGTCGACGAAAGCGGTGTCGCCGATCGCGGCGACCGCGGCGGCCTGACCCGCGGTGGTGACGTTGAACGGTGCGCGGATGCGGTGCATCGCGTCGATGATCGGCGCGCAGGCATAACCCCAGCCGATCCGCTCGGCGGCCAGCCCGTGAATCTTCGAGAAGGTCCGCGTCACCAGCACGTTCGCCTCGGTCATCGCCAGCGCGAGCCCCGCATCGTCCTCCTCGGGCGACAGATATTCGGCATAGGCCTGGTCGAGCACGAGCAGCACCGACTTCGGCAGCCCGGCATGCAGCCGCGCGATTTCCGCCCGCGGCGTGAACGTGCCGGTCGGATTGTTCGGGTTCGCGACGAACACCACGCGGGTGCGCTCGGTGACGGCGGCGAGGATCGCGTCGACGTCGGTCGCATAGTCGCGGTCGTCGACGATGACGGGCTCGGCGCCGACGCGGCGCGTGGCGATCTCATACACCGCGAAGCCGTAGCGGACGTGGATGATCTCGTCGCCGGGGCCCGCATAGGCGCCCGCGACCAGATGGAGGATCTCGTCGGAGCCGGTGCCGTAGATCACGCGCGCCGGATCAAGGTCGTAATGCGCCGCCAGCGCCTCGCGCAGTTCGACCGCGCCCGCATCCGGATAGCGTTCCAGCGTGCGGTCGGCGGCATCGAATGCGGCCTTCGCGGCGGGGCTGGTGCCGAGCGGGTTCTCGTTCGACGACAGCTTGATCACAATGCGGCCGTCATCGGTCGTCGAGCGACCGGGCGTGTACGGCGCGATCCCCAGGATCCAGGGCTTCGGCGCAGGAGCGGGCGTGATGTTTGTCATGGCCGCGGGACATAGCGGGCGCGGTGGCGCGGTGGCAATCTTTGTGCGCGGTGGGTGGGGGACTTCACGATCCTCCCCCGCCAGGGGGAGGTGGCGCCGAAGGCGACGGAGGGGGAGGGTGACGCAACAGCGGTTTTCCTGTCCTCCCCCTCCGTCTGGCAAGGGCCAGCCACCTCCCCCTGGCGGGGGAGGATCGAGGAAGCGGCGCTGGCATGACGGCGTCCCCCTATGGTAGCGCGCGGCATGCTCGACCCGCCTGCCATAGACCCCAGCACCGGCCACGACACCGACCAGCGCTTCGGCCTTGCGCGGCGCGTCACGTTGCCGGGACCGCTCAGGCTCGATGGCGGCGTGCTGCTGTCCCCGGTGGATATCGCCTACGAGACTTACGGCACGCTCAACGCAGACGCCTCGAACGCCGTCCTGATCTGCCACGCGCTGACCGGCGACCAGCACGTCGCGTCGAATCACCCCCGCACCGGCAAGCCCGGCTGGTGGACGCGGATGGTGGGCGAGGGGAAGCCGATCGACCCTGCGCGGCACTTCGTCGTCTGCGCGAATGTGCTCGGCAGCTGCATGGGCACGTCCGGCCCCGCGACGATCAATCCGGCGACTGGACGGCCCTGGGCGATGGGGTTCCCGGTCATCACGATCCGCGACATGGTGCGCGCGCAGGCGATGCTGCTCGATCATCTTGGCGTCGGCGTTCTCCACGCGGTGGTTGGTGGATCGATGGGCGGCATGCAGGCTCTTAGCTGGCCCGCGACCTTCCCCGACCGGGTGAAGGCGTGCGTGGTGATCGCCTCGACGGCGCGTCATACTGCGCAGAACATCGCTTTCCACGAGGTCGGGCGGCAGGCGGTGATGGCCGATCCGAACTGGCGCGGGGGTGAGTATCATGACGACGCGGCGCCGACCGCCGGGCTCGCGGTGGCGCGGATGGCGGCGCACATCACGTATCTGTCGGAGGCGGGGCTGACCGAGAAGTTCGGCCGCCGCCTACAGGCGCGCGACGCGAAGTCGTTCGGGTTCGACGCGGATTTCCAGGTCGAGAGCTATCTGCGCCATCAGGGGCTCGCCTTCACCGACCGGTTCGACGCGAACTCGTACCTCTACATCACGCGGGCGATGGATTATTTCGACCTCGCCGAGGAGCATGGCGGGCTGCTTGCCAACGCGTTTCGCGCGACTAAATCGCGCTTCTGCCTCGTCAGTTTCGACACTGACTGGCTATATCCGACTTCAGAATCGCGTGCGATCGTCCAGGCCTTGAACGCGGCGGGCGCACCGGTCAGCTTCGTCGAGCTGTCGAGCCCCTATGGCCACGACGCGTTCCTGCTGGAGGCACCCGATCTCAACCGGGTGGTCGACGGCTTCCTGAGGGCTGGCCGATGACGAGTATCCTGTCCGACGACGCGAGCCGGTTGCAGGTCGATCGCATCCACGCATGGCTCGCGAGCAGCTATTGGTCGCCGGGGATCGAGCGCACGCTGGTCGAACGCGCGATCGCAGGCTCGCATTGTCTCGGTGCGTATCAGGACGATGCGCAAGTCGGCTTCGCGCGGATGATCACCGATCACGCCACCTTCGCGTGGCTTGCCGACGTGTGGGTCGAGGAGTCGGCGCGCGGGCAGGGGCTCGGCCGACGGATGGTGAGCTGGTTCCTCGAGCATCCGTCGTTCGCCGGGTTGCGCAGGTTCGGGCTCGTCACCGCCGACGCGCATGGCGTGTATGCGGACCTCGGCTTCCACCCGCTGGTCCGCGCCGACCGCTACATGGAACGCCTCGCGCCCGGCCTCGCCGAGCAACTGCGGACCGCATCATGACCTTACGTACCGACCTCGCCGTCATCGCCGAGAACGTCGCGCAGGGCAGCCGTGTGCTCGACATCGGCTGTGGCGACGGCGCGCTGATGGCGGCGTTGCGCGATACCCGCGACGTCGACGCCCGCGGGCTGGAGATCGATGCGCACAACGTGGCCTCTGCGGTCGCGCGCGGCCTGTCGGTGATCCAGGGCGATGCCGATATCGACCTTGCCGGCTATCCCGACGCGAGCTTCGATTACGCGATCCTCAGCCAGACGCTGCAGACCGCACGCGCGCCTGATCTCGTGCTCGATCACCTGCTGCGGATCGGCCGGCGCGCATTCGTCAGCTTCCCCAATTTCGCGCATTGGCGTGTGCGGCTGTCGCTATTGTGGGGCGGCCGCATGCCGGTGACGCGGCAATTGCCCGAGAGCTGGTACGACACGCCGAACATCCACCACGTCACGATCGACGATTTCCGCGCCTTCGTGAAAGCGCGCGGGATCACCGTCGAGGACGCCTGGTTCCTGTCGGGCGACAAGCGCACCGGGGCAGGGGGTGCTAACCTGTTCGCCGAGCACGCGGTATTCCTGCTGCGACGGTAATCGATTGCGGAATCGGCAACGATCAGGCCATATCGGGACAAGCGGTTGATCTAAATCACCGATTTGGCGGAACCGATCGGCGGTCGACTGGTTACTTCGCCGATGACCAAGACCGCCCTCATTGTCGAAGACGAAATCTTCGTCGCGCTCGACCTAGAGAGAATCCTCATGGATGCCGGCTACGGCGTCGCGGGGATCGCGGCTGACCGCGACAGCGCGATCGCGGCGGCACCCGGTTGCAACTTCGCTTTCGTCGACATCAACCTCCGCGACGGACCGACCGGCCCGGAGATCGCCAGGCGGATGGCGCAGGACTACGGCGTAAAGGTCGTGTTCGTGACTGCAAACCCCGCCCAGATTGGCGATGCGGAATGCCTAGGGTATATTCGCAAGCCGTTCAGCGATTCGGCCATCCTCGCGGCTGCCGCTTTGGCGTGCAACGACGACACAAGCGCGCACGACGACGTCATTCGCGTCAGCGGCTGAATGCGGTCTTCGGAATAGTCAGGGCGACAATTAGGCCGTCGTCGTTCCACGTCCGGTTCACGTTGCCGCCTAACTGACGCACCGCGCTCATCTCGATCAATTGCGTGCCAAAGCCCGGTGGCGTCGTAGGCTTGGTGACGGACGGGCCTCCCACCTCTCGCCAGTGCAATGTCACCGTATCGGTATTGGCCGCGACGGTGATCCGCACCGTGCCGAGTTCGGTCGCTAGCGCACCGTATTTTGTCGCGTTGGTTGCAAGTTCGTGAAACATCAGCGCGAGCGGAGTCGCGGAACGATCATCTATCGTCACATCGTCGCCCACGACGCTGACACGGGCGCCATCGATTCGCTGATACGGCTCGAACAATTCATGCAGCAAGCCATGCAGGCTATTCTGCGCCATCGATGGTCGTGAGTTAACGCTATGCGGGCGCACGAAATCATGCGCGCGACCTAGCGCGTTGATGCGGTGGCGCAAATCGGTCGCGATCCCGGCGAACTCCGGCTTTCCCCTCGCCGAGAACGCGATCAGTCCGGCGATCACCGCGAAGATGTTCTTGATGCGGTGGCTCAGCTCCTGGCTGATGACCTCGCGCTCCTCATAGGCCAGCTTCTGTTCGTGGATGTCGGTGCAGGTCCCGAACCAGCGCGTGATCGCGCCGTTTTCGTCACGGACCGGTAGCGCACGGCCGAGCACCCAGCGGTACGTGCCGTCGAAATGCCGAAGCCTGTATTCGATGTTGTAAGGCTCGCCCGTGTCGAGCGACTGACGCCAGATCGCCCAGGCGCGATCCTGGTCGTCAGGATGGAACATGTCGTTCCAACCTTCGCCATCGGTCGTCCCGACGGGCGTGCCGGTAAACTCGTACCACCGCGCGTTGAAGTAATCGTGGAAGCCGTCGGGCAGCGTCGACCACACCATCTGCGGCATGGTGTCGGCGAGCGTGCGAAACTTGAGGTCGCTCGCCTCCAGCGTGCGGCGCGCCTCGGCCTCGGCCATAGCCTGTTCGCGCGCAGTGCGGCGGTCGTCGAGCCGGCCCATCGCGGCCTTGGCCAGCAGCGTGAGGCCATCGCGCTGGAACCGGGTCAGGCCTTCGCGAGGCTCGTTCGCAAGCACGCAGAGTGCGCCCAGCGGCACGCCCTCGCTCGAGACGAGCGGCGCGCCGGCGTAGAACCGCACATACGGTTCGCCGGTCACCAGCGGGTTGTCGACGAACCGCGGATCGGCCTGCGCGTCGGGCACTTCCATCACCTCGTGATGGTGCATCGCGTGCGCGCAGAACGACATGCTTCGCGGAGTCTGCTCCAGGTCGAACCCGGTCCGCGCCAGGAAACGCTGATATTCCTCCTCGACCAGGCTCAGCAACGCGACCGGGGCGCCGCAGAGCTCTGCTGCGAACGCCACGATGTCGTCGAGCTGGCCTTTCGCGCGCGCGCCGGCGACATCGTAGGCCGAGATCACGCGAGAGCGCTCGGCCTCGTCGAACGTGGCGGTATTGGGAACGGAATACAGCGTCGTCACGGCAATCAGAACGGCACGTCGTCGTCGAGATCGTCCGAGAAGCCGCCGGTCTGCCCGAAGCTGCCGCCGCGTGCGCCGCCACCGCCACCGCCACCCGAGGGTGCGCTGCCGCCACGACCACCGCCGCCGCCGCCGTAACCGCCGCCACCCGACGAACCGCCGCCGAAGTCGTTGCCGCCACCGCCGCCGGCCCAGTCGTCGCCACCGCCGCGGCTACCACCGCCGCCGCCTGCACCACCGCCTGCGCCGCCATTCGGACCGTCGAGCATCGTCAGCACGCTATTGAAGCCCTGCAGCACGATCTCGGTCGAATATTTGTCCTGGCCCTGCGCGTCCTGCCACTTCCGGGTCTGGAGCGCGCCCTCGATATAGACCTTCGAGCCCTTGCGGAGATACTTTTCGGCGACGTTTGCGAGACCTTCGTTGAAGATCGCGACCGAATGCCATTCGGTCTTTTCCTTGCGCTCGCCCGACATCTTGTCCTTCCAGGACTCGGATGTCGCGATGCGCAGGTTGACGACCTTGCCGCCGTTCTGGAACGCCTTGCTCTCCGGGTCGCGACCCAGATTGCCGACGATGATGACCTTGTTGACGCTGCCTGCCATGATGCCCCTCAGAGGCCGGCGAACACCGCCAGCCAATATGTGATTCCGGCCATGATGTAGGCGGCGGCGAACAAATAGCCAACCATGAAGGCGGGCCATTTCCACCCATTGGTCTCGCGACGGGTGACGGCGATCGTCGAAATGCACTGCGGTGCGAACACGAACCACATCAGGAAGGCGAGCGCGGTCGGCAGGCTCCAGCGACCGCGGAGGTTCTCGATCATCGCCTTGCCGCCCTGGTTGCTGGCGGGATCGTCGATCGCGTAGACCGTGCCGATCGCCGCGACCGCGACTTCGCGCGCAGCCATCGCCGGGATCAGCGCGAGGACGATGTCGCGGTTGAAGCCGATCGGCGCGAACACCGGCGCGATGCCGTTGGCGATGCGTCCGGCTACCGAATAATCGACCGCCGAGATCTTCGGTGCGCCAGCGGGCTGTTCGGGCGGCTTGGGGAAGCTCAGCAGCACCCACAGGATGATCGTCGAGGTCAGGATGATGCCGCCGGCGCGCTTCAGGAAGATCTGCGCGCGGCTCCACAGGCCGATGCCGACGTCGCGCCACTGCGGCCACTGGTACTTCGGCATCTCCATCATGAAGCCCGACGACACGCCCTTGGTTACCGTCCGGCGCAGCACCAGCGCGGCGACGAACGCACCGACGATGCCCATCACGTACAGGCCGAGCATCACCAGCCCCTGCAACCCGACGAACGGCAGCACCTGCGTATTCGGAATGAACGCGCCGATTATCAGCGTGTAGACCGGCAGGCGCGCCGAACACGTCATCAGCGGCGCGATCAGGATCGTCGTCAGCCGGTCCTTCTCGTCGTCGATCGTCCGCGTCGCCATGATGCCGGGGATCGCGCAGGCGAAGCTCGACAGCAGCGGGATGAAAGCACGGCCAGACAGCCCGACGCTCGCCATCACCCGGTCCATCAGGAACGCCGCGCGGACCATGTAGCCGCTGGCTTCGAGCACGAGGATAAAGAGGAACAGGATCAGGATCTGCGGCAGGAAGACGATGACTGCGCCGACGCCCGCGATCACGCCGTCGACCAGCAGCGAGCGGAGCAGCGAATCGGGCAGTTCGGCGGTCAGGAACCCCTGCAACGCGGTAAAGCCCGCGTCGATCGCGTCCATGAACGGCTGTGCCCAGCTGAACACCGCCTGGAACATCAGGAACATGATCGCGAGCAGCAGGATCGGGCCAGCCACAGGATGCAGCGCGACCGCGTCGAGCATGTGCGTCCAGCGGCGGACCTGCGTCTCGGACACGGTCGCGGACGTCGCGATCTGGCGCGCGCGACGCTGGAGCGTGACGATGTCGTCCTGCACGCTGCCGTCGGATTTGCGCAGGCGCATCGGGCCATTGACGACGATGCCGGAAAGCGCCGCCTTCAACTCGTCGAGGCCACGCTTGCGCACCGCGACGGTCGGGATCACCGGTACGCCGAGTTCGCGTTCGAGCACCTTGGGATCGAGCTTCAGCCCGTCGCGCTCGGCGAGATCGACCATGTTGAGCGCGACCACGACCGGCAGGCCGAGCGCGATCAGCTGGAGCGTGAAGCGCAGGTGGTTGTCGAGATTGGCGGCATCGACGACGACGACCAGCGCGTCGGGCAGGCGCTCGCCGTCCTGTGTGCCGGTCACGACGTCGCGCGTGACTCGCTCGTCGGGGGAGGAGGGTTCGAGGCTGTACGCGCCGGGGAGGTCGACCAGCTCGATCGGCCGGCCGTCGTCGAGCATCAGCCGCCCGACCTTCCGCTCGACCGTGACGCCGGGATAATTGCCGACCTTCTGGCGTGCACCCGTCAGCGCATTGAACAGCGCGCTTTTGCCGGCATTGGGATTGCCGACCAGCGCAACCAGCGGTGCTGCATTCATTTTATGGGATTATTCAGCCGCGGCAGGCATTGGCGAGACGTGGATCGCGCCAGCAACGGCTCGGCGGAGCGCAACCGTCATCCGGCCGATACGGCAGGCGATCGGGCCCTGGCCCAGCGTCGCGCGGTGCAAAACCTCGACATCGACACCCTCATCGAAACCCAGTTCGCGCAGTCGGCGCGCCTCGGGATCGGCAAGTCGTGCCCATTCGATCGCGGCAACGATGCCATGCTGCTTGCGAGGCAGCGTTTCGAGGCTGACGGAACGATCGGGGCGAGTGTCCATGATGCGAGTGATTATCAGTAACGCCCGGGGAAGGGAAGCCCTAACCGTCGTGGGCTACGACCGTCTCAACGCCTCGCGATCCTGACGAAAGCTTGACGCCAGAGGTACTTAGCCGAGCGTTGATGGCTTCACGCAGTCGGATAGCGCAGCCGGCCGACGAATCGCGACAGGCTGAACCCGTGTTCGGTGCGCTTGAGGAACCCGGCCTTGGCCTTCTCGAACTGCATGATCCCGTTGATCCGGCGACCGAGGAATGCGCGCGTTTCGGCCAGACCTTCGCTTTCGTCGTCGAGGAACACCGTGATCGTCGACGCGTACACGCCGAGCAGGATCGTCCGCTTGGTGTAGTAATTATAGTCGGTCGCGACGTCGCCGGCGGCACGCCAGATCGTGTCGACCGTCCGCAAGCCTAGCCGCGTCGCCTTCGCCAGGTTCTGCGGGAGCGCGAGGATCGCGAGCGCGCGCCGCAGCGATTCGCGATCGATCGACGTCGCGTCGAGCCGCGCCTCGACCAGGGCGGTGATCTTCTCGCGGATCTTCATCAGCGCCGACCGCTCGGGCGGGACCGCGGCCAGCATCACGCCGTCGATATGCGCGAACCACGCGTCGATCATGTCGACCGGGCCGTCCTTGAACGCGAGCGCGGCGATGTCGGTGTCGATCCCCTCGGCCTGCGCGGCCATGTCGCGCGCGGCGTCGCTCCAGCCGTCGAACGCAGCATTGGCGGCGATGCCGGGCGCCAGCAGGGCGCGGATTTCGTCGAGCGTAAGGTCCTGGGTCATACCGTCTCCTGCCGTTCAAAATCAGGCGTATCAAGCGCGTCTTCAAGGGGGACTTCCGGGGGAGGTCCCCGGCGGACGAGCACCAGCGCGACCGCGACCATCACGACCCCGACCAGATCCGCCGCGCCGAGCCGCTCGCCATACACCAGCCAGCCCACCACGCCGGCGACCACCGGCTGGATCAGCAACGCGATCCCGATCACCAGCGGCGAAAATCGCCCAAGCGCATAGATCATCAGCCCTTGCCCCAGCACCTGGCTGCACAGTGCGAGCCCGATCAGCGGCCCCCAGTGCGTCGGCATCACCCGCTCGCCCATCGCCAGCGCGAACACCAGCAGCGGTACGATCCCCGCGAGCGTCGACAAGGTAAGCGCGGACAGCGGCGCCAACGTCGCCCGCGCCCGCGCCATCAGGATGAAATAGACCGTGTAGAGCAGGCCTGCGAGGATGCAGAGCAGGTCGCCGACAAGGTTCTTCGCATCGAGCTGATACGAGCGCCCGAGCAACAGCGCAGCGCCCGTCGCCGCCAGTACCAATGCCCAGCCTTGAGTCCGCGTCGGCCACGTCTTCGCGATCAGGAAACCGTAGATCGGAAAGATCAGCGTCGCCGCGTTGCCGAACAGAGTCGCATTGGCGAGCGTCGTGCGCCGGATGCCGAGATGCCACGCACCGAGATCGGCCGCGAAGCACACGCCACCGACGATCAGCCCGATCCACACGCCGCGGCTCAACCGGGTCGGCCGCGCGCCTTGCTGGACCGCCAACGCGATCAGGAACGGCACGGCGAGTGTGAGCCGCCAGAACCCCGCCGCCACCGGCCCGACCTCGGTCGCACGGACGAACCACGGCCCGAATGCCAGCGCGACGTTCGCCACCAGAAGCGCCGCAAAAGCGATAAGTCCCGGCGCGGCAACACTTTGCGCGGCCGGCGTCAAACCGTGCGCCGTATCGGGCACGCTAGATAATCTTTGCGGGTCGGGGCGATGCATGCCGCCCTGTAGCCTCCTATCTTCCGCCCGTCAGGCCAATAAGGAGCTTCCATGCCTAGCCTTTTCGATCCGATTACCCTTGGTGCCGTCGAAGCGCCGAACCGCATCATCATGGCGCCGCTCACCCGCGGGCGTGCCGACAGGGATGCGGTGCCGACCGACATCATGGTCGAATATTACACGCAGCGTGCGAGCGCTGGCCTGATCATCTCGGAAGCCACCGGCATCAGCCGCGAAGGCCTTGGCTGGCCGTTCGCGCCGGGCCTGTGGACCGATGCGCAGGTCGCCGCCTGGAAGCCCGTCACCGACTCGGTCCACGCCGCTGGCGGCCGGATCGTCGCGCAGCTGTGGCACATGGGTCGCCAGGGCCACTCGTCGGTCTACGAGACGCAGCCCGTGTCGTCGTCGGCAACCGCGACCGAAGGCCAGGCCCACACGTTCGAGGGCAAGAAGGACTTCGAGGTCGCACGTCCGCTCGAGACCAACGAGATCCCGCGCCTGCTGGCCGACTACGAACTGGCAACGAAGAACGCACTTGCGGCCGGCTTTGACGGCGTGCAGATCCACGCGGCGAACGGCTATCTGATCGACCAGTTCCTGCGCGACAACGCCAATTTCCGCACCGACCAGTATGGCGGCTCGATCGAGAACCGCGTTCGCCTGCTGCGTGAAGTCGCCGAGCGCGTGATCTCGGTCGCCGGTGCCGACCGTGTCAGCGTCCGCCTGTCGCCGAACGGCGATTCGCAGGGCGTCGACGATAGCAACCCGAAGGAGCTGTTCACCGCAGCGGCGAAGGCGCTGTCCGATCTCGGCATCGCGTTCCTCGAACTGCGCGAGCCTGGTCCCGACGGCACCTTCGGCAAGACAGACGTACCGAAGCTCAGCCCGGCGATCCGGAAAGTGTTCAAGGGCGTGCTGATCGTCAACTCGGACTACACGACGGTCGAGGAGGCACAGGCAGAGCTCGATTCGGGCAATGCCGATGCGATAACCTTCGGTCGCACGTTCATCGCCAACCCGGACCTGCCCGAGCGCCTGCGCACCGGCGCACCGCTCGCGAAGGACGACGCGAAGACGTGGTACAGCCAGGGCCCCGAGGGCTACATCGACTACCCCGCGCTCGAAACCGCGAACGCCTGAGCTTGATCTTCCCCCGCAAGGGGGATGTGGCAGGCGCCAGCCTGACGGAGGGGGAGGCACGCGCGAACCGCTGTTCCGTGTCTTCCCCCTCCGTCACCTGCGGCGACACCTCCCCCTGGCGGGGGAGGATCACGAAGGGCTGCCTCTGGTCACCCGCGCCGCCATCGCTTAGCAGCGCGCTTCCGCGCTTTAGGTAGCGTACCGGTGACGACAGGATATCTAATGACCGACGGCTGGCCGAGCGGCGGCAGGGGAACGGGGCCGCTCATGCCCGGCACCGCCGACCGGGCCGCGAAACGGGCGGAGGAGCGCGCCAACGGCCGCGAGCAGCGCGCGAAAGAGCGGCTGGCCGCGTCCGAACAGCGATCCGAGTCGCGCGCTGCACAACGCGATCTCCAGTCCCAGGAACGCGAACGCGCCCGCGAAAGCCGGCGTATCGAAGAGGATCAGCGGATCAAGGCGCGACTCGAGGCGCCGCCGACCACCGATGTCGAGGCGCTCAAGATTTCCAAACGCCGACGTTCGGGCGCGCTCGCGCGCAGCGGCGCGGAATCGAAGACCGACCGTGACACGCGGAGCTACAAGACCATCGTCGACACTGCTCGGATCCGCACGCTCGCCGATCGCGGCGCGTCGGTGGCGGGGCTTGCCGGCGCGTTCGGCATCACGATCGAAGAGGTAGAGGCGGCCTTGATCGAGACCGCATCGGAGGACTGAACGCCGTCAGGCGGCGTGGAGGTCGCTCGCAAGCCACGCCTTCGCCTCATCGATATCGAGGAACGTCCGGCAGTTTTCAGCCTTCAGGTAGCGTTCGGTCTGGAGCTTCGCCAGATGCGAGGCAACCACCGCGGCGATCGGTGCGGACGTGACCTTCAGCGCCTTGGGCATCATCGCCTCGAGCGCATCGATCACCTTCAACGGCTGGATCGCCGCCTTGCGCAGATCGGCGAGCACGACGAACCGGCCGTGATACAGGCGTGCAGCCGTGCCGCGCGCGAGAAGTTCGGCGGAGAACGCCGCGGTCGTCGCAACCGACCAGAACCCCTCGGTGACGATAGTGAGTGTCTTGGTAGGGGTGTCGAAGCTGATCGTGTACATGCCACCGTCCGCTAGCATCGGCACCTTAACGATATGCTGTCGTTCACTTTAATCGGTCCCCGGCAGGTCGACATGCAGCCGCCGGAAGCGAGCTTCGACCAGACTGTACGCACCGAACAGCGCGAGACCGATCCCGGTGAGCGCGAGCAGCCACTTGCCGCCGGGTTGCGATTGCAGCCGCTCCAGCGCCTCGGCCACGCCGCCCGCGTCGCTCGCATGCGCGGTCCACGCAGCGAGGCCGAACAGTCCCGCGACGATCAGGAATACCAGCGCGCGCGCGCCGTAGCCGATCCGGCCCATCGTGCAGACATAGCCGGGCGCGGGCGCATCGCCGCGCAGGTCATGGATGAAGTCGCCCCGCCACGCCTTTTGCGCCTGCTGGAACGCAGCGACCAGCACGCCGACCGCGACCGCGCCGACCAGCACACGCCCGGCCGGCTGATCGAGCAGCAGCGCGGTCCAGTCGCGCGCGCTTTCGTCGCCGGGCGAGACGGCGATCTTCCCCTTGCCCAGATCGAGCGCGAGCCGCGTCGCGGTCCAGGCGAGGATCAGATGAGCGATACCGCTGACGACATGGCCGATCCGCTTGAGGCTGCCCTTGGCATCGCGGGTGATTTGCTCCGGGTTCGCCGCAGCCTCGGTCAGGCGCCAGATCGCATAGCCGAGCAGCCCCGCCGCGACGATCGCCAGCAGCACCGGGCCGAGCGGTCCGCCCGCCATCGATCCGATCGCGCCTTGGTTGTCGGCGATCTCGCCGCCGTGCAGCGCCGCGTCGACCGCGAACCAGCCGACGAGGATATACACGACGCCGCGCGCGGCAAAGCCGAGCTTGGCGAGCCACGTCGCATTCGCATCCGAGATCATGATAGCCCCCTTGTTACGCAGGCATAACGGTGCGCGACGTGGGACGTTCCTGCGCAGGGGCGGGCTAGGCGGTCGAGGCCGCGACTGTCTTCAGGGTGCACGACCGACATTCGGTAAGCGAGCCGCTATTTGTCGAATGCGGACCTCATCGATCCTCCCCCGTCAGGAGGACGATCGTAGGTTGGACGTTGGTTCGGTCTGGCGCTCGCAAGGGGAGGGACCCACAGCGGCCGTCGGCAAGACGAGGGCGAGGTTACTCTTCGAACGTGTCGGAGATGGAATCGAGCCGCGCGCCATCCAGCGTCTTCTCGATCCGAGTCTTCGCAGCCGCGTCGGCCGCCTTCTCGGCCACCGTCCGCCCGAACAGCCTGCGGTTCTGATCCGCCCGCACCGATGCCTCGTCTCGCGCGCGCTGCTTCCGGACGAGCCGCAGGTTGATCACGTTACCCACGGCCTGCTCTCCGCGCCCGCCAGTCGGCGGCGCTCTGGCCCCAATCGTCCACCGGCAGCGCTTCGAGCGGCGGGGGCAGTGTCGTTCGGCCGCGGTTGGTCGACCCAAGCCGCTGCGCGAGTGCGATTGACTCGGCGTTGTCGGGTGCGATGGTGTGAATGATGTCGGTCCAGCCGAGCACGTCCACCGCATAGTTGATCGCCGCCGTCGCAGCCTCGCGCGCGAACCCGCGACCGGCGAACTGCGATGCGAGTCCCCAGCCGATTTCCGTCCCCGGCCAGTCCTCGGGCTGCCACGGACCGACACGGCCGATCCATTCGCCGGTATCGCGCAGCGTAACCGCGAACATCGAGAAGCCACGGATGCTCCATGCACCCGCCATCGCGCACAGCCCGCGCCAGGCGACGCTGCGCGACTGCACGCCGCCAAGATGGCGCATCGTGACGGGATCGGCGTGGAACGCATACCACGCCTCGGCATCCTCCGGTCCCAAGGGCCGGAGCAACAGGCGCTCCGTCAGGAGCACCGGCGCGGTCATGCGATGAAGCGGTCCTTAAGCGCCAGCATCGCCAGCGCCGCATTCGCTGCACCACCGCCCTTGTCGCCCTCGGTCGGACGCGCCCGCGTGAGCGCCTGCGCCTCGTTCTCGGTCGTCAGGATGCCGTTGCCGATAGGCAGGCCGTCCATCGTCAGCTGCATGATCCCGCGTGCGCTCTCGCCTGCGACGATCTCGAAATGATAGGTCTCGCCGCGGATCACGACGCCGAGCGCGACATACGCGTCGAACGTCTCGCTCTCGGCCGCCAGCGCGATCGCGCCGGGGACTTCGAGTGCGCCGGGCACGGTGATCGTCTCGTGCGTGTGGCCGGCCGCTTCGATCGCGGCCTTCGCACCCTCGACCAGCAGGTCGTTGAGGTGATCGTAGAACCGGGCTTCGACGATGAGGAGATGCGCCATCAGTTGCTCTTTTCCGTGTTCAGGGACGCGATCGGGCGCTCGCCGACGATCGACAGGCCGTAGCCGTCGAGGCCGACCAGCGTGTGATGCGTGTTGGTGATCAGTACCATGTCGTGGACGCCGAGTTCGGTCAGGATCATCGCGCCGACGCCGTAGTCGCGCAGTTCCTCCATGTCCGGGGTGATCTCCGCGCCGGCCTTCTTCATCACTGCGGAAGTGAAGGTGTTGCTGCGCGGACGGTTGATCACGACGATCACGCCCGCGCCCTCGTCCGCGATCATCTGCATCGAGCGTGCGAGGATCCGGCCGCGATCGCCCGATTCGCCGAAGATGTCCGCGAACGGCGACAGCGCGTGCATGCGGACGAGCGTCGGCTTGGCGGGGTCGATCTTGCCCTTGACCAGGGCGACCTGCTCGGTGCCGGTCGCCTTGTTCCAGAACGTCAGCGCGCTCCAGTCGCCGCCCCATTCAGAGGTAAACTTGGCTTCCGCGCGCTTCTCGACGAGGTGATCGTGGCGGCGGCGATAGGCGATCAGGTCGCGGATCGTGCCGATCTTGACGTTGTGGAACTGTGCGAAGGTGACGAGGTCGTCCATCCGCGCCATCGTGCCGTCCTCGTTCATGATCTCGCAGATCACGCCTGAGGGGTTGAGCCCGGCGAGCCGCGCGACGTCGACCGCCGCCTCGGTATGACCGGCGCGGATCAGCACGCCGCCGTCGCGCGCGACCAGCGGGAAGACGTGGCCAGGGGTGACGATGTCCGGCTTGCCCTTGGTCGCATCGACCGCGACCGCAATCGTGCGCGCGCGATCGGCGGCCGAGATGCCGGTGGTGACGCCTTCGAGCGCCTCGATCGACACGGTGAACGCGGTCTCGTGACGGGTGCCGTTGTTGCGGCTCATCAGCTCGAGCCCGAGCTCCTCGGTGCGCTCCCTGGTCAGCGCGAGGCAGATCAGGCCGCGACCGAACTTCGCCATGAAGTTGATCTTCTCGGGGGTCGCCATCTGCGCGGGGATGACCAGGTCGCCCTCGTTCTCGCGATCCTCGTCGTCGACCAAAATGAACATCCGGCCGTTGCGCGCCTCGTCGATGATCTCTTCGGGGCTCGACAGGTAGCCGTGCTTGAGACGGGCTAATTCAGCTGGCTTTGACACGGTAATGCTCCATGCGTTGGAGATAGCGGGCGAGGACGTCGATCTCGATATTGACCGACTGCCCCATCTGGATCGTCCCGAGCGTGGTGACCGCCCAGGTATGCGGGATGATGTTGAGGCCGAACTCGACCTCTCCATCGATGTCTTGAACGCTGTTTACCGTGAGCGAAACGCCGTCGACCGTCACCGATCCCTTGGGTGCGATAAACGGCGCGATGTCGGCCCCTGCGCGGATGGTGACGCGGTGCGATCCGCCTTCTTCCGCAAGCGCGACGACGGTGCCGAGGCCGTCGACATGGCCCGTGACGATATGGCCGCCGAGTTCGTCGCCGAGCTTCATGGCGCGTTCGAGATTGAACTTGCGACCCTCGGTCCATTGGTCCTTGGCGGTACGGCTGATCGTCTCGCCCGAGACGTCGACCGCGAACCAGTTCGGGCCTTTATCCACGACCGTCAGGCAGACGCCGGAGCAAGAGATTGACGCGCCGAGATCGACGGTCGCGGTATCATAGGCGGTGCTGACGACCACGCGTGTGTCGTCTGGCGACTCCACGCTCGCGACAGTGCCTATGTCGGTGACGATTCCGGTGAACATTATGCCTCGTTTCGTTCGCGCTCGTAGACCTCGAGCCGGTCCATGCCAAGTTGCCGCGCATCGACGATCGCCCAGCGACCATGTGCTTCAGTCAGGTCGGTCAAGCCGATGTCGCGGAGTGCCGGCTTGCCGCCGCCGATCAGGATCGGCGCGCGGTAGAGAAGGAGCCGGTCGACCAGATCCGCCGCGAGGAACGCCGACGCTACGGCCGCGCCGCCTTCGACGAGGATGTGGTCGACGCCTGGAAGGGTGGCGATATCGTGCGGTGAAGGGATGACGGTCCAACCGGACACGTCTTGGACCGCCGAAGATAAAAGCACGCGCATCGGTCCGTGAGCTTCCAGCCCCGGTAGCCGCACGTCGAGTCGCGGCGCATCGGCGTCATACGTGCCGCGACCGACGAGGATCGCTTCGTGCCGACTCCGCTCAAGATGGGCGTGGGCGCGCGCTTGCGGACCGGTGATCCAGCGACTCGATCCGTCCGCCATCGCGATGCAGCCGTCGAGCGATGTCGCAAGCTTCAGGGTGACGTGCGGACGACCGAGCGCCTGCCGGGTCAGGAAGCCGGCCATCGAACGTCTGGCTTTGTTCGCATGAACACCGCACGTCACCGTGATGCCGGCCGCCTGAAGCCGGGCAAACCCCCAGCCTGACGTTCGTGCGTCGGGGTCTTCGAGGGCGGCAACAACACGCGCAACGCCTGCCTCGATCAGCAGGTCGCTGCACGCAGGCCCGCGCGGAGACCGATGTGCGCACGGCTCCAGCGTCACGTAAGCCGTAGCCCCTCGTGCTTTCGCGCCAGCCTCGGCCAAGGCCATCGCCTCGGCATGCGGACGTCCGCCCGCCTGCGTCCAGCCGCGCCCGACGACGCGGCCTTCGCGCACGATCACGCAGCCGACATTGGGGTTGGGCGCGGTCCGTCCTCGGCCGCGCTCGGCGAGTGCCAGCGCGGCGCCCATCCAGCGCGTGTCGGCCTGGGTCAGATCCCCATGGCCTTCAGCTTGTCGTCTAGCCGCTTGAACGACTCGCGTTGGGCGTCCTCGCGGGCCTTCTGCTCGGCGACCGCCTTGGCCTTGATCGGTGCGTCGATCTTTTGCTGCGCGACGATCTGCGCATCGGTGCGATCCGCGGACCATTGCTCGACGTAAATGATCTTCGGGCGGTATTCCTTCTCGACGTACGAGTCCTTCATGAACGCGTAGATCAGGAAGCTGGTGACGCAGAGCGCCGCCACGAGAAAAATGAGCTCGTATGGCCGGCGCTGGCTGAGGAAGAGCCGCAGGTCGCGATAGGCGACGATCGGCGTGAAACGACTGAAAAAGCCCATGCGCGCCAAGATAGGGGGGCGGAGCTGGCTAGGCCAGCCCCGCACCCTCGCAAGCTTTAGTTCTGGAGCACGAATGTCAGCGCCATCGACCGCCATGCCTCGACCGGAACGCCGTCGCGCGTCGCGGGATTGAACCGCCACTTTGCCAGCGCGCGGTCGAGCGTCGCGCGGTAGAACGCGTCGGTGGTCGCGCTGACCCGTTCGACCTGCTTCACGCGACCGTCGGTGCCGACCAGCACGCGGACCACGACGCGACCTTCGCGTTCGGCGCGACGCTCTTCGGACGGGTAGCTCGGCTGGAACTCGGCAGCATAACGCGGGTCGATGCCGGGCTGGACGAATACCGGTGCAGCTTTCGGCGGATCGACCGCGACGGTGCCGGTTCCGGTGCCTTCGACTCCGATCGGCGGCGTGTAGGGGAGCGGATCGGGCGCGACCGTGAAGCCGTTATCGGTGATCGTCGGCACCAACGGGATCGGCGCGTCGGGACGCGGGGCGGGGCGCGGTTGCTGGCGGATCAGAGGATCGGCGGGCGGCACCGGCTCGGGCGGCGGCGGCGGGGTGTACGGCACATAGGTCACGAGAGGCTTGTCGGGCACGAACGGCAGCACGTTGGGCGCTGCAAAAAATAACGCTCCGATCACCGCGCAGTTGATGGCCAGCGCGACGCCGAGGCTCCCGGGATTGAATCCGCCCGTCCGGTTCAGTCGATCCGCGTACATTTTCCGTCTCCTTCGCTTCTCCTCGAGGATGGCGGCGAGATAGGTACCGCCGGTTGGGATGGTACATCATTACATTTTGGGGGCAAGGGTGTTGGAGATGGGGTGAGGAAATGTCTTTGGCGCTATTTATCGACGTTTCGTCGGCGTCGAATACGATCGCGATTTGCTCGACCGGCCGGAATGGTTCGACGCACCAATCGGACCAGTTTTCAGCATTCCCATCCCCCCACGCCGCCACGCCGGCGAAGGCCGGGGTCCAGTTGGGGGACATTGCTAACTAAAGCCGGCGCTAGTTACCGCGACCTTTCCAACTGGGCCCCGGCCTTCGCCGGGGTGGCGGCATTCGGTAGGGTGGGCTTCTTCGACCGCGGGCAAAGTGGCCACCGGCAAAGGTATAGTCCGTTGCGATCAATTCCACCGCCGGCCCGCCCCTCCTTGTTCTCCCGCGAAGGCGGGAGCCCAGACTGGACTCCCGCCTTCGCGGGAGAACAAGCTTTCCGAAAGACCGGACTTGGGGGGACGCTTGATCAGCGCACCGCCAACCGCTCCAGCGCCCGCTCGCGCCCGATCAGCGGCAACAACGCCGCCATGTCCGGCCCGTGATCCCGCCCCGTAAGCGCCAGCCGCAGCGGCAGGAACAACGCCTTCCCCTTCCGCCCCGTCTCCGCCTTCAACCGAGCCGTCAGCGCGTGCCAGGGATCGCTCGACCAGTCGATCTCCTCAGCCGCCGCCAACGCCTGATCGAGATACGCCGCATCGACGTCGCCCTCGACCGCGACCGGCCCCTCGATCACCCCCCACCAGTCCGCCGCATCCGCCAGCGTCACCAAGTTCGGCCGCACCGCGTCCCAGGCCGCCACGTCCATGCCCTCGGGCAACCGCTCGGCCACCGCCTCATACGGCAGCGCATGCAGGATCCGCGCGTTCAACGCCGCCAGTTCCGCCTCGTCGAACCGCGCCGGCGCCCGTCCGAACCGCGCGAAGTCGAACCCCGCGATCAGCGGCGCGGCGTCGGCGATCGGCTCGACCGGGTCGCTCGTCCCGATCCGCGCCAGCAGCGCGCGCACCGCCTGCGACTCGATCCCGACCTCGCGGAAATGATCGACGCCAAGCGAGCCGAGTCGCTTCGACAGCTTGCCCTCCGCGCCGGTCAGCAAGGCCTCATGCGCAAACCGCGGCGGAGTCACGCCGAGCGCGGCGAACATCTGTAACTGCAGCGCGGTGTTCGACACGTGATCCTCGCCGCGCACCACGTGCGTCACGCCCATCTCGGCATCGTCGATCGCCGACGGCAGCATATACAGCCACGACCCGTCCGCGCGCCGGATGACCGGATCGCTCATCGTCTTTGCCTCGAAATGCGCCACGCCGCGGATCAGGTCGTCCCACGCGATCGCCGAGTCGTGATCGAGCTTGAACCGCCAGTGCGGCTGCACGCCGTCCGCCTCGAGCTTCGCCCGCGCGTAGTCGTCCAACGCCAGCGCCGCGCGATCGTAGATCGGCGGCAACCCGCGCCCGGCCTGGATCTTGCGCTTCAGGTCTAGCTCCTGCGTCGTCTCGTACGCGGGATACACGTGGCCGCTCGCGACCAGTGCCGCGAACCGCGCCTCGTACAGCGCGAACCGTGCCGACTGCCGCTCCTCCGCGTCGGGCGTCATCCCGAGCCAGTCCAGATCGGCACGGATCGCGTCTACGAAGCGCTCTTCGCTGCGCTCGGGATCGGTATCGTCGATCCGCAGCAAGAACTTCCCCCCATTCGCCCGCGCGAACATCCAGTTATGGAGCGCGGTGCGGATGTTGCCGACGTGCAGTCGGCCGGTGGGCGAGGGGGCGAAACGGGTGATCACGGTCATCCCGCCGCTGTACGGAGCGGCGGGTCGGCGGGCAAACCCTTCCACGACACGATTCGTGCGCCTAAGGGGTGCGCGTGATCGAGCGGGGAAGACTTTCATGAAACTGATGACCGGCAATTCGAACCTGCCACTCGCGCAGGAGATCTCCGCTTATCTCGAGATCCCGCTGACCGACGTCAGCGTGCGGCGGTTCGCGGACGAGGAGGTCTTCGTCGAGATCAACGAG
Organism: Sphingomonas sp. NFX23; assembly: GCF_049887795.1. Taxonomy (NCBI): domain Bacteria; kingdom Pseudomonadati; phylum Pseudomonadota; class Alphaproteobacteria; order Sphingomonadales; family Sphingomonadaceae; genus Sphingomonas; species Sphingomonas sp. NFX23. Next base: position 328,522 of record NZ_JAGEKH010000006.1, read on the forward strand.
AACGTCCGCGGCGAGGACGTGTTCGTGATCCAGTCGACCGGCTATCCCGCCAACGACAACCTCATGGAATTGCTGATCATGATCGACGCGCTGAAGCGTGCGTCGGCGCGCCGCATCACCGCGGTGATCCCGTACATGGGGTACGCGCGACAGGACCGGAAGCCAGGGCCGCGCACGCCGATCTCCGCCAAGCTGGTCGCGAACCTGATCACCGTCGCGGGCGCTAACCGCGTGCTGTCGGTCGACCTGCATGCCGGGCAGATCCAGGGCTTCTTCGATATCCCGACGGACAATCTCTACGCGGCGCCGGTGATGTCGGCGGATATTCTCGCGCGCTTCAAGGGCAAGAACCTGATGGTCGTTTCGCCGGACGTCGGCGGCGTGGTCCGTGCGCGCGTGCTCGCCAAGCGACTCGACAACGCCCCGCTCGCGATCGTCGACAAGCGCCGCGAGCGCGCGGGCGAATCGGAGGTGATGAACATCATCGGCGAAGTCGAGGGGCGCTTCTGCATCCTGGTCGACGACATCGTCGATTCGGCGGGGACGCTGTGCAACGCGGCAGCTGCGTTGAAGGAGGCGGGCGCTGAGGACGTGGTCGCGTATGTCACGCACGGCGTTCTGTCGGGCGGGGCTGTGGCCCGAGTCGAAGGCTCGGAACTGCGCGAGTTGGTGATCACGGATTCGATCGGGAACCACGAGGTCATCAAAGACGCTCACGGCAAGATCCGCCATCTCCAGATCGCGCCGTTGCTCGGCGAGGCGATCAAGCGGATTGCGGATGAGACTAGCGTATCGAGTCTGTTCGACTGAAGACGGACGCAGGTGCGGCAGCGTCCGCGCCAATGCTCGCATAGCGGGCAGTGTCCGACTCGGCCGGCGGTTCGGTGAAGCCGAACCGACCGACGGCGGCTTTGCCTACCGTAACTTGTCTCACTGTGTTTTCCTGCGAACGCAGGAACCCAGAATTTCCTTAGTTGCGCGTTTAGTACCCTAAGCTCCTGCGTCCGCAGGAGAACAATACTGCCACGTCGGCAAAGCCGCCGTCGGATGGGTTCGCTTGGGCGACCCACCGGCCGAGCTTGCAATTGCGCACCGCTACGCTCGCGCATCAGCGCGGGCGTAGCCCCGCCTATCGCTGGCTCAGTGCCACAATATGCTCGAACACCGCCGGATGCAGCGGTTTCGCGAACGCGCAGCCATATTTGAACTTGTCGCGCCACGCGACCACCGCCTCAAGCGCGGCCAGCCCCGGCAACGTCAGCCACACCACCGTCCCCGGCCACAACGTAAAGCTCGTCTCCGCACGAAATCCCGAGAGCGACAAATCCGTCACCTCGATCTCGAATCGCGTCTGGCCCCGATCGCGCAAATGCGCGCGCATCTTGACGGCCTTGCGTAGCGCCTGACGGAGCTCCTCGCCTTTCGGTTCGGCGGGGGGGATGGGGACGGGCTGTGTCATGTCCGGAACACTGCTCCCCAAGTGGTTACTAATCTCCAAACGCCTTACGATTCGGCCGCTTGAGGTTTGGCCGCGCGTGGCTGGACGAATGTACCATCGGCACCGGCGAGGTAACTGCGGAGCGCAATAATTCGGAGTCGGATCGCCATGGTCCTGCTGTAGAGGCAGCGGAGCGCGACGCAAAAGGAATTGCTTTAGATCAGGCCACTCGTGGTCATTAAATCGATCTAATGATAATGATGCGCAACTGCAAATGCCTTAAGGGTGGATTTGCTGGCCGCCCTGTGCTTTACGCCCAACCAATTCCCGAGTTTCCTAAAAATTGCGTGGAGCCTTCCCGATGAACATCCATGAATACCAGGCCAAGGAACTGCTGGCCAAGTTCGGCGTCCCCGTGCCTGCCGGTTTCGCGGCGCTGACCGTCGAGGAGGCCGTCGAGGCCTCGAAGAAGCTTCCCGGACCGCTCTATGTCGTCAAGGCGCAGATCCACGCCGGTGGCCGTGGTAAGGGCAAGTTCGTCGAGCTCGGCCCCGATGCCAAGGGCGGCGTCCGCCTCGCCAAGACCGAGGACGAGGTTCGTGCAGCCGCGACCGACATGCTCGGCAACACGCTCGTCACGATCCAGACGGGTGACGCGGGCAAGCAGGTCAACCGCCTGTACGTCACCGACGGCGTCGACATCGACAAGGAATTCTACCTCGCGCTGACGCTCAACCGCACCACCGGCCGGGTGATGATGGTCGTCTCGACCGAAGGCGGCATGGACATCGAGGCGGTCGCGCACGACACGCCCGAGAAGATCCAGTCGATCGACATCGACCAGGCGACCGGCTTCATGCCGCATCACGGTCGTGCCGTCGCTGCTGCGCTGAAGCTCACCGGCGATCTCGCCAAGCAGGCCGCGAACACCGCGTCGAAGCTGTATGACGCGTTCATGGGCACCGATGCCGAGCAGATCGAGATCAACCCGCTCGCGGTTACCAACGACGGCAAGCTGATGGTGCTCGACGCGAAGGTCGCGTTCGACGGCAACGCGCTGTTCCGCCATAAGGACCTGCTCGAACTGCGCGACGAGACCGAGGAAGATCCCGCCGAGCTCGAGGCGTCGAAGTACGACCTCGCCTACATCAAGCTTGATGGCGACATCGGCTGCATGGTCAACGGCGCCGGCCTCGCGATGGCGACGATGGACATCATCAAGCTCAACGGCATGTTCCCGGCCAACTTCCTCGACGTCGGCGGCGGCGCCAACAAGGAGAAGGTGACGGCGGCGTTCAAGATCATCCTCGCGGATCCGAACGTGAAGGGCATCCTCGTCAACATCTTCGGCGGCATCATGAAGTGCGACATCATCGCCGACGGCATCGTCGCCGCGGCGAAGGAAGTGAACCTCTCGGTGCCGCTGGTCGTCCGCCTCGAGGGCACGAATGTCGAGAAGGGCAAGGAGATCCTCGCGAACTCCGGCCTCGCGATCGTCCCGGCGAACGACCTTGGCGATGCCGCTAAGAAGATCGTCGCGGAAGTGCAGAAGGTCGCGGCCTAACTGCCGTCGACCTCGCATACTGATTCTGCGAAAAGAGGGGCTCGGACGGAAACGTCCGGGCCCTTTTTCGTTGATGTCGTACACTATCCGGCAGGTGGTCCGATCGGCATCTCGCCGTGACGCTACGGCATAGCGATGTTTCCATACCGGACTTGCGAAAACGGCTCGAAACGGCCATCTGTCGCGCCAACGCCGCCATACTGTGACGGTGATCGAAACGAATGATTTCACCTTGGAAGGAACCCCGATGAAGGTGCTGGTGCCGGTCAAGCGCGTGCTTGACTACAACGTGAAGCCCCGCGTGAAGGCGGACGGAACGGGCGTCGATCTGGCGAACGTCAAGATGAGCATGAACCCGTTCGACGAGATCGCGGTCGAAGAAGCGATCCGCCTCAAGGACAAGGGCGTGACGGAGATCGTCGTCGTCTCGATCGGCGAGCAGAAGAGCCAGGAAACGCTCCGCACCGCGCTCGCGATGGGCGCCGACCGTGCGATCCTCGTCGTCAGCGAGACCAAGGTCGAGCCGTTGGGCGTCGCCAAGATCCTCGCCAAGATCGTCGAGGAGGAAAAGCCCGACCTCGTGATCCTCGGCAAGCAGGCGATCGACGACGACAACAACCAGACCGGGCAGATGCTCGCCGGCCTCCTGAACTGGGGCCAGGGCACGTTCGCGTCGAAGGTCGAGATCGCCGACGGTTCGGTCAACGTGACGCGCGAAGTCGATGGCGGCGCAGAGACGGACACGCTCAAGCTGCCCGCGATCATCACCACCGATCTTCGCCTCAACGAGCCGCGCTACGCCTCGCTGCCGAACATCATGAAGGCGAAATCGAAGCCGATGGCGCAGAAGACGCCGGCCGATTTCGGCGTCGACGTGACGCCGCGCCTGACCACGCTGAAGGTGGTCGAGCCCGCCAAGCGCTCGGCCGGGATCAAGGTCGCCGACGTCGACGCACTGGTCGGCAAGCTCAAGGAAATGGGAGTCGCCAAGTGAAGACGCTCGTCTGGGTCGAACATGACGGTCAGGCCGTCAAGGATGCCACGCTGTCGGCGGTTACGGCCGCCTCGCAGCTCGGTGAAGTCCATCTGCTGGTCGTCGGCCAGGGCGTCGACGGCGTCGCTGCCGAGGCTGCGAAGATTGCCGGCGTAGGCAAGGTGCACGTCGCCGACGACGCAGCGTTCGCGCATGCGCTCGCCGAGAACGTCGCACCGTTGATCGTCGAGCTGATGGGCGCGCACGATGCGTTCGTCGCGCCGTCGACGACGCACGGCAAGAACATCGCGCCGCGCGTCGCAGCCCTGCTCGACGTGATGCAGATCAGCGACATCCTGTCGGTCGAGAGCGAAGACACGTTCACGCGGCCGATCTACGCCGGCAACGCGATTGCAACCGTGCAGTCGACCGACGCGAAGAAGGTCATCACGGTGCGCGGCACGGCATTCGCCAAGGCCGCGACCGAGGGTGGATCGGGCGAGATCGAAGCGGTCGCATCGACCGGAGACAAGGGTCTGTCGACCTTCGCCGGTTCGGAGATCGCCAAGAACGAGCGTCCTGAGCTGACCAGCGCGAAGATCATCGTCTCGGGCGGCCGCGCGCTCGCATCGAGCGACCAGTTCCACGCGATGATCGATCCCTTGGCCGACAAGCTCGGCGCGGGCGTCGGTGCCTCGCGCGCCGCGGTCGATGCAGGCTATGCCCCGAACGACTATCAGGTCGGCCAGACCGGCAAGATCGTCGCGCCGGAAGTGTATGTCGCGGTCGGTATCTCGGGCGCGATCCAGCATCTCGCCGGCATGAAGGACTCGAAGGTCATCATCGCGATCAACAAGGACGAGGACGCACCGATCTTCCAGGTCGCGGACATCGGCCTGGTCGGCGATCTGTTCAAGATCGTGCCGGAGTTGACGGCGAAGCTGTAGGCGAAGCCGCTGCGCGAGGCGAAGCCTAGCGCAACAGCAAGCCCGGCCGGCGGCGCTCCAGCGCCGACCGACGACGCGGGATTTACTCCCGCGTCGCGCGCCACGAATGGGCGGTGTGACTTCGGTCGCGCCGCCCGTCCTCGTACAGACCAATATCGATGCACGTCCGCGTCCGTGATTGCGGGCTCGTATCAGCATCCACCACACAGCACCCCGGGCACGCCCAGGTTACTAAAAACGGTGCCCTTCAAAAAGGGTCGGTGCTCATCCCCGCGAAGCAAGGATACGGCCGCGTTCGGACGACAGCACGCTCTTCGTTGTTCTCCCGCGAAGGCGGGAGTCCAGTCTGGGTCCCCGCCTTCGCGGGGAAACACGCTACCTTTGCTCCAAGGATAGCAGCGAACACCGGGCTCGCTCTAGAGACGTCGGACGTTTCAGCCACTGAACGGCACATGCGACCCCCAACCACGACGTTGCCGCCCACCGCCCGCCTCCCCAATTACCCACCATGTACGGCGTCCACTCGAACCCGCGCGACCGCCTGATATCCGCTGGCAGCGCCGCGATACTCTGTGCCGTCATCGGCTACACGCTGATCCTCGGGCTCGGCGTCAGCATTCCCTGCGCCATCCCCGACGCGCTGAAGACGTTTGCCGTCGGCCCGAAACCGCTGCCATCGCCTGAAAAGATCATCCCACGCCCCGCGAAAAGCCATCGCCCCGAAGGCGCAGCGTCCCCTGCGAACCTTCGCTCGAAGGCGACTGAAGTCGTCGTTCTCAAGCCAATCATCACCCCGATCGTTCCACCGCCCCCGGTTATCGTCACACTGACACCAGGCCCCGGCAGCGACGCCACCACGGGCGCTGCCCCCGTTCCCGGACCAGGGACCGGCGCAGGCGGCGAGGGGAACGGCACCGGTAGCGGTCGCTCCGGAAATGGCGACGGCGACGGTGGCGACGAAACGCCGCCCCGCCTCATCAAGGGCCGCTTCAAGAACAAGGATTTCCCCAATGCCGAGGCGGTGATCGGCGCGGGCGGGGTCGTCGGCGTTCGCTACACCGTCGAGACCGACGGCAGCGTCACGCACTGCATGGTCACGCGCTCCAGTGGAAACGGCGTGCTCGATGCGACCACCTGCCGCCTGATCGAACTGCGCTTCCGCTATCGCCCCTGGCTCGACGCCGCCGGTCGGCCGGTTCGCTCTACCGTGGTCCACAACCAGGAATGGGTGAACCAGCTCGATCCGCCGTCACGCGGTAACTGACGCCGATCGCCCCAGCCGGCCGCCACTAAGCCCCCGCGCGACCGATGGCGAGAGCGCCATCAGCACCTGCCCTAGCACGACCGTGACGCCGAGCACCAGCAGCGGCTGGACCAGCAGATATGCCGGATACAACCCCGCCCCCAGCGCGCCGGTCGCCAATCCGATCACCGGCCCGAAGAGCCACAGCAGCACCAGGTGATCACAGAATGCGAGAAACCCGTACCGCTCGATCCCGCGCAACCGGTCCGCTAGGTTGCTCCCAGCCAAGCCCCAAGCGAGCCGCCAGAACAGCACCGCGGAGGCCACTCGAAACACGATATCGAATGCCGCCATCACATGCGGATGCGCGTCGAAGAACGCGTTCCCCAGCAGCGCGGTCCACAGCCGCGGCGCGATCAGTGCGACGAATGGCAGCGCGCATAGGGCGACAGGCCACCCCGCTACCCGCTCCGCCACGCCAAATCGCCGCGCGGCGATTCCAGCGGTAAAGAAGAGCAGGATCTGCGGTCGCAGCAACAGCGGGACGTGCACCCCGGAAACGCTCCACACGATCACGATCGATGCGACCAGCGCCAGCCACGCTGCCGACGCACGTACCAGAACCGGGGCGAGCATCATGCAGACGAACAGGTCGCGCAGGAACGGCATCTGCACGTTGACGTCATTCGCATGCACGAGCGGCACCAGTTCGTTGAGCGTCCAACCGATGCTCGTCGGCGTCGGCGCTTTCAGGTCGCCGAACGTCGCCGCCGCCCCCACCAGCACAATCGCGATCGCATTCCACAGCAGCATCGGCAGCAGGATCGTCCGCGCCTTGCCGAGCAGAAATGGGCCGTAGCCCTGGCGCGTCGCGGTCGAGACGACCAGCCAGCCGGAGATCATCCCTAGCAGCGGCACCGCGCTACGCCCGAACACTTCGCCGAGCACCGTTCGCAGCACCGCCTGCCAACTGAACGCCGCTGCCGCCAATTCCTCGGCAGTGCGTCCGGTCCAAGCGTGGACGTAGACGATCCCCATGATCCCGATCAGCCGCGCGATCGCGATCGCGGTGGAGAGCCGGCTATCCGCCTCGCGCGCCGGTTCGGCCATTCCCGTATCCAACCCCGACCCTCTTCTCACGTTCGGCGAGCGCCTTACCCGGCTTGTCGCGCGCGAACACCTCCTTCAGGATGGAGTGGACGCCATGGGGGACCAAGACATGATCGCCGCATTCCTGCTGCTGGCCGCGCAGGCGAGCCCCGACGTGGCCCTATCACGCCGTGTCGAGCGCGTGCTGGAGCGCAGCCCGGTGATCGACGGGCATAACGATCTGGCCTGGGAGATCCGTGAACTGCACGACGCGAAGGTCGAGGCGGTCGATCTTTCCGTAGACACAGCGCGGCTGCCGAACCCGCTCCAGACCGATATTCCCCGCCTGCGCAAAGGTCATGTCGGCGGGCAGTTCTGGTCGGTCTACATTCCCGCCGATGCGCCGCGCGCGGTGGAGATGACGCTGGAGGAGATCGACATCGTCCGCCGTTTCGTCGCGGCGAACCCGGCGACGTTCGAACTCGCCACCACTGCCGCGGACATCCGTCGGATCGAGAAGGCCGGGCGGATCGCCTCACTGATCGGCGTCGAGGGCGGGCATCAGATCGACGGGCGGCTGTCGGTGCTGCGCCAATATCGCGCGCTCGGTGTGGCGTACATGACGCTGACGCACGGCAAGAGCCTGAACTGGGCGGACAGCTCGACCGACGCACCACGTGCGAACGGGCTGAGCGACTTCGGGCGGCAGGTGGTCGCGGAGATGAACCGGATCGGGATGATCGTAGACGTCTCCCACGTCTCGGACGCAACGATGGCCGCCGCGCTCGCCGTCACCAGGGCGCCGGTGATCGCCTCGCACTCCAGCGCACGGGCGATTGCGGATGCGCCGCGGAATATCCCCGACGACCTGCTCCGCGCGATTGGCACGAACGGCGGCGTGGTGATGGTGAACTTCTATCCGTCGTTCCTGTCAGGCGAGTGGCGGGCCTGGGATGTGGCACGCTCGGCCTATGCGAAGTCCGTCGGCGTGCCCGCGAACGTCTATGGCGCGAAATCGCCTGCGCCGCTGGTGGCATGGGACGCCGCGCATTCCGAGCCTCAGGTCACCGCCGCGACCGTCGCCGATCATGTCGAGCATATCGCGAAGATCGCCGGTCACGATCATGTCGGGATCGGCGGCGATTTCGACGGCATTCAGGGGACCGGGCCGATCGGCTTGAAGGGCGTCGACGGCTATCCGCTGCTGTTCGCCGAACTGGCGCGGCGGGGATGGAGCGATGGCGATCTGGCGAAGCTATCGGGCGGCAATGTCCTGCACGTCATGGAGCGGGTGGAAGCGGTTGCGAAGGGGACGGTGGGGATGCCGCCGCTTGATGCTACCGATGTGGCGTCTCGGTGAACGATCGATCCGCCCTCACCCAAGGATAAGCAAAGGCGGACTTCTTCTCCCCTCCCTAGAAGGGAGGGGGCGGAGGTGGGTTTGGTTCCGCGAATTCCAAGGCTGATGACTCATACTCGCCAACCCACCCCCAGCTCCTCCCTTTCAGGGAGGCGAGAATCCGCCCTTCAAGGATCCGGCATCCGCTGCGGTGCGGGCGGCTCGACTATCAGCGGGGGCACCGTGCGCAACACCAGTCCGATCACCAGCGCAGCCATGCCGAGCAAAAGGCAGAACGCCGTCACCCCCGGCCATCCGGCATGCGTCCACGCGAACCCGCCCGCGGATCCCAGCACGCTCGACCCCATGTAATAGAAGAACAGGTAGAACGCCGCCGCCTGTCCCCGCGAACCCTGCGCCCGCCGGCCGACCCAGGCGCTCGCGATCGAATGCGCGCCGAAGAAGCCGATCGTCACGACCGCGATCCCCGCGATTACCAGCACCAGCGGCGTCATCGCGGTCAGCGCGACGCCGACGATCAGCAGCACGACGGGGATCCAGAACACCTTCCGTCGCCCAAGCCGTCCCGCCAGCGTCCCGAACTTCGCCGAACTCACGGATCCCAGCACGTATAACAGGAACACTCCGCCGACCGCTGCCTGGCTGAGGCTATAGGGCGGGCTCATCAGCCGGAAGCCCGCATAGTTGTAGACGGTGACGAACACGCCCATCAGCAGGAACGCCTCGAGGTACAGCAACGGCATCGCGCGATCGGTGAACAGCGCGCCGGCGCTGCGCAGCAATGTGCCCGGTCGGCCCACGCTCGGCGTGAAATTGCGCGATAGCGGCGCGAGCCGACGGAATGCCTCCGCCATACCGAGCCCCGCGACGCCGACTGCGGCGAGTGCCCAGCGCCAGCCTTCGAGATCGGCGACGATGCTCACGACCAGCCGCCCCGCCATCCCGCCGAGCGCGCTGCCCGCGATGTACAACCCCATCGCCGCGCCGACCGCGCCCGCATCGACCTCTTCGGCGACATAGGCCATCGCCACCGCCGGCACGCCTGCGAGCGCGACGCCGGTGAGGAAGCGCAGCACGAGCAACCCGCTCCACCCCGGCACGACCGCCGCCGCCAAGGTCAGCGCGCCCGCCGCGAACATCGCCGCGATCATCAGCGGACGCCGGCCGACGCGGTCCGAGACGAACCCCGCGAACAGGATGCCGATCGCGAGCGGACCCGTCGCCAGCGACACCGCCAGCGACGCGCCCTCCGCGGTCAGCCCGAATTGGGCAGCGAACAGCGGCAGCAACGGCTGCACCGAATAGAGCAGCGAAAAGGTCGAGAACCCTGCGAACAGCATCGCCAACGTAAGCCGACGATAGGCGGGCGTGCCGAGAGCGATAGGCGCTTCAGAAGCCACTCAGGAAGCTCGCGACGTTGTGGCCGAGTGCATTGATCGCGTAGCCGCCTTCCATGACGATCGCGGTCGGCCAGCCCCGTGTGGAGATATCTCTGGCCAGCGCCGTATAGTCGGGCGTGGTCAGCTTGAAGTGCGAGATCGGATCGCCCTCCCACGTATCCGCGCCGAAGCTGACGACGAGCAGGCCGGGATCGAACGCGGCGATCGTGTCGAGCGCGGTGGTCTGCGCGGTGCGGAAGGCCTCGATCCGTGTGCCATGGGGGAGGGGAATGTTCAGTGTCGTGCCGACCCCTTCGCCCTCGCCGGTTTCATCGTCATGGCCCCAGTAGAAGGGGTAGTCGGTCTTGGGATCGGCGTGGACCGAGGCGTAGAACACGTCGCTCCGGGCATAGAAAATGTCCTGCGTACCGTTGCCGTGGTGATAGTCGATGTCGAGGATCGCGACGCGCGCGATACCGGCGTCGCGGGCGGCTTGGGCGGCGATCGCGGCGGTGTTGAGGTGGCAGTATCCGCCGCAATAGTCTGCGACGGCGTGATGGCCGGGCGGGCGGCAGAGCGCGAACGCCGCGCGGTCGCCGTCGAGGACCGCGTGCGTCGCGGCGAGCGCGGACTGCGCGCTGCCATAGGAGGCGGCCCAGGCCTCGGGCGTGATCGGCGTGGTCGCGTCGAAGCTGTGTGCGCCGATCAGCGCGTCGATTCGGGTGAGGTCGAGCGGACGGCGGCCGCGGATCGGGAAGGTGTAGGGGATCGCGTCGCCGTCTCGCCCCGCTTCGCGCCACAGTCGCGCGGCGTCCTTCAGGAAGGCGACATAGGCGGGGGACTGCACCGCAAGGATCGGCGCCTCGCCACGATCCTCCGGCGTCTCGACCGGACCGATCGCGTGCAGGATCGCGTCGATGCGCGCTGGCGTCTCCGCATAGGCAGTGAACGCGCCGTTATGGAGTTCGCGCGCAGGGGCGTGGGTTCGCTGGGAGTCGTCGAAGAACAGCCGCATGTTCGCTCCTTGGTGCGCGGTCATGAGGGAAGAACCAACCGATCGCGTCCGGGGTCCTACGGGATCGCGCGCGTTCGGCAAATCCGACGGCTCAGAACAGCGCCAGTTGCCGATCGTCGTCGCCGCTGAGCAGCCAGCGCCCAATCACGTCGTGGCGCGTCCGACCGACACGGCTGTGGACCAGCACGAACGTATCCACGTCCCAGCCGATCGGCGCAATGGGTTGCGTGAACGACACGCCGTCGCGGTAGCCGAGCGTCATGTGAGGACTGAACCGATAGCCTTCGCGGGCGCGTAGCCCTGCCGCCTCGCGTGCTACCGCAATCCGCTGATGCAGTGCGGCGAGCGAGGCGTTCTTGTGGCGCGGACGCAGGGCGATAGAGCGATCGCTGCCGACCGCGGTATCGAACTGGAGTGCGAACGGTACTGCTTCGACCGCATCGCCGATCGCTTTCAGGTCGCGTTCCAGCGTGGTCGAGACGCGATCATGGTCGTCGAGGATATCGATCGTCACATGCAGATGCTCGGGGCGCAGCTTGTCCCGGTCGGTTTCGAACCACGACGCTGCGGCGGTAATCTGGCGCGCTAGCGGGAGTGGCGGGCGGAGCGCGAAGAACAGGCGATGACGCGCGAACGGTCGATGGAACATGCCGGTTTCCGAATCGGGGGAGGCGGACTTGTTGCTAATATGTTCTCGTTAAGCTGTCGAGGCGATACGGCCGCTCGGCCAACCTGAAACCACCACCCCGGCGAAGGCCGGGGCCCAGTTGGAAAGGTCGTGGTAACGGCGCTCTGCGTCCAGTTATGAACGTCCCCCAACTGGGCCCCGGCCTCCGCCGGGGTGGTACTTCTTCGAACGCGTCGTCTTACCGGGCGAGCGCTTCCGCGATCAGTTTCCGCGAGTTCTCGACCCCGTACAGCGCAATGAAGCTCCCCATCCGCGGGCCTTGCTCCGACCCCAGCAACGTCTCGTACAGCGCCTTGAACCAGTCGCGCAGGGTTTCGAACCCGCCGGTCTTGCCGATCTCGTAGACGATGTTCTGGATATCCTCCGCGCTCGCCTCCGCCGGCAACGCGGCGAGCTCCGCGTCCAGCCGCTCCAGCGCCGCGACCTCGACGCCCTCGGGCGCACGGCGCTTCAATGTCGGCGCGACGAAATCGCGGCTATAGGCCAGCGCATAGCCGATCAGCCGGTCGAGCTCGGGATACTTCTCCGCCGACGCATCGGGCACATAATTGGCCAGATACCCCCAGACCTGCTCCTTGCTCGCATCGCCCATCACCCCGACGAGGTTGAGCAGCAGCCCGAACGTCACCGGCAGCTCGCCGGTCGGCAGCTTGCCATCATGGATGTGATGCACCGGATTGCCGAGCTTCTGCTTCAGGTCCTGGTCTGCGTAATTGCCGCGGAACTGCCAATATTCGTCCACAGCGCGCGGGATCACGCCCATGTGCAACGACTTCGCCTTCTTGGGCTCGCGGTACGCATAGAACGCCAGCGATTCCTCGGGACCATAGGTCAGCCACTGCTCGAGGCTCAGGCCATTACCCTTCGACTTCGAGATCTTCTCGCCATTCTCGTCGAGGAACATCTCGTAGTTGAAGCCCTCGGGCGGGCGCCCGCCGAGCACGCGCGCGATCTTCGACGACTGCGTGACCGAATCGATCAGGTCCTTGCCCGCCATCTCGTAATCGACGCCGAGCGCGACCCAGCGCATCGCCCAGTCGACCTTCCACTGCAGCTTCGCCTTGCCGCCCAGCACGCTCTGCTCGATCCGCTGGCCTTCGTCTTCGAACGCGATCAGGCCCGTCTCCGCATCGATCACCTCGATCGGCACCTGCAACACGATCCCGCTGGTCGGCGAGATGGGCAACACCGGCGAATAGGTCGCGCGGCGTTCTGCGCGAAGCGTCGGCAGCATTACGTCCTGAATGCCCTGGAAGTGCCGGAGCACGCCTTTCAGCGCCTCGTCGAAACGCCCGCCGGTGTAATATTCGGTCGACGACGCGAACTCGTAGTCGAAACCGTAGCGGTCGAGAAATTCGCGCAGGATCGCATTATTGTGTGCGGCAAAGCTGGAGTGCGTGCCGAACGGATCCGGGATCTGCGTCAGCGGCTTGCCGAGATGCTCGCGCAGCATGTCGCCGTTGGGGACGTTGTCCGGGACTTTCCGGAGACCGTCCATATCGTCCGAGAACGCGATCAGCCGAGTCGGCGTATCGCTCAGGGCGTGGAAGGCGTTGCGCACCATCGTCGTGCGCAACACTTCGTTGAACGTGCCGATATGCGGCAGGCCCGATGGTCCATAGCCCGTCTCGAACAGTACCGGGTCGCCCGACTTGCCGTTCGGATACCGCTTGAGGAGTTTGCGCGCCTCCTCGTACGGCCAGGCTTTGGACTCGAAGGCGGCGGTGCGGAGTTCGTCGGTCATGATGCAGCGCGACTAGCGCGTGCACTCCGATCCGTCACCCCCACTGCCGCATGCGTCTTAGCGGCAACGATCCTTCGCGGTGATCGTCCGGTCGACCGCACGGCCACCGAGGGCACCTGCTGCGCCGCCGGCAAGCGTGCCGAGCAGCCCGCCGCCGACCGCATTGCCGAGCACCGCGCCGCCGACGCCGCCTGCGACGAGACCGGTCGTGCCGCTCGAATGACGGCAACGCTTGGCGCGGTAACGACGGTCATGGCCGCGATATTCGCGCTTGGAGCGTGCTTCGGCCTTGCCCGTAGGAATCACGGCGGCTGCCGGGATTGCGAGCGAGAGCGCGCTCAGCGCCATGAGAAACTTCCGCATGATGATCGTCCCTGTTGATGTAGGTAAAGTTCGGTATCGATGAGTGCGCAACGCACGTGAACCGTGCCGGTTGCGTAACGGCCGATATGGGTGCTGATACAATCCTCCCCCGCAAGGGGGAGGTGGCGCCGCAGGCGTCGGAGGGGGGGACACGGAACGTGGGTCGTCGCCTGCCGCCCCCTCCGTCAGGCTGCGCCTGCCACCTCCCCCTGGCGGGGGAGGATTGTGCAGGCATTCAAATCTGAAGCACCCTTGGCAGCACAAAAGGTTGCCCTTTCGTTCCGTGTCCCGCAAGGTCGCGCGGTGCTTCGCTATCCTGCCCTCCACGCCAGCCACGCCGGCATCTGGATCGCGAACGCGGACGGCGCGCGTCCGATCGGGCGGGGCGAGGCGATCCGGATCGCTGCCGATACGCCGGTCATCATGCTCAACGCGCCGCTGGTCGGGCAGCGACTCGGGTATCCCGATCTGTCGGGGCTCGACCTGCTCGAACTCTACGCGTTCCTCCGCCCCGCGCAGTTCGCGGTGCCGACGCCGAAGGGGATTGCGCGGGTCACCGGCCTCGACGTGCCGACCGAGGACGGGGAAGTTGCGCCGTTCCTCCTCCGCGCGGCCGAAGCGATGCTGGCGCTCACCGATGGCGACTGGCCCGAGCGCGAGGGCGCGTGGACCGCGGCGCAATCGCTGTTTCGGCTGCGTTGGCCTTGGGCGCCGGTCGTTGCCGAGCGGCTGAAGAAGCCGGCGGTCAACGAACGCTGGCTGTTCTCGTCGCTTCCCGAATGGGAGGAGCACGCACCGCGACCCGCCCCGCGTACCGTGACGATCGAGCCGGGCGATGCCGAGGCGCGGCTCGTTGATCTCACCGGCCACGGCGCCGAGGAACGTCCCGGCCAGCGTGCCTATGCCGGCGCCGCCACTGCCGCGTTCGCGCCACGGGCGATGCGCGATACGCCGAACCTCGTCCTCGCCGAGGCCGGCACCGGGATTGGCAAGACGCTCGGCTATCTTGCTCCTGCCTCCCTCTGGGCGGAGAAGGCCGGCGGTGCGGTGTGGATCTCGACCTACACCAAGACGCTGCAACGCCAGCTCGGCCAGGAAACCGCGCGCCTTTATCCCGACGCGGCGATCCGGAAGGCCAAGGTCGTCACGCGGAAAGGTCGCGAGAATTATCTCTGTCTGCTCAATCTGGAGGATGCGCTGCAAGGCGGGTTCGCGGGCCGCGCGGCGATCCTCGCGCACCTCGTCGCGCGCTGGGCCGCGTATAGCGCGGACGGCGACATGGTCGGCGGCGACCTGCCCGGCTGGCTGCCGACGCTGTTCCGCCGGAACGGCTCGACCGCGCTAACCGACCGGCGCGGCGAGTGCGTGTATGCCGGCTGCCCGCACTACCGGAAGTGCTTCATCGAGCGCGCCGCCCGCGCCTCGTCCGACGCCGACATCGTCATCGCCAACCACGCGCTGGTGATGGTCAACGCGGCAAGGGGGCGCGAACTCGCCACGCGGCCGACGCGGTACGTGTTCGACGAGGGGCATCATATTTTCGACGCCGCCGATTCGATGTTCGCGACCGCGCTGACCGGCGCCGAGACGATCGAACTCCGCCGCTGGATTCTCGGCCCCGAATCGAGCGGTCGCGGGCGGCGGCGGGGTCTTGCGGCGCGCTTGTCCGATCTCGCCAGCTACGACGAACAGGGGGCCAGGGCGATCTCCGACGCGGTGACGGCGGCGGGGGCGCTGGCGTCCGACGGGTGGCTGCAACGGCTTGGCGAGGGTGCGCCGTTCGGGCCGATCGAGACGCTGCTCGCCGCCGTCCGTGGGCTGACCTATGCGCGGGCCGAACAACCGGGCGACGCGGGCTACGGCCTGGAGACCGAACTTGCCGAACCCGATGCGACGCTGATCGAGGCCGCCGCGCCCGCCGCCGCAGCTCTCGACGCGCTCGTCCGCCCGCTCGTAACGCTCGGCCGCCGCCTCGAAGCCGTCCTCGCCGAAGCCCCCGACTGGATGGACGCGCCCGCCCGAGCCCGAGTCGAAGGCGCGATCGCCTCGATCGGCTGGCGCGCGGAGACGGTGGCGTCGTGGCTGTCGCTGCTCGCGCGCGTCGGCGGGCCGGTCGATGGGGATTTCGTCGACTGGCTCGCGGTCGACCGGATCGAAGGGCGCGAGTTCGATATCGGCCTCCACCGTCACTGGCTCGATCCGACCCGCCCGTTCGCCGAAATCGTCCTGAAGCCCGCGCACGGTGCGCTCGTCACCTCCGCGACGCTGACCGGCGGCGGCGATTGGGAAGTCGCCGAAGCGCGAACCGGTGCGCCGCATCTGCTGCGCCCCGCCGCCCGGTTCGAGGCGAAGAGCCCGTTCGATTATACCCGCCAGGCCGAAGTCCTGATCGTCACCGACGTGAAGCGGGGCGATATCGGTGCACTCGCCAATGCCTATGCGCAGCTGATCGTCGCCAGCCGCGGCGGCACGCTCGGGCTGTTCACCGCGATCCGGCGGTTGCGCGGTGTCCACGGCCGCATCGCCGACCGACTCGCCCGCGAAGGCCTGCCGCTCCATGCGCAGCACGTCGATCCGATCGACACCGGCACGCTGGTCGATATTTTCCGCGATGATCCGGGGGCATCGTTGCTTGGCACCGATGCGCTGCGCGATGGTGTCGACGTGCCCGGCGAATCGTTGCGGCTGGTGGTTATGGAGGGCGTGCCTTGGGCTAAACCGTCCGTTCTGCACGCCGCGCGGCGTCTGGCCGGTGGCGGCTCGGCGTATGACGATCGGCTCGTTCGCGCGCGGCTCGCACAGGCATTTGGTCGCCTGATCCGTCGCGCAGACGACTCCGGCGTGTTCGTGATGCTGTCCGCCGCGATGCCCTCGCGGTTGCTCAGCGCGTTCCCGCCGGGCGTGCCGATCGCCCGCGTCACGCTCGAGGAAGCGGTGGCCCGGGTCGCAAGCCGGCTTTCCTCCAATCCACTTTCTTCTGGCGCGGCGGTAGGGCATGAGAGCCGCGAACCCGCTCGAGGATTGCCATGAAGACGTTGACGCTGTTGCGCCACGCCAAGTCCGGCTGGGACGATCCGGTCGCGCGCGATTTCGACCGCCCGCTCAACGCCAAGGGCAAGCGCGCCGCGGCGATGGTGGGGCGGCACATGCGATCGCTGGGGCTTACGTTCGATCACGCGATCGCGTCGCCGGCGGTGCGGGTTTCGGAGACGTTGGAGCAGATCGAATCGGGCTATGGCCGGACGATCGCACCGGACCTGGACCGGCGGGTGTATCTCGCGTCGGCGGCGACGTTGCTGGATGTGGTGCACGGGTTTCCGGCCGAGGCGGAGAGTGCGTTGCTGGTCGGGCACAATCCCGGGTTGGAGGATCTCGTCCTGATGCTGGTCGCGGATGGGCGCGATCCGCTGCGCGACGCGGTCGAGGACAAATATCCAACGGCGAGCATTGCCGAGCTTCAGTTCGAGGGGAAGTGGGTGGATGTTGCAACCGGTACGGCTCGCCTGACCCGCTTCATCCGCCCCCGCGATCTCGATCCGACTTTAGGGCCCGACGCAGACTAAAGCCTTGTTCTCCCGCGAAGGCGGGGACCCAGACTCGGCTCCCTCCTTCGCGGGAGAACAAGGCGGCGTGAGCGTTCCGCTCCTTCAACTTCACACCACCCCGGCGAAGGCCGAGGCCCAATTGGAGAGGTAGTTGTAACGGCGGACCGCCCTACCTCACTATCGGCCCCCAATTGGGCCCCGGCCTTCGCCGGGGTGGTGCAGATTTTTTGGTAAGCTAATCTCGAACAAGCCCGAGACCGCGCCGCTGCTCAGCTCTTCTCCGCCATCCTAGCCTTCAGATCCGAGAACGCATTCGCCGGCCGGAACTCGTCCTCGCTGATCACCCCTGCCGCCGCCAGAGCCGCCGCCGCGTTCGGCCCCCGAGGAAACGGATCGATCGCCAGCGCCAGCGTATCCGCCGCCGCTTCGCCAAGATCGATCGTGCCACCCTCGATCGCGACCGTATCGAGCGCGTCGTCGGACAGCTCGACCTCGTCGCCCTCGGACACCAGCTGATCGACGAACAGCAGCGCGACCGGCTCGTCGATCTGCGTATCGAGCGGTTCGTCGGTCACCGAACACGCCTGCACCGCCGCGCCGGTCACGCGGCCCTTCACGACGATGCCGCTGTCGGTGCGCTTGATCCCCAATCGCGCGTCGAGTCGCGTGATAGAGAGCAGCGCGAACCGCTTCGCCAGCGCCGCGCGCTCATCCTCGGTCGCGGCGATCTCGACGATCCGCTCGCGCTCGCCGATCGTGTCGAGGCGTTCGGGGCGGCTGAACTCGGGCTTCACGGCAATTCTCCAGATAACAGATTTGGTAGTGGCGTCGCAGCCAGCCCCGCATGAAACGCCATTACCGACTCGCGGACGTGAGTCAGCGCGGAAGCGTCCGGCGCGGCGCCCCGGTACAGGTTGCGCACGAGGGCCGGCGCGATATCGCCCGCCGCCAGCCCGTCGCGGTACGCGCCAAGCCGCCCGCCAAGCATGCTCATCATCTTGCCGATATGCTTGCCGACGATGATGTCGCCGATCCCGATCTCGCGCAATTGCCCGTCCATGTCGTCGACGAAGCGCTCGGTCAGACGCGCCGCGGGTTCGCCGCCAGCGGGCTCCGTCTCGAGCCGCAGCATGACGATCGCCAGCAAGGTCGCGATCATGTCGAAGCGGCCGTCGACGGTGTCCGGCACCGCGCCCTCCCGATACCAATGTTCCGCGCGGGCCCGGCCGACAACAGCGTTGTAAAGCGGCAGCGCCTCGTCGGGCTTCTCGCCGAGCAGTCTTCCCAACCAGCTCAAAATCTATCGTCCTCAACACGAAGCCGCGCTTCGGCTTGTTTGCCCGCGCATCCTCGCATATCGAGGCGATCGGCGGCCGATGCAATCGCGTGGGACCCGTCACGTGTTTTCGCGTGCCCCGGTTGGGAGTTTATATGAGCGTGTTTTCCGCCCGTACGGGTCTCGCCGCCGCACTTGCGGTCGCCGCATTGGCCAGTGGGGGCTGCACTCAGCTGCGCTCGCACCAGGGCTATGTCGTCGATACCGACCTCGTCAACTCGGTCCAGCCGGGCGTCGACAACCGCCAGTCGGTGCTCGCCACGCTCGGCAAGCCGACGCTCGCCGGCCAGTTCGACCAGGGCGACTGGTATTATCTGGCGCGTGACAGCCGCAACCTCGCGTTCCGCAACCCACGCGCCAACGCGCAGATCACGTTGCAGATCAGCTTCGACCAGAAGGGCACCGTCACCGCGATTCGCCGCGGCGGGCTCGAGCAGGTCGCGTCGATCGCACCTTATGGCAAGAAGACGCCGACGCTGGGTCGCGAGCGCGGATTCTTCCAGGATCTGTTCGGCAATATCGGCACCGTCGGCGCGGCTGGGGCTGGCGGCGGTCAGGGCAATGGCAGCAACACTGGCGGCGGCGGCCGCAATCAGCCGTAAAGGCTAGGCATTCGCTGGACAGTCCGGAGGCCGGTTAGGCCGCACCGCATGCCTGAGCAGCGGTGCGGCCGGGCCGGGCATCATCGGCGCCGATCCCGAAAGGGGGGAAAGGGATCATCGTCGTAACGCACGTTCGACGCGATGGTTCGCCATGTGCCGCCGTAATTCGAGAAAACGACAAACATCCGTTCTCGATAAGACTATATCCGTTACGACGGTGACTTGCGGTACCCTCCGTCCGGGGGTGTGGCTTGGGCGAGTCGCTGTGGATCATCGACGCGTCCGCGCGAGAGATGCTGCTGTTTGCGGGCGTCGGACTGCTACTCGGTGGTATCGATGATCTGCTGGTCGATCTTGTCTATATCGGTCACCGGATCAGGCATGGCGGCCGGGCTCGCCTGACTCTCGCCACTCTGCCGTCGCCGCGCATTGCAGGACGGATCGCTGTGTTCGTCGCGGCGTGGGACGAGGTCGCGGTGATCGGCGGGATGCTGACGACTGCGCTCGATCGCTACGAACACGATAATTACCGCATCTATGTCGGCGCCTATCCAAACGACCGGGGGACGATCGATGCGATTGCCGCGGTCGCCGAGCGCGACTTGCGGATCCGGCTCGTGATCGGGCTACGAGACGGGCCGACGACCAAGGCCGACTGCCTCAACACCCTGTGGCACGCGCTGTGCCGCGACGATCTGCGCGAGGGGGCAGGGACGGATCGACCGACCAAGGCGGTCGTGCTCCATGATGCCGAAGATGTCGTGCACGCGCAGGAGTTGCGTGTCTTCGACAGCCTGATCGAGCGATACGACGTCATCCAGCTTCCCGTCCTGCCGCTAGTCCACCGCGGTGCGCGGCTTGTGTCGGGGCATTATGCCGACGAGTTCGCCGAATCCCACGCCAAGCAGATCGTCGTGCGGACCGCGCTGGGCGCCGCGATGCCGCTTGCCGGCACGGGCTGTGCGATCGCACCGGCCGTCCTCGCGATGATTGCGCAGGCACGGGGCGGCGATCCGTTCGATGCGACCAGTCTGACCGAGGATTACGAATTATATGGAGTTAAAGATTACTCACATTATGTCGGCAAAACAGTAATGCTGACTTGGCTGCCAATATCGTCCGCATCAGCAGGAGCGCGGCCATAAGTTTACCCATATAATTATACCGCCTATTGCTCTTCTTCCTCGTTCAAAAATTATGGTAGAATGCGGCCAGCCTGCTTTCAGGCAGCGATCGAGTTAAGCAGCCGTTCGTTCAGATGACGGGGCAGGCGCCCAATCCACAGGTTTCTGGTGGATTACGGCTTGGCCGCTTTCGGGCGCTAACGTGGTATAAGCCCCTTCGATCAGGCTTAGATGGGTGGCAGCTATGCGCTCCAACCCGGTTTCAATAGCAAACTGTCGCGTCTACCGTGAAGCCTCACGCCTAACCGCTTTTGCACGGAACGTTATGATAGCGGACTTACCCCTACGCGAGCTTCGTGTTAGCCCGTTTGCAGCTCCGCGTGGCGCGGCAATGGGGTTTAGGGGAGTCGTTTGGCGCGAAGTACGATAAGTGGAGGGGGTGATATCGCACGCATCGTTCAGCGCGCTGATATTGCTTTGGTGGCGAAGTCCCTAGGGATCCAAGTCGATACGCGCCAGCGGCAGCCCGTACGCGCGATATGCCCGTTCCACGATGACAGCGACCCATCGCTCAATTTATACAGAGGCGGTGCGGGCGCTGGTGAGCGAGGCCATTATCACTGCTTCGTCTGCGGAGCGCACGGCGACGTTGTTTCACTGATACAGAATTACGAGCGCCTCACGTTCTGGGAGGCGGTGCAATGGTTGGCGAATGATCAGGGGATCGAGCTACCTGCGGGACGCAGGGCACCGGTCGATCGTCGCAGTGGCGCTGCAATGCTTGCAGATCGCATAAAATCGGCGGCTAGCGCCGATCCTGCGTTTACGACTTTTGCCATGGCACGTGGTTTCGATCCGCTATTCCTGCGTGACGCTGGCGCAGCGCTTATCGACTTGCGTCCCCTGGGAGATTTGGCCCGGACGGACCGAGCTGCCGAAGAAAAATTGGTAGAAGCCGGCATCTTCCGGCGTGATGACAAGCAATCCAGCGGACCGGACCTGTTTGGAACGAGCCTCAAAGGTTTTTTCGGCGGCAAGCGCATCGTTTTCGAAATCGCCGATTCGCGGACGGGAATCGCGGGGTTCGCGGCCCGGTCCCTTGCCGATGAACAACCAAAATATCTGTTTTCGTATGATTTCCCTCGCCGCAACACGTTGTACGGCTTCGACCGAGTCCTGTCTAAGCTGCGCACAGAGCGCCAGGGTCGGATCGCGGAACCTGTCGAGATTTACCTTGTCGAAGGGATATTCGATGTTCTGCGCCTTGAGGCACTGGGCCATAAAGCCGCTGGCATCCTCGGTTCCAGAATTACACCTGGGCAGCTTGAAAACTTAAAGGTCGCGATTGAGTCCGCCCGCGAAGCAGGACGGGATCTCACAGTCCACATCCTCTTCGACCGCGACGATGCAGGGCGCCGCGGTGCATACGACGCCGCTATCAGCTTGTTGACGTTGCTCGACCAAACCTCGCCGTTCGAGGTTGATGTCGTCTGGCCGGCCGATGAATCCAACGGGAAGCTCGATCCCGACTCTTGGCTGCGAGGACGCGATAAAGGTGACGCGGATCAAGCGCTCTCTAATGCGAAAGTACCAGTCCTCGTCTTTCTGGGCGCATTTCGCCTTGGCGCAGATCCTCATGCTGTAGACTGGAACAAGCCTGGCCGACTGAAGCTTGCGGCGGAGGCGCGCCATATCGCCTTAGCACTGCCAAAGTCTTCGTGGTCCCGTATCCTCGCGCCACAGGATATCGGCCAACCAGGCGACGGGCTTGCCGAATTCGCAGCCCTAGTCCGAAGCTACGGCGGTGACATTCCTTCATCCGACGCCGTACGCGTCGCGCTCGAAAAATACCGCGACCCGGCCGATAACCGGGCAGATTTGCTGTCTGCGCTCACTCTCGGACGGTCTTCGACATCGAGACGAGAATATCCCCTCGACGACGATGCTTGGGAGCGCTTGGCTGTGGCTGCCTCCCCGCTGTTTCATCTCCACAGAGCCCGGCTGTCGATCGCAGATGGGCCCTCTGCACCACTATTGTCGAGAGAACTGCCAAAGGGAGAGGGCCGCTATCGCTTAAAATCGGGTCCGGTCTCTCAAGATGCCCTGCTTCAACAGTATGTCTTACTGGAACTGTTGAGAGACCGTATCGAATGTCAGCCCTTCGCAAGTCTCATTCCGGCGGTACGGTACGTTCGGGATCGAAATGCCGCGGGCGGCATTTACCGGACCGGTGCGACAGGCGAGCGTAACTCGCTGAGCTTCGCTTATCAGATAGATATGGCGATCGTGAATGGTGACACGCCTCCAAGACGGGAAGGTATCTTTCGCCCTTATTTCGAATGCTGGAGATCATTCGTCGATTTCCTGGACGATAGGATCAAGCAGTTTCAGCACGAAGATCTTCAGATCCTTCGGCTCGACATCACGGGGTTCTACGATCACGTCCAAAGAGAGGCTGTCGGAAATGCACTCGCCGTCCCTCTTGAGCGCGCCTTAAACCTGCTCAGAACAGTAGATGGCGAGGATCCCCCGTTTGCTCCCATGTTGCGGCCCGACGCCGGTCAGGACACGGCAAAGCGCGCAGAGACAGTCACCGATTTCATTTTGAATCACAGCTTCGGGCTCAGTTACCTCGACCCTGAGACCGGCGAAGAAAAGACTCACGACCAGAGACGTGGAATCCCTCAAGGTCCGGATCTGTCCGCCTACCTCGCAAACATTTCGTTGTTCGACTTGGACGACATGATGGAAGCGGAGATTGATCGGCTTAACGAAATCGAGACGGGAACAGCCGAGGATCAAACCAAGCCGAAATGTGCGGCCGCTTACGCGCGGTATGTTGACGATATTGTGCTGATCTGTCGCGATTTGGAAACGGCCTATCAACTTCGCAGAAAGATTGAATCCTGGTTGGGCGTGAAGGGTCTTGCCCTCAACAGGAAGAACACCACCCCTCCGCCAATGACGCGTGCCGAAGCACGGGCTTGGCTGACTGACAATCGGGCAGGATTTGGATTTTCGGGGCCGTTAGCAGACCTGCCGACGACCGACGCAATGGATCCTTTGGCAGATGCGGGTGAAATCGATCGCAAAACTGCCCTTGGCCTTCTTTTCGATCCAGAACTGGACAATCCGTCCAACGCCGAAACGAGCCTGACCCGGATCGGTTTGGCATTAAGTGCTCCCGATATCCGTTTCAATGATCGCGCCTCGGCCTATCGCCGGCTTTGGTGCTTGGCAGCGTCGCAAGCGCCTGACGGGACCGGCCAAGCATTGGCGGAAGCGTTCTGGAGCCTTCTGTGCCGCGCCGAACCTCAATTTACACAGTTGGCGGATAAAAAGAGAGGCTTCGATGTAGGCCTCGCGTGCTTTGAAGGCCTTGATAGGGCACTTCGATCAACAATCCCGACCGGCATGCTCGCGGACGACATCTGCGATCAGGTAGCGAAGAACCTCGGCGATTTGTCACGCGGAACGCTCGGCGACGTTTTCACTCCTCTGGCCCGTAAGCTTCTCGGCGACGAATTTCTTGGCACGCTTCTTTCTCGATACGATGTGCGCTGCCAAATAGGCATCATCGCCTGCCTCGCGGCTCAAAAGATGGCTGCGGGCGGCGAAGCAGTGAGTTTTGCCAGCCTGCGTGGGCATATTGCTGCCTCCACCGAAGATGGGAGAGCGTCACTGCCTGAAGGGCTGCGGCTCTCCCTTATAAAGTTCGATCCAGCGTCGGTGACGGCCGGAACTTCCCTGATCGTCCCCCGCCAGTCTACGACGGATTCCGCTTTCACCGCGATCAACCGTACGATCGTAGCGTTGCAACGCGTGGCGCAGTTCGATGAGACCGAGGAGCCACCTCCTGCTAACTCAGGTACCGGCGGCGAACCGGATTCGATCATCAACCTTACAAATCTGATCTTGCGGGTTTGGACACCGGCGCCTGCAATTGGTGTCGATCCGCCAATCGCTTGCGAGGTCGAGCTCGACGCCGCCGCGACCCTCGTCAACATAACGTACAAGAGCTTTGCTGGCGTGGCCTCCCGACGGCCAAGGCTGATGCACCTCATAGCTAATACCGCAAATGCCCGACCTTTGCCTTCACCGCCAGGCCTTCGAACCTCAGGGATCATGCTATGGTGTGATGACGGAAGGTTGTTGCTCGCCACTGCGGAGCAAACTGCGAGGGAGCCAGTCGGCGCATCATGGGCAGACGCGGCTGCGCAGCCGGTCAATGGAATCAGGCTCAGGGTTGCAGACCTGCCGGCTGATTTCTCACCGCTGTATCTAGCGGACATCGCGTGGACGCCTGCAAAAATAGCAAAGGTCTATCGCGCGGGATTTGGGAACTTCGTAGCTTCCCTTAGTGCTACCGATGACACGATACCGGTACCGACCGCTTTCTCGTTCTTTGTTCATTCGTCCGATGGCGTCCCCGACCTTGACTCCATCCGCCTTGTCAGCTGGGTTGCGGGACGAGAGAGCGTTGATGGCCATGCTTTCGTCCGCAACGGATCGGCCCTCGAGGCGAAAAAGATCTACGCTGAAGGCGCGAACTATTGGCGCTACGGCTGGGCAGCTCGGGATGTTTGCGAGCGCGCAGATCTCCTGACTGACGACGAGGCGGGGCTTGATGCCCATGCGTCGACAGCTCTCCACCGTGACGTGCACCGCCGTGAGGCGATCGTTGCGAGGGTGCTCCCGAGGTTGTCCGGAGCCGACCGTTGGGGCCCCGGCGACGTCACACCGGAAAGGCCAATCCCGACTAGGATCGAGCGCGCCCTGAGCCTGTTGGAACATTTCGAAGCATCGAACTCGCCGGCAGTCGACGCCGCCTATCTCGTCGCTGCTGTGGCTGAGGGCATGTACATGAGTGAAAGGATCAACAGCGATGCTGATCTTAGTTCTCCTGGCCAGCCCGCCGCCCTGATGATCCGATCAACGCGCAGATTGACGCGAGGCTTACCAGAGGCCGCAAAGCATTGGTCTGGCTCGTCTGGACTTGCCCGCCCCTATCGCCGCAGCGCGGCCGCCTGGCAGGCAATGGGCGACAAGATCGCCGATCATATTCCCGACGTAGCCGATAGTGCGGTTGCGGCGCTCACGAACCTTGCGTTGGGCCTCGATCTCTTGGCGTCGGTGGCTGATCTGCGATCGCTTGCGTTTGAACTCAGCAGCGCGTTGTCGAAGGATTCTGTCGAGCAACTTGCGCAGTGCGAACTCGAACCATCCTGGCTGATGGACATCGTTGGGCTCGATGTGATTCTCGTAGACGAAGCCTCATCGGCGCTTGATCCGAGTCTAGAAGGCCAAGCAAATAAGCTCATCAAGTCGTTCTCCCAGATCGTTCTGGGTCGCAGGGGCGGGTTGAGCGCTTTACGTGACAGAATCGCCCCTGCCGGCTGGGTGGTCGTCGTAGCAGTCTTAATGCAGGTTGCGCCCTTGAGAGGGGGACCGAGCAGACTACGACCTCGTCTTTGGCCAATGGATGCCACGAAGATGGATGAGGCGGAGGCTGCGCTACGCGCTCTGCTCACGTTCTTCGCGAGCCCATTTGAGCCGGGTGGTACAGATGATGGCTGGCCTTGGGACGCCTTCAGCCAACTGAACGATAACAAACCCAAAAATCTTGTCGGTCTGCTCCGAAAACTCACGGACTGTGCATCCCTCAATGTCAGCGACGAGATTTCATGGTCGAATCCTCGCACGGGCGACGTTGAAGCTGATCGCCCCATAATGCGGCTCGCCGATGGTAGCTCGGTCAGTCTAGCGGATTGGCAAATCGACATCGCTCACATTCGCGGAGAGCGCGGCACGGCCACGGAGGCGTCGCCAGTCGGCAGCCGACAACGCTTCCGATATTCAATATCGCGTTTCGGCGAACAAGTGCTGGGATTGCACTTGGTTTCCCGTCAATTGGCGGAAGCGGTCTTCGAACCGGAAGGAACCGGAAAAATTGGGGGGCGGTCCCTCACCTCTGATCATTCGCAGCTCCAATTGCTAGTGACTGAATCTGAAAGCGCGCAAAGCACTACCCCACTCACCGAACCGGTATTTGCCCCGGTGGCGGACGCCAACGCCGACGCGGACGCTGCAGATGACGATCATCCACAGCCCAGTCCAAAGTTGTCCCCGGACCTCGAAAACCTGCGGGCCATTCAGCGTCGTTCGTGGCGGAATCGCGCTAAGGAAAAGAGCGTCGCAGTACGGCGCGTAGCCATTGTTCAGTGGGACGTCACCGAGACCTATTATCAGCCTGGCGAGAAGGGCGGCCTTTACGAGGGGCTTCTCAAGAAATCCGGCCTTGATGTCGCGGGCGCCGCTGACGTCAAAAAGGGCGGGGTGTTTCTTTCGACAACAGAATTCAGGCGCCGTGCTATCCTGAAGGAAGTGCTCGCGGCATGTATGGATTTCCAAGTCGATGGAATTGTTCTGCCGGAGTACAGTGCCCGGCCGGAGACGGTTAATTGGCTTGCTCGTCAGATACGGGGGATCGGCAGGCCTATCACTATTTGGTGCGGCACGTTCCGGGTCGCGTCAGGCACTCAGATCGATCTCAACTTTCTACCGTCCGCTCAAGTGCCGTTCGCTACTGCAACGCTTCCGACAGCGCCCACCGGCCGGAGCCGCTGGGATTACCATACCGCGTTGCTGACATGTCTAAGCGCTTCAGAGGGAAAGAACGGCAAGGGTATCGAACTCAGCCATTTCGTAAGGCAGAAGCGATTTCCTTCCGCAGCCGTCGGTGAATTAATCAGGCCGCCGCTCGACCAAGACTGGAGGCCTTTGCTCCAGGATACCACTGATCCTTTCGAGCTTGGTACATATACACTTGAACTGATCTGCTCGGAGATGTTCCCGCACGCCAGCAGTGCGAACTTCATTGGGGTCATCCAGGAGAATCAGGAGTTGGCACAACGCTATGGCCTTAGCAAAGGCAGCGAGACCCCATTCCGCTATTTAAGTCGCGATGTTTACGAGTTCGCCAGATGGACCGCGTATCGAAACTCCGTCCAGGTGGCGGGAGATTCGGAAAACACTTTAGTGCGAGGTAAGGCGCTTCAGCGCACTCTAATAATCCTGCCAGCGATGACGGCTAGATCCGCGGATTATCACATATTCGGTCAGAATCAGTATCTCGCCGCCGGTCTGGTCACAGCATTTTGTAACGCGGTTGCGCCACCCTATGGTTGCGGACAGAGCGGCTTCATCGGCCTCGACGGCTGGAAGGTGACGGAAGGGATACGGACCCCGTACGGATCCAAGGCGCCAGGCATTTTTCAACTTGGCGGGAAGAAGCATAGCGGACCGCTCGGCAGAGCCGAGTCAGCGGTTGTGATCGCAGACCTCGATCTTCTTCGGACAGCGGATCAGAAGCCCACGCCACACTATCAGAGCAGGGCACTCCAGTTGGTCGCACATCTTCCGATGATTTTCGCCACCGAACAGGGTGAGAGTGACGCTGCTGGTAGCTATCCCGGCAAGCAACGTCGCCCTCGGTTGCGAACGATTGCAGGCGCAAGCAAGACGTTTGACGAAATCTCTCCGATGATATCTGGAGCGCTCGCACTTGAGAGCGTGTGGCGCGCCGCTGGAAATGTTGCAGAGGCTGATCAAGCGGAGCCGCCGGCATATACGGCAGCAATAAATTTAACCCGGGATGGCTTGCGCCTCTTGGAGCAGTTTGCCGATGACGCAGACTGGCTGGAGAAGCGGACCGAATCCTTTACCGACGAGCGCTACGCATTCCCGCCGGTCTCGCCATTGCCTGCGTTGACCGACTGGATTTATGTAGATGACCGCTGGCTTCCGGAACCACATGTAATTGACGAGCCGGCCGGCCACGAGGACGCCTTGGTAAGCGATCGCCCCGTTCTGGCCGTGCCGAAATCGATGGGGGACGAGCCTCCCCGCGAGCCAAGCTGAGTAGCCATCGCTGGGAACGACGGAGAACTATGACCATCGACGATCCAGAGAGCATGGTTCGCGCGCTCGAAGAGACCGGGGAATACCGCGTCTTGCGCAGACTGAACTTAACGCAGCAGCTTGAAACCAATGACGGGACGGCGGTCCGGCGCGGTATATTTTTAGATATCGAGAGCACAGGCTTGGATGTCTTGAATAGCGAGCCGATCGAGTTCGCCATGGTGCCTTTCGACTATACTGCAGATGGGCGAGTTTTCGCTGTCCACGCCGCTCTTCATCAGTTCAACGAGCCAAGCGAGCCGATACCGCCAGAAATTACCGCGATCACCGGGTTAACCGATGAGCATGTAGCAGGTCATAAGCTAGATAGATCGACGATCGACGCTTTTGCCGATCAAGCTGCTGTTATCCTTGCTCACAACGCAGCCTTCGATCGCCCCTTCGCGGAGCGAATTTCGCCGCTATTTGCAGCCAAGCCATGGGGCTGCACGATGTGCGACGTTCCCTGGAAGGAAGAAGGAGTAGAGGGTCGACGCCTCTCCGATTTACTTTCTCGTTTCTCGTATTTCTTTAATGGCCATCGAGCTGTGGATGATTGTCAGGCTGGGATTTCACTGGCAACAATGCGGTTACCAAAAAGCGGTCGGAGGGTGCTAGAGCGGTTGCTGGAAGTTGCACGGCAGCCGACGTGGCGCATCTTTGCGGATGGCGCCCCGTTCGAAGCCAAGGATGCGCTCAAGAGCCGGCGCTATAGATGGAACACCGACCCATGCATCGGCCCCCGAGCGTGGTACATTGACGTGGGGCCAGATCGTATAGAGACCGAGATCGCCTTTTTGAGAGGCGGAATTTTGGGCTCGAAAGTGACGCCGCCGGTTCATGAAATCACTGCATTCCAGAGGTACTCGAGCCGTAGCCGGTAATTGTCGATGTGGCATCTTCGAGGTTCTCGGCCCAACCCCGATTTTGCCGGGCACCGCTTTCGCCTGAGCTCAAGATCATCCATCCAAGCGGACGATGATCATTGGCTGCCCGATTTCGACTGAAAGAGGCAACTGGCGGAAAGCGACCTGACCGCTTTGGGCGTTCAGGTGGCGTCCGCGGACCTTCGTTCATCCTGGACGCGACATCAGCTAGGCGCCCCAACTTCAGCCATTCGATCATTATTGCGGTGATCCCGAAAGCGGTCCTATGCTCAGCGCGCCTGCAACGGTAGCATTGAGCGCTAGCGCACGATCGAATCTGAGCGCCGTGCCGCCTACGAATATGCTGGAGTACGGTTCAGGCGACCGGCTCGAGGTAGAGCAAGCCCCGGGCGAGTTGCCAACTCGGTTGCTGAGTTGACGTTGCAACCTTGAGCACAATGGCCTAATTTCGCGGCCGTCTTACGACTCGTGCGCTTGCGTCTGTCCCCACTATTCTCAATAGTCAGATGCTTAGGGGGGAAATCAATGTCATTGGCGAAAAGGCTTGTCGAGCACCCTCAGCGGGAAATCGGTGGCAGCCTTGCGCAGGAGCGTTTCGACTATCAGGCGCTGTGGGGATTGGCGCTCATATTCTCCAATCATGAGACGAGCGAAGACTATGCCATCGCTTTCGAATTTCACGACGACATCCTGCTGCTCGACAGCGCCAAGGCGCCGGCGAGCATCCGATTCTATCAGATTAAGACCCGCGACAAAGGGCACTGGACGCTAACCGATCTTTTCCGGCGGCCGGCGCTGAAGAAGGATCAAACGGAAGCGGATCGGCCGTTCTCCTTCATGGGCAAGCTATTCTCGAATTATCAGGCATTCGGGAACGACGCGGCAGCAATGAGTTTCGTCTCGAACGTGCCATTGGAATTCGCTGGCGCGAATCAGGACATTGCCTTCAAGGATTGCGATAGCGACACGTTCACTAAATTCCTGCAGCGCCTGCAGCTCGAGCATAAAAGCGCGACCCAAGAGCAAGCCGGCCTAATGCACTTTGCAAAGGCCGATCTGAGCCTTCACGATGCCTCGACACACGCCAAGGGCAAGCTGAACAATTTCGTCGTCAAAATGCATGGCGAGGTCATGTATAACCTCGACGGACTGTACCGGGCGGTGATCGAGGATTGCCGCACCCGGTCGAAATATACCGGCGAGATCACCAGCTTCGACGATCTGATCCGCTACAAGGCGATCTGTCGGGCGGATGTCGACAAGTGGCTATGCGTAGTGGGCGCGCAGGCAAAGATACCCCACTGGAGCGAGATCGCACCGGATCTCGCGTATGACGCGATGAAGAAGATGCGGCTTCGCGGCGAATGGATGAAGTATCGTGCAAAAGCACTGGATGCCGGCGACGAGGGTATTCGTTCGGTCCGGCGCGAGATCCGCGCCGCCCTGGTCGCAATTGCGGACGACGGGCTGCCACTGACCAACATATTGAATATCACTTTGTCGGCAATCAGGCCCGCCGCGGCCAAGCATATGTCACCGTGTCCCGACGAGCGGCTGATCGTCATGATCCTCTACGAGGTAGTCCAATATGGAGAAGCAGGAGAATTTCAAAACTTTGATCAGAAGCCTTCGGATCAAGCGTCATGAAAAACTTAAAATTTCAAAACCTGTATTTGCTGTCCAAGAAGGAGAGAGCGGCTCGGAGGATCGCGTTCGATCCGAAAACGACGGTCGTCCTCGGCCAGAATGACACCGGCAAATCGTCGCTGATCAAGGCAATCTACGCAACGTTTGGCGCCGATCCGGCGGTGATCCATCCGGACTGGAAGTCGCTCGGGGTTGCCTCGATGGTCGAATTCGACATCGATGGCGTGACCTACCGGCTGTTGCGATCGTCGAGCATCTTCGCACTGTTTGACAGCGGGGGAACCAAACTCTGGAGCGTATCGGGCGTCACTTCCAACCTCGCACCGCAGCTTGCCGAGATCCTCGGCATCAAACTGCGCATGCAATCACGCGAAGGCGAATTCGTCATCCCGCCGCCTGCCTATTTCTTCTCACCGTTCTATGTCGATCAGGATGCCGGCTGGCAGCGTAACTGGAGCTCGTTCGCGAGCATGCAACAGTTCGAGCAACACAGGTCGAGCCTGGCCCTGTTTCACGCCGGCGTCCGGCCCAACGAATATTATGCGGCACAGGCAGCCAAGATCGACGCCGACCGGGCCAAGGCAGAATTGTCGAAGGAGCGCGACGCGCTCGACCGCGCGGCGACGCGCCTTCGGGCCGGACGCAAGGTTCTAGCCTTTGATCTCAAGCCCGAAGCGTTCGGCGATCGGATTGAAGAACTCACCCAGCGCGCCACCGGGCTCCGGGCGAAACAGGACGACGTAAAGCTTAAGCTGGCGGCACTCCATTCGACACGCGCGTTGCTCGTGGAGCAAGCCGACATCGCTGGCGCATCGCTCGCCGAACTCGACGCTGATTTCGCCTTCCTGCGAAAATCGCCTGACGCAGAAATCGCCTGCCCGACCTGCGGGACGCTACACTATAACGACTTCATAAATAAATTCTCGCTGATCGCGGATGTCGACATCTGCCGCAGTTTTCTACTGGAATCGCGCCAGGATCTCGAGCGGGTCGAACAGGAGATCGCGGTCGAGAAGAAGCGGTTCAGGTCGTTCGACGAAGACATCATCGCGATCGAGGCGATTCTCAACGAAACCAGGGGCGATTTGCGCTTACGCGATATTCTGGAAAGCGAAAGCGAACGTCTGGTCGACGAAGCGTTCGCTACCGAGCGCCGCGACATCGATCTTGCGGTCGGGGAGCGCGACGGAGAGGCGGAGGCGGCGAGCGCGGTCATGAAAAGCTACGCGGATCGCAAGCGCGAGAAGAGCATCAAGGACTTCTTCGCCGAAAAGCTGCACCGCTTCGCGCTTCATCTCCAAGTGCCGACATTGCCCGACAGCTTCTTCAAATCTCTTTACGCCAATCCGCCTGAGACCGGCAGCGATCAGCCGCGCGCGCTGCTCGCTTATTACTACGCCTTCGCGCACACCGTTCGCGAATTTTCGTCTGCGTTGACCGCCCCGTTGGTGATCGATAGCCCGGTTCAGCAGGATCAGGACCCGGCCAACGCCCAACGTATCATTCAGTTCGCGGTCGATAACGTGCCGCAGGGCATGCAGCTCGTTCTGGGATCGGTGAGGCTTCACGACGCTACCTATGCCGGAGAGCGGATCGAATTGGTCGATAAGCGGCGCCTGCTCCGGTCCGAAGAATATGACAGCGTTCACGCCGAGCTCGAACCGCTGCTCAACAGTCTGCTGTAGCGAACCCATTCACCGGGTGGCGGCGCGCGGCGCCCGTGAAGAAGCAACTATGCCTACCCAAAACGCCAGCCAGCGGTTTCCATTTGATTGGTTGCCGAAGAGGCCTGTCGAAGGCGCCGCGCTGCGGAGCTGATTTTGCGGTCAGTGGTCGACATCGTCCTAGAACTGACTCGCGGCCGATTAACTGGCTGTTGAAAGCGAAAACGCCTCGGGCTATGCTCGGCGGGCTCTTTGCAGGAGCATGGCACTCGCCGTTCCGAAGCTGCTGGCAGCACTGCTTGAAAACCATCATCAACCTTTCGGCAGACATTCGGTCTGGAAAGGCGGTCGGCGAGTGACGCTAGCTTATCCAGGCCAGGAGAATGGCTATGTTGATCGGTGACGTACGTCCCAAGACGCTCGATGGCGTCAAATCTCTCGCAGCGCAGCTTCGCAAGGAGCGAGGAATCAAACATTCCGACGCGCTCGACGTCGCGGCGCGCGCTGCGGACTGTTCGAACTTCCGCAACGCGCAGAAAGTGCTGCCGGCCCGCAGCTTGGCGGTCGAGCGGCCCTACGTCCTTCTCACGATGTATTGGTGCGACAAGGATAGGCGCCATCAGATCGGGCGTGAGACGCTCCGGATCGAGTTGACGCAGCCGCTCCTCAAGACTTGCAGCAAGTCGCTCTTGAAAGACGTTCGTGGATTCGGTCTATTCCGGATGGTGGCGGACGATCATTTCGTGTGTGATTCCGTCTTACACACGCAAGAATTTGCCCGCGATCGGCTCTCGGTCGCTGAGCGAACGCTAAGGTTCATGGAGCGGACCGGTCTGCAACCGTCGCGAAATCACCGGAAGGGGTATCCGAAGAGATCGTTGGACAACAAATTACCCGGTTCGGATCACGCGACCGACTGGCTCGATCCGTCGGGCGGGCAAGTGATCGTCGTCGATGAACCTTACAACGGCGTTCCCAACGACGACGAGCGATCGGCCTGGGCGGAACGCCACGACTGGCGCCTCGTCAAGACTTCCTGGCCCGGAATGTACAACCCGTATAATTGCGACATGTACGTCGCGACGGACGGGACGACGGGCTACGATCTAGATGCCTTGGTCGCGAAGATCGACGCGATGCCAGCACCGCTTCTGGGAGAAAATTGGGCGGGCGAATCCGTATCGTCTTGGGAGACGTTCGTCAGCCCGATGGCGAAGACGCCGCAGGACATTCGCCGTGCGCGCTGCCGTGGAACGATCTACCCGAACGATAGCGCCCACACCGTGCCCTTCAGCTACCACATGGGTTCGTCACGACGGCGTCCGAAGGGCGAGATGGGTATCGAAGGCCACGTCGAGCTTGGTATGATGATCAAAGGGGTCCTCTCGTCGCAAGAACGGCCCTATTCGGTCTATCAGCGACTGAACCGCGTGCGGTCAAACCTTGAAGATTGGATGGCGAAAGAAATCGGTCATGGGCAGTTGGAAGGACCGGAGTTCTTCGATGTCTACTATCGCGAGCACGAGGGCGAAAGTCCATTTCGCGCACAGGCTGCGTCGCGCGAAGGCTTGGTCGCTATCCTCGGCAGTCTCAAGGAGAAGCTGCAGGCAGTCTATCCGGATTGCGCGCCGCTTCGAAAGGAGATCAACCGCATCGACATGTCGGTGAAGCTCGTCGGCCGGATGAAACAGGCCCAGGGTTGAGTTCGAGCGGCAGCGGGCCAGCGGTGCGCTGCCGTCGGACCGGAATGCTCCGCGTCGCGTCGTCACGCGTCAACTTCCGCGTCGCGGGCTTGCTTGGCCGTGTCGACCCAATCCTCGAGTTTTACGTCGTCGCAAGACTCGCTGTAAGTTGTTCGAAGACCATGGTGGCGATCGATTGCGGACAAGCGCCCCTTCTCCACTTCCGCGAGGACGGCTTCGCTTGCGCCAACCTGCTTACCGATCTCGCCGATCCTCGACCAACTTTTCATCAGGCGTGGTGACGCCGCGATCGCGGTGGTCACGACGGCATCGAACAGGAACGCCCTCTTGACCGGATCCGACGCGCCTTCATCTCCGTCGGTTTCCTGCGACCTGATATCGTCCAGGGCGTTCGCGACATCGGTCACGAGCATCAAAGCACGAAGGTCGGTCTGAAGCATTTCGAACACGCGCTCCGCGAACCGGCTCGTCGCCAACCACCGTTGGACGTCTGACAAGCTTTCTAGAATCGCGTCCAACTTATCGCCGATCGTTTTAAGCCATCCGTCGAGCTGTTCAGCCATCTCGCCGCGTTCGAGCAACGCCACCCAAGCTGCGCAATGCCATTCACCCGTCGTCTTGATCTTGTTCACGAGCATGACATCGAAGGCTCGAGTGAGCCCGTCGACGGGGATCTTGTTTACGATTTTTTCGATCGTGTCTTCGTCGTTGAACGAGATGACATTCGACAATGCGGCATCGAACAACGGATGCTTTGGAATCGTAGCCAACGATCGAATGATCGGTTCCCAAAACGCCTCGTTGCCGTGATGCTTACCGTACCACCACAACGGCTGAGGTCGGCCGACGAAAGTCCGGACGCACGCCTCGAACAGATCGGCTCCCAGCAGATTTTCAAGCTCGAGAGAATTGAGACCGGAGATGTCGTCGCGACCAGTGATCGCCTCCATGATCGTTGGATCGAGCTTACGTCGGGTCAGCATGATCGCGGAAAGCCAACGCTGGTCTTGGCGGCCCTCGGTAAGCCAGCTGACGATCCGTTTCCGCTCTTGGGCGTCGAATTTTTTCCAATTGTCCGCGATGTCGGCGGCGATCACCGTCCGTGCGCCAGTGTCTTCGATCGAGAACAGCTCTTCGAGCAGAGCGTAGCGCTGACCGGGCTTCGTGACGGCGACGAGCGAGTCGACCATCGCCAATTCGTAGTCGTCCAGGAAATAGTAACGTAGGCGCCGGATACACCGCTTCGTCCAAGCTTCGACGGCCGGGATCAGCTCTGCAGTCATCCCCGCAGCGATCGCGCCGTCCATGGCATTGTTGAACCGACCATTGTTGAGCGCGACGTTGGCGGGAAGCCGGTCGAGTACCGTCGGCACCAACCTGACGAAGAGCGGCCAAGGCGGCACTTCGCCGAATTCCTCTTCTCGGTCGAACATCGTCAGGCGCGAGAACAGAACGCTGGCGGTCGCCATGGACGCGGCCTGATGTTCGACCGCCTCCATTAGAGCCTCGCGACGGTCGTCGTCGATTTCGGGCCAAACCTCCGCCAACGCTTCGAACACGGCGATGCCGACAGCGGGGGCGCCGTCCGCGCGCAGCCTCTCGACGATCGGCCGGTCGTCGACCCGAGGAACGCTGACCCAGATCCGCGCTGCCTCCGCGCGAACGAGTGCCTCGTCGGCGAGCAGGAAACGCTCGACGATCTTTGGCGTCATCACCAGCGGATGATCGCGCAGCGCTGTCAAAATCTGTCGAGATAACGGGAGATCGAGCCCGAGCGGCCGCCCCCGATCGATCGCATCGAGATATGGTTGGACGCCCGACAGTGCGACGTCGTGCGATCGAAACAACCAGCCTTTCGATGAGAGAAACGCCACGCCGCGATCGACGACGATGTCGTCCAGATGGTTCAAGCCATACTGTGCCCAGTGCGGCACCTGCTTGCGCATCTCTCCCGGGAGCCGTTCGGCGTGCTCCATCAGGAAGGCGAAGCATGCGTCACGCGTCGCCGGAAAGATCGATCGCAAGCCGTCTTCGGCCACCGAATACGAGATCGGCCGCTCGGCATCGGCATCGAGCGTTTGGAGGATCCAACCAAGATTGCGCGCTGCCGAGAGCGACACGTCCGGCGAGAGCGAGCCGATCGCGCGAAGCAGTCGTTCGCGGGTGAGTTCCTTGTCTCGAGGCAGGTCGGGCCGCAGCAGCATTTGCGCTCCGGCTCGCAAATATGGATGTAGGAAGTTCGTTCGGTGCTCGCGCTCTTCGATGACCCTTCGGCGAGCCAGCAGGTCGTGCGCTGCCTGCTGGTCCGCCGTCAGCGCCGGTGGAGCTGCGTAGTTCGGAAGCTCGGGTTCGGGCCCTCCCATGCTGACCACGCCCCATTTGGGCCGCAGGCCAGGCAAATCCTCTTTGCCGTCGATAATGTAGGCAAGCTCGCTTCGGGACGCGCCTCGATCAGGCCGCGTGGCGATCGCCGCCGTCGCCAGCATCGGTTCAACGGCTTGATTCTTGGTCACGAGGATGCGCGCGAAATCGGAGGCATCGCTATGCGCGAAAACTGCAATGGCTTCATCGCCGATCGTATCCGGCAAGTCCGGTAACGCGTGGGCGAGGTAGGTCAGCGCACCCGGACTGCGAAGGCGATCGTCGCTCGCGATCAAGGATTCGACGCGGGCGATCGTGCACGCGGGAAGCGACATCTCGGACGCGGCGCTCGTCCATATTTCGGTGGCCTTGTCGGCGGCCAATGGCTGCACCGGCGTCCAGCTGTGCGTTCCCAACGAACATTTCGACAGCACCGACGAGCGGCAGATCTCATAGAGTACATGATCGACCTGGGCGACGATCAGTCGTCTGTCTCGACGGAGCCGTTCAACGAGCCGGCGGAGATCGGCAAAATACGACGAGGCCTTTTCGTTCGCCTCGCGAGACCCGAACGGATCGTCGAGCAGATACAGCCGCTCGCCCCCCGATGCATCGGTCAGGAAACGGTCGGCCTCTTCGACGCTGGCCCCCTGTCGAACCTCGTAGCCGGCGCTCTGAAGCGCCCCGCCCAAGGCGCGTTGGGTCCAGCTCTTTCCGGCCCGGGGCGGCCCGGTGAGCAACAAGACACCGTCGCTTCGAACCCTGTCGAGCAGATTCGCTTCGAGACCGAGTGCAACGTAATCGGCCGGTGCGACTGCGGCGGGCGCCAGCTCGTCGAGGCGACGACAGAGCGTCTTGAGGACGTTGGCTTGCGATTTCTTCGCCGCGTCGAGCACGTCGGTCAGCGCGGCAATGGTCCCGCGAAGCGAGAGCGTGTCGAAACGCATCGCACGCAGACGATCGTGCAGCCGCGTCTCGACGGTTGCCTGAATCTCTTCGGCGACGACGAAGACGCGCGACAGCGCGCTGCGCAGCTTCGTCGACGACAGCGCCGCAAGCTTGGCGATGTCGGCGCGACGTTTCGCATCCAATGCCGACGTCGGCGTTCCTGCGCCGAGTAGCGTCAACTCCGTAACAAAGTCGCCCAATTCTGCGTGGCCAACGGTATGACCCTTCGGGGGCTGTTCGAGACCCGGCTGGACCCTAAATCTCCTCAACGGATCGGTAAGCCGACCTGACGTCACGAATAGAACCGAGCGGTCGGTATCGTCAGCCAGTCGTTCGAGCAGGGAGCCGGTCGCCTTCCGGTCCGGATAATGTGTCAGATACTCGGCCAATCCGCCGAGCGTGAAGTCCTCCAGCGTTCCCTTGACCTGGACTTCGAGCACGCGGGTCGCCCGTGCTCCGCTCCATTCGAACACGGTGTCTTCTCCGCCGGAGGGCTCCGGCACCATCGATTGCAGCCCGGACACGCCGAGCGACAGCCCTAGGTCGAGGCAGACCAAATCTTGGAACTTGTACTTCTCGGGGCCAACGATCGCGATGCTCAAACTGCCGACTTCCTCATCATGCTCAGGTCACAACCGCCATAGGGATCACCGGTCTGAGGAACTGATCTAGCCAGGCGATATCGAGACTGCAAAGGTGCGCTGAGCTATCTCGCAATGCTCGCGAGCTTTCGCGCGTGGGTCTTAGCGGCTCGGTCAGCGAGCAAAGCCAATGTCCTCTTCGCGCGATGTGGCGCCCCGGAAGCTGCCAGGCTGCAATCGGCCGAGTTGCCGACGTGCCATCCTACCTGAAAGAACGTCGGCTTACGGAGCATTCGCATACTGCGTTGGACCACCCCCTAAGCTGCCACTCCGCTACCCGCCCAGTCGCAGTAGTTCAGGCTTGCACGCTCGAGGCGTTTCGGCTGGGATCATCACAGTTTAGCGGGAGGAAAAAGAGTGGAAGCTGACGCAGATCGAATTCGAGCGCTTGCGCTAGACGCTTTCATCACTCCTGCCCGAGCTGAAGGGCTAAGCTCGGTGACGATTGTCGCTCGTGATGTGCATGACCGCCTCGGCCTCACTGCTGCGCATGCGAATGTTTGCCAGGCACTGAACGGACGCAAATTTCAGGAGCTGGCAAGCGTGGCCGCGCCCGTGATGAAAGGTCCGGTGGCGAGCAGTACGACAACGTTCACTTATGAGCTCGGCGGCTCGGCCATGTCTGACGTCGAGCTCCTCCGGCTGTTCGATAGCTGCGAATATTTCAGGACGCGACGTGTCAACTGGACAGATGAACAAACATCGAGCTTTTGCGCGATGGCTCGCGCAGTCCATGATCTCGGCATCGACTGGTACCGCACTGGTATCCCGCAAATTCGATTTGGCCGGAAGGACAGCAACGCGCATCGCGCACTAGCAACACTCGCGAGCTTTGATGCGGCTCCGGCGCGTATCCGTTTCACACATTCGTCAGGCGAGCTCGGCCTGCAAGGCGCGTTTGAGTGTAACCAAGCGGGCGAGGCCGCCTTTCTAATATTGCTGGATGAGAAGCGTCATGCGATCTCCAACTGGCTACCTCCAATTCCACCGCGGGCAGGCCTTTGGCCTCGGTATGACGATGAGACTGACATCGACGCGTCCGAACAGCGTAATGTGAACGGCGCCACGACGGTAGAAAGCGGCCGGCGATATTGGATAGAGAAGACCTTAGTTTCCGGGCGAGCGGATCGGATGGACGGCGACCACGCCTTGGGTCGGGCGCTTTGGTCACCACAGACCTCTAAGGACGGCCGGCAGATTTATGGAGCGATGGCGCAGGTTCGGGAGGGCGATATCGTGTTCCACCTGACCGACAACAAAGCGATCACGGACGTGTCAGTTGTTGCGGCCGCGGCCGACGACAGCTTCACCGGGGTCGCGAATACCGAATGGGCCGATCAGCCCGGCTACCGTATTCAGTTGCAAGATCACAAGAAACTTGACCCGCCACTGCCGCGGTCCGAATTTTTATCGGCCGAACCGTTCACTTCGGAACTTAAGGAGCTCGTCGAAAGTGGAGCGAGAGGGCTCTTCTTCAATCGAAAGCTTGAGCTCAATCAAGGGACCTACCTAACCGAGGCAACGCCCAGTTTGCTGTCGATCCTCAATCGTGCGTACCAAACCTTTGTTGGCAAAAATCTGCCGTACGTTGATCACCAGCTCCCAGACCAAAGAACGAATCAGCCGCCGCGCTATACGCTCGACGATGCGCTCGACACGCTGTTTCTGGAACGCAGCCAAGCTGAAGACATCATGCTGCTCTGGCGGGCGAAGAAGAACATCATCCTCCAGGGGCCGCCCGGCGTCGGGAAGTCGTACGCAGCGCAGCGGCTAGCGTTTGCATTGATGGGGGTCAAAGATCGGGACCGGCTCCGGTTTGTGCAGTTCCATCAGTCATACGCGTATGAGGATTTCGTCGAGGGATTTCGGCCGACCGAGACTGGCTTTGCCCTCAAGCCAGGAAAGTTTGTCGAGTTTTGCCGGCAGGCTGAGGGCGACCCCGAGCGAACCTATGTATTTGTAATTGACGAGATCAACCGCGGCAATCTGAGCAAGATCCTCGGAGAGCTTATGCTGCTGATCGAGCCCGACAAACGCGACGCCGATTGGGCCATGCCGCTCGCGTCGGGGCGGGCACCATTTTATGTTCCCAGCAACGTCTACTTACTCGGGCTAATGAATACTGCCGACCGCTCGCTGGCGGTAGTCGATTACGCCTTGCGCCGGCGCTTTGGCTTCGTTGACGTACGGGCCAATCTTGCATCACCAAAATTTCGTCAACAGCTCGCCAATGCGGGCGTGTCCGACGGACTGATCACAATTCTCGTCGAGAGGATAGGCGTATTGAACGCCGAGATCATTGGCGATGTAGCGAACCTGGGTCCGGGCTTCGCGATCGGGCATAGCTTCTTCTGTGCCGGTCCGAATGCTGGCGAGGACGAAGCGAACTGGTACGTGCGAGTCATTCGCACAGAAATCGCACCACTACTGCGCGAGTATTGGTTTGACGCACCCGCCAAGGCCGACCAATGGGCCGAACAGCTGCTGAAACTGCCCTGAGCGCGCGCCTGTGATACCGATCGAAAACGTTTATTACCTGTTCTGCTACGCCTGGAACCGGTTTGAGGAAGCCCAGTCGATTTCGATTGGGGGGAGTAGTAGCCCCGACTTGCCGAATCTTCTAGGCCGCGTACTGTTACACGGCACCCGAATGCTGCTGCGACGTGGGCTGGATCGAAACTATCAAGACGTCTCCGACGAGATCGCGACGGTCCGCGGGCGTATTGAATTAGGCGCATCGCTACGTCTTCAAGCGCGTAGCGTTCGGCGGCTGGTCTGCGAGTTCGACGAGCTTAGCCACGACCTGCTCCACAATCAGATTATCAAGGCTTCGCTGCGGCGGCTCGCGCGTGCGCAAACGATCGATGCAGCGCTGGCCGTTGATCTCGCGCGCACGGCGCAGAGTATGCCGGAGGTGTCGGACATTTGGCTCGAGCGCACTGCTTTTGCGCGCGTCAAGCTGCACCGCAACAATGCCTATTACGATCTGCTTCTCAGGGTAGCTGAGCTCGCGTTCGACTGCTTGTTGCCTGACATTCAAGGCCGCGGCTTCGCCTTTACCGATGTCCTGCGTGACGAGAGGAAGATGGCCTACGTTTTTCAGGATTTCGTGCGTAATTTCTATCGGGCCGAGCAGTCAGACTTTGCCGTCTTGCCGCTATCCATCCAGTGGGACGGTAAGCCGACGGCAGTTACGGGTGCAGGCAGGATACCGAACATGGTCACAGATATCTATCTGAAGAGCGCAAAGCGGCGGCTGATCATCGACACAAAATACTATGCCAACGCGCTGCAACGCAGTCAGTACGGTAATGAAAGCTTCCAGTCGGGCAACTTGTACCAGCTGTTCGCCTATCTGAAGAATGCCGCCGCTGATCCGCTGTTTGCGGGCTGTGAGGGGATGCTGCTTTACCCACTCAACGGCACGTCACTGCGTGAAACCTACCGCATCCAAGGTCACCCAATCACGATCGCCACGATCAATTTGGCGCAGCCTTGGCCGGCTATCGCGAAGGATCTGCTAGCGCTGATTGACAACGCACCGACCTAAGAAGCGCTCGCTCGTCAACGTGACGCGTGACGCCATTGCCTTGACGAACCCGCTTCACAAACCAGCAGCCGAAACAGTGGCTGGTTTAAGACCCTGAGTTAGCCGCCCCGAACGCAGCTTCAGAGTGTGGCTATTCCGCTAGTATGGAGGAGCGCGCGCAAGGCGACTCCGACGATCATGTCTGCTCCGCGTGCGTGACCGATTTCTATCTCGCCGAGTGGATTGCCAGACATGTCTAGAGCGAAGCCTGCAGCTCTTTGCGATGCGGAATCCGACCAGCCGATCGCGGCGCCGTTCGAGGCGTTAACCGAAGTCGTGCTCGGCGGCCTCGGCTTCGACTGGAACGAGCCAACGAACGAGGGGATCATGTACATATCGCGCGAAGGCGGCGGGCTGGCATCGCACAGGACGACCGCCGACGTCCTTTACGATGCAAGCTTTTCCGAGAATGACGACGTGATTGGCGCGGTCGACAATCTCCGACCTCAAGCCGATCCGCAGTCCAGGCGCGGTCAATTGTCAGGCTTTCGTGCGGCCTGAAGCATACTCATCACGTCGGAAGCGCGAGATGTGAAATTGCCCGCCTTGATGCCTAGCCCTCCGTGGGATGTTAGGATCTCCAGTTTCTCTTCCGGGTCCGCATGAAGATATATCTCGGTGGACTGGATCGAAGCATGCCCTAGCCACAGAGCCACCTTCCTTATGTCACGGGTTGCTTTGAGCATATGCATGGCGCAGCTGTGGCGTAGCACATGAGGGGTGACCTTTTTGGACATAAGGCTCGGCATCGACTTCGAAGCAATTTGAACATATTTTGTAAGGCGAGCCGCGAAGCCATCTCGCGTAAGAGGTTGACCGTGCCGATTGAGAAAAACGTGATCGTAAGGAGCATTGGGCCGCGCAAAGGTCCAAGCACGTAAGAGTTTCACTGTCTCCGGTCCCAAAGGCATTACTCTCGCCCGTCGTCCCTTGCCCATTACGTGTATTGTTGGCTTCGGTCCGAGATTTAAGTCGCGGATAGAAATTGCGAGAACCTCCGAAACGCGGAGGCCGCATATATAGGTAAGGCTTAGCATTGCTCGGTCCCTGATACCCTCATGCCGAGCCATATCTGGGAGTTTCAAGATGCTCTTAACCTCCTCCAGCGATAACCAATCAACTACTGGGACCGCCGTCCTTTTCGCTCCCAGCGCCCGTATGCGAGCCGCTTGATCCAGTGCTGCGGGGATCTTCATCTGTACGTATCGGAAGAATGATCGGATTGCTGCTAACCGCAAATTACGAGATCGACTTGAGTTTTTTCTAGTCTTTTCAAGATCATCTAGAAAACTGAGCACAATATCCGCAGTTATATCTTCCAACTGTAGCCGGTCGATTGGCGTTCGGGTTGCGTTAGTGATGTAGCGAACTAGCAAAATGAAGGTGTGCGCATAGCTCGATCGCGTCAGCTGGCTAAGTCCGCGATCGCGGACGATATGTTCATTCAGATATCGGGAGAGAACTGGCGCTAATTCGTGTTGGGCCAATTTAAGCATCGAGCACCTCCTCGATTGCCAAGGCCATGTCTTCTTTTGTTTCGGTTGAGATCTCCAAGTACCAATACGTGCTCGCTACGCTGACGTGCCCCATATAGGTCGAAAGGGCGACAATGTGATTGGAGATATCTTTGCGGTCCGTTCCACAGGCAGCCAATGCTTTGATCGCAAAAGTGTGCCGGAGATCATGGATTCTCGGCAAACTGCTGCCGTTTCGACTAGTTAAATTGAGGTTGTTTGTGCATTGCCGAAACATGGCTTGGATTGACTGAGCCGATGGCGACCGGCTGGTATGAATGACAAAAAGCCGTTCGTCACTTAGGCCCTGGGGACGACATGATAGGTATGACCTCAGCGCTTTTGCCGTGCTCATATGAATGTGAACGATCCTATCCTTGCCGAACTTCCCCCTTCGGATCAGTATTTGGTCTTCCACGAAGTCT
This sequence comes from Sphingomonas sp. NFX23, assembly GCF_049887795.1. Lineage (NCBI taxonomy): Bacteria > Pseudomonadati > Pseudomonadota > Alphaproteobacteria > Sphingomonadales > Sphingomonadaceae > Sphingomonas > Sphingomonas sp. NFX23. The sequence goes on from NZ_JAGEKH010000006.1 coordinate 372,270, forward strand.
TGTGTAAGAATCGAGCGAGCTTCGCTAATTCTTAGTCCAGTTGCGGCAATGAGCCCAACGAGGTGCTTGTAGGTTTCAGCATCATATCTGTGGCGAAATGGCAGCGAACCTAACTCTGCGAGCAGATGGCGTATTTCCCCGTCAGTGTAGATATAGGGTGTAGGCCTTCTGACGCACCGGACCGGGCGAGCTTGTTCTTCTGAAATCACTTCGTGGCGTTCATCCTCCGCGTAGAGGAAGAGGCCGAGCCGCCGAATGGAAGCAAGAAGCCTATATCTTCGAGCGAGTGTACCCCTTTCGCTCACCCATGCAATCGCGTCATCGTTGCGTAGATAAATGGCTCCTCTATTAGCAGCAAACCGGGCAAAATCGGGAAGCTCGCGACAAAGATCGATATCCTGATATCCTAGGGCTTTGCGATATCTCAAATATTTTCGAACAGGTTCGATCATAGCTGCTCACCCATCCAGGGTTCTGCAAGACGCCTGAGCATTGGCTCGTCGACTTTAGCGTATATCATCGTCGAGCTGACGGATCGGTGCCGCAGAACGGTAGCGATATCCTCGAGGCTACGGCCATCTCTCAGCAGTTCCGTCGCCAGACTATGGCGAAAAACATGCGCACCACCTTTGTGGCCACACCTGGCTAGCGCAAAACACGCAATGCTAGATATTTCTCCTGCCCTGCCGAGCGAAGTGTATGGGCGACGGCTTCGCAGAAAAAGAGCATTTGAGTCGGAGAGAGGGCGCGCGCGATCAAGGTAATCCAGCACCGCGTCCCCCGCATCCTGCGTGAGGGGGACAAATGCACCCCTTCCGCCCTTTCCTTTGATCCGTAGCCTCGCTTGAGACCACTCAAAATCTTCGAGCCGGAGTCGCCATACCTCCACCGCCCGAAGACCTAGCTGGGCGAGCAAGATCAATATGGCCCGCTCTCGAACACCTCTTGACGTATTCAAATCGCAGCTATCAATGACTCTGTTGACCGTTGTTATGTCAAGTCGCCTAGGTACAGTGGATAGGCGATAGGACGGCCGCGAAATAAGAGCATCCATGAGAGATAAGCTGCAATGTCCCTCGAATGCCCGGAATCTAACGTAACTCTTTATTGATTTAATGAAACGGCTTTGCATAGCTGGACTGCTATGCCCGAACACCGACATCGCTAGCGTGCGTAAACCTTCCGCGCTGTAGGCAGATGCGTCCTCACCAAGCTGTGGAAGCCACCGCATTAGGTCGATGACATACCAATACACTGTTCTCGGCTGAAGGCCTCTATGATCGACCAGCCATGCTTGATAGCGCAAGGCTGAGGGGGTGAGCTTCAGCGGCTTTTTGTCTCTTATAAAAACGTCGTCGAGAAAGACAGGGTTCTGGTTCGCCAGGAACCGTAAAAATCGCTGTACGGCAATTCGACGCTGGGCTTTAGCTCGTCCGTCCGTGCGCCCCGATCGCATGTGTAGCCCGCAGCGGCAGTCGTGAACCGAAAAATCATCCAAGACTTGATTGTTGATAGCCCCCGGCGAGATACAGTGCAGCCGAAGCCAGATTAAAAAGTGCAGAGATTGTCGAGCCTGCGTATTTGCGCGTTCTGTCCCGACGCCAAGGCGTTCTATGGTGTCCCTAAATTTGATGCAAATCTGAGCGTCGTTCGTATCGCAGCTGGTCGTTAACATAACTCCCTGATACTGTAGAAATAAGATAAACCTTGAAACCGCTATGAATTTAGGGCGTCCTCTTACCGCGTAAGATGGATAGCATGTTGTCGTACATTTGTGCTCCCAGAATCCTCGTATGTCATCCACGCATACAGACTGTAGTGCTATTCTTTTAGATCTAAGGTATCTGAGAAAATGATTTATCACGCCTAGATACTCCGGATATGCTCCGGGGCAGCCGCCAGCTAATACTAAAATCTTGATTACGTCGGCAGCTTTACGGACATTTGTGAAGTCTATATATTGGCGGTAGCTTTCGACTAATTGGCACATCTTTGCAAAAGCGTCACGTGACGAGAACAATTGTTTGCTGTCGCGTTCTCCCGCGTTGCGAAAAGTTTTTGCATTATCCATCGTATCGGCTCCCCATTGCTGCGAACGTCGTGCGCGAAGGCAGGACGCACGTCGTCATCGGCGAGACCTCACCGCTTGACAGCACGTCTGCACACGAGGAGATTGATTTCGGGATGATACCAATCTTGAAGAGGCTCAGCCCGGCAAAGCTGAGCCTTTTCTCTGTCGCGCGAATTTTGGATCGACCATTGAAAGCGGTTGCGATTTAGCTCGCTTTGATAGGCGCCTCCCTCACAATCGCTTTGTATCTCTCAGGCCAGAGGTCCTCTGGCTTGCAGCCAAGCTCGGTCGCGATTCTTGACTCGATTCGGCGGGACCTCCGAAAACCTCTGCTTACGGTTGAGACGGTGGTGGCCGTCACGTTTAGATCGCGAGCAACAGCACTCAGGCTACTTCCTTTAAGTTGGAGAGCCGCCTTAATGCGAGCATGGCGCTTCTCATCGATCATGTTGTGCTCCACATCATGAGACCGATCTGGTATGTACGATAAGTCTCAACTACAAGGTGATAAATGTCGTTAGTCGCTGCGGCAACCGAAAACGAGAAGGAGGCGCGCGACACGCAGGGATTGGCTCGCCGGTTGCGACTTGCCCGAGAGCATGCGGGCCTTACTCAGCAGCAGTTTGCTGACCGTATTGGCTATTCCCGGCGCCAAGTCCTGTCGTGGGAAAACGCGACAAATTTGCCTCCTGTTTGGGCGTTAGCGGCGGTGCGACAGGCGTTCGATATTGATCCAGAGTGGGTTCTCTCTGGTCCAGGTTTGATCCCTCTTCGACAAGTTTCCTTGAGTCCGCCTGACCGACGCGACCGTCTTTGCGGTGAGGTGAGGAGACTGGCTAAGCGCGCTAGATTGACCCTCCCAGAAGAAGTCCTACGCAACTTCGCCGATCTGATCGCGCGAGAACCGGAAAGCGCGGAAGCGGCCGCGAAGGAGCGCGTTCGTGATGCCTTTCATGCATTATCCACAGGAGGCCCTTTTGAAGCGATCTGACTCCGACGCCAAACTTTCCAATCAATTTGAGCAAGAACTTCGCGATGGAGTTGCTCGTGCAAGATCAGGAAAATTTCGGAGGCCAAATTGGCCGTTGATTGTTGCAACGTTAATACTTTCAGACGCGCTTTTTATAGCATCCGGAGCCATGGGAGCGTTGATGCAGGAGCCCATCCGAAATTATCTTTTTATATCCGCGCTCGTACCCGGGCTAGTTGTGATTGTACTGCTTCACTGCGACTCGCTAAAACTGCGCTCTTGAAGCGCCCAAAATATATCGATCTATTCACAATATCAGACTTCTGTTCAGTGAAAACGGTCACGGCGAGGTAAGATGACAACAGCAATATTTGTGCGGCACGGTCAAAGTACGGGTAATGCAGGAATCCCGTGTCACGATCTCGCAGATATCGAGCTTACGGAATTGGGTCGCCAACAAGCACTTGGGCTTGCCGCTTCATGGGCAGATGCTCCTTCTTTGATTGTGACCTCGCCATATCGCCGAACGCAGCAAACAGCGGCGGCGACGATTGCAAGATTTCCGGACGTGCCGGTACAGGTCTGGCCAATCGAAGAATTCACGTATCTGGAGCCGTCTCGCTGGAATGGCACCCGCAGCGTCGAGCGTATGCCATATCTCGAACGGTACTGGAGTGAGCTCGATCCCGCGCACTGTGACGGTCCGGGAGCAGAAAGCTTCGCTACGTTGCTACGGCGAGCCGAGGTGGCACTCAATCGGCTCGCTGATCTGCCGGAACGGTCGATTGTCCTTCTCTTCAGTCACGGCCAATTTATTCAGGCGGTTCGTGCAGTCGTTGCGGCGCCCGACGTAGATGACCAAAGCAAGATGAGAGGCTTTTGGCGAAAGGGTGAAGCACCTGCCATCAGCAACGCTCAGTCCGTAATACTGCATCATAGCTCCGGTCGCTGGACTCTCGATCAGATCTAATAGTGGATCTAAAAAGCGGCTTAGCCGCCGGCTAGCACGGGGAGCGGCAACGCGCGGACCACGCTGCGCCGGATATGCCTTCACTCTTCATCGAGAACACTCTTCGCCTCATCGATCCCAAAATCCCAAAGCGGACCATTATAGCCGTGTTTGCGCGCTTGATCGGCTTTCCGTTTTTCTCGTGACATGAAATCGTCGACGGCAGATTGAGGAAATTGCAGCTTCGCCATTGGCGCTGTCCTTGGTCCGGTGACAACCAAAAATCCATTAGCGGTGAGTTGTCGAATAGCGGCGCTCACCGCGCTTTTGGAAGAGCATGCAAGCGTAGCAAGCTCATCCCGGCCAAACGGAACAGGACGGAAAAATGCCCCTTTTCGTTCCGCAAGTGCTCGAAACACGGAGCGTCCAATTGGCGTGATTGGCGAAATTTGCGAAGTTGTTGTCTCGCGCCCATAGGCAGTTAAAACCGCTACTAGCAGTTCGACGGCTTCCTTCTGCCGCTCAGTTGCTCGTAAATTTCCTCTAAGATGCATTCCCGCCTCCGCTCCGATAAGAGGCGAGCCCGGCCAAAGCCGGGCGTTCGTAACCCTGCACGTCGCGCAAGGCGCCGCCGCTTTTAGGCAGAACCCTGGACATACGCGTCGGCCACCCGGCCGAGAAACTCGACCAGATCGACGTAGCAGTGGGGTTACGACGCCCCGCGAGCGGGATTTACCGCGTCGCCCGGGCTGATTCGCAGAATGTCACACCCAGGGCAATGACTGAGTGCTCCATATCGACGAACGTTTAGGCTCGTTAAACGTTGGATCAGGCACTCAAAGTTATATGGTTTGCTACGTCGCAACGGTCGGCGCGCAACATCGCAAGATCCCGCTCAAATCGAGATTACTATGCGCGCGGGATAATACGAGCTGGGCTTGCGACTCGCAGAGCTAGGCGCTCGCGGCATCTTTGCGCGCGTTGCGGCGGACGACGCTGGGACGGTGGTCGCGGTACGCGCGTATTTCCCATGCACGCTCGGCGGCTCGGTCCGCCAGAAAACGCGGTGGATGATGGGTATTGCACTCGCGGGCTGGGATCGTACCGGCTGGGGGCAGCCCCGCGCGATCGCCGATCACTGGATGCGAATGCGCGATCGGCGCGCGCCGCTGGCCGTCGTGATCCTAGCGGTCGGCTATCTTGCGGTGCCGATATGGGTGTTGTCGCTGCTGGCGCATGGCCAAGCCGGTGGGGCGTCACCCTACGCGAACGGCGCTTACCCGATCGCGTTCTGGCTGCTCGTCGCCAATGGCGCGTTGCTGGTGTGGCGGTTGATCGTGCGGATGATATTCACGGGACGTAGTTATGGCATGCGCGAGGCGATCTGGGCGCTGCCGCGGTTTCTCGTGGGCAACCTCGTCTCGCTGATCGCCGCACCGCGCGCGGTGATCGTCTATATCGGCATGCTGCGCGGCGCGGCGCCGGTCTGGGACAAGACACAGCACGAGTTTCCTGACGCGCTGCCCATCGACGTCATCACTGACAGCATTAACCATCCAGGCCTCGCCGCCGCGGTACGATGAGCGTCGGCCGCCCGCTGCGCTTTCTCGCATTGGCGTTGGGCGGATGGGTAATGGTCCGCGTGGCGTTGCTGTTGCCGGAAGTCGCCTCGCTTCCACCGTCGGACATGATCCCACGGGTAATCGAAGTGCTCGTGCCGCAAGTCGCCGCAGCAATTCTCGGGCGACCCCGCGTGCCTCCGCGGGTGTTGACCATGCCACGCGTCGCTGTCGCATCGCCGATTTCCGCCAAGGGTCGACCATGGCAGGCACCGACGATTGCGCCGCCACGCCCCGTAGCGCGCGTTCTTCCCGATTGGCGGGCCGTCGCAGAGCCTCGGACATACCTCATTCCGTCACCGGTAGCGCCGCCCTTGGTCCTCCGAGGACCGGGTCGTCTCAGCGGAAGCGCATGGCTGCTCGCGCGTGGTGGTCCCGCCGGTACGGTGTCGGGCGGGCAACTCGGCGCGTCGCAGGGCGGTTTGCGACTAGCCTATGCGCTCGGCAGCCGTCGCAAGGTCGCGCTGGTGGCGCGCATCGCCACGCCGCTCAAAGGCGCCGGACGCGAGGCCGCACTCGGGATCGAATGGCAACCGACGCGCTTGCCGATCCGCCTCGTCGCCGAGCAGCGGTTCGCGCTCGATGGCGGACGTGGCGGACCGACGGTCGGCGTAATTGCCGGCTATGGTCCGGCCGACGTCGCACGCGGCCTCCGTCTGGAAGCATACGGCCAGGCCGGCGGGATTGCGCGTGACGGAATCGAAGGTTTCGTCGACGCCTCCGCACGACTCACGCATCCGCTGGGAAAGCTTGCCGGCGCGACCGTAGACATTGGCGTTGGCGCCTGGGGAAGTGCGCAACGCGACGCCGAACGCTTCGATATCGGACCTTCGCTCGTCGCCGCGCTGCCGGTCGCCCGCAAGACGATCCGCCTGACACTCGACTGGCGCGAACACATCGCCGGTGGCGCGCGTCCGGGCTCCGGACCGGCCCTGTCGATCGGTAGCGACTTCTAAGCGGTCGAGCCTAGCCCCGCCCGCGCAATCCGGTGTAACGCAGCCGTCGTGGATCTGTATCTTCCCGTCGCGAACCTGTCGGTCAACGCGCTCGTCATCATCCTGCTCGGCGGGGGAGTCGGACTGTTGTCGGGGATGTTCGGCGTCGGCGGCGGCTTCCTGACGACGCCGTTGCTGATCGTCTACGGCATCCCGCCGACCGTCGCCGCCGCCTCGTCCGCGAGCCAGGTGACCGGCGCGAGCGTCTCCGGCGTGTTCGCGCATTTCCGGCGCAAGGGCGTCGATACCAAGATGGGCGGCGTTCTTGTCGCGGGCGGTATCTTGGGTTCGTTCTTTGGTGCGTGGCTGTTCCGATTACTCCAGCAGAGCGGCCAGATCGATACGGTGATCGCCATCGTCTACGTCGTCATGCTCGGATCGATCGGTGGCCTGATGGCGAAGGAATCGATCGGCACGATCGGCCGCGCGCGCACTGGACGCCCTCCCAAGGCGCGCAAGCGTCGCCATCACCCGCTCGTCGCCGCGCTACCGCTCAGGACGCGCTTCTACGCGTCGGGGCTCTATATCTCGCCGCTCGCACCGCTGTTGCTGGGGTTCTTTACCGGCATCCTGACGATCCTGCTCGGCATCGGCGGTGGCTTTATTCTCGTCCCCGCGATGATCTACCTGCTGGGCATGGCGACGTCGGTCGTGGTCGGGACGTCGCTGTTCCAGACGCTGTTCGTGACGGCGGTGGCAACGATGGTCCACGCGACCACCACCAAGGCCGTCGACATCGTGCTGGCGGCGTTGCTCCTGCTCGGCTCGGTGGTGGGGGCGCAGGTCGGCGCGCGGTTCGCGACCAAGTTCCGCCCTGAATATCTCCGCCTCGGGCTCGCGGTCATGGTGCTGCTGGTCGGCGCACGCATCCTGCTGGGCTTGGTCTGGCGTCCCGAGGAGATCTTCTCGGTCACGCTGTCGTGACGGCCGGGACATGAAGCCGTGGCCGCTTCTGGCGCTGACGCCATTGCTGATGGCGCAGGCCAAGCCCGTGCTCGTCCCCGACGTGTCGCAACGCAATATCGAGATCGCCTACAGCTTCACCGGTGCCGAACTGCTGCTGTTCGGCGCAATTCTCTATCCCGGCGGGCGCCTGCCGACCGGTGAGCAACCCACCGACATCGTCGTCGTCGTCAAGGGGCCGACCCAGTCGATCCTGATGCGCGAGAAGGAGAAGGTCGCCGGCATCTGGGTCAACGCCGCGCGCCTCAGATACCGCTCCGCCCCCAGTTTCTACGCGATCGCCTCGTCAAAACCGATCGACCGCCTCGTCGACGACCGGACGCGCGCGATCTACGAGCTCGGCCTCGACAGCCTGCAATTGTCGCCGGCGTCGAGCGCGCCGGCGCCGATCCAGGACCGCTTCCAGAAAGGGCTCGTCGACCTCAAGCGCCGCGCCGGCCTGTATTACGAGGCGCCGCGTGCTGTCGAGATCACCGACGGCGTGCTCTACCGTGCGCGCGTGTCCATACCCGCCCGCGTGCCCGTCGGCCGGTTTACTGCGGAGACCTTCCTGATCCGCGACGGCCGCGTTCTGGCGGCCGCAGTACGCGACATCGACATTCGCAAATCGGGTTTCGAGCGATTCGTCGCGCGCGCCGCGGATCGCTCGTCGGTAACGTACGGGCTGGTCGCGGTTGCGCTGTCGGTGTTCCTCGGCTGGGCAGCGGGCTGGATCGCGCGCAGGGTTTAGCGCGTCTCAGCGACTAAACGCGTACCAACGCGCCGGTTTTCTCAGCAAGTTCAACACCGTCGTCATCGGATATTTACAATTATCGCGGCAGGGTCGGTCCGAAATGACTGGAGACTTTGCGGCAATGAGCGACATGCCGGGACCTGGCGCATTCTTGCGCGCGGCACCCCTGACGGGCGGATTCGCTGGCGCCGGCGCCGCGGCGGCACCTGTCGGCGTCGTCTTCGCGATCGCCGGATCGAGCAGCCGCATCCTGCTCGATCGCGCTGCGATCGCGGTGCTGCATGACGATGCCGATCCGGTCGTCGCAGCGGCCGGACAAGTCGGCAGCCAGATCAAGATGCGCGTCGGCGCGACATGGCTGGTCGCCAACATTCGCTCGCTCAAGCTGGAGGATGCCGCGGGCACCTGCGTCGCCGCGGAGATCGACTATCTGGGGGAAGGCGACGAGGACAAACTTACCGGCAAGCTCTACCGGTTCCGCCGCGGCGTGACGCGCTATCCGATGCCCGGCTGCGAGGTGTTCCCGATCACCACTGCTGACTTGCAGCAGGTCTATGCCGCCGACGACCGTGCGAACATCACGATCGGCACGGTTTATCCAACCACCGATATCCCCGCCGCGCTGTACGTCGACGCGATGCTCGGCAAGCATTTCGCGCTCGTCGGGTCGACCGGCACGGGCAAGTCGACCAGCGCCGCGCTGATCCTGCACCGCATCTGCGAACTCGCGCCGCAGGGGCATATCGTGATGATCGACCCGCATGGCGAATATGCCGCAGCGTTCAAATCGAACGGGGCGATCTACGACGTTTCGAACCTGCAGATGCCGTATTGGCTGATGAACTTCGAGGAGCATTGCGAGGTCTTCCTGACCAGCAGCGGCTCCGCGCGGCAGTTCGATGCGGACATCCTCGCCAAATGCCTGCTCGCGGCGAAGGCGAAAAGCCGTCTGGGGCAGGAGATCGCAAAGCTCACCGTCGACGCGCCGATCCCGTATATGCTCAGCGATCTGACGACGATCATCAGCGCAGAGATGGGCAAGATGGACCGCGCCGGCGACACCGCGCCCTATCTTCGGCTCAAGTCCAAGATCGACGAGATCAAGGCCGATCCGCGCTACGGCTTCATGTTCTCCGGCATGCTCGTCGCCGACACGATGGCAAGCTTCCTCGCGCGCATCTTCCGCCTGCCCGGCGACGGCAAGCCGATCTCGATCATCGACGTCTCTGGCGTACCGTCGGATATCACCTCGGTGGTGGTTGCGGTGCTCGCGCGGATGACGTTCGACTTCGCGATCTGGTCGCGCAACGAACCGCAGCGGCCGATCCTGCTCGTCTGCGAGGAGGCGCATCGCTACATCCCAGCGGGGCAGGAGGCGAACAGTTCGGTTGGTCGGATCCTCGGCCGAATCGCCAAGGAAGGCCGCAAATACGGCGTGTCGCTGGGCCTCATCACGCAGCGCCCGTCGGATCTCGCGGAGGGCGTGCTGTCGCAATGCGGCACGATCATCGCGATGCGCCTCAATAACGACCGCGACCAGGCCTTCGTCCGTGCGGCGATGCCCGAGGGTGCGCGAGGGTTTCTCGACTCCATTCCTGCACTACGTAATCGCGAATGCATCATCTGCGGCGAAGGCGTGACGATCCCGATCCGTGTAAGCTTCGACGGATTGGAGGAGGAGAAACGCCCCGCCTCGGGCGATCCGCTATTCTCCGAACTGTGGCGCGACGTCGGCGGCGAGGACCAGATCATCGGCCGCACGATCCAGCGCTGGCGAGCACAAGGCAAATAGGTGCGATCGGTCAGTGCAGGGATCGACAAGCATAACCCGTCGCTAGCTGTATTCCGGTAAAAGAGGGGATCTGATCGTGCACGTGATCACATGCCGGTCTTTGTTTTTCGGTCGATCAGGACGGCCTGCTGCCATCGGCTCGGAGCCTTGTCGGTACGGTGAATGCAGCCCGCCCAGCAACAGGGGCGCTTCTTGCCCTCGAACAGTTCCTGACCCGTACGCTCTATGCGGCGCTGTCGCGTTTTCGGCTGTTTCGCGTCCTCTATCCAGCAGATGTACTCGTTCCGGCCGAGCGGCGTCAGCCTCTGCCACAGTGCAAAGAGGCTTGGATTGGAGCAGATCGCCGACTGGAGATCGTCGCTGGCGGTATGGACAGTGCCGTGAAGAAAAGAGTTCGCCACGCATCCTCCGAGCAATGTCGCCCAATGCAATGAGCCATTCGCACGAAGAATAGCCGTTCCTCACGTTGATGACGAGCGCACGGTTCACAATGGGCAACCAACAACAAATTCCGTCGATGCCGCCGTCGCGCATCGCGTCGACGTTCATCAGATGGTTAGACGCCGACCCGTATTGCCAGCAGCTGGGCGACCCTTGCCTTGAACGCGCGTAGTTTCTCCCCCGACAGTTGCGCGACGCTTGCGAACGAGACCGAGCGCGGGTTGATCGCCGCGCCGTTCTTCCACACTTCCCAGTGCAGATGCGGGCCAGTCGACATGCCGGTCGATCCGACATAGCCGATCACCTGGCCCTGCCGGACCCGCGTGCCCGACGATACCGCGATCCGGCTCATATGGCCGTATCCGCTGGCCATCCCGCCGCCGTGAACGAGCTTGACGAAATTGCCATAGCCGCCGGTCCGCCCGGCGAATGCTACGACGCCATCGGTCATCGCGTGGATCGGCGATCCGTACGGTGCGCCAATGTCGAGGCCTTTGTGCATGCGGGTGAAGCCCAGCAGCGGGTGGAACCGCATGCCGTAGTTCGACGTGATCCGGCCGGTGACCGGCATGCCAGAAACGGCGCGGCGTTCGGTCTGGCCGTTCGCATCGAACCAGCCGCCGCGATTCGACTCGTCATCGACATTCGCCGCGTCCGGCGCGAACCGGACGAGCTGTACCTTTCGGCGTCCTTGATCGATCCCGGCGAACAGCAGGTCACCGATCCGGGTCTCGCCGGTTGCGGCACGCTCGCGCTCGACGATCACGTCGAAGCTATCCGCGGAGGTCACGTCGCGGCCGATCGAAAGTCGCGTCGAGATCGCCTTGATGAACGACTCCACGGCCTTTCCGGGAACACCGGCGGCGCGCGCGGATCGGTACAGGCTGGAGCCGACCAGGCCCTGGATCCGCAGCGGGGTCGTATCCACCGCGATCGGCTTGCGGTTTACGGACAGCCCGCCCGCTCCGCGCGTCAGCGACAGCGCCAGATCGAACCGCGCACGGAAATCGAGTTGCTCCAACGGCCGCGCGACGGTGCGATCTGGCCGACGTCCGAGCGTCAGCGCGATCCGCGTGCCGGCGGGGATGGCTTTCGGATCGACCGACTGCGCGACCAGCGCCGCCGCGGCTTCGGCATCGTTCCGACCGACGCCCGCGCGCATCAGCGCCCGGTCGAACGCATCGCCCTGGCCGAGCGTCGCCGACAGTTCGAGCGTCGGCCGTTCGGGCACGTCGGCGAGCGGCGCGACGAGATCGTTGGCCGCCATCCGCCGCCCGGTGGTCGCGCCCTGGCCGAGCGGCGCAATGCCCTGCGCGTGCGTTTCCTCCCACTCGGCACCGGCGAGCGGCGCTGGCACCGCACCGACCAGCGGCTTGAACCCCGGCGCTAGCATGACGGTCGCGGCACACAGCACGGTGCAGGTTGCGAGGCCGCGCCACCAGTCGCGACTGCCGATCCGTGCGCCGAGATCGGGCACCCAGTCGATCCGCGAGGCGGAAGCCTCTAGCGCGATATCCGGTTGCCGATCGAGCGCACGACCAAATCCGCGTGCCCCGCCGCCCGCCAGTTCCAGCGCCTGATCCGTCTGCAAATACACGCGTGCCCGCCCCGAAATCGTCCGAATGCTCGTGCGCCGTTTCATCCCCGGCGCAGGCGTCGGGTTGTGGCGGGAACATGCTAAAGTCAAATTAACCGGGGTGATTGTGGGCTTTGGCGGCGGCGGGGCGTGCTCGGGTCGGGGCGGACGAGATTTGGAGAAGGATGCCCTGACTTTTGACTGTCCGGTTCGAAGACCGTCCAAACCTTTCTACCAACCCGGCGAAGGCCGGGGCCCGGTTGGGAAACAGGATTAACATAGGGCCACGCTTCGTCACCTTGGCCTGCCCAACTGGGCCCCGGCCTCGCCGGGGTGGTGTTGGATATAAGTGAACGCGTCCTCTCCGCCCGCTGGTACAGCAATCGAGCGAACCCAACATTCACCCCGCCGACACCGCGCAATTCCACCCAGGTCATTGCGCCAGCCCACTTTACCCCCGATGTTGCCCGCCATGAGCGACGAAGTCTCCGCTGGCGTGACCGCGGTTCTCGGCCCGACCAACACGGGGAAGACGCACCTCGCGATCGAGCGGATGTGCGCGCATTCCAGCGGCATGATCGGTTTCCCGCTGCGTCTGCTCGCGCGCGAGGTCTATGACCGCGTCGTCGCCATCAAGGGTGCGAACCGAGTCGCACTTGTCACGGGCGAAGAGAAGATCGTCCCGCCCGACGCGCGCTGGTTCCTGTGTACCGCCGAGTCGATGCCCGACCGCGACGTCGCTTTCGTCGGAATCGACGAAGCGCAACTCGGTGCCGATCCTGAGCGCGGCCACGTCTTCACCGACCGGCTGCTGCGCGCGCGGGGGCGCGAGGAGACGATGATCCTCGGCTCCGAAGCGCTGCGGCCGATGATCAAGAAGCTCGTCCCAGGTGCGGAGATCGTCAACCGGCCGCGCTTCTCGACGCTGACCTACGCGGGCGCGAAGAAGATCAGCCGGTTGCCCAAGCGCTCGGCGATCGTCGCGTTCTCCGCGGAGGAAGTGTACGCGGTCGCCGAGATGCTTCGGCGCCTTCGCGGTGGTGCGGCCGTCGTCATGGGGGCACTGTCGCCGCGCACCCGCAACGCGCAGGTCGCGATGTTCCAGGCGGGCGAAGTCGATTACCTGGTCGCGACCGATGCGATCGGGATGGGGCTCAACATGGATGTCGCGCACGTCGCGTTCGCCAGCCTCAATAAGTTCGACGGCAAGCGCCAGCGTCGCCTCACGGTGGCCGAGATGGCGCAGATCGCGGGTCGCGCTGGGCGGCATCAGCGCGATGGCACGTTCGGCGCGCTGTCCGACGACGGCCCCGGCGCGTTCCTGCCCGAGGAAGTGCTGGCGATCGAGGAGCACCGGTTTCCACGTCTCGAAAACCTTTATTGGCGGCAGGGCGAGCCTGATTTTTCCAGTATCGACGCGCTGATCGCCAGTCTGGAGGCGCGCCCGCCTGCCGGCGTTTTGCGTGCCGCGCCGCAAGCGCTCGACCTCGGGGTATTGAAGCGGTTGGCCGAGGAGGGCTGGGTCCGCGAGCGGGCGCGGCATCCGGCGATGGTCGCGCGACTGTGGGCTGCATGCGGGTTGCCCGATTTCCGCAAAGTCGGCCTCGATCCGCATGCGCGGTTCGTGTCGCGGGTGTTCGGGCATCTGAGCGAGGGGCGGGGGCATATCCCGCACCAATGGTTCGCGGACGAAATCGCGCGGCTCGATACGGTGGCGGGTGACGTCCCGGTGATCGCCGGGCGCATCGCGGCGACGCGTATCTGGGCGTATATTGCCCAACGGGCGGACTGGCTGGCCGAGCCGACGCTCTGGGCCGCGCGTACCGCCGCGCTCGAAGAGCGCCTGTCGGATGCACTGCATGCGAGCCTGACGCAGCGGTTCGTCGACAAGCGCACGACCGCATTGATGCGCCAGATCGGCGCGGATGCGGGCGCGTTGCCGGTGGTGATCGGGCCCGAGGGCGAGGTGATGGTCGAGGATCATCAGATCGGTCGACTCGACGGGTTCCGCTTCACCGTCGCGGCGGACGCGCGGGCAAGCGACAAGCGTCTCCTGCTCGCGGCGGCGGAAAAGCGTCTTACCGGCGAGCGGTCGCGGCGCGGGCAGTCGCTGGTCGATGCGCCGGACGCCGATATCGCGCTCGACGATGCGGCGCAGGTCATCTGGGCGGGTCATCCGGTCGCCAAACTTAGCGCGGGGCCGTCGTTCGCACGGCCGAAGCTGATCCTCGATCGCTCGCTCGACTGCCTCGACAAGCCTGCGCGAGATCGGATCGAGGCGCGGCTGTCGCTGTGGCTTGCGGGGATGCTCAAGCGGCGGATCGCCGTGCTGGTCCACCTCGCCGAACTGAGTCGTGATCCGAATGCCACGCCGGCGTTGCGTGCCGTCGCGAGTGCGATCGAGGAGGCCGGCGGGATCCTGCCGCGGTTGCCGATGCGGCTGGCGCTCGACGCGATCGATCCTGACGAGCGCAAGCGTTTGCGCAAGATCGGGATTACGGTCGGTGCGCTCGACCTGTTCGACGCGCGGCTGCTCAAGCCCGAGTCGGCGCGGTGGCGGCGCATTCTCGCGGCGGCCCGCGGTACGACGATCGCCGCCCCGCGAGATGGGGCGACCGTGCTGGCGCGTGGCAGCGAGGGTGCGGTTCTCGAGGCGGGGTTCCGTCCGCTTGGACTTCAGGCGGTCCGTATAGATCTGATCGAGCGCATCGCGCGTGCCGCACATGACTCGCGGCATGGGCGTACGCCGTTCGCGCCCGATCCTGCGCTGGCAACCTCGATCGGCGTCGATGCCGCGTCGCTGGAGCGGTTGATGGCCGAACTCGGGTTCAAGGCGCTGGCGGGGGACACGCCGCGCTGGGTCTGGCGCGGGCGTCCGCCGGCGCGGGCTGTGGCTCCGACGTCGATCGATCCGTCGCAGCAGAACGCCTTTGCCGGGCTGGCCGCACTGGTCCGCCATGGTTGAAGGCGCGATGCGGATCGATCGGTTCCTGTGGTTCGTGCGGCTCGCGAAAACGCGCAGCGCCGCGCAGGCGATCGCCGAGAAGGGGCATTTGCGCATCGATGGTCGTCCGATCGATCGCGCGCATTGCCCGGTGCGGGTTGGGAATGTGCTGACCTTCGCAGCCAACGACCAAGTCCGCGTCATCCGGGTCGAGGCGCTGCCAGCACGACGGGGGCCGGCGCCCGAGGCGCAAGGATGCTATCAGGATCTGATTGCGGGGAAGACGCCGGCCGGTACCGTCCGCGACCCGGCTTCCGAATAGTCCTCCCCTGCAAGGGGAGGTGGCAGTCCGCAGGACTGACGGAGGGGTGACACCCTATCGATAGTTCGGATACCCCTCCGTCTGGCAAGTGCCAGCCACTCCCCCCTTGCAGGGGAGGATCAAGCCACGTGAAAGCCTGATAACGTCTCGCAGAAGGCTTGCTATGATTGACGCGAGGGGCAGGCGCGCATAGTCGCTGGCGCGTTCGTCGCCGGAAAGGAATCCGGCCCAGGAGTTCTGCAATGACCTACGTCGTCACCGATGCCTGCATCCGCTGCAAGTACATGGACTGCGTGGAAGTGTGCCCGGTCGACTGCTTCTACGAAGGCGAGAACATGCTGGTGATCAATCCCAGTGAGTGCATCGACTGCGGCGTGTGCGAGCCCGAATGCCCCGCCGAGGCGATCCTGCCCGATACCGAGAGCGGGCTGGAGCAGTGGCTCGAGCTGAACACGACGTTCTCGGCGCAATGGCCCAACGTCACGCGCAACGACAACCAGACGCCGCCGGATGCCGACGCGATGAAGGGTGTCGAGGGCAAGTTCGACAAGTATTTCTCGCCCGAACCCGGCGCAGGCGACTGATAAGAGGCGGCGAATCCCGAAAAGGGCAAGCCGCCTGCCACGTTCGGCTGGTAATTTTGTTGCAAAGCTGCTATTTGGGTCCGCGACGGGCGCGATGATTCACGTCATCCGCTTGACGTACAGACCTATCCCTCCCCCGATGCAGCAGCGACGAGTCCTTCGTCGAGGCGTCGCGGCGAGGCCTGATCCGGAAAGGCCCCAAATGGCTGCCAAGGCACTGTCCTTCGATGTCGGTGATTTCGTCGTTTATCCCAAGCACGGGGTCGGCCGTGTGATCGAGCTCCAGCGCTCGGAAATCGCCGGCATGACACTGGAACTCTACGTCCTCCGGTTCGAGAAGGAGCGCATGACGCTCCGCGTGCCGACCAACAAGGCCGAAAGCGTCGGCATGCGCAAGCTGTCGTCCGACAAGACGATGCGCGAGGCGATGGACACGCTCAAGGGCAAGCCCAAGGTCAAGCGCACCATGTGGTCGCGCCGCGCGCAGGAATATGAAGCGAAGATCAACTCGGGCGACCTCGTGTCGATCGCCGAAGTGGTCCGCGATCTGTTCCGTGCCGACGACCAGCCCGAGCAGAGCTATTCCGAGCGCCAGATCTTCGAAGGCGCGACCAGCCGCCTCGCGCGCGAACTGGCGGCGATGGAAGAGCTCGACGAGCCCAAGGCGCAGGAGAAGATCCTCGACATCCTCCGCGCCGCGGCTGCGATCTATAACAAGGACAAGGTGCCGGCTTAACTGCTGGGCGCTTTGTGAGACGAAGGGGCGGTCCTGGGGGCCGCCCTTTTTCGTTCTGCTGCTTCCTTCCTCAAGATAGGGGGCCGTTCAGCGAGCTTGGGCCAGACAAGTTTCCCATTGCGCAGCCCCGTAGCAGGTGTATTGTATCAATAATACACAGGAGGATGCGATGAACTTTCTTGCGCTCGGACTGATCATTCCTCTCGCGGCCTGCTCGTTCAGCTGGAACGGCGACAATGAAGGCTCCGGGGCTGCGGCGGCCGGTTCGGGGACCACCCGGACCTTCCAGGTTGCCGGTTTCAACGGCATCGACCTTCGGGGCTCGGACGACGTCGACGTCCGCGTCGGTACCGGCTTCTCGGTTCGCGCCGAGGGACCGAGCGAACAACTCGATCGCCTGCGCATCGAGCGTGACGGGGATACGCTCAATATCGGTCGCAAGAACGGGGCAAGCATGGGCTGGAGCAAGGGGGCCAAAGTGAAGGTGTACGTCACCCTGCCACGGCTCACCGACGCGAGTGTCTCTGGATCGGGCAATATGGCCGTGGATCGTGTCGAGGGCGGTGGGTTCGAAGGCGGAATCGCCGGATCGGGCAATCTCGACATCGCCGCGATCAAGGTCGACGTTGCGAAATTCTCGATCGCCGGATCGGGTACCGCGCACGCGAGCGGCACGGCACGCGATCTGACGGTGGACATCGCAGGCTCGGGCGATCTCGACGGCACCCGGTTTGAGGCGCAATCGGCGACGGTCGAGATCGCCGGTTCGGGAAGCGTGCGCGCGGTGGTGAACGGCGCTGCGAAGGTCGCCATGTTGGGCTCGGGTGACGTCGATCTCGGGCCGCAATCCCGCTGCACGATCTCCAAGATGGGCTCGGGGCGTGTCCGCTGCGGGCGGTAAGTCGCCGCCGGACTTGCGCGGGGGTACATAACCGGCGACGTTCGCGGGTATGAAATATCTGCTCGCCGCGTCGCTGCTCCTGTCCTCGCCGGCATTCGCCCAGTCTTCCGCGACGAGCCGGACGGTCTCGGTCGGTAGCTTCGATCGTGTGCGGGTCGAGGGGCCGTTCGAGGTCCGCGTCACGATCGGCTCTCCGCGTGCGACCATCACCGGCCTGGGCAGGGGGGACGATGTGGCCGTCCGGGTCGATGGTACCACGCTGTCGGTGCGCAAGGGCACCGGCGGCTGGGGCGAGCAGACGCGTGGCGGCGGCGGGGCGGGGCCGTCCGTCGTGACGCTCTCGACACCCGAGCTGACCTCGGCCAGCGTCGCGGCCGGCGGGCGGCTCACGATCGCGAAGATGCGCGGCATGCGCGTCGACGTGACGGTCAGCGGTAACGGGAGCTTGGCCCTCGCGGCGGCCGATACCGATCAGCTGAACGCGACGCTGATCGGCGCCGGCCAGATGACGCTCGCCGGCCGCGCGGCGCGCGCGCGCCTCGTGACGAGCGGGCCGGGCGCGATCGACGCATCGGGGCTGGCGGTCAACGATCTGACCGTCCACCTCGACGGCGTCGGCGAGACGAAGGCGGCGGCGCGCTACACGGCGCAGGTGACGAACAGCGGGCTGGGAACGGTCACGATCACCGGCAACGCGAAATGCCGCGTCGATGCAGCGGCCGGTGGGCCGGTGGTGTGTGGGAAGCCGGCGGCGGGAGTCTCTGCTCCGTAGAAGGGGATGGTGTGCTGCTGCCCCATCCACACCGACCTCTCCCGGGCGATATCCGCATCTGGATCGAGCGAGTTACCCTATCCGTATCGGCCCTCATACCTTCCGAACGTGTGTCGTCATTCCCGCGGAGGCGGGAACCCATACTGGCTGACCTCACACTGAGATCGCTATCCTCTGAGGACATGGATCCCCGCCTGCGCGGGGATGACGGTGGAGTTTATCGTCGGGTGGGATGAACCTCGACGAGTTCTGGCTCCCACCCCTTAAATGAGCGCCAATTCCGCCAGCTTGGTCATCAGCGCGGGCGGCATCACGTCCAACCCGGTCGCATCGCCGCCCAGATCGAGCGGCGCATCTGCCCCTTCAAGATACCGCCACCCCTGATGCGCGCGTTTCGGCCGCGCCTGCACCAGCACCAGCTTCGGATCGATGTGGATCGCCACGCGGCCCTCCTCGGCCTCGCCGAACCCGAGGATCGGCGAGCGGGCAATCAGCTGGTGTTTCAGGATCCAGAACATCGAACCCTGACCAGCGACCTCCTCATGCCGCTTGGGCAGATAGCGCGTGGTGAGGAACACCGGCCCCTCTTCGCCACGCAGCCGGAACCGCTCCGCCAGATGGTCGACGCTTTCCGCGCCGAACGCGACTTTGGTGAGGTGGAGCGGCATAGCGTTGGAAATGGGCGTTAATACCGGACGATCAACCGTGTAGACCCCACAAAGATGCAAGCCCGAGGAACGAGAAGAATCCCATCGTGTCGGTCATCGTCGTAACGAACACCGCCGACGATACCGCAGGGTCGATCCGGAACTTGTCGAGCGTCACCGGCACCAGCACGCCGCTTAAGCCCGCGACGATGTTGTTGGTCAGCATCGCCGCCGCGATCACGATCGACAGATTCTGGTTGTGGAAGATCAGATACGTCCCGAGTCCGATCAGCGCGCCCAGCATGACGCCATTCGCCGCCGCGATGCGGAACTCGCGGCCGATCATCCGCGCGGTGTTCGAACTCGTCAGCTGGTTGGTCGCCAGTGCGCGGACCACCACGGCGAGCGTCTGCGTGCCGGCATTGCCGCCCATTCCCGACACGATCGGCATCAGCACCGCGAGCAGCGCGAAGCTCGCGATCGTCCCCTGGAACAGCCCCACGACCGACGACGCGACCATCGCGGTGCCGAGATTGACCACCAGCCACGTGAACCGCGTCCGCACCGTCAGCCGGATCGGCTCGTTGATGTCGCCGTCGCCTGCACCCGCGAGACGCAGCGTATCCTCGCCCGCTTCTTCCGAAATGATGTGAACGATATCATCGACCGTGATCATCCCGACCAGTCGGCCGCCATGATCCACGACTGCCGCCGAGATGAGCGCGTATTTCTGGAAGCGCAGCGCGACTTCCTCCTGGTCCATGTCGACCGGGATCAGCGTCTGCTCGCGCTTCATCACGTCGGCGATCGCGATCCCGCGCGGGGTGCGCAGCATCCATGACAGCTGGCACGTGCCGATCGGCTTGTGCGCAGGGTCGACGACGAAGATCTCCCAGAAATCGGTCGTCAGCTCCTCGTGGCCGCGCAGATAATCGATCGCGTCGCCGACGGTCCAATGCTCGGGGACCGCAATGAGCTCGCGCTGCATCAGGCGACCGGCGGACTCCTCGGCGTAGCTCAGCGCCTCCTCGATCGCCGCGCGGTCGTCCGGGTCGAGCGCGCGCAGCACTGCACGCTGCTCGTCCTCGTCCATGTCTTCGATGATCGCGACGGCATCGTCGGTATCGAGCTCGGAGGCGAGATCGGCGACCTGGTGCGGCTCGAGCGCATCGATCAGATCCTCGCGGACGTAATCGTTCATCTCGGCGAACACGTCGCCGTCAAGCAGGTCGGTGACCGCCCGGGCCAGCGCCGCGCGATCCTGTTGCGGGGTCAGCTCGAACAGATCGGCGATGTCGGCCGGGTGCAGCGGTTCGACCAGCGTACGCGCCGCCTCGTCGTCGCCGTCCTCGACCGCATCGAGCACCGCCCGCACGAATTCGGGCCGCAGATGGTCGTCGCGATCGAGCTGGTTTTCGGGCTGGGTGTCGGTTTCGACCTCGGGAAGCTCGAGTTCGCTCATGGCTGCCTCCCTTAAAAGATGCGCGGTTGGGCCCTAACGCGGCCGGCGCGCATTTGCCAGTCGGAGTGCGGCTCCCTATCTGCCGCGCATCAATTCAGGAGAACATGAATGGCTGACACCCCCGAAACGCTGACGCTGACCCTCGATGGCGGCGATGTCACGATCAAGCTGCGTCCAGATCTGGCGCCCAAGCACGTCGAGCGGATCGTCGAGCTGGCGAACGAAGGCTTCTACGACGGCGTACCCTTTCACCGCGTGATCCCGGGCTTTATGGCGCAGGGCGGTGACGGTGGTCGCGGCGACGGCACCGGCGGGTCGAGCAAGCCCAACCTCAAGGCGGAATTCTCGGCCGAGCCGCACGTCCGCGGCGTCTGCTCGATGGCGCGCACCAACCAGCCCGACACGGCGAACTCGCAGTTCTTCATCGTGTTCGACGACGCGCGCTTCCTCGACAAGCAGTACACCGTCTGGGGCGAAGTCACCGACGGCATGGACCTGATTGACGCGCTGCCGAAGGGCGAGCCCCCGCGTTCGCCGGGCAAGATCGTCAAGGCACGCGCTGCGTAAGCTGAATTCCCCTCTCGCTCGCGGGAGGGGCTAGGGGAGGGCGCGACGTACGTACCGGCGTCCGGTGCGTGAGGTACGCCCCTCCCCCGACCCCTCCCGCAAGCGGGAGGGGAGCAGCGGTCATACCTCCGCTACGGTCCGTATCAGCCAGTCGTGGAACAGCTTGACTGGCTTGGTCTGCAACGCTCGCGGGCGGCATACGAACCAGTAGCTGTACGGGCTCTCCACCTCGATATCGAACAGCCGCACCAGTCGCGGATCATTCGCATCTTCGAAATGGCTCGCGTGCATGAACGCGACGCCGAGCCCTTGCGCGGCAGCCTCCAGCATCAGCGCGCCCGAATCGAAATGATCGATCGCCAGCGGCTCGATATCGTCTAGCTCCGCCGCCGTCCGCCACGCGGTGAACGTATCCGTCATGTCGCGGTGCACCAGCGCCGTCAGCGTCGAGAGCTGTTCGGGCCGCGTGATCGGGTCCGCCCGCTCCAACAGGCTCCGCGCACCGATCACATAGACCGAATTGCGATCCAGTCGCCGCGCGTAGAAGGCCGGATCGATCTCGCGCGACAGGGCGATCACCGCGTCGAGTCCATCGCCGAGCCGCGACACCAGATGCGCCGCGGTATCGATATCGAGATGCAGCTCGGGATGCGACGTGCGCAACTCGCCCAGCTTGGGGAACAGCTTCTGCGACGCATAGAGCGGTAGGATCCCGAGACGCAGCCGCAGCACCTCGGTCGTGCTGGTCAGCGATTCGACCGCGTCCGACAGCGAATCGAGCACCGGTGCGATCTGCGCCAGCAACCGCTCCCCATCCGCATTCAGCACCATCGCCTGATGCCGCCGCGCGAACAGCGGCTTGGCGATGAACCGCTCAAGGCTTTGCACACGCCGGCTGAGCGCAGGTGCGGACAGTGCCAGATCCTCGGCGGCGGCCTTGATCGACCCCAGCCGAGCGACCTGCACGAACGCCTCGATAGCCCCCAATGGCGGCAGCCTGCGCATGATTCCTCTTTCGAATCGACGAGTGTGACAACGACCGCTGGACGCATTCATGCATGCGATTGCAGTTAGCGCAATCGTAGCTGATCCCTTCGCACTTGCAACACGAACCGTCTCGACGCAAAAAGACCTCGCCTTTTAGGCATCCTCTCCTAAAAACTTTCATGGGCTGGCCTTCATTGGCCGGCCCTTTTTTTGTGTTTTCAACCCCTGACAAGGCTGGAACCGGCCCCCTATCTCGGACGCTACGAGATCGAATGGAGTCGACATGGCCGATAGCGAAATCCCCACGCGCAAAATTCAGGTCGCCAACGCGCGTCCCGAAGACAGTGGCCGCGGCCTGGCGCACCTGCCGCGCGCGCTGATGGCGACGCTCGGCATCGGCGAAGGCGACGTCATCGAGATTCTCGGTAAGCAGAACACACCAGCGCGCGCCGTCGGTCCGTATCCGGAGGACGAGGGTCTCGACATTCTCCGCCTCGATGGCCTCCAGCGCGCCAATGCCGGCGTCGGCTCGGGCGATTACGTCGAGGTGCGCAAGGCCGAATCGAAACCGGCGACCCGCGTCGTCTTCGCGCCGGCGCAGCAGAACCTTCGCCTCCAGGGTTCGACCAACGCGCTCAAGCGCACGTTCCTCGGCAGGCCGATCTGCCAGGGCGATATCGTCGCGACCGCGGGGCATCAGCGCGTCGGCAACATGCCGCCGGGCGTCCAGCAGTTCATGAACGCGCCGGCCTACGCGTTGCAGGAGATCCGCCTCGCGGTGATCGCCGCCAGCCCCAAGGGCGTGGTACACATCGACGAGAATACCGAGATCGAACTCCGCTCCGAGTATGAAGAGCCGCAGGCCGCTCGCCGCGCCGACGTCACCTACGACGATATCGGCGGCATGGCGCAGACGATCGACCAGTTGCGCGAGATGGTCGAACTGCCGCTCCGCTATCCCGAACTCTTCCAGCGTTTGGGTGTCGATCCACCCAAGGGCGTCTTGCTTCATGGCCCTCCCGGTACCGGCAAGACCCGCCTCGCGCGCGCTGTCGCGAATGAATCCGACGCACAGTTCTTCCTGATCAACGGTCCGGAAATCATGGGTTCGGCGTACGGCGAGTCCGAGTCGCGCCTACGCGAAGTGTTCGAGGAAGCCGCGAAGGCAGCGCCTTCGATCGTCTTCATCGACGAGATCGATTCGATCGCGCCGAAGCGTGGCCAGGTGTCGGGCGAGGCGGAAAAGCGTCTCGTCGCGCAGTTGCTGACGCTGATGGACGGCATCGAATCACGTGCGAACCTCGTCGTGATCGCCGCCACCAACCGTCCCGAGGCGATCGACGAAGCACTCCGTCGTCCGGGCAGGTTCGATCGCGAGATCGTCGTCGGCGTGCCGGACGAGCGCGGCCGTCGCGAGATCCTCGGCATCCACACGCGCGGCATGCCGCTCGGCGACCGCGTCGACCTCGACGAGCTGTCGCGCACCACCTACGGCTTCGTGGGTGCCGATCTCGCCGCGCTGACCCGCGAGGCGGCGATCGAGGCGGTCCGCCGGATCATGCCGAAGCTCAACCTCGAGGAGCGGACGATCCCGCCCGAGGTGCTCGACGAATTGTCGGTCACGCGCGAGGATTTTCTGGGGGCGCTCAAGCGCGTCCAGCCCTCGGCCATGCGCGAAGTGATGGTGCAGGCGCCGACCGTGCGGTGGGCCGATGTCGGCGGTCTCGACGACGCGCAGATGCGGCTGAAGGAGGGCGTCGAGCTCCCGCTCAAGAACCCAGACGCGTTCCGCCGTCTCGGTATCCGCCCGGCCAAGGGCTTCCTGCTCTACGGCCCCCCCGGCACCGGCAAGACGTTGCTCGCAAAGGCGGTCGCGCGCGAGGCGGAGGCGAACTTCATCGCCACCAAATCGTCCGACCTGCTGAGCAAATGGTACGGCGAAAGCGAACAGCAGATCGCCCGCCTGTTCCAGCGCGCACGCCAGGTCGCGCCGTGCGTGATCTTCATCGATGAGCTCGATTCACTGGTGCCCGCACGGGGCAGCGGTGCTGGCGAGCCGCAGGTGACCGAGCGTGTCGTCAACACGATTCTCGCGGAGATGGACGGGCTTGAGGAGCTACAATCGGTCGTCGTGATCGGCGCGACCAACCGGCCCAACCTGATCGATCCGGCATTGCTGCGTCCCGGTCGGTTCGACGAACTCGTCTATGTCGGTGTCCCCGACAAGGCCGGCCGTCGTCGCATCCTCGGCATCCAGACCGAGAAGATGCCGCTTGCGTCCGACGTCGATCTCGACCGTCTTGCAGACCGCACCGACCGCTTCTCGGGTGCGGATCTGGAGGACGTCGTCCGCCGCGCCGGCCTGGTGGCGTTGCGCCGCTCGATCGACTCGACCGACGTGACGATGGCCGACTTCGAAGGCGCGCTGAAAGAGTCGCGTGCCAGCGTGACCCCGGAAACCGAACGCGAATACGAACAGATGGCCGCCCGCCTGAAGCAGGACGCGACGGCGATCCAGCCTCTGGGCTTCGCGTTCCCCAGCAAGGCGGACGACTGATCCTCGCTTCCCACCCGGTTCCCGCCGGGTGGGAAGATGGGCGTAGCGAGCCGGCCACCGGGATCATCGTTGCACGCGGCATGGCCATGTTGTACCATTTGGTACAAGTTAGTTGATAGGTGCCGCCATGTCCCGACCGCCACTGCCTCCATTCACGCATGAGACCGCAGCGCAGAAGGCGCGCATGGCGGAGGACGCGTGGAACAGTCGCGATCCGGACAAGGTGTCGCTGGCCTACACGCCCGACAGCGTCTGGCGGAACCGGACCGAGTTCCTGACCGGCCGCGACGCGATCGTCGTCTTCCTGACGCGCAAATGGGCGGCGGAACTCGACTATCGCCTCATCAAGGAAGTCTGGGCGCATGACGGCAACAGGATCGCGGTGCGGTTCGCCTATGAATGGCGCAACGACGCCGGCGACTGGTTCCGCTCCTATGGCAACGAGAATTGGGAGTTCGACGACGCCGGGCTGATGGCGCGCCGCATCGCCTCGATCAACGACTGCGCGATCGCGGACGGCGACCGCAAGTTCCATTGGCCGCTCGGCCGTCGCCCCGACGACCATCCCTCGCTGAGCGATCTCGGCCTCTGACCGCGAAGCGCGTCCTGACCGATCGCGCCGACGCCTTGCCGGCACTCGCCGAGGCGTTTCGCAAGCACGGCTTCGAGGGCGCCAGCCTGTCGACGCTCTCGAAGGCGACCGGGCTCGGCAAGGGCAGCCTCTACAACTTTTTCCCCGGCGGGAAGGTGGAGATGATGGACGCCGTCCTCGCCGAGATAGACGATTGGTTCGCGACGACGATCTTCGTGCCGCTGGAGCAGGCGACCGACCCGGCATCGGCAATCACCGCCATGATCGAGGATGTGACGGCGTATTTCCAGTCCGGGGGCAGGGTCTGCCTCGTCGGCTGGCTCGGTCTGGGCGCCTCAGGCGACGTTTTCGCGGTCCGGATCAGCGGGTATTTTTCCCGCTGGATATCGGCCTTGGCGCATTGCCTCGAAGCGAGCGCTATCCCGTCAACGCTGGCCGTGCGCCTCGCGGAAGACACGGTTGCCGGGATCCAGGGCGCGATCGTCCTGGCGCGCGCGTTGGGTGACGAGACCGCGTTCGTGCGGATCGTCCGTCGGCTGGAAGGGATTTTGCTCGACGCGGTGGCATGTCATGGCAGGTCCGATGCGTAATCGGCCTGATCAAGCCTAAACGTCCTTCGCATCACGCAGCGAAACCCAAGCATAGCCGATCATCACCACGCAGGCCGCGCCCGCGACCAGATAGGGCAGCGAGTGCTGCGCTTCGTACAGTCCGACGCCTATCGATGGCCCCAGCACGAAGCTCGCGCCGTTGATCGACGTCACCTTGCCCGCGACCGAGCCTTGCGCGTTGGCGCCAACCGCGAGCGAGGACCCGGCGGTAAACCCCGGTCTCGTGAAGCCAAAGCCGAGGCTCGCCAGCGCATAGGCGGTCGCGATCGTGTAGAGCGAGGTCGCGATCCCGGTCAGCGCGGTGCCGGCCGCGGCAAGCACCAGTCCGGTCAGCACGAGTTGCCGCGGGGTCATGTTGAGGCGGGGGATAATGCCCCATTGCGCCAGCAGTGCGGCGCCAGCGCCCATCATCAGGACGATGCCCGTCGGCTCCAGCGCGAGGGCAGGGGCGAGGTGGAGACGGTCGATCACGAGGAAGCCGATCGCCTGCCCCGTCATGGCCTGCGCGTGGCCCATCACCAGCCCGGCGATCATCCACGCGCGGATGCGGGGATCCGTGTAGCCGACATGCTCGACATGCGATCCGGTCGCGGCGGCGACCGAGGCCCCGGTCGGCGCACCACCAATCGAGGGATAGGCCGAACTCGCGCCGTGCGTCTCGTGCGGGGCGACGATCTTGTCGTCGGGCAGCATCCGCCGCACCGTGATCCACACCGCCACCCCGAACACCGCGAACAGGAACGCGGGGCCCGCCAAGCCGATCTCGACTCCGCCGATCGAGCCGAGGATCAAATACGGCGCGATCGCCGGCCCCAATATGGTGCCGAGCCCGAATGCCGAGGCGAGCAACGTCAGCGCCTTGGTCCGCTCTTCCCGCGTCGTCTCGCCGGCGACGAGCGCCTGCACCGCCGGCGGTGCGGCCGCGCCGAACGTGCCGTAGATCAGCCGGCCGCCGATGAAGCACAGGAACGCGGTCGTGCCGCCGATCCAGGCGTTGATCCCGGCGAGCAGGAACACGCCGCACACGGTCAGCGACACACTGAACCCACCGACGCCGAGCAGAATCATCGCGCGCCGGCCGTGCTTGTCAGACCGGTTCGCCCAGAACGGCGCGGCGATTACCCACAGCAACGCCGACACCGAGAACGCCGCCGCGACCGCACTGTCGGCCACCCCGAGCGACCGCC
The DNA here is from genome assembly GCF_049887795.1 of Sphingomonas sp. NFX23. Taxonomy (NCBI): domain Bacteria; kingdom Pseudomonadati; phylum Pseudomonadota; class Alphaproteobacteria; order Sphingomonadales; family Sphingomonadaceae; genus Sphingomonas; species Sphingomonas sp. NFX23. Next base: position 399,248 of record NZ_JAGEKH010000006.1, read on the forward strand.
CGAGCGCAGGCAACACCGATTGTAGCGCGGTATTTCCCGCCGCGATCGTCAGCATAACCAGGAACATCAGCGCGAAGCGCCGATCAATCTTCGGGTCGTCGATCTTCGGGCCTTCGGTCGCCCCGCCAATTACCGCACCGGTCACGCTCGTGTCCAGTGATAGGCGCGCTCGATCCGCGCGACGTTGACCGAATAGCTGTCGTACCAGTGCGCGCGCCCGAACTCGCGAATCGCGGTGTGCTCGGGATGGTGGCGCCACGCGATCGCCGCGGCGTCGTCCGCCCAATAACTGACGGTGATCCCTATGCCGCCCGCTTCGCGCGCGCTGTCAACGCCGCGATAGCCAGGTTGAGCCGCGGCTAGCGCGTCCATGGCCATGGCGGCCTCGCCATAACCTGCGGCGTCCGCATCGTTACGGATCGACACGAAAATAACAGCAATCTGTCCTGCCCGATCGTCGTTCATGATGTGTGCTTAAGCGATGCCGTACGCTTGGCAAAGCTGCCAGAACCACTTGGCGCAGCACGACTTCCGCTTCGGTTCGTCGCCCGATGCAACCTGCGGCCCTTGAAACGCGTTCGGAATTCGTGCGACGGGAGGGCCAAAGCCTCGCCAGCGTGCGGGACCCCTGACCGTAAGGAACGCGATGCCCAGTTCGACCACCGCCACCCGGCGTGCACGCAGCCGACCAGCCGGCGTGCCGTCCCCGTGGCAGATGTTCTTTTCAGGGTTCCTGAAACACCCGGTGATGGTCGGGTCAATCGTGCCGTCGTCGGACAAGCTGATCCGCAAGATGCTCGGTCCGGTGGACTGGGCGAACTGCAAGCTGTTCGTCGAATACGGCCCGGGCGTCGGCACGTTCTGCCGGCCGATCCTCGACCGGATGGCGTCCGACGCCAAGCTGGTGGTGATCGATACGAACCCCGAATTCATTCAGTATCTGCGCCACACGATCACCGACCCACGCTTCTTCGCGGTGCTGGGGTCGGCCGACGAGGTCGAGACCATCGTCGCCGACCATGGTTTCGAAAAAGCGGACTACGTGCTGTCCGGGCTTCCTTTTTCCACATTGCCGCCTGGTGTCGGCCCGGCGATCGCGACCGCGACGCACTCGGTGCTGCGGACCGGCGGTGCGTTCTTGGTCTATCAGTTCTCGCCCAAGGTTAAGGACTTCCTGACGCCGCATTTCGAGTCGATCGATCACGACATGGAGTGGTGGAACGTGCCGCCGGCGCAGCTGTATTGGGCGTGGAAGGACTGAAGCAGGCGCGGCCACGTCCGCGCCGATGCGCAAAGCGCAGCTTCAGGCCCGGCCGGCGGGTCGGCTAAGATAGCCGAACCCGTCCGACGGCGGCTTTGCCGTCGGCGCTGGTGCTGCTCTGAGTCAGGTAAACGGAAACCTCGTCCAAATCCTCTCCGTCATCCTGACGAAAGTCAGGACCCAGAGCCAATTAGTATGGCATTCTCGACCCTGGATCCTGACTTTCGTCAGGATGACGGGAAAGAGTAGATGCCCCTCGGCCCCCGACCCCTACTCGTCGATCCCGAAGTTCAGCCCGCGCGACAAGCTCGGGTCGACCACCGCCACCACGAAATACGCCCCGAGCTGTTTGATACGCTGCACCCACCCGGTGTTCGCCTGGTATAGTTCCTTGGTCACCTCGGTCGACTTGGCCACCTCGCCATCGATATACCCCCTGACATGCGCTGCGAACGCCGCATCCTCGATCCGCAGCATCAGTTCGAGATTGATGAACAGGCTGCGCATGTCGAAGTTCGCCGAGCCGATATGTACCGCATCGTCGATCACGTAGAGCTTCGTATGCAGCTTGGTCGGCTGGTATTCGAACAGCCGCACGCCCTTGCGCAACAGTCCTGCATAGGTGAACCGCGCCGCCGCGATCGTCGCGTTGTTGTCCGATTTGCTGGCCGTGACGACCCGTACCTCGGCCTGCCGCCGCCCGGCCTTGTCGAGCCGCCGGAGCAGCGCGGGGCTAGGCGTGAAATACCCGGCGATGATGTCGATCCGCCGCCCGCGTCGCATGTCGTCGCGCACGGCACGTGCCCAGGGCGACAGCTTCCGCGTCGGTCCACCAATCAGCCAGCGGGTCGGGCCCTTGGTCTCGCTCCAGTGCGATAGCGCAGCGTTCAGATGACGCAGCTTGCCCTTGGGTTCATGAATCCAGTCCTTCAGCGCATCGAAATAGCCTGCCAGCCGCCCCGCCGCCGGACCCTCGACGAGCAAGCCCAAATCGCGCCATGCCTGTTCCGCGGCGGTGCCGAAATAATCGTCCTCGATGTTGAAGCCGCCGATGATGATCCGCGTTTCGTCGGCAAGCGCGAGCTTCTGGTGGTTGCGGAGCAGATAGCGGCGGCCGAACCGGGCGGAGAAGCGGCATACCGAGATGCCGGCGGTCTTTAGCGGTTCGAAGAAGGCTTGCGGCGCATCGTCGCTACCGAACCCGTCGACGATCAGCGCGACCTCGACGCCGCGCTTGGCAGCGGCGATGAGCGCTGCGTTGACGCGCTTTCCGGACTCGTCGTCGGCGTAGATGTAATAGAGGATCCGCAGGGTTCGCTCGGCGCCGTTAATCAGCGCGAGCACCGCGTCGAGGCGGCGGGGGCCGGTATCGAGCAGCGTCATCTGGTTGCCGTCGACGCTGAAAGTCGGCTGGTCTGCGGGATCGTCCATGGCGTGCGTGATGGACACCGGGCGCTCGGGTGGCAACCCGATGGCGGTGATCCGCGCATTTCTTGACTTTGCGGGCCACCCCCCGTAGGCGACGCATTCTCATTCTATCGTTGTTACGAAGGAAGCCGCATGGCGCGCGTTACCGTCGAGGATTGTGTCGACAAGATCCCCAACCGGTTCGACCTGGTGTTGTTCGCGGCCCAGCGTGCGCGCCAGATCTCGGGCGGCGCCGAACTGACGCTCGACCGCGACCGCGACAAGAACCCGGTCGTCGCGCTGCGTGAGATCGCAGACGAGAACGTCAAGCCGGCGCATCTCAAGGAACAGGTCATCCAGGGCCTGCAGAAGGTTCGCGTCGACGACGACGACGAGGTCGATGCCGTCGGCAGCTTGGCCGCTTCGGCCGAGGCGTTGCGGCTTACCGCCGCTGCACCGCCGCGGAACCAGAATCTCGGGGCTGATTACGAGGGTTGAGGCAGCAGGATTAGCGAAAGCTAATCCGCGCCTTGGCCGAAACCCCGGCCGGCGGGCATAGCCCGGCCGACGACGCGGCTTTGCCGCGGCGCGCGGAATAGAGAGAGCCCGTGGACCCAAAAGGTCCACGGGCTTTTTCTTTGTACCCTCTCCCTGAAGGGGAGAGGGAAGGGGCCCGCGGCGCTTGCCGTGGGAAGGGTGAGGGCACGTAGTAGTGCGACCCCGCCTCCTTGTTCTCCCGCGAAGGCGGGAGCCCAGTCTGGATCCCCGTCTTCACGGGGAAACATGCTTATGATTCATTCCAACCGCATTGCTTGTGACCACGCTAAGGTAGGGCGCCACGGCAAAGCCGCGTCGTCAGTCGTTGCTGCGCAACGCTGGCCGGGGTCGGTCCGCGACGCGGATTAGCCACGCTAATCCGCTGACCGACCCTTAAACCCCTGTGCTACCACGAACCACTCGACCGACCCCTTACGGCTTGCCGGCGGCTTGGCATGCTTCACCGTCTTGAAGTTCCGCTTCATTTCCGCAACCAGCTCGGAATCCGCGCCGCCCGCGAACACCTTCGACACGAACGTGCCACCTGGCTCCAGCACCTCGCACGCAAAGTGCAGCGCCGTCTCGACCAGCGCCATCGTCCGCAACGCATCGGTCTGCGGATGCCCGACGGTATTCGCCGCCATGTCCGACAGCACCAGGTCCGGCGCGCCGCCCAGCGCTTCGATCAGCTTGCCAGGCGCCGCATCGTCGAGGAAATCCATCTCGAAGATCGTCACGCCTTCGATCGGATCGACCGGCAGCAGGTCGATCCCGACGACCGTCGCCTTGGGTATCCGCCGCCGGATCACTTGCGCCCAGCCGCCCGGCGCGAGGCCGAGATCGACCACACGCTTCGATCCGCGGATCAACTCGAACCGCTCGTCGAGCTCGATCAGCTTGTAGGCCGCCCGGCTGCGATAGCCGTCCGCCTTCGCGCGCTTCACATACGGATCGTTCAGCTGCCGCTCGAGCCACCTCGTCGACTGCGCAGTCCGCTTGCGCGCAGTGAGCACGCGGACATGCCCGCCGGAACCGCCGCGGCTCATGCCACCGCTCCCGTGGCTTTGCCGGGCTTGGGCGAGCCCATCAGTCCGCGCAGGATACCCTCGCGAATACCGCGGTCGGCGATGCCGAGCCGTTCGGCGGGCCACAAATCCATGATCGTCTCCAGAATGGCACAGCCCGCGACCACCAGGTCGGCGCGCTCGTTGCCGATGCACGGCAGCTTGGCGCGCTCCGTGATCGACATATGGGAAAGGTCGGCACTGATCTTGCGCATCGCCGACGCGGGCACGATCAGTCCATCGACCACCGAGCGATCGTAATGGCTGAGCCCGAGATGCACGCTGCCGAGCGTCGTTACCGTGCCGCTGGTGCCGAGCAAACGCGGCCGCTCGATATGCCGGGGTAGGCGGCTAGCGAACCCCGCGAAACTGTCGGCAACGACCTGACGCATCTTCGCATACGCGGCACGACGGCCGCCTTCGCCCTCGCCGCCACCGGCATGCTCGGTCAGCGACACCACGCCCCACGGCGCCGAATGCCAGTCGAGCACGGTCGGGATCGGCGTCGAGGTATCGACTAGCACGAGCTCGGTCGAGCCGCCGCCGATATCGAACACGAGCGCGGGATCCTCCCCCGGCTCGATCAGTGCATGGCAGCCGAGCACCGCCAGCCGCGCCTCTTCCTCGGCGGAAATAATGTCGAGATGGATTCCCGTCTCGGCAAGCGCGCGCGCGATGAACGCAGGCCCGTTCGACGCCTGCCGACACGCCTCCGTCGCGACCGATCGCGCCAACGTGACGTTGCGCCGCTGGAGCTTGTCCGAACACACGCGCAAGGCAGCGATCGTCCGCTCGATCGCCGCATCGCTCAGCTTGCCGGTCGAAGCCAATCCCTCGCCCAGCCGCACGATTCGCGAGAACGCATCGATCACCGCAAACCCGCCAGCCTGCGGTCGCGCGATCAGCAATCTGCAATTGTTGGTGCCGAGATCCAGCGCGGCAAACGCCTGCGCATCGGCCCACCGCCCACGAGAGGGCCGGGTCGCCGCCGGACGGGCAGGACTACCCTGCCGGAACGGCATTCGGGCGGAAACATCCCCCATCGCCGTAAAACTCGCTATCTATGTCTGCCGCCGCGGGAAAATACCCGCCCGGTGCTTGGACACGAATGTAGCGCGGCGGCGCGATTACGCAAGCGAAGTGGCGGAACGGCATCATCTTGGCGTTGACAGCCTCGGCGGCCACCCGTAGAGCCCGCCCTCGCTGATGCCCCGTCGTCTAATGGTAAGACTGCGGTTTCTGATACCGCCTATTGAGGTTCGAATCCTCACGGGGCATCCAGCGCTTCTGCGCCTTGCCATCAAAGCAGGCCCGTTGAGACAACAAGATTGCCCGCGATAAGCTTGGTAATCACCGACGGACATGCATCATATCCGTGCCTCGATCAAACCGAGGAGCGCGCTGATGTGCAATCACAAGACGAACTGTCCGTCCGCTGTAAGAGCGGCCGCCGCAACTGAACCGCGTTCGACTGATCGCAGTTCGGCAGACTGCGTCCATGTCGCTGACGACGGCAGCTACGCGGCGACGGCGGCATCGATCGATCCTCATGCGCTCGTGGCTAGCGATGCCGGTTCCGAACGTTCCGCATCGCTCAGGGTTTGCGCAGCCGGAATCGTCGTTCCCACGACCGGGACCTCTTCAGTGGGCCACGACGCCTGCCAGCGCCTTCGTACGCGCCTCACCGCATCAACGAGACACAGGTCGGTAGGAAAGAACGGCATCGACGAGCCGACGAGAGCCGAGGCGAGCGGCATCCGGCCGCCCGAGCGCGTCCGATCGCTCGTCGGGGCCTCGCTGTGACGGATCGGCGAACGCCCGAAGGCCGAGGACGGCCAATCCTCGCGCGAACGATCGGGCCGCGAGGACCGGTCAAAGACCTGGGTCCCGCAGCCGCCGACGACTGGCGCTGCGCATTCGACCCCACGGACGCCCAGTCCGCCGAGATCCTCGAGAAGGTCGAATTCGCCGCCGTGGCGGCTGAGACCAGAGTGCATCCGTTCCTGAAGTCCACGGCCAAGCCGTTCGCTCTCGGCAGGGCTACGATCGGCCTGCGCTTTCACGATCGGACGACTCTGCGGCTCTTCCTGCGCTCCGGAGTCCTCACCGGGAACAAGGCGCTTGGCGCCTACGTCATGGCGCGAGCGTGGGCCGGGGTGGCCGACGACGTACGGCTCGACGAGCACATGGCGTTCGTGGTGGCGAACCGGCTCCAGGCGGACTTCACCGGACTTCTCCAGGTGACCGTGTTCATACGGCATTTCGACTAACCGGCGCGTGCCGATCCGGACTCGTTCCAAACCGATCGGGCCGCCCGCTCGACCGTCCGTAGAACGGGCGATCGCGTCGAGACCCGACGGCCATTCCAACGACGACACGACAGAAAGGAAACGACAGATGCCGAACTGGATGTGCAGCGGATTCACCGTTACCGGCGCCCCCGCCGAAGTCGGTCGCTTCAAGAGCATGATGTTCCGGAGGAAGACGGACCTGGAACTCGAGGAGAGCTTCGATCCCCTTGGCGGCGGCCTGAAGTTCGACTTCAACGGGATCATCCCGATGCCCGCCGAAGAGGCGCTCTCGAACTACGAGGGCTGGGCCGTCCGCAACTGGGGCTCGAAGTGGAACGCGGACAATCTGTGCGTGATCAGGGAGGAGGAAGGCAAGATGCGCTTCCAGTTCGACACCCCCTGGGATTTCCCGACTCCCGTCTTCGAGGCGCTGGCGGACGAGTTCCCAGGACTCGTGTTCCGCGGATCGGCATTCGAGGACAACAACGAAATCGAACTGAAGGGCGAGTTCAATGGCGCCGACGACTGGGGACCAGGCAAGACCGACTCGATCATCATCAAGCTGTTCGGCGGCGATGACGACGACGACGACGACGACGACGATGACGACGATGACGATGACGACGATGACGACGACGATGACGATGACGACGATGACGATGACGATGACGATGACGATGACGATGACGATGACGACGATGATGATGATGATGATTAAGAGACGCCCCCGGTCGACGCGGGGGGACCGTCCCGGCGGAAGCTAGGTGCCCAGTCCCGGCATCCGACCGAAAATCGACCGCATGAGGCGGTCGATCGCCCGGACGGACCGGCGTGGGCGGCGACGCACGTCTTGACGGGCACGTGGCGCTCGTCGGCGCGAGCCGGATGCAAACCGACTTGAAGCGGCTTCTCGAGGCGACGCTGCCCATGCGCCACTTCGATTGAGGATCGTCGTCGGAGCCATCTCATGGAGGCGCGACGGTGCGTAGCCAGCGCTGTCAGATTCAGGGACAATTCAACGATGAAGGAAAACAGGAGATGCCGAACTGGGTACATAGCGGATTCGAGGTCAAGGGCGCCACCGCCGAAGTCGCTCGCTTCAAGAGCATGATGTTCCGGCCGATCACCGATGCGGACCGGACCTTTGATCCGCATCGCCGCGGCATCGTGCTCGACTTCAACGGCATCATTCCGATGCCCCCCGAAGAGGCGCTCTCGAACTATGTGGGATGGGCCTCGCTCAACTGGGGAGTCGATCGGAACGCGGACAACCTGACGATACACAGCGACGAGGAAGACGGGATATGCTTCCAGTTCGACACCCCTTGGGAGTTCCCAACGCCGGTGTTCGAAGCGTTGGCGCGCGAGTTTCCCGCGCTCGTGTTCAGCGGATCGGCCTTCGAGGACAGCGACGGCAACGAATGGAAGGGCGAGTTCAACGGCGCCAACGACTGGGGACCCGGCGAGATCGAATGGGTCGTCAACACCGGCCTGACCAGCAAGGATCTGTCGAGGTATCGTCTACCGGAGTTCTGGCGCGACGCCTCGATCGTCTTGGCCGTCCTGCCCGCCGCCTGGGTCGCTTCTCGGGGCCTGCACTGCAGCATGCTGCTGCACGAGGCTCTTTGCGGGGTCCAGTCGCCGGCCGACGCGGACGTTCCGGCATCCGAAACGCCGTTCCATGAGGACATCGACATCCGGACCGCGACTCTGTGCTGGGAGCATGCCACGCTGCACCGGACGGTCTTCGTCGACCACGTCGTAAGGGTCATCGACCCGACGCCGATGCCGCTAATCGAGGCTCCGCTAAGCAATCTCCTCGCGCATTTCGGTTCCGCCAGCGCCCTGAGGAAGGCGGCTCTTGCCTTCGTCGACAGGATGCTCGCGGAGTCGGATCCAGCCCCAGAGTATCTCCGGACCTTCTTCGACGAGCGGATGGCGCTGGCCGTCGAGATCGCTGCGAAGTGGGAAAACCCCGGACATGCCTGACGATGGAACGCCAGCCGCCGGCATCTAGCAGCCGGCACCACGAAGGCCGCTCGTTCGCGAGCACGCATAGCGGCATGGCCGGCTCTCTGGCTTGGCGGCCGCCGCGACGCCGATCATCGCTTCGGTCATGACAACGTCCGGCGGCGTGGTCGGCCTCGACGTCGTCTGCGGCATCGATGGTCTGCGTTCCGCCCGACAGGACCCGAAGGACCTCGCCATCGGTGCACTCGAAGCAGGCGGTCCGGCGATCGGACCGGAGAGGCAGGACGAGAATGCTTGAGACCATCGCCACGAACGCGATAGCCGCCGCCGTCGACCTCAGCGTGAACATCGCGTGCGAGGTTACCGTCTCCACGAACGTCAGCCTGGCAGGACGCGGCAAGGCGGCTGCCGCCCGCTGCATCGGTGGGGACGGTCGTCTTTACCGCGTCGCGTTCGACGGATGGGGACCTGGCTTCGAAAGGATGCGCACGGTCTTCGCCCTGGTGATCGACCTCCGCTGGGACGTCGACGCGCTGGTCGTATCGGTCCTCCACCAGGCGGCGGCGACCATCGCCGATCAGAACCGTCGACGGGTCCGGGCGGCGGCGCTGGGCATCTCGGCGCCAATGGAGCCGGACGCCTTCGCGGACCCTCGACGGCTCCTGATCGACGTCGCGGCAGCGCAGGCCCTTCGACAGTGCCTGGGCTCGGACGCCGCAGCGCGCGCCTGGACGGTGCATCAGCTTCGGAAGGCCGCCGTCCGGCACTTCCACCCGGCCGTGAGGGCCGCGGTCCGGGTGGACGGACCGACGCTCGCCATACCCTTCGCGCTGGGGCCGCTGAAGCTGCTTTCGAGCATGGACGACGCGGATCGCCGCGTCTGGTGGACCGACAACGAGATCAGGATGCCGTCGTTTCGGCGCTCGGACATGTGCCACGCCCACTCCATGGCAATGCGCGTTCTCCTCGGCACTCCGCTCGAGGGAAGGCTCATAGTCGCGAGTTCCGCTTGGTCTCGCGATGAGGCGGTCCGCACGAAGGCCGCCGGTCGCCGCGGGTCCCTTGCGCCTTCGAGCATGGCCCCATCGGAAATTGAGGGGTGGCGATTTCTGCTCGAGCGTCGGCTCGTGAAGTTCTGCGAAGCCTTCGCATGATCCGCTCCGCTATCCTGCGGCTCTCCATACGCCGACCTTGTCAGGCGTGATCACGACCGCATCCGGTGCGGGCGTGGCTCAGGCGCAGGGCGCGCCGCGTCCCCGTCGCCCCCCCCCGCTCGATCGAAGCGTAAGGGCCGCTCCCGTCGACAACAACACCGTCTGGTCCTGGGACGAACTCAGCGTCCCCTGCCACGGCACGTCATCCAAGGTCCGAACAGTGCATACACGAGCGCCGTTCACGCCGGGGAATTCGCGGAATTGTGGGCAAGCCGTGGATCATTCTGTGGATAACTGGCCGAACATCGATCGTTGCGAGCGTGCCGTGGGTAACTCCATGGTTATCCACACACATGCTCACACCGTCTGAAATTGTCCCCAGCCTGTGGATAACGGGGACGGCTGACTCGAATCGGTGGGATTCAGCGAGGTCCGCGGAATCAACCTGTTGGCGATTCAGGGACGAAGGACTGTTTCCCGTGATCCACGCGCCAACTACTTCAACAATCTGAATCTAGATTCTTAGATAGTAGAAGGGGCCGGGGTGATGCCGAGTTCTGGAACCCGGATCCCAGTCGCGCTCGTCGAGGGACACGCCGGCCGTACCGAACCGGACCGAATGGGCGGCGCCGAGCAAGCGCAAGCCGAAGGGTTGGTTCTGTCTTCGCGCCGTGACGCCCGACGAAGTGATGTACATGGACCATCGAACTGGCAATTCGGAACCAATGCCGACGGAACGAACGGGCATCGGGGCTGACCGTTAGTCCTAGGCGCCGGGAAGGTGCCCCTGAGGTCCAGGATGGGCTGTTCCGGCGCCGTGCCAGCGGAACCGGCCCATGACGCCTGCGAGGCGCATGCCGATGCTTGAGTTCCGGAGTGCGGCGGACGCGTCTCCGGGAGAGGGTCGTCCATCTTGAAGTAGCGCTTCGTCGGCCAAGCCGACTTTCATACCCAGCTGATCAACCGGAGACTCGATCGAGTCTCCGGTTGGCTTCCGCATGAACGGTGCCTCGCGTCGCGGACGTCGTCGAGCATGAAGGTGGAACGCAATCGCAAGTCGATTGATGTCCGCGTCGCTGAGACCATTGCCGTGGCGACGTTGATGCGCTCGCCGTCGACGCGGAACGGATGCTCAGGAGGGCCCCAGGGGTGGAGCAAGGCATACCAGTGATGATCTCCTATGAAGTCGAGGACCTGCCGACCGAACCAGGGAACTCCTGTTCGATTACGTCGGTCCCAATCTGGCGGAGCGGACGACATATATCGAGCAGCCTGAATGGCAGGGCGCACTGGTTCTGGAAGAATTGGGCTTCGCCTGCTCCTTTCGATACATAATTTTACATCCCCGCAAACGCTTAGCGTCAATTCGAAGAGCGTCTCGGCGCCGACCTACAGGCTCAGCGACACGGAGTTCCGCGAGCACGTCAAGCCCGACGCCATCTAAGGAGCTTCCCCGATCTTCCGCGGCTGTTTCATAAGCCGCGACGCAGCCAATTTAGCTTCGACTGGGAGCGCAACGACGAAAGTGGCGCCTCGCGAGGGCTGCTTCATGGAGCAGCGGAAATGAGATCTCAGTCAGTCCGACTGGAACGAACATCATCCGGTCCTCGTCGACGTAGAGCGGCCGAAGCGATGCACGGAGTCCTCGACGAAACAGGATCGCGAAGACTTTCGGAGAATCATTCCATATCTCACGACCCCACTCTGACAGCTTCGATTGCAAAGGAAGCCGCAAGGCCGATCGCCAGGCCGCGAGTGACCGATCCCGCTGGCGGCGATCTGACGTTGGCGCGGCAGGGTAGGTTCAACGATCCATGGTCGCCAGGCAGGCAGGCCCGTGCTCCATCTCTCCGAACGAACCGATGTGCCACTCGAGGACGGCTGATCGGCCGACGGGCCATGTGTTTCCCACCGGTCGAACGGAGGCGATGGAACGCGACGTTCACGTTTTCGGACTGCGGTTCGCATCTGTGCTCAGCGTCAGCGGCGCACGCCGCTCTGTGTCCGCGCAGAACCGAGCGCATCCTTCCCGTTCTGCCGTCGGAATCGGGAACGGATTTCGTGAAAGTGCAAGCCTGGTGTGGCCGTCAGCGACATCGGTGGGCAGGTTTCCCGGCCTAAGATCCCTTGAGAAAAGGTCCGGGGAAGGCAAAATCCCCATGGGAGTAAGTTCGGTAGCGCCGTACGATGTCGGCTATCACCACCTGCCTTTCCGAAAGCTGCACGACCGTTTTCTCAAATGGTAATCGCCCCAACACCGTTTCGCCCAATTGCAGCAGTATGACAGGGCTGCCAGTGTGACGGGATGCCGATGCAAAAGTTGCTTTGCCTAGTTACCTTTCTGCTGCCCTCATGCGCGGGGCCGACAACGTCTTCGTCTCAATCTGCCGCGATGCTGTACCTGCCGGAAGCGCGGGGTGGCATGCCGGGGACGACCGTACCCTACGGCATTGGTCCTGATCCGCGCGGCCGTTCAGTCGCGGCCTTTGTACTGGACCGCGCGACGTCTGCCACGGAACGCCTGAGCAATGCCGGAAAGGCAGTGCGTCAACTGGATGACGGGTCGAAACGTGACGGACGGTGCGCTTTGCAGCATTGCCCGTCAGAATCAGAGCGTTCTGAGGTTCGACCTCGAACTGGCATCCTCGCCTCTACGCCAGAGGCCGTGATTGGAGTGGCACTCTAGCTTCTCGAAAAGGGATTACCAGTCAGCGAGTCGAGCATTCGCGCCCGCTTGAGTACTGCTGGCCAGTCAGCCCCTACCGGCGTCGTCGTAACGAGCATCGTCTCGCAACTATACCCATGTGCGTACAACTGGGATGGCGTACCAGAAGACCTAATTTTCTCCGTATGCAAGGACGGGGCAATCGTCGAAAAGATATCAATCGACGGGCAGCCTGCAGTCATGAGCCAGGGAAAATTAAGCAGACTCGGCTTTGATTCTGACATCGAGCTTTGGTACGACGATCGACATCTCGTTGAAGATGTTCGTAGGTTTGGTCTGTCGACGATGGATGTGTCAAGTCAGTACGACTCGGCTTGGCCAGGACACATGCCAAGCATGAGATCGGAGATCCAGATAAACCTGAGCTGTGCCTGCCTCGTAATCGCGGAAACTGGTGATGGTCGTCATAGGAACATGTCGCGCAAAGATGTGATCAGCGTTTATGTCTATCAACGTGTGAAATGAAAAACTACCTTGTCGTTATGCCAGCTACAGCATGGTTGATTTGACATCACGTGTCGTTACAGGCGAACGGCGGTGAGGCGCTGCGTTTACCAACGTTTGATTTCTTTCAGGCTTTATTTGATCACGAAATTCGGTCCAAGCTGAGTAAGTCAGTCGCTTCCTATCGCAGAGGCGTCACGTTTTTTCACATATTACGCACGTTCGGTGGAGAACAGTAACGCGCTGCGAATAGATGCCCAGGCACGGTCTAAGATTGCCAGATGCCAGTCCATTACCTAGATGCGCATCTAGAAATGGAGACTTCTATGTCCGATACCACCCTCGATCTGAATCCCGTTGAACTCGCCACGGAACTGACAATCGCCTGGTTGGCCAATCCAAACACGCGTACCAATGCCGACGACGTTCCGGCGTTTCTGAACAAGATGCACGAAACAGTTTCAACGCTGGTCGGCGGAAACGCTACTGCTGCCGAGCCCGAAGCACCTGCTCAAGAATACACTCCGGCCGTGACGGCTCGAAAGTCGCTTGCCAGTCCCGACCACATCATCAGCATGATCGATGGCAAGCCGTACAAGACGTTGCGTCGTCACCTCGCCACCAACGGCATGACGCCGGCGGAGTATCGCGAGCGTTATGGCCTGAAGGCGGATTACCCAATGGTCGCTCCTACCTATTCGGAGGCACGTCGAACCATGGCCAAGAGCATTGGCCTCGGTCGCAAGCCTGGCCAGACGAATGCGGCCAAGGCCGACGCAAAGCCCGCTCCTGCTCCGCGCAAGCGCAAGACCGAGGAAGCAGCAGCGGAATGATCCAACGGTCCGGCTTCCTGGGGAACGGGAAGCCGGGCTGCCCCTTTTTGGCGCAATCTGACGTGATCATGATCGACGACGAGTTCGACCTTCGGTAGTTACGAAGCCGGTTGCAACACAGGAACGACGTTTGTGCCGGTTCCAAATTCCTTGGGCTCGTTGGCCAAGGAACTGACCTTGCGCTCTTCTGCATAGTGAATGGCCGAATGGAAGGAACGCGACCCGGCTGTTTTTAGGCGAGGCTCGGTGAGGCCAGGCGTTGACCGGATCCCATTTCCGCTGCACCTTTGCCTTGGCGAAGTCGCGGGGGATAGCAGATGATTGCTTTATTAACCGGTCTCATGCTGACAGCCGCCTCTCCAAGTTCGACGGTCGTCTGTCAAGTTGGAAGCGTCGCCTTGCATGATCTTTTAAAAGTCAACAGCAGCAAGGAAGTTGATACTTACTATGCCAGTCCCATTCCTGATCGCCCTGATCTACTGACGGTATGCCCTAAGCTCAAGGCCGAGCTCCCCAAAGGGTATCCGATTGCAGATGCCGACGCCCGATCGCGAGCAGCAGTGCATGCCCCTGCTCCCGGCCAACAAGTTCGAGAAGCCTTCATCTATTCTGTCGGCGTTCCAGAAATCCGCAGCGACTCTAAAAGCGCCGTCGTCCATTTCGGATTTTCGTGCCCGGGCCTTTGTGGCGCGGAATTAGAGGTTCGCTATATTCGCACATCAAAGGGATGGCAGCGCGACGGTGAGATCCGCATGCTCTCCATCTCTTAGCACACTTAAGCTGAACGATCGGCTCGTTTCGGCAGAGCCGCCGCATAGCCGGGATGATCGGTTATCGGCGCTTCCGCCTCAGCGGATTGCGCTGCGACGACCGTGGACAATGCGGGTCAGGCATCTTCAGCGCCGCGCTTCGAACCAATCGGTCGCGTCCTCCCCGTAAAGCAGCATGATCGCCAACCCCTCCAGCGCAAGTTGCAGCACGGAGGTTGCGATAATCGCCGTGTCATGCTGCGCCAACGGCTGGATCAGCCCTGATCCACGCAGAAGCGCAACACTCGTCATGACGGATAGAAGCCAGCGCAAAGCCAGCGCAGCGCGTGCTGCCCGCGACGCTGATACGACCACCAGTAACATCAGGAACAGGGCCAGCCCCAAGCCGACCGCCCGGATCGCCTGGATCCGCAGGACCAACGTCGTCATCGCCTCGGGGGTGATCGGAAAGGCGAAGCTCATCGTGTGGGTCGCGTAGTACGTAAGTGCCGCCGAAAACATCAGGCTGATCGCGAACAAGGTCCCGAACAACCGGATCGAGAGGGATGTCGCCAAGTTGCCTACTCCCGTTGTGTCGGCCCACGCCACGTTGGAACGGAGTCTAGCTCTCAGGGCCTTCCGAGCCCTTAACAGCAGCGTCGGTCTCGACCTTCCCATGCAGCCATCGGACATCATCAATGATTGAGCGACGAAACCCGTGAGTCGTTGCCGTCCGGCGGGGTTGGAGAGAAAAACGGGCCGGCGGCCTTCGCGGCAGGCTTTCAGCAAACCTGCATCGAATGCGCTCACCGAATGCATCGGCTTTCTGCATCGTCGGATACCTAGGTTCCTTGCAGTTCTTTGGCTGACAAGTCGTGAAATTGGATCACGAATGCGTTAATCGTCAAGGCTACGGCCCCCAGCGGTCCCACATCGCAAGTTCAACATCAGGATCAAAGGCGATGCTGGGGCTTCCTGACTTAAGCCCCGTCGTCTGCTGGTATGTCTTGAAGAAGGCGTTGAAGAGGGTCTCGTACGTCTCAAAACCGATAACAGTCTTACCGACCGCTGAAGTTGCGCCTAAAATCCAAGTGTACTCAGGTCCGTCCACTCCCTCATATCGCTCCGGACAAGCGAATAATGCTACCTCACGACGACCATTCACATAAAGCGTGAAACGCTCTCCCACCCGAAGACCTTCACGCCGAACTTCATATTTTCCATCGGTGGTCTCCCACGCTCCCGTTGCCGATTTCCTGAATGCGGTAGGAGCTCTGGAAGCCATATCGGGCATTACCAGACGGCTTTAAGAACTTCCACGGCAGCGTTGCGTAACAGAAGTTCGTTTCGCGATTGCACCTGGGGACCGACGCGTTGGGCAAAGGGCATGAACGATCTCTGATCGTTTTCCTGCATCGCGGCGCATGCCTGGCCGATCTCCGCGGCGCTGAGCGACTGCCAGCTACTGACCAGGTTCTTCTCCCATTCGGCGCCATGGCGCGCAACAGTCGCATCGATCGCCTGCGCAAGCTTTCTATCACCCGAAGCACCGTCCCGGGCCTTCACCATGGCGGCAGTCTCGGTTCGCCCCACTGCCATGGTCAGCATCGACCTGAACTGCTCAGCCGGTTTCATCGAGGCAACGAGGCCCTGTGCGTCGCGAGTAGCGCACTGTGCGGACGCGCTACCGCAGTTGGCGAGGGCTGCAGTGGCGGTGACGATCGTAAGAAGGCGCATCATGCTCAAGGCATGCGCTCGAAGGGTTAGCATCGACTGAACGAAGGCCGGATTGCCTCCAGTACGACATTAGTCGGGCCAGTGTCCGTCCGATGCCGTACTTTTGAATGTCGCATCACGGTGCGCCGCGGATGGACCGGATCGAGGAGCTTGCGGTCAATCTTCAACAGGGATCGGCACGATGGTCCAGTGAACGCGAGTAATGTCCCTCTCGGCCGCAAGGACGGCATGAAGGGTAGGCGATCCATCCAGCCGTTCTTTACTGCAATTTGCTTGGCCCACGCCGATGACGTGCCAGTCTTCGGCGTCATGACGCTGCAATCCAAGTCTCGATACCGTCCATTCGGGATCTGGTGACGGCAGATCGTCGGCGACATTCCGAAGGTGTCGTCCGGTCCCCTACCGTCCGCATGCGGCGGTAGGCATGCGAAGGGACCGCGATCCGCGATCATCGGATCTGACGCGGTGCACCAGATGCCCAGCAGGAACGCCGGGAGCCATGCCAGCAATCAGATTCCTGACGACGGACGGGTCCAGGCTGCCGGCTGAACGTCCAGGCAGATAGCATGAGGAACTTCGAGAAGTGATGTCGAGAGAGTGGAACTCTCTGGAGGAATGGAATGAAGAAGATAGTGATGGCGCTCGTCGCGATGGCATGCTGCACAGCGGCCGACGCTTCGATGCACGATGTTCCGGGTAACGCCGCGAAGATACTCGCGCCGTCCAAGCCGACGCCGGCGGCGTCGACGAATGGCGAGACGGTCCGTCATGTCAGGAACTCGGCAACCCTGCACGAAGGTCGGGCACTTGGAGCGCTTGGGGTGCTCTACCTGAGCCTGACGGCGTTGGGCGCCCTCGCGGTAATGGTGGCGGGCTACTTTCTCGCCAGCGCTCGTCGAGTGAGACGCGACGGACCGTCCGTTCTTCTATTCGTCGTGGGATTCGCGTTCCTCGTGACGGCCGCTTTCGGCCTCATTCTGCTCAACCGCTAGAGCCCTCGGGCCCGCTGGGGACCCCGCCGTCAAAGTCGCTCATCTGAAACTGGCTGCTACGCGACGCTTCGTGAGCGACGGCTGCTACCTGAAGAAGCATCAACCGATCGTTCCGACGGCGGGACGGTCGTCATCGAGATCCGACGCGCTTGCAGGTCGGTCAGGCGACGCCGGGCAGCGCCAGGCCGCTCACCGCGTATGTTTCACGCGCTCCCATTCCCGCTTGAGAACGACATGCGAGAGCCTGACGACATAGCCGACCAGGTGCTCCGGATCCGCCCTGTAAACCGACCCGAGCCACGTGACCGCTTCGACGGAAGATCCTGAGGCCACGTCGTCGCGCACGACCTCCAGCAGCGACCGCGCCCCGACGATCGCATCGACTTGCAACGGGACGTGCAGACGCTGAAGCAGGTAGATCAGGAGCCTGTGATCCTTCTCACTGGGGTTGAGCATGAGTTCCAGTTCGATCCGGAAGCGCGAAAGCCTTTCAGCTCTACGAGGGGCCATCGGCGTGCAGGGACTCTGCGCCAACTCGCTCAGCAGCCTGCGCGCTCTGTCGATCCAAGCCTGACGATTGTCGGCGCGCACCTTCGCGCGGAGTTGTCGAAAGGTGAAGACGATGGAAATCGCAGCGGCGAGCAGCGCGAGGTACGCGGTGAGGTTGCCGCTGACGTTCGCGGTCGCTTCGAACAGGTTGCCGGGTTGCTTCGACGAAGACCCGAAGAAGGACGGGAGTCGCCACACCAGCAGCGCGTCGATCATCATCGCAACCGCGAACGACGTGGCCGACAGCCAGAGGGCGTAGGGAATGACCATGCGTTCGAGACGCTGCCGGCGGAGATGCTCCCGCGACGTCAGCGCGTCGCCCGCTTCGGCGCCGACGGCCATCCGAAGCACGTCGTTCCAGCAGATCGGGCCGTCCGCGCGTTCGCTCGACGGATCCCACCACGTCGTCCAGAAGGGCGCGCGCAGCCTCTCCCGTGCGGGTCGCCACATGATGAACGCAGGAACCGGTATCAGTACCATCAGGCAGAGGCGGAACAGCAGGGCATGATGCCAGTCGATGCCGTCCACGCCGAGGCGAAGCGACGCGAGACACGCCAGGCCGATCGAGGTGAGGCTGCCGGAGATCGCGATCAAGTACCATAGCCTCGCTTCCGCGAGCAGGTCCTCACGGCTCCGCCGATCAGGCCGAAGCTTCGCACCCGCTGAGGGCGAGACGCCCTCCGTTCGCAGCAGTCGCACGGCGGCCCATGCCAAGGCCGCGCCGAAGGCGAGACGGGCGGGTCCCGGCGCATTCCTGCGGAGGGCTCGATCTGGTTCCATCTCTTCCACGGTCGAACCCTAGACGGAACGCACGGTCTTTGCGATGCGACCAGACGCATGCCCTGCGTCGAAAAGCCGGTGGCTCCTCCGCACGTCTACGAGACGCCGCGCGGCACCTTGCCGGTGATCGCCGACTTGATCATACGGACGCCATGGACGCAAAGGATCTGCGAAACCTGCCGCCTGGCGCGAAGCTGGTCTACGTGTTCGGGCCAGGTCCCGAGGAGGAGCGGCATCCGGCAAGGGTCGTCGCGCACGGACCCGGGTACACCTCCGTCGTAGTCTATTTCACGACGAAGCCCCAGGCGCTGATCCGGTGGAGCATGGCCACGAACCGTCCTATCGGTACGAAGGGTCATGTGGGCACGGTCCGTCTCGAAAGATGATCCTCGTCGCCGACATGGCGCGGATGCTGGCGTATGGAACCCTCGTCAGCCGTCACGATCATGCACCAGGGCGCTACGCGGACCTGCGGCGGTGCGAGCAGGTCGCCGGTCCGCTGATCACCCGTCCGGTCCTCTTCCGACGGACCAGCGCGAGGGGCGGCGAGGGCCATGGGACGATCGGAAGCTTCCATGCTTCCGAGGCACTACGGATCTCCCCAGTGGCATTGGATGGATGGATCGAGGTCCGGCGGCTGGGTGGACGAACGAATGGTCGGCTGGGCCTGCCGCGGATGGATGAAGGGGGCGCGCGCGCGGACACTGGACCTCGATTGTTAACCAGGGCTCGCGAAGAACTGTCGAAGCTGCCGATCTCCAGCGGCAAGCTCGACGGTGAGAAGTCTGGCGAAGTGCTGACCGACGCGGACGAAGGACCCGTCGAGCGGCGGTCGATGCCGGATGTGCCCCGAAAATCCTAGCGCAGCCGGTGGGCCGCGACCGCCTCCTCCGCCGCGGCGTAGGCTGCCGCTGCGGCTTCCACGAGAATGGCCAGCGGTGGCAGCGTACCACGCGGTTCGCACGGAACCTGCAGCACCAGCCATCCGGACCATTCCCTGCTTCCCGGCGCGCTCCAGCGGAACGGCGGGAAGTGCCGTTCGATCAATGTCTCATCCGCATCATCGTCCTCGATGGAGAAGGCGATGCTCAACGCGCTCGGTCCAAGCCTGACGTCGGTGTAGAGGACGTAGGGCTCCTGATAGTGGTAGGTCGTGAAAGACTTCTCGGCCCAGATCACCTCAGGCGTGACCGCGTACTCCTCGTCGACCAGCTCTTCGAGCGGAGCAGGACGCCAGTGCGGTCCGAGCCGTCGGCCCCAGATCGTCCTCCACAGCAGGCGCAGGAAGTGCGCCATGTCGTGACGCGTCAGTTCGGCACCGCCGCGTGCCAGGTAATAGGTGTCGAGCTCGTCCCACTCCAGCCCCGGCGGGAGAGCGCCGGCCTCCATCGCCAGGAGCGCCTCGACCGCGGTCCGCACCGCGGGACTGTCCAGGAAGGCGGCGACCGTCGCAGGCATCTTCGGCTCATCTGTCATGGTTCGCCTGCTCGTTCCCAGAGTGTCCGGCGGAAGCGGCGGAAGTCCTCGTCCACCTTGAGTTCAGTCAGCGCCGCATCGAAACGCCGCAGCACCTCGTGCCAATGCACGAAGCGCCAATGCTCGTTCCGCGACAGCTTCCTGCGCGTCTGACGGCAGCGTCGCTTGCCGACAACGATCAGGGCGCCGGTGCGCTCGGCCGATCCATCGGTCGCTACCGTCATCCGCAGGTTCACGGCATGGCGCCTGTACGCGCTGAGGGGATTGTTCCCGAGGCCATGCTCGAACTTCGCCTCGACGACCGCCCCCCACATGCGGTTGCGGGCCCTGCCGTGCATCAGCAGATCTATGCGCCCCCGACCCGAGCGCACCTCCGCCGCCACGCTCAGATCCTCGAGGTCCATCGGCCAGACGATCGATGGCGCCAGGGCTCGCAGGAAGCATCCGATGCGTTCGTCATCGGACGCCAGGAAGTGCTTCAGGCCCTTCGTCGCCTGGGTCTCGTTCAGGCGGAGCCACTCCAGCGGTTCGACGTGCAGGCAGTGATGCGAGTTCGCGAGCCCGAAGTGATCCGACACCGCACGGATGCGAGCCCCGCGGTCGCCCACGGTCCGCTCGATGTCATCGGCGGCAGCCAGCGCCTCGCGGGCGGCCAGTCCGATGCGGCAGCCCCAAGCGCGCAGGGCTTCGATGTGACGTTCGCCGGTCGCCGTCAGCAGCGCAGCGGGAAAAGGCGGCAGCGCTGCCGATCCGGGCGTCGCGGCGCTCAAAGTCCCACCGCTACCGGGCAGAAGGCCGCATGTTTGACAACGAGGAGGGGGCGCACGACGCCGCTTTGAGCTCCGATCCGCCGGGAATCAGCGTCGGCGGTCGGTGGCGACGTCCGGGAGTCCTTCTGCGCTTTTTCGCAGGCTGGTGACACCGGCGACCGGACGACTTCGCTGCTCGAGCTGCGGAACCTCCCGGACATCATATCGAACACCTTTCATGAGCGCGGCATCGAAGCAAGCGCGGATCGCGAGGGGGCGGCCACCTCTTCTGCAGCGACACGCGTAGCCCCATCAGATCCGTTCTGAACCGGAGTTCGTCGAAAACCGGGATCATGCCGAATCCTCGCGGCTTCGGTCGCGCAAAGCGGTTCCTTCGGGATCCGCTCAGCATGAAAGAGGGCGTTTCGGTTAACCGCCCGGCTTTTGTTCTAAGAACAAATAGAAGGGTCATGACATGGTCGCAAGCACACCCTGTCCGACTGACCACAGGCGAAAACTCATAGCGCTGACCGCGGATAACAAGGTCCTTCGCGGGAAACTGCAGCCCCTGTGGGATGTTTTCCATTCAATGGCGGGCGAGCTGACCAAGCGGAGGATAGCCCACCTGCTCGACAGCTTGGAAGACGCGATCGGAAATCGCTCCACGTACGGACGCGTCATGGGACGGGCGGCCTTGCGAGGGAAGTAGTTGTTGGATATGCAGGCACGAACAGATTGCATCGGCCACGTGAATCGCCGCCAGTGAAGCGAACATTGGTGCCAGAGCATGATCTAGCAAGGACGTCGGCACGGCCGGACACTTTCTCGGCGAAGTTCAATCACGCTCGCGCGCGGCACCTTCGCGCAAAAGCCGGATCGGTAACCTTTCCGGCAAGTTACGATCTCGTTATTTCGGTAGGGTTGATCCTTTCGCAGCAATTCAACGCCGCGTAGCTTGTGCTATCCCCGAATGGTATAGATCGTTGCGGAGTTTGATTTGGACGTTTGGCCCCAACATGAAGTATTTTTCATTTTGTGATACCGTTATCATCAAATAGCGTCGCTCGACATATCTTATTTATTGTCCTGTCTTCATCAGCGAAATCCGGTGAAGTATAAAAGTAACAATACGTCATTAGGCCACAATGTAAGACTCGGTCACCGACGGTTTCATGGGAGGGGACAATCGGTCGGTATCCGGGGGGAGCGATGTTATGTCATTACGAAGGAACGTTGATTTTGATCTATTGAATGTCCTGATCTGCATCGTCGAGGAGGGCTCGTTCACTGCTGCGGCCGACAGGCTGGACATAACCCAGCAGGCGATCAGCGCCCAGGTCAAGCGACTGGAGACGCTGGCCACGCGTCAGTTGCTGAAACGCACCGCGCACGGGATCGCGCTCACCGTCGATGGCGAGGCCATGCTGACCTACGCGCGAGAGATCGCGAGCATCTCGGAAAGCATGCTGAACCAATTCGCCGTCTCTCCCCTCGCGGGCAAGGTGCGAGTTGGCCTGTCTCCCGGCTTCCCGTTCTGCGTGCTTGCTGCAGTGCTCAGTCACGTCCGCGACGTCGATGCCGATGTAGAAGTCTCGTTCGAGACCGGCACGACCGCCAAGCTTATAAACAAGTTCAACGCGGCCCGCCTCGACGTGGTCTTCGGCGCTCAGCGGCCCGGCGATGTGAAGGGAGAGGCGTTGTTCCGAGATACCGTCGAGTGGATCGGAAGCAGGACCGCCGTGCTGGACCCCTCGGCACCCGTGCCGCTCGTGGTCTTTCCGGCGCCCGCGATAATCCGGGATGTGATGCTCGACAGCCTGAGCCGTGCCAACAGGACCTGGAGGATCGCCGTGGAGAGCGAGGACCTGAACACCATCCGAACGTCGATAGCGTCCGGTTGGGGGATCACCGCCATGAACAGCCGATTGCTGAAGAACATTCCTGAGGACTTCGTTCAGCTACGGGATCACGGCCTTCCCGATCTCGGTGAAATCGAGTTCTTCCTGAGATACGACGATCGGTATGGACCTTCCACCAAGACCTTCGTCAATGCAGTGCGTCTGGTGACGAACGGAGAAGTCGTACCGCATCATGAGCCGCGGATGAAGCTCATGGAGATCATGCTGAAATGATCTAACGATCGTTTTGCAGAACCCGCTGCCGCATCGACGAGTAACGTCTACGGCGAGATTCCGCAGCACAGGCGACAGATGCAGCCGTCACGTGCGTAGGAGGCGGGCGGTCCGCCGGGCAGTCCATCGGGCAGATCCGCGCGACGCCGGCACGGACTGCATGGTCCACCGATATCCCCAGTGCAGCCGCGCCGCGACGGACGTCGACGTCGCTCCCATCGCCGAGAAGGCGGCCTGTTGGTTCGGGACGAGCACGGAACCGTTTCGCTGGGACGCTGAGAAGCGGCGACCGACGACAAGGACCTCTCGGCGGGTTGATCGCGGAGGGTCGATGGTCAGCGACCGTGGGGCGTCCGCGGCCGTCGATCGCAACGCAGAGGCCGGTTCCGGCCTCGCCGCGCGAGCTTGCACGTATTCCCCGTTGTTTGCGCCTCGTCGCCGTCGCCGGCTGCGTTCAGGTTGGTGCGGACGACCGCCGCAGGGGCGTCATCCGATGTCGGGACCGTCTACCGTCCACACTTGCGGGAAAACCAGGCCACACGCTGGCGAGAGGCATACGCGGCTTCGCCATTGAACTCGGGGAAAGGGGGGGGGCGACGGCCTCATGCGAGGGCGACGAAGATGGGGACGGCGATCGCGGTGACCAACCCGTTCAATCCTATCCCCAGGGCGGAGAAGGCGGCGGCCAACGGATCCCGTCCCGCTACCTGGGCCGCCGCTACGCCGCTGCCGGCGATGCCCGCAGCCAGGCCGTGAGCCCTCCAATCCTTGACTCCGAGAAATCGAAGGAGCGGTTCCCCCGCGACGGCCGCGAGGATGCCGGCCAATATCGCGAGGACCGCGGTAAGCGCCGGAACCCCCCCGATCTCCTGGGCGAGCGCCATCGCGATGGGAGTCGTGACCGCCTTCGGGGCCATCGATAGCGCAATGGGAAGGGATCCACCGCAGGCCAGCGTGATGAAGTAGCCGGAGGCGATGGACGTGGCGGATCCGATCGCCAGAGCAGGTATCATGCTGCCGAGGGATCGCCGAACATGACCTATGTTTTCGGCCAACGGCACGCCGAGCGCCACCGTCACCGGCCCGAGCAGGAAATGAATGAACTGGGCACCGGTGAAATAGGTCTTGTAGTTCGTATGCGATACGAGAAGCAGAACGGAAATGATCACTATGGCGATCAGGACCGGACTCGCCCATGCCGCATCCTTGCACCACGCCTTGATCCTCTCCCCTATGTGATAGGCGAGAAGGGTTATCGCCAGCCACAAGAGCGGTGATGGGCTGAGTCCCAGCCAAAGATTTTCTCCGGAGTCCAACACGTTGCCTTACCCTCCGGACATGTCTTTTGGTTGACGGGCATTGATCCACTGCATCGTCAGCCCGGTGGATACGAGGCTGAGGAAGGTCGACAGGATCAGGCCCACCAACGTTGCGATCCACTGCCCGCTGAGGAGAGGAAGGACCGTGAGTATGCCGACGCCGGCGGGGACGAACAGCAGCCCCATGCAGCGTATCAGCGCCCCGGAGACCTTGGATACGCCAGCCGGCGTCTTCGCGCTGTCGCTCGAACGGCGGCGAACGACCAGAATGGTGGCCAGCAGGAACATGCCGATTATCGGGCCGGGTATGGAAAGGCCCAATACCGATTTGGCGCACTCGCCGAACAGCTGACACAGGACGAGGACCAGAAGGCCTGCGATCATGGTCGATACCTCGATGTCTGGTTCCGCATCGTCAACGCCGAGCTATCGCGGATATCTCGATCCGAGCGCCGACGGAGAGCGATTTGACGCCGACCACGGTTCTCGCGGGGTAGGGGCGGCTGATCATCGACTTGTAGAGGCCGTCCACCTCATGGAAGTTCGAGATGTCCGTCACGTATATCGTCACCGACACGATGTTCTTCTCGGACATTCCCCCGTCCTTGAGGGTGATCAGAAGCCTGTCCATGCAGAAGCGGAGCTCCTTGGAGAATTCCGCAGGTATGGCATGAGACTTCGGATCGATGCCCTGAAGGCCGGACACGTAGAGCGTGTCTCCAGAGGCGACGCCTGGGCTGTATCCCGTGTCCGGGGATACGAGCTGAGTGCCGACCGCCACCCGATCTGCCGCAAAGGCCGGCGTAGCAAGGCCGAGCAGCGCTAATGTTACGGCTCTCAAGTTCTCAACTCCTACGAGCATGGAGATCCTGCCGACGGCGGCAGCCATCGACGGCCCGGCTGGTCAAGGCGTGACTGCCGACCGGATCCCAGATCTGACGATCGACGATTACACGTCCGCCAGACGCTGTCCACAACGCCCGCTCGTGCTTAAAACAAAGTGTGAAGCATTGATGGAAAAAGCAGGGTCAGTTAGCATTCGATCTAATAGACGTTGAACAATGCATGTGCACATGTTCAATGCGGGCAGAATGGAGAGCCTGTCGTCGACGGTCGTCGAATTCGTGCGTGTAATACGCATCGGCATTTGTCATGAAGGCTATTGATGTTCGATGACTGTACAGTGATGAGCGGACTAGAGGATCGATGAATTATAACGGTCATCGGCGTAACGTCGATGATCCGGGACTGGTTGGTCTGGCGGAATAAGGAGATGGAGGTCGCCGGTGGTAACAAGCATCTACATCTTCATTTCGGATTCCGCATTCAGCCATAATGTAACGCTTGGTCTGGGCGAGGGTCCAACAGTCGCCGCCAAGAAGCATCGGAAAGCAGATGAGGCCGAAACATGAGTGATGCCGATAAAAAAGCAGGTCGTCCGCCGCGGGGCGGCTCAGGCGTGGACATCGCCCTCAGTCGTCGCAGCATACTCCTGGGCGGCGGCATTCTCGGAACGGGCGCGATCGCTGGGGCATTCGAGCATCACGACGGAATGCTGGGCGGCCCATCGGAGTCCTTGAAGGGCTCCTTGCCGTACATGGACGGCGTCACCGACGTCCCTAGGGACGGAACGTCGCCGGACCTTCGTTTTCTCACGGCGGCTGAGAAGGCCTTCGTCGTCGCTGCGGCGGATCGCATCATTCCGGCGGACGCTTCCGGGCCCAGCGCGTCCGAGGCCGACGTCCCCGTGTTCATAGATCGCCAACTGGCAAGCTCGTTCGGTCAAGGGCAGCATCTGTATACCGGTGGACCGTGGCCGAACGGGCTCCCGCAGCAGGGATACCAGAGCCGGTTCACGCCGGCCGCTCTGTATCGATACATCATTCCGGTGATCGAGGCCCGGGTGGCGAGAGCCTACGGCGGAAAATCCTTCGCGTCGGTCGGTCCCGACGTGCAGACCGAGATCCTGAAGGAGATGGAGGCCGGACAGTTCTCCGACGATCCCTACAACGCGAAGGCCTTCTTCGTGATGTTCCTGCAGAACGTCAAGGAGGGCTACTTCGCCGACCCAATCTATGGAGGAAACAAGGACATGGCCGCATGGCGGATGATCGGGTTTCCCGGCGCGCACTACGACTATTCGGACTGGGTGAGCAGGCACGGAGAGCGTGTCCCCTTCCCCCCCGTGAGCCTCCGCGGCCGCCCTGGATGGGACGCATAACATGACGATCACAAAGCCGAAGGTGGATGTCGTCTTCGTCGGGTTCGGTTGGACCGCGTCGCTCATGGCCCACGAGCTGTGCGGCGAGGGTCTGACGGCCGTCGCTCTCGAGCGCGCAGCGGCGCGCGACACGCCGGACTCCTATGCGACGACCTTCGATCAGGACGAGTTGCGATACAACTGGAGGCATCATCTCTTCCAGAACACCACCTACGATACGCTGACGGTCCGCAACAACTCGTCCCAGGTCGCTCTGCCGTATCGCAAGGTCGGCGCCTTCCTGCTGGGAACCGGCGTCGGGGGGTCGGGCGTCCATTGGAACGGGCAGCATTGGCGTTTCCTGCCGAGCGACATCAAGGCCTACAGCCACAACCGTGAGCGATACGGGATGGCTTCAGTACGAGGGGATGGTCTGACGGTTCAGGACTACCCGATGAGCTATGACGATCTGGAGCCTCACTACGCACGCTTCGAATCGCTCTGCGGCGTTTCCGGCAAGGCCGGAAACATTCGAGGCAAGATCCAGGCGGGCGGGAACCCGTTCGAAGGGCAGCGATCCGGAGAATATCCCAATCCGCCACTCGAGATGACCTACGCTCCCTCGCTCTTCGCGAAGGCGGCAAGCGAGATGGGGTATCATCCGTTCCCGCAACCGGCGAGCAACATCACCAGACCGTACACCAACGTGCTCGGCGCGCAGATGGGCAAGTGCACCTACTGCGGCTTCTGCGAGCGCTTCGGATGCGGCAACTATTCGAAGGCGACGCCTCAGACGACCGTCGTGCCGTCCCTCATGATGATGCCCAATTTCGAGCTGCGGACGGAATCCGAAGTCCTCAAGGTCGAGAGGACGCCGGATGGCAAGCATGCGACCGGAGTGACCTACGTCGACAGCGCCGGGCAGGAGATCTTCCAGCCGGCCGACATCGTCGTCCTGAGCGCGTATCAGCTGCACAACGTGCACCTGATGCTCCTGTCGGGGATCGGAAAGCCCTACGATCCGGTATCGGGCGAAGGCGTGGTGGGCAGGAACTACTCGTACCAGACGCTGAGCCTCGCCAACGTCTTCATGGGCGACAAGATCCTGAACCCCTTCATCGGTGCGGGCGCCCTGGCGTCGTGCATAGACGACTTCAACGGCGACAACTTCGACCACACCGGCCTGGGCTTCATCGGCGGGTCGTACGTCGCCGCGATGGTGACAGGCGGTCGCCCGATCGGGCAGCTCGTGACCCCGAAGCGCGTCGGCACCTGGGGCGCCGACTGGAAGCGTTCCGCTGCGCATGACTATCTCCGCAGCTTCACGATCTACATCTCCGGCGCAAGCGTATCGACCAAGCAGAACTATCTGGATCTCGATCCGACGTACCGAGACAAGTTCGGGCGCCCCATGCTGCGCATGACGTTCGACTTTCCGAAGAACGATCTGAAGATGGCCGAATACGTCACGGGCAAGACCGCTGAGATCGCCTACAAGATGGGCGCCCGCGAGGTCGATGCGATGCCGCGCAAGGCGCCGTTCGACGTGGCGCCCTACCAGACCACGCACACGTGCGGTGGAACAGTGATAGGGGACGACCCTAAGACGAGCGTGGTGAATCCATACTCGCAGAGCTGGGACGTTCCCAATCTCTTCGTGACGGGGGCAGGGCTCTTTCCTCAGAACGCCGCCTACAATCCGACCAATACGATAGCCGCGCTGCTGTACTATTCGGTCGAGAGGATAAAGTCGCAGTATCTCAAGGCACCGGGCGTGCCGATGGTGAGTGCCTGACCATGACACATCGTGTTCGCACCGGGATTGTCTCCCTGGCGGTCGCCGCCGCGCTGTTCCTGACGGTCGTGGCGGTCTCGTGGTACAACGTGGAGGCCCATCCCGTGGCGTCGACGGCGATCACGGCGCCGGTGCCGTTCGCGTTGCTGAACGAGCCCATTCCGGACGGACCGAACGCCGGTCTTCTGCGGAAGGGGCGCTATCTGGTCACCGCAGGCGACTGCGTCTCCTGCCATACGTCGGACAAGGGGGCTCCCTTCGCGGGCGGTCTGGGTCTTCAGACTCCCTTCGGCACGATCTATTCGCCGAACATGACGGGCGACAAGGTCGCCGGGATCGGCAACTGGACGCCCGACCAGTTCTTCAAGGCGATCACGAGAGGCGTGGGGCCGCATGAGCGCATGCTGTATCCCGCGCTGCCGTACACCTACATGGCGAACGTCACGCGAGCCGACTCGGACGCGATGCTGGCGTACCTCAAGACCGTGCCGGCGAGTTCGTATGTCGCGCCGCCGAACAAGATGCCCTTTCCCTTCGGAATCCGGCAGTCGCTGGTGTTCTGGAACCTTCTGTTCCGCGCAAGCCCGGGCTTCTCCCCGCAACCCGACAAGTCCGCTGCCTGGAACCGGGGCCGCTACCTCGTCGATGGTCTTGGTCATTGCGGTGCGTGCCATACGCCGAAGAACCTTCTCGGGGCGGACGTCAAAAGCAAGTATCTCGCCGGTGGCGATCTCGAGAGCTGGATAGCGCCCGACCTCACATCGAACGTTCGAACGGGGCTGGGGAGCTGGAGCGCGGCGGACATCGCGACCTACCTGAAGACGGGGCGCAATTCCCATGCGAACGCCGGGGGGCCGATGGCGGAGGTCGTATCCTTCTCCATGTCGCAGATGACGGATGCCGATCTGTCGGCGATCGCGACCTATCTGAAATCGGTTCCGGCGAGCCCAGCGGCCAACCCGGGCGTCGCCGATCAAGGAAGCATGCGCCGTGGGGCTGCCATCTATTCCGACGCATGTGCAGCCTGCCATCTGTCGAACGGCAGAGCGCAGCCAGGCTACATACCGCCGCTGCCCGGAAGCGCATCGACGCAACAGGCCAATGCGACCGGCGTCGTCCGCGTGATCCTGGGTGGCGCTCGGACAGGGCCTACCGCTACCCGACCCTCGGCGCTCGCCATGCCCAGCTTCGCGTGGAAGCTGACCGACAGGCAGGTGGCCGACGTCGCGACCTTCGTTCGCAACTCATGGGGGAACAGAGCCTCGCCGGTCGATGAGGCCAAGGTCAAGCACATCAGAAAGACCCTCAAACTGACGGAGCCGCTACGGACCCGCTGATTTGATGACCACTGGGGGCGACCGGCCCGCCAGTGGTCACTCCTTTCGGCTGGGTTCGAAGCGGTCGGTGGAGCACTCCGGAAGACGGCATCCCTCCATGGATCGAGTCGAGGCGATCGAGCCGGGACGGGATGGTTGCCCCAGTTGCATCCGCCCCTCGACGCGACCGCAGCACTAGATTGGGACATTCCATGATCAGACCTTCCGCCTCCCAACTCGCATACGCCGTTCTGGCCCTCGGCGTGGTCGTGTCAGCGCCGGCCTCGGCGCAGAGCGTTCCCACGATCGACACCGAGGATGCCACACTCGGATCCCACGATGTCGGTACCGGCCGCATCCACCCGGTCCTGGGTCTCGACGTGCGCAACGGCGACTTCGCCCGAGGCGACTACGACGACGATCGAGCCGATCTCGATCGCCTGCCGGTCCATGCGCAGATAGGCTTGGGCGCGGAGCTCCATCACGATTCCGAAGGGAAGGCGGACACCTGGCTCGTCGTCAGTTCGTCAAACGGCTTCCACTCGCCCGCCGCTTACGAGACGACCAGTCCGAGGGCATGGTATGAGAGCAACAATCTGCTGGCAGTCGTAGCCACGCCCGTGCGGAACCTGCGGGCAGCGCTCGTCTACACGATCAAGACCAGTCCGAATGGTGTCTCGGACACCACCAACGAGGTCAGCGCAAGCTTCGCGTACGATGCCAAGCACGGGATCGGAGCACTTCGCCCGACCTTCGTCGCGACGACGCGAACGAAGGGCTCGGGAGGAGGCTATGCGCAGATCGCGATCGGTCCCAGGATCGCGCTCGGGCGAGGGGAGGGCGCCGCGAGCCTGATAATCCCCGCGACCGTGGGCTTCGGGTTCGGCGGCTTCTACGGGACAAGCTCTGGCGACCGTCTCTTCGCGAGCGCTGGCCTCGGACTGACGAAGCCGTTCACGATCGGCAACGTGCATCTGAACGCGAATGGCCGGCTTCTCGCGCTGGTTCGCGACGATCGTCTGGCCCGGCGCAGCGGACCCCGCGGCGAAACCGGCACCGTCGTTCCACTCGCGACCTTCGGCGTGTCGTCCGCCTGGTGATGCGACCCGATCGAGGAGATCTCGAATGCCCATACGTAATACTCGGCGGGGCGTCGCGGAGCCCCATGCGGACTCCCGCCTTCGAAATCGAGCCGGAGTCAGTTTCGCCGGTCCGGCGCGTCCGGCACCTATCGGTCGGCTGGATCGAGCGACCTTCCAGCCGTTCCGCCGAGCGGCAGGCACGGTCGGGCGGATCGCATGGCGGTCGCGCACAGCTGACAGCATCGTGACATCGAGCAGAAAGGAAACCAAGTGATGGCCGTTTTCAGTAGCGACGCTCTCAAGGGCAAGGTCGCGTTCGTGACGGGCGCCGCCCGTGGCATCGGACGCTGCGCAGCGGTGGCCCTCGCGGAGGCCGGCGCGGATGTGGTGGGCGTCGACATATGCGGCGTCGCAAGCCACCGGAACACCTTCGCGGCCGCCACGGAGGCGGATCTGGAGGAGACCGGTGCGCTCGTGGCTGCGACCGGTCGTCGCTGGCTCGCGGTCGTCGCGGATCAGCGCGACATCGGCGCGCTGCGGTCCGCGGTGGAGACGACGAAGCGTGAGATGGGGGGCGTCGACATCCTGTTCGCGAACGCCGGCATCCAGGCCTTCAAACCGCTGCTCGAAATGGAGGATGCCGACTGGCACGATCAGATCGAGTGCAATCTGAACGGCACGGCGAACGCGATCCGAGCGGTCGCGCCCGCCCTCGTCGAGCGGGGCGGGGGCCGGATCATCGTGACCTCATCCACGCAGGGACAGCACGGAACCCTGAACGGCTCGGCCTATTCGGCGTCGAAATGGGGCATTCTAGGACTGATGAAGTCCGCGGCGCTCGAGATGGGCAAGCATCGCATAACCGTGAACGCGCTCATTCCGGGCCTGATCGACACCGCCTTGACCAGGCACGAGGACCGGTATGCGCAGGCGATCCAGGCCGGCGGCAAGGAACCGACCGGCGATGCGACCCTGGACGAGAAGACCGCAGCCAGGGCGCTGGCCGCGAAGCTGCCGCTCGGCGTGCCGTGGATCGAGCCGGCGGCGATGGGTGCGGCCGTCGTCTTCCTCGCGTCCGACGGCGCGGCGATGATTTCGGGCACCAGTCTCGCCGTCACCGGTGGCGACAGCGCGAACGTGACCTCGTGACCTCAATTTCGTGACCTCTCTATCCAAATAAGAAGGGACAGATGAAATGACAGAATCCGGACGCCGAGAATTCCTCGCCACCGCCACGATGCTGGGCGCGACGGCAGCGGTCGCGACCGCAGCCCGCGCACAGCGCTTCGGCAATCCCGACAGCCCGCCACAGGGCGCGGTCAACGCAGCCGACAATCCGGGCACGACCAACACGGTCGTCGGCCCGCAGAATCCGGCGCTGGCCGATCAGTTCCCCTCGGCGATCAGCCCTCCGCCGACCGATGTCGATGCGCTGCCGATGTTCTGGGCGTCGTTCAACAATGCCCACAAGCGCATCCAAAACGGCGGCTGGGCG
Source organism: Sphingomonas sp. NFX23 (assembly GCF_049887795.1). Classification (NCBI taxonomy): domain Bacteria; kingdom Pseudomonadati; phylum Pseudomonadota; class Alphaproteobacteria; order Sphingomonadales; family Sphingomonadaceae; genus Sphingomonas; species Sphingomonas sp. NFX23. The sequence continues at coordinate 431,306 of NZ_JAGEKH010000006.1, forward strand.
CGACAGGTGTCCAAGAAGGACTTTGCGATCGCCGAGTCCATCGCGGGCGTCAACATGCACCTGTCCGCAGGAGGGATCCGCGAGCTCCATTGGCATCAGACCGCCGAGTGGTCGATCATGACCCGCGGCCGCTGCCGCATCACCACCCTCGATGCGCAGGGCCGACCGAGGGTCGAGGACGTCGAGGCGGGCGATCTGTGGTATTTTCCCGCTGGACTTCCCCACTCGCTGCAGGGGCTGGGTCCGCAAGGGTGCGAGTTCGTGTTGGCGTTCGACGATGGTTCCCAGTCGGAGAACAACACCCTTCTTCTCACCGAGATGATGGCGCACTTTCCGCCCGAGGTCATCGGCAAGAACTTCGGCGTGGCCGCGGACGCCTTCCAGAACATCCCCCTCCATCCGCGATGGATCTTTCAGGGCAAGGAGCCGGGGGACCTCGCCGCCGATCGGGAGGCCTCCGGCGTGGCGCAAGGCGGTGAACCCGTGATCTTTCGAATGTCGCGCTCGCAGCCGGTCAAGCAGACGGCAGGCGGCGTGATCCGGATCGCCGACAGCACCAACTTCCCCATCTCGAAGACGATCGCGGCGGCGATGGTGACGGTGAAGCCAGGTGCACTGCGCGAGATACACTGGCATCCCAACGCCGACGAATGGCAGTACTGGATGCAGGGGCAGGGGCGGATGACGGTGTTCGACACCGGTCCGAAGGCGACGACGATGGACTTCCACCCGGGCGACATCGGCTACGTCAAGAAGAGCCTCCCTCACTACATCGAGAACACGGGGCATGAGGATCTGGTGTTCTTCGAGCTATTCCGCACCGATCGCTACGAAGAGGTCTCGCTCTCGAACTGGCTGACCCACCTGCCGCCGGCGCTGGTCGCCGAGCATCTCAACATCGACGTCGCGACGATCGCGCGCTTCCCCAAGGGCGGTCCGGGCGTAGTACCAGTCTGAATGGGGAAGGTGGCCGGGGGAGGCATTCCGAGTTCGCAAGCCATTCCGGTCTTCGAGCCCTTGCCGTGAGCATGGATTAGCTCGGACGCGCCGTCGGGACCGGCGCAGGAGCGCAATTGAATCAATGAGGAACAACCAGCTATGATCGTACCGTTCCTCGTAAATGCGCTTCTTGCGCCGGTCCCAGCCGTTCCGGGTCGTGCTCGTCAGATTCTCGAGGCGAACCGGATTGCGACGGAGCGCTCAGCGGACGCGACTCATGGACAACGACGCCCGGCCGGCCGCCGGCTAAGATATACATACGCGGGAGATGGCATGACGGGCGTCGTCGACGAGATCGATGATCTGCGAGGCCTCCGTTACGTCATCACCCGTCATGTAGGGGAGGAAATGGAGCAGGACGGCTATGACGGCCGGGCAGCCTGGGCGCGAGAACGGTCCGGCAGCGTAACACCCCAGTCCGGCGGCGATATGCGGGCCCTCGCCGTCAACCAGGCCTATCGCAATTCCAACCTCTGGTGGCGCTCAGATCTTGGCGGCGCGAAAGTGTCCTATACCGAGCGTCAAGGGGAAGGGGCTGCCGCCGCCGACGTCCTGAAGATCACGCCCGTCGGCGGCGTGCCGTTCGAAGCCTGGTTCGATGCGGGGACGCATCTGCTTTCCCGCGTCGACGAGCGTCGTGAGGGGGTGCCGACGACAATCAGATTCTCGAAGTACAAGGTCCAGGATGGCGCCTTGTTGGCCGGGCGGATCAGCGTTGGCACCGGTGACGTCGCCGATGAGGTGGTCCAAACGCTCGAGAGGGCGGATATCCTGGGTTCGGTTCCCGAGGGCTGCTGTGCAGCACCGGCTTGGACCGTTTCGGACGTCAGGCTGATGGACGGTTCGAACAGCGCCATCGTGCCGTTCAGGATCTTCAATGGCCACATCTACGTGGACGCAGTCGTCGATGGAAAGGGCCCTTTCCCATTCCTCGTCGATACAGGCGGTGTGAACATGATATCGCCTTCGACAGCGAACGCCGCGGGAATAAAGGCGGCCGGTGCGCTCACGATGCGCGGAGCCGGGGTCGGGGTGGTGGTAGGTGGCATCGCCAAGGTCGGCTCGCTCGTCATTGGTACAGCCATGCTGCGGAATCAGCCGATGCGCGTCCTGCCTCAGCCTGACGGCGGGATCGAGCAGGGCGGAATGTTGGGTTTCGAGACCCTCAGGCGCTTCGTCACCCGCATCGACTATGGTCGTCGGACGATCGAATTCATCAAACCGGAGACGTTCAGCCCGGAAGGAGCCGGAACACCCGTACCGATTGCCTTCTATGGAAATCTGGTGATCGCAAAGGGAAGCTACGACGGCGTCCCCGGCGACTTCACGATCGATACCGGCAATCCCGGCAGTCTGTTCCTGAGTTCGCCCTTCTCCGAAGTGCATAGCCTGCAGTCCCATGTTCAGGGCGGGCTCCGCGTCATCGCGGGTGTCGGCATCGGTGGTCCGAGCTACGGCCTGGTTTTTCGTGGCGGACCGCTGAAACTTGGCAGCGTGCTCGTAGAGCGGCCGGTTGCCCTGATTTCGACCGATGCCGCCGGTGCGATGGCAGACCCGGCGCTTGCCGGAAACATCGGCGCGGCCATCCTGAGACGGTTCGTCCTGACCCTCGATTACGCGCATTCGCTAATTTACCTCAAGGCGATCACGCCGCCGCCGCCTGGCCTCGACATCTATGATCGATCGGGCCTGCGAATCTCAAAAACCCCCCTCGTCGTCACGGTCGAAGATGTCGCCGCCGGAACCCCCGCCGCCGTCGCGGGTGTGCAGAAAGGAGACGTCTTGGAAAGCATCGCGGGGATTTCTGCCGGTAAAGTGTCGATCGACCAGATCAGGTCGCTCCTCCGCGATCAGCCTCCCGGAACCAAGGTCAGCCTGACACTGCGCAGGAAAGGCAACCCGCTTTCAATCGTCTTGACGCTCCGCGAACTGGTCTGAGCGCTGTGGCGCCAGGTTGCGTTGAGCCCTTGCGTACAACGAGCCTATCTTGGGCGTTCGCGACTGAGAGGACAGGTCGGTCTCTGCCCTGTTGATCATGTGATCAGCGCCGAGAGCAGCACGTCAAGGTCGACAGCAGGTCGGGACCGATGGCCGTCACCTCTGGCCGACTCGTCTCAAGAGGCATTTACCGAAGGCTTTGATGATGGCGATGGCTCGAGTGACGAAATGACGGTCGTGACGCGGCCAAGACGACTGAACAACGCGCATTCCGCGTGTAAGCATAGAGCTTGATCATGTCATAAGTTGCATCGATCTGCCGCGCAGATCATACTTGGTCATCAAGAAAGTCCCCTGTCGGACCGGAAACTCTTGAACGGCACCGGATGGTATCAGGGCGGGGTAACGGCGACTTTCGTCGCTGATACGACCGCCCTGAAAATCCAGAGCACTCTGAAATGCTCGGAGAGCGTGGCCCACGACCTTCGTTGGAGCAGCTGCAACGAAATTGCCGGTCGCGAGCGCACTTCCAATCATCGGTATTACGCCATCCGGACCCCAGCGAACGACATTGAGATTCGTTCGGCGGCCATCTTCAAGCAATGGCACGAAGATAGGTCAACAAGAGCGATCTTGGTCTATGCTGGCTTTCTAACGGTCCTATTCATTCCAACCTACGACATCGTGGCCGCCGAAGACCATGCTGCGGATGGCTGGGTTTGCCAGGCTGGAACTGAAGCTCGGCGCAGGAGCGCTGGCTTCGTCGAGGCGTTTCATCTGACCTAGGCTCAGTTCGATGTCGGTAGCCGCGATATTGCTTTCGAGCTGCGACACCTTGCTGGCGCCGATCAGAGTTGATGCGACCCCCGGCCGGGCCATGGCCCATGCGAGTGCGACCTGCGCGACCGGACGATCGATCTCGGTGGCCACGGACTTGACCACGTCGAGGATGTCCCAGTTGCGATCGACGAACTTGCTGTCGCCGAACGGGTTGGCGCCACTCAGGCGGCCGGTACCGCTGGTATCCTCTCGCTTGTATTTACCCGACAGGAACCCTCCCGCCAGCGGGCTCCACGGCATGATCCCCATCCCGGCTTCTCGCGCGGCGGGGAAATATTCCCCTTCCACGTCGCGCGCGACGAGCGAGTATTCGAGCTGCATCGCTATCGGCCCCGGTACGCGACGTTCGCTTGCGATCGTCGCGGCCTTCATCGCGACCCAGGCCGGCATGTCAGAAAGTCCGTAGTAGCGGATCTTGCCCGCGCGCACGAGGTCGCCAAGCGTCTGCACGATCTCCTCGACGGGGGTGACGCCGTCCCAGATGTGCATCCAGTACAGGTCGACGTAATCCGTCCCCAGCCGCTTGAGCGAGGCGTCGATCGCGCGGTGGATGTTCTTCGCACCGGCACCGCCGGCGTTGGGATTGCCGCCCCCTGCCTGCGTCGCGGTCAGCGGACTCGCCGACCCGTTGAACGCGAACTTGGTGGAAAGCACGACCTCGTCGCGGGCCTTCGTCTCGGCGATGAACCGACCGACCAGCGTCTCGCTCTCGCCACCCGAATAGATGTCCGAGGTATCGATGAAATTGCCGCCTGCTGCGCGGTAGGCATCGAATATCGACCTCGACGTCCTGTCGTCGGCGTTCCATTCGCCGGAACCGAAGGTCATCGTGCCTAGAGCTAAAGGACTGACGACGAGACCTGAGCGGCCCAGCGTGCGAAAATTGGTCATGGACAAGGGTTTGATACTTTCCTAGCGTTCGTTATGAAAATCATCGACCAATCCGCGGCTCCCGTCAACTTGTTTTCAGAACAATCACTATGAAACCCCCCGAGAAGAACGTTGCAGCACGTCGGAAGACCGGTCGTCCGCTGTCGTTCGACCGCGAGGCGGCTCTCGAACAGGCGATGCTGACGTTCTGGCGCTACGGCTACGAGACCACTTCGATCGTCGACCTGACGAACGCCATGGGAGTGACGGCGCCAAGTCTCTATGCGGCGTTCGGAGACAAGAAGCGGCTCTTCCTGGAAGCGGCGCGCCTATACGCCGGCGATCCCGAGGTGATGGCGCAGGCGTTCGATCGCGCCGACACCGCCCTCGATGCAACCCGCGCCATGCTGATTTCAGCAGCGACCGCCTTCACCGGCGAGGCTACCCCCAGGGGCTGTCTTCTCGCCAGCGCGACCGCGAGTGGTTCGTCAGCGTCGGCCGACGTGCAGAAGGTAATCGCCGACATCCGCGCAAGTGTAGCCGACCAGCTTCGCATCCGGATCGAACGCGACGTCGACGCCGGGACTCTACCGTCAGCGACCGATGCCAACTCTCTGGCCGGAATGATGATCGCGGTCATTCAGGGCATGTCGGTTCTGGCACGCGACGGAACGGATCGTCCTGACCTGCTCTCCATCGCTGAATCCGCATTGAAAGCATGGCCGATGCGTTCCCCGAATGACGGTGCAGACCGTCCGAGAGTTCGTCCGTGATCGAGTTCTATACGAGCACCCTGTCGAGAAACGGTTGAATGACCAGCCCCTTCCGGTTTCATTCCCTGATGAGGCGGAAAGTAGGCGGCCGCGAGAGCCATGTTCGGCACCGCGACGGCACGCACGACGGCCCGGATCACGCCAGTGAATGGTTCCCAGACTCCAGTTGGCAGTCGCTCGCACCAACCTTGCGAAAGTCGTCGACCGTGTGAGACGGCAGGTTGTCGACGATGTAGCTGATGGCCTCCTCGATGGTCGTGACCATCTCGGTGGCTTCGTCGGGGATCTCGATGTCGAACTCCTCCTCGAACGCGATGACGATCTCGACGATGTCGAGGCTGTCGGCACCCAGGTCCTCGATGAAACTCGTATCGTCGGTCGCCTTGACTACTTCGATGCTGAAATGATCGGCAACGATCTTTCTCGCGCGGTCTGCCAAATCGCTCATTTCGTTCATCTCCTCAGATCCAAGCAACGCGGGCTCTCTATTCACCTATAGAGCGACAACTCGTGCTAAAAGTTCGCGTAGGTTAAGTTTGCAGAACTGGTTTTTCGTCTACCTGACGTAATCCATGATCTTCTTAAAAAGCGCCGTCGTCTTCTCGACAGGCGTCAATCCGTTATTTGACGCGGCTGCGGCGGTGTCATTCTTCAATGACGTCAAGTCGGCATTCCTCAGCTCGATGATCTTCTCGAAGCGAGGTACGAGTGCCGGAGATGCGGCGGCCATCGCAGCCAGAGTCGCGTGATCTAGATCATAGACTACGCAATCAGTCAGGGCGACGGCATCGAGGGAATGGGGCTTGCCCGAATCCAGATAGAGATCGCCCACATAGTCGCCAACGCCGATACGGCTCGCGCCATCATTCGAAATCTCGGACTCTCGGCCAGAAAGCTCGACGACGCCTCGCGCGACGATGTGCAGTACGCAGTCTTCGGAGCCGTGTGAGAAGAGCACGTCGTGCGGGCGCAGGGTGCGAACGGTGGCTGCCGTCGAAAGCTCTTCGATCTGCGACCGGTCCAAGCCATCGAACAGGCTGATCCCGCGAAAGATCAGGGAAGGCGACGGCGGGTGAATGCCGCCATCGGTATCCGCGAGCATGCGTCCGTCGAGCCAGCCGGACTTTCTCAGCTGCCGATCGATCTGAACGGCGACAGCCGCATTCGCGGCGCCGAGCGAGGCCGTGTCTCTAGCATGGAAGTTCACCCTGTAGCTGTTCCTGGTTGCCCCAAAACTCACCAGTTCGGCCGATGGCTTGGGTGACGACGCGATCCCTCCACTGAGCAGGATCGCATATCCCATGTGCTCGATGACCCGAGCGGGCGCGACCAGATTGGAGCACGGGAAGTCGACATGACCGATCCGGCTGCTCGACGGCTTCCCTCGGTTGATGATCTGGGACTTCGCGATGACGCTGTTGGGGATCGTCGCATGGTCGTCGTCGTCGGTCCGTATCCATACCGACCTCCAATTCATCTGCGTGACCACGCCCTCGACATTGCCGGAGACGGAGATCCTGTCACCGACGCTGAAGAATCTCTCTATTCCTACTGCCGTTCCGGAAAAGACGTCGGCCAAAGTGTTCTGCAGGGCGAGGCCGATGACGATCGCTATGACCCCGGACGTGGCGACCAGCCCCTTGACCGGGAGGTCCAGGATCGAATTCGCGATGAAGAGCAGGGCCGAGAGATAGATCGCCCCGGACAGGAGGTCCGAGAACAGGCGCGAACCGCTGAGGCGGTGATCGCGCCTTCTGACCAGTGCGATGACATCGGCGGCTAGGTGGGCACCGATCCACCACCATGCGATCGTCAACGCCCTCGATACGAACCCGTCGAGGCCGGAACCGGACGCCCTCGACACCGGGAAGGCGGTTTCACCATGCTCGAACAGGAGCAGCGAGATGGCCGCTATCAGGCTCAGGCGGACCAGGAGCTGCAACCACAGCGGCAGCTGCCGGATCGACAGCGACCCTACGGCAATCAAAAGTAGCAATGCCAACGCGGCAATGGAGAATTCCATGATAACGGCATCCAGATAGATGTGTTGCTATGAATCCTAGAGTCCGCTGAAGATTATCCGAATCCACTTAAAGGCTAGGGATGGTGAATCTGATCGGCGGCGGGTTTGGAGCATGCCCAGAACAGCAGTTCAATTTTCCTTGGGCAGGCGCGTAGGATGGAATGCTTGACGTTCGAACCCGAAATTACAGGGCAGGGGCTCACCCTCGAAGCCGCGGCGCTGGATCGGTTCGCACCTGGTCGCCGCTATCAAGGTCCATGGATCCGACAGATCAAGCCTCCGGTAGCCACCACGCCCATTCCAGCGATGCTAACTCAATTTCCTTTGGCCGACCTCACAACGCAAACCTGTTTTTAAGACAATACCCAAAGCATTGCATGACTGATCGTCCCCAATTATCAGTTATCTAATCGCAGTATCGAGTATTGCAACGGGGACTACGTATCAAGACCGTGATCGTATTAGCCTGTCTGTAACAACACGTTGGCGACGGACAGTCTTGTTCGGTGCAGATCGAGTCCGTGCATCAAGTGCTGACAACATGGATCCGTCGATATTGTATTTCGGCTTGCCGGGTGATGTTGGATTCTGGAACTGTATATGGAAGATACTTTGCCATGATTCTCGCTGATATGGGCCGAATTGCCGACACGTGCGGGCGTCCGTGGGGCCGGATCCAGTGGTTCCGAGGTGCAGGCCGATCTCGCATCGCTTGTCTCATCGTCCCTCTCGCGGCGACCGCGCTTGGCGGTTGTACGGGTGGTGTCCTGGATCCCCATGGAGCGGTCGGGTCTGCCGAAAAGCTGATACTGCTCAACTGTCTGACGATCATGCTCGCGATAGTCGTGCCGATCATCATTGCGACGATAGTCTTCGCCTGGTGGTTCAGATCCACGAACAAGAAGGCGCGATACCTTCCCGAGTGGAGCTTCTCCGGAAAGATAGAGCTCATAATCTGGTCGGTGCCGGCCATGATCGTGATGCTGCTCGGTGGCATCGGATGGACGGCCAGTCATGATCTCGATCCGGCCAAGCCGTTGAAGTCCTCCGTCGAGCCTCTGGATGTGGAAGTCGTCTCTCTCGACTGGAAATGGCTCTTCATCTATCCGAAGCTCGGCATATCGACAGTGAACCAACTGGTTGTCCCAGCCGGCGTTCCGATAAGGTTCCGACTGACCTCCGACAGCGTCTGGAACAGCTTCTTCATCCCGCAGCTGGGCAGCCAGATCTACACGATGGCCGGAATGACGACCAAGCTCAACCTGGTGGCGGACAGGCCGGGGGTCTATCCTGGCCTGTCCTCCCACTTCAGCGGATCCGGCTTCTCGGACATGCGGTTCGACGTGAGCGCGCTGCCGCCCGAAGGCTTCAAGGCGTGGGTGCTTCGCACGAAGAGCGTCGGACCCTCGCTGACCCCCTCGAGCTATGCGTCGCTGGCGCGCCCGAGCGAAGCGGTGCGCCCGTTCAGCTACCGGGACACGACGCCACGGCTCTTCGAGTCAATTCTATCGCGAGCGACGTCTTCCACCCCGCCACCGAGCGGGCCTCAGTCGACGCCGCCTCACATCAACATCCAAAACACTCGGGGAAACTGACATGCTGGGCAAGCTGACCTGGGCAGCAATCCCGTTCAACGAGCCGATCCCGCTCGCCACGTCGGTCGTGCTGGTCGTCGTGATCGGCTCGGTGCTGGCCTGGATCACCGTCAAGGGACACTGGCCCTACCTATGGTCCGAGTGGCTCACCTCCGTCGATCACAAGCGCGTCGGCGTGATGTACTGCATGCTGGCCTTCGTCATGCTGCTGAGAGGCTTCTCCGATGCGTTGATGATGCGTTCGCAGCTCGCTCTGGCGACCCAGGGTGCGCCCGGATACCTGCCACCCGAACACTATGATCAGATCTTCTCCGCTCACGGGGCGATCATGATCTTCTTCACCGCGATGCCGTTCGTCGTGGGGCTCATGAACTTCGTGGTCCCGCTCCAGCTAGGCGTTCGCGACGTCGCCTTTCCCACGTTGAACTCCGTCAGCTTCTGGCTGACCGCGTCCGGCGTCCTCCTGATCAACGTCAGCCTCGTCATCGGCGAGTTCGCTCGGACCGGATGGCTCGCCTTTCCGCCACTGAGCGAACTGAAGTATTCTCCCGGCGTCGGCGTCGACTACTACCTCTGGTCGCTGCAGATAGCGGGCGTCGGCACATTGCTGTCGGGCATCAACCTGGTCACCACGATCTTGAAGATGCGCGCGCCCGGAATGGCTCTGACGCGGATGCCCGTCTTCTGCTGGACGGCGCTGGCCGCCAATCTCCTCATCGTCGCCGCGTTCCCGATCCTCACGGCCACGTTCTCGATGCTGTCGCTGGATCGCTACCTCGGCTTCCACTTCTTCACGGACGACGGCGGCGGCAACTCGATGATGTACATGAACCTCATCTGGGCCTGGGGCCATCCCGAGGTGTACATCCTCATCCTGCCCGCGTTCGGCGTCTTCTCGGAGGTGATCTCGACGTTCTCGGGCAAGCCGCTGTTCGGCTATCGCTCGATGATCATCGCGACCATGACGATCTGCATACTGGCGTTCGTCGTATGGCTTCATCACTTCTTCACGATGGGTGCCGGCGCGGACGTCAACGGATTCTTCGGCATCATGACGATGATCATAGCCGTGCCGACCGGCGTGAAGGTGTTCAACTGGCTGTTCACCCTCTACGGCGGCCGCGTCCGCTTCGAGGTGCCGATCCTCTGGTCGCTGGCATTCATGATCACCTTCGTATTAGGCGGCATGACCGGAGTCCTGATGGCGGTCCCTCCCGTCGACTTCGTGCTCCACAACTCGCTGTTCCTCGTAGCCCATTTCCACAACGTCATCATCGGCGGCACCCTGTTCGGGATATTCGCCGGCTACACCTACTGGTTTCCCAAGGCGTTCGGCTTCACGCTGCACGAGGGCTGGGGCAAGGCGGCCTTCTGCTGCTGGACGCTGGGATTCTATCTCGCCTTCATGCCGCTGTACGCGCTCGGCCTCATGGGAATGACGCGGCGGATGCAGCACACGACTGATCCGACCTGGGTTCCTCTGCTGTACATCGCCGCGCTCGGAGCCCTGGTCATACTCTGCGGCATCATCTGCCAGGTGATCCAGCTCGTCGTCTCGATCCGCCATCGTGAGGATCGGCGAGATCTTACGGGCGATCCCTGGGATGGCCGAAGCCTCGAATGGGCGACATCGTCCCCGCCGCCGGTCTTCAACTTCGCCGTTCTCCCGAACGTGCAGGGCGAAGAGGCCTACTGGGGAATCAAGCAGGCCGCCATCGAACAGCACCTGCTGGAGGACGAGCCCGAGTACGAGGCCATCGAGGTGCCGCGCAACACGCCTACCGGTTTCGTGACGGCGTTCTTCGCGGTCGTGATCGGGTTCGCCATGATCTGGCACATCTGGTGGATGGCCGGCCTCGGTCTGCTGGGAGCCTTCGTGACGTTCCTGTGCTTCGCCTGGCGGAGGAACGTCGAATTCGAGATCCCGGCGGAGGAGGTGGCGAGACTCGACAGGGAGCGACGCCAGATCCGCCTCGACAACCTTCCCCTTCTTGTTGGTACGTCAGCATGAGCAACGCAGCCGTACGCCCGGCCCGTCAGTCGCTTGACGATCCGCACAAGCTGGGCCGGCCCAGCAATCCCGAAATCGAGTCGACCGGCAGCGGCCAGTCGGGGCCGGCGAGCAAGCGGATCGTCGTCGGCTTCGGTTTCTGGATCTTCCTTCTTTCCGACATCATAATGTTCGCGGCGATCTTCGCCACCTACTCCGTGCTGGAGGTCGCGACGAACGGCGGTCCGACCGGCGCAGATCTGTTCCACTTGGACAACGTCAAGATCGAAACGGCACTGCTGCTGCTGTCCAGCTTCAGTTGCGGCTTGGCGATGATATCCTCGAAGAGCCGGCATGTGCTGCTGACCCAGGTCTTCCTGATCGCGACGGGCATCCTGGGCCTCTGCTTCCTGGCGATGGAGTTCAGCGAGTTCAACGGCATGATCCAGGAAGGTGCGGGGCCGCAGCGTTCCGCCTTCCTGTCCGCCTTCTTCACGTTGGTCGGCTGCCATGGACTGCACGTTACTCTCGGCCTCGTGTGGCTTCTCACGATGATGGCGCAGATATGGTCCCAGGGCTTCACGAAGTCCATTCAGCGCCGACTGCTCTGCTTCAGCCTGTTCTGGCATGCGCTGGACATCATCTGGGTGGCTCTCTTGACGATCGTCTATCTTTTGGGAGTCGGTTGATGGATCTCAAGCAACGAAACGCGGTTCACGATCAGGCGCCGGGTGACGAACACGGACAGGTCCTGGCCGGGGTCCTCGGATACGTCATCGGCCTTTGCCTCACCGGTGCGCTGACGGCCGCCTCCTTCTGGGTCGCCGAGTCGCATGTGCTCTGGGGACCCGGCACGGCCATCGCCCTGTGCGTTCTGGCGATCGCGCAGATCGGCGTCCATCTGGTGTTCTTCCTTCACATCACGACCGGGCCGGACAACACCAACAACGTGCTGGCGCTCGTGTTCGGGATACTGATCGTGTTCCTGATCATAGCGGGGTCCATCTTCATAATGAGCAATCTCAACATGATGATGCCCATGGGCGGCGCATCGGATCCTGCGAGCACCATGTCGATGCAAGATTAGAACCTGATCCTCCAAGCAACGCAGGCGGCCGCTCCGAAATGACTAGAACCAATGCGCCCTCCAGCACGGGATCCGCCGAACTTCGTCGGTCGAGAGTTCCTCGTGAAGCCGTCCGCGCCTCCACCCTCGCCGCGAGGGCCACACGGCGGCGGCGGACGGGCGCGCTGGTCCCTTCGTTCGGGGTCCTGGCTAGCTGTTCCTCGAAGTCCGCCCCGGCGGTCATCGCCTTCGGAGCCTATTTTCCCGACTGGCTGATCCTTGCGATGGCGGCAGTCGTGATCGCCATCCTGGCACGCATCGCGTTCGCAATGGCGGGGCAGGGGGACGCCGTTCCCTTCCCTCTGTTCACCTGCCTCGCCATCGGCGTACTCGTGGCCGGCTCGCTCTATCTGTTCTGGTTCGGTCGCTGATGCGTGCCGCAGGCGGACGGCGCCATTCGCGCCGCGCAGTGATCGCAGCGTCGCTTCTGATCGTGGCGGCCATCGTCATGCTGATCGCGGCGCTGATGCACACGACCGATGCGCCGTCGACCGATGCCGCCTCGATCGATGCGGACGTGGTGCACGTCGCACCCGAGGTCGGGGGTAGACTGGTGCGGCTCGGCATAGCCGAGAACGCGGACGTCAAGCGGGGCGACTTCCTCTTCCAGATCGATCCCGAGCCATATCAGGACGCCCTGGCACAGGCGCGCGCGGATCTGGCGATCGCGAAGGCGGGGGTCGCGACGCAGAGGCGCGCGGTCTCGAGCCAGGCATCGAACGCCACCATCGCCGTGAATCAGACCAACAAGGCGGCCGCGAACCTTGCTTTGGCCGAGCGCACGGTCAGACGACTGCAGCCGCTCGCCGCCCAGGGCTATGTCCCGGAGCAGCAGCTGGACCAGGCCCAGGTCGCGGCGGCGGATGCGGCTAAATCCCTGTCCGAAGCCCAGGAGCAGCAGCGGGCATCGCGGACGGCGGTGGATACCGTGGCGGGAACCGAGGCGAACGTCCAGGCGCGCTCCGCCGCGGTGGCGATCGCCGAACGCAGATTGCGCCAGACCACGGTCAGGGCGCCCCATGATGGTCGGGTCGTCGGTCTGACGGTGGCGACCGGCGAGATCATCGCCCCCTCGCAGTCCCTGTTCACGCTGATCGCCTCAGGCGAGTGGTTCTCCGTCGGCAGCTTCCGCGAGACTTCACTGACCCACGTTCGGGTCGGCGACTGCGCAACGGTGTATTCGCTCATCGACAGGACGCGCCCCATGCGGGGCGTCGTGACCGGGATCGGATCGGGCGTCGCGGACGCGGACGTCGTCAACATTCCGCACGGCGTGCCGTATGTCCAGAAGTCCCTCAACTGGGTACGCGTCTCGCAACGCTTCCCAGTGCGCGTACGACTGGATCGACCGCCGCAGGACCTGATGAGGCTGGGCGCCAGCGCGATCATCGAACTGGACCACGGCAATGCCTGCGGGTGACGGATACCGCGCGATGGTCCGCGAGCGGTTCGCCGAACTGACCTTAAGCAGACGTGGTCGTGGCGAGTTCGCGCTGCGTCTGGCGGTGATCTGCACGATCACGACCTGGGTGGCGGAAGGCTATCAGATCCCGGATGTCGCGCTGAGCGCGTACGTTGTCTTCTTCATGCTGAGACCCGACAGGGTGGGCAGCGTCGTCACCAGCGTCGTGCTGTGGCTGCTGCTGACGATCATAATCGGGTATCTGCTCATCGTGGCGACGGACTCGCTGGACTACCCGCCACTGCGCGTCGCCATCATGGCCGGAACGTCGCTGACCATGATGTTCCTGGCGTCGGCGAGCAAACTGAAGCCCTTCGCGTCCGCCATCGCGCTGATCGTCGCATACGGCCTGGATGCGATCGCGAGGGCGCCGGGCGGCGAACCCGCTACGCGCGCGCTGCTCTTCGTATGGCTGCTGATCAGCGTTCCCGCCGGACTGACCGTCGCGGTCAACCTGGTGGCGGGTCCCGCGCCGCGGAGGCTCGCTCAGCGTGACATGGCCGACAGGCTCCGAGCCGCTCAGACGCTCCTGACCGGATCCTCCGCGGTCGCTCGCGTTGCCGTCGCGACGCTGCGGCGCACGGGCGGGACGAACGCCCTCAACCTGCTTCATATGGCCCTGATCGAGAAGATCACGCCGTCCGCGGATCTGCGCGCTCTCCGACAGGCGGCGCGCTCGACGGAAGTGCTCCTGATGCTGGCCGAGGCCATCGATGGCCATCCGGAGACTCCGCAAGTCTGGCGTCAGGCGGCTGCGGCGAGACTCGGGGAGATGGCCGCGATCCTCGATCGCGGGCTCTACCCCGTCGGCATCGGGTCGTTCGCGTCACCCGTGCCCTGCACCGGTCCGCTCGCACTGCTCATCGCAGATTTCGACGCCGTGCTGGCCGGCTTCGCCGAGAAGGCTCCGGCACCTGGTGGGTCGACGATCAAGGCCAAAACGGGCTTCTTCCTGCTCGATGCCTTCAGCAACCCGGAGCACGTGCGCTACGCCATCAAGGTCACCATCGCCGCGATGGGATGCTATCTGTTCTACTCCATGACCGACTGGCAGGGCATCCACACCTGTCTGATCACCTGCTACATCGTAGCACTGGACACGACTGCCGAGACGGTCGAAAAACTGTCGCTGCGCCTGATCGGCGCGGTGATCGGGGCGGCCGCCGGTGTCGCCGCGCTGATCTGGGTGCTGCCGAGCATCGATCGCATCGGCGGACTGCTCGCGCTGGTGTTCATGGTGTCCCTCGTCGGGGGCTGGATCGTGAGCAGCGGCCCGCGTCTTGCCTATTCGGGCTTCCAGCTCACCTTCGCCTTCCTGCTGTGCGTGATCCAGGGCTCGGGGCCGGCCTACGATCTGACGGTGGCTCGCGACCGCGTGATCGGCATCCTCATCGGGGATGCGGCCATCTACCTGATGTTCGTATCGGTGTGGCCACGCAGCGTCGCGCGGAACATAGATGCCGCGATCGCGGATATGTTCGCGGGTCTCGCCCGCATCGCGCGATTGCCCGATCATCCCAGTCGCCGCGACGCGCTGGCTGCAGCGCATTCCGCCGTCGCCCAGGTCACGACGGATCTGGACATCGCAACCTTCGAACCGGCCCACATGCGCCCGGATACGGAATGGTTCGATCGACGTGGCGAAATGCTGGCGAGCCTCGAAAGCACGGAGTCGACCCTGCTGCTGTCGGAAGACGACAAGCAGCTGGAAGGCGAAGCGCGGAAGCTCGACGAGGCCGCGGAAGCGATCCACCGAGGCGATGCACGGCTCGCGCCGATCCCCGGCGGCAGCCAATTGGAGCATACCTTTGCGCACTGAGTTCGTGGCCCTTCTCGCCATCTCGCTGAGCGGGTGCGCGACGTCCGCGCTGCGGATGTCGCCGCCTGCGGCGGATCGACCATGGACGCCGAGGGTCGACGCCTCCGGCGGCCTCACCGTCGACCGCAGAGGGAGCGAGGTCGCAGCGTCGAAGGGCTATGTCCTACCCGGCGACCCTGCGGCCTCCATCGTGCCGAAGCCACCGATCACGGATCCAGCGAAGATCTACGAGCTGGCGGATCTGATCGACCTGGCCGAGCAGAGCAATCCCGAGACGCGGATCGCCTGGAACGACGCCCGTGGCGCCGCGCTCGCAGCCGGCATAGCTCGAAGCGCCTACCTTCCGCGGATCACCGCGAGCGCACTCGGCGGCTACAAGACGGACAGCGGGCGAGCCGGCGCTCTGGGAATGTCGGCGAACGACAGCAGCTCGCTGACGGGCGCGATCGGTACGGTTTCGCTCGAATGGCTGCTCTTCGATTTCGGCAAGCGCGGCGCTCTGGTGAAGGCCGCGGACCAGGGGGCGGTGATCGGGGACATCGGTTTCACGGCTGCGCATCAGAAGCTGATCTATGCCGTCAGCCTGGCCTTCTACGGATATTCGGCGGCGCGCGCGCGGGCGGCCAGCGCCGATGCCTCCCTGGCGGATGCGATCGAAGTGGAAACCGCCGCGTCGGCGCGAAAGGCCCAGGGCGTCAGCACGATCGTCGAGGTCGCGCAGGCCAGGCAGCTCACGGCGCAGGCGAACCTCGCCAAGGTTCAGGCGGTCGGAAATGCCGTCGACGGCTACGCGGTCCTGCTCTCGGCGATCGGCATCTCGCCACTGACGCCGATACGGATCGCCGACATCG
This sequence comes from Sphingomonas sp. NFX23, assembly GCF_049887795.1. Classification (NCBI taxonomy): domain Bacteria; kingdom Pseudomonadati; phylum Pseudomonadota; class Alphaproteobacteria; order Sphingomonadales; family Sphingomonadaceae; genus Sphingomonas; species Sphingomonas sp. NFX23. Next base: position 447,592 of record NZ_JAGEKH010000006.1, read on the forward strand.
GGAAGCGTCCGCTGCCGGACGACATGGAACAGCCAATCGATCAGGCGTTGTCGGCCGCGCTCGCCAGACGTCCCGACGTACTTGCAGCCCTCGCCGCGCAGAAGGCCGCCGATGAAGTCGTCCGCGCCGCGAGAGCCGACTTCAAGCCGAAGATCTTCATGTCGGCGTCAGGGAGCTACGCAAGCGGCAGCATCGACCTGACCGCCCTGCCCGGAGTCGACGACCAGTCGCCCACGGTCAATCTCACGAACCGCCGGTGGGGCGCGACGATCCTCGGCGGGATCACGATACCGATCTACGATGCCGGCGTGCGCGCCGCCACGTTGGAGCGAGCCAGAGCAAAAGCCGCGTCGTCCACGGAAGTGCTCAACCGCGCCAGACTCACCGGCAGCCAGGAGGTCGTCATGGCCCATTCCAAGCTGCGGACAAGCATCGCCGCGGTCGCGGCCACCAAGGCGTTGCTCGAAGCGTCGCAGACGACCTACGACGCCGCACTGGAGACGTTCAAGCGAGGTCTCGGCACGTCGACCGACGTGCTGGTAGCGGAACGGCAGCTGCTGGAGGCCAGGAACCTGGCGGCCGATGCCCACAGTTCGACGCTCTCGGCCGCGGCTGCGTTGGCGCTGGCTTGTGGAAGGCTGGGCAGTGCGCCCAGCTAGTCGGACGAAGGCCCTACCTGGGCATCATGGTATCTTGGAGCGCAGGCGAACGTGGAATTGAACGAGCACGATGTTCTGGAGCCCCCGCGTCACCCAACATCACGAACTGCACATCATCCTGTCGAAGCTTGAGGGAGTTCTCTTATGAAAAGGGTGACGAGGGACCATTGGGATGCGATGCGATCGCGACCGAGCCCTGAAGCCCTGTTCGCTGCGGAACTGTGCCACCGCGTCGCGAACGAGTTCGCGGCGCTTTCGGCGATGGTGGCGATCGCCAAGCGTGCAGCCACTGGGCAGAGTCGAGAATTGCTCGAACAGGGCGAGAAGCGGGTCAACAGCTTCGCTGCGCTGCATCGTCTGCTAATAGCGCCGACGAAGCCCGATACCGTGGAACTGTCCTCGCAGATCGAAAAGGTCTGCCTGACGATTGCCGAAACCCGATTGGCCCCGATCGCCGTGTCGCTCACGCTTCGTGCGGAGCAGTGCGAAACCAGCGCGCGCATCGCCTGGATGCTTTCGGTGCTGGTTTCGGAAATCCTCACGAATGCGGCGAAGCACGCGTTCCGCGGCGGGGGCGGCGGCACGATCGTCGTGACGCTCGAAGCGGACGACAGGAACATAGCGCTGCGGATCGTCGACGATGGAACGGGCGACGTCGTCAGCGGTTCGCCCATGTCCGGGGCAGGTTCCAACATCATAGCCGAGCTCGCGAGGACGTTGGGCGGTACCGTCACCCGCGTATCCACTCCGCAGGGGACGATCGTGGAAGTCATCGCATCAATCGACGATTTCCCCCGCCCCCCGAGCCCACAAGGCGAGTCTCCCCGCCGGTCCGACGATGCCGCGTCAGTCCAATCGTGAGCGCTCGGGCCCGGCTCATGAGTTCGTTCGCCATGTCGAGCACCGCTCAAGCCCCACGTTCGCGATCAGCGGTGCGCAGCTGACGAACGCGCGGACACAGAGCGATGACGCGTTCCGATGGCGCGCATGCCGGGATTGCCGCACCGGGCGTCATGCGATCCCGAAGATCGTGATGGAGGAATGATGACCGACTACCAACGATGCGATGCTTCGTCGTCATGGCGAACGATGGCATGGTCGGGCGGCAGTCCGGCCCGCACCTCTGAGGCCGCGGTGTCGGACCGCCGGCCGACGGGTGGAGCGGCACGTCCGTCCGGTTCACGCGAATGACGGAAGACGGCAGGTGATCACATTCAGAACAGCGATATGGCTCATGCTCGCCGGCGTGCACGTCGCCGTCGTCGTGCGCGCGATCATGCTGGAGGGGCGGGATGCCTACGCGCGCGGGGCGTGGCTGCTGCTCCTGGTCGCGCTTCCGATCGTCGGTACGATCCTCTACCTGCTTTTCGGCGAGGTTTGGGTCTCCGATGCCTTCCGCACCCGGTTCCGCAATGCCTACGATGCGCTCCTTCCCCATGCCACCCGCGAACCGGGCACCTCGTCGTCTCCCGCGTTCGAAGGAGCCTTCCGAACTTGCGAGGCGGCAAGCCGCTGGTCCGCGTCGTCCGGCAACTCCGCGACCATCGCGACCGGATCCGATGAGGCGATCGCCTCGATCGTGGGCGACATCGATGCCGCGACGAGCACCGTCCACCTGTCCTTCTACATCTGGCTCGGCGATCGCAACGGCAGCACCGTGGTGGATGCGGTCTGTCGTGCGGCGCGACGAGGCGTCGCCTGCCGGATCGTCGCCGACGCAATAGGATCACGGGCTCTCGTCCGTTCCTCGCAATGGACCGCGATGCGCCAGGCGGGGGCGTGGGTCCACGCGTCGTTGCAGGTGCCCTTCGGGCTGGGCTTTCTCGCCGGTCACCGCACCGATCTGCGCAACCATCGCAAGATCGTCGTAGTCGATGGGCGGATCACCTGGTGCGGCAGCCAGAACTGCGCCGACCCCGCGTTCCTGCCGAAGCGCGCGTTCGCACCCTGGGTCGACATTCTCATCCGGTACGAGGGACCGGTCGCGCGGCAGGCCGAGCTGATCTTCGCCTCGGTCTGGATGGCGGAGACCGGCGAGGACATGAGGCCGGCGTTCGCCATCCGCGCCCCGGCGCCGCGTCCCGACGGATTTCCGGCCATCGCCGTCGGAACCGGTCCCTTGTCGCCACACGCGACCATGACCGACATCTTCGTCGCCGTGCTGGCCGCTGCCCGCGAGCAGGCGGTGGTGTCCACGCCGTATTTCGCTCCGGACCCTCCGCTCCTCGACGCGATCGTAGCGGCAGCGCGACGCGGAGTGCGAGTCACGATCGTCTTCCCGCAGCGAAACGACAGCCGGATACTGGGTGCCATAAGTCGCGCCTACTATCCCGTTCTGGCGCGTGCCGGAGTCCGCATCTTCGAATTCCGCGGCGGCCTGCTGCACGCCAAGACGCTCGTCGTCGATGGATCGCTTGCACTGGTAGGCTCGGCGAACATGGACCGACGCAGTCTCGACCTGAATTTCGAGAACAACATCCTCTTCGAGTCCGTCACGCTCGCGGAACAGGTCGGCGAGCATCAGCGGGACTGGTTGGCCAACGCCATCGAGATCGATCATGACGGCGTTGCCAGAAGGTCGCCGCCACGGCGTTTCGTCGATAACCTTCTGGCATTGGCGGCACCGTTGTTCTGATGCGCACTGTCGAACGCATGGCGGCTACGATGAAACGGAGTCGATCGTTCACGCTTCCTTCGACTGGTTCGGCTTCGTCAGCCAGAACCCGATCGCAAGAGGAGCCACAGCGCAACCGTATGGATTCCGCCGCGACTACCGGAAGCCCCGATCCGGTCGACACCCGTCGCGTCCGGGGACGGCGCCGGGCCAACCGATCGAAACTGCCTGGACCTGCGCGCACTTGGCCCATCGCATCCCTTGATCGACCGGATCCGAACCGGACAGGTCGCCTGCAGACGCTCACCCACCGGATGGAAGAAGGCATCGATCATGCCCTTCAAGTAGGCGAGCGCGCCAACTCCCGCGTGACGTCAGCGGCCTGAGAACATAAGGTCGAAGCCAGTGGTAACCCTACATTCCTTTGCAAATCCCGCGCGCTTCCTGAAGATCGCCAAGCCGTTGACGCCTGCGCTGTTCTGGGCCGGCGTCGCGTTGATCGCGCTCGGTTGTTGGGCGGGTCTGACCCGGACGCCGCCCGACTATCTTCAGGGCGAGACCGTCCGCATCCTCTACATCCACGTCCCCGCCGCCTGGCTCGGGATGGGCGGTTGGAGCGGGATCGCGATCTCCAGCATCATGTTCCTCGTCTGGCGCCATCCGCTCGCCAACGTCGCCGCACGCGCGATCGCGCTGCCGGGCGCGGTGTTCGCGGCGCTGTGCCTGATGACCGGCTCGATCTGGGGGGGGGCCGACCTGGGGGACGTGGTGGCAGTGGGACGGGCGGCTGACCTCGATGCTGCTGCTGCTCTTCGTCTATCTCGGCTACATGGCGCTCGCGAAGGCCGATGCGGATCGTGGCGGTGACGGACGCGTGCCGGCGCTCTACGGGATCGCCGGATCGGTGCTGTTGCCGATCATCCGCTATTCGGTGGTGTGGTGGAACACGCTGCACCAGGGGCCGAGCATCGGGCTGACCAAGTCGACGATCGCCGGCTCGATCCTGTGGCCGCTGCCGATCATGCTAGCCGGGTTCACCTTCGTGTTCGCAGGGATCGTGCTGATGCGCATGCGGACGATGCTGGCCGTGGCCAAGGCCGAAGCGCGGATGCGTCGGATGGCCAGATCATGAATCCCTGGCCGTTCGTGACGGCTGCATATGTCGTGACGCTGGGCGGCGGTGCGATCATCGCGCTATTGAGCTATCTGGCGATGCGGAAAGCCGAACGATGAAGGCCAAGCATCAACGCCTGATGCTCGCACTGCTGGCGCTCGGTGCGGTCGTGGTCGCGGGCCTGCTCGCGCTGTCGGCGCTCAAGGACCAGGCCGCATTCTTCTACGCGCCGTCGGACGTGCGCCGCGACGGCCTGCCGCTTGGTCGCGCGGTGAGGCTGGGCGGTATGGTCGAAGGCGGCTCGGTCAAGCGCGCGGCGGACGGCGTCACCGTGCATTTCGTTGTCACCGACGGGCAGGCGACCACCCCGGTCGTCTTCGCCGGGATCGTGCCCGACCTGTTCCGCGAGAAATCGGGCGTCGTTGCCGAAGGCCAGTTCCAGCTCAACGGCAGCTTCGTCGCATCGAACCTGCTCGCCAAGCACGACGAGAAATACATGCCGCCGGAGATGGCCGGCAAGATGCACGAGACCAAGACGCTCGAACCTGACGCGAAGCCATAATCGCGGAACAGGGCTTGATGCGCTCTGATGCGCTGGGGCGTCGCCGCCAGCGATGGTGGCGATCGGCATGTCGTGAGGTCGTGACGACGTCGCGGCGTTGGTGCGGCCTGTGGCATTCGTCCGATGCGTCCTCGCTTTGCCGGCGCTGGCGCGGCCGATCGAGCAGTTCCTCGATGCCGAGCGGCAGGATCGCGGCGTAGCCCACCCCGCCTGTCTTGGTTTCAATTCGTATGGTGCTCCAGCCCGGGCCGGCTCGAATCGCGAACGCACTCTCCTCGCTTCTTGTAATCTTGAGCAATGACGCTGAGCCGCACGAGCAATCCGCTGCCCCGAGCCGATCCGCGGACAAGCTCTTCGCCCGTGCATGGGCCCGTCGCTCGTGACTACGTCCGTCGCTCGTCTCGCGAGCAGGGCGAGGAATCCCTAGCTGCGATCAGGTATGGTCTGCGGTGTGTCCGGCACCGAGAATGGCGGCGAGGAATACAAAACATCCTGCAGCAAGGGCGGCTATCCAAATGCTGGCCGAGCTCAGCCGAGCGTAGCACTGGGCTCCGATGACCGCTCCGCAGACCAACCCTGCCCACAGCAACAGATCCGACAACCAAGCCCAGCGGGGACCGCCGACGAGCGCACCTGCGAGTCCTTGTCCAAACCTCACGAGCGTTCCCGTCATGTACGTGACGCCGACGCTCGTCTCGCCGTCACGCTGGATCACGATATTGGCGGCGCCCATGGCGCCCGCCATCAGGCATGCCGTCCACGCGCTGGGCATACGCTCCACGCTCGATGCAGCAGCTACCAGCAACGCCGTAACCATCGCCAGCACGAGAGGTCCGCGCCGAGCGCCCGCCGCACTGCCCAGCAACGTAGCGCCGAACACTCCCAGGACGAACGCAGACAGCAGGCTCGCAGCCCTCATCGCTACCGTCGGGTGCATTACCACCCCAACCGCCATTTGCGTGGAGTTGCCGCTCATGAACGAGACGTAAAATCCATCGAACAGCAGATAGCCCACAGCATCGGTGTAACCGGCTAGGCCAGCAAGTCCGGTTGCCAACATCCATACCCGTTTGTCGCGATGCGCCATGCAGTCACCCGTCCCCTATTCCCGCTCGGCCTCTCTTCACCGTCCGTCAAGGCTCCCCGCCTTGGACTTCGCCGCTCGAATCGACAACGTACGCATCGTGCATCCGCGCGAGACGGGTGCGACTATACTTCCAAGAACGATTGTCGGCTCCGACTGATCGGACAGGCCTTCCGTTATTCTCGTACACTGAAACCTCCCCTCTGTGACAAACGACAGCCGGGTTGCGCGCCAGCAATCGAGTGGAACCGTTCTTCTCTCGTCGCTTGCTCTATCCCGTGCAGTCGGTCCGCGCGCGATCCCGACGCCAGCCAGTTTAAGCAAGTCTCGCTATTCCCGTTTTCCCATGTCTGGCGGGCAATTTCGAGAAAAGTAAATCGGGAACAGATTTTGAGAAAAGTGGCGCTCACGCCTGTGATGGCATCACCGTCTGGCCGCAGCTTTCCCACGCGGCGTTGCTTTTCGGGAAGGGCGGGATAGGCAGGAAACGTCCAACAGCTGTCGTTTGCGTTGATCGAGCCATTTCCCAATACCGGGCGAACGTTCCGGTGTAACATTCGCTAGCTATATGGAACGATCTCTGCCGGGCGTAACCAAAGGTGCATCGATGCTCATTCCCCTACTGCTACAAATCGGCCAAGCACCTGAACCAAATCGCCTACCAATCGATCAGGTTCGCGGCGATTCCGAACGCTTTATTGGGTATAAAATTGTTCTATGCGGTGAGGTAAATCCTGATTTGTCAGTGATCTATTCTGAGACGATACAGCATATTCATGGGCGAGTAGGGTTCAGGCTCCGTGGGTATAAGGTTACAGGGCGCGATCAGTGCGTTACGGGGTATCTTGTTCACGACGATGGCGAGAAGCCACCAGTACCGAATAAGCCAAGGGAGTTCCTGTTTTCAGACTCCGCCGTTCAGTCCAATTACGTGTTCGTTGCCAGTGATCCATGATTGCTGGCGCGCGTTTATGTTGATGTGCAATGCCAGGCGCTGAAGGCCGACGTTCGGCTCTGTTCCCAACCCGGCCATTCCCGAAATTCGATCCAGAGCGTGCGAAAACTCGCTGTGGGCTAAATAAGGGCCGCTTGAGCGGCTTCGACGACGAGCTGGGCGCGCATACGCGCAGGTCGGGCCATCAGGCCAATAACCGACGGGTAGAGGCGAACGCCAATTTATTGACCGTGCGAGGCGGTTATTTCGAGCGAAATCAGGCCTGAACGGCCCGTATCATCCCCGGCACGCCGATGATGGTGATAGCCCGTCTGAGATTGTAGGCGAACGCGGTCAGGCTGAACTCGGCGCGCACCTTTTCGAGGCCGCGCGTCAAGAATGCGCCCTGGTTCATCTATTGTTTAATCGAGCCGAACGGATGCTCGACCGTCTCGCGCCGCACCGCCAGTATATCCGGGCGGGCGGCCAGCCGCTCCGCCATGCGGTCAAGCACCGCCTCGTTCTCCCAGCGGTTGATGCGACGGTAGCGCCCGCCGGTACAGCGGGCCTTGATGGCACAGGCGGCGCAGGCATTCGGGTTGGAGTATTGCACTGTGACATGCCCGCGCACGACGGAGTTGTAGCGGGTGTCGAGACGCTGCCCGCCGGGGCAGCGATACGCGTTTTCTCCGACATCATAGTCAAACCGCTCCTTGGGGAAGTGGCCGTTGCTGACTGCGATGCCCCGCTGGGGACGTGCGACATAGGGCGTGATGCCGTTCTCTTCGCACGCTTCGATGTCCTCGCCCTTATAGTATCCGATGTCTGCCACGGCATCGATACGCTCGACGCCGAGCAAGGCCTTGGCCACGCCAGCGGTTTGGGCCAGCAAGCCGAGGTCGCTGCCGGCGTCAGTAACATGCTGCTCGACGATGAGCTTGTGTTTCGCATCGACCGCCACCTGCGCATTGTAGCCGACGGTCGTCTTGCCATGCGTCACCATCGCGCGCGCGTCGGGATCGGTCAGCGAGATCTGGCTCTCGCCGCTGGCCTTCAGCTGGTCCAGCATCGCTTCGCTGACCTCGCGCCGCTCACGCACCTTGGCGATCTTGGTCGCAAGCGCCTCGGCCGGTCCGCTCACACCGTCATCCTCGCCGCGGTCGATGTCGTCGAGTTGCGTCAGATATCGCTCAAGCCGCTCGTCAGCCGACTTGAGGTACGTCTCCAGTTTCGCCCGTGTGAAATTACGGGTTTGGCTGTTCACCGCCTTCAGCCGCGTGCCATCCACCGCCAACAGCTCACGCCCGAACAGATCGAGCTTCCGGCACAGCGCCACGAACGCACGGAATACGGTCCTGAACGCCGCCCGGTTGTCGCTCCGAAAATCTGCGATAGTTTTGAAGTCCGGCCGTAACCCGCGCAGCAGCCAGATCACCTCGAGATTGCGGATCGCCTCTGCCTCAAGGCGCCGGCTCGATCGCACCCGGTTGAGATAGCCGTACAGGTACAGCTTGAGCAGATCCCCCGGATCGAAGCCCGGCCGGCCCGTCGCCTTCGGTCGCGATCGAAGGAAACCAGCCTCACCCAGATCGAGATCGTCAACGAAGGCATTGATGAACCGCACCGGATTGTCCGCCGCCACGTAATCCTCGACCGACGCCGGTAGTATCAGCGCCCGCTCACGCGCATGACCCTCGATATATGCCATCGCCAAAGCATACTCCCGTCAGCATGCCGAGGGAATCTGGCAGCCGAGTTTTCGCACGTGAGGTGGCCCCCTAAATGACCTGACAGGGCCCCGCTCTTAGATAAGAGTGAGGCATATGACTGACGGTACGACCAGGCGTTACAACGATGGCGAGGTTCTCTCCGGTGTTCAGCGCCGGAGGCGGT
>NZ_JAGEKH010000007.1:0-268964 GCF_049887795.1 Sphingomonas sp. NFX23
CCGCCTCCGGCGCTGAACACCGGAGAGAACCTCGCCATCGTTGTAACGCCTGGTCGTACCGTCAGTCATATGCCTCACTCTTATCTAAGAGCGGGGCCCTGTCAGGTCATTTAGGGGGCCACCTCACATATTGTCTTCGTTAAAGACACATGCAGAGAATGAAGTGCAGCCATATTGCAGACTTAGCTGCTTGGGCGAGGGGTGTCACCCAAATCGGGCAGAAGGCTGAGCCGTTCTCTCGGCAATCGCGACCAGACCTTCACTCCATGATGCGTCGCCGGATAAGCCTGCGCCAAGGATCTTCGCGTGCGGTGGTAAATACCTAAATCAAACCACCGCGGCGAATATGAATGGATGGCCGAAGTTGAAGAGAAGGGAGGAGTTTGCGAGTGTCCGCTTGTATTTTTGCTTCAGATCGGAGCCCATAAGTGAACCATTGTAACCATAAGGCTGGTCGATGGTAACAAACACCTAAATATTGGAGATGCTTTCGGTTAGCCTGTTTCCGTACATTAAGCCGGGCCCGAACTCGAACGCCCTATAAAAGTATATGGTACCTGAACCGATCGCGCGGGCCGGTCGCCTGCCTGTTGGTACGAGGGATCGGCCAGGATATCGATGGCAACGCTTGCAAGAACGGCATTGGGCTGACGAATTGTGGTCAGCTGAGGCCACGCCATGCGGGAAATAGGCGCGTCGTCGAAGCCGACGACGGAGAGGGCCTTTGGTACGGGAATGTTCCTGTGCGCGGCGCTGACCAGAACACCCAGAGCCATCTCGTCGTTGGCGGCGAACACGGCGCTGGGATGGTCGTTGGTCGAGAGGATCGCGTCGCCGGCCGCCATGCCCGACCTGAAACTGAAGTCGCCGGCTTGAATCCAAGCATCTCTAATGCCGATTCCGGCGCAACGCATCGCGTCGCAAAAGCCCGCCAGTCGTTTGCCAGCCGCATCGTGTGATACGATCCCCTGAACGAACGCAATGTCGCGATGCCCCAGCGTGATAAGGTGATCGGTCATATCGCGCGCGGCCTGGTAGTCGTCGATGTGAATCACCGCGGCCGATGAGCCGTTTCGTGATGAATTCAGTTTCACGACCGGGATGCCGCGTTGATCGAGCAGGTCGGTGAGATCGGACCAGTCGCAGATCGGCGGGGTTAGAATGACCCCGGCGAGCTGCAAGGCCTGCAACGTTCTTGATACCTCGTCGAGCGTCTCGGGCCCGTCGCGGTCGATCCTTTCGACGACGAGATGATAGCCGTGATGGCGGCAGCGGGCCATTGCGCCCAGTTGGACCTCTGCAGCGTACCCCGATGCCGGATCGTCGAAGAATAATCCGATGAGGTAGGACCGCGAACTCGACAGGCTGCGGGCATAGGCGTTCGGGCGATAACCCAGTTCCTCGACGACACTCAGCACATGGTCTCGTACCGCTGGCCGAACATGTGCCTCCGCATTCATCACCCGCGAAACGGTCTTGGGCGACACGCCTGCAGCGCGCGCGACATCCTTGATAGTTACCGGCGGCATCATCGTGTTATCAATCCCATGTGCGATGCCGCCACCACGCGAACGCCGCGATGAACGTGTAGCAGATGCCAGGGAGCATGAATGACATCCTCAAGCTGACCACGTCCGCGACAACGCCGGTCAGCAACGGGATGACGGCGCCCCCGACGACTACCATGCACAACAGCATCGAGGCATAGGTCGCGGTGGAATGATCGTCGGGCAGCGAAAGCGCGAAGATCGTCGGATACATGATCGCGTTGCACAGCCCGACTGCAAGCAGCGCCGTGGCAGCCACGGGCCCGTGCAGGCCGATCGCCGCCGCCACGAGCGCGACGGCGGCGATCGCGCAACCGAGCAGCATCGTCGGCGCACCATAGCGGGTGAGGTAGCGCGCGCCTACCAGTCGGCCGACCAGCGCACCGGTCCAGTACAGACCCACGAGTTGCCCCGCCGCGACCGGCGAGACGTCCAGAATGTCGGGCATCGCCAGATATTCTACGAGCAGCGTGCCGATCGTGACCTCGGCGCCGACATAGGCGAACATCGCGCCGCCACCTGCCAGCAAGCGCCGGTTCGACAACACGCCGACGATGCCGGAGAGCGGCACGCGACGCGGCGCCGAGGACGCGCGCAGCAGATCGCGTTGGCAGATGAAGGCTGCGGCAAGCACAAGTGCTACCAGCGCGACCGCAAGGAACGGCAGAACGACTCGTAAGTGGTCTGCCAGGTCACCAAATCGTTGCCTACCCGTCCCGAGCAGCAGCGCGGATCCTGCCAGGGACGCCAGTACGGTACCAAGCGAGTTGAAGCCTTGCAGCAGGGTCAGTCGGGAGACGGCGCGGCGTGCCGGTTCGACAACCGGGACGACTATGTTGGCGGCGATCTGCAGGAAGGTGACGCCGCCGGCAATCGCGAGGAGCGAGAGTAGAACCGTCATGTACCCAAGCGACCCGAGCGAGGCAGCCAGCAGGCCGCAACCCAGCACGATGACGACCAGTCCCGCCGCGATGCTTCGCATGTAGCCGAACTTCACCACCACCACGGTGATCGGCACGGCGAAGAGGAGATAGCTCGAATGGAACGCGAACTGCACCAGCAGCGAGCGCGTGTGGTTCAGACCTTCGATCATCCGCAACCGGGGCACCAGCAATCCGACAAGCGAGTTGAGGAATCCGCCGAGAAAATAGACGCCGATACAAAGCTGGAACAGCAGTGTCGCGCGCTGTTCGCCGGTAGCGGGCGCAAGGGGCATGCTGCTGGTGTTCACGCCTCATCCTAGCAAGGCGGGGCTGCTGCGCAATGTATGACAACGGCATCGTGCTTCGCATTGACATCGATGTCGGAGTTGGCGATCACGCTGCCAAGCCGCTCGGGAAAATGCGGCATGGGAGGATATCTACGATGAGCACGGGATTTCCGCGCATCGCCTGCGCGCTGCTGAGCGTCGCGCCGATGGCGCTTTCGGCGCAGGCTCTGCCAGGGGTGGGGTCTGCAAAAGCTTCAGCTTCCAAGGTGGCTGGCGGAACGGGCGCAAGGACGTCGGAAATCTGGCGTGACACGACGAGAACCGCGGCGGACCGGGCTGACGCTTTGGTAAAGGCGATGACCAGGGCCGAAAAGCTGCTGTACGTGCACGGCATATTTCCGCCGATGGCGAAGCCGATGACATCCGACATGATTCCGTCCGCCGGTTACGTGCCCGGATTCCCCCGTCTGGGTATACCGACGTTGCGTGAGAGCGATGCGTCGCTGGGCGTTGCCAATCAGGTCGAGCAGCGCAAGGGCGATGTGGCCACGGCGCTTCCCGCAAGCCTTGCCACTGCCGCGAGTTTCGATCCCGCCATTGCCTATGCCGGGGGCGCGATGATTGGCAGCGAAGCGCGGGCGAAGACCTTCAACGTATTGCTTGCGGGCGGCGTGAACCTGACGCGTGATGCCTGGAACGGGCGGAACTTCGAGTATCTCGGCGAAGATCCGCTGCTCACAGGCGTCATGGGCGCGGCGTCGATCCGGGGCGTCCAGTCGAACCATATCGTCTCGACGATCAAGCATTTCGTCCTGAACAGCCAAGAGACCGGGCGAGCCGTTCTCGACGCGCGGATCGATCCGACGGCACTACGGGAAAGCGACCTGCTGGCGTTCGAGATCGCGATCGCGGATGGGAAGCCGGGCTCGGTGATGTGCGCGTACAATCGCATCGACGGCGACTATGCTTGCGAGAACAAGTTCCTGTTGACCGACGTCCTGCGCAGGGACTGGAAATATACCGGGTTCGTCATGTCAGACTGGGGTGCCGTACACTCAACCGAGAAGGCAGCCAATGCCGGGCTGGACCAGGAGTCCGGCCAGGAACTGGATGCCAAGGTCTACTTCGGCACCCCGCTTGCGGACGCCGTCGCTGCCGGGCGGGTCTCGACGGCACGGCTCGACGACATGGTACGCCGGATCCTGACCGGGGTCATCGCCAGCGGTCTTTACGACAATCCCACGCCTAAATCCGCACAGCCGATCGACTATGCCGCCAACGCCGAGATCGCACAGCGTACCGCCGAGGCCGGTATCGTTTTGCTCAAGAATGAGAAGGGTCTTTTGCCGCTTGCCAAGACGGTACGATCGATCGTGGTCATCGGCGGTCATGCTGACGTCGGCGTGCTGTCCGGGGGCGGCTCGTCCCAGGTTCGCTCCGTCGGCGGCGTGCCGATCGAGATCCCGCTCAAAAGCGGCGCGGCGGCGTCGTTCGCCCGGGTCACCTATCACTCGTCATCGCCGCTGCGTGCCATCAGGGCTCTGGCGCCGAACGCGCAGGTGACGTTCGTCGACGGCACCGACCCCGTTGCCGCCGCCAAGGCGGCCCGCGCCGCCGACCTCGCGATCGTGTTTGCAACGCATTGGCAGACCGAAGCGCAGGATGCGCCCTCCTTGTCGCTACCTGATAATCAGGATGCGGTGATCGACGCAGTCGTCGCCGCCAATCGACGTACCATCGTCGTGCTGGAGACCGGTGGACCGGTTCTGATGCCGTGGGCCACGCGGGTGCCGGCGATCATCGAGGCCTGGTATCCGGGCCAGCGCGGCGGTGAGGCGGTCGCGCGCGTGTTGTTCGGCGAGGTCGATGCGTCGGGCCGGCTGCCGATCAGCTTCCCGCGGAACATCGAGCAACTCCCTCGCCCTCGGCCGGTGACGTCGCCGACTGGCGCGACCAGCAACGACGCCTCCGCCAATGCCGGCGCCGGAGATGCCAGCCTGCTTCCGGCCTATCCCGTCACCTATCAGGAGGGGGCGAACGTCGGGTATCGTTGGTATGCCTCACGCAAGGACACACCGCTGTTCCCCTTCGGCTTCGGGCTGAGCTACGCCAACACGAAGATCAGCAACCCACGGTTTTCAGGCGGGACCAATGCCAGCGTAACGTTCGCCGTTACCAATCAGACCGCACGTACCGGCACCGCCGTACCTCAACTCTACGCGACGTCGCCGGACGGTGGCGCGCCTCGGTTGGTCGGCTGGTCACGTCAAACGCTGGCGGCCGGCGAGACCAGGAACGTGACGATCACAGCCGATCCACGCGCGTTGGCACGGTGGGAGACCTCCGGCTGGCGCTTAAAGGGCGGCGCGTATGCGCTAAAACTCGCGACGGACGCGCAGACGACGATCGGCGCAGGGACGGTCATCCTGACTGACCGGCGCCTTGCGTCGGCCCGTGCTGCTTTTGACACACCTTGAAACAAATCCGGGCCTGTTGGACATCGATGTCACGCTCTGATTGACATCGATGTCGGACGGCAGCACGGTTGAGTAACGCGGGGTTACACCGCCAGAATCATATACCGGTAGGGACATGCCGGTCAGGGAGGATGAGTATGAGGGGATCTATTCCGTCGGCGTTCGCGCGTTCGACGTCGGTGTTCGCGCTGGTGGCGGGGCTGACGATGCCCGGCTTGGCGAATGCGCAGGCCGCTCCAGATCAGACGCCGACCGTTCAGGCTCAACAGGGCACGCCACAAGCCGATACGTCGCCAGGCGTTCCGCAGGTTGAGACCGGTGCGACCGCGACCAACGCGATGCCCGACCAGGCCCCAGGCGACGAGATCGTCGTGACCGGCGTTCGTGCCTCGCTCGAGCGGTCGATCGCGATCAAGCGGGACTCGTTCGGCGTCGTCGATGCGATCAGCGCGGAAGACATCGGCAAGTTCGCCAACACCAACCTCGCGGAATCACTGCAGCGCATCACCGGCGTGTCGATCGATCGCCGCAACGGCGAAGGCTCGACCGTCACGGTTCGCGGCTTTGGCGCGCAGTACAACCTCGTCACACTCAACGGCCGCCAGCTCGCGACATCGAACATCGTTGCGGTGGGCGGTGATCAGGGCGGAGACGGCGCCGGTGGCTTCGGTCGTTCGTTCGACTTCTCCAACCTCGCTTCCGAAGGCGTAAAGACGCTGGAGGTCTACAAGACCGGCCGCGCTGCGATCCCCTCGGGTGGCATCGGCGCGGCCGTGAACGTCGTCAGCCGTCGTCCGCTTGATTCCAAGGACACGGGTCTGCTGGGCTCGCTCGGCGTCAAGGGCAGCTACGACAACAGCTCGTCAGACTGTTTCGACTGCGGTGCGCGCGTGACGCCCGAAGTGTCGGGTACCGCCAGCTGGAGCGATCCCAACCAGCGCTTCGGCGTGTCGCTGTTCGGCAGCTACCAGAAGCGCAACTTTAGCTTCTCGAGCGTCGCGCCGGACAACTGGAACATCCGGTCGCTGACCGACTTCCTCAATCCCGGCAACGGCTTCGTCAACGGTCAGACGGTGATCAATAACCGTCCGACCAATGGCAACGTCCTGGTCTCCGTACCGAACGACTCGCGCTATCACTTCTCCGAGGCGAGCCGCGAGCGCATCAACGGGTCGGGCGTCATTCAATTCCGTCCGACCGATACGCTGACCTTCACTGCAGACGGTCTCTACGCCCAGCTGCGCCAGTCCGAACGTCGCTCAACCCAGTCCAACTGGTTCAACCGCCCGTTCGGCGTGGTCACGTTCGACGACGCCAGCAATGGCATCGCGACGACGAGCTTTCTGTCCGAAACGATCAACGGCGTGAAGGATGAAGCGTTCGAGCAGGCGTATCGCGCGCAGAAGAACAAGCTGTACGACTTCGGGGGCAACATCGAATGGAAGCCGACCGAGCGCTTCTCGCTGGCGATCGACGGCCATATCGGTCGGGCCGACAGCTCGCCTGACAATCCCAATGGCCAGACGTCGACCACGGTCGCCTTCAACGCGCCGGTCGTCGCCGCACATTCGCTGACGCTCGGCAAGAATGGCTTTCCGCAGCAGACGATCGCGATCAACGACGGTTCGGCCAGCACAACGCCCAACGGCCAGTCCTTCATCAAGGGCAACGGCAACGGCGTGATCGATCTCGGCGATCTGTCGAGCGCGGTACAGCGTCAGTTCGCGTCCAATCAGACGCAGCGCGTCAAGGAGCTTCGCGCTGACGCCGGATGGGCACTGAATGATCAGCTCCGCCTCGACGCCGGTGCCGATTATCGCACCACGAATACGCGTCAGACGCAGTACAACACGCGCCAGGTCCTGGGTGACTGGGGCAATTCGCTGCCGCCCGACATCGCGCGTCTCGCGCCCGGTCAGGTCTTCCAGTTCTGCAACGTGTGCAAGTTCGAGCACAACGACGGAAATCCGGACGCCAATACGCTGGTGGCATTCCGTACGCAGGACGCGACGAAGCTCTACAACACGCTGCACGACTATTATCTCGGCGTGACGAATGACGGCGTGAACCACGCCGACAACATCGACGCGAACGACGACAATCGCGTCCGCGAAAACATCTGGTCGGGCTATGTCCAGGGATCCTGGAACGGCAAGCTGTTCGATCACAATGCGCAGCTGGTTGCCGGCGTCCGGTACGAGAACACCAAGGTGCGTGCGGTGTCGCTCCAGCCGGTACCGACCGCGGTCGTGTGGACTGCCGACAACGACTTCTTCGTGTTGAACACCGCCGATCGGCAGACGCTGTCGTCGCGTGGCGGTTACAGCAACTGGCTGCCGTCGGTGGATGCCAAGTTCGAGGTCGTCGACAACCTCTTCGCCCGCGCCTCGTACAGCAAGACGATCTCGCGTGCCGGTTACGGCGACCTGTTCGCTTCGACCAACGTCGCCGGTCCGGGCCGCCCGACCGCGATCGGTGGCATTGCCACCGGCACGGCGCACAACACCGATCTCGATCCGCTGTCGTCGGACAATATCGACGTCTCGCTCGAATGGTATCCGCGCAAGGACGTGTTCCTGTCGGCGGGCTTCTTCAACAAGAAGGTCCATAACTTCATCGGCCAGACGGTGGTCAACCGCAATCTGTTCGGTCTGCGCGATCCCACCTCGGGCACCGCCGGGACGCGTTCGGGTACCGCGCGGGAGCAGCTCGCCGGTACGTTCAACGCCGACATCACCGACGTGAACTTGTTCACCTACACGGCGCTGCTGCAGCAGAATGCGGGCAACGTCGCGACGACGAACGCCCAGTTCGCGGCAAACTACAACACGCAGAGCCGCGCGTTGAACCAGGGGTTCGTCGATCAGATCCTCGGCCAGTACGATATCACCGCCAATGGGCAGGATCCGCTGTTCAACTTCGCGGTGAATACGCCGATCAACAACCAGGACGCGCACATCTACGGTGTCGAACTCGCCGGGCAGTATTTCCTCGGGGATACGGGCTTCGGCGTGGCAGCCAGCTACACGCTCGTACGCGGCAACATCGGCATCGACATCGCGGCTGATCCGAGCGTGAACACGTTCGCACTGGTCGGCCTGTCTGATACCGCCAACGCCACGCTGATTTACGACAAGAACGGTATCTCGGCGCGCATGTCGTACAACTGGCGCGACAAGTTCCTCAGCGGCATCAACCGCGGCGGCGATCGCAATCCGGTGTTCACCGCGCCCTATGGTCAGCTCGACCTGTCGGTGAACTTCGACCTCACCTCGCGTTTCGCGCTAGGGTTCGAAGCGATCAACATCACCGAGGAGGGCGTGCGCTCCTACGGCCGCGACAAGAGCAACATCTGGTACCTGTCGGAAGGGTCCGCACGGTATCTGGTCGGAGCGCGATACCGCTTCTGACCAAGCGGCGAGAAGGCCGCTGACGACAGCGGCCTTCCTCGTCTAGGATCATCTCATGGCCTCGGTACTTCTCAACAACATCGACCACCGCGATCTGCGTGTCGCGGTCGGTCATCACGCGCGCTACGGCGATGCGATCAACCAGACGCGCGTCTTCCCGGCCGAGTTCGAGGAACTGCAGCGCGACTATGCGATCCTGCTGCGTCGCGATGAGCATGGTGTCCTATTCTCGACCGTCCTGTTGGGGCTCGATCTGGATGAGAATCTATTCCTGGACGGCGAGAAGTGGGACGCGCGGTACGTTCCGGCGGCACGGGCCCGCGGTCCCTTCTCGATCGGTTCGGGTGCCGATGGCGAACCTATGATCCACGTCGATCCGGACCATCCGCGCATCGTCGATAACGGCGAGCCGGTGTTCCGCGAGCTCGGCGGTAACGCGCCGTTGCTCGATCACGTCTCGGCGATGCTGCAGCGGATCTATGTCGGCCTGGAGACCGAGAAGGCGATGTTCGACGCGTTCGCCGCCGCCGGCCTGCTCGAACCCGCAACGCTCCAACTCGATCTCGCCGACGGGCGTCGTTATGACATTCCCGATCGCTTCACCGTCGATGCGGGGAAGCTGGCTGCGCTCGACGGCGATACCCTGGCACGGCTCCACCGCGACGACTTCTTGCGTCCGGCGTTCTGGATCGCCTCTTCGCTCGGCAACCTTCGCCACCTGATCGATCGGAAGCTGCGGAATGAGCTTCATGGCTGAGAAATTGCACGTATCGCGACGCGTGCGCGAGATCGATCACTCCGGTGTTCTCGATCTGGAGGCGTTGATAGCGACGGAAGAGCCGGTGATCCTTCGCGGGCTCGCCGCCGACTGGCCGCTGGTCCAGGCCGGACGCAGGTCGCCGCAAGAGGCTGCCGCCTATCTGCGCCGGTTCGACGCTGGCCGTCCCGTCACTGGCTATGTCGGCGAGCCCGCGATCAGGGGACGCTTCCATTATGACGAGACCGCCACCGCGATGAACTTCTCCGCCCAGCGGATCGCGCTTGGCGACTTCCTCGATTCCGTGCTTGGTCATCTCGGCGACGCCGAGGCACCCGCTTATTATATCGGTTCCACCGATCTCGACACCTATCTCCCCGAGTTCCGCGCCGAGAACGACCTGGTGCCGCACGGCAACGTGTTCGATCGCCACCCGCCGCTCGCCAGCATCTGGATTGGCAACCGCACGATCGCGTCCGCGCATCATGACATGTCGAACAACGCGGCGGTCTGCGCAGTCGGGCGACGACGCTTCACGCTGTTCCCACCGGACCAGGTCGCCAACCTCTATCCTGGCCCGCTTGCGCCTACGCCGGGTGGACAAGTCGTGAGCATGGTCGATTTCGCCGCGCCCGATGTCGATGCCTATCCAGGCTTCGCCGCCGCAGTCGCCGCCGGATCGGTCGCGGACCTGGAGGCAGGCGACGTCCTCGTCTACCCGGCTTTGTGGTGGCACCATGTCGAGGCGCTCGACGACTTCAACGTGCTCGTGAACTATTGGTGGAACGCGGCGCCCGCCTTCATGGATACGCCGATGGACACGATGCTGCACGCTCTGCTGAGCCTGCGCGACCGGCCCGCGCAGGAGAAGCGCGCGTGGCGCGCAATGTTCGATCATTACGTGTTTGGCGATGCGGAAGCGGTCGCAGCGCATCTACCACCGCCTGCGCGCGGACCGCTCGCACCGCTCGACGAGCCCGGCGCACGTCAGTTGCGCGCCTACCTGCTGCACCGGCTGAACCGATGAACCATACTTCTGAACCTCCACGTACCCGCGTCGTCGTCGCGGGTGGTGGCACCGCGGGGTGGATCGCTGCCGCAGCAATCGTGCGCCAGCTCGGGCCCCTGGTCGATGTAACGCTCGTTGAATCGGACGAGATCGGCACCGTCGGCGTCGGCGAATCCACCATACCGACCGCGCGCAGTTTCCACGCGTTTCTCGGCATCGACGAGGCCGCGTTCATGCGTGCCACGCAAGCCACCTTCAAGCTCGGCATCGCATTCGAGAACTGGCGCCAGGTCGGCGACCGCTATTTCCATCCGTTCGGCAGCGTCGGCAGGTCGGTAGCTATCGCCGACTTCCAGCATTTCTGGCTGGAGGCACGGGCACGCGGGTTCGGTGGCGCGTACGGCGACTATTCGCTCGAACAGCAGGCTGCCGGCGCGGGCCTCTTCGGTCACGACGAGCAGCATTCGCTGGCCTACGCCTATCACCTCGATGCAACCGCCTATGCCCGGTTCCTGCGCACGCTGGCCGAACCCTGGGGCGTCCGGCGCGTCGAAGGACGCATCGAACGGGTCGAACGGGACGGCAAGGGGGGCAATATCGCCGCGCTCGTCTTGGCATCGGGTGAGCGGATCGCGGGCGACATCTTCATCGATTGCACCGGCTTCCGCGCGCTTCTGACCGAAGGCGCGCTCGGGACTGGCTTTGAGGACTGGTCGGAGTGGCTTTCGACCGACCGGGCGCTTGCCGTGCAGACGGAGACGGTCGCCCCCCCCGTGCCGTACACGCGTGCGATCGCGCACGATGCCGGCTGGCGCTGGCAGATCCCGCTCCAGACGCGAACCGGCAACGGCCTCGTCTATTCCAGCGCGCATATGAGCGACGACGAGGCGCACGCGACATTGATCGGTGCTCTGGATGGCCGTCCGCTATTCGAGCCGCGACCGCTCCGTTTCCGCTCCGGGATGCGACGCCAGGCCTGGAACCGAAACTGTATCGCGCTGGGTCTGGCGGCGGGATTCATCGAGCCCCTCGAGTCGACCAGCATCCATCTGATCATGAACGCGGTGATCCGCCTGATCCAGCTGTTCCCATTCCATGGCGACGATCACGTGGCGCTTGCTGCGCGCTTCAACGCGCAGTCGCGCCACGAGTGGGAGCATGTACGCGACTTCATCATCCTCCATTACCATGTCACCCAACGTGACGATTCTCCGTTCTGGCGCGACTGCGCGCGCATGACGATCCCCGATAGCCTCGCTGAGCGGATCGCACTTTTCGCAAACACCGCTGGCGCCTGGCAGGGACAGGACGACCTGTTCAAAATCGATTCCTGGGTGTCAGTTATGCTCGGGCAAGGCGTCGTGCCGCGCGCGCATCATCGCATCGCGCGCATCATCAAGGAACACGAGTTGCAAACCTCCTTCGAAGATCTTTCCAAAGGAATAGCGGGTA
This sequence comes from Sphingomonas sp. NFX23, assembly GCF_049887795.1. NCBI lineage: Bacteria > Pseudomonadati > Pseudomonadota > Alphaproteobacteria > Sphingomonadales > Sphingomonadaceae > Sphingomonas > Sphingomonas sp. NFX23. The sequence goes on from NZ_JAGEKH010000007.1 coordinate 11,863, forward strand.
CAGTGCGGGCACTACCGCGACATTGCGACTTCCTAGCCCAGTATTGCCCGGCTGACGGCTGATGCATCACGTAGCCGCTTGTCTAGACAGATATCTTACATGAGGAGAATACTCTAATGTGAGGAGAAGGTGCTCTTCAGAAAGAGTGTTCATATCCACAGGTCGCTGATTTCTATCAGCCATCCGCGCTCCCGTTTCCAAAGGCAGCGACCCACCCTCTCTCACGATGAACGGGCGTCCGAAGTTGGGAGCAGAAACAGGCGCTCAAACGTCCGCTTCTGGGTCACCGCAGATGCAGCCTCGAAGGCGAAATGGCTGAATGGTATTGTATCTTCGCCCCGCGGCCAGCATTTCATTCGCAATTTCGGTGCCTAAGCTATCCTTCCATAAGGTTAGGAACCAGTGGTCGAACCCATGCGCCCCAAGCGCTGGCATTGAGGGAACAGCGATGGATGAGTTTGCCCGCATGATGAGTATGGAGGGTGTGCGTCCTCTCGATAGCCCGAAGGAAAAATCTCGCCGTGTCGTCAGACAGCCGTCTTCAGTCCCCAACCAGCCTTTAGTACCACCGTCGGAATTGGGGCTAGGTGGCTACGCATGGGTTACAGGAATTCGTGCGCGCACAGCGCTTGAGACGGCGCTGGAGCGCCTTGCGAACGAGATCCGCAATGGACGGCGTGGCTGGGCAACCGGCATTCTTCAGGATGGCAGGACGGTCACATTGCCTGCTTCTGCAGGAGCGGCATCGCTGCTTGGCACCGCGGATCGCCAATCGCTGCGCCTTATGATTGTCGGTGGCGACGGGTGGACCTTCGTAATGCATCCGATGATGGGGGTCGCTACGCTCGACGACGACCCTGCCCAATCCGAGTGAACGGGCGTCCGGAGATGGAATGCGGGTGGCACGCTCCGAACGTCCAAAACTGGGTCTTCGGCAGGAGCTATAGGGCAGGACGTTCGTCCAATATCAGATACTGAGCCTGGGGATCCTCGAGCCGAGATCAGCCATGCGTTAGGCGCGATCATTCCTACTTTCCCATCCTCGAAGAGCGATTTCGGAATGGAGTTATCGAGAACGGTTTTAGAGAGGGGATGGCGCGACGCCTGCCGGCGCCATCGCCAACGACTATCCTGCTCACAAGCGCGCTTGTCGGTTGGGGATCTGCCGCCTAAGGAAGCATGCAATGTTACTTTACAACATCACATGCTGATCTGACCATGACCGTGGCGGTTTGCGAGAGCGGGCAGCAGCGCGAGGCCACGCTGCTTCGACACGCGAGCATCCGCGCGCTTCGCAGTGCGCTGCTTGTCGCGGCCTTGTTCGCGATCCTGTTCCAGAGCTTCATCGTTCAGGCACATGCGCATACCTACCACGACACGGCGCCGACCGGTCATTCGGTTGCGACGCACACGCTAGCCGGTGTGGCCGATGACGCCTCAACGCAGCAGGACGAGTCGGATTGCTCGATCTGCTGGGAAATGGCGCACAGCGGCGTTTTCGTCCTGCCCGGCGACCCCGTTTTCCTTACCCCCAAGACCATCGAAATCTGGCTCGTGGGGCTGTTGCCGTCGGTATCCGTCCGCAACGGACGCTCTCACGCCTGGCGCAGCCGCGCGCCACCGCTCCCTCTCCAAGCCTGACACTATTTTAACGGGTGCGGTGTCGACGAACGCCGGTCCGTACCGCGTCGGCGTCGCGTAAGCGCGATCCGTCGCTCTAGGTTCCTGGAGCTCTTTTAAAAATGCGACATCTTCTTCTGCTGGGCGTAGCCATGGCTGCACCTTTCGCCCTGTTCGTTCCCGCCAGCGCGTCGGCGCAGACTGCCTCGGCCGATACCACTGCGGTACCACAAGCAGATACGTCGGTCCCGTCCGCCGCTGCGACTCCCGCTCCTGCCGCCGGCGGCGATATCGTCGTGACCGCGCGGCGGCTCGATGCTGCGCGCGATGCGATCCTCCCCTCGCTGGGGTCGAGCGACTATACGCTCGATCGCGCGCTTCTCGAGCGCCAGCCGGGCGGTCTCAATCGCAGCTTGGCGCAGGTCCTGCTCCAGGCACCGGGCGTGACGCTCGACAGCTACGGCGCGATCCATGTCCGCAACGAACACGCCAATCTCCAATACCGGCTGAACGGCGTGATCGTGCCGGAGAGCATCTCGGGCTTCGGCTCGACCTTCGATCCGCACATCGCCAAGTCGATCGACCTGCTGACCGGGACGCTGCCTGCGCAATACGGCTATCGGACCTCGGGCGTGATCGATCTGAAGACCGAGAACGGCGCGTTCGAGAATGGCGGCGATCTCGGCTTCTACGGCGGCAGCCGCGGTACGGTCCAGCCGACCGCCAGCGTCCATGGATCGAGCGGCGGGCTCAATTATTTCGCGTCGGGCAGCTATCTTGAGAACGATCTCGGCGTCGAGAACCCGACCGCCTCGCGCGACGCGATCCACGATCATACGCGCCAGTATCGCGGGTTCGGCTACGTCTCCGATATCCTGTCCGAGACGAGCCGGTTGACGGCGTTCGGCGGCACGTCGATCGGGTATTTCCAGATCCCGAACAACCCGGGGCAGGTACCGGCATACACGTTCAACGGCCAGTCGACGTTCGACTCCGCCAAGCTCGACCAGAACCAGCGCGAGATCACGCATTACGGCGTACTCGCATATCAATATGCCGGCGACGCGTTCAACTTCCAGATCGCGCCGTTCGTCCGCTACTCGCAGACCCGGTTCACGCCCGATCCGCAGGGCGGCGACCTGATCCTGGCAGGCGTCGCCGACACGTCGCGCCTGTCGAGCCTGACCGCAGGCGTCCAGGCCGATGGCAGCTACAAGCTGTCCGACAGCCATACCCTGCGCGTCGGGCTGTTCTTCCAGAACGAGCGGACGCGATCGAACATCTCGTCACGGGTCTTCTCGGTCGACGATGCCGGAGCCCAGACGTCCGACGTGCCGCTGACGATCAATGATCGCGGTGGCCGGAGCGGGCAACTCTACGGCGTATATCTTCAGGACGAATGGTCGCTGACCCCGACGCTGACGCTTAACTATGGCGCGCGGTTCGACGCGGTGCGCGCCTATACCGACGAGCAGCAGGTGAGCCCGCGCGCCAACCTGGTATGGAAGGCGGATGGCGCGACGGTGTTCCATCTCGGCTATGCGCGCAACTTCACGCCGCCCCCGCAGGAACTGATCGCGTCGCCCACGCTGGCGCTGTTTACCGGCACGACGAAGGCGACCGAGGTCTCGACCGCGGATCCGGTCCGCGCCGAACGCGAGCATTATTTCGATGGCGGGGTCCAGCACATGTTCGGCTCGGCGTTCAAGCTCGGCATCGACGCCTATTACAAGATCAAGCGCAACCTGCTCGACGAGGGCCAGTTCGGGCCGTCGCTGGTGCTGTCGCCGTTCAACTACGCAAAAGGCTACGCGTGGGGAACCGAGGTCACAGCCAGCTACACCAAGGGCCCGCTCGATCTGTACGCCAACGTCGCTCGAGGACAGGAGAAGGGCAAGGACATCGTCTCGAGCCAGTATTTCTTCGCACCCGACGAAATCGCCTACATCGCCGACCACTACATCTTCACCGACCATTCGCAGCGCTGGACCGCGTCGGCGGGTGGCAGCGTGTCGATCGACGACGGCATCGGCAAGCTCGTCCCCTCGATCACGATGCTCTACGGCGACGGCCTGCGTTCGGACGATCCCGCCGGCATCGTGCCGAACGGCGGCAAGCTGCCGTCCTACTTTACGGCGGATCTCGGCATCACGCAGAACATCGATGGGCCGGGAGTGCTGAAGGGCATCGCGATCAGCTTCAACGTCACCAACATCGCGGACAAGACCTTTCTGCTGCGTGACGGATCGGGCGTCGGGGTCGGCGCTCCGCAATATGGCGCGCGACGGGGTGTGTTCGCGGGCATTCGCAAGAGCTTCTGAACCTTTAGGCAATCAGTCCGGTCGGTGGCAGCACGACCGACATAGCTTTCGACGATCGGGGTTGGTCACCCCCGGTCGTCGTCCCCGATCATCAACACAAGGAAACATCGATGTCCCATGGACAGGATCTCGTCGACGCTCGCGCGACGGACTGGCTGGAGCGGGTCGCGGTCAGCGCGTCCGCTGTGTGTCTGGTACATTGTGTCGGACTGCCGCTCCTCTTGGCTGCACTGCCGGCGCTGGCGGCGGTCGTTGCGGTGCCCGAGAGCTTTCACGTCTGGGTTCTCGCCTTTGCCGTACCAGCGTCGGGGATCGCCCTGCTATTCGGCTATCGAAGCCACCGCGCTCGTTTGCCGCTGTTGGTCGGCGGTTCGGGATTGGCGTTGCTCGCACTCGGTGCCCTGGTACTGCTCGGCGGTCCGTTCGAGACGTCGGTGACGATCATCGGCAGTCTGACCTTGGCAATCTCACACGTGATGAACTGGCGACGCCGGCACAGTAGATACAGACATGACTGAGCGCGTCCTAGTTTTCGAGAATAGGCATGCCAGAATCCTCCTGACTGGCGATATCCCGAGCTAAATATGAAGCAAAAATCGGTTCAATCTCCGCGATCAACGAGCGTCCGGAGTCGAAGGCTAGGATGGTCGCCTGAGTGACTGGAGTTGGGTCTCCGGGGCCGCTGGTCGCCTGATCGCTGCATGACCAAGCTCGACTGCCCCCAAGGTCTTTCGCATCCTGGAACTCGCTGCTTTAAGAGGCTCGAAGCCTTTCCGTTTCTCCGTGTCCATCAGCCCATATTGGGAAAGTGTATGCGGGGAAGGGTTTAGGGAAAGCGGTTTACGATGGTGAACGGTCGCGTGGTAAGCACGGGCGGCATACCAGTGAGAGGGCAGTAATGACGGACGCCGCAAACGTAATCGCCGTGGACCACACAGGCTTCGCTGTGTCGTCTTTGGACGAAGCCGTTCGGTTCTGGACGGGAGCGCTCGGTTTCACACTTGAGCGGCAATCGGAGATGGGGGGCGACTTCCTGCATCAGGTGACAGGTGTCGATGATCCGAAAGTGAGAACGGCAATCGTCAAGGCACAAGACGGCTACGTGGTCGAACTGTTGGAATATTCAAACGGGCTCCAGAACGGGACGGTGCCCAGCGGCGCGGGATCGATCGGAGCGGCCCACCTGGCTCTGACCGTAAAGGATATTCATGTCGCCATTGCCCGCGTCGAAGCCGCAGGATGGAAGGCGAAAGGCAATCCGCTGCCAATTCCGGGGGGGCCACGGAAGGGGACGTTGGTGGCCTACGTTTCAGGCCCCGATCATATCACGATAGAGTTCATGCAGCCGACAGCTCGTTAATGGGCCGGCAAAAGCTTTGCCGCGTCATCATCCTTTTGAAAGCTGGCGAGGCAGCGTGCAGGGCCGAGGCTCAGCACCTGCTGCAATACTGAATGGATGGCAGAAGTTGGGGAGCCAGAAAGAGGCCGTTAATGACCGCAAGTGGGTCACTCATAAGCTGCGAGGATCGCGACTCAGTGCATCAATGAGAACGTACGGCGCGACATTTAAGCCGCGCGCATCGCGCGTTCCTTGGGGAATGACTTCCATCTAGGTACCGAAGAACGATATGTTCTGCCCTGTCTTGGGGGGCGCGCTGATCCCCGTCTGCTACGCGATCCGCTCCCGCGCGACCTTCTCCAGCACCGTCAACGGCATCGCTCCCATGGTCAGCACGCGGTGGAACTGCTTCGGGTCCCAGTTGGCGCCGGCCTTCCGCTTGGCTTCGTCGCGCAGGCGGACCCACACGGTATGACCGATCTTGTAGCTGCAGGCCTGTCCGGGCCAGACGGTGTAGCGGTCGATCTCACCCTGGCTGCGCCCTCGGGCGATACCGGTTGTGGCAATCAGGTAATCGGTCGCCTTCTCCCTGCTCCAGCGCTTGGCATGCATGCCTGAATCGACCACCAGACGGGTGGCGCGAAACAGCAGCGACTGGAGGTAGCCAACCTGGCCCAGCGGGTTTCCATCGTAAACGCTCATCTCGTCGGCAAGCTGTTCGGCGTAGAGCGCCCAGCCCTCGGAATACCCCGAATAGAAGCCGCGGCGGCGGATCAGCGGGATGTCCTCGCTCTCCAGCGCCGACATGACCTGGAGATGGTGGCCCGGAATCGCCTCGTGATAGCTCAGCGTCGCCAAGCCGAATTTCGGGCGATCGAACGTATCACGCAGATTAATGAAATAGATCGCCGATCGCGACCCATCGAGAGAGGCGGATTGATAATAGCCACCGGGCGCACCGGCCTGGATCGCCTCGGGAACGCGGCGCACCTCGACCGGTGCCCTGGGCAGAACCGCGAATTGCTCGGGCAGGCGCTTCGCCATCGCGGCGATTTGCGCACGGAGTTGCTCGAGCAGCGCCTCGCGACCGGTATCGGTGTTGGGGTAGAGCTGGTCGGGTCGCTTGTTGAGCGCGACGAGGCGCTCGCCGACGCTACCCTGCGTCATACCTTGCGTCTTCAGGATGCCATCGATACGCGCGCTGATTTCGGCGACCTGCGCCAGACCCAACTTGTGGATCTCGTCGCCTGTCAGTTCCACCGTGGTGGCGGCACTCGCCGCGGCGGCGTAATACGCGTCGCCGTCCGGCAACCGCCAGACGCCCGCATCGTGCGTCGCCTTGCTGCGCAGTTCGGTCACCAGAGCACGTTGCCGATCAAGCGCGGGAAACACCCGTTCGCTCATCAGCGCCGCGACCGCCAAGCCGCGCTCGAGCGGCAAGCCGGCCGCCTTGAGCTTGGCAGCCAGATCGGTTGCCGGGCCGGACAGTTCGGGCGCCTTGTCGCGCACCGACGCCAACTGTTTCAGCGTGGTGTCGAGGATATAGTCCGGCGCGAACACGCCCTTGGCTGCATCCTCGCGCTGCCGCTCGGTTTCGGCATCGATAGCGCCTGCAAAGGCTTGCACGCGGGCGACATAGGCGTCCGCGTCGCCGGCGGTTTTCACCGCATGCTGGTTGGCCAGGAAGTCGGGGACGTCGCGATAGGCGCCGCTCAACTGGGTCAGCACATAGGGCGCGTACCGGCCCGCACTGGCGCCGTACGCGAAGCGCTGCCCCGCGATCATGCGGTCCAGGCTGTATTGGACGACGTCGTAATCGATCTTTGCCGCGTCGCCCAACGCGTCGCGCGACACCGTCTTCAGCGTAGCGAGTTCGGTCTTGGCCCGCGCGAACTGGCGCTGCTCGCCGACACGCGAGGTATCGTCGAGCTTCGATTTAAGTCCGATCCGCGCGCCGGCGTCGAGGCCGAGCGAGGTCGCTTGTTCGGGGCTGTCGTCCAGCCGGGCGTAGAAGAACCGGTCGAGCATGGCACGCAATTTCGCGTCGTCGCGACCAATCGCAGCACGCGCGATCGCTGGCAGCGCCAACAGAGCAGAGGCGAGGCCGGCGGACGTGATAAAGTGGCGACGATGCATGAACGCTCCAGACCGATCGGTTACGCGCACCCTGCGCGGTACGGACACGGTCTGAAGGCCCCGACCGGATTTGTCGAGCATGCTCCGGGGGCACTCGGACCGAAGCATGCGGTCGTGCCCTGGCAACAAAGAAGCTCCGGCCGGTTTAGGCCAGTTTGGGCCTCATCGGTTCTGTTGGTGTGTAGCCAGAACAAGCTGCAAAGCCCCACGGCCTAGCAGGTGATTTCGTTGCAAGAAGAACTGGAGGTTAACTCTGCCGGTACCAACCATGATGCCGAAAACTTACTCACTGCTGAACTTGTCAGATGGACCGACCTTATTTTCGTCATGGAGAAGGCGCATCCAAGCAAGCTGCAGCAACGATTCCGAGAAGCTTTGTAGGCACGCGCGTAATTTGCTCGACATACCGGATGATTAGGCTTTGCTGCAGCCATAAGTGGTCCGCCTTATCGAGATCAAGGTGAGCAGGTACCCACCCGCGACCTCTATGGAAGCGCCGAAGAAGGGAGCTTAAGCGCGAAACCGGAACATGAATGAACGGCTGGCTTTGGGAAGCGGTGAAACCCGTCTGGACGTCGGCTTGTGGGTCGGTACAGCCGCCGTGGAGAGGCGGGTATTTAAAATAACCGTCACGCCTAGACCATGAGGGTCGGCGTAGCGGACCGGCTTACCATTAACCCGTGAACCCCTTTGGCGGCTCCGCTATTATAATCCGGTTGGCGTCCTGATCAGCAATCTCGGCTATAGCGCCAAAACTACCCCGGCTAATATCGCCGATAACGAGACCGAGATCGGCGAGTCTGTCCCTTTCCGCCTCAATGTTCGGCGTCACGATCGTAACTACGGATCCGCCAGCCTTCGCTACATCAAAGATTAGTTGGATGCCTGCCGTGCCGATGTTCCGCCATTGTGTCAGGGTAGGCATGGGATGGTCATCCGCGGGTCGGGCGAGTAGCGCTGAGTACCAATCTTCGGCGCGCACCATGTCGGTGACACATGCAACCGCATACAAGCCTTGGATGTTCATCGCTACTCTCCGATCAGCATCATCAGCAAGATAATGCAAAGATAGCATCACTTATAATAACGCGACGCAAAACATTTATACGCGCCTTCCAATTGTAGGCAATATCAGCCGTGAACATCGATCTGCTACGCTTGACCAGACCTATTGGCGTCTATCTTACTCCGATCATGGATATGAACGGGCGTCTAAATTTGAGGGGTGGGAAAAACGTTTGCATGCCCGTCGGTGGTTGATCCTCGTGCTTCCGGGCTGTCCTGCCTAGTTGCGCACGCGGGCATGATCGTTAAGCCTCGAAGCAAGCCAAAGCCGAGAGGGGCTAGAAATGACATACAAGACGGATCATCGCAGTCGGACTCTAGCCGTTGCTGTTTATGGTGTCGTCCTATGCGTAGGAGCGGCTGTAGGTTTGCTTGTCAGAGCTGGCGTGATCACCGACCATTTGCTCTGGTGATAGCAGCCAACGCTGGCTCAACCGACGCTCGCTTTACTCTCATAATTCGAGCTTTAACAGCAACGCCTCGGGTCGCCGAACGCGGTCCCGATGTAAACCCATGACTGAAGTCAGGGGCGGGTAGGTCTGCGCGAACGTCCGAGTATGGGCCTGGTCAGCAGAGGCCGGCCAAGACGCGGAGATAGTCACCGCAGCTGACTGTCCTTGCTGCCTCGCCGATTGAACGTAGCGGCAAGAGGCCGGTCGCGGCCGCTCTGACAAGTTACGCAGGTCCGCACCCCAGGCAGCGCTCGGCGCCGACCTTCGGGGATGTCGTCGCCACAGATTGCGCAGAACGGTTCACTCGTTCCGCTTGGCATGCTTGCGCGTGCGGTCAACACTGCGTCAGCCACTGAATCGTCAATCTGATCCTGCACCGCGCCATCGCGCGTCCAACCGCCGGCCATCTGCCTCTCCTTACTTGAGGTATATGGGGATCAGACACACCGGTGCTAATGCTAGCGCGTAAACCGATGTCCGATTCCGGGCGGCCGGTTACATCATAGACGACACTTCTGGGTCCGGCTGGACGCTGTAGGCCGGGGGGCGCTCGCCCACTTGTAGACGTTCAAACGCACGGTAGCCTTGCCAGAACCCGATATGCTCAGGGTTTATGGCTCAAGAAGCGTATGGCAGCGAACAGGGCTACAATTCTCTAACCATAAGGTAATGCTTTGGCGTCAAGCGGGGTTGGGGAGAAGCCTGTGCGACTATCGATATCAGCGCGCGTATCCATAGCCTGCACATCTGTCATCGTGATGGCGCTGGCACTGCTGGCTATCGGCCTTTCGGTTGGCAACAAGATCCATCAGGCTGACCTGCGCATTACGATTCTCAGCGATGCGTTGGGTCGCGAGGACCGGCTGGATCAGGCACAACGACGATTGCGCCAGGACGTTGGCCGCTTGACCCGGGGTGCCGAACAGGGAGTGAAGGTACCCGACGCACGTTGGAAAGAACTGCACGAGCAGATCGCGCAATTTGAGCGGGAGTCTTTGCAAGGGGGCCAATCGCACAATCGCCTAGAAACTGGATCGGCCGCTGTTCAGAAGGAGCGGCAGGCTGCAGCCGTATTCGCCACCGCCTCCGACCAGTTGATTGAAACGAGCCGTCTCAGACCCTCTGGCATCAAAGCGGACATGCCAAGGTTTCTGGGCGCGCTGACGTCTTTGGAATTGAGCCGTAGTCAGGCGCGACAAGAACTGACTACAGCGATTTGGAATGCGGCGGACAAGAACCGGCGGGAGAGCCGTCGGGATATCATTTCGGTCCTACTTGGCGGGCTCGGGATCGTAGCCATCATATTCAGCATGGCCATCTGGCTTCGTAGAAGGTTGGTATTGCCGATCACTGTCATGGCTGCGCGACTGCGCGATTTCCGTGTCGGGGAAAGCGATGGGGCGGTACCCGGACTAGAGCGGGACGACGAGCTGGGCGATCTTGCGCGTGGACTGTACGAATACCGCAGTGCAGTGGAGAGCCGTCGGTCCGCCGAGCGTCGTGCCGAGTTCCTCGCCAACCACGATATGCTGACCGGGTTAGCGAACCGACTTCTCTTCGAGAACCGTCTTGCCCACGAGCTCGCTCGCAGCGTGCGAACAGGTGACGTCGTAGCGGTCTTCGCCATCGATCTGGACGCGTTCAAGGCTATAAATGATCGAATGGGTCATTCCGGTGGAGATCAAGTGCTGAAGCGCACGGCACGGCTGTTGTCTTCGTGCGTCCGCGGCGATGACGTGGTTGCGCGTATTGGTGGTGACGAATTTGCCGTCATCCAGGTTGCGCGCTCACAACCCGAAGCCGCGGAAGCGCTGATCTCGCGCATCTTCAAGATGGCCGCCGCACCGTCAGACGAGACCGTAGCCATAAAGATGAGCATCGGAGCGGCGCTCTCCGAGCCTGGTCAGACCGGAGACGAGCTTCACGAGCTTGCGGACCGTGCATTGTACCGCGCCAAAGCCGACGGCAAAAACACGGCGCGCATCTACAACAAGGATTTGAGGGACGAGGAGAGGCGGCGAGTGCGGCTCGCGCGGGACCTCGAGGATGGCATCTCTGCGAACGAGTTTCGTCTTGCGTTTCAGCCGATCGCCGACGCTGTCTCGCTGGAGATCGTCGCGTATGAGGCTTTACTTCGCTGGCATCATCCCAGCCTGGGCGAGATACCGCCGGACATTTTCATACCCATCGCCGAGTCCAGCGGACTCATCGATGCTATCGGCTCATGGATGATCGATCACGCGCTTTGTGCTGCATCGACCTGGGCCCCGAAGGTATCGCTTGCGGTGAATCTGTCACCGATACAGTTTCGTTCAGTCGGGCTTGCTACCGAGATCTACGATGGGGCACTGCGGTGGGGGGTAGCGTTCGACCGACTAGAACTTGAAGTTACCGAGAGCGCAACTCTCCTTGGTTTCCAACGCGACAACGTCCTCACGACCCTCCGGGCGTTGCGGGAATGCGGCGCCAAAGTCGTGATGGACGATTTTGGAACAGGGCACTCGTCCCTCAGCAATCTCAAGGAATTCACCTTCGACAAGATCAAGATCGATCGGAGCTTTGTCGCGACCATGCACAACAACGCATCTTCGTCATCTATCGTGAAGGCTACGATCGGGCTCGGCAAAAGCCTGGGACTCATTATCGTTGCCGAAGGAGTTGAAACCGAAGAGCAGCTGTCCGTACTGCAGCAATGGGGTTGTGATCAGGTTCAAGGGTTCCTGATCGGGAAGCCATCTGACCTTCGCAGTATGGCCGGTGCCGAAGCGGTCAACTAGTGCCTATGAATGATCGGAGCCGTCTGCGGTATGCTAACGCCGCCAACTTCGAGAGTTTAAGCCGCTGTCGGTAGAGCAGTCGCATACCAGCATCGCTCGCCGACAAAGGTCTGGCTAGCGCTGGCCTGTTCCCGCGCTACAAGCACATGAGCTGTTGGGAGGAGCGCACAATGAAGACCGTCGTTCGGATAATTGCCGCCCTATTTTGCCTCGTTATGCCTTCCACAAGCTGGGCCGAGGATCAGTTCAAGCTGCTCGTGATCGCGACACCCAGCAAGTACCATTACGAGTATATACCTGTGGCGCGGGAAAACCTCGAGCGTTTGGCGAGGCTTCACTCGTTCGGGGTCACCTGGACAAGTGACCCTGCCGTCTTCGACCGCGACCTGCGTGAGTATGCAGCGGTGCTTTTCCTTAACACACCAGCGGAGCAGTTGAGCCAGACGCAGCGCAGCCATTTCGAGCAGTATATGCGGTCGGGTGGGAATGCCATGGTGGTGCACCGGGCAGCGATCATTCCGCCCAATGCCTGGCCATGGTACGAGAAGTTAATCGGCCGCTCCTTCATAAACCATCCGATGGTCCAGACTGCGGTCGTCACCATTGCGGACAATGGATTTCCCGCGACATTTGGCTTGCCCGACCGTTGGATATGGAGCGACGAATTCTACGTCACCAGCAATCCATATCGCATTACGATCAATCCCGTGCTGAAAGTGGACGAGACGAGCTACGATCCTACCAGGATCTGGCCTGACCAAGTGGGCAAACGGATGGGCGGGGACCATCCAGAGGCGTGGTTTCAGCAGTATGAGAAAGGGCGCGTGTTCATCACCCTGCTCGGACACAATGTCGAGATGTACCGGGACGAGCGGTATCTACAGCACCTGCTAGGCGGCATCTATTGGACGGCTACGGGGTTAGGGCGACAGCGTTGATCCATTCAGCGGGGACGGCGTTGAGACCAGTTGGATTTAAGATCTGAAACCGGCTGCACGGCTAGTGAACAAACGACCGCTTCCGGGTACCCTTGATCGGCCGGCAGACGTCCGCCTCTGGGGCTGGCCGGAAGCCGTAAGGGAGGGTACGTTCGCCCACTTGCAGACATTCAAGGCGCATGTGAAAGTAGCGTCGATGGAGGGTGTCTGTGACTGTATCGGCCAGTTCTCGAGCAGCTAATCTCGGACGCTGGCGTCCGGCCCTTTGGGCTATGCTTGGGGTCTCACTCATCCTTCCAGCCATCGCGATGTTGTTCACCGACGAGGTGCGTTGGACAGGTGCCGATTTCATTGCGGCTGCTGCTATTTTTGCCGTTTTTGGCTGTGCGATTGAGTTGATTGTTCGGTTCGTTGACCATTCGATCTTACGGATGGCTCTCGTTTGTGGAGTGATAATAGCAGCCTTGGCGATCTGGGCCGATGGCGCAGTCGGCATCCTCTAGCTTGTGTATCGGGACGGCGACTTTCCTCTCCCATCAAGACATTCGCGAGCGGATAGCCGGGCTTGAAAATCTGTTATTCGCAAAGATGAACCAGCGTCCGAGGTTGGGAAGCGAGGGAAGAGGCGTGAGCGTTTGCTTTGGGTCTTACCTCAATTATTCGTCGCATGGCCGATCACCCATAATCTTTGCCCGCGCCGCCAACGACAGTAGCGGTGAAAGTAGATCATCCGGATCAAAGCGTCGACGTTTGGGTTCGCAGGATATGTCATCGAGTCGTGACTTCTAATGTCCCCCCTATGAGCAGATCCGCATGCTGGAGGCGGAAGTTTGTAAGGGGCCGTCCGTTCAGGCTCGCGCGCGCGATCCGGCCGTTCTCGGGCCCGGAGCGCTGGATTGTCAGCGTGTGCCCATTGCCAAGTTCCATCGAGCTTCGACTGAACGCGGGCGTCGTCACGATATACCACGGTTCGCCCGGCACAAGCGGATACAGGCCGAGCGTCGCGAACACGTACCACGCTGTCAACCCGCCGGCATCGTCGTCCATTCCGTCGGCAAAGCCCTGCGGCGACAGCGCGAAGCTGCGGCCAACGAACGGCACCGGCAGCTTGCCGCTGTTGGTATAGGGATGCGCGATCGGCTTGGTCAGGATCGTGTGGATCAGGTCGGCGGTGGCTTGCGGCTGGCCGAGCGCGGCGAACATCCACGGGACCTGGATGTCGGGCTCGTTGGTCATGTTGAACAGGCCGGCATCGAAGAAATGGTGGAGTTCGCCGAGCATCCGTTCGCGGCCGACCGTCGCGGTCATCCACGGCAGGTCGAAGATCGGCGCCCAGCGATATTGCCACAAGGTGCCCTGATACAGCCCGCGCGCCTTGACCACGTCGCCGTCCGCGCCCGGCGTCTGGAACACCGATCGCCACATCGGGCGATAGCTCTGCGCCTTGGCGGTGAAGGTCCACGCAAGATCGGTGCGGCCGAGATCGCGCGCGAGTTCGGCGGTCGCCCAATCGTCATACGCCGCCTCGATCTGCTCGTCGGGCGTGCCGCGCTTGAGCGCGTCGCTGTCCGCCGCCATTCCCACCAGCGCGGCGTCCGCGTCGAACACGATGCCCTTGCGGTGCATGTCGAGAAGAGCGATCCCGGCATGTTCGGTGCGGACCGTCAGGAACGGCTCGTGCGGGGTCGACCATTGCGCTTTGCCGCCCGCGTAGAGTGCGACCAGCGATTGCGCGATATCGGCGCTGCGCTCGGGCTGGAGCAATGCGAGCAACGGCATCTGGGTACGGTAATTGTCCCATAGCGACCAGTTGGCGTAGCGCGTCCGACCCTTGAGCGAAGTCTGTACCACGCCCTTATTGTCGCGGTGGCGGCCGTCGGGATCGTCGATCGCGACCGGGGTTTCCATGACTCGGTAGAGCGACGTGTAGAACAGCGCGCGCCGGTCTTGCGAGCCGCTTAACGTGACGCGGCCTAGGATGCGGTTCCAGGCGGCGCGTGTTTCGCCCGCGACGGCGGCAAGGGACTTGCTACCGACTTCCGTGTCGCGAACCGATGCTGCGCCGCGTCCGTCGACGGTCGACAGGCCGGTACGGATTTCGATTGCGTCGCCCGCTTTGCCGATGATGTGGAGCGTTGCCAGATCGTTTGTACCAGCGGTCAGCGTCTGGTGGATTGGCCGTCCGTTGACGAGGATCCGGCTGGCGGTGTGGAGATGATAGGCACCTTGGTCACAGACCGTCCCCGCAACAAGGTCGGCGCGGAGGTCGTCGCTGGTGAGGCTGTCCCAGCTGGCCGCCAGACGTTTCGAATAGCTGTGTCGCGGGTCGATCCGCAGGTCGACGGCGCCAGCTCGGGGGAGGGTGAAGCGCAGCACGCCGGCACCCCGCGTCGCTGTCATCTCGGCTTGGATGCCACGGTCGTAGCGGACGCGGTAGGTGCCGGCGCGCGCGGTTTCGCTGGGTTTGTCGATTAACGCCGGGCCGGTCTGATCAGCATAACGCAGCGAGATCATCAGGTCGCCGCCTGCGCCGCCGCAGCCGACGCCGACGCCACGGGTGTGCGAGAAGCCGAGCAATGTGGTCGCGGCGTGATCGTAGCCGGCATGGTTGGCCGGGCTGGTGTCGGGGCCGAGCTGCATCATGCCGAACGGTGCGACGGCGGCGGGGGAGAGTTGGCCGAAGTCGGCGAGCGTGCCCACGAACGGGTCGACTAGGTCGGCGGGGGTGTCCTGAGCGTTAGCCGCAGCGGGGGCCAGGAGGAGCACGATGAGCAGCGGATATTTCAACCACGCCGGCGAAGGCCGGGGCCCAATTGGAAAGGTGGTCGTAATGGAGCGCGATCCCAAGTTACCGCCGTCCCCTGATTGGGCCCCGGCCTTCGCCGGGGTGGAACTAGGGGTGGTGTTTGTCGTGCTAGAGAATGCGTGCCTGAAATAATCGCTCATGGGTCGAGAGGATCGCGCGGATCTTGGCGTAGGGATAGCCGCGACGGTTCAAATTCGAGGTCGTACGCCGACAGCCGCCGCCCGACCGTACCCGGCAGATACCCCAGCTCCGTGCGGTTGCGGTCGGTGAAGGTCCGGCTGTCAATGTATTTGCTCTGCTCGGCGTCGGTTACGATCAGCGTCGGTCGGTCGAGTGGGATGCCAAGCGCTACCATCCGCCGCGTCGCGTTGCGCAGGTTGGTTGTCGTATGCCGCGCATACGGCTCGAGAATGACGCGGTCAGACGGGATGCCATAGCGCTCGACTAGTGCGCGACGGATCTCGACCGCTTCGACGAACCGGGTGCCGCGCGGATGCACCGCGCTGCCCGAGACGAGGATGAACGGTGCGAGACCTTGGCGATAGCGTTGCGCCGCGAGCAGCGCGTGGAGCTTGCTGCGTGGACTGAGCGTGGTGCCGACGTCCTCGGGGCCGACGCCGGGGACGATCAGCAGCGCATAGCGGAACGCCTTCCAGTCGGTCCGCGGCGCGAGTGCGCGCGCACCGGCATTCTCACGCTGGTCGAGTGGTTCGAACCGCGTCGCGGCCGTCGCATCGTTGGCGTCGAGCAACGCCACCGCCAACCGCACGCTCGCTGCGATCGTCGCAGGCGGCGCATCGGACGCGGCGCGCGCGGTATCGATCGCGACCTTTACGCTATCGGTGAAGAAGGGCGTGTCGGTGGCGAAGATCGGGCCGTCGATCTTGGGATAGCGGCCCGGCAAGCCGAGGCCGTAGACCCGGAGCACGACGTTCAGTGCATCGAGTTCCTGGTTGATGCCGGCCGCTACCGAAAGGTCGGCATTCGACTTCGGCCGCGCGCCATTCTTGGACAGACTGGGGACGACCATCGCCCGGTCCTGATCGGTCCAGATCGTCGCCTCGATCACGCAGGCGGGCACGTCACTGCATGCGGCAATCCGTCGCGCTCGCGTATCGAACGTCACGGTCGGCAGCCGGCCCAGCGCGCCGAGCATCGGGAACAGTCGCTCAGACAGCGTGTCGACCACCGTGTCGCTGACCGCCACGGGTGCAGGCGTCTGCGCCCACACCGGTGCAGCCGCCGTCATCGCCAGCGCCGCGACCATCAAACGCAAGCCCGTCACCAGGACTTGCTGACCACGAGGCGGACGTTGCGACCGAAGATCGGCCGGCCGTAGATCGCGTCCGCGGTACCCTGGCCGCTCAACTGATCGGTGCGCGTATTGCCTTCGGTAAGGCCCTTCGCGTTGAACAGATTGTCGCCGACGACCTGCATCTGCCACGTGTCGTGCGTCAGCGTGAGCCCAGCGCCGACCGTCTGATACGAAGGCAGGGCAGTGTTGTTGAAGAAGTCGACATAGCGTTTGCCGGTATATTCGTAGCGGCCGTACAGCTGCACGGAATTGCCCGCGACGTCGAAGTCGACCGAGGGACGGATGTTGCCATAGACCTTCGGCTCGCGGACGATCTGGTTGCCCTCGACGTCGCCCGCGCTCGCGCCGTTGGCGTTGACGAGGCTCTTATACTGCGGATCACTGATCGTCAGCGCGCCGGTGACCGCGAAACCGTGCGGGAGCGCGAGGTTGCCGTCGATCTCGATGCCCTTGATCTCCGCCTTCCCGACGAACGGCACCGACTGGTCGTTGCGGCCGGTGACCGGGTCCAGCGCGACGAACGACGCGTTGAGCGGATTGTAGCGCGTGTAGAAGCCGATCAGGTACAGATACGACCGGCCGAATGCGGCCTTCAGTCCGACCTCATACTGGTTCGCCTTCGACGTGATGATCGTCGGGTTGATCTGATACGTCACCTGCGTAGATGGCGGCGTTTCGAGGTGCGAGGCGCGCGCATAGGCACCGAAGTGCTTGGTGACGTCGTAGTTGATGCCCCCCGTCCAGTTGGTGATGCTGGGGCTGAGCTTCGAGTTGATGATCTGGCCGGTGAACGCGCGGACCGCGTTGTCGGCGAGCGTGTTCGAATCGCCGAGGTTGGCGGAGGCGGTTGCGAAGGCATAGCCCTCGAAGCTGTAGCGCTCGTGGCGAATGCCACCGTCGAGGGTCAGGCCCTTGACCAGTTCCCACGTGTCGTTGGCATAGAGCGCATACATCGAGGCGTCAGTGTTGCCGCGGTTGAGCGTCGTCGTATAGCGCAGCACGCCGTTGTCGGTGACCGAGCCGACCGCCTGGCCCGCGGCGTTGTACGCGATCAGATCGAGCGTGCGCGGCTTGCCCTTCACCTCAAGCAGATAGTCCTGGTACGCGACCTCGTTGGTCTCGCCGTACAGGCTGCCATACACGCCGACGCGCAGGTCATGCGTGCCGAACCCGGTCGCGATCGACCGCGTGACGCTCAGGTCGCCTTGTGTCGAATAGTATTTCGAGACGACGTCTCGGAACTGCGCGGGGACAACCAGGCCCGACGCGGTGTTCGGGTCATAGACCTCGGCGCCATTGGTGCCGGCGATCGCATAGCCCAGCCGCGTCACGCCGGCGCCGAACGCCTTGCGGGCGTTATCCAGGTTGGTCGGAGTGCCGATCCCGTTGCTCGTCGCGTTGGCGTAGGCGTTGGCATCCGACGGATTGCTGGTCGAATACAGCGCGTCGAAATGCAGCTTGCCGACGCTGACGCCGCCCTTCGCCGCGACTTTCCAACCGTCGAAATCGGCGTCGTATTGCACGCCGACGTTGCCGAACTGGGTGTGGCGACCATTACCGAGATCGGCGTCGACGTTGCGCGTCGTGCCGTCGGCCTCGCGGAACCGGATATTCGCGTTGCGCAGCCCGGGCGAGTTCATCGTGCCGCTGAAGAAATCGATATACTGGATGAGCGACTTGCTCGGATCGCGCGGGTCGGCAGTTGGGATCGGTAGGTAGAACACGTTGTGGTCGTTCAGGTAATTGCCCGAGAGTCGCAGCGACCCGTTGCTGAAGTCGTGCTTGATGTTGGCGCGGACCTGGCCACCGCGATCGTTCGGGAAGCCGTTATCGCGGTAGCCGTCGTGGCGGCGCAGGAACCCGCCGATCGCGTAATAGGTCGAGTCGTCGATCGGGCCTGCTTGGTACCCGTCGAGCCGGTAGAGCCCGGTGTCGCCGAGCGTCACCTGCGCCTTGCCGCGCGTCGTGTCGGTCCCCGATACGGTGATGTTGTTGACGATCGCCGCGGCATAGCTCGCATAGACCGGGGCAGGGCCGCCGCGTACGACCTCGACGCGCTGCGTCATCAGGTCGAACCGGTTGATGCTGTCGCCGCGGAAGAAGTTGCCGTCATTCTCGTGGAACAGCGGCAGTCCGTCCTGCTGGAAGGTGACGAGGCCGCCGTCGCTTGGCAGGCCGCGCAGGCGGATGATGTTCTGGACCTCGCCACCGGTGTTCTCGACCGCGAAGCCGGGCAATTTGCCGAGCAGGTCGGCAAAGTTGATCGGCGCGAGCTTCTGGATGTCGGCGTTGCTGAGCGAGTTGACCGCGTAGGAGACGTCGAAGCGGCGCTGCTGGCGGGCAGACCCGGTCACGATAATGTCGCTGCCGCCGGCGTCAGGCGCCGCGGCGTCTGGTACGGCAGTTTCTGGAACAGCATCGGCCGGGGGCGTGGCGGTCGTAGGAGTGACGGGGGCGGTTTGAGCCCAGGCCGGCGACTGCGGGGCGATGCTCAACGCGAGAATGGCGCAACCCGTGCGCAAGCCAAATTTGGTCATCTATTCGTCCCAACCCCTGTTCAATGAAGCGCCGTTGGACGCTCAATGTGACAGTTTCATTAACGGTGCGGAATAACGCGATGTACTAGACCAAAGGTAACGTAGCATCGATCCTGCCAGCGGGGATGACACCGGCGGATTTATCATCGGACTTGCCGCGCAAGCTTCTTATATCGCCATCCTCATTCAGCATCGGAGATTGCCTTAAGCTGTGCAACCGCCGAGCTATGCAAATACCACTCGGTCAGAGCCGCCTGCATCGGGTAGAAGCTTGTGGGGAGAGCAATAGCGCCGAGCAAAGTGGCAAGACCAAGCCGTTTCAACGTCATCTGAAAAGACTGCCAGCATCAACGAATGTCTGCAATTGGCAGGCGCTTGGCCAACACAGAACGACCCGATGTGGGCGTACTCACACTACGGTCATCGCACGTCTGGCGAATGCTATGCCGACGGCGCGCCGCGCGTCCATCAGATCGGCGCCAAGTCCTTGCGCCCGTCTTCGCAGACCCGTGGGTGGCGTATTCGCAACAACCGACCGCGAACGACGTAAATATCGGTCGTTCCGCATGACGAGTGGCCGGAAGCGCCGACACCGTCAGCGACGGTATTGCTCCGCCAGTTCCGTCGCGGCACCTCGCACCGCAAGCCATCGTTGACGCTCCGCCTCGGCGTCCGCCAGCGCTCTATGAGCTGGCGCCTTCCCGCGCGCGCGCGCCTCGATCAGCGTGACCAGATCCTCGACCGTTGCGTCCAGAAGGTCGGGCGGGACACTGGGGGCAAGGATTATGCGGGCATCTTCGTCGATGGCATCATCGGTGTCGCGAAGGCGAAGCGCGCGCCGGTCGAGACCCGCACCACGAAGCAGGACGCTAAGCCACTTCCCGTCCCAGGATGGCGCGCTGGCGAGGAGGTCGTGGCCGGCAAGTACGTCGATCATGCGCTGCGCAACTACGTCATGGGGCTCTCCGGCGCTCAGCAGCGTGCTGCGAGAAATATGATGGATAGCCTCCGCGTCTTCGTGCCAGTCGGTCCACGATGGTGCTGGGCGGATGAGGTGGGTCTCGGACCGCCCGTCCGCAAACACCCACGCCACCTCGATCGGGTAGCTTTGCTTGGCGAGCGACGAGGCTTCGAAGTCGAGAAAAACCAGCATGAGATCTTTAGCAGCCTTCGCGGGACGGTCCGAATGGATAGGACAATGGCGTCTGGGCCGCCATGGCTGGGCATACGCTGAGCCGCAACGGCCAAGGCGCTTTCCACAGACCTGTGCGCGCCTACCACCCAAATTTTTACGAGGTCGACTGCTCGACATGTACTGGTGTAGACGTGTCGAACATCATACATGTGGGGAGGTCTGCTGATGATGCGCAGGCAAGACGCGCATCATAATCAAAGACTTACAGAAATCGCTGTCCCGCATGATCCTTGAAGAGATCCGCATTACGGACATAGTCGGCAAGCACCTGTACCGATTTATGCCGGCTTACCTCCTGTAGCTTGAAAATCGTCGCCCCTTGCGACGCGCCCTCGGTGAGGAACCCTGCGCGTAAGGAATGCCCCGCAAAGTGCGTCGGATCATAGCCGGCAGCGGCCGCATAATGCTGGACGAGCCGCGCGATCGCCCGGTCTGACATGGGGGCGGGCGTCATCGCATCGCGCCGCGACAGGCGTCGAAACAGTGGTCCCTCGGCATGCCCAGCTGCAGCCATCCAAGCGAGAAGCAACGCCTTGGGTCGGATGCGCGAGCCTTCTGGGATCGCGATAACGATGCCTTGCCGTGTCTGATCGGTCTTCGAATGGGCGATGGTCAGCCTGAGCCCTTCGGGCACGATCCCGATATGTTCTACCTGCAGGGCGACGATCTCGGACCGCCGCAACGCGGCCGCCATCCCGATCGCCAGGATCGCCCGATCGCGTAGCGCCCTGAGCCCTTCGCCTTCGATCGCGGCCAGCATGTTGCGGAGCGCAGCCGCGTCTGCCGGACGCTTTTGTCGTTTGGCACACCCGTGTTCCGCGCGAATGCCGGCAAGCACTTCGGCCAGCCGCCCGGCGGTTGGCATCGCGGTCGGCGCCGGATGGCCGCCTGCGCGATGATGATGCCCGATTGCCGCCACCCGACGATTGATCGTCGACGGGTTGAGTCCCGCACTGGCCTGATCGCTGGCAAAGACGGCGACGACATCGGGCGTTGCCGGCAATGACGCCAGGCCGTGCTGCGTGCACCACGCCGTGAAGATCACCCAATCGGAGTCATACGCGCGCCGCGTCGCGCCGGCCCGGGCGGCTTTGGCGTATGCGGCCGCCCGCTCGATCTTTTCGTGGAGGATCGCGGGGAGCGTCGGCTCGTCAGGATCTACCGTAACGAGTGCGGTTGGCGCCAGCGCGAGGTCCAGATCGACCGGTGTTGGCTCGAGGGGGTGTGGAGCGACCATATAGAGCGTGTGCCACGCTCGCTTTCGGCGCGCTACCTTTTCGTCCGAGAATGACAGTTATCGGACACAAGTATGCGATGCACCGCCTTAGGACTTGTCGGCTACCTCAGATGCGCTTCGTCATGGTTCCGCCGACAAATATAGACGTCCGCGTCGTCGTGGACGGATTGCTAGGTCGTACAGAATGTTGATGACGAAACCATTGACGCCATCCCACACATCGAAGCCGAGCGAAGTTTGAGATGTTCAAAACGGCTCGCCATTGCCAAAACCTAGTCACGTTTAGACGACAGCTTCTCAGTTCGGTAGCCGTCGTACTAGTCACCTGCCCAATTACAGATCGATCAGGTTTACCTTGTGCCAACGACCACAACGCCTTCACGGACCAGATGTTGATCAGAGTTGGGCCATGACATGCCGGAATACAGATCTGTGAGATGCGCGGTAGTGAAGCGTTATTCCAAAATAAAACCAGGTTGTGACCGGGCCATGTCACTTGGCCAACCTTTAGAAATCGACCACGGTCAGCTACGGCGATCTACAACTTGTATCTCAATCCAGATGCGCAGCGCAATTGCAAAATTACTCAACGGCCCACCAATTCACCCGACAATTGAACGCGTCACACTATTGTCGACGCGACAGCTCCAGTCGAACGCTCTCTAACATACCAATGATTACTACAGAGCAGTAAGTAGGTTTATACGCTAGCGTGGCCATTCAAGTGCTTGACGACGGCGCCGTATGGATAGGCGCGAAGGTGTCAACAGCGGCATACACAACTGATCGAACCTAAGCTTGAAATACTGCCAATCGCCATCGGAACCGGCAAGAGGCTTGAGATGCTGTTCGATGCGATCAGGCAGCGTTCGAGTCGCGCTATATCCGCCGGCCCAATTCGCGTACCATGCATCCAGACAGGCTTGATGCGCCGCCTTTACGCGTTGACGCGTTTGCACGTCCAACGACTCAGCGAACGTAAGGTGCTCTAATATGCCAGTGACGAATAAACGTTCCCGCTCGACATTGCGTGACAACGTTTGGACCGCCGTCCGGCTAATAAACCGTGGAGCTCTGGGCTCGTTCGCGAACCATCCATTACTCTGGTTGGTATCATGGAGTCGGTGCCGTGTCTGGGCGGTGGGAATATAGACGATCCCGCCCCCGAACGCTGCTTCCAAAGATATCAGCCAATCAAATGCAAGAGCGCGCGTGAAGGCAGATCCGCCGAACAAGCGGCGCCGCACTAGCATACCATGGGCTGAGACAAGAGGACGAAATATCCAGGTCAGCCGATCTCTTGCGCGGTAAGGCGGTGGCAGGCTCGCCGACAGTTCTCGACCAAACTCTACACCATTTCCATCGATTAGCCACGACGAGCCAAAGCAAAGATCTGCCTCACCCAGTCCGTTAACGAGTTTTTCAAGCTTGTCTGACGCCCAGATATCATCTTGATCAGAAACGGCAATCAAATCGGCCCGTGCCACATGCGCAAGCTGCTGCAAACGTCGGCGTTGGCCCATATTACCTTCGCTAGGAAGGATAATAATACGATCATCCCGAGCAGCTAACCCCGTAGCTATCGACATGGTCCCGTCATTCGACCCATCGTCGCAAATCAACAATTCCCAATCTGCAAAGCTTTGCGCCGTGATCGAGTTGATTTGCTCCTCAAGGAACTGAGCACCATTATAGGTCGGCAGAAGAATACTGATTCTGGTCATTTTATTCACTGCATTGTTTTAAGGATTGAAGGTTGAAAAACCCCTAGGTTACGCCCAGTGGGTATAGCATGACGCAACTCTACGATTCCCAAAATACGCTCGGTCTGCTCTATATGCGACCCCGCAATAGGAACGCTTTGGGCTCGCCACATCGATCCAATACTTTTTACTCAGCGTATTTTATTATTGCTTAGAATTAGGCCGCCTTTGCCCAATTTACCCAACGCCAAGCGGTCGGGTATCCCAGAGAACACGCCGTTACTGACTATTGCCTGATGAAGTTTCGGCGCCGGATCGGCGTAAATGAAGCTGCGAATTGGGCCTGGCCGGGTTAGGCCCCGCGTCACCACAGTATGATCAATACGACAGTTTCCGCTTGCTGTTCGCGTGACGACGATCGGGATCCCCGCGACATTGTTCATGCGAATACGATCGATCACGACATCCTGTCCGCCGATTTCGACCCCGTTGGGGCGGAACGAGCCACTGGTAGGGGTTAAGTCAGTAAGAACCCCACCAGTGATTTTCGGGCGGATGGCATACTCATGGGTCGATATCCCGGCCCAGCATGCAGCGCCGGCTCCTTCCACGGTTGGATCCGTGACCATACAGTCGGCCGCCCCCCGTAAAAGCGTTGCGCCATCAACAAAGTCACTGCCGTCGCGCCCGCCGATAATGATCGCCGCATTGCTAAATCCGGGATCGCGGTTTCGGCCGGTAACGCAATCGCGCAGCGTAGGGGCAATAAGGTTGCAACCACTCACCCCGAACGTATCGTACGCCCCCTCGCCGTATAAATAGGCGCCAGCTGCCGAAGAACGCTCGACTAGCGGGCGCGTATAGATGACATTCTTTCCGCCAACGACCGAGAAGCCCCGCGCAGCGGAGTCGCGGCTTATCCCATTCGACACCTGAATGTCGCGACAGACTTGACCTTGATTCCGGTACGATACGACGGCGAATCCATCGTCGCCGGTACTTTCACTGAGCGGGCTCTCGAAGACGAGCTCGCGCGACCCATTGGTGATGTGAATGCCATCAGCGAGGCTGTCGCGCACAACTGCCCGAACGATGCGACCACGGCTCGCATTGTCGAACAAAAATCCCGCTCCGCCGACGCCGTAACCGGTACCCACCGCACCAACGGCAACGTTCTCTATCGTAAATTGTGTGGCAGGATTCGCTTTGCCGTCGCCGATCAGAATACCAATAGAGCCAGGGTTGGCCGTTCGCGCGCGTGCCGCACCTAGTAAACGCAGATTCGCCAGTCGCCACCCGTCACCGAGACAAACTAATACCTGCGGACCGTCCGACAATGCCGTAAACGTACACCCCTGCCCGTTGAGCGAAACACCATCAAGTTTCAGCGGACCGTCGTGACGGTAATTCGCATCGGCATCTGCAAAAAGATCAAAACGCTCTTCATGCGCCGCTAAGAATGCGTTTTTGAGCTGGGTCCACTGATCTTTCTTTGAAAAACGATCGATCCCAAAATGTGACAGTGGCAGCCCCCGTCGGCTACCCGCTGATCCGGCCTTTCGACCCGCACCCTGCGCCATTGTCGGCGCTTCGGTGTTTGCAAGCGCTCGTGTACCGGCGTTGCCGCAGGCGGCCGTGCCAAGCACACCGGCTAACCCCACTACGATGGTGCGTCGCGATGGGAAAGACTCAGTCATTTAGGAACGTGCGACGTAAAGCACCCTCAAGGCGTCCTATAGCGACGTTGGAATAATACGGTAACAGGTCGCGCCGCCCCTTAAATAGGGAAACCACAGCCCTCGCTATGGGACGCCCAACCCATATCGCCTGTCGTGGTATAGAGTATCCGTGCGCATGGAGGACGAACCCCATGCCTCGAGCGTAGCCACGCGCCTTGCGCAGAAGCTTCGCGTCAGGACGACCAATCACCATTTCCTCATGGTACCCGGTAATCGCAGGGTCATACCAACATGAATACCCGGATCGGATACTCCTTAGAATAATGTCCTGGATCTCACTCGACTGCCATGGGGTTGCTGCCCCGATCCCGATATCCTCATCAAAACCATCAATCGAACTCAGAACGGCTCGCTCGAAAAACACCATCCATTCGATCGCAGTCGTCCAGACATTCGCGACGTCGATCGGCTGCGCACTTACCTCGAAACGACCGTTGATGGTACGGCCGGTTTCATCCGTAGGTCGGCCGCTTAAAACAGCGCTGCCACGCTCCCGCATGGTCGCCAAGGCAGTTTCGAGGAAATTTGGCGGGTACCAGCAATCGTCGTCCGGAAACAGAATGACAGCCCCTCGCGCCGCGCGCCAGCCACGGTTGCGCGCCCGACTTGCACCGCGTTCCCCAGAGGTTGCCATGTGGCGTATTGCGAAAGGCCATTTTTGCTGCAGGACCGGCAACAACCGATCATCATCGTTCTGATCGACGACGACGACATCAAACGTAACGCCGCGTTGGGCTGCCAAGCTATGAAAAAGGCGCTCAACCTGCCAGGTCCGTCCTAAGGTCGCAACGACCAACGAGACCGCGACGTCCTCCTGCGCATTCAATGCAGCGTTCACGACGACGGCCCTCGGCTGACATGGCCTGCCATAGACAGAAAACGGTCACGCGGCATGGTTGACGATTTGATCGCCAATGCCACGGCAAGCCCGCCCAAAAACATTGGCAATGTACGAGTATCGGAGATGTACATGATCCTTATCAAATCGGTCATTCCAAGAAACACGACTGGATACAGCAAGAATCCGTAGATGCTCATGTTCTGGAATTTCCGGTGGATAATGCCGATTACCAGACCTATAAACACCATAAATATAGACGCCAGATAGAAGTTGTAGTCCAAAAACGCTGCATACAACCCACCTGGATTGTTGAACTCGGGGGACGCGTACATTTCGAGAAAGCGACTATGTAGAGTCTCACCGCCACGCGGAAATAATATTGGTCCTATGACCGGGAACCTCGTGATCCAGCCCACCGTTATTTCTGGAAATGGCGAATCACGACCATAAACAAGATAAGACCCCGATCCGTTATTGATCGCGGTAGAGAAATAGCCCGCAAACCTCTGGGATATAAAATCAAAATAGGAATCATAAGAGTACCGATAATACTGCCAACTACGATAATATTCGCCGGCGGCAAACAGTATAAAGACAAATACTATTCCAATATACGGTGCTATTGCCCGTACGGGAGAAGGGCGCCACCGATATGCAAGGGGAATGATGCCTATAGACGCCAAAGCCTCAAGCAGAGCAAGACGTTCAGATGCAAAGATGGATCTGAGAAAAACGAGGAAAAGGATAACCGCTGTCATCGTCCAAAGTCGTGGCGTGATTGTGTAGTTGGTCATTGTTGCCAACATCGATATCATCGCAAGATATATTACGCCAAGCTGCACAAAGGACGTCACCCCCGGAACACGTCCCAAAGAGTCACGCAAATCATCCGAGGCGCCGATACTACCGTTTAGCACGGCTATAACCAGCGGATAGTTCACTACGAGAGCACCAAACAGCACTATATAGGCAGCAATAGTGATCCAGCCGATGCGGACTAATATAAGTGTTGCGCGGTCACTATCGAATAAAGTTACCTCGCTCTCGCGCCGGATAACCAGGCGGCCAATCACAACGCCCAGAATGAGCATTCCAGCGCTATATATGCCAAGCCAGAATGTCGTTGATGTGACGAAATCGCGGCTCGCCCTGAATGTCCAGTAATTGTACCTATTTAGATAGGCCGAGAATCCAAATATCGGCAGAACAACGAACAAGATCGTTCGGATTGGATCCATCCACCACGCCAACGGCTGGTACAGGTTTGCGCCGAGCACCACAGCGGGACGCCATGACCGAGCCTCTCCAAAATCGTCCGTCTCGACGATGGGGCTGGGCAACGCGGGAGGAGAAGCAATACTCATTGACGGTTCAGACCAAAGGCTGTCGGTTGGCAGGCGGAAACGCCATGGCTCTAGGCCTTGCGGCGCACAACGCAAGGGCGCCATGACCGACCAGGATAACGCCATATCACCTCGAGCATTGGCAGTCTCGCCTTAATCCTCTAGAGCCGCAGCACATAGACCGTGCCTGCCACCAGGCCATGACAGCTGAAATAAAGATGAAGATAGCGATAATTCACGATTGGTTGGTAACCTACCGCGGCGGCGAACGCGTCGTTGCAGAGCTTATCAAAATGTACCCGGATGCTGACGTTTTCAGCACCGTCGATTTTATGAACGATAAAGATCGTCATATTCTCCAGGGCAAAACCCCAAAGACATCATTTATACAAAGATTACCGTTCGCTCGCAAGCATTACCGGATGTATTTGCCGTTGATGTTAACCGCGATCGAACAGTTTGATCTGACCGATTATGATCTTGTTATCAGTTCGAGCTCGGCTGTCGCGAAAGGCGTAATTACCGGACCTCGCCAACTTCACATTTCTTACGTCCATAGCCCAATTCGCTACGCGTGGGATCTTCAGCACATCTATCTTCGCGAAGCCGGACTGGATAAAGGAATGCGCGGGCTGTATGCGCGCGCGCTTCTCCACTATGTGCGGATGTGGGATCAGCGTACGGCCAACGGCGTCGATCACTTTGTAGCTAACTCACGTTTCATTGCGGCCAGAATAAGGAAGACTTATCGCCGTACGGCAGAAGTGATCTACCCCCCGGTTGATACGGATACGTTTACACCTGTGACACAGGCACGGGAGGACTTCTATCTTACCGCTTCAAGTTTGGTTCCGTACAAGCGCGTTCCCATGATCGCTGAGGCATTTGCGGCGATGCCAGACAAGACCTTGGTCGTAGTCGGTGACGGACCCGATATGGCGGCATTAAAGAAGATCGCGGGACCTAACGTTCGCGTGCTGGGATATCAGTCCCACGGCGAGTTGCTTCAACTATTCAGGACCGCGCGTGCCTTCGTCTTTGCGGCGGAAGAAGATTTTGGCATCATGCCCGTTGAAGCGCAGGCTTGTGGCCTACCCGTGATCGCTTATGCTCGAGGTGGATCGCTAGAAACTATCAGAGGACTGGATCACGAGACGCCAACGGGTGTCTTTTTTCCGGAACAGACGATACCCTCTGTCATACAAGCCGTGCGTGCATTCGAAGCAAACGCCGATCGCTTCGATCCTCACAATATTCGGACAAATGCGTTGCGCTTCTCCACGGAAAAGTTTCATCAACGCTTTCGAGATGCAGTAGAGCGGCAGTTAATCGGTCTTGATTACAATTCTACAGATATAACTCAAACGCCATTGCTCGACGAAGGCTCGGCCAGATGATGGCGCGGCGTACTCTACCGTTGATCGTCAATGGCCGCTTCCTGACCCAGCGTGTAACCGGGGTACAGCGTTACGCAATTGAGGTAACCCGTCGCTTAAAAGTCCTGCGACCGGACTTGCGCGTTCTTACCCCTAAAGGCGTGATCCATCACGAAATTGCGCGCGAACTGGGCGCCGAGAGAGTCGGGCGGTTGCGAGGCCATGCTTGGGAGCAGCTTGAATTGCCGTGGCATCGGCGTGGCGCAGGGTTAATAAACCTCTGCAATGCCGCCCCAGTTACGGTCACAAAACAGATTGTGACAATCCACGATTGCGCTCCCTTTGCTGTTCCAGAAGCATATTCTCGTGCATTCACGCAGTGGTACCGGTTTATAACGCGCCAGATCGGTCAGCGCGCGCGCCATATTTTGACAGTATCGCACTTTTCCGCTGGGGAATTGAATCGCTATTTGAAAATAGACCCAGCGAAGATAACGGTAATTCCTTTAGGCCGGGAGCATGTGTTTGCATGCGATGCCAGTTACGATGCCATCGAACGGCATAAATTGGGTAACGTCATATTTTTATTAGCGGTTGGCAGTCATAGCCCCCACAAGAACTTCGCAGCATTAGTGACGATAGCTGAGAAACTAAACAATGCCGACTGCCGCTTTGTTATCGTCGGTGGGGCTGATCCACGTGTGCACGCTAGTGACCCCACGGCACTTGACGAACGGGTGATACACGTCGGAGCCGTATCGGATGCCGAACTACGCGCCCTGTACGAAAACGCTGCTGGATATGTTCATCCCGCCTATTATGAAGGATTTGGTCTGCCGCCACTGGAGGCGATGGCGCTTGGTTGTCCTGTATTAACGTCGAGAGCAGCGGCGTTGCCCGAAACA
The DNA here is from genome assembly GCF_049887795.1 of Sphingomonas sp. NFX23. Classification (NCBI taxonomy): domain Bacteria; kingdom Pseudomonadati; phylum Pseudomonadota; class Alphaproteobacteria; order Sphingomonadales; family Sphingomonadaceae; genus Sphingomonas; species Sphingomonas sp. NFX23. The sequence continues at coordinate 41,508 of NZ_JAGEKH010000007.1, forward strand.
TGTGGCAATGCCGCAGCCTATTTCGATCCCTTTGATATGACTGACATGGTTACAGCTACACAACGCTTTCTCGCCGATGCCGCTCATCGCGCGGGTCTGGCGCAGGCCGGACGCGAGCGGGCTCAAATGTTTTCATGGGATGAATGCGCTCGGGCAATCCTGGAATCCGCTGAGGCCAATCTTGCGTAACCGTAGGCTTCGAGCGTTGCATGCGACCTTTCGTTCAGGTCGCCCTTACATTAAGATCGCGGGCATGAATCGTGCCCCGTTACCGTTTATCGCCCTGTTGGCATTCGCAATTTATGCATCGCCTGCGACAGCGCAGCTCCTTGACGATCGTGTCGTTGGTGACCAACGCATCTGTATCTACGTAGGCTCTGATCAGACTGCGGATGGGCAGTCTGTACCGCGAAGCAGTATTCTTCCCGCCGCACAGCCGTGTCCCGCCACGGCACCGTATGTTGACCCGAACCGGCCGGTTCCAGGCAACGCTGCTTTAACGGGCGAAACCACGGAAAATAATCAACGTCGCTGTACCTACACACAGGGTGGTGTCACTTACCAGCTTATGGTGCCCAACACCCGACGGTGTGCGATGACCCCAGATTTGCTCGACCGGGTAGACGGCGATACCGATAATATCGTAGGCAAGCAGTCAGTGTTAGGACAGCCCTGACCATGCCCCCTGTCCAGACCAACGCCGCTAGTGATCTCCCCCGCGTCTCTGTTGCGCTGGCTACGTACAACGGCGCCCAATACATTGATGCACAGTTGAATAGTCTGGCAGCTCAAACGCTTCTTCCGGCCGAACTTGTTGTTAGCGACGATGGGTCTAGTGATGACACATTGGCTATCGTCCGTACGTTTTCACTACGCGCGCCCTTTCCAGTGCGTATTGTCGACAAAACGGCGCGCCTGGGCTTCGGCGACAATTTCCTGTTTGCGGTAGCGCAATGCCAGTACGATGTGATTGCTCTGTGTGATCAAGACGATGTCTGGTTACCGGATAAGCTACGTCAGGGTGTACGGCGGCTAGTGGCTGACGACAGCTTGATGTCGCTGCATAGACTGACCCTGACCGACGCCTTACTCGCGCCGATCGGCATATGGGATCAAGGTATCACCGCCGATCGCACATATGAGCCCCTGGAACTCGATCCGTGGTCGGGCTGGGGCAATACAATGATTTTTCGGCGGAGTCTCGCTACACTGGTGCCGCCTGGTCAACGCCCGCGCCAGCCCGAAGCTAACCGCCCTTTAACGCACGATATCTGGCTTTATATTCTGGCCGCGGGTCTTGGCAGAGTGTCACACATAGTCGAGCCGCTTATTCTTTATCGCCAACACGGCGGTAATGCCTTAGGCATGACCAAGCCTCGTTTGGGTACGCGGTTGCGGACAATGGCAACTGTGCCGGTGGAGAGTTATCGCGAACGCGACGTATTTTTCGGCGCGCTAGCTACAACGTTCGACGCATTATCTCGCCATGCTGACACTACGCTCGCAGCTCGCGCCGAAGCGGCCGCAGCGCGCTACCGTATAAAGCAGGGCCGCGCGCGGCTTCGTGCCCGGATCCATGATTGCGCCAGTATCCGCGATCGCGCAGTGGCTTTCTGGCGTCTTTATGCTGTCCGCAATGCGGCAGATCACAGCCCGGTAACCGCGGCAAGCAAGGCTTCGATAGCAAAAGACGTCGTGCTGGGGGTGACCGGTTGGGGGCGCCACGTTTGAGCTCTATCAGCTTCCATGCGGCATCGGGTCTCATGGCGGTGTAAGACATTGCCGGCTTTCCCAGCGCCGGCAGTGGCATACGGCGATCGTACCGCGTAGAAAGAAGAATGTTGCTAAGAATCCGACCGATCGCTCGCGTAAGCGCTATCCTTTTTGTTGGGGTAATGTTGGCCGTCTTCGTCCTTGGCGTGACGCTTGACAGGATAACCGCACGCCCGAAGCCACAGATTGCGCTAGTGTGGAACCCTGGAAGCGCTGATGCAAATGCCCGTGCAGGACGATTGCTGCTGGAGCACATGACGGCCGGGATGAAAGAGCAAATACGCTCTTACGGAATGCGTTCACTTACCCGCCAGCCCGTCAACGCCGCTGCGCCGACCTTATTGGCTATCGTAGCAAGCTTGGACGGGAAAAATCAGCAGGCTGAACGCCTAGTCCGCTACGCTGAAACAATGTCGCGTCGAGATGTTCCTACCGAAATGTGGCTGATTGAACATAACGTTCAGCGGGGCGATATCCCAAACGCTTTAGTTCATTACGACCGTGCACTGAGGACCAACGATCAAACGCGCGAGATTTTGTTTCCCATTTTGAATCAGGCGGTTTCCGATCCCGAAATCGCTCGGCCTATGGCCATGTTCTTGGCACGCCGCCCGGTTTGGGGCCGCCCTTTCATGACGCAATATATCCCCGTCAGCACGTCGCCAAACGCGCTATATACCTTTGCCAGAGGGCTGAAGCTGGACCGTGCGCCAACCCCCGATCCGACAATGCTCCAGGCAATTGAGAAACGTCTCGTGGATCTATACGCCTACCAACAGTCGGCAGCGCTTTACAATCGAGCGCACGGACTACCGGCTGATGATCGCACGCCGATCCGCAATGGCGGTTTCGAACAGCCAGGCAATTGGGATCCATTTGACTGGAACCTTATCGACGATGAGAACCTTGCCGGCCTTCGCCAACCCAATCCAACAGCCAAAGGCGGTACGGCGTTGTTTCCGTTCGCGGCTAATGGTCGCGGTGGCGACGTGGCGGTACAGTTAACCCTCCTGCCGCCTGGAAATTATGCGATCACAGCACACGTTGGCGGAACCCGCGGAGATCCGTTGGCCTTTCCTCAACTCGTCGTACGGTGCGCTCGTGATGGTCGCGAGGTGCTCCATGCTGCATTCCCACCGTCGCCTGATACCGGTCAATCATGGCGCGTTGGCTTTACGATCCCGTCCAATTGTACGGCACAACGCATCGTCGTTCGCGCGGCTAGCGGTATCGACGGTCAGGTCACAGCACCCTGGATCGATGATATTTCTGTACGACCGCTAGGAGGTCGATAATATGTCTCTTGATCGCTCACACCGACGCTCCGCCGCGCCCGGTCGCCCTCGTAGACGGACGAAATGGCCCGTCCAACTGCCTGCAAACTGGCGAGCAGAGATCGATTTCATCCTGCTATCAGCACTCCTAATTTTAGTAGCATTAGGCGGCGGGTCGGCATTTGCTGATACCATGTCGCTTTTGTACGTCCGCCTCGCTGCGGTGGTTACGATGGTCGCCTTTTTGCTAACTCCGGCTCGGCCAGATTGGCACACCTACCGCGCACCGATACTGATGCTGGCTGTACTGGCAGCGATCATAGCTGCACAGCTCGTACCGTTACCGCCATCTATCTGGGAAACGCTACCTGGCCGCGAGCCCTACCTAGAAGCGGCTCGTGCGCTCGGCATCCCGCAGCCCTGGCGCCCCCTGTCGCTTACCCCTGACCTGACCGCGAACAGTTTAGCGACTTTGATCGTACCGGCAGCAGTGCTCCTTGGGGTCACCAAACTCGCCGCTCATCAGCGTGAGCGCCTTCTACCTGCTTTCATCATACTGTGCTCCGTGAGCATGGCCCTCGGCATTTTGCAGCTGGGTAGCGGCCATCAGTCGGCCCTTTATTGGTACAAACGCACCTATCCGGGGACAGCAGTCGGTCTACTCGCCAACCGCAACCATCAGGCCGCAATGCTCGCCGTATTGTTCACAGCGCTCTACGCGTGGAATCAGCTGCCTGTGCGCGATCGGACCTGGATGCGATGGCGTACAGGGATTGCGACAACCTTAGGCATTGCCGTCATTCCAGTCCTGCTGGCTACCGGCTCACGAGCAGGAGTTCTGCTCGCCCTGTTCAGCATTGCTGTTGCTATTTTCGCTTTCCCCGTAAACCGTTCGCGTCCGGGGGCTATAGCCAAAAATAACAGGCTGATCCGAACGGGCATCATTTCCCTGCTCGTCGTAATCGCCATCGCAACTTGGCGTTTCGGCCGTGCTCTATCGATTCAAAGGCTTCTGGGCGGTGCTCCTAACGTCGAAGAGGACTTGCGCTTTCGCTACGCACCGCTCGTGTGGGACATCATCCGCAAGACATTTCCAGCAGGCACTGGATTTGGCAGCTTTGATCCCATTTTCCGGCAGTACGAACCCGACGCCATTCTTAAGAACACGTATTTTAATCACGCCCATAACGAGCTGTTAGAGCTTGTTATGACCGCAGGATTGGCAGGCGTCGCATTACTCGGGGTCTTTCTTTCATGGTGCACGCTTAAGCTCGTGGCTGCGCTAAGGGACAAAAGTAACAAGCGTCGGTATCAGGATACCATGCTTGGCCTGACGATGATCGCTGTATTTTTGCTCGCGAGTCTCGTCGATTATCCACTACGTACGCCGCTACTTCAGTCATGGTTCGCGATCGCATGCGGATGGCTGTGTACCGCCCGCCAGGCACAGCGGTCGGAAGCTGGATGACCACACATTGCCGTTTTGCCCAAAGGCTTGTAGGCGGCACCTCAATGATCAGGGTCGGTTAGGTACTGCGTCGTGAAGTCATACTTGAAAATGATATGGGCTAGTGGTTTCATCCTGGCCACGGGATGCGCTGAGCAAAAATTTATCGGCCGACCGGGGGTCACGTTAGCTGAGCAGGTCCCACTGCCAGAACCAAGTGCGACCGATTTGGTTTCCAGCCCCCGCCCGTATGTCTTGGGGCCATTCGATCAGGTTTCGGTTGACGTCCTTGGCTTGCCTGAATTTAGCCGTACCGTTACGATTGACCGAAGCGGCAATATCTCGCTCCCGTTAGTGGGTCAGATCGCAGCTTCCGGAACGACCCCTATCCAACTCGGCGCCGCAGTGGCCCAGCGACTGCGTAACAACCATGTCCGCGCACCGCAGGTCAACGTGAACGTTACGCAGGTAGTCAGTCAGGTTCTGACCGTTTCCGGGGCAGTCCGCGCACCGGGTCTCTATCCCGTAACCGGCCGCATGACGCTCATGCGGGCGATTGCACGAGCGCAGGGCACCAGCGATTTTGCACGGGAAAACTACATACTCGTCTTTCGCCGCGTTGATGGTCGTGACGTTGTCGGCTTGTACGATCTACGCGCTATCAGGCAAGGCCTCTACCCGGATCCAGAAGTGTTCGCCAACGACGTGGTTGAGGTCGACGAATCGAGCGCCCGGCGGATCTTTAGTCTCGCCCTGCAATCCTCGGGCCTCATCATCGCACCTTTGGTTGCGGTCCTGAACTAACGAACCGGTAAGGTACGTAACGATGAATAATTTTCAGTTCCAGCCGGTTGGTCCGAATGGTTTAGCGACTGTTCCCGAGGTGTTGATTGAGGGTGATGGCGTGCGCGAGAAGCGCTCGCTCGTGTCCGAATATCTGTCGATCGCAAAACGCCGCAAGTGGTTGATCTTAGGAACAATCGTTGCGTTCGTTATTGGCGGGCTCTTAGTAACTTTGTTCACTACGCCGCTCTACAAGGCAAGTGCGACCTTGGAGATCCAACGTGAGAACCGGAACTTTGCCGACGTCAAGGGGACAGATCAGGCGCAAGCCGCGACTGATAACGAGTTTTACCAGACTCAATACGGACTGTTGAAATCACGCGCCTTGGCTGACCGCGTTGGACAATCGACGCGGTTAAGCGAAGACCCTGCGTTTTTCGAGCATTTCGGTATCACGCCGCCTGAAACGTTGTTCGAAAACCGACGCCCAGTGCAGACCGCAGCCGCCCGAAACGCGCGCATCAAGGCTGCAGGTAGCTTGATCCTTGCGAATATGACCGTCGACCCGGAACGACTGTCGAGGCTGGTAGAGATTAGCTTCAGCAGTCCTGACCCTGATCTATCGCGACGCGTGGTCAATGCTTGGTCGGAAAACTTCATTCAATCGACGCTGGAACGTCGTTTTTCTGCGACCTCCTATGCGCGCAACTTTCTTGAGGATCGCCTCAAGCAATTGCGAAACCGTATCGATGAATCGCAGCGTGCGTTGGTTGCGTACGCCTCCCGCGAAAACATTATCAGCATTCCCGGCACGACCGATTCTAACGGGCAAACGTCAGGTGAACGCTCCTTGGTGGTCGACGACCTCACCAGCCTCAATCGCGAACTCAGTGCAGCGACGGCGCAACGCGTGCTGGCCGAGAGTCGACTGCACACGGGAGACGTTGCCAAGGAACAGCTAGACAACGGTGCGAGCAGCACCTTGCGGGCGCGCCGAGCAGAACTGTCTGGTGACTACGCGCGAATGATGCAGCAATTCGATGCGGGCTATCCTCCCGCTAAAGCGCTACAAGCCCAAATCCGAGCACTCGACGCGTCGCTGCGCTCTGAAGACAACCGCGTCTCAAACGTATTGTCTCAAAACTACCAGGCAAGCCTGCGTCGCGAGCAACAGCTGCAAAGCCAGGTAAAGCAACTTACCGGTCGCGTTCTCGACTTTCGTCGTCGTAATATTCAATACGACATCTTACAGCGCGAAGTTGATACAAATCGCCAGCTCTATGACGCATTGCTACAACGCTACAAGGAGATTGGTGTAGCCGGGGGTGTAGGCGTTAACAACATCGCTATTGTCGATAGCGCTGAAACGCCAAGTCGCCCCGCTAGCCCGCGGCCGTTGCTTAACCTCGCCGTCGCAATGCTCTTAGGCCTGGTTGTTGGTGTCGGTATTGCACTGCTGCTTGAGCAGGTGGATGAAGGCCTCGCTGATCCAATCGAAGTGCAAGAAGCGCTGGGGCTGCCGCTCGTTGGCGTCACCCCCAAGCTGACTGGTGAAACATTAGAGGCGGCGCTGGCCAACCCTAAATCGGCTCTTACGGAAGCATACGCATCGATCGTAGCAAATTTGGGCTTTGCGACGTCGCACGGCATTCCAAAGACATTAGCGATCACCAGCTCGCAGGCGGCAGAAGGCAAAAGCTCCTCCAGCTATGCACTGGCCCGGCTGATCGCTCGGTCTAACAAGAACGTATTGCTAATCGATGCTGACATGCGCTCACCGTCCATACATGCGCTCATCGACCAGCCGCTGGGCGAGGGACTGAGTAATTATCTGTCCGGTACCGACGATTTAAACCGCCTGATGCGTGGGACAGACATCGGCACGCTGTCTGTTGTCACAGCCGGCCCACAACCGCTCAGCACGCCTGAATTGCTCGGGAGCGACCGATTTGCGCAGTTGATGACGCTTGTTAGTGCCCAATTCGATCACGTGCTGATCGATCTTCCGCCTGTGATGGGATTTGCCGATGCCCCACTTATCGCAAGTCAGGTTGAGGGCACGGTTGTCATGATCGCCGCAAATAGCACACACAAGAACGTCGCGCGCCTAACGGTAAGTCGTCTTCGTAAGGCGCATGCTCACCTACTGGGTGGTGTTTTGACTATGTTTGACGCGAAACAAGCAAGCTATGGCTACGGCTATGGTCATGGCTATGGCTTTGATTACGGCGACAAAAATAAGGGTCAGAGTTAATCTGATTGGTGACATTTTTTGTTTCAAATGTGGTCAAACGGATTCACGCATGACCAACGGAGTACGTCATGTGTAACAACGACCACATTGCTATTATCGACGTGCTTGTCCCAGCTTACAATGCGGAAAGAACGATCCTCGAAGCACTTACGTCGATCCAGACCCAAACTATTGCCGATATTCGCATAATTGTCGTCAACGATGGCTCGACCGACCGCACAATAGATATTGTTCGGTCGGTAGCCGCGAATGATACCCGTATTCTGGTGGTAGACCAACCGAACGGCGGTATTGTTGCTGCACGCAATCGACTCATAGACTTAAGTACCGCGCCTTATATCGCTATGCATGATGCAGACGATATCTCTTTTCCTGATCGACTCGATCGTCAGCTTTCTTTTCTTACTAGCAATCCCGACTGCATCGCGGTCAGCGGTAACGGCTGGCACATAGACGATAACGGACGTCGGTCAGGCGGTCATTCTACTTTTGGTGGAGACGTACGTCCTGATCCGTGGGCGATGCCGGCTGTAGAGCCTTATTTACCCCAAACGTTTGTCATGATGCGACGAGATGCGGTCATTGCTATCGGTGGCTACCGTGAAAGGACCAATGCCGAGGATACCGATTTGTATTGGCGCCTCTTATCAATAGGCCGGTTGCATAATCTTGTAGATATCATCGGTGAAATCCGAATGGGCAATTCTAGCGCATCAAGTGCAGCGGCTGCCAACGGTCGGATCTCGGCCATCAGTTCCCAACTAGCGGCGATATCCAGGCAACGTAGCCTAGAGGGTAAACCGGACGTGAGCATTCCGGCTCCTACCTATCGAAAGCTTAACGGGGCTTCGACAATAAGCGAGATGGTTACCTTACTTTCTGCTTATTTAACACGGGATGAAACTGCTTATCTACAACACTCTACGGCGGCAAAGTTACTAGAACTGGCGAGCTATCGCCCTTACTTGCTAACCATAGATGATTGTTCGTCGATTCATGCAGCGCTGGCACCGGTACGCAAGGCAAGTTCCTCACGTGAACGAATGCTGCTTGTTTATCGCCAAGCTCATGTTTTGCAAAAACTCTTAACAAACCGTCGATGGAAAGAGGCACGAGCTCTCCACGCATCGCCGTTGGTCTATACAAGCTTACTTCCGGCGCTGGCGAGCCGGCAGGTCAAAGCATTGATGCAGCGCGTTCGGCCGGACTTGGGCGGTTGAATTGTGCGCTCGTTACGAAAATGTTGTTTACCGCCGTCCTGCATCGCGACAAGATAGCGTGCAGCATGGACGGCTGCGGCGCTTCGCGCGACAATGTGTTCGGCGAGCGCCTGTGGCGTTCCGTGAAATACGAGGAGGCCAACCTGCAGGCTATGGCGTGGTTAGTGAGGCCCGCGCCTCGATCAGCCGCTATCAGTTCTTCTACGACGGGTGAGGCCAGCACTCGTTGCTTGACTGCAGGACATCCGATCAAAGCTACTTTAACCGACCGGTTCTAGCAACGGCATGAAACCGGTCGACGCTTCCATGTCGTAATCGCGCTGGGCTGTTTAGGTAAACCGAGCAACCCCTGCCAACAAGACGTACCGCAATAATTGACGTTGCGCGGGCTGCGGTCACTGTAGGACACGGCTTGTAACCTGTTCCAAGATGAGCGATTGAGCTTACGGGGATAGGTAACTGAGACGCAGGATGCCGTCACGCGCTGGGGAGGCGCCTATGACGCGTTCGGTGCCTACGGCCCCGGGGGGATTGGACTTGCAAGCGTCATGACGAGCTGGATGGCTGGTGTCGGCCGGCATTGCTGCATTGGGGAACAGCACAAGGGACTGATTGCTGGCGGGGTGGTCACAGGACTGACCCTGCTCGTAAGCACAGCGTCAGCCCACGCCTTTTCGCCTCAAGCCGCGCCCCCCCCGGCGGGGTCTTTGGTGGTCGACCCGCAACAAGGCGCAACCCCCCGCCCCTTACCGCCTGCCGCGCCAACGCTGCCACTCCAAATTCTGCCGGCGGTGCCGACGCCGAGCCCCACCGGCCCGATTGTCGTTCTTCCCACCGCGCCCGCCGTCACGCAGCTTTATAGCAGCCGGGTTGATCCCTCCGCTATGCCCGCACCCGAACCGCTCGGACTAACGCAGCAGGGTGGGTTGCCCGGTCCAAGCGGCGATCCGCTGCGGATCGACCCCCTCAACGACCCGATCCTGGCGATCGCACGTAGTGCGGCACCCGTAACGACATTCAATCATGCAATCGCAGAGGCAGTGGCACGCAACCCGGCGCTTGGCGAGATTGAGGCGCAGGCAGATGAGGCTGATGCGGTCCGCCGCGAGACGCGTGAGCGGGCGCTGTTCCCCACAGCCGACCTGTCGCTGACCAGCTTCCGGGTCATCAGTCGTGCCTTTTCCAATGACCCGGGCAACGTTCTGGAACGATCACGTCCACGCGAGCGGACTGATGGCTTGGTCCGCATCCAGCAGCCGGTCATCGACTTTGGCGCCAGCCTCAATCGCATCCGCGCTAGCGAGGCCCGACTGGAAGCAGCGCGCGCCGACATCGAGGACACTAGCAGTCAGGTTGCGCTACAGGCGGTTTCGGCTTGGTACTCGGTCTACGGCTACCGCGTATTGGTGCGTCTCGCTGGCGCGTACTCGACGACCCAACAAGAGTTGCGCCGCGCGGTGGAGACTCGAGTCCGTCAGGGTGCTACCGCCCCCGCTGACGTCGCCCAAGTGGACAGCTACATCGCCTCTGCCGATGCGCAGCGTGCCGATTTCCGGCGTCAACTGCTGAACGCGGAGGCTCAGTATGCAGCTGTGATCGGAGCACCACCCCCGGCGGACCTCGCACGCGCGCCGGTGCCTTCGCTCGACGGTATCGTCCGCGAGGGACTTGCCGCCAATACCGACAAACTGCCTGCGGCACGTTCGGCGCGGCTTGCAGTTACTGCTGCCCAGCGCGATGCCAAAGCGCTGCGCGCCGACCGGCTGCCCCAACTCGGCGTCTCAGTCGATGCCGGGCGCTACGGCGTGATCGAGACTAGGCGTGATTATGATGTGCGTGGCAGCCTCAACCTCACCATGCGTATCGGAGGCGGCGCCGGCCCCCGTGTCAGCCAGGCCGAGGCGCGAGTGGCGCGCGCCGACGCGCGGCTCAGCCGCACTCGGATCGAACTTCAGCGCGATGCTGAGATTGCATTATCCGACGTGGCGGCGCTGGAGGACTCGCAGAAGGCACTGGAAATCAACTACCTCGCCAGTCGCCGTTCACGCGATGCACTCGTCGAGCGCTTTCGGGTCGCGCGCGGGACGGTGTTCGAACTGCTTGGTGCGCAGAGCAACTATTTTGGAGTAGCGGCACGCTACGTCCAATCGTTGATCGAGCTTGATTCCGCTCGCTACGCTCTTCTCGCCCGGACCGGTAGGCTGTTGCCCACGCTGGGGATCGACCCTAGTGCGTCGGAGACCCTGCGATGACCGTTTACCATTCTGCTGACGGGGAAACCGATCTTGTCGCCCATCCGCGCCCGCGTTTCGCGCCGTGGCTGGTCGAGCCGATGCTGCGTAACAAATCGACCTACATCAAGGTCGCGTTGGCGGCGGCGATGATCAACATCTTCGGACTCGTGACCTCGCTCTTCACAATGACCGTTTATGACCGCGTCGTCCCTAACAGCGCCTGGTCGTCGCTGACCGCGCTGTCGATTGGCCTTATGGTCGTCATCGTCTTCGACTTCCTGCTCAGAGTGCTACGTGCCTATTTCACCGATCTCGCTGGTGCCGATATCGATCACGACATTGGCGGACGGGTATTTCGAAGATTGATCGCGATCCGGCTTGATGAGAAGAAGGGGTCGACCGGTGCGCTGACCGGCATGATGCGCGAGCTCGAGACACTGCGCGATTTCTTCGCGTCGGCCACAATGACCGCGCTGGTCGATGTGCCGTTTATTGTCGTGACGCTGGTGTTTATCGCAATCTTGGGCGGAATGATCGTGTTCGTACCGCTCGCCGCCATTCCGGTCGTGATCGGTGCGGGCATTCTGACCCGCCCTGCGATGGATCGCCTCTCTGCGCGATCAATGAGTGAGGGGCTCGCTAAGCAGGGGGTGCTGGTCGAGACAGTTGGTGCGCTCGAGATGGTCAAGTCGGCGGGTGCAGGACGTCTCCTTAGCCAACGCTGGCGCAAGGCGATGGAAAGCCATTCGGATAGCTCCACCCGTTCGCGGCTGGTGTCGACCATCGCTACTACCGTTGCGTCGTCGGCAAACACCCTGGCCTACGCAGGTACCGTGGTCGCGGGTGTGTTCCTGATTGACGACCATCGCCTGACAACCGGCGCACTGGTTGCCTGCTCTATCCTGTCGGGACGCGCGGTGCAGCCGCTCGCGACGATTGCTTCGCTTCTCTCGCGACTGTCGGCGACACGCACCGCCTACAAGCAGATCAACACGATGATGGAAACCGGCTCTGAAGAGGCGGCAAAGACTGCGCTCCGCCCAGCACGGATCGACGGGCGGATAGAGCTAAGGGGAATCGAGTTTCGTTATCCCGGCGCGGCCGAAAAGACGCTCGATGGGCTCGACCTCGTAATCCCCGCCGGGCAGCGAGTGGCGCTCCTTGGCAAGGTCGGCTCCGGCAAGTCGACCATAGCGCGGCTTATCCTCGGCCTCTACCAGCCCCAGGCAGGCCTAGTCATGATCGACGGCACCGACGTGCGTCAGTATGACGCCGTCGCTTTGCGAAGCCTCATCGGCACCGCGATTCAAGACAGCGCTCTGCTCAGTGGCACTGTACGGGAGAATATCGTCCTCGGTCGACCGGGAATTGATGATATGGAGATGCTGCGCGCGGCTGAACTCTCGGGCACACATAGCTTTATGGGCCGGATCGCGAACGGGTACGATTTGAAGCTTGCCGACCGCGGTGAGGGGCTATCGGGCGGGCAGCGTCAATCTATTGGACTTGCTCGCGCGCTTGCAGGACGGCCGCAGCTCCTGATCTTCGACGAGCCGACCAGTGCTATGGACAACGTCACCGAGGCGCAGCTCATCGCCCGGCTGGAAGCTGAGCTGAAGGGCCGCACGTTTCTTCTCATCACCCACCGTCCGGCGCTGGTGCGGCTGGTCGAGCGCGTTGTCGTTGTGGAGGCCGGCAAGGTCGTCCAGGATGGTCCGCGGGACGCCGTTCTTCAGGCGCTCCAGCGTCGCGGCCCGGCCTGAGGCAATCGTATGACAGACACCCATCTCGAAGACCTAGCCGACCGCATTCATCCCAAGGCGGTGTCGAATCTTCTCCTTTGGCTGATCTTCGGCTTCTTCGTTCTGTTCGTTATCTGGGCGGCGCTTTCAGAACTCGACCGCACCGTCCACGCTCCGGGCAGGGTGGTGCCTTCGAGCCGACTCCAAGTGGTCAGCAACCTCGAAGGGGGCATCGTCTCGCAGATCCTTGTTCATGCAGGCGACATCGTCCGCCGCGGACAGTCGCTAGTCCTGCTCGACCAAACGCAAGCAGGTGCCGATTTTGGCAGTTCGGAGGCGACTGTCGGCGCCTTGTCAGCCAAGATCGCACGGTTGGAGGCCGAGATTGCTGGCCGCGATCCTATTTATCCGGCCCCAACAAGCCCTGCCATGGTCGAACAGATCGGTATTGAGCGCTCGCTTCACGCCGCCCGGATCGCCGACCTCGCAAGTCTCACCTCGGGCGCTGCAGCGCGCGAGTCGGGTGCGCAGCGCGCCGTCTCAGAGGCACGCTCAGCCTACCAGTCGCGGGTCACTGCGCGCGACACCGCGCGACGCCAGCTCGACCTCATCCGCCCGCTAGTTGAGCGTGGAATCGAACCGCAGGCGACGCTGATCCAATTGGAGAACGACGCTGCCGTGTCGGGTACCGATGCGGCTCAGGCAGCCGCGGCGATCTCGCGCGCTGAGGCCGGGGTCAGCGAGGCGCGCGCGGCGCTTACACAGGGCCGCCAAGCATGGCGCGCGCAGGCGGGTACCGAGCTTGCTACCGCGCAAGGCGAGCGTGCGGCACGGCGCCAAGCGATGCCCGCGCTCGCTGCCAAGGTCCGTCGCGCTACCGTGGTTGCCCCGCTCGACGGCAAGGTCAATCGGGTGATGGTGACCACCGTCGGGGGTAGCATTGGCGCCGGCCAGCCGATCGCCGAGGTGGTGCCAAGCGCCGACGCGCTCACGATCGAAGCGATGGTCGCGCCAAAGGACATTGCCTCGATCCGCATCGGCCAGCACGCCAAGGTCAACATCACCGCTTACGAAAGCGGAGTCTATGGTGGCATGGACGGCCACGTCACCACCATCTCGCCAGACGCCACGGTCGAGGAACGGACCGGCGAGAGCCACTATATCGTTAGGGTTCGCGCCGATGCTCAAAGTTTCCGTGATCCCAACGGACGCCAGCTGCCGATCGGTCCCGGAATGACCGCCGACGTCAACCTGATTGGTGAGAAGCGGTCAATTTTGTCCTACCTCTTGACGCCCTTTACTCGGCTCAGTGAGCGGGCATTTCGAGAATGATGGCGCGAGCGGGTAAACAAGCGAACTCGGAATTCCTGTCAATGATTAGTGGGCTTCGCTGTTTAATACACGTCCCGGCTTTCACCAATAGACCGCGCTATATGCTCGCTGTTATCCAGGCGAAATCCGGTCAGGTCATTTGAAAGGTAATCACAGGCGCCGCGCCTGCTTCTACGCAAAGGCGAACTGCGTTTCAAACACGCTTGATGGATGCCATGCGCCGGCGCGAGCCGATCACGGCCTAGCTGACAGGTATCGGACCGCCGCGCGGGTGCCAGCATAATTACGATCGCACAGTCGTCAGTGATGCGGAACACGTCGAACTTTGACAACAAGCCAATTTAGAAAACGGCCGGTAAGAATGGGCCGCGCACGAGCGAATAGTCGATAAGCGACTTCAGGCATGAGGTCGGAACAGTCCGCTAGCCCCAAAATGCGTCATCACCAACCGACACCAGAAGGTTGGGGGCGGTATGCGCGCCCTCCCCTGCACGCGGGACGACACGGGCTAACTACGCGCAAGCCATATAACGACGTTATTTATTATTGGTCGTCAGCCCCCCGCTCGCGCCGCAGCGATGTCCGCGTAGCCACCGCAATACTTAGTTTTTTTCAGGCCCTCGAGCACTTGCATGCCACAATAGTCCTTGCGCCGCATGACCACGTCGCGAAGAACCAGCACACGCCCATCGTGCAATTCCACCGTCAGATGACCGTCAGCTCCTACCCTAACGAACGCCGTGGACAAGGTCCGGCGTCCTATAGCCCCTGCGGGCAAATCCACCGGGGTATGCGTCGGTATGGATCGGCTGGGGACCCCTGCTGCAGAGACCGGCACTGGGATTGGTCCCTGAGCGGCCTGGTCGCGGTCATTAGCGTCTTGCCCGGTCGAACTAGGGGCTGGCGAATCCAGCCTTGCCTTGCCTGAACTTAAAGCGATCGTTTTCAAAACGGGACTGGACCTGCGCATGGCGGCATCCTGGGGTGAAAGCATGGATACGGCGAGCGCCGCAAAAATTGATAGAAAATTGCGGAGCATGGCGTTCTCCGTCCCTTGGACACCGCTGTTGATAAGCGAACTCCAGCCTAGAGTCACGAGTGGTCGAGACGGAGCGGTGTTAGCCATGAGCAAAAGGGGGCACAGGCAGCATCCACCGCGGCCTGCTTTCAGATACAGTCAATCTTCAGGCTGATCTGTAGCCGGTCCCTTGCATCGCCCCTCACGGTGTTTTGTGCCGAGTTGAAGACTCGCATCACATTGGTCAAACTCGCTATTGACCGGTTCCCGCGTACCGTGAATACATGAAGTAATTGTCATCGATTGCGAGTGAAACCAGCCGCAGAAGCGGGCCTGTGTCATAAGAGGGGACTATCAATGAGCATCTCTGATCACGGTAGCATTGCGCCCAACGACGTGGTGATCGGTATTCGAAATCGGCCCGCTGAAACCGATCCCCTGCTCGGCAACACCGTGACAGAATCGCCCATCGGCAACGGTGACCTTACGTGGGATACGCTATCGGAAATCGACCAAGTGACGATCGCCGACGAAGAAGCCGACGGCACCACCCCAAAGAGTGCCAATTCGCTCGGCGTCGATCCCACCAGTGCCAATCCGGTCGGCAACAATATCGGCACGCTGCTGCCGCTCGGCACCAATCCGGACGGAAGCCACTTCTTCACGGGCAACCGCAACGTCGACGCCACCCTGATCGGCTCCAAATGGGGTAGCCTGAACCTCACCTACAGCTTCCCGACGTCAGGCTCGAACTATAACGGCAGCGGCTACGACACCAACGGTGTAAGCCTCTATCACATTGATCTGGGCACGCAGCAGCAAGTCGCTGCGCGTGCCGCCTTCGCTCAGCTCTCAGCGGCAACAGGCCTGACGTTCACTGAGATCACGGATACGGACACGGTTCACGCCAACATCCGCATCTCGCAGAGCGCCGACAACGATGTTGCGTCCGCCTATGGTAACTTCCCGTCCGATACCAAGGGCTTGGCCGGCGACATCTGGTTCGGCCGCACCAGCCAACCTTATTACGACCTCGCCTTTAAGGGCACGTGGGGCTACGCCACCATGATGCACGAGATCGGCCACACCATGGGGCTGAAGCACGGGCACCAGGATTACACGTTCAGCGATCTGTCCTCCTACTTCGGGACCGCGCCGCGCTACGGCACCCAGTCGCTGACCCCGGACCGTGACGGGCAGGCGTGGTCGCTGATGACCTATACGCCCGCGCCGTTCACCAACAGCAACTTTGCTGGCGAAAAGATCAACCAACCGCAGACGTACATGCAGTACGATTTGGCCGCGTTGCAGTATCTGTATGGCGCCAACTACAGCACCAATTCCGGCGACAGCGTCTACACCTTCAGCCAAGCAACCGGGGAAATGTTTATCAACGGCGCTGGCCAAGGTGTGCCGTCGGGCAACAAGATCTTCCTCACGGTCTGGGACGGCGGTGGCAACGATACGATCGACGTCAGCAACTATTCGAACGGCGTCACGGTCGACCTGCGTCCGGGCGAATTTTCGACCTTCGATCAGGCGCAGCTGGCCAACAGCCTAGCCTATCAGGGGCTGACCGCTCTGGCGCCCGGCAACATTGCCATGTCGCTGCTCTACGACAACGACACCCGTTCGTTGATCGAGAACGTCAAGGGCGGCGCGGGCAATGATGTCCTTGTCGGCAACACTGCTAACAACATTCTCGACGGCGGTACCGGCAGCGACGCGGTGATCTTCACCAATATCACTGGCGTAAGCGTCACCATGAACGACACCGGGGCGGACGTCGTCGTGACCCACGATGGCGAGACGGACACCCTGCGCAACATCGAGAATATCGGGGGCACCGTCGGCAACGACACCCTGATTGGCAACAGCCAGAACAACATCCTCAGCGGCGGAGCCGGCGGGGCCGACACTCTGTCGGGCGGTGCCGGCGACGACCGCCTGATTGGCGGCGGCTTCACAACCACCACGACCGTCTCGGCACCGTCGCAGCCCGACATCACCAAGCCGCAGACGGTTAACAACGACAGCATCGCGACGGCGGTGGCCACTGCGGGCTTCTACGACGTCGACGCCAACGTGAACATCACGAGTTCGGCCAGCATCCCACACGCGACCGTGAATGCCGCGGCGGCAGGCGGCTCTTTGGAGTATTACCGGGTCGACGTGACGGTGGCCGGGTCGCAGGCGATCTTCGACATTGACGGAACCGGCACGCTGAGCGACAGCATTATCGAGTTGGTTGACAGCGCTGGCACCGTGCTGGCCAGCAACGACACCGGCCCGGGCGATCTTGGCACGACAGTCAACGACGACGCCTACATCACCTATACTTTTGCCACCGTAGGTACCTACTACCTCCGCGTTGGTCAGTACTCGGCTGCAACCGGAAGCGTTGCCCAGCCTTTGACGGCCGGGCAGACCTATCAGCTGAACATCTCACTTCAAGACGCAGCGGTCGTGACAACAACGGTCGCCGCTAACAACACTAGCAGCCTGGTAGCGGACGGCGGCGAGGGCAACGACTTCCTGCAAGGAACGATCGTCAACGATATCCTGAGTGGCGGCAACGGCAACGACACCGCGTCTTTCGTGAACGCCTTCAGCGCTGGCTCGACGACGGGCGTGACGGTCGACCTGAACGTGCAGGGCGTGGCGCAGGATACGGTCGCGGCAGGTAGCGACACCCTGACGGGCATTGAGAACCTGATTGGCTCGGCACTCAACGACACCCTGATCGGCAACGCCGACGCTAACGTCATCGAAGGCGGCCTCGGCAACGACTCTCTGGCCGGCGGCGCGGGCAGCGATACCGCCTCTTACGCAGGCGCTAGTACCGGCGTGACGGTAAGCCTTACGCTCCAAGGCGCTGCACAGAATACGGTTAACGCGGGCACCGACACGCTAAACGGGTTTGAGAACCTGCTGGGCTCTGCGTTTAACGACACTCTTAGCGGCGATACTACCGCGAACGCCGTCTCGGGCGGCGCGGGCAACGATACGCTCAGCACCGGTGCGAATGTGGGCGGCACCGTCGACCTGCTCGATGGAGGCGTTGGGTCGGATACTGCTTCGTTCGCAGACTACACCGCCAACGTCACGGCGCGGCTGAACGGCGCGAATGACGGAACCGCCAACATTGCTGGCGCAGCGATCGCCACCTTACATAGTATCGAAAACCTCATGGGCGGTGCCGGCAACGACATCTTGGTCGGCGACGACAACGCCAACGTAATCGAGGGTGGCCTTGGCGACGACGTCCTCGACGGTGGCGCAGGCATTGACACAGTGTCCTTCAGCGGTGCGACGGCGGTGACGGTCAACCTCACGGCGCTGACCGCTCAGGGCGTGGGCAACGACACCATAATTGGGTTCGAAAACGTTCGCACCGGATCTGGTAACGACACAGTCATCGGCGACAATGGCGACAATATCTTCTTCGATGGCGGCGGCGCAGATTCCTATACCGGTGACATCGGGTTGGACACGGTCGATTATTCCACTTCCACGTCGTCGGTCACCGTCAACCTCAACACCACTACCGCCCAGACAACCGGCACTTTCGGTGGCAGCGACACGCTAAGTGGGATCGAGAACCTAATCGGTGCGGCAACCCTTACCAACACCCTGCGGGGCGGTGACACCACGTCCAACCGGCTGGTCGGCGGCGCGGTTGCGGATTTACTGATCGGCAACGGTCTGGCTGACACGTTGATCGGCGGTGCCGGTAATGACGTGATCTTCGGTGACTATGTCAATACGTTGAGCACAGTGGCAACGACGGCCGACGGCAACGACGTGCTCGAGGGCGGCGACGGCAACGACAGCTTGATTGGTGGTCTGGGTAACGACATCCTGCGCGGCGGCGCCGGCGACGACATCCTCGTCGGCGGCATCGCCAACGCGACCATCGCCGGACTGAGCACCGTTTATACCAACGATGGCGGTAACGACACGTATGACGGTGGCGACGGCACTGATCTCGCCTACGCGTATTATACGGATCACACGGCAGGAATCCGCTTCGACCTTGGCAACCTGGCGGGAAACAGTGCGATCATCGGCGACGGCGTCGACATTGGTTCCTTCACTAGCATTGAGCGCGTAATTTTCCGTGGTGGCAGCGGCAACGACGTCGTTCGCGGTGGCGGCACCTTGGACACGCTGGTGGGCAACGCCGGCGACGACGTCCTCGACGGCTGGTACGGTAACGACACGCTGTCCGGCGGGCTTGGCAACGACACGCTCAATGGCGGCGAAGGACTGGATACCGCCACTTATGTCAACTCGACGGCAGGCGTGAACGTCGACCTGCGGCTCCAGGGCGTCGCGCAAGATACGGGCGGCGAAGGTGTCGATACGCTGGTCGACATCGAGTATCTGACTGGCTCGAACTTTGGCGACACCCTGCGCGGCAACGACGACTTCAATCTGCTTATCGACAATGCCGTTTCCTCCACCACCGCACTTAGCCAAACGGACTCGTTGTTCGGTTACGGCGGTAACGACAGCATCTTGGTAACCCGCGTTGCGGGGACGGTCGCGACCAACGTCAACATGGATGGCGGCGCTGGCGACGACTTTATCGAGCTGCGCAGCGGTACGCTGTCGTCGGCGCTCGCGGCGAATGCCGCAGGCCTGTCGAGCGCAACCTATGCGGCGCTGGGCGCGACATCAAACGATCGTAACCTTGACATCGTGACCGTCGATGGGGGTGCGGGCAATGACCGCATCATCCTAAGTGGTGTGGCCAGCGCCGCAATTAACGCCGGCTCAGGCAACGATACCGTCAGCATCAGCATGCGTGGTGCGACCACCGTCAACAACTATCAGCTCACTCTAGGAGCAGGCGCCGACCTCATCCAGTTCGGCGTGGGCGCGACCGCCGCTTTGTCGACGGACGTGGCGACCACCGCCCGTACGAGCCGCGTAAACGATTTTGAGATCGGCAACGCGGGTGACAAGTTCGAGATGACCAACTTCTTGAACCTGGGCCTGACCGGTTACACCGCCAACAGCAACGCCTTCGCTGACGGCCATCTGCGGCTGGTCCAATCGGGCGGAGACTTGCTGCTACAGGCAGATCGCGACGGTGTGGGGACGGCCAACGGCTTCGTGACCGTCATGACAATCGGCAACGGCTACACAGGCGGGTTCACGGCGTTTAACTTCGACGGCTTCATCGGCGACCTCACGCTGTCCGGCTTCTCTGCGAATGAGACCATCACCGGCGCCACTGGCAATGACGTCCTCAGCGGTGGAGACGGCAACGATGTGCTGATCGGCCTAGCCGGCAACGACACGCTGAACGGCGGCAACGGCAATGACGTACTCGATGGGGGCCTCGGAGCGGACGTCATGAACGGCGGAGCCGGTAACGACCGCTACGTCATCGACAATCTCGGCGATCAGGTCAGCGAGTTCGGCGGCAGCGGTACCGACACGGTTTCAGCGAGCATCAGCTACGTTCTAGGCAATGGCTTGGAGCATCTGACACTGACTGGCACCGACTCGATCAGCGGCACCGGCAATGATGCCAACAACATCATCACCGGTAATGTCGGACGCAACATCTTATCGGGTGGGGCCGGCGACGACATTATCGTTACCGTCACCAGCGCCTATTCGCTCACGACGAACGGTGGCTTCGACCAGGTCGATGGCGGCAGCGGCAACGACACGCTGGTGCTGGGCGGATTCCAGTCGGACTATCGCGTGCTTAACGCCAACGGAAGCACTTACCTAGTGACTACCAATGGCGCGACCCAGGTGACGGGCATCGAACAGGCTGCTTTTGGTAGCGGCACCGCCTTGTCCTTCTCAGCCGTAACGGCGAGCATTGCTACGTTCGATGGGCTGAGCTACATCGCCAGCTACGCCGACTTGCGCAACGCGATAGGCTCCAACGCAGTCAGTGGCGAGCAGCACTTTCTGCAGTACGGTTTCGCCGAAGGCCGGGGCGTGACGTTCAACGCACTCGAATATCTTGACTCTTATAGCGACTTGCGCGCTGCGTTCGGCGGCGACACGACCGCCGCGGCGAACCACTTCATTCAGTTCGGCGCAGCCGAGAACCGGACGGTCACGTTCGACGCCTTCGCCTATCTTGCCTCTTACGGAGACCTTATCCGGGAGTTCGGCACTGACGAAAATGCCGCGGCACGACACTTCATTACCTTTGGGGCGACCGAGAACCGGACGGTCACTTTCGACGCAATTAGCTACGCGGCTGCCAATCCTGATCTTGCTGCGATCTTCGGAACGGACAAGGAGGCCCTTACCCGCCACTATGTCGAGTACGGCTATGCCGAAGGTCGCTCGACTGGATCCGCGACAGCGAGCGCTGCAGCGTTTGACACACACTCGGTCGGCACACCTACGGCAATTGTCGACACACACGCGGTCGAGGCACCTGCCGCTGCAGATAGCCTTGCCCATGCGTTTATTGGCATGGCGGGTGTCGCTGGCGAAGACCATGGAGATGTCCTCCTGATGTCCGGCAAACCCTGGTTCACACCTGAGCTCATGCATGACGTCAATAACATTGCCGTTATCGCCTGACCGGCAACGCACAATCCCATGAGCCATCTATGATGGCTTGTGGAACCGGCCGGCGGGAAGGCGCTTCCCAGCCGGCCTTTTTTTTACTCTGACGGTCTTCATTCCGCTAGAGAGTACCTGCCGCCGTCATAACGACTGGTCGTACAGTCAGCCATGTGCCTCACTCCTAACTAAAAGCAGGGCACCTTCGGGTCATTTAGGGGGCCACCTCAGGCGGAGCCTTTTAACGGGTTGATGGCAGCTCTTTGAACGATGCCGTGAAGCTTCTTCCCTTCGATGACGATCAAACGGATCGGCCGAAAGACATAGCGAATGCACAATCACGTGAAGGCAGCCGAATTCGTTACATAGAGCGCTTCTACAATCAGGCGTGCCGTCACTCGATGCTCAGTTATATCAGTCTCATGGACTTTGTGCGGTAGGGACGGATAGCGTAATTTCGTGTCCATCGGATCGGCAGCAGCTCATCCTGTCTATGTGCCTACTTGCCGGGGCGAAAACTGCTACCTATTAGGGGAAGGCCGGGGAGGGGCGATGACGGAAGATGAGTTGCGACAGTCGATGGAACTGCGTTTCCAAACGATGAGCCTACGGGAGTGGTGCCGACTAACGGGATGCCATGCCGGGCATGTAAACGAGTTCATTAAGGCCAAGCGCGGACCACCTTCCGATCTACTTGCGGCGTTAAACTTGCAGATACGATATGTTCGAGGATATCGCGTGAAATCGGTGAAATCTTAGCGGCCGTCGGCCCTCAGTCGTACACCCGAAGTCAGTCCGATACCGATCTGCCCTGTGGCCCGGGCGTCCGCTGGCACCTATGCCGGCGGCGCCGACAGCATCACGAGCGGCTCGCTGATCCGGACTTCGGCAAATGCGGTCTGGGACCGGGCCGGCACTCCGCTCAGTGCACCCGACATCGATTGGCGCCGCAATGTGGAGATCGCGCCGCTGCCGATCGTGACGCTCAACTGCCGCCCGGACTGACCCATTGGGCCAAACTGAACCGCCCCGGGTTTGTCGGAGGCTCAAACGCCTGAGAAGGTGGAGCCATGACGAAAGACGACGAGCAAGTTTGCGCCCGAGGTCCGCGAGCGAGCGATGCGGATGTCCTTCGATCACGAGCGGGATTGTACGTCCCGATGGGCGACCGTGGTATCGATTGCCGAAAAGATTGGCTGCGTTCCGCAGACGCTGCATGAATGGGTCAAGAAGGCTGAGGTCGATAGCGGCGAGCGTGCCGGTGTCCCGGCCGAGGTTGCTGACAAGGTAAAGGCGTTGGCATGCGACGTCCGCAAGTTGCGGAAGGCCAACGAGATTCTGCGTAAGGCATCGGCATATTTCGCGCAGGCGGAGCTTGACCGCCTGTTCCGGAGATGATCGCTTTCATTCACGATCACCGCGATGCCTATGGGTCGAGCCGATCTGCCGTGTCCTGCCGATCGCCCCATCCACCTACTACGAGCACGTCGCGCAGCGACAGGATCCATCGCGTCTTTCAGCACAGGCGCGTGAGGATCTGACCCTCAAGCCCGAGATCGCTCGCGCGTTCGCAGAGAACTTTGCGGTCTACGGCGTGCGGAAGGTATGGCGGCAGATGATGCGGGAGGGCTTCGTGATCGCCCGTTGCACCGTCGAACGGCTGATGCATGAGATGGGCTTGGCAGGCGTGGTCCGGGGCAAGCCGGTGCGTATGACGATCAGCGACAAGGCGGCACCGTGCCCGCGCGATCACGTCAACCGCCTCCTGAGCTTGTCGAAGGGTCTTTGCGCCAGCGCCGAACAGGCGTGGGGTGTCGGGCTTCACCTATGTCGCGACCTTGGCAGGGTTCGTCTACGTCGCCTTCGTCATCAATACCTACCCCAGACGGATCGTAGGCTGGCGCGCTAGCCGGACGGCGCACGCCAGCTTCGTCCTGCTCTCGAACAGGCGCTCCACGATCGCCGTCCGACTCTTCGGGGTGGCCTGATCCATTATAGCGACTGTGGGTCGCAATACGTGTCCAGCAAGTACACAGAGCGCCTTGCCGAGGCCGGCATCGAGCCATCGGTCGCCCGTGTCGGCGACAGCTACGACAACGCTTTGGCCCAAACGATCGACGGTCTCTATAAAGCCGAGGTGATCCAGCGGCGCGGACCCTGGCGCAGCTTCGAAGCCGTCGAGTACGCCACGCTTGAATGGGTCGGTTGGTTCAACCATCGTTGCCTGCTGGAGCCCATCGGCAACATCCTCCCCGCCGAGGCCGAAGATCAATATTATGCTGCCGCGGACAACATCGATATGTCAGCATGACTCACAACCCAAGGCCCCCAGCAGACCCAGGACGGTTCATCGATGACGCGATCGTCGGGCTGAGGACCACCAGTTCGTAGCCCTTTCCCAATGCCAATCCATCCGCTATGAAAGCGACCGCTACGCCAGCTCGAAGGCTCAGTCAGGCTAACGGGCTGTTAGGCAATACGTGTTGCTAATAAGGGTCAAACATACAGCCCTTGCGCCGTATGGGTGCTAATGCTCCGATCCGTCCTAGTTACCGGAGTAATCGTTGACAAATTCCATCTATGTGAGCCGCCCCTTTCTGCCTGATTTTGGTGAGATGCTACCACTTCTGCAGGATATCTGGGATCGTCGGGTGCTGACTAATGGCGGTCCGTACCATCAGGAACTGGAAGCGGCGCTTAGCGAAAGGTTCGACGGTCGCCAGGTTTCGCTGGTTGCCAATGGGATGTTGGCGCTGACCGTCGCTATCGATGCGGCCGGCCTCGAAGGTGAGGTCATAACCACGCCTTACTCCTTCGTCGCCACGACCCATTCGGTGAAAATGGGGCAGCTAACGCCAGTCTTCGTGGACATCAAGCCTGATGACCTGAACATCGATCCAACTCGAATCGAAGCAGCTATTACGCCGAGAACGTGCGCTATCGTTGCGGTTCACTGCTACGGCAACCCTTGTAATGTCGATATGATCGAGGATATTGCCAAACGTCACAACTTGGCGGTGATTTACGATGCGGCACACGCATTTGGCGTGCGTTTCAACGGACGGAGCGTACTGTCCTTTGGAGATTATGCGACGTTAAGCTTCCACGCTACCAAGGTTTTCAACACTTTCGAAGGCGGTGCGATTGTAACAGGAACGTCAGAGAATAAGGCTCACATTGATACGCTGAAGAACTTTGGAATTACTAGTGAATCTAGTATCCCCGAAGTTGGTGGAAATGCTAAAATGAGCGAATTTAATGCTGCACTCGGCACTCTTCAGCTTAAGCATTTCGACAACGTGGTGCGCCAACGTGGCATAATCGATAAACGATATCGTGAAGCCTTAGCCGACGTGCCAGGGATACAGTGCCTGCCTATTCCGGTAGGGGTAGAACCCAACTTTTCATATTTTCCTATCCTAGTTACTGAGGAGTACGGGGAAAGCCGCGACCAGCTTTATAATCGCATGAAAGAAGACTCGATCTATACTCGTCGTTACTTCTTTCCATTACTTTCCGGCCTGCCTATGTATCGCGACCTTCCGTCGGCGGCTGCCGAAAATCTCCCGGTTGCGATACGAGCGGCGGAGCAAGTCCTATGCCTACCGATCTATCCGGATCTATCCACCGAGGACCAAGATCGTATCATCGAACCCATTCGGCGCCGAATTTAGGCGCCGTTTCACACGACAACCTTTTCTTTAAGCTACTGCTTTGAAGGCTTTTTTCGAATTCCGAGGCGGCGCGCTAACGGACGTGCGAGGTCACGCGCCAAGTAAGACACCGCCTCACCTATAGGCTCATATCCAAACGCAACGGCACGAATATGTGCTCCAATACTATCCATTGCAGGAAGTTTCGCGATTACGTCGCGCAGGGCGGCCGGGTTTGTGCGCGATGCCAAGACAATGTTTTCGGAAGTTACGGCGCAATCCGTCACTGGGATTTGACGGGGCTTATGCCCAGCGCGGGCTATCAACTCGTACAACGCGTTGAACTGATCCCCAAAACATTCGTCATCGCGTATAAGCATACGCCGCAACGCCGCAGCTTTTTCGCGCGTCGTTGTTTGATTGTCGAGCAGGTCGATAATGTAAGCAATGTAATCAGATTCTGTTCGCTGCCGGACAGCGATCGATGAAACGCGCTGCTGATTTACTCTGAGCGGATTTTCAACCTCTGCAAAAGCAGGCACGGGAAAAGCTTCACCATAGGCAACGGCCTCGGTCAAAGCACCCAACGAGGGCATCGGAAACGACTCTAGACAAATGTCAGAGGCTTCATAGTAGGGCCTGGGATCTGCTACGGGTCCGACTAGCGTAACGCGTCTTTCATTACGAATACCCGATGGTACCAGGACACTATCTGCCGCCACCCCGATAACAAGAACGTGAAGTTCTTCTCTAGTTTCCAGGAGTTTGCCAAGCGTTTCAAAAAAGTTTATACCTCCGGATGGCGTAAAGTACGCTTCCGCACCGATCGTCATCGCTACTAAACCATCACGCGGAAGTCCAAGCCGCTCCTTAGTTTGATTTTTATTGACATCGTGCCAATGCAGGCGATCCAATCCTAATGGACCTTCCAAAAGCGCGCATGCCTGCGGAAATCTATAACGCTCGGTGAGTTCTCGAAAGTAAGGCATGGTGTTAATAATAACGTCGGCTACGCCACTGCCGAGTGAATAGGAGAAATGGGCATGGTTGAACATTGCGACCGGACAGCCAGTTGGTACTGCGTACGCCAGTACGGGAACCGCATCATCCGGATGATGGTGTAAAATGACGCGATCATATACACTGCTGATCGATCGCAGGATCTGTGCTCGTCGACGAATACTGTCGCTCGGATTGAGAAGCGTGATTTTAGCGCCACGATCATCAGCGATCGCCGTTAGATATTCGGGCATGGGGCCGCTTTGCCGCGTAACCACGATATCGTGAGATGAGCCCGAATCCCGTTGCACCCACTTGGCTAAAACACGGGAATGTCCGCCAGTAAGATAAAGTTCTGATGCCACGTGCAAGGTACGCGTCTCGCCTGCAACCGATCCCGGCAGCGGCGCAGAAAGAGGGCCCGTTTGTAGGACGCGCCCCGCTTCGAGAAGAATATTTTCGACCACACCGTCCGCAAAGCGGCCGGGGTGGGCAGCCCATGCATAGCGGGCAACCTCTTCGGCCCGCTGTAGCAAATCGGGATCCCCCCGCACCGAGAGCTTCACTAGGTTGTTTCGAAGCAACTGGTATCCGAAATCGTTGACCAACAACTGCCTTTCGGCAGCACGGTCTACGGATACGCTCGAGTCATGGAGATGAGGCATTGGTTCGCAACTTTGATAAGGGCGCTGAGGGGGGCCTATGACAGCGTTAAGGCTGCCTATGAGGGTCATGTGAAGAACGCGCCGGTACGCCTAACACTGTTGTATGGCTGACAACGTCACCTACCACTACGGCTCCTGCGCCAATCGTAGCGCCTACACCGACCCGAAGACGGCGAGCCGGTACGCCATTGCGGATGACAGCCCCTGCCCCAACGAACACCTTATCATCGATTTCTACCCAACCGTTGCACGAAACACGCGGCGATACGGTAACGAAATCTCCCATAATGCAATCATGAGACAAATGACTCAGGACGTTGACGATAACGTGCTGGCCTACGCGCACGTCATTGTTGACGATGCTTCCCTCACAGATAATCGACCCCTCCCCTATGACGGCAGATGGCGCAACAATCGCCGATGACGCTACGATGGTGCCGTATCGACGTTCACCGAGCCGCTCCCGGAGCCCAAACCGCAATTGGGGATCACCGATTGCCAAGATCACAAGATCATCATCTCGAAGGGCATCCGGCATTACGTGCTCAAGACCCTGCACCGGCCCCCCGCCAGTATCCGTCACAAAAACAATCGCGGCATCCGGGAAACGGCGACGCACGATGTCGGCAGCCTCTCGTCCCATTCCCCCCGTACCGAATATCGCCCAACGCATTCAAAACAGTCCTTCATCATGTGTTGAGTTCGACCTCTGTACGGGGTCCGCTGCTCGCCGCCCCTTGCGTTGGCGCACCATGTCAGTGACCAAGTCAAGCGCATCGGTAAAGGCACGGACCTTTAACATGTAACATGCCAAGATATAGGTTATGCCCCCACTCAAGACGGCTAAAGGCAATATCATTACAGGCCACAGTACTAGATGAACGATTAGGAGAACGACTGTAGACATCAGAAGGGTAGGAATTACGAACTGACCAAGGTCACGTATTTGCGCTGTGGTACCATATCCAACGCGCTGCCCCATTGGTGCCGCGTTAAAATGAAACGCCACGACGCTTAGGACAACCTGCGCCCAGGCAAGACCCTCTACGCCATAGATTGTACCGACCAAGACAAATCCAACGCCCATAAGCTTCTTGATAACTTCAATGCGAAAGAAGCGAGCAGATCCCCCATGTGCGAGCAATGCTTGGAGATTAAGCGCATGCATGGGATACAGTAAGCCCCCAATCGCCAAGATAGATAGAATGGGCGCCGCGGCCTTCCATTTATCGCCAAATAACGTCGTCACAATCGGATCCGCAAGCAGAGAAATACCGATCATCGCCGGAACGTTTACGAGCATTACCAGTCCTATGGCAGTACGTAACCCCCGCCGGACTGCTTCTGGTTCATCAATGCGCGCAGCAAATAACGGCAAGGTTATTCTGCCTATCACAGAATATAGCGTCATCGAGGGCAATTGCTGAGTACTGGCCGCCCTATTGTAAAATCCAAGGTCCTGCACGCCATACAATTTGCCAACCAGCAAGGCTGACCCCTGCGTATATATAATCTCTAAAACGCCGGATAAGCTGATCCACGTTCCAAATCCCAGCAAAGGCTTCAAAACTGTAGGGCTAAAGCGCCAAGCCGGTCGCCACGGCGAAAACACCCAGAGAGAGATTGTACCGATAAACGCGGCAGTGCACGCTTGGGCAGCAAGAGCCCAAATACCAAACCCGGCAAATGCGGCAGCTAAACCAACAGTCCCGGAAATTACTGAGGCAAATATGCCCGAGATCATGGTGAGATCGAACCGGAGGTCTCGTGCAAGTAACGCCGAATGCACCGAGCCTAAAGCCGACAATACAATTTGAACCCCTGCGACGATCATCAGCGGCGCAAGTAAGGGTTGATTATAGAACCGAGCAATTACATCGCCGCTGACATACAACGCTGCTGCCATTGCCGCGCTGAGTGCCAAGCCGAGCCAGAAGATTGCGGTTTGTTCCTCATGGGTTGGATCGGCGCGCTGGATCAGCGCGGTGGCAAACCCCCCCTGTATGAATATACCGGATAAGCTTGTGAAAAACGAAACAATGGCAATGACGCCAAAGTCAGCGGGCGTGAGCAACCTTGCAAGTACAACCGAAACGAAAAACTGGAGACCTTGTCGAAGAGCAAGGTCAAGCGCACTCCAGAGGCCTGCTTTTGCGGCACTTGCTCGTGTGGCGATAGGCTGCACCATGTTGATCACTTATTCCACATGCATAACGGACAATGGTATTGGTACGGGCCGAGTCAGATTGGCACCACCTTGAATTAGTCGACGCCACGATACAATATGACTACTACGCTATTTCAAAAAGTGGTATGACTTTAAATGACATCGACTCCGTTACCACCGAGGTTAAAATCATAGTATCATGAAAACTGAATTAGAACGCGTTACGGTGAACGAGTACTTTGAACGTTAGTATAATAATTTGAATATCGCGCCAGATTGTCCAGTTTTCGAGATACTCAAGATCTGCTTGTAGCCGGTTAGACAAATCTGATTCCAAAACCGTTTCACCGCGAAAACCACGCACCTGCGCCAATCCCGTCAAGCCTGGTTTGATCGCGTGCCTATGCCAATATCTCGGATCAACCTCCCAATACAGCTTGTCAGCCGCTTTGGCGCTATGGGCGTGGGGCCGCGGGCCTACAACGCTCATGCGGCCTTGAACGATATTAAAAAGTTGAGGGAGCTCGTCGATACTCGTTGCGCGAATAAAACGTCCGACGCGTGTCACACGATCATCGTTCTTGGTGACTAGACGGACAGCACCACTATCAGCCTGCTCGTGACGGAGGCTACGAAACTTGAAGATGTGGAACGTCTCGTTATCTCGACCAATACGCAGTTGGCGGAAAAACACTGGACCTGAGCTATCGATTTTGATGCAAACGCTAATCAGCGCGAGCAGCGGACTCAGGACGACGAGCGCTATACCCGATATTACAAGATCAAAGCCCCGTTTAATGCCGCGATCAAACATATCAAACGGGCCCGCGGACACTACCAATGTCGGGACTGAACCGAAGCTATCAACACCCAGCGGCGAGTAGGAACCAAGCTCAGGGAAAATGATCTCACCCTGCACGCTCACCCCCTTGAGTGTATGGGACCAAGCTTCACGGCGGTCGGGAGCACACGCCACGACCACACGGTCGGCGCTCCTTAGGGTTTTTGCCAAGCGATCGTACATCATCGGATCATGATTTTCAGGATCGAACTGATCTGCGGCCTGAACGATCACGGAGAACTCACCGGTGGGCACCGGCTGCTCACCATCCCGAATCAGCATGATGTTGAAAGGGCTACCACCTATTATAGTCTCGTAGTGTCGTGAAAAATAATATCGCCCGACCGCAATTAGGCCACTCGCCAATACAAAACCGAGTATCGGAACACTGCGCGGCCATGTTATTGTGAACTTTAGGGAAAATCCTACTAAGGCCAAGGCCATGATCGCAAACGTCATGGCCTTGAGGCTACGACCTACTGAAAGTAGAGAGCTTCGTAAATTCACGCTGCTGTAGGCATGGTTATTGATTGCGGCGATAAAATATAGTGGAACGATAGTAAGAAAAAGAAATGGCCAATCGTGATTTATGAGCCACAAAGGACGGCTCGCGGCAGCCACACCAAACCCTCCGAGAATCCCGACGAGATCGATCAACAGGAGGCAAAAGAAGCTGCGCGTTCGGAGCGTTGCCGATCGAGGTTGCCACTTCGTTTTCATTTGCGTAACCGAAGCTTTCATGTCGTAGAATCCGTGTGTCGGCGAGAAAATGTCATCGCCAGTGGCTCGTCACGAATCCACATAGCTCGTAGGCTGGCATAACCAACGGACGCATAAAACCGCATTGTCACAACGCTTTACCTGACTGATAACCGGAAGCCAAATGTCGAACGACGCACCAATGTAGCGCTTAGCGACCTGGTGCACCGTCTGCGTTGCATACTTAACTGGGCTTTAACCTCTTAAATTCGTGTAGCCGATTGTACTATCCGTTCCTTTGGATTGCCGTGATCACCGTCGCCTCACGCGGTATTTGCCCACAATATCCGTAGTGCCAATCTTCCTGTGCATTGGGTCATGCTCTGTCCACGGCTCGCAAGATCGCACGACCATAGGCAGTCTTTTTAAACGCCTCACCTCGCGAACGTGCTTGGTTGGCGTCAATGAACTTCATTTCGAATGCAATTTCTTCCAGGCAGGCAATTTGGATCCCCTGCCGATGCTGCAACGTCCGTACAAATTCTGACGCCTCAAGCAGGCTGTCGTGCGTGCCGGTATCAAGCCATGCGTAACCACGGCCCATCTGTTCGACGAAAAGATCTCCGGCCTCCATGTAAAGCCGGTTGAGATCGGTGATCTCGAGTTCGCCACGTGCCGACGGTTTCAGGTCGCGCGCGAGCTGAACGACGCGATTGTCGTAGAAATACAACCCGGTGACCGCGTGATTTGACTTAGGAGCCTCGGGCTTCTCCTCGAGGCTAATCGCCTTTCCGCCTTCGCCGAACTCGACCACGCCGTAGCGCTCGGGATCCTCGACCCGATACGAAAACACCGTTGCGCCACTTTTGCGCGCGACCGCGCTCGCCAGCAGGTCCGTCAGGTGCGCCCCGAAGAATATGTTGTCCCCGAGCACCAGCGCGACATTGTCGTCGCCGATGAAGTCCGCGCCGATCGTGAACGCCTGGGCAAGGCCTTCGGGTTTTGGCTGTTCGGCGTAGGCAATGGTTAGGCCGAGCGCCGAGCCGTCACCGAACAGGTTCTTGTAATTGCCGATATATTCGGGGCTCGAGATGATCAGGATGTCGCGGATGTTAGCGAGCATCAGTACCGACAGCGGGTAATAGATCATCGGCTTGTCGTAGACCGGCAACAGCTGCTTGTTGACCGCCAGCGTGGCCGGGTGAAGCCGCGTACCCGAACCGCCTGCGAGAATGATGCCCTTCACGCGCGTGTCTCCTTGTTGGGTGCCCCGAGTAGCTCGTCGAGGATGTTGCCGAGCGCGGTCTGCCACGCTGGCGGATGAATGCCGTAGTCACGGATGATCGCGTCGTGGCTGAGTAGCGAATTGGCTGGCCGCGTTGCTGGTGTCGGGTATTCGGCGGTGGTGATGCCTTGCACCTCGGCGCTAGCCCCGCCGCGTACGGCGCTCTGTGCGAAGATTTCACGGGCAAATCCGGCCCAGGTGACGGCACCGGCGTTGCTGAAATGATAGGTGCCGGTCGGTGCGGTGAGATCCTCGACAAGCCGCATCGTGATTTTTGCAAGCGCTGTCGCGAGGTCGGTGGCCGACGTGGGGCTGCCGCGCTGATCGTCCACGACCCGCAGAGTGGGGTTGCTTGCACCAACGCGAAGCATCGTCTTGATGAAGTTGTTGCCGTGCGCGCTGACCACCCAAGCGGTGCGGACGATCGCGTGGCGTGCGCCCGAGGTGCGCACGGCAAGTTCGCCACCTAACTTCGAGGCACCGTACACCCCTAGCGGGGCAACCGGATCGGACACCTCCCAAGCACCATCACGCGCGCCGTCGAAGACATAGTCGGTCGAGACCTGGACGATCGGGATGCCGGCCTTGGCGCAGGCTTCCGCAAATGCCGCGGGGGCCATCGCATTGACCGCCCAGGCGGTGACGGCATCGCTTTCGGCCTTATCAACGGCGGTGTAGGCACCGGCTGAGATGACGGCAGCCCAGGGTTGGGACGCGACCATCGCGGCGATCGCGGCGGTATCGCGCAGATCAAGTTCGTCGATGTCGATTGCGGTCACGGCCCAGCCTTCGGGCCAGGCAAAGCGCCTTAGCTCGGTACCGAGCTGGCCATTACCGCCGGTGACGAGTATCCGCCTCACAGTATCGATGATACCGGCCTCGCTCATACAGAAAGCCCTCGTCGCTGATCGGCCTTGTGCTCGGCAACGATCGCTTCCCACCAGCCCTGATTGTCGAGATACCAAGCGACGGTTTTCTCAATGCCGGTCTCGAACGTCTCGGCAGGCTCCCAGCCAAGCTCGTTCTTGATCCGGCTCGCGTCGATCGCATAGCGCTTGTCGTGACCAGGGCGGTCGGCGACGTAGGTGATCTGTGACGCGTAGGACTGGCCATCGGCGCGCGGACGCAACCGGTCGAGGATCATGCAGACGGTCTTTACGACCTCGAGGTTCTGCTTCTCGTTGTTCCCGCCGACATTGTAAGTCCGGCCGGGCTCACCCTTTTCGAACACGGCGTGCAGTGCACGGACGTGATCCTCGACGAACAACCAGTCGCGGACCTGATCGCCCTTGCCGTAGACCGGCAGATCGGCGCCGGCGAGCGCCTTGACGATCATCAGCGGGATCAGCTTTTCGGGGAAGTGATACGGCCCGTAATTGTTCGAGCAGTTGGTAATCAGCACCGGCAGCCCGAAAGTGTGGCCCCAGGCACTGACGAGATGGTCCGAGCCAGCTTTCGACGCCGAGTAAGGCGAGCGCGGGTCGTAGGGCGTTTCCTCAGTGAAGAGCCCGGTATCGCCGAGCGAGCCGTAGACCTCGTCGGTTGAAATATGATGGAAGCGGAACGCCGCCTTGGCTTCGTCATCGAGGCCGAGCCAGTAAGCACGCGCTTCGCTCAGCATCGTGAAAGTACCAACGACGTTGGTCTGGACAAACGCGCCAGGGCCGTCGATCGACCGGTCGACATGGCTTTCGGCTGCGAGATGCGTGACGATCTCGGGTTTGAACTCAGCGATCGCAGCCTTGACGGCCTCGGCGTCGCAGATGTCGCCTTGGACGAAACGGTAGCGGTTTGAACTGGCAACGCGCTCCACTGTCGACAGCGTGCCGGCATAGGTCAGCTTGTCGAAGTTGAGAACCTCATGATCGGTGTTCTCGATCAGGTGACGGACGAGGGCCGAACCGATAAAGCCGGCCCCGCCGGTGACGAAGATACGCATGGATTTATCCTTCAGGCGAGCGGCGCCAGCGGGCGGCCGTCATAGGGGAAGGGGCTGTCGAAGTCGGCGAGCAGTGGCTGCACCGCATCCTTAGCCGACAGTTCGGGAACGGTACCAACGGGCATCGGCCAGTCGATACCAATCGCGGGGTCATCCCAGCGGATGCCACCATCGCTTTGGGGCGCGTAGGTGTCCGAGCATTTGTAACTGACTTCGCAATTATCCTCGAGCGTCACGAAGCCATGCGCGAAGCCGATCGGGATGAACAGCTGATCGCCGTTTACGGCAGACAGCTCGACACCAACCCATTTTCCGTAAGTCGGTGAGTCCTTACGAATGTCGACGGCGACGTCGAAAATCGCGCCTCGCACGCATCGCACTAGCTTGTCCTGTCCGCGTGGCGGGGTCTGAAAATGCAGCCCTCGCAACGTAAACGCTGGCACCGAAAGGGAATGATTGTCCTGCACGAAGGTACAGGGAATACCTAGCTGCTCGAACGCGGGCACCGAATAGATTTCGGTAAACCAGCCACGCGCATCGCCATGACGCTTAGGTGAAATTAGTTGAACTGGGTTACTCATATTCTCGCCATAGATGGCTGATCACGGCTGCGCAATCTCTGCCCCAGAGCGACGATCGCTCTATAAAAGACGCACGAATACGGGTTACCGTCCCACTCGCCTCCCTATCAGATACGATGATATTTTTACGGTTTTGTGACGCTCCGAAGCCACTGCTTGAGAAAAAGTCATTGCTTACCAATGTCATACGTGCTTGCGCCAAAGCGAGTGACGCCATTCCGAAATGTAACGCAGAGCCAATCCACATACTATAACACAGACCTGACTCGAACACCCAAGAACAAGATAATTACATAACCGTTTATAATATAGACCGCCGCACCGGAAGTAAGTTTTAAGACAATATCGAAGCATACCCGATCACCTTAAACTTTAGTATTCATATCCATACTTACAATGCCGTTGATCAATTTTAATATTCTTTCTATCAGAGCCCGCTTTGCCTACGCATCTCAGCACAGGCCTTACCAATCAGATATTGCAGGCATAAGAGCTACAGCTCGTGTCGGCAGGAGGCTTCATGACTACGCTTAAAATCGTTCCCGTTATCCTCTCAGGCGGTTCAGGCACACGCCTGTGGCCCATGTCGCGGCCCG
Source organism: Sphingomonas sp. NFX23 (assembly GCF_049887795.1). NCBI lineage: Bacteria > Pseudomonadati > Pseudomonadota > Alphaproteobacteria > Sphingomonadales > Sphingomonadaceae > Sphingomonas > Sphingomonas sp. NFX23. The sequence continues at coordinate 76,559 of NZ_JAGEKH010000007.1, forward strand.
AAATGCCCAAGCAGATGCTGGCGCTCACGGCAGCCGAGACGATGCTGCAATTGACTGCGGGCCGCACGCGGGGCGAGCGTTACGCGGCGCCGATCATCGTAGCCAATACGCGCCATGCCGATCTGGTCGAACAGCAGCTCGCCGATGCGGGCGCAGCCCCCCAGGCGCTGATCCTCGAGCCCATGGGTCGCAACACCGCGCCTGCAATCGCACTTGCCGCGATCGCAGCCGGTGGTGGCGGCGATGCGTTGCTGGTGATGCCGTCTGATCACGTCATCGGCGACGTCTCCGCGTTCCATGCCGCGATCGAAGCGGCGATGCCGCTGGTCATGCAAGGCTGGCTCGTCACGTTCGGCATCGAACCCGACGCGCCGGAGATCGGCTATGGTTGGATCCAGATCGGCGACGAACTGCAGCCCGGCGTCAACCGCGTCGCACGGTTCGTTGAAAAGCCCCCGCTCGAAAAGGCGCAGTCGATGTTCGCCAGCGGCGATCACGCCTGGAATGGCGGTATCTTCCTGTTTCTCGCCGACGCCTATCTCAAGGCACTCGCGCAGTTTGATCCGGGCATCCTGACCGCCACGCAGAAGGCGATGGACGAGGCACGTACCGAGGGCTCGCGGATCTACCCCGACGCGGTCGCGTTCGCCACGTCACCCGACGACTCGATCGATTACGCGGTCATGGAAAAGGCGGACCGTGTTGCGGTCGTGCCGGTCGCTATGGGCTGGAACGACATCGGTAGTTGGGACGCGCTCCACGCGATCAGCGACACCGACAGTGAGGGCAACGCGCACCGGAGCCAAGGCGACGGCAACGTGCTGGCGATTGACACGAGGAACTGCTTCGTCCGGAGCGACGGCGTCCGCGTTTCGTTGGTCGGTGTCGAGGATCTTATCGTGGTTGCGAGCGGTAACGACGTACTGATCATGCCGCGCGGTCGTAGCCAGGAGGTCAAGAAGCTGATTGATGCGATAAAGTCGCAGGATTAGGCCTGAACAGTCCTTACGCCGTGCGACGTCAAAGCGGTCGACCTACAAATCGCGTTACTGAATGCCTGGCCCAGCCGCGGCGTGAACCGGCTGAGTCTGCGCTCAATATGTACGTGCTCGCATCAATCCTGAAATTTGCCAATTGTGCAGAACTAAGCGTGGTGAGATATCAAGCGTTATAGTAGCTTCTATACCATTCGACAAAACGCGGCACACCTTGTGCGATGGTCGTACGCGGTTCAAAACCCAGGTCCCGCTGGATTTCGCCGATGTCTGCAAAGGTGTCGCGCACGTCGCCTGGCTGCATAGGCAGCATCAGGCGTTCGGCTGAACGACCGCACGCCTGCTCGATCAGCGCGATCATCTCACCAAGATCCTCTGAGCGGCTGTTACCGATATTGTAGATCCGGTGCGGGCTTACGCTGCCACCCGCCTTGATCGCACCGTCGTCGATAGGCGGATTGTCGAGGCACGCGACGACGCCGGTGACGATGTCATCGATATACGTAAAGTCGCGCCGCATCCGCCCTTCGCCGAACACTTTGATCGGCTGGCTATCCAGGATTGCCTTAGTAAACAGCCACATTGCCATGTCGGGCCGACCCCAGGGGCCATAGACAGTGAAGAACCGCAAGCCGGTCTGTGGCAGACGGTAGAGATGCGCGTAAGTCTCGCTCATCAGCTCATCCGCCTTCTTGGTAGCGGCGTAGAGCGACAAGGGCTGATCGACACGGTCCTCGACGCGGAACGGCAAAGTGTCGTTGCCGCCATATACCGAGGAGGATGACGCATAGACGAGATGCTCGACCCGACGGTGGCGTCCGATCTCGATCATGTTGAGGTGGCCGGCAAGATTGGCCTGGAGATAGGCGCGTGGGTTCTCGATCGAGTAGCGGACGCCGGCCTGTGCGCCGAGATGGACGATGCGGTCGAAATACTCGCCGTCGAGCGCAGCATCGAGCGCGACGTGATCAGAAAAATCGACCTGTTTGAAGGTGAAGCGTCCGTCCGAATTGGCGGTATCCTTGTCGAGCTCGGCCAGCCGCGCGTGCTTGAGCGTGACGTCGTAATAAACGTTGAGGCTGTCGATACCGAGAACCGTGTCGCCGCGGGCAAGCAGGTGTCGACTGACGTGGAAGCCAATGAACCCGGCCGCGCCGGTAACGAGAACGCGCATAAGGTGTCTCCTGTATCGCCCGGGCCTTACGAAAGGACCGTATTGCCCGGCAAGGAGCATCGACACCATCCCGAACAAACGACCCGTTTGATCAGCTTTTGCCTAGCCGTGGCGCGAGGGCAAAGCTCACGCCTTGCGGCATATCGTATCGATCAAAATTTGCCCCCGTCCGAAACGTGAGAAAACTCGCCTGCCAAAGAGCGACGTATCCCGTACCACTTCCGGGTTTGTTGTTGACGTTGTCGGGCGCGTTTGCCGACGCCTCCCCACCCCGCTCCTTCTTAGAGGGAGGCAGCTAACGGATAACCTTGGCACGCCAGATGGTAATGTAGTCGATGTTGCCGCGGCATTCGCCCATGTCGGCTTGCTCGGATGGGCGGAAGCGCGTGGCGTTCCAGACGAAGCTCTGGCGCGAGCCGCAGTCACCCAGGCCGGCCCTTGGCATAGCTCGTGAGGACGCCGTCCTTGAACTCGCCGTTGATGACGCTTTTTACAGAAGTGCCAGTGTCGGCACCAGTTGCTTCGAAGCCCGAACAGGCATCGAGTTGGGCGGGGGTGATCTTGGTGCCGTCGACGACGAAGACCAGGCCGATCAGATTGTAAGCGCCGGTCGAGCAAGGAAGAATGACCAGTGACTTGCCCCCGCCAAGGGCGTGCGTTTCAGGAGTACTGATTGACTCTCGGACACCGCCGGTAAAGCTGCTCAGATCACAAGTGGCGCGTTTGCGCATCGTTGCGACCTGGGCACCTGTGAGCTTTGCGAGGGTGTCGGAGGGAGCGATCGCAGTGATGACCGGCAGCGGCGGTATGGGCGCGCTTGAGGGTGCTACGCCCTTGGCAACGATCGCGTCGATGCTGCTGACACGACCTTGCTGCGCATCTATGTAGCGAAGCGCGGCATTGGCGCCTTTGAGCGAGAGGGTGGCCAGCGCGCCACCCTTCGCCCCGACGATTTTCAGCGACTGGGCACTGCGATGGCTGCGGCACGTGGCGACATCATGCAGAGCTATGCCGCCCAGCGCTATGCCCATTTTTCTGGAAAGCCCGCGTATAAGCGCGAAACCCGACGTTCACACATCCAACGCTGACCGCCAGTGCCGACACAAACGCATTGCGCGATCAGCCGGATCGCAGTTAGTGCCATATATGAGTGGTTTAACGATTGCGTTGGTATGTTGCGGCATTGTTCTGGTCGCAATGGTGCTTGGACGGAACGGGAACGATCTGGACTGAAGCTATCGTTGCCGAGAATAGAGCCACTTCAACCACGCAGATAGTTTGCCGGAATCGGTCGAGCGGGCATAGATGGACACCATGAACGATAGCGATCTAAACCACCTACGCAGTCTGTTGAACACCGTTAGGCGCATCGACAGTGGTCAAATTCACACGCATGACGGCTCTGGCCTTGATACGACGAATAACAACCTCAAACTATATCGGCACAAAGCCGATCAAATCATCCTAGCGTTGTCAGATCAGCAGCTCGTTGAAGTCTACCGGATTCTGCTCGCAGAACGTGGCGTTCGTAATGATACCTTAGCTAGCGAAATCGAACGTCGAAACATTCATATTTAATAGTGTGATCGCAGTTATTAAAAAGCGCGACTCTTGAATATAGGCCGGTGCATCTATTGCTGTGCAGCAGCCCACTAACAGCAAGCAATATCATCGATAATCTTAGCGATATTTTCGGTGACCGTTTGTAATCAAGGCCGAGAGTGGTAGCCACGCCAACCGCCCTCATATCCGACGCCATGCCTTAGTAGATTACCCGATCGTTTATGAGTAGGCTACAGGGTCTTCGGCTTCCCGGAGGCCTTTTCTTAGAAGCCATACTGATATATTATACTGTCTTCGGCGGCATAATATCGATCTTTGGCTTCGGCAGGCGGGATATTGCCTATGGCCCTAAAAGACGGCAATGGTTACCGCCGCTAATATTCAGCTGGGTTGCGCGTTGCTCATGTTCAGCGGGCGGCGGGACGTTCTCCCACATCGTGACCGTCCATTCGAACAACGCCGGATAGCGACCGTGGAAATGTGAGGCTAGCTTCGCCTCTTTAGCGCGGTCGGCAAGCCCGACCGTGGCCACCCCAGTCGAGCATGTCGGTCGCTGATACCAGCCACCGACATTGGAGCGCGGGAGGCTGGGCATGGCGGTCGCAGATCACGGACCCCAGCGCAGCGGTCAATGCAGTCACATCGGCCAGCCGCCCATGCAGGATCGGCGTCTCGTACAGTCCGGTCTGCGCCACGCGGACGCAGATGCCGTCGAACGCAGGAGACGCCGTGGTCATGCTATCAGCGCCCTGCGGTGTCGTCCGCGTTCATCGGCTCTTCGCCCTTGGCCTTCTCGGCGTTGTAGCGCTCGATCGCCTCGATCGTGACGCGCTTGGCTTCTTCGGCGTCGCCCCACTTGCCGACGCGGACCCACTTCGTCTTTTCCAGGTCCTTGTAGTGGGTGAAGAAGTGCTCGATCTGCTCGAACACGATCTCGGGCATGTCGCCGCGCTCGCCGATGTTGGCGTAGTACGGGAACACCGCGTCGACCGGCACGCAGACGAGCTTCTCGTCGCCACCGGCTTCGTCCTCGAGGTTCAGCACCGCGATCGGCCGCGCGCGGACGACGCAGCCCGGGATGAACGGCGAGCGCGCGATCACCAGTGCATCCAAAGGATCGCCATCGGGGCTGAGCGTGTGCGGCACGAAGCCGTAGTTCGCCGGATAACGCATCGGCGTGTGGAGGATACGATCGACGAACAGCGCGCCCGAGGCCTTGTCGAACTCGTACTTCACGGGCTCGCCACCGGTCGGCACTTCGATGATGACGTTCAGGTCTTCGGGCGGGTTCTTGCCGGTCGGGATGAGGTCGATACGCATAGCGGTCCTTTCGATATGCCGATGCCGGCGCTCCACGGTTGAGAGAGCGGCCGGCATCGGTAGAATACAGTTGCGGGTCAGCGCGGCATCAGCAGCTTGTCCAGCCCGCTGTCACCTGTACCCAGCTTCTGTAGCCGCGGATAGCGCGGGCCGTCATGGTAATCGAGCAAGGCGTCGCGGAAACGGTCGTAGTTCTTTACAGTCAGGCGGATCGGCACTTTCGTGCCTTTTGCCGCGAGGATCGCCGCCTTGATACTGTCGGCCGAATAGGCCTCGGCGTTAACCGCCTCGATCTCGTTGCCGACGTAAGTAACTTCCAGCTGCGTAGCTGACGGACAGTTCCGTTGAACGACGCCGTTACGCTCTGGCTACGGCCGATCTTATTATCCTGCTGCGCACCCTTCCAGAACAATACGAGCGGCCATCGCTCAGGGCGGCGCGTCCATAGGCAGCGCAGTGCCAGACGGACCGGCACGGGTATCGACCCACCCAGCGCTGGTCTGATCAAGCGTCGATCGCAGGATCTGCATCGTCAGATCAACTGTGATTCGCGTTTGCCGGTGCTCTACTCTATAGAACGCAACGGGAACAGACTTGCAAGGATTCGATATAAGCGCACGGCGGTGCGTCATGTAAAACATCTTTTTTCGCGAGATGGCAGTCGCGGATCGCCAGGAGCTTACGAGAACAGGAAGCGGACCACTTCAGGCTCGGATAGGTCGAACGCATATCGGTACTGACAGAAACTGTGCGTCGTCGTAAACGCCCGTCATGTTCCATCTCAAGAAATTACTCTTGCCGCTTGTAGGCGTCGCGCTGATCAGCGCATGCGACCAGTTTCCAATGCCACCAGCACCCGGGAACTCAACTCGGTCAGAACCCATTGTTCAAAACGTCGAGGAGATCGAAGCAGGTGTGCGTCTTGCTGAGGCAGATAAACGGATCGCTGACCTCGAACGAAAGGTCAGCGAACTAGAGGCCACCCCGCAGACGCTTGCATTAGACGTTCTAAAACAGCGGGTGGCGGCACTGGAAGCCGACGTGGCAGATAAGGAAAGCATTGCTCAAGCTCGATCGCTCGTACCGGAGCAGCTCAAAAAAAGGCTGTCAACTGATACCAGCCCGGTACTACCGGGTCGAATCTTGGGACGCTCGCCGACTCCTACTTTGAAACTAAATCTACCTGATCTCGAGAGAAAACCTCGTCCAGCCACTAAGGCGGAAGAAAAAGCTTTTGCAAGAATCAAAGAAGACTAGACCGTGCATCGAAGGTGCCGATCTTGACCTTGCGGAACCCGGTCGCCTTCTGATCTTTGTGACCAGCTTAGTTTCGAGGAATCGTGCAGCTCTCGACGACCTTCACGGTTGTTGAGTTGCTTTCGCTATCTGCATTAAAAACCGAGACGGTCGTAGGGTAAACAGTTTTGGAGGTATCGTTCTCGGTAACCTCATAGTGCGTCCCCACAGATGTTGAAGGAGCAATCTGATTGATACAGGCCTGCACTTCCGATGCAGGTCTCGACGTCCAGATTCCGCCATTCGCGCCTTTTGCGAGCCGGGTTGGTGTTCCGACGCCTGACGAGCACCCGGCTAAAATAAACGTGACGGCGGCAGCTACTGCGAATTTCGACATTCTGGATCTCCAAACGCTTCTTGCGTAGGTGCGCCGGACGTGACGCTCCCGGCACACTTGGTCAACCCCTCGCCCTGACGAAGTAATCTTTGACTTGCTTACCGTTTGCGGAAGGGGCATTTTGGGACAATCGCAGCGGGTAGAGCCTCCCCAAGACGCCTCCCCGCTGCGGTGCTACCGGTTTCCGAAATGCACGACCAGAGCGTCGAGCAATCCTATATTGCTTCACACCACTGGATAGCGGTAACTCTCTGTATGAGGACCATTTTAACGCTAGCCGCAGCTTTCTTCGTATGGAGTTTTGCCGTCGTTCCCGCGCAAGCCGCGGTGACGATCACGTTCTGGAGCCACGAGCTTGGCAACAGCTTCCCGCATGCGTTCTTTTCGTTGCGCGGCGTACCCGATGCCGGCGGTGCGCCGGTCGATACGAATGTTGGGTTCACCGCTAAGTCAGTCTCGCCGGCACTATTGATGGGCCCGGTTGCGGGCGACCTAGACATTCCCAAGCCAGGCTACGTTTCTGCCAGCGACGCGCAATTCTCTGTCGTGATGAGCGACGCCCAATATGTAGCGGTGCTGCGGTTGGTCGACGCGTGGCGTGAGGGGGAAGCCAAACAGCGTGTATCGCCTTTCAGATCACAACTGCGTGACCTTCGTGAAGGAAGCAGCGCGGATCGTTGGGCTTACAGGGCTCGATCAGCCCAAGTTGATGAAAAAACCTAGATCGTATTTGAGGGCCGTACAGGCTGAGAATGCCGGTCGCGTCACGCCGGTTGGCCTTCACGGGAAGGCCTATCTTGCCAGCCTGGCACCTGTCACTCCGACGTCCGAAATGCCCAGGTGAACTACTGCTGCACGGCGACCTCGTGGAGTACGTCCAGCAGCGTGAAGATGTACCCGCTTTCGATATAGTCTTGTGCGAGCCTCACCCCCAGGCTGCTGGGGACAACCGTGCAGTGGCTTATGTAGCCGGTTGATAGCGATCCGTCGGCATGTCGGGCCTTGCGGCTCGATGCGCAGCTCGACGACGTTAGCCACCCAACTCCCGGATGACGTGGGCAGGCACTGAGTTCTCCCGCATCTGTTACGACGTTGGCGTGCCGCACGATATCGCCTGACCAAGGCGCTCGCAAAGGATAGGGACGCTTCTATGCCCAACCTCCAGCGACGAGCGCGGCTTGGAAGGACATCGCATAGCCCGCTACCTTCTCGGCGCGGTCGATCCCGTTGGTGATACGGCGCGCGGAGGTGAACTGGACCGTCGTCGCTCGCCCCTTCGCGGGGAGGTAGCTGGCAAACCGCTTCCCGGTGGACCAGCCTTCGGTCATGCCAAGCACCATTATCTGAGCCGATATCTCGGTCTCCAGGGCGCGGTCGTAGTTCGACGTCAGCGCGCCCTCAGCCCGAGCTCGTCGTCTGCCCGCTCGTAGTTATAGTCCCACGTCAGCTGGACATCACCACGCCCATAAGCAACCTGACTGCCATGCTTTCCCGGCTTACTATATGGATAGTTTCGGCCGCGTCCGATCTCTGGGATCGGCTGCCTGCGCTGGGCGGTTTCGTAAAAACGAGGTGGCGAGCCCGTACGCAACGTACGCCAGCGGCGCGCCGATCACAGCGAACGCGGCCAGCTTCGCCTGAATACCCTCGACTTGCGCCTTCGTCATCGTCCCAAACAGCGGGCGGATCGACGCGAAGAATTTGTCCGGAGACGCCAGCCCATGCGCAGGGCGCGCAGGGCGCGCAGGGGCGGTCGCCGGCTTTAATGCCGTCGCCATGGTAATTTCCTTCCAAGGTGAAGCTTTTGCGATCGGCGGCCGTTCACACGCTCACTGGCGTAGGTTTATCTCCGCTTCTGCTGGTCGGCCTGCCTTGCGTAGTCACTCACGTTCGAGGCGGGCCGTTACCGTCGTGAAACCGTAACGATGGTGTGCTCGTAACTAACCGGCCGGTGTAACCCCAACATGCGCTGGTCGGCCCGTCCCCGGATTTCGCCAGGGCGGGCCGTTACTATTGAACCTCACGTCTGCTTTTGCGTTTTCGTCCGGCCAGGTGCCCGGAAAGTGACTGGCCGGCTCGCTCTTGGCTGACCCTGGGGGCGGGCCGTTACTTATTGCGAGGTATGAGTATTTTGACGAACTGGCGAGCAGGCTGCCGGTTATAAGATACCCGCTGATCACGAAGAAGCCCCAAACCGCAAAGCGGCCAAAGGTCATCTCGCCAGTTATCCGGTAAAGCAGTTCTCGGTTAGCGTTTTTATCAACGATCTCAGGAACATGCGAGAAAATAACCAGAGACGCGAACAGTAACCTTAGGAACCCGAAAGCATTGCTATGACCACCTAACCGTGACGGCGTCTCTGCAAGTTTCATCATTCAATCCCGACATACTCAGGGACTTGGTAGAGACAAACCGCTAGCCAAGAAAGAGCGAAACAATATTAGGACTGAGGCGGGCATACATTCAATCCGGGTTCCCCGCCGTTGCGTAATGCAGGCTGCCGCTGACGGGGTGGAGCGTGTCGTCGGCCTTCTTGATCCCCACGACGAACCGGTCGGTATAGGACTGCACCCGCCAAATCGCGTCAGCCGCCAATACTCCTGGCGTGATTTGGACCACCGGCGCGGAGTTGTATGGGCGGTCGTACGTGCGGGTGGACGACGACTGGCTAGGGTCAGGACTCGTTGATCAAAGCCAGAAGATGACAGTGGCAGCGAGGGCGATGGCGGACAAAAAGTCCGTCGGACACCTATCGTAGCGGGTCGCAACGCGGCGCCAGTCCTTCAGCCGTCCGAACATGATCTCGATACGGCTACGGCGCCTGTAGCGGCGTTTGTCGTATTTTATGGGCTCGAGCCGAAACCCCCGACCTGGGATGCATGGCTGGATGCCCTTGGCCTGCAAGGCATCCCTGAACCAGTCGGCGTCGTAACCGCGGTCGCCGAGCAGCCATTGCGCCTTGGGCAGATCGTCGAGCAATGCGGCCGCACCGGTGTAATCGCTGACCTGTCCAGCGGTCATGAAGAAGCTGAGCGGACGGCCGTTTGCGTCGGTCACGACATGGAGCTTCGTGTTTATGCCACCTTTGGTGCGACCAATTAGGCGCCCGAGATCCCCTTTTTAACCCGCAGGCTCGATGCTGTACGGTGCGCCGTCAGATACGTCGCATCGATCATGACGGTCTTTGGGTCGGCATCAGTGGCAGCCAGACCCTCCATCATGCGGAGGAACACACCCATCTCACCCCACCGTTTCCAGCGATTGTAGAGCGTCCCTTCGGCAGACTCAGGACGGGCTTGTGCGGGCCGTAGCCGCTGGGCGCATCGCTCCAGCGCAGCCCATTGCGGTTCACGAAAACGATGCCGCTCAACACCCGGCGATCGTCAACTCGCGGCTTGCCATGGCTCTTTGGGAAATATCGCCGCAGGCGCGCCATCTGCTCCTCTGTCAGCCAGTACAGGTCGCTCATCCTCGGCCTCCTCACGGAGCCTGAATCAGATCGCGCCTCTCAAATCAATGGGTCCTGACCCTAGAGGGAGGGCGGCTAACGGATAACCTTCGCACGCCAGGTGGTGATGTAGGCGATGTTACCGCGGCATTCGCCCATGTCGGTTTGCTCGGAGAGGCGGAACCGAGTGGCGTCCCAGACGAAGCTCTGGCGCGAGCCGCAATCACCCAGGCCGCGGCCTTTGGCATAGCTTGTGAGGACGCCGTCCTTGAACTCGCCGTTGATGACGCTTTTCACAGAAGTGCCGGTGTCCGCACCAGTTGCTTCGAAGCCTGAACGGGCGTCGAGTTGGGCGGGGGTGATCTTGGTGCCGTCGACGATGAAGAGCGCGCCGATCAGATTGTAAGCACCGGTCGAGCAAGGAAGGATGACCAGCGACTTGCCACCGCCGAGGGCGTACGTTTCAGGGGTGGTGATTGACTCACCGGCGCCGTTAGGGAAGCTGCCGAGATCGCAGGTAGCGCGTTTGCGCATCGTTGCGACCTGGGCACCACTGAGTTTTGCGGGTGTGCCGGAGGGAGCGATCGCGGTGATGATCGGCAGCGACGGTATGGGCGCGCTCGACGGCGCCGCCCCCTTGGCGACGATCGCGTCAATGCTGCCGGCGCGGCCTTGTTGCGCATCGATATAGCGGAGCGCAGCGGCTGCGCCTTTCAGCGAAAGGGTGGCCAGCGTGACACCCTTCGCGTCGAGAAATTTCAGCGATTGGGCATTGGCGATGGCTGCGGCGAGCGCGGTAGCGTCGTGCAGGGCTATACGCTTGCCGTCGACCGCAAAACTGACGGGCGGGCGCTTGGTGGCCGCGTCGTCGTTGCGGGTTTCCAGCGCCAACGAAATCTTGCCGCCACCAGCCGTCACGGGGCCGGGCTCGCGCGACAGGTTGAGTGTAATCATGTCCTCACCGCCCATCTCGGGAAGAAGCGAGCCAAGCGTACAGCGCAGCGTGTTGTCGCAGCCGACGGTCCAGTCGGTGAACGTCTTCAGCTCGCCTGGTTTTGGACGCGTATGAGAGTCGGTCGTGGGTTTTGGTTGGGATATTGCTGGCGTGACAGCAACTGATGTAGCTTTTGGTGCCGTCTCGGCCTTGGGCTGAGGTGCGGGCTGGCTTGCCGAACAGGCTGCGAGCGGCAGCACAACGAGGGGCACGAGAGCGGAAAAGATCGGTTTGCACAGCATAGGTGCAGCCTAGCGGTCTGGCAGCGCGGGGAAAAGCGGCTAGGGAGAGGCAATAAATCAGGAGAGTGATGTGCAGACGATCGGCGTGATTGGTGCAGGGCAGATGGGCGCAGGGATCGCGCAGGTATCGGCGCAGGCGGGGTACCGCGTGCTGTTGGCGGACGTGTCGCTGGACGCGGCCATCAAGGGCAAGGCGGGGATTGCCAAGGCGCTCGCACGGCTGGTCGAAAAGGATAAGATCGCAGGCGACGCTCGCGATGCAGCCCTTGCGCTGATCGAGCCGATCGCAAGCGTGGCAGACATGGGCGACTGCGCGATCGTCGTCGAGGCGGCGACCGAGCGCGAGGGCGTCAAGCGCGCGATCTTCGCCGAGGTCGGCAAGGTGCTGGGGCCGGACGCAATCCTGGCGTCAAACACGTCGTCGATCCCGATCACCCGGCTTGCGCAGGCGGCACCCGATCCAGCGCGGTTCATGGGCGTGCATTTCTTCAACCCGGTCCCTGTGATGCGGCCGATCGAGTTGATCCGGGGTCTTGCAACGTCAGATGCCACGGTAGCGGCGGTCGAGGCGTTTGCGGAGAAACTCGGCAAGCAGGTCGTACATGCGAACGATGCGCCGGGATTCATCGTCAACCGCGTGCTGATGCCGATGATCAACGAGGCGTGCTTCGCGCTGGGCGAAGGCGTGGCGAGCGTGCGTGATATCGATCTGGCGTGCCAGCTCGGGCTGAACCATCCGATGGGGCCGCTGACGCTGGCAGACTTTATCGGGCTCGACACATGCCTTGAGATCACGCGCGTGTTGTTCGAGGGAACGGGCGATCCCAAGTTCCGGCCGGCGCCGCTACTAGTAAAGTATGTCGAAGCCGGGTGGTTCGGGCGGAAGACAAAACGCGGCTTCTACGATTATTCGGGCGCGGAACCTGTGCCGACCCGGTAATCCGTCGCAGGCACCCTGTATCAGACGGGTGAACCCCATCCGCCCTACGATCCAAATCCATGTCCCAGGCCGTGGTGCAGCCTGGGACGTGGTCGACGATCAGGCGTTGGTGCCCCGATGGCGATGACGGGCTATTCCGACCGGATCGGCGGTGTGGACCAGCTACGGCGACTTTAGCCGATATGATTGGCAGAGTGTGGCACCGCTGCTGAGGTTGCACCCGGCTCCACTGCTACAAAATTCAATACTGGCAGCGAGTTGCAGCAACGACACGACTAGGTCGCTTACGGTTCGGACGGACTGCCATCTAAAACAGTACGTCCGGAATAAAGTGCGGTCATTGATACCTATCGCAACAAGCAAAATGCAAAGCGCAATGCCACCTGTTGAGTTTCGAAATATTGGTATTGTTTTGATATTGTGGACGTGACAGCATGTGCCTGTCCGAGGGTCCGGATGGTACTGCCGAACAGTGTCGACAAGGTCACGGGGCAAAAGATCCCGATGAACGAGCGACGGAACGTTCACCGATTGCTTCCGAACAGGGTCGGCAGCAGTCGATATCGCGCGGCATCATCCATGCGACCCGATCGGCAGCACAGGGGGTGATCAAATGGTGTTGTTCAAGGGGTTGATGACCACGACATGTTGCGTGGCCGCGTTGGTCGCGTTGCCGGCTCAGGCCAAGGCTCAGTCGCCGGATACGGGAACGTCGAATACGGGCGTGAGCGACGTCACGCAGGACGGCCAGACCGCAATTGGTGATCCCGTCGCCTCCGCCAAGCTGGCCGCAGACACGGCACGCACCGGTGAGCGCGAAGGGTCGGACATCGTCGTGACCGGTACGCGCATCACGCGCCCGAACAACCGGTCCGCCGCACCGATCGTAACCACGACCGCCGCAGAAATCGCAGCGCAAGGCGCGACAACGATCGAGGAGGTGCTGAACCGCCTGCCGCAGGTCCAGGTGAACTCGGAGCAGAATTTCAGCGATTCCGAAGGTCGTCAGCGAATCAAGCTGCGCAGCTTAGGGTATGAGCGGACGCTGACGCTGATCGACGGCCTACGGGTCGGACTTGCCAACACGGTCGATGTCGGCATCATTCCCAACGCGCTGGTCGAGCGGATCGACGTGCTGACCGGTGGTGCCTCGTCGGTCTACGGCTCGGACGCGGTGTCGGGCGTCGTCAATTTCGTCCTGAAGAAGAACTTCGAGGGCATCCGGGTCGACGCGAACTACAGCTTCTTCAACCACGACAATGACAGCAATGCCGTCACCGACGCAGCCGGTCGCGCGGGGTTCAACGCCAAGCGCGGACTGACCAACGATGGCGGACGCTCCGACATCAGCTTAGCTGCGGGCACCAACCTGTTCAACGACCGGGTAAACATCACCGGCTTCGTCAATTATCGCCAGTCCAATCCGGTCGAGCTGGTCGATCGGTCCTATTCGGTCTGCGAGGCGGTCCAGCCGACCAACACCTCGCCGCTCGGCTGTTCGCGCGCGAGCTTCACGCCGGCAGGCACGATCATCCCGCAGTCGGGGCCCCGCGCCGGGCAGATCCTGGTCAACAATCCCAACGGCAACGGCACCTTCATCCCGATCAACAGCGGACCGCCGGGGACGTCGGCCAACCCTTATGACAATTGGGCGGTGCAGCGCGCGTTCAACCGCATCAACGTTGGCGGTTTCCTGACCGCGAAGATCAGCGACGACATCGAGCTTTACGGCAACGGGCTGTTCTACCGCGACAAATCCTACAACACACAGCTCAACCGCACCTTCAACTTCGGCGCGTACGGTACCGATCCGTTCCGCGTGAACTGCGACAACGCGTTCCTGTCGGGTTCACAGGCACAGGATTTGTGCGGCGCCAATGCCGGCGTCGCCGGGCAATATGCGCCGATCGACGTACGCTATCGCTTCGACGGACTGCCGCTCGTGCAACAGCGCTTCACCAACGAAGGATACCGCATCGTCGCGGGGCTTCGCGGGCGCGGGCTGAACAACGTGTGGTCCTACGATGTCGCGGGCATGATCTCGCGCACGCGGCTCGACACCATCGACGTGCCGTTCGCGCGCTATGACAACATCAACCGCTCGCTCGACGTCGTCCGCGTCAACGGCACGCCGACCTGTCGCGCGGTCGTCAACGGCACCGATCCGTCCTGCGTGCCGTTCAACGCGTTCGCCCCGTTCAACCAGGACGCCGCGCTCAACCAGTATCTCTATGGCGGCGCGACCGGCGGGATCAGCACGCGCATCCCGCGGCTGTTGCAGTTCGTCGGCACCGTCAGCGGTGATCTGGGCAAATACGGCATCACCTCGCCGCTCGCGGAACAGGGCATCGCGATAGCCCTCGGGGCGGAATATCGCGAGGAAATGGAACGGACGATCGTCAACGAGATCTTCCAGCAGAACAACGGCGGCGAGAACCAGCGCTTCACGCAAAGCATCCTGGAGGCCAACACCGAAATCCAGGCACCGCTGATCGAACACCGCCCGTTCGCGGAACTGTTGCAGGTCAATGCCGGCTACCGCGTGTCGAAATACAACCGGCTCGACGGCAAGTTCGATACCTGGAAGGTCGAGGGCCTGTGGGCGCCGATACCCGATATCACGCTGCGCGCGTCCTACAACAAGTCGCAGGCCGCGCCGGGCGTCAGCACCGCACAGGGTGCCGCCAACATCTTCTGGAACCAGGGATTCTATTCCGATCCTTGCGCACCGCGGGTCGATCCGTCGAACCCCAATGGCGGACGCCTGGCGCCGTCTGCAACGTTGCAGCAATGCCGCAACACCGGGCTTGCCGACAATCTGTACGGCAGCGCCTCGCTGATATGCCCCGACGATCGGTGCACTGTGCGCGAAGGCGGATTCGAACTGAAGCCGGAAAGCGCCTATACCAAGACGTTCGGCGTCGTGCTGCGCCCGCGCTTCCTGCCCGGCCTGACGGTGTCGATCGACCGTTGGCTGATCGACCTGAAGGACCAGCTCGACTTCCTTCAGCCGCAGAACATCATCGGCGAGTGCCTGGCCACCGGGAACGACTATTTCTGCCGCGGCATCGTCCGCAACCCCGGCACCGGCACGCTGTCGAGCTCGCCTGCGACCAGCCCGGCGACGGGTTGGGTGGCTCGCGGCTCTGCCAATGGCTACAAGTCGCAGTCGCACGGCTGGGATTTCCAGGGGCAGTATAATGTCGGCCTTGGCGGCGCCGGGCGGCTCGACATGAGCTTCAACGGCACGCTGATGACCCGCGTCGGTTCGCAGTCGTCGCCGACCATCGAACCGCGGAACTGCGTGGGGTATTTCGGCAACCTGTGCGGCGAAAGCATGCCGCGTTGGAAGCACCAGCTCCGCACCACCTGGACCGCGCCCGACCGCTCGACCAGCCTGTCGGTCAACTGGCGTCACCGCGGCGCGATGCCGCTCGACAACTATGCACCTGCGGACACTGGCATCCCGGCGCAGGACGCCAGCGCACTGCGCGATCAATATCCAGGCGTCGGCTCGTACAACTGGATCGACGTCGCGCTGAGCTTCGACATCAACAAGCAGATGACGTTCCGACTGGCTGCGAACAACGTGTTCGACCGCGATCCGCCGCTCATTCCGGACAGTCGTTCGCGAATCGGGCTGCTCCGCGGCAATACCGTGATGGGGTATGATCTGCTCGGACGGCAGCTCGTCGCAGGCGTCTCGCTGCGGCTGTAACGACATCAGACGCCTGATGCCGGGGTCTCTATCCATGTCGATCGAGATCCCGGCTATTTTCGATCTTTCTCTGTCACACTCACCGGCTACGCGCATCGGCGCGATGCGTAGGCGCATTGCGGGCTGTAACAGCGAGGACTCCGGAAAACGGGGTTGGCCGCGTTCACCAGCCGATCCCAGCCGCGCGGGCAACACCAACGCCGGGAGCGCCAAGGCATGGCCTGCGTCACGATGTAATAGCCGCGACGTACGCTTATAGAGCCTGGAGACGCTAGGTTTGTCGGCCATCGCAGTCCTCTAGTCTCGAACGGGGCAATTGCCGGCAATACGACCGGTAGCATCGCCGCGCGCTGCCACTCGCGACGACAGAGCCGATCGTCGAGCAGAATGTCGTGCGGTCATGACCCGAGATCGCATGTGCCAAACCGGCTTGGGAGGCTGCTTTGACAGCGTTGCACGCTGCCACCTTGGGCAACGTGTGGTGCACTAACACAGCGCGACGCCGCGTAACGTAGCGTCGCCAACGATGATCTCCGCGACACCGGCCCCGACGATGTGGTTCATGCGACTGAGCGCGGTTCCAATCGCGTCACCGGGGAAAGTGATTTGACGACGTGCGTATCACCGACTGACCGCCCGTCGGCCTCGAGGACGATCGGCTGGCCGACGAACTCGACGTGGTAGAGCCTGCCCAGTGCTAACCCCGTCTCCTACATACGATAAAGGACATTATCGTATGTAAGTACGCTCCAGAGATCAGTGGCTTTCCGAACAATAATTACCGGACGGGTTCAACGCCGAAAAAGTGAGTTTTGCGTACGCAGGAGCAAACAGAACGTGTCTGCAAATCCGTTACCCAGAGACCGTGCGCTATCGGAGGGTCGCACGCCGGCCGGCAGCCCACCATATCACGGACAGCCACATTGAAGACATGCGGCCATGACACCGCCGCGGCTGCTAGTGCGCGACGCGTTGCCGCATTAGCTGTGCCAAGCTCTCATAAAGATTGCTTTTCATAAACGGTTGTCGTGAAATTCGTAAGGTGAACGCTTTGCGGAATTCTATTCGAATCTGCGCTTATTAGAGCACCCCTGCTTACCAGAAATGCAGGGCTGGATGCCTTCGCTTGCAAAGCATCTCCGAACCTGGCGGCGCCGTCCACTCGTCGCCGAGCAGCCACTGCGCTCGACCAGATAGTCGCAAAGCGCCGACGCTTCATGGTAATCAGCGATCTGCTTAGCGGTCATGAATATGATGGGCGAGCGGCGTTCGCATCGACCGTAGCGTGAAGCTTGCTATCACGGCAGTGAAATAGGTAGGAGCGTTATAACATATAATATTTCATGGTTATTGATGTCTGAAATACTAACGCAAACGAGTTTCATATCGTACTAGGAAAACGTGAATGCAAAATAGCAAAACTTCCTTAAACACTCGTCGCCAAATCCTGCAAGGTAGCGTCGCTTCGTTTGGGTTAGGCTTTTCCTGCGCCCTTGGTGGAAATGCTCAAGCCGCCCGAGCTCAACGTAATTACACAGATCCAAAATTTCGTTTAGGCGTCAACCTTGCTGGAGCCGAGTTCGAAGCCATAGGCGGCCACTGGAAGTGGCCAACAGAAGAGAACTTGTCCTATTATCTTAACAATGGCTTCACGATATTTCGAGTTCCTTTCCGCTGGGAACGAATTCAGCCCGAGTTGCGAGGACCACTATCAGCAACCGCTTTGAGCGGTCTCGACGGATTAATTCATGCGGCAAATGCGATGGGGGCGGTCACAATTCTCGATGCGCATGGCTATGGTAGGCGCAAAGGGGATGTCATTGGCGGATACGGATCGCCTGTAACCGCTGGCGACTTTGCAGACTTCTGGGGGAGGATGGGCGATCGTTACAAACTAAATCAGCTTGTCTGGTATAACTTAATGAATGAACCACACAACGAACCAGCAGAGGTAAATTTAAATTGCCAGAATGCTGCTTGTAATGCCATCCGTAAGTCGGGAGCTAGGTCGAAGGTTTTATTTTCGGGAACCGCGTGGACTGGTGGCCATTCATGGATAAAGAGCGGGAACGGGGAGGTAATGCTCCGGGCCATTGATCATGAAAACAACTATGCATTTGATATCCATCAGTATTTGGACCTGGGGTTCGGAGGGAGTAGTGCCGTACTGTCAAAGGGGTCTGGATCAACTTCACTAACGGCGGTTACCCAGTGGGCTAAGTATAACAATAAAAAACTATTTTTGGGAGAGTTCGGCTGTCCGCCAAGCTTACCTTTCCTCGCTGAGCTAGATTCTTTGATTACTCACGTAATAAATAATAGAGATGTTTTCTTGGGTGCGACTTATTTCGCAGGTGGTGGCAGCTGGGGAAACGGAGTAGGGTCAAGCGATCCGATCGGCGGGGACGAGAAACCGCAGACCCTATTATTAAAGAAGTATCTAACGCTATTACACAATAGGTGAGTTGAACCGCCCCGGGCCTCCCGTAGGCCCTGGGTTGTGAGTCATGCTGCCAAATCGATGTTGTCCGCGGCAGCATAATATTGATCTTCGGCTTCGGTGGGCGGGATGTTGCCGATAGGCTCGAGTAGCCGACGATGGTTGAACCAGTCGACCCATTCGAGCGTGGCGTACTCGACGGCTTCGAAGCTGCGCCAGGGTCCGCGCCGGTGGATCACCCCGGCTTTGTAGAAACCGTTGATCGTTTCGGCCAAAGCGTCGTCGTAGATGTTGCCGACACTGCCGACCGATGGCTCGATGCCGGCCCCGGCAAGGCGCTCGGTGTATTTGATAGACACGTATTGCGACCCACGGTCGCTATGATGGATCAGGCCGCCCCGCTGGGTCGGACGACGATCGTGGAGCGCCTGTTCGAGTGCCTCCACGACAAAGCTGGCGTGCGCCGTCCTGCTGGCGCACCAGCCTACGATCCGTCTGGCGTAGGTATCAATGACGAAGGCGACATAGACGAACCCTGCCCAGGTCGCGACATAGGTAAGTCCGACACCAAAAGCCTGTTCGGCGCTGGCGCGAAGAACTGGCGGTTGACGTGATCGCGCGGGCACGGCGCCGCCTCGTGGCTGATGGTCGCACGCACCGGCTTGCCCCGGATCACGCCTGCCAAGCCCATCTCGTGCATCAGCCGTTCGACGGTGCAACGAGCGATTACGAAGCCCTTCCCGCATCATCTGCCGCCATATCTTCCGCAGGCCGTAGACCGCAAAGCTCTCAGCGAACACGCGAGCAATCTCGGGCTTGAGGATCAGATCCTTACGCGCCCGTGCCGACAGACGCGATCGATCCTGTCCCTGCGCGACGTGCTTGGAGTAGGTGGATGGGGCGATCGGCAGGACACGGCAGATCGGCTCGAGCCCATAGGCATCGCGATGAGCGTCAATAAAAGTGATCATCTCCGGAACGGGCGGTCGAACTCCGCCTCCGCAAAATATGCCAACGCCTTGCGCAGGATCTGGTTGGCTTGCCGCTGTCGACTTCGGCCTTCTTCACCCACTCATGCAACGTCTGCGGAACGCAGCCAATCTTCTCGGCAATCGATACCACGGTCGCCCATATGGACTGGTGATCCCGCTCGTGATCGAAAACCATCCGTACCGCCCGCTCGCGGACTTCTGGCGCAAACTTGTTCGTCGTCTGCCTCGTCATGGCTCGACCTTCTCAGGAGTTGGAGCCTCCGACAAACCCGGGGCGGTCCAGATTGCCATCCGGAAAGCGACATGCTTTTTATCCTTGATGGGCAACACCGCCCCCCTCTTAAAAACTGCTCGCCTTACAGGCCTTCGACATCCCATCGGGAACTTATTAAATAAGGCGTGAGCTTAGAGACGGTTTACCAGTTGTATCTGCGATGTTATCGGGCGAGATGCCCGATCTTAAACCGGAATACACGCCTCAGCCTTCACGCCTTTTAACCCCGCCTATTGTCGGGGTGCCTCCAAAGCGCGACTACGCTACCTCAGTGGTAATGCTCGGCGGCGCGCTGTTGAACGCAATATTGGCTATACTTAATGCTTGGGCATTCCAAGTAACAGGTAACATCTTAATCGGGATTCAAGCGACGATAACGGTAGCGGCGCTCATGATCGTTTTCAAACGAGCTACAATTGAGCTTTTACCTCTTGTGATATCTACCGGGGTGTTAGGGGCCTTCCTTACTATAGGGGCAATAAATCACGGATTTTCCGTACGCGATACGAATGATATATTGCTGATACCGGTCTTCCTCGCAGTCGGCGTCACGTCGAGATATTTCCCCAAAAGGCAGTTTATATATCTTTTTTCTATGGTTTACGGTTCGGCAATACTAGAGGTAGTCAGCGCGTCCGGCTACAAAGCGTTATTCTCTCCGCTGTCCTACCTAGTTAGTACGAGGGCTTGGATCTCTGAAGTAGTAACTAAGGCAAATATGGAGCAAGGCTTGTATATCGGCTCTGATCGCGGAGGTGGTCTCATATTTTCGTTTATCGCCAATCATAGAATTGGCGGACTATTTCTTGAACCCCTCTCCATGAGTTACTTCGCTATTATTTCAGCTATGATCTTCATCACAATGTATCGTGCCAATTCATTCAAGTTGAACTTCTCAATATTGATGTGCTTGCTGCTCGCAATGGTTTCAGACTCCCGCCTCGGCGTCGGTCTAATTGTGGTATTTCGGATAATCGCCTTTATCCCCGAGCCGATGTGGTCCCGGCGTATTGCATACTTTGTTCCCGCGGTAATATTATTTTCAGCATATCTGTTCTATAGTTTTCAGATTGCAAATGGCTTAGGCGACACAATGTCTAGACTATCAGTAACGATAGCGGAGACGAACAGAAATCCGCTACCCGAGCTTATATTGGGAAATATTGCGACAGATCAGTTTGGCGACAGCGGTATCTTACGGATTATATATTATTCGACAATTGCCGGCTGCTTAATCGCGCTAGCAATATTTAGCGGTATTACGGCGGGCAAGTTCAAGGGATATTCGTATGTTCCCACGATGGCAGCAATATACATAACTTCTTCAGCATTATTTGGCGGAGCATTTATGTCGATTAAAACCGTTGCCCTATTCGGTATTTATGTTGGGGTAACGGCGAACGGTAGATTTGAAAAGCCTGATAATATCATTTAGCCACGCACAAGACCAGATTGCCCGATTCATTGTGCTCGTTTATCACATTTAATGTCTTGATGCGACTTACGAAGTAAGTCCTAATATCATGGGATTACAAAACCTTTATGAGCATCAAAGGCAAAGCAATTAAAGGTGGGATTTGGACACTTGGTCAAATTTTATTTGAGCGTGCGGTTCAAGCTATCGTATTTATAATTATTGCGAAACGGCTTGGTGCTTTAGGTTTTGGTCAAGCAGCCATAGCTATAGCTCCCGCAGTGATTCTTGGAGCTGGCATTCAAGCCGCAAATCAGGTTTTAATCAGACTACATGCTCGTGACACGACTTACACTGACGCGGCCTATGCCGCCTGCATCATAATAGCGAGTTTGATGTCTTTGATCATTATCGGAGGAGCTGCCCTGGCCTCAAAGTTGGCAGGGGCCCCACAGATTGGTCTAATGATGGCAGCGACAGCGGTAGTACCATTATTTTATGGAGCTGGATGCGTCTCGGAAGCCGTGCTTTTCTCAAGAATGCAATTTTCCAGCCTAGCGTTACGGCGGAGTGTCGCCGTTGCGATTGCGGGCCTAGCATGTGTCGCTGTTGCGTCTACAAATTACGCAGTTTGGGCGCTTCCCGTCCAACTGATCATTAATAGTTTTACGGCATCTACGATCAGCCTTTCTCTTGCTCGTGTACCTTTTACAAATATTCCGCGAAAGGGCTCAGTCGGCGAAATGGTGCGCCTGCTTTTTCCAGCAATAGGCACTGCCTTACTTGGGCAGGTCGGTCTACGCTCAGTAGACGTTGCATTAGGCGGCTTAGCTAGCGTAGCCGCAGCTGGCGTATACCGAATGGCCCGAACCGTTTTGGATCTTGCGACATCCCTGTTTTTTAACCCTATCTCGAACGTTCTTGTTCCGGTCCTGAGTGCATCGGCTAGTGAACGTACAAAATTGGAGCAATCCGTAAGGCGGATACTGTCGTTAACAGTAGGCATGATGGCAATCGTATTCGTCAGTGCGTGCGCGTTTTTCACTGTCGCTACCCCGCTTTTGCTTCCGAAAGATTTTATCCATCTAACGATGGCCGGTTTGATCCTCTCTCCAACCATTATGTCCACTGCCGTCATTGGCGTCTGCCATAGCACGCTGATTGCCACCGAGCGGTCGCACGTTAGCCTTCGAATATCGGCGGGAGCGACGTGTCTAGCCGTATTCTCCGCCGTTGGACTGGCTCATCTTGGGCTCGAATGGGTTTGCGCTGGACTCTCAATTTCCTCTTGGACCGTCGCTGGATTCTATCTGTGGAGCGTTGGTAAGTTCTTTAAAACAACCTTCATACTAAGCAGCCAAGAGCTGAGGGTATGCGCTACCGCAGCGGTGCTTGGACCTGGCATCTACCTATTTGCCGCACCAAACGGGCTGCGTATCGATCCGGCCAACCTGACATCATTTGCCGAGCCCATCGCAGTTTCCGCTCTTGTGATAATTTTGCAAGCTGGGGTAGTTGTTCTACTGATTGGAAAGAACGTCGTTGCTCTCTTTCGCAGGCGAGCTCTATATGCACCTTGATCATTGACGTAAGGATAACACGTATGGCAGCGAAGGAAGCTTCGAGGCTGAGGATCAGCTTTCTACAACCGTCGCGCGCTCCTTACCGTATCGCGCTCCTTCAGGAGCTAATGCCGAGCTATCAAATCAAGATCTACTACGTCGCGGGTGCACATGACCCAAATCGAGTTTGGGAAACGCAGGAGTTAACAGGCGTTGAGAGCCTAGATCCGCCACATTGGACAGTTGTCCTAGGAGGAAAACGTTTTACGTTTAGCCCGAGAGCTGCTCGGGACGCGTCAAGAGATGCCGACGTAGTTGTAATTTGTACAAATATTTTAGAATTTCCTACGTACCTCATGGCTGCTATTTTTGCGAAGCTCCAGAGAATACCCGTGCTTTGCTTAGTAACAATCGGCCAAGATTACGATTTCTTTCGGTCCGGTGGAAAACTAAGTAAATATGCCAACATTCTCCTTAGGTCTCTGTTAGGTCTATTAGTAAAACTTAGTGACTTTGCCATATGCTACTCCAAATCTGGCGTCCGTGAGGCGAAGAGCTGGGGCGTGGCTGGAGTTACTTCCTCTCAGTATTATCCGTTAGAGGCAGAGTACGGGCCTGAAAATATGCTGCCCTCTCTGCATCTTAGAAAAGAACACACAGTAGAGCTTACAGCGTGTATTATTGGTTACATTTCGCCCCGGAAGGGCATCACAGAATTTTTGGAAGCGCGTCGGCGGCTAAATCTAGAAGACCGTCTCAATATTATTATTGCGGGACCTTTGCCCGCAGGTGACGCCTTTATCCAGGAGCTCAAAAATAGTTCTTGGAAAAATGTTAATTTCATTGGATCGGTAGGTACTGCAGAGAAAGCAAAGCTATTTCAGCAAGTTGACATAATGCTATTCCCGACGCTTCACGACAGCTGGGGATATGTCGCCAACGAGGCAATGTACGCCGGCGTTCCTGTCATTGCCTCTCCTCATTCGGAGGCAGCAAAAGATCTGATTAGGCATGACGACAACGGGTGGGTCTATGCGGACGACGCCGGATTACTCAACGCATTTGAACAAGCAGCCAATCCTGAAAAGCTTCGGGAAGTCAGCTTAGCAGCTAGACGCTCTGCCGTCGCATTTAATGGGCAGGCATTGGACGCCTGGCGGTTCGCCATAGCGGCTGTTGCAAAAAAGGGTGGCAGTTAAACTTATGTCGGTAGAATTAATATTGTTCTCGCGTCACTGCCGCGATACTCGAGGCGGCGTAGAACTATTTAATGAAAACCTCGCTGCCCTCATTGGTAGTCGGCAGTACCACGCTCACGAACGCAACAGGGGTGAGCGGTTAGTATCGTCATATTTTACGCGGCTTGTGCGGTCCGTGAAGGCTTCAGGGCCTGGAAGGCAAGAAGCAGTAGTCGCCCAGTATGGCAGTTTCTTGGATATCGCGTTTCTTCCTTTTTTGCGTGTCTTTTGGCGGCGGATTTATGTGATCGCCCATGTGTCGGATACGTGGCAACATCTAAAGGTACCTTACCTCCGCTGGATTACGTTTTTTATATTGAGAAATATGACAAGAAGGGTTTTAATAATATCTGAGAATCAGCGTCAGGTATTTTTTGGCCTCAATACATTTAAGATCCATACCATTCTTCATCCCGCCTTCGGCGGGCTTGCAGTACCTCACGATAAAGCGCGTAAAGACTTTGTTTATGTTGGGCGGATCACGCGCGAAAAGGGCATCTTCGATCTAGTAGACGCTTGGGCGCTACTCAACCAACCCAAACCACGCCTACGTCTTTTCGGGCAGGGATCAAAAGAGGTTTTGCAGAAGTTAGCAGAAGAGATTCGTAGGAAATCGTTAGATGGCACTATAACGTATGAAGGCCCTGTGTCAGATCCTGCAGATCTTGCAAGGATATATCGAGGCGCCCTTGCAACAATATATCCAAGCTACGCTGATGCTTTTCCTTTGGTGATGCTCGAAAGCATCTCCCAGGAAACGCCATGTATCATATCCAAAATCGGGGAGGTCCCCAACTTTCTAGGTGACGATTACCCGTGGCTCATTGTACCTGGAGATTTGTTAGGTATTTGTGCTGCCGTAACCGCTATCTCAAGCGGGGTAAGCGCCCCTGTTCCGCGATGTTTAGTTGAAGCTGCCCGTCAATATGCTCAATCGGCAATTATAGCCGACTTCGAACATCTGGATATTCTTTCTTCAACGCCTACCTAGCGTACCAGACGCCGACGGCGGTCGCTATAATAGCGACGGACAGGAGCTTGGCAGCGAGTTTGACGTAGGCGGTTGCGACGCTACGGAAAATATTCAAGATGGCTTTCGCTATGCGCGAGCGCGTTGATCCTGGTTTTAGCCGTGAGGGGCCACCGGTTTGTCATCCAACCTGAGGGTGAGTTTCCGGCGTTCATTCGGCTGCCTTTGCGGCCGCTGCACCAGCATATTCGACCAGCGTCATCCAGCCAAGCGATGTATGAGGACGGCTCTCGTTATAATCCCATCGCCGGGCTTCGATCTTGGTTCGGGCGTCGGCGATGGACAGGAACCAATGCACGTTCAGGCACTCGTCGCGAAGGCGGCCTTTGAACGGTTCCACGAAGGCATTGTCGGTCGGTTTGCCTGGTCGACTGAAGTCTAGCGTCACGCCGTTCTCGTACATGCAGCGGTCCGGCGCCTTCGAGATGAACTCCGGACCATTGTCCACGCAAATAGTCTTGGGCACGCCGCAGATAGACGAGATCCGTGCCATCGCGGCGACGACCTGTTCGCCCTTGATCCCCTGGTCGACGTCAATCGCCAGCGCTTCGCGGGTGAAGGCGTCGATCACGGTCAGCGCTCTTAACCGCCGGCCGTCGAACAGGGCGTCCGAGACGAAATCCATCGCCCACATCTCGTTCGCCGCCAGTGCCGCAGGTTGGCGTTCGCGGTTGGCAGCGCTGGCGTTGCGCCTTGGCCTCTTGAACCGAAGGCTCGGTCCATCATTCCGATATAGCCGATAGACGCGTTTGTGGTTCACGACCCATCCTTCCAGTCGCAGCAGGATGTAGATCCGCAAATAGCCATAGCGCCTCCGCGTCGCTTCCAGATCACGGATGCGCATCACCAGCGGTGTCTGGTCCGGCTTGTGCGAGATGTAGCGCACCGACGACCGCTCGACGCTGAGCGCCAAGCAACTGCGCCACTCACTGACGGCATGGGACAACTGGACGTACGCGACGAGTTCGCGTCATCGTCCAGGCGTAAGAGCTTTTGCCAGAACGTCCTGCAGTGTATGTTTGTCGAGGCTGAGGTCCGCAACCAGCTGTTGCAGCTACCGGATTTTATCCTCAAGCTGCTTCAGACGCCTCAGTTCTCCGCTGCCCAGACCCCCGTACACCTTCTCCCAACGATAGAACGTCTGCTCCGAAATCCCCATTCGCCAGATGACTTCGGCCACCGGTGTGCCAGCTTCGGCCTGCTTCAACGCAAAGGCAATCTGCTCGCCTGTGAACCGCCCCGGGTTTGTCAGAGGCTCCAACTCCTGAGAAGGTGGAGCCATGACCAGCAAGACGACGAACAAGTTTGTGCCGGAGGTCCGCGAGCGAGCGGTGCGGATGGTTTTCGATCACGAGCGGGGTTATCCGTCCAGATGGACGACCGTGGTATCGATTGCCGAAAAGATCGGCTGCGTTCCGCAGACGCTGCATGAGTGGGTCAAGAAGGCCGAGGTCGACAGGGGCAAGCGTGCCGGTGTCCCGGCCGAGGTCGCTGACAAGGTCAAGGCGCTGGAACGCGAGGTCCGCGAGCTGCGGCAGGCTAACGAGATTCTGCGTAAGGCGTCGGCATATTTCGCGCAGGCGGAGCTCGACCGCCCGTTCCGCCGATGATCGCTTTCTTTGACGATCACCGCGATGCCTATGGGGTCGAGCCGGTCTGCGGCGTTCTGCCGATCGCCCCATCCACCTATCACGAGCACGTCGCGCAGCGACAGGATCCAACGCGTCTGTCCGCGCGGGCGCGGCAGGATGCGGCCCTCAAACCCGAGATAGCCCGTGTGTTCGCCGAGAACTTCGCGGTCTACGGCGTGCGCAAGGTCTGGCGGCAGACGATGCGGGAGGGCTTCGTGATTGCCCGTTTTACCGTGGAACGGCTGATGCGCAACATGAGCTTGGCAGGGGTAATTCGCGGCAAGCCGGTGCGCACGACCACCAGCGATAAAGCGGCGCCGTGCCCGCGCGATCACGTCAACCGGCAGTTCTACGCCTCAGCGCCGAACATGCTGTGGGTGTCGGACTTCACCTACGTCGCGAATTAGGCGGGGTTCGTCTACGTCGCCTTCGTCATCGACGCCTACGCCCGCCGGATCGGATGGCGTGCCAGCAGGACAGCACATGCCAGCTTCGTCCTGAATGCGCTCGAGCAGGCGCCTCATGAACGCAGGCCGGTCCACCGTGGCGGCCTGATTCACCACAGCGACCGCGGGTCACAATACGTGTCTATCAAATACACCAAGCGACTGGCCGAGGACGGGATCGAGCCGTCGGTCGGCAGGCCGTCGGTCGGCAGGGTCGGCGACAGCTATGACAACGCTTTGGCCGAGACGAACAACGGCCTGTACAAAGCCGAGGTGATCCACCGGCGTGGGCCATGGCGCAGCTTCGAAGCTGTCGAATATGCCACGCTGGAATGGGTCGACTGGTTCAATCATCGTCGGCTACTCGAGCCCATCGGCACCATCCCGCCTGCCGAAGCCGAACACCAATATTATGCTGCGGCAGACAACATCGATACGGCAGCATGACTCACAACCCAAGGCCTCCGGCATACCCGGGGCGGTTCACTGTCGAACGTTTAGGGGGCAACAACACGCAGGCGGTAACTGTTCCTATCCAATACGTGCCGTGCGCTAGCGGTTTGAAGGGTTTTTGGGCTTAGAGCGAAACACCACCGTGGTTTCTCTCGATGCTATCGTTACCCTAACTCTACTAACTTCCCTTTCCTGAACAAGATACTTTCTGCCGGTAATTTAGAGCGAATGTGGTTCAGCCAACTACTCATCCACCCGCGCAACCGCGGTTCTAGCACAGTAGCGACCCAAATGGCGATTCCAATAGAAGCTACCGATGCGATGATCAGAGAAGGCAGGGGCTCAATGCCGCGTTTCAAGCACGAGTAAGCCAGCCAAATGCCAACAGGCTGATGTATCAAATAGAGCGGATATGTCGTCAGCCCTAGCACTTTTACTATGCGCTTCTGATTACCAATTAAACGAACAACGTGAATATTATACGTTGCAGAAATGAATATCGTGACGAGTGCACCCAGCCAGATTGTGGTTGGAACGAGAGGGCTATGGCGAATGCTTGTCCAAAGGTAACTCTTGTCAACTTCACCAAATATCGCGACTACCCCAGTTATCATAAGGCAGGCACACCCAGTCATTCTAATCAAGTTCCACCCCACCTGCGTCCCCAGCCACATAAGTATTCCCAGAGCGAAGAAGCATCCGTGCTGAAAAAGTAGAAGTTGCGTCGCGGGGTTCATACCAAACACCACGTGCCGAAGTCCCAATTTATCATCAAGAAAAACGTGTAGCATCCAAAATAGCGAACTTATGCTACCAAGTACAATGCCGTATGTCTGTATTCTCTGAAATTTACCAATGATAATTAGTAATGACATTGTCGCATAGAACGCTATTTCTATAGGTAACGTCCAAAATGCCGAGCTCACGTGCGGCCCAAATGGCTGAATTAATAGAGTGTTCACAAATGATATTGCCATTCGTGATAAGGGAACTCCGGATACAATTAAAAATGGCAGGGAAACAATTGCGCATACCCACAGGCCAGGCACTAGCCGTAGAAAGCGGCTAGCCCCGTAATTCCAAGCGTCTTTTCCATTGGCACTATACGCAATCACAAACCCGCTAATGACGAAAAATATTTGAACACCAATCCATCCTGACCCAGTGTATTGTTCAAGATAGCGATATACGCCAAAGGTTATACCTCCGTCAGTACGCCGAAGCCTCGGATCCGCCCACGTGTCATAGGTTAAGTGATAGACCATTACCAGAATAGCGGCAAGGAATCTGAGTAGGTCCAACCCATAGAGCTGAACTGTTGGCGATTTATCGGACGGTACAACTGATGCCAACGGTGTGCCTTTCAATGCTTTGCATGTGATATTGTACGCCGAGCCCAGCTAGAAAATCAGAATTTTGATAGCAAGGGGTAGCCGTAGGTATCTCACCGATGCCGGATAAGGATTGATTTCCGCGTCGTTCAAGGCGGACATTTTGCAAAACGCCAGCTATTTCACCTTGGCTCTGCGACGCTTAGACCAATGCTCGTTGATGTACGCACGGGCGGGGTTCTCAACTAAGTAGTAGCTAGCGAGCGCACAAACAACGACGGCCGGCAACAAAAGCGCCGAACTGATTCGCTCGTGCATAGTGAAGAACGGCTGCTGCCAAAGGTACAGCGAGTAGCTGATAATGCCGATGTAGCGGAGAGGACGATGTTCTAATACGCGGCGGATAGTATCCGCCGCGCCGTCCAAACCGTTCACTGATAGCGCGAGGAGAACGGCGGTCGCCGCAACCTGGATGGCCATCGGGAATTCAGTGAACGGCAGGATGCAACCAATCACGAAAGCGGGAAGGCACAGAGCGCTCATGACCCTCTTCGCTCGGTCTGAAGCAAGGTAGAACGCAAATGAGAAGAACAGCGGCGCTAAACGGACATCAGTTCTCCAAAAAATCTGATGCTCGGTGCCGCCATGTTGACTGAGTAAAAAGCCATTCAAAACCGCGGCGGCAGCGATCAGAAAAGCGACCCCGCCGACCTTCTCACTTCGACTAGCAACGGCTGCCATAAATGCGAGAATAATATAGCTGTGCTCTTCGACGCACAGAGACCAGATATGCGAAAGAGCACCGGCCTCCCCAATGAAGGCAACTTTGTAGTTCAACCAAAAGGTTAGTGCCGAGACGTAATCTATATTTGTAATTAATGAATTGTAATGCTTACCAAGCGCCCGTCCTATTATAGAAAATATGAGCATTACTGTCGCTAAAACAAACAATGCGGGGTAGACCCGTGAAAAGCGCCGAACGAAGAAATCGGAAAGTGGATATCGATCTCTAATTAGAATCTTTGCCATTAAACGGCCACTGAGGACGAAAAAAAGATCGACTCCCAGAGCCCCGGCTTGCGGTATCCCCGGGGCGAAATGCCCAAGAAGTACGACGATAATGGCGATCCCACGCCATCCGTCTAGATAATCGAGCCGCATTAAGTCCTCCCGTCGCTGCTGGACGCATAGTAGTTTAAGCATAAGCGAGCAAACAGTAGCTTCTGTGAAAATATCTGAATGGGGATGGGCCTCTGGATTAGCGTATTTGCAGCCATCGCATGAATAGTTTTATGTATTATTGCGTTCCCACATGGCTTCACTGCAACGCGACAAGATCCGATCATAGTAGCTGGAAAACATTCGCAAACACCAATGGCCAACCGGTTGTTGACTGGTAAAGGTTGCCGTGATTGCCAACATCGAACGCAGCAACACCTCGGTCATATCTTCGGTGAGTCGTCGACCTCGTAAGCGGCTGAAAGCCGGACATGCTTTTATAGATGGTAGACTGGATTCATTTCTGCATAAATAACATTATTTGCTAAGGTCCCTACTTGTGATATCCATATGCGAAGACCTAGTCACAATATTTGAGCATTTACCACGCTTTGAAACATTGATACGGCACCATCGAGAATATTCTATTTGAGCACCATTACACTGGCCGGAATAATTGTCCTATGCAACACGGCTTTGAAGCGTGGACCATGATTTATTGGCAAATTATAAATACAACTGCTTAGTATTACTCTGATGGTACTGCCATCATTGTCACGTGAGATATGCATGGCGCAAGACTCTGGCTTGCTCATCCTTCCGATATGTATGAGCAATCACCGCCAGACGCCGTAACGCTTATTGTAGGACACACACGCTGTACCCAAAAACAGATTGCCTAGACTACATCATTTAATAACCTTGAACAAGGTTCAGTTGGTTGCGGTATAATATTGCCGGTAATTGGCTTGTGCTGACGCTCGACGGCGCAGGCACCCATCAACTTCCCGTCCGGCTACGCGCATGCTCTGCAATCTGGATACTAATTTCCATGGTCAACATCTGCTGCGATACCGTAGGAACCGTACAAGGACTTTAAGTCAACTCCTCAAGGTCCCCACCAACCTACGTGCATGGCCACCACTTCGACACCCAACTCCTAGTTACTATATTACGGGCAAAATGTGGTTGAATTTGTGACTACGCCGCCAGCCCCGCCCGCGTGGTATTCACTGCCGAGCTAGCTCTAGCCGACATTCGTGCATCGCGACCCGCACCGAGTCCACATGGGCGTCCACCAAGCCTGCTCGCGGGACCTCTGCCGTGCCGTTAAGAATATCAGCGAGCCTGGCCTGTGGATTAGCGTTTTCGGGCTTTTCGCGCCGGTCACAGCTTACATGACGGACGCGCATATACTTGTCGGCATCCTAGCCGCAAAATATAAGAGAATGATAGCCGAAGCTATCATGAAATGATTCAGGAGATTGGTATTTTATTCAATTCAACCCGGATATATCTCGAGTGAATACTTTACCACGCACATCGTCAAGAGCATCGGTCATTCTATTTGCCACAATCACGTCACACTCAAGTTTGAAGGTTGACAGATCTTGTACAACTCTAGACCCAAAAAATTCTTCTTCGTGTAATTCAGGCTCATAAATAATAATCTTAATTCCCTTGGCTTTGATCCGTTTCATGATGCCTTGAATGGAGGACTGCCGAAAGTTATCAGATCCGGATTTCATGGCAAGGCGGAATATACCAACCTTTTTCGGATTCATTTTGATAATCTGCTCTGCAAGAAAGTCCTTTCTTGTATGATTTGCTTCGACGATAGCCCGAATTATATTTTGAGGTATATCGGAGTAATTTGCTAAAAGTTGCTTGGTATCTTTAGGTAGACAATACCCACCATAGCCGAAACTCGGATTACTATAATGTAGGCCAATCCGCGGATCAAGTCCTACGCCCTCTATGATTTGGCCAGTGTCTAGACTATGCGCAATGGCATAACTATCAAGTTCGTTGAAGAATGCTACGCGCATTGCAAGATACGTGTTAGCAAAGAGTTTGATTGCCTCTGCCTCATTCGGATCGGTGAAAAGTATTTCTATATTTGGTTTCAAGGCACCTTGATTTAGCAGGTAAGCAAACTTTCTCGCGCTTTCCGAGTGATCACCGACAATTATACGTGATGGATAAAGATTATCGTATAAAGCCTTTCCCTCGCGGAGAAACTCGGGACTAAACATGATTTGCGAAAAACCTAATCGGCGCCGTATATCTTGAATAAATCCGACCGGAATTGTCGATTTTACGACGATTGTAGCATTAGGATTTTCAGCGACCGCTATACGGATGACCGACTCGACTGATGACGTATCAAATTTATTCGTACGTGAGTCATAATTTGTTGGCGTGGCAACAATAACATAATCAGCCCCCCGAACTGCCTTTCGTGCGTCGAGTGTCGCGACAATATTTATGGATTGACTTTTAAGGAATCCTTCCATATCGGCGTCGACAATTGGCGATTTGCGTGCATTTACCATTTCAATACGTTCGGTAGATACATCTACTGCGATTACCTCGTTATGCTGCGCCAAAAGCACGGCATTGGAAAGCCCGACATAGCCCAATCCGAATACGACAATCTTCATATTTTACTCGCAGTTTGAGGAATGTATTTGTATCTTGGCGAGCGATTTATAAAGAGACTTTCACAAGTTTTTGGCCAAATAGTATTTTCGCAAAAACGATAGCATCTCCCGCGTATCGTGGCATTAATCGACTTGGTTCGGCCATCATACGATGAAGCCATTCGAATCCGATCCGGCCTAGCCAAATAGGAGCACGACTTTTCAAGCCGGCAGTAAAGTCAAGAGCGGCGCCCACGCAAAAAATGTGCGCTGGTGGTAGAGCATAGAGATTATGGGCGACCCAAAGCTCTGATTTAGGTGCACCTACCCCCATAAATAAGTGGGTAGTACGATGCCTTTGGATTCGAGAAAGCATTGCCCTGTTGATAGCTGCATCGCGCTCGAAGCCAAAGGGGGGAGAATAGACCTCAACGGCATCGGTATCGAACCCGCGATCGATCAAACTCTTGCGTAGCCTGCATCCGGTATCATTCGAGCTGCAGATAAAAAAGGGCCGGTCTACGGCTGGGCGCAGTTTTAAAAATAGTGCGGAAAACAGTTCTGCGCCGGTAACAAGCGGTAGATACTCTCCGAAGTAAACACGCGAGGCTATTTGGATAGGCCTACTATCTAGCGTTATTACTGAGGCCTTGCGGTAAGCTTTTCGAAAAGCGTCGTCAGACTGCAAGACGCGCAAATGATTGAGATTACATGTTACGTAAAAGGTGGGAAACGCGACTTTGCTAAGCGCGGTGTTGATAACGTCAGTAAGTGACTTGCGATCAAATCGCACGCCAAGCTGCTCATGCGCCCTATCGGTCGCTGACGTTAAAGCGGCATTTTTAGTCATAATAAGGTGCCGCCCCCGGCTGGCTTGAATGACGCTGTCGCTTCCGCATTATACTGAACTGCGGGAACGGCGCTATGCTGCATATGCGTACTACCGAATACAATCTTTTTACAATCACGACTTTCAAGAGGAAGCAGCGCTCGTTTGCATCAGAACAGAGGTTTCTCCCTCGTTCCCGCGCAGCTTTCGACCCGGCGTTAGTACGCTCGCAAATAAGTTCGCGTTCGAACGGGGCGAGCGAGCCGAAGATGTAGAACACCAGCTTCCCGCCCGACGTGGTGGTGTCGATCTGCTCGGTGTGCGAACGGAAGCCCACGGCACGTGCCGCGAGCTCGCCGACCTTCTCGATCAGGTGGCTCATCGAGCGGCCGAGCCGGTCGAGCTTCCACATAACCAACTTATCGTCGGCACTTAGATTCAGCGCATCATGCTGAAGCGGCAGCTTCTGGTCGCCGGTCGAGATCCACGCATAGCCGATCAGCGCCACGGCCGATCCCGATCTGTCTGTTATCCCAGCGATCTGCATTCTCGTCCGGATCGCCATCTTGGGTCCATAGTTGACTGACATATCCATGCTGACTGCCTGAGGACAATTTCTGGCCAGGGGCTTCCTCGTCCCCTTAGATGCTGCAAAACCACTCGGTCACAGATAGTTAGGCAGGAGAGCGTTCAACAAACGGGTGTCTGGGAACGGTTCAACGCGAGTGGTTGCGAGCGATCGGGCAAAGCGGAAAATAGGTTCGAGCGTATCTACCTTAAAGGCGGCCCCGAGGCGGCTACATTCGAGCGTTTGCCGTCTGCAGCCTTACGCTGCGAGCGTCGCTTCTAATCGATCCCGCCGTTCGCACCCGAAACCTTTAGCGACCGCTTTGTCCCAGAAGGCATCGATGACGGCGGAAAACCCTGTCGGCATCGCGGATGTACGACAAACGGATGTTTGCGCCGCCTGAGCCGACCCGCCAGCGCGTAGCGCATATCTGGATCCGTTCTATGTACTGACCCCGGGAGGAGCCTGCTACCCCGTGGTTGGGGCCTCCTTGGATATCGGTGTGCCGTCCATTAAGGTGTCACAAGATGGGCACGGACTTGTAGCCGTGATCGCGCCGGCACGAGACCTTTGAATGACGACAAGACTTCACCTGGAGGACATCATCCAGCCGGCCGCGCTTGCCTTCGGAGCGCGCGTCAAGGCGCGACGGAAGGTGCTCGGGCTTACCCAGACCGACATCTATAAGCGTACGGGGATCGGGATCGGCTACCTGTCCTCGATCGAGAGGGGCCGTGCGAACCCGACGCTGGACATGATGATAAAGCTCTCGGCAGCGTTAGGTCTGGAGATCTGGGACTTATTGCGTCCTACCGACGAGTAGCCAAGGGGCTGGGCGCGATATGAGGCTAAGCCTCGTCAATTGATCTCGTCGAAGGTATCCGGGAAAATGTTGACGATGTTGGTATCGCTAGAGTCCCGGCGAAAGGTCTTCGGATCGATATAGGTATCGGCGAAACAGGGATGGATCGCTCGGTCAAAACACTCACGGAGCCATTTTACTGTCGCAAGAATGGCTGGAGATGGCTTGGCCTTGGAACGATATACGAGGCGGAGCTCCCGTCGTATTCTCAATTCCAGAGGTACGAGAGCCGCAGCACTTGTGATTTCGCTGACAAATGTCGGCAGTGCACCGATACCAACCCCCCTCGTGACCGACCAAAGCTGAGATAGCGACGAGTTGGTTCGCATCGCGATGAAGCCTTGGGGACGTTCCGTACCAATTAGGAAGTCGAGAAGTTCCGAGCGCACACCAGGACTGACATGCTCCACGACCCGATGATCTTTAAGCGAGTCCATCGTTGATGGGATGCCATGGCGCTGAATGTAGCTCTGGCTCGCATACACAGCGAAATGAATCGTGGCCAGTTTCGAGGCAATGAGATCCGCCTGCGTTGGCTGTTCATACGTCAACCAGATGTCGGCCTCGTGGGTCCGGTCGCGCTCAAGGTTGTAGTCAAAATCCAGACCAATGGTCATTTCGGGGAGGACCGCCTGCAGCCTCGACATCCGCGGCGTGAGCCACAATGTTCCGATACCCTCGGTGCAAGCGATGGTGAGCTCTCCAGGCTTCACGAGAACGTCCTTGCTACTCGCTGCAAGATCCCACTCTGCGGCTTGGCTCATCGCCTCGCCAATTCTTAGGAGCTTTTCTCCGTCCTCGGCTAGCACGATCCCGTTGGCGCTGCGATGTACCAGGGTCAGACCGAGCCTTTCCTCAGTGCGCTCGATCCTGCGCCGTATCGTGTTGACCACGACCCCGTAATCTAAAGCGACCTTTCGCATGCTGCCGAGCCGCTGGACGGCCCGGAACAGCCTCACGTCGTCCCATTGCAGGTCAGCGAACTCGGCATGGTGTTTAGTGTTCACCCCTGGAACACGTGGCTCAACTTTTGTGAGCCTGTCAGTCAGACGCCTTCGCAATATCACCTCCGCTACGACGCCGTTCGCACGACAGCCCCGGGGATATGGAATGTTTCAAGACGTTGGCAATCCGATAGGCTCCCAACCGACCTCTTTCTGGGATGGTTGCTTCAACCAGCGCATGGGTGTGCTCATCGCGCGTAATCACCGTCGGCAAGTCCGGCTGCAGCGGCTCCCTTCCGGCAGCACCATGAAGATGATAGATGAGGTGCGCGCGCTGCGTCCTCTGGCGGACGGCGTCCATGTTGCCCGAATGCTCGAGAAGAACCCTGATATCGTCCGATCCGTAACCGTGCCTGGGGAAGATGGGGTAGCGAGCATCTTCGCCTACCTCCCGCTCAATGCGTACGGAGCATGGGCGCTGATGACCGGCCGGTATGATGGCAGCAGACCCGACCCGGCATGGATCTGCTCGGCAGGCGAAAAACCATCGGCCATCGCGATCTGGCTGATCGTCGCGCCGGGGCTGTTGATCCGCATGTTCGAGCCCATAGCGCGGCTCTTTCGCGAACTTTGTCCGGAGGGCTGCGCCATATTCTCGTACGGAGCGACGGATGCTTCGGCGAGCATCCAACGTGCTGTCGGTTTCCGTCCGGCTCAGGAGATGTTCCCCGGGGCCTCTGCCCATTTGGTTGCGGCATGCCCGCACGATGCCGTACCGATCGATATAGCCCGGACCATCGAACGCGTACGTCGGGGGCATGTGCACGTCGGCGTGGCACGCTCGATCGAGGACATGGCCAAGGTCTTCTGGGTCCGCTCCGCCACCTTCCAGGCTGAACAGGCATGCCCTTACGAGGAAGAGTTCGACGGCAACGATTTTTGTGCGACACAGCTTCTGGCTTATGTCGGTGATGATCCGGCTGCGTGCATCCGCATCCGCTATTTCGGGGATTTTGCGAAGCTCGAACGCCTTGCCATTCGCCGCGAGTATCGAAGCCGGAGCTTATCGCGTCTTTTGGTCGAAGCGGCGCTGGCTCACTGTTCGCGGAAGGGCTTCCGCCGGATATACGGACATTCACGCTCGGACCTGGTCGGATTTTGGCAGCGTCTGGGTTTTGATGTCATCCCGGAACGCCCGCCCTTCTGGTTCTCAGACGTGGAATATGTCGAGATCGTCGCGGAGCTGACCGCGGATCCGCTCGAAATCCGGTTCGGGATAGATCCGATGATGGCGATCAGACCGGAGGGCCGTTGGGACGAGCCGGGTCCCCTCGACATGTCGCTCGTCCGTTCGTCGTTAGCGGCATGACCAGGGTGTCGAGCCGCCCTCAGACGGAACCCACCACGGCATCGGGGGCAGAAGGGATAGCTGTGCGGGATAGCGCAGAGGTGCGAACGCGTTTTGCGGACCGAGTTCAAGCCTTGCTCGGCGAAATGGGGCTATCGAAGGACGAGCTTGCCGAACGAAGCGCGCTGCCGTCAAGCCGGGTCGATCGCGTCCTAGCCGGCAGTCTCATCCCGGTCACTTTCCGCGACATGACTGTCATCGCCGCTGTCCTTGGGAAGCCGGTTTACGCCCTTCTTCTCCCGACCAGCGCGGCGGTCGAGGTCGTATCGCTCGAGGTAGTTGAAGAGCGTGGACCGGGCGACGCCTAGCTCTTGGGCGACGTCCGTGGCGGTCGCACCTGGAGCGCTCAGTCGTTCGCGGATTTCCGGTAATTTGTCGGGACCTAGCAATTGCTTGCGACCTGGGGACGACATCTCGGCAGGATGCGTCTTAATGCCGTGTAGGTGCCGGTAATGGCTGTCGAGTGCATCAAGCATCGCGTGGAGTTTATCATCGGCGCCGGGCTCGACAATAATCCGGGGCGTACAGATTTCAAAGCTGACGCCATTCCGAAGCAGCTTGGCTATCGCTCGCACGAGCATGGGGGTTGCGATCGCGAGGCAGGAGAGATCATGGACTTTGACGCGATCACCGGCCTCAAGGCCGATGCCCTTGCGCTCCAGCAGCTCGCTGAGCTGGCTGAACGTCTTGCGGCCCGCAAGGACCTCGATGTCATCAGGGTTGAGGCACGATTGTTGGTTTTCGATCGTCGCCGAGCCCGGTGTTTGCGCGAGGAAAGCGACGCTTTTGCCCAATCTTCTGCCCTTTACGCGAAGCGCATTATCCTGAGACCGCGACGCTTCGCGCCGTCACCCCAAAAAAAAGAGATTTTCTACGCCAGGCCACCCCAATCGGCAACCGGGCGAGAGCGCGACAGCGGAAGCAATTTCGAAATCGCAATAACCAGATACGTCATTGCCACCTTGCGATTGCGTGTTGCCACTTCCGTCAATTATAGAATAGGATCAAATTTGTACTGGGTTGGTGGAAGGTGGTCATGCTTCCAGTGGGTCTCACGGCAAAGGCGATCCACCTCTGCGCCGCAGGGCTCGGAGGTGGCGTGACGCCGCTGCCAACGCCTTATGCGATCTCGGTACATGCAGGCGCAGCGCTCAGCCGTGAGCCCGTTACCGAAGCCGAAGCCGACGCTGAAGCGACCGTTCGCGATCTCATCACGTTGGGCGCGGATTTCGTAGCGGGACCACTTGCGATCAGCGGACGCGACTTTGCGACCTACGGCGTTACGCCCTCATCAGTTTTCGATGCCTGCTCGCTCGCGCATATCGATGATGGGGCGGCTGGCACGCCAGCAAGCGGTACGCCGACGGTCTGGAATGTCGCCGCGCTGGTCCGGCGCGCCTTCGGCGCCCGGATCACCGACACGATCCGCCCTATGAACGCGAGCTACGGCGCGCGGTATAGCTGGCACAAGGTCGGCCAGGCGGTCGATTTCGTGCCGGCAGGCGGCGTCAATTCGATCAACCGCGATCAAATCCGCGCGCTCATGGGACAGAGCGGGATCCACCTGATCGAGCTGCTAGGCCCGGGGGATCGCGGGCACTCCAATCATTGGCACATCGCCTTCGCGCGTCCGGGTCAAGTGATCGACCGAACACGGCCGATCGAGGAGGAAGAAGATTGGATCGTCAACGTCGCTAGCGCTGATGCGCCGGCTTCGGCGCCGGTCGGGACCGATGCGCACAGCGCGCCGGCCTCGGTCCTGCAAACCGCAGCAAAGGCCCCGCCACAATGGGACGTCTTCGCCAGCGCGGCTTGGCGCGCTTCTCAGGGAGGTGGTTCATGATGCGAAGTGTTCTGAATACGCCGAGCGGTGCCACGGGAGCGATCGCGCTGTGCGCGGGCGGTTTGATCGCCGTCGCGGCACCCCAACCGGCGTATGCGTCAGATTGGGGCTGCCAGGTGGTCCTATGCCTCGCAACGCCGGGGTCGCCAACCAAGTACGCGGAGTGCGTGCCTCCGATCACGAAGCTGTGGAACGCGCTGGCGATGGGCGGCGGGTTTCCGTCCTGCACCGGGGTCGGCATTAAAACGAAGTCGGCGAAGCATGGTTATACCATGACCGTGACCCAGCCCGACGGCAGCACGTCGCGCTACTCGCTGGATACTCGCTACCAGACGGTGACGCAGCAATGATGCATGCCGTCGCCGCCCTCACCGTGCTGGTGCAGCAATGCGCGTCCGAGGTCGCCACCGAAGCGGTCGTGCCGCTCGTCGTTACGGAGAGTGGCGGCGACGATCTTGCGATCAACGTCAATCGTGGCCCGCGCGTGCGGGCCGGCTCTATTGCCGAGGGTGCCGCGCTGGTTCGGCGCTATATGGCGCAGGGCTACACGGTCGATGTGGGCTTGGCCCAAATCAACTCGGCCAATTTTGCGCGGCTCGGCGTCAGCGTTGAACAGGTGTTCGATCCGTGCACGAACCTGCGTCTCGCGTCGTCGCTGCTGCAAGAGGGCTATGGCCTCGCCAGCCGCCACTACAGCGGCCTAGACGCGATTTCTGCGACCTATTCGCTCTACAACACTGGCACGCTGACGCGGGGCTTTCACAACGGATATGTCGGTCGCGTGTGGTCGGCCGCGAGCGGCATGGGCACGATTCAGGCCGCGCCGCCTATTCCGGGTGCGCCCGCTGTGTCGGCCGCTGCAACCAGCGCGGCCAAGCCCGCCAGTAGCGATGATAGCTGGGTGGTCGGTCAGATCGCTTCCAACTCAGTCGAGGTCTTCAAATGAGCGTGGATAATATCGTCGCACGGCCTGGGCGGGACGTGGAGCCGGAAGCCGCAGAGGCTGGCTTCAAGCTGCCGCCCGATCTCGCAGAGCGGTACGACGTTCGCGTTGTCCCGGCAAAAGACCCCAACGACGTTCGTATGGGCATGTTTCGACCGGGTGATCGCGGTGATCCATCGATCGAGGTCTTGGGCAACGGCGATCGGATCGTTGCCCGGAAGGAGGATCCGGAGACCGTCGCGGCGCTCGTGAAGATCGCCAAGCATGATGGTTGGGAGGGTATCGACGTCGATGGATCGCCCAAGTTCAAGAAGGCCGTATGGGAGGCCGGATCGCGGGAGGGGCTGACGGTCCGGGGTTATGAGCCGAGCTTTGCCGAACAGGAGCGGATGGCGGATGTGCGGCGAACGGATGAGGCGCGGCGCGAACGCGAGGCGGCTGCAAAGCTGGCGCCGATCGTGGAACAGGTTGCGCCGATCGTGGCTGCCGTTGCGGTCGAAGCGGCCGTTCCAGCGCGGTCAGCCGATGTCGATCGGGAAGCCGTTGCAGAAGCAGCGCCAGCGCAAGGCAGCACGGAGTTGTCGGGTGCCGACAAGCGTCTGCTGCTGACGCTGAGCGTCTATACCCAGGACCATAAGGCGCTCTCCAAGAGTCTGACACCGAACCTGGAGCCGATGGAACGGGAGTTCCGGTACGAGCGCCTCGAAGTAAACAACGAGGCGCTCAACGGTGCGTTGGAGCGTGCGCTCGAAAGCCCGACGCTGGTCAGCTCATTCTCCAAAGCGGGCTACGAGCCCGACGATCTGCGCAAGATGGCGCGCGCGGGTGAGTGGGAAGGTGAGGTCGCGGATGCGATCTACATCGTTCGGTCGGGGCTCAATCGTCATGAGGTGGCGAAAGAGTTGGTCGCGTCGTTTGTAGAGTCGGAGCGGGCGGACGAACGGGCTGGGACGCTAATACCGTATCCGCATCAGCAGTCCGAACCGGCAATCGTTCGCGAGGAGCGGGTGCATGGCGCTGACGTCGCGCGGGACGAGAATGAGGAACTGGCGGAGCTGTTCCTGCGCGGCAACGCCAAGCGGATTGCGGCTGACCCGCGCCTTGCCAATGCGGTCGAAGCGCAGGTGGCAATGGAGCAGCATATTAGCGCGGCGTTCGAAGGAGACGCGGACCGGATCATGTCCGCCAACCTCGAAAGCCGCGAATTGATCTCGGCCGCGCTGTCGCGCGGCCTGGATGTTTCGGTGCGTGAGCCAACGCCCGTTCGGCAAGTCGAACCGATCCAAATCACCCCCGACCTCGAGAGGTAAACGCAAGCCATGGAGACGCGTATGAAGTTCACTCAGCCGATGGGCCGGATGATGTCTGATCGCCGTGCTCGCCAAATTATCGGCATCGCAGGTGCGGTTGCCCTCGTTGCGATCGCGCAGCCCGCCCTCGCACAGAGCGGTGGTACGTCGATAGAGACCGGGCTCGGCACGATTAAGACGTGGATGACGACGGTCGCCTCGGTCGTCGGCGTGATTGCCGTGATGGCGGTCGGCTATGCCAAGCTGACCGGCCGGATGGACTGGGGCAAAGCGGTCACGGTGCTGATCGGTATCGGCATCATCTTCTCGGCCGCGACGATCGTCGGCTGGATGGGCGGCTCGGCGTAACATGGAAGACAAGCTCGCTGAGGATAGAGTGTTCCTCGCCCTGACCAGGCCATCGGTGTTCATGGGATTGCCGCTCGAGGCGATCCTGCCGATCATCATGGTCTGCATGGTGTTCTGGGGGATATTCCATAATCCCTTCTACCCCCTGGCCTTGTTCGGGACGCTCTACCTGCCGGCACGCGCGATCTGTCACTACGACTTTAACGCGTTCCGGCTGTGGGGCCTGTGGTTCCAGACGGGCTTTCTATCCAAAAATCGCAAGTTCTGGGGGGGCGGAAGTTACTCGCCCGTTCGCCTCGCCAAAGGCGTGAAGCGGAAGCATTCCGGCAATGACTGATTCCAAGCTGAAGCATAAGAAGATCGCGCTTCGTGAGGCGGATGACATCAAGTTCA
Source organism: Sphingomonas sp. NFX23 (assembly GCF_049887795.1). Classification (NCBI taxonomy): domain Bacteria; kingdom Pseudomonadati; phylum Pseudomonadota; class Alphaproteobacteria; order Sphingomonadales; family Sphingomonadaceae; genus Sphingomonas; species Sphingomonas sp. NFX23. The sequence continues at coordinate 118,486 of NZ_JAGEKH010000007.1, forward strand.
TCCCCTATACGCGACACGCCGACGACACACTGGTCGCGCTCGAAGACGGCTCGCTCATGCGCATGTACCGCGTCGATGGGCGGCCGTTCGAGACCAGCGACATCTCCGACCTCAACACATGGCATAGCAAGCTCAACATCGCGTGGCGCTCGATCGGTGATGATCGCGTGGCGATGTGGACGCATCTTGTGCGCACTGCGACCGACCCGGTTCTCGGAGGCGATTTTCACTCCGCTTTCGCGCGTCAGTTGCAGGACAGGTACGCGGAGACGCTGCGCGAGAAGGTTCTCTACCATAACGAGTTTTACGTCACGATCCTTGTGCGCCCGTCGAGCATGGCCGGCGATCAGGTGGGGCGCATTTTCTCGAAGAAGCAGGCCGACACACAGATCGATGATCGCGCGATGACGCTCATGGCAGACAAATGCCGTGATTTTGAATCGCTGCTCGCCGACGTCGCGCCGGAGGCGTTGTCGCTCTACGAACATAACGGCGTCATGTTCTCGGAACCGATGGAGGTGTTGCACTTCATCCTGACGGGCGATCGCATTCGTATCCCACTGCTCAACGGCAGGCTCGGTCAGGCGCTCTATTCCTCACGCATCGTGTTTGGTCGCGAAGCGGCCGAGATCCGCTTGCCGCACAAATCCCATTACCTCGGCATGTTCGGGGTGCGCGAATATGTCGCCAGCACACGGAGCGGGCAGTTCAACAGCCTGCTGACGCTCAATTTTCCGTTTGTTCTGACCCAGAGCTTCGCGCCGCTGGTGAAGTCGGTTGCGAGCGATCGCTTCACGAAAAAATACAAGCAGATGGTGTCGTCGGACGACGCGGGCGTCAGCCAGGCGGAGGAGCTGCTTGAGGGTGTCGACGATCTCATGGCGAACCGCTTCGCCATGGGTGAGCATCATCTGTCGATTTCGGTTATCGACGAGGATCCGAAGCGGCTGTTGGAACGGCTGTCGATCGCCCGATCGGCCGCGGCCGATACGGGCATGGTGATGGCACGCGAGGACGTCGCACTGGAAGCCGCCTTCTGGGCGCAGCTTCCCGGCAACTTCAAGATGCGCGCACGCCCTGCGGTCATCAACACGCGCAATTTCGCGGCGCTCAGCCCGTTCTACACCTTCCCGGCCGGTCGCAAGTCCGGGAACCACTGGGGGGAGGCGGTCACGCTGCTCAAGACCCGTGCGGGCTCGTCGTTCTGGTTCAATTTCCACCGCGCCGATATCGGCCACACGCTCGTCATCGGCCCAACAGGCGGTGGTAAGACGGTGCTGCAAAACTTCCTGCAAGCGCAGCTCGAAAAGACCGGCGCCAAGCAGGTCTTCTTCGACAAGGATCGCGGCGCGGAGATCTTCGTGCGCGCCTGTGGCGGCACCTATCTGGCGTTGCGTAATGGCAATCCGACCGGCTTTGCACCGCTGAAGGGGCTAACTGCCAGCCCGCACAACATTGCGTTCCTGCGGCAGTTCATCCGCGTGCTGGTGCGCCGCGAGAACCGCCTGCTCAGCGTCGCCGAAGAGCGACTGATCGACGAGGGTATCGACGCGGTGATGCGCCTGCCGGCGCCATCGCGTTCGTTCAGCGCGCTGCGCGAGATGCTGGGCTACTCCGATGCCGAGGGCATCGGGGCGCGGCTCGAGCGCTGGTGCCTGGGCGGGCCGCTCGGCTGGGCGTTCGACGGACCGGAGGACGAGGTGTCGATGGTGGCGCAGTTCGTCGGGTTCGACATGACGGACTTCTTGGAAAACCCGGAGATTCGCACGCCGACGATGCTGTACCTGTTCCACCGTGTCGACGAGCTGCTGAACGGGCAGCGTGTCGTGGTCGACGTGGACGAGTTCTGGAAGGCGCTTGAGGATAATGCGTTCCGCGCCTTTGCGCAGGACGGCCTAAAGACCTTTCGTAAGCGCAATGCCTTCATGGTGTTCGGCACGCAGTCGCCGGCCGATGCGCTACGCTCGCCGATCGCGCACTCGATCATCGAGCAGACGGCGACCAAGATTCTCCTGCCCAACTCGGACGCGAAGCGGTCGGATTACTGCGAAGGGTTGGGCCTGACGGAAGCCGAGTATCGGTTGATCCGCGAGGATCTGACCCCGGAGAGCCGCACCTTCCTGGTCAAGCAGGGCCATACCTCGATCGTGGCGAAGCTCGATCTGGGTGGGATGCCGAACGAGTTGAAAGTGCTTTCTGGCCGCGAGGAAACCCTCGTCGCCATGGAGGAGGCCATTGCCCATGCGGGCAACGATCCCGTGGCGTGGCTGCCGCACTTTTATGCCAACCAAAGGAGAAGCTGACATGTCGCTAAAGCACATCATTATGGTTGCAGCCGCGCCGGTCGCGCTCGCTGCGTTCGCGTCGCCAGCCGCTGCCCAGGGTATCCCCGTGTTCGATACCTCGACCTACGTCCAGGCACTCGCGCAGGTCCAGAATACGGTCAAGATGATCGACCAGGGCAAGCAGCAAATTCAGCAGGCGCAGGACTCGTTCAATTCGCTCTCGAAGCTGACCAACGTCAACAGCATCGCGCCACAGTTGCTCAACTCACAGGTCCGCAACATCCTGCCTAACACAACGATCGATGCCTCGACGCTTCTGAGCGGCGACCTGTCGAAGATCGGTTCGCTCGGCACAATCGCGTCGAGCATTCAGGCTCGGTACGCGCTGCCCTCGACTGGCTCCGATGCTGACGCGGCCTATGCCCAAGCGTTGAAGGGTGCGACCGGCTCGTCTGCGGCAATGGCCGCTCTTGGCGAAAATACCCTCAGCGTCACCCAGACGCGCATGCAGGGCCTCGATCAGCTTCGCGAGCAACTGTCGAGTGCCAAGGATCCCAAGGACGTGATGGATCTGCAAGCGCGGATCGCGGTCGAGCAGGCTCAGCTTCAGAACGACATGCTCAAGATGCAGGCGATCCAGATGGCGCAAGCCGGTCAGGCAAACATGCAGATCAGCGCGGCCCAGGTCGCGGCCGGTCGGGAAGAAGCGGACTTCTTCACGGCTAACACCATCAGGAAGTAATTATGCGCAAGATACTCCCCCTATCGGCTTTGCTCGTTATCTGTGGGTGCCAACAGAACGTCGTGGTGCCGACTGCCAAGGAACTGATCGCAAGTCCGCCACTCCTCGCTGAGTGGCGGGCGAAGTGTGAGACGGGAGAGTATAGCCATCTCCCTGCCGAGCAGAAGGCCAGGATGTGCGCGACCACAGGGGACGCCACGATCTCAGTCACTCAGGTCAAGGCCGGGAACGAAGAGGCGGACTTCTTCGAGCAGAACACGATCAGAAAAAAGTAACAGTCCTTGTTGCGCCTTGATCGCTGACGATTGGAACCTGACGTAATGCCCGCACCCAATATCATGACGCTGTTCACGACCATGTATGGGTACGTAGAGACGGCTATTGCGACATCGGTTGCTAGCTTCGGATCGGGGCTAGTGAGTTTTGTCGCAGCGCCCTTGGCGCTGGCGGCGATCATCTATTTCCTGTTGCTTGGCTTCGCCGTGCTTCGCGGCGCGATTCAGGCGCCGCTGCGCGAGCTGGTGTTCCAGGCCGGCAAGGTCGGGTTCGCGCTCGCGGCTGCCAGTGCCGTCGGCTATTCGGCGTTCGTGGTGAACGTAGTCACCAACCTGCCTAGCGAGATCATCGCGGCCGGATCGGGCACGCCCGTCACGAACCCTGGCACCACCTTCGATACCTATGTCTCGGATACCGGCAAACTCGCAGGTAAATTGGTCAAGGCGAACCTGAAGGTTCAGTCGCAAGAGCAGAAGGGTTTAACCGATTTCCGCACGCCAGTGATCCAGCTCAGTGCAACGCTGATAACCTACTTTTGCATCGGCGTGCTTTACATCTTCGCCTTTCTATCGGCATCGATTGGCTTCTGCATTGTAATTTTTGCCAAGCTGTCGGTAGCGATATGTGTCGCCTTGGCGCCCCTTGCGTTAGCATGTCTGCTCTTCAATTCATCACGCTGGCTGTTTGATGGTTGGTTGAAGCAGACCGTCAACTTTATCCTGTTGATGGTCGTCATGGCGATCATGATGAAGTTCATTACCGGCCTTCAAGAGGCTGCGATGGACGGCATGATGGGAACAGTTCCCGAGGATGGTTCGTCGTTCGTGATGGCGCAGGACGGTTATATCGTTCTGAAAGCGGCGGTTATGCTGGTTGCGACGATTGCCTGTTCGGCAATCTACATCGTCGGCACGATCTTCTTTTTCCAATCACCGGCTATTGCCGCCGGCATTGCGGGTGGCGCTTCATCGGGCGGACATGGCTTCCTGCAAACGGGTGCGAACATGTTGACCAACCGGCTCATGTTCAGGCGCGCCACGCAGGCAAACCGCCCGGCCGCAGGAGGCGGCCCGGGCGGTTCGGCCAGTCGCTCATCATAGATCGGCTGAGTGACCGCTCTTGTCTCATGAATCACGCACACCGCCCGCGCGGCAAGATACGAACGGAGACCGTATGAAAAGGCTGACCATCGTGGCGTTAGGGGTGGTTGCGCTTAGCGGCTGCACCGGGACTCACATCAAACCTGTCTCGGTGTGTGATGGGAAGCACCGTCGTCCTGCCAACCTCTACGGGACGGTCCTACCCAGCCTTCCCGTGCCCCTGCCGGCGTCTCAGCAGGGTCCCGGTCAGTCGATGGTCGCACCGCCTACCGGTGCAGCATCTTCGGCGCTGGCGCCAGTGCCGGCGCCGGCGCCTGTTCCAGACCCAGTGCTGATGCGGGATGACACGCCGGCACCAATGCCCATTCCATCCCCGGCGCCGGGCGCCGCCCCTGCCGCGCCCATGGGACCTGGAGCGATGAATGTCCCGCGATCAGCGCCTCGAACGTCCCAGCGGGACGTCGCGCTGACCTACTCCTCTTGCTGAAGGGATCGACGCCATGGGCGCGGTGAAGTCCGAAGATAAAGAGAAATACTTCGAGACCTCGAGGACGTGGGAATACGACCGTATGCGGGCGGCTATCCAGTCCAGGAAGATCGCTTGGGGTGTTGCCGCGGGGGCCTGCACCCTCGCCGTAGCGTCGGTTGCGGCCGTGGCGATGTTGGCCCCGCTAAAGACCGTAGAGCCCTATGTCATCCGGGTCGATAAGTCGTCCGGCGAAACACAGGTCATCACGGCCCTGAAGGGTCCGCAGCCGCGTACTTATGACGATGCGGTCAACCGCTACTTCATCTCGCAATATGTCCGAATGCGCGAAGGCTGGCTGAACGACGCTGCACGCGAGAACGCCTATGCCGTGATGCTGATGAGCGACCAGCTCGAGGGCGCGCGTTACCTGAACGGTGTCTCGGCGAACAACAAGAACGCGCCTTCAAACATCTACGGCGACAAGGGCTTCGTCTCGATCTCGATCCGGACGATCAGCTTCCTGAGCCCGACGGTCGCGCAGGTCCGCTACACCAAGATCATCACCATTAGTCAGAACACACCGGTCGCGCAGAATTGGAACGCGATTTTGACCTTCCGGTACACCACGGCGCCCGAGCATGAGAAGGATCGCAACATCGATCCGCTCGGCTTCCAGGTCGTCAATTATCGTTCCGACCCGGAGGCGTGAGATGAGCGATCAGCCAACAATTCCGGATGATGGCGAGCACGTCGTCGTCCCCTTCATGCCAGCCCTTCGCGAGAAGCTGGCGGTTCACCTGTCGCCACCATCGACCGAGTTGGTGGTGACAGATACCGGCTCGAAGAGCCGGTTCTGGCGCGGGGTTGGGGCGGTGTGGCAGCGCCTGATTGCGTTCTCGATCGTCGGGGCTTGTGCGGTCACATTGATGCCGCAAGCGGCGTTTGCGTCCGAGACCCCCATCTCTGGCGGGAAGGACGCGCGCGTCCGCAACGTCAATTACGATCCCGACCAGGTGGTGACGATCGTCGGCAGTTTCCGCCACGCGATCGAGATCCAGTTCGGTCCCGGCGAGACGGTGACGCAGGCGGCGCTCGGCGACACGGTGTCATGGCAGATCGCGCCGGTCGGCAACGTCGTCTTCCTGAAGCCGCGTGAGAAGGCGGGCGGGACAAACCTGATCGTCATCACGAACGCGGGCGGAACGCCGCGAACCTACCATTTCAATCTGTCGCTCGGAACGGGCGATACGATGTACGGTGTCCGCTTCCGTTATCCGCGCGAGGAACGCGCCATGGCGGCGCTTCAGGTGCAGCTCGCCCAGGCGCAAACCGCCAAGGCGATCGAGACGAACGTCGCCCAGGCAGCGCTCGACCATGCCGTAATCGAGGGCACTCGGAACATGAATTATACGGTGCAGGGCGACTCCGCGCTGCAACCGACCGAGATCTCCGACAATGGCGAGTTCACGGTACTGCGCTATCCGGGCCACGCCGACATTCCCTCGATCTTCGCGGTCGACGTCGACGGGACCGAGACCATCGTCCCCTACGATGTTCGCGAGGATTTCGTCGTGATCCATGCGGTCTATCGTCAGATCCGCCTCCGGCGCGGTTCGACGGTGCTGTGCATCTACAACGAAGCTCCGCTGCGCAATGATCGCGGCGATCGCACGGGCACCGTCTCCAATGTGGTCGAACGTAAAGTGAAGGGACAGTAACATGGTCGGCACCGTCATTGACCGGGGCGGCGACGTCGCTGCGGATACCGTCCCTTCGAGCGACATCGATAGCCCGGTCGCACGCAGTGGCGGGTGGGGCAACATCGCCTTGATCGGCGCCGGGGTCGGTCTCCTCGGCACGATGGGTGGCCTCATGATCGGCTATAGCGCGTTCCACCAGTCCGCCAGCACGGCGTCGGCAGCTCAGCCCGCTAAGGCCAGCGAGCGATCTGTGGACGATGTGATGGGCTCTGCGAACGCGCAGCGGGCGGCGTTGGCGGGCCAGCTTGGCCAACCTAACGCTGTACAGACTGACGTGTTCGGGCGACCGATCACGCCAGCGGCCGGCACCCAGGTTGCGGATGCGAACGCGAACCCCGTCTCGGCAACCACCACCGCGTCAAACGGGCAGCAGTCGCCCGCGCAGCGACGGGCCGAGCAAGCGCGCGCGATGGCGGATGCGGCGCGGCGATCGCCGATCATGGCCTTCGGCAATACCGGCACGGCATCGGCCGTGCCTGGCGCGGGGATGGAAGAGCAGCAAGGGGGGCCCCAAGGCGATGGGTCGCGTGGCGGGCAATCCACGGTTGCGCGACAAGGGTTCGGCGCAAGCGGGTTCGGGCCGTCGGGTGACGATGCGCCGACTGCGCCGGCCAAGGGCGCGACCGATTTCAACGACCAGCTCAGCCACTCCGCGATCCAGACCGTGCGTGCTACCATGGTCGCCGACCGAAACCTGCTGCTGAGCGCGGGTACAGTGATCCCCTGCACGCTTCAGACCGCGATCAATTCGACGCAGGCCGGGTTCGTGTCGTGCGTCATCAATCACGACGTCTATTCCGAGAACGGTCGCATCATCCTCATCGACAAGGGGACCAAGGTGCTTGGGCAGTATTCGGGCGGCATCACGCAGGGGCAGGCACGCCTGTTCGTGCTGTGGACCCGCGCTCTGACCCCCCGTGGTGTTGCGATCGATCTCGGTTCGCCCGCGGCCGACAGTCTCGGCCGCGCAGGGCTTCCGGGCGGTGTCGATACGCAGTTCTGGGCGCGGTTCGGCGTTGGGCTCGTCATCTCGGTGCTGGAGGATGCCTCGCAGATCGTCGGTCGAGCCCTTGCCAATGAGGGTAGCAACACGACGCAGGTTCCGGGGCAAACCGGGCAAACGGTGCTTCAGAATACGATGAACATCAAACCGATCCTGAAGAAGAACCAGGGCGACACCGCTGCGATCTTCGTCGCCAAGGACTTCGATTTCCGCTCGGTCTATGACGTGGGGCTGAGGCGCTAAGCCGATGGCATCCAGCCCTACGTCGCTCATCTACGAGCATAATGCCGAGCCGATCCGACGGCATCTTCTTCGCGACGACGTGACCGAACTGGTTATCAACGAGCCCGGGGTGATCGGTCTCGAGACGTGCAACGGGTGGGAGTGGCATGACGAGCCGGCGCTCGACAACGCCGCTCTCATGACGCTGGCCAAACTGATCGCCGGCTTGACCAAGCAGGACATCAACTCCGAATATCCGGTCTGCTCCTCGGTCCTGCCCGGGGGCGAACGCGCGCAGGTCGTCGTTCCTCCGGCCGTCGAGCAAGGTTTCATCTCGATCACGATCCGCAAGGCGTCGGGCGTGACCATGAACATCGATGATTTCGAAAGTGCCGGTCTATTCAGCGAGGTCCGCGCACACGGGCTCTACGGAGATGTCGATGCCGATCTGCTGCGCCTGCGCGAAGCGGGCGACTGGCGCGGCTTTTTCAAGCTTGCGGTCGAGGCGCGCAAGAACATCCTGATTTCCGGCGCTACCGGCTCGGGCAAGACGAGTTTCTCGAAAGGGCTCATCAAGCTAATCCCCGACTATGAGCGGATCCTGACGATCGAGGATACGCGCGAGCTGGTCGTGCCGCAGCGCAATCACGTCCACATGATGTACGCCAAGGACGGCAAAAGCCTCCAGAAGGCCGGCGCCAAGGAGTTGCTGGAGTCGGCGCTGCGGATGCGGCCCGATCGCATCCTCCTGCAGGAGCTGCGCGATGGCACGGCGTTCTTCTACCTGCGCAACGTCAACAGCGGCCATCCCGGCTCGATCACGACTGTCCACGCCAACACAGCCGAGGGCGCGTTCGAGCAGCTGACCCTGCTGGTCAAGGAGTCGGAGGGCGGCAACGATCTCGACCGCCACGACATCCGGTCGCTGCTGCGCTCGCTGATCGATATCGTCGTGCAGATGCACCGGCTGCCGCCTGGTGAGGGTCAGCCGGCACGCTATCGCATGACGGAAGTTTGGTTCGATCCAGCGAGCAAGCCGAACGAGTAGGGAGACTATGGCGTGAGCGGTAAATGGATGCGGAGCAACGAGGGGTCGCAGCCGGCAGCGATCGCGTTTTTGGCCCTGATTGGGTTGGTGATGAGCGCGGCGATCGGCGCGGTCACCGTCCTGTTCAAGGCGCACTTGCTCAATGCACATACGCCGTGGCGCAAGGTGCCCGCCGCGCTTTGGGCGCTAAAAGGATATCCGATTGTCTATCAGCCGTTCCTGATCGGCTTCGGGGTCGGCATGGTTCTGACCGTCATCATCATCATCTCGACGTTGTTCACGCGACAGAAGCTGCATGGCGAAGCACGCTGGGCGCGCATCAACGAGGTCAAGAAGGGCCTGCTGCTCTCCCAGACCGGCATCGTGCTGGGCAAATTCAATGGCAAAGTGATGCGCTTTGGTGGTCCCGAGCATGTCATGCTCGAGGCACCGACCCGCGCCGGCAAGGGTGTCGGCGTCATCATCCCCAATCTGCTCGACTGGCCGGACTCGCTGGTCGTGCTCGACATCAAGCAGGAGAATTACGAGAATACCGCCGGCTACCGGAAGGAGGTCCTTCGGCAAATCGTGCTGCTGTTCAATCCGCTCGATACGAGTGGCCGCACCGTGCGGTGGAATCCGCTGGGCTACATCAACCGGCGAGATCCGGTCGAGGTCATCAACGAGCTGCAGAAGATCGCGGCGATGCTCTACCCCGATCCGCTGACTGGCGAGACGTTCTGGGCCGAGGGCGCGCGCACCGCGTTCCTCGGCGTCACAGCGTATATCGCCGCAACCGTCGACGATGGGGAGAACGCCCTCCCCTTCACGCTCGGCGAGGTTTATCGCCAGTTCGCGGCTGTCGATGCACAGCGCCGTTTCCCCAAGATCATCGCGGCGCGCGAGAAGGCTGGTAAGCCGCTCTCGACCGCGTGCGTCTCGGCGATCCAGGATTACACCGGCTCGTCGGCAAACACCTTCTCCGGCCTGCGTCAGTCCGTCACGTCGAAGATCAATGCCTGGCTGAACCCGTATGTCGATGCGGCGACGTCAGAGAGCGATTTCGATCTGAGCGAGTTCCGCGACAAGCGGATCTCGCTTTACCTCGGCGTCTCGCCGGACGATCTGGAGCGGGTTGCGCCGATCTACGGCCTGCTTTTCCAGCAGCTCATCGACCGCAACGTCCGCGAGTTGCCGAAGGAGGGCGTCCACCAGGTCAAGGTGCTGCTCGCACTCGACGAGTTCGCCAGCCTCGGCAAATGCACCGTGCTGGCGAACGCCTTCAGCTATGTTGCTGGCTACGGATTGCGGATGCTGCCAGCGTTTCAGTCGCTCGAGCAGATCCAGGGCGTCTATGGCGACAAGGTGGCGGCCGACATCGAGCGCAACTGCGCGGTACGGCTCGTGCTGCGTCCGGCTGCCTTGTCCGAGGCGAAGAAGATCTCTGACCAGCTCGGCAGTTACACATACAAGGCGCGGTCGCGCTCGATGGGCACCTGGGGTGGCGGAGGTGGGTCGACGTCCGAGTCCGATCAGCGCCGGCCGCTGATGCTCCCACAGGAAGTCGAGCTGCTGCCGGAAAACGATCTGATCGTTTTCCGGCGCGGCATGTACGCGACCTACGGCAAGAAGGTCCGCTATTACGCGGAGAAGCACCTGATCGAGCGGACAAAGATTCCGGCGCCGCAGATGCCCCCGATCCGCGTCGACCCCGCGATCGCGGCGAATAGCTTGCGCGTGATCGAGGCGACGCAGGCCGCGGATGACGCTGCCGCTGCCGCTGCCGCAACGACGGCAGGCACGCCGTCTGCCTCCGAGGCTGCCAGCCCGACCGGAAGCCAGGTGAAGAAAGGGCGGAGATTGAACCGAGCGGCGATCAGCGACTGTCTTGCTGTTCCGCCAAAGCAGCAGGTCCGCAAGCTCTTCGACGGTGTTTGCACGGTCGGAGAGAAAGCTGCGTAACTCGGGGTGTAGATATCATCGCTAATTGGCACGGTCTGTCAGAGCTATTTGTCACCTGTCTCGGCCTTACCGCCCTTTGGAAAATGACGATAAAAGGTGGAGACATATCGATCACAAAGGTGTCACCGCCGATCCGGCTCGCATAAAATTGTTCGTCGATATTGCTGATGGCGGAGAAGGTGTCGGTCGCGGGGCGGGCGCATCGAATTCCGGTGCATGTCGTCCGTCGCGCCTGGTTCCGGCGCGATCTACCAAACGGGCCGGTTGCCGGCGTCGAACAGGAACATCTCTCGCCCCCAGATTTCGCGGTGAATGACATCCCTCGTCGGATACGCTTCGAATAGAACCAGACGCCCCGAGCCTGGCACGGGTAAGATCATGCCGATAAGGTAAGACTGCACAGCCTAATCCGATATTCTTGTTCCACACACCACAATACGAGGCAGCGGTTAATTCCTGAAACTCGATCCTATTTCGAGAATCAAAGCTGGCACGGGCTGCGTTGCAAAAGGGGTCCCTTTTGCGACGGCAGGGGCACCCAAACATAGCCATTCCCCCAGCGAACCGCGCCACCCGAAACCGGACATTGCTTAATGACGGGATTTTCCCGAACTTGGTGCGTGCCAGCGTGACGGAATTGGTAGACGTATCGCTACAGCGATCTCGGCGACGGGTGCGGGTTCGATCCCCTGCCGTTGGCAACTCTGCCACATATCAGTCGGCAGTGGGAGCGGCTAAGCAGCGGTATGGATAGCGTCAGGCCTGCGCTTCGCTCTCTACAACGTAGCGGCGCAGCACGCGGTTAATTTCGGTCTGGTAGCCGCGATCATGGGCGTGCTCCTTGAACCAGCTCACGATATCGGCATCGAGCCGGAGCGTGACGGGCTTTTTGATAGGGCGATACAGACCTGGCCGGCGGGCATGCTTCCACGCTTCGGCCGATGCTTCGGGGATATCGATGGTGTCGATCTGATCGTCCGGCAGAGCTGCGAGCCGATCGAGCTGATCCTGTAACTCGGGACTAAGCGCTTTCTTGCTCATAGCGTTTCCTTTCGTGTGCCGTTGCTTTTCGGGCGCTGATGATCCGGACCCGGTCTTCGTTATCCGGTTGCGGATGGCTGTGAACGACCACCAGGACGACAACAGCACTGATCATGCCGATAGCGTGCCAGCTGCTCGCCGCCTTCCATGCGATCAGGAAGGACCACGTAGAGCGGATCGCTCCAAACCTCGCGCGCCAGCTCGAAAGAGACCCCGTGCTTGGCGAGATTCGATGCGGCCTTCCATCGTCCCACTCAAAATCCACCGCCGCTTCTGTATTTACGGATGTGTATGTACACTATGCTGTTTTTCGCAAGCGAGCAGCGGCAGTTACGCCCTCAAACTGTCGTTCGCTGAGCGAATACCTAAAGCCGGAAGCTGCCGTTCGTTCAGCTCGGACGCTGCGGTGCAGTCGTAGTCGTTAGACTGCCACACCCATTTCATATCGGAAGAACCCTGAGGGGGCTCTCCCGATAGCGGATCAGACAGTCACGACGATCTTGCCGATCTGCTCGTTGGACTCGAGGAAGCGGGTCGCTTCCTGAATCTGGTCGAACGGGAATGTCCGCGACACCAGCGGGTCTAGTTTGCCGCTTTCCAGACCCTTGGTGATGAATGCCTTGGCTCGCGCCAGCGCTTCATCATCGCCGACAATTTCGGTGTACAGGTAGCCCTTGATCGTCAGGCTTTTGCCCAGCACCGCGAACTGCGGAAACGGCCCGTCGTCTGGGCTGAGGGCGCCATATTCCAGCAGGATGCCGCCCACAGCCATTACCTCGGCGAATTGGGCGATAGCAGGGCCGCCGATCGGATCGAACACTACGCGAGCGCCCTTGCCGCCGGTGATCTCGTTCACACGCGCGGCCAAATCGCCATCGGCGGTGGCGATCACATGATGCGCACCGGCATCAGTCAGCGCCTGCGCCTTGGCGTTCGTACGAGTGGTCGCAATCACTGTCGCCCCGACGCTGCGAGCGACCTGGATCGCCGCGATGCCGACGCTGCTCGATGCGGCTGACACGATGACGAAGTCCTCTGCGGTGACCTTCGCCTGATCGATAAGCGCACCCCAGGCGGTGACATACTGCATCCAGGAGGCGGCTGCCTTCTCGAACGAGAGGGCGGCGGGGTGCTTGACGACGTAGCGCGCCGGGATGTTGATGATCTCGCCATAGGTCGACCAGCGCGACATATCGAGCGTTGGGATGACGCTCACGGCGTCGCCATTCGCAAAGCCTGACACGTCGCTGCCGGTGGTCTTGACCAACCCTGCGGCCTCGTACCCGAGCCGCGAGGGGAACTCCGCTTCCTGAAGGTAAGCGCCGTTGCGGAACATTACCTCTGCGCGGTTCAAGCCGATCGCTCTGACGGCAATCTGCACCTCATCGGCGGTAGGTGCAGGAACCTCGATGTCGTCGATGCGCAGCACGTCTGCGGGGCCGTATTCGTGAAAGCGTACAACGCGGGTCATGGTCTGATCCTCTGGTAGATGGATGGCTATTGGAATGAAGCGGTTCGGCCGGCGTTCACATATTGATGGCGCGGACGAGGCGGACGCCCCAGTCCTCGTCAGGGTTCGTGGTTCCGTCACCCAAGCGCTCCTGCATCACCGCGACCGCTAGGTCCCGGCGCTTGGGGAGCCTGTCCTTCTCCGCAACGTCGAGAGCCGCAGGAATCTCGGCGAGGGTCAGGTCCGTGCAGTAGACTGGCGCGCCAGCCTGCTGACGCCAGGATTCCGCAAGTAAGCCGGCATCAAACGCATCAAGGCCAGTATCGCTCACCAGTTCCATCGTGATCCGCCGATCGCGCTCACGGTCCGCTGCAACGGGAATGGCTATCCGGTCCGATGTCCCTGCCGGCTTGCCCTTCTTGGCAAGAGAGGCGGAGCCGATCGCATTCCATGCCTTTGCGATCGGGCGGCAAAGTTGCTCAGCCACCCACAGGCTTTCCACCTGTCCGTCTTCGATCGCCTGGATCTTGGAGTCCCGGAACGGGTAATAGTTGGAGGTGTCGATCACGACCGTCTCCTCAGGCAGGCGAGCCACCAACGGTGCAATTGCGGCAATACGGTTGAGAGGTATCGAGAGGATGACGACCTCAACGTCGGTCAGCGCATCCTCCGTCGTCACGGCACGGGCGCCGGCTGACAGGAGCTCGGGATCGATCGTCCCGGGCCCGCGAGAGTTGGCCACCTTCACCTCATGGCCCGCCTCGCTCAACCTCGTGACGAGTGTCTTGCCGATATGCCCTGTCCCAAGAATGCCGATCTTCATGTGTCGTTCCTCTGCGATCATTGCGTCGCACCGGGAATTATGGTCAGGTACCAGAACTGACAAGAACCTACTGATAGGTGGGTAACTCACCAAAAGGTAAGTGACACATGCAGCGTGACTGGCAATGCGAGGACCCACAGCAGCAGCTCGTGTGGGCCGCCGCGACGAGCGAGGCCCTCCGCGTCCTGGAGGGCAAGTGGAAGATGGTGATCATCTTCCAACTGTTTGCCGCACGAGCGCCTTTGCGCTTCTCCGAGCTGGAACGTCGTGTCGAAGGCGTGAATCAGAAAATGCTGATTCAACAGCTAAAAGAACTGGAGAAGGACGGGATCGTCACCCGGACGATCTATCCTCAAGTTCCGCCCAGGGTCGAATATGCGCTGAGTGAAATCGGCTTGGCGCTTGGGCCGTCGATCGAAGCGCTAATCGATTGGACGTTCATGCGACGTGAGGCCGAGACGTCGGCTAATTCGGGAGAACAAGGGTCGGTGTAGCTTAGACGGCTGCTAATTCGATTGAAGCCCCAAAAGCGGATGGCCGCTTTCCTCTCCCATCACGACATTCGCGAGAGGATAGCCGCCCTCCGAAATCGGTCATTCGCAAAGATGATCCAGCGTCTGAAGTTGGGAAGCGAGGGGATGGGCGTGAGCGGCCGGTTGTGGGTCTGCATTAAGATCGCCGCTAGGGATCGAGCACTAAACTATGATCGCGGGCATGCTTAAGCACGAAGCTTGAGCCTTTCGTTCAAGAGTCGGCGGCATCGCCTGTGCGGTAATTCAGCGGCCCGCCAGATACTGGGCCAGCGGATCGATCATATCCTCGGGGATGCGGCGGGCGATGACCGGCATCGTCGATTGCGATTTGCGGGCGTCGACCACCGTCTCGTCGCCGCGCCAGTTGCGGAGGCGTTGGGCGATGTAGCTGGCGCGTTGGCCGGCGAGGACGGGGTAGGGCTTGCCGGGAGAATGGCAGCTCGAGCACGCGGGGAGCTGCACCTTCGGCAGCCCTTCGCGGTCGATCCGGGCGGCCGCGGTCGATCCCGATGGCGTTGCGCGGCCGACTCCCGGCAACACCGCGAAGTGATCCGCGAGGCGCGTCATGTCCCCGGGCGTCAGCGTCGTGGCGGCGTTCGCCATCACCGCGCTCTGCCGCTTTCCGGTCGCATAGGCTTCCAGCGCCGCGCGGAGATACGCGGGACTCTGCCCACCGAGGACGGGCATGTCGGGTTGGCCGCGGCCACGTCCGTCGGCGCCGTGACAGCCTGCGCAGGTGGCGATCTTGGCATCGGTGACGCCCGGCACTTCGGTCAGCGAGCGATAGGTCGCGGGCGACATCTCGGGCAGCAGGCGGACGAAGGCGACCATGCGGCGGACTTCGTCGTCGCGGTCCTTGGCGGCCCAGCCGGGCATGCCGGTATATTTGACGCCGTGCTTAAGGATCCAGAAGATCTGCTTGTCAGTCCACTCGCGCGCGTTGACCGCGAGGTTAGGGGCAGGGGGCGTCGCGGCCTGCATTACAGGCAGCGGACGGACGCCAGGCGCGCCGTGGCACGAGGCGCAGCTTGCCTTGAACAGGCCGGCGGCGCTGACGAGCCCCTCTTTTGCCTTGGGATCGTCGGGGGCGGTGACCGCAGCGTAGGTGCGGACCGAGTTGCGCATCGTCCAGTGGAGGAACCAGTCGGTGATCTTCCAATGGCCCGACGACGCGGCGATATTGAACACGCCCGACCAGGCGAACAATAGCCCGGCGAGTGCCAGTGCAAGAATCGCGGCAGCGGCGCGCGCCCAGGTGATCCGGATCGTCATGCGGTCGCGCTCCGTGTCTTCAACAGTCCGCCGAGCATTGCGAGCCCGCCGATGAAATAGCTCGCCGCGCCGACCATCAGCATGACGACACCGCCGAGTTGCTGGTCTTCGAGTGCGTCGAGGCCGTGTGTTGCCGGGTGCGTCGCCATCATCGCGTAGAGCGGTCGCGGGGCGAGGCCGATCAGCGCTCCGAGCAGGGTCATGTGCATCGATGTCAGCAGCAATGCGGCAACGCCTGACGCGCGACGGTCGGTGGCGCCGCCAATGCGCGTCCCGAGCACTGCGCTCCACAGGAGGACGCCGGCAATGAGGAAGCTCACTTGCTCGATCAGCAAGGCAAGCGGCTGCATGTCGACGCGGAGCCTCAGCGCGGGGAGGTGCCAGAGCCATACGACGACGAGTTCGACGAGCGACATCGCGAGCGGGGTAACGATTGCAGGCCAACGCTCGGCTGGGTCGAAGCGGCTCCCGGCGATCCCGTAGGCGAGGAACGGCGCCGCGACCGCGACTGCGATCATGTGCCCTGCCATGTGGCCGACCATTCCGAGCGGTGCTGCTGCGAAGGCCCAGCCGAGTGGGACTAGCGCGGCGCCAAGCGCAAGGCTTGCGCGTCTCATCGGCAGTCGCCAAACATAATGACCGGTAAGGCCGTGAAGATCACCGCGACGAAGCTTAGTCCCGCCAGCAACCGCGTCGACAGCGCGAGGAAGCGGAGGCGGTCGATCGCTGTCCCCTGTTCGTGCGGGGCCGGATCGCCGGGCGTCTCTGACTGGACGCGAGCGATATAACCAGCCGCAACGATCCCGAGCAGCGCAACGATCGTCGCGATCAGCGTGGCCAGCGGGAAGCCGGTCAACGCCGTTCCCGGAGTCGGGGATTTCGCGCAGGTCACCGCGACCCACAGATAGCAGAACAGGAAATGCACGGCCCAGATCGTCGGCGGGACGATCAGCGTCCACAGCGTCACCTTCAGGTCGCGAGCCCAGTGCTTCCGGTCAGATTTGGGCTCTGTCATGCGACACCCGGGAACAGGCCGATCGTGCAGAACGTCACGATCCCGGTCAGCGCGAGGAAGTGATGGTACACGGTGATGTTGCGCAGGTCCGCGTCATAGACCGGCGTCATCTTGCCTGCGAGGCTGCGCGCGAAGGTGTAGGCCTGCATGATGACCCCGATCGCGGCGTGCACCGCGGTCCAGATCGCCAGCGTCCAGACGATCGCGGGATAGACGTGGAGTTCGGGATCGAGCCCCGAATACCACGGCCCGGCGAGCCCGGCGAACAGGCTCGACAGCGTCGCGACGATCCCGACGACCAGCAGCGCGCGTCCCGCACCAACGTTGCCGCGGCGATGCACTTCGCGCGCGCCGACGGTTGCGGCCCAGCCGGTCAGCGTCAGCGCCAACGCGACCATCGGCCAGAATACGCCCGGCCCGTTCAGCCCTGTGCCGCTCGGCGGGAAATCGTTGTGGATCGTCCAGAAGAAGAAATAGCCGAACACCAGCCCCGAGAACGCGGTCGCGTCGGCCATCATCGTGATGAACATCGCCCACCAGCCCGGTGCCGATGGCCCCGACGTGTAGAGCGGCACCTCGATGCCGTGACCGATATGCTTGGTAGGCTTTTCGGGGATCTCGGCGGTCCCGGTCCACAGCCACCACAGCACGCAGGCGAGCGTCGCGACGCCGCTGACCGCCGACCAGATGTAGAGATGGTACGTCGTCAGGATGAATACGCCGGCGAGCGCGACCGCGGTCATCATCGGCTTCACGCTCGGCGTACCGAGGCGGATCACCTGCAACGGGCGCGCGTCGAGCACGGTCGTGATGATCGACTCGCGCCGCATCTCCTCCGCGTCGGGCAGGAAGAAGCGCCCCTCGTCGACTTTCTGGACGAAGTTCTTCTGGTCCCAGATCGGATAGCGGCTCTCGATCAGCGGCACCGAGCGGATACCCCAATCCTCGTCGTCGGGCAGTGCGAGCCATTCAAGCGTCCCGGCATTCCACGGATTGCGCGGGGCCTTTGGGCGACGCGGCGACAGCGCGAGGTCGATGCAGACGATCAGCACGCCAGCTGCGAACATGTACGAACCCGCGGTCGAGGCGAGGTTGAGGCCGCCGATCCCGAGTTCCTCTGGGTACGTGAACACGCGCCGCGGCATGCCGAGCAGCCCCGACAGATGCATCGGGAAGAAGGTCAGGTTCATGCCCACGAACATGATCCAGAACGCGATCCGCCCGAGCTTGTCGCTGAGCTTCTTTCCCGTCACCAGCGGCCAGTAATAATACAGCCCAGCGAACAACGGCAGCAGCGTGCCGCCGATCAGCACGTAATGCAGATGCGCGACGATGAAATAGGTGTCGTGCGCCTGCCAGTCGAACGGCGCGACCGCGACCATCACGCCGGTCAGCCCGCCGATCACGAATACGGCGAGACTGCCCGATGCGTACAGCAGCGGCGTCGATTTTTTGACATTGCCCGCCCAGAGCGTCGCGATGAACACGAAGATCTGCACGCCGGTCGGGATCGCGACGGCTTCCGAGGCGGCTGCAAAAAACGCGAGGCTGATCTTCGGCAGGCCGGTCGTGAACATGTGGTGGACCCACAGCCCGAAGCTTAGGAACGCGGTGCCGACCGCGGCCAGCACGATCCACGGATAGCCGAGCAGATGGCGTTGCGCGAAGGTCGGGATCAGCATCGCGAACAGCGCGATCGACGGCAGGAAGACGATGTAGACTTCCGGATGCCCGAAGATCCAGAACAGGTGCTGCCACAACAGCGGATCGCCGCCCTTCTCCGCGTTGAAGAACGGCCAGTTCAGCAGCCGCTCCATCTCGAACAGCACGTCGCCGGCGATCAAAGGCGGAAACGCGAACAGGATCATCACCGCGACGACCAGGATGTACCAGGCATAGAGCGGCATCAGGTTGAGCCGCATGCCCGGCGGGCGGCATTTCAGCACGCCGACGATCAGTTCGACCGCGGCCGCCACCGACGACACCTCGATGAAGCTCAGCCCCAGCATCCAGATGTCCGCGCCGAGCCCGCTCAGGTCGGTCCGCGTCGTCAGCGGCGGATACATGAACCAGCCGCCATCGGGTGCCGCGTCGAAGAAGATCGAGCCCGACACGAACACGCCGCCGATCAGGAAGCTCCAATAGCCGAACCCCGACAGCCGCGGAAACGGCAGGTCGCGCGCGCCGAGCAGCTGCGGCAGCAGGATGATCGACACCGCCTCGAACATCGGCACCGCGAACAGGAACATCATCATCGAGCCGTGCAGCGTGAACAGCTGGTTGAACGTGTTCGCCGTCACCAGGTCATTGTTCGGCACCGCCAGCTGCGTGCGCATGATCAGCGCGAGCACGCCCGCGAAGAGCATGAACCCGAATGCCGTCAGCGTATACCACACGCCGATCCGGTTGTTGTTGACGTCGGTCCAGCGGAAGAACCAGCCGGTCGGCGGCTTCCACACTTCACGCAGACGATCTTCCTGGCCCTTGCGGACCGCGGGATCATTCTGGTCGGGCGCGGTATATTGGGTGCTCTCGGTGGTCATTTGAGCCCCTGAAGGTAGCTTGCGATCTGGTCGGCTTCGGCGGCCGACATCTGCGGAAAGGCGGGCATCCGCACGCCGGGCTTGGTCTTGCCGGGATCGCGCACGAATCCAGCGATGTTGGCGTGCGTCATCGGCAGCACGCCCGCGGCGAGCGTCGGGCGCGACCCAAAGTGTGTGAGATCGGGGCCGATCTTCGCGACCGGTCCGATGCCGCGGACGCTGTGGCAGCCGCTACAGCCGTAACTCGCGAACAGGCGCGCGCCGGGCGACGCGGTGACGATAGCGGGCTTGCGCTGCTCGGCGAGCCAGCGCTCGAACGCGGTCGGCTCCATCGCGATCACGTCGAACGCCATCAGCGCGTGGCCGAGCCCGCAGAACTCCGCGCAGACGCCGCGGTACGTCCCCGCTTTGGTCGCGCGAACGACGAGACGGTTGGTGCGGCCGGGGATCATGTCCATCTTGCCCGCCAAGCCCGGGACCCAGAAGCTGTGGATGACGTCGGGGCTGCGGAGCAACAGCTCGACCGTGCGGCCGACGGGCAGGCGGAGTTCGTTCGCGGTCTCGACCACCGATCCGCCCGGCGGCGCATAGCGGACGCGCCACCAGAATTGCTCGCCCTCGACGCCGATACGCAGGTCGCCGTTGGCCACCTCGCGTGGTCGCATTGCGGGGAGGGAGTAGAGCAACAGGCCCAGCAGCAGGATCGAAGGCCCGATGCCGCCGAGCCAAAGCACCAGCTTCATCCCGCCCTTGTGCGTCAGCCGACCTTCCGGCGCGCGCATCGCGTGGCGCATCAGCAACGCGAGCCCGCCCGCCAGAATGATTGCGCCGATGACCAGAACGATCGTGATCGAGAGGACCTTGTCCGCCTCCTCGCCGAACGGAGCGAGCGTCGACTGGTGCCGGTTGCATGCCGCCATCAGCGGCAGGCACGCGCCCACGGAAAGAAAAATAGCCTTCCGCATCATCACCTTGCTACCCTTTAGAATGGCGTCCCCTAAACAGGCTGGCAGGGCTGCGTAAACCCAAAATGACAGAAATGTCATGTGGGGATGTCAACCGGAGCGGATCATGTAGGCATGCCCGACCTAGACGTTCGGTTCGTGCCGCCGGAGTAGCCGAGCAAAAAAGGTCTGTTGGCGATAGTCCGTCCGGCTTTCAGCTAGGCGCCAGACTCTCACCGCCGAACTGCAACATTAGACCGTCTCCGCGCGAGCGCTCCGCTCACCCATGTATGGTACATTGGCGTGAGGTTTATCTACAAGCCTTTGACGCTGATCTAATCAGTTTCCAAAATGTCTGATCGAACGACGGCTGCCCTTGCTTGTGTGACGATCCATACGGAAACTACGGCAAACCTAAGCGTTCAGCATCAGGATTGTTTGGAGACATACAATGGCAGACGACAAGAGCAAGACCGACGGCCGTGATCGGAGTCGTGTCTCGGGAAGCGAACCTTACGAGGTCGAGTATTTTTCGCAAAAGCATGGGCTTAGCGCGCAACAGGCACGTGACCTGATCGCCGAGGTTGGCAACGACCGCGAGAAGCTCGACGCGGCAGCAGGAAAGCTAATTGGTGAGCGCGGCAAAGCCTAAGAGCTTCTGCTCGGCGCTTCCGCGCCAACCTGAATTACATCGAACAACGACTACGCTTGTAGGCCACGGCAGTGCCCAAAGCCTGTCGGCAGACTTTTCTTCAATTCACAGTTAAGTCTCTCCCGTCGTTCGGCCAATCAGGAGGCGGAACGCTTCCGTCGGACGGCCTTCAGTTTGATCCAGACGGGGGCGTGGTCGCTGGTCTTCTCCCACCCTCTGACGTGATGATCGACCTGCGCGTCCGTCAGTCGCGCGGCTGCAGGGGCGTTCAGGAGAAGATGATCGAGCCTTAGCCCGGCATTGCGACCATACGCGTTCCTGAAATAGTCCCAGAACGTGTAGATCGTTTCGTCGCGATGCTTTGCCCGTAGCGCATCCAGCCAACCCTGATCGATCAAACGAAAGAACGCGGCTCGGACTTCTGGCGCAAACAACGCGTCCTTGATCCATCGTTCCGGCTTGTAGACGTCCATCTCGGTCGGCATCACATTGTAGTCGCCGGCCAGCACGACCGGCGCATCGGTGTCGAACAGCGTGGCCGCATGAGCAATCAGGCGCTCCATCCAGGCGAGCTTGTAATCGAATTTTGGACCCGGCCTCGGATTGCCATTGGGTAGATAGAAGCCTGCGACTAGAACGCCGCCAACGGCCGCTTCGAGATAGCGGCTCTGAACGTCGTCCGGGTCGCCCGGCAACCCCCGTCGGGTCTCAACGGGCTCTGCGCCACGGGCGAGAATGGCGACGCCGTTCCAACTCTTCTGACCCTGCCAGATCGCGCCATAACCCGCCGCCTCGACCGCGCTCAAAGGGAACTTCTCGTCCGGCGCTTTCAGTTCCTGCAGGCAGACGACATCGGGCTGAGACTCATCCAGCCAGCGCAGAAGCACCGGCAGGCGACCGTTGATGCCATTCACGTTGTAGGTTGCGATCTTCATCAAGGCACCAAGCGAACAGAGACGATCATAGGTCAGGCAAAATTTGGTCAGCGCGTCCCCAACCGACGAGATCCTTTGACGCCGCGCGTTTCAACAGCGCACCCGCATCGCCGATATGCCAGCCCGATGCGCGGTCGAGTTTAGCGAGCTCTTTCCACGTGATAGGCACGGCAACGGGTGCGCCCTCGCGAGCACGAGCACTATACGGCATGACAGCCGTCGCCCCGCGCTGATTGCGCAGATAGTCGATGAAGATGCGTCCGGTTCGCTTGGCTTTGGCGAGGGCTGCGGTAAATCGCTCGGGTTCGGACTGCGCCAGGACGAGTGCCAAGCGGTGTGCGAAATCCTTCACGGCCGGCCACTCGGCTTGCGGTGTTAGCGGCGCGATGACGTGAATGCCCTTTCCGCCCGTCACCATCGGAAAGGTCTCCAGGCCCATCTGAGCCAACACGTCGCGAACATGAAGGGCCGCGGAAATGACATCCTTGAAATCGAGGCCTTCATCAGGATCGAGATCGAACACCAGCCGGTCGGCCTTCTCGACGTCCTCGATCCGCGCACCCCAGCCGTGGAACTCGATCGTACCCATCTGGACGCAGGTGACGAGACCCTCGGCATCGTCAACGAACAAATAGGGTTCGTCATGTCCGTCCTTCTCGGCGATCCCGACATGGTGGACATGATCGCCGAAGCTGCCGGCGTCATGCTTTTGGAAAAAGCACTTCTTCCCTCGGCCCTGCGGACAGCGGACCAGGCTTATCGGGCGACTTCCGCACCAAGGCAGCATGATGCCGGACACAGCCTGGTAATAGTCGGCGAGCTGGCCTTTCGTGATTGCGGACTCGGGAAAGATCACCCGTTCCCGGTTCGTCACTCGGACGACGGACGGCTCGGGTGCCTCGAGCTTGGCAACGGGCGCAGGCTTCTCGACGACGACCGCCTCGGGTTTCTTGTCCTGACGCAAACCCAGATAGCTGGAGTGGCGCAACACCCCGTCGCTCGTGACTTCCATGAACGCTACTTCCGCGACCAGCTGCGGCATGATCCAGCGTGCGTCGCGTACGGCTGCGCGGGGTGCGGTGACGGTTGGCTTCGTGACGGCCAGCGGCGTCATCAGATTCATCAGCTTGTCGATCTCCTCGCCCGTATACCCTGTTCCGACCTTGCCGGCATAGCGGAGATGACCGTCCTCGTTGACGCCCAAGAGGAGCGACTTGAACCCTCGCTGCTTGTCGGACGGCAACCAGCCGACGATGACGAACTCCTGTCTCTGGATGCACTTCGTCTTCAGCCAGCTGCCGGACCGCGAGCCGACATAGCGCGCGTCCGCGCGCTTCGAGATGACACCCTCGAGACCTTCGGCGCAAAACGTCTCGAACAGCTCCTCGCCGCGTCCGACGATGTGGTCCGAGTAGCGGATCCGGTCGGTGCCGCCCGCAAGCAGCGACGCAAGCTTCGCCTTTCGCTCCGATAGCGGTTGCCCGGTCAGATCCTCACCGTCGAGTTCGAGCAGGTCAAACGCGTAATACAGGATCGCGTCCGGGTTTCCTTTCAGCGCAGCCTGCAACGCCTGGAAGTTGGTCTTGCCGTCGGCATCGACGACCACTGCCTCACCATCGATGAGAGCAGACGACGCCTCCAGATCCGCGGCGTCGGCAACGATGCCGGCAAACTTCTCCGTCCAGTCCAGTCCGGACCGGGTATAGGCACGCCCCGTACCGCCACCGACCGCCACCAGTGTTCGATACCCGTCATATTTCATTTCGTGCAGCCAGGCGTTGCCGGCGGGCACATGATCGACAAGCGTCGCGAGCTGGACAGGTTGGAATGGTGGGGGTGAGCCTGCCTTCTTACGGCTTGTCGCTCGTGGTTTTGGAGCTTTCGTCGCAGGCTTTGCGGCAGCCGTTGCGGGCGCACCTGACTTGCCTCGCTTGCCTGCGGCAATCTCTTCCATAGTCAGGCCGCTGACGACCCCGGTGAGATGTGTTCCGACAAGATCGTCCGATCCACCGACCTCATCGTCGGTAACCTTGCGCAGGATCCAGTTCTCGCCTTTTTCCTTCCCACGGGGCTTTAGCCTGAAGAGCATCCATTCGCCTTTGAGGCGATGTCCATGCAGGAAGAAGTGGAGATGTCCCTCAGGCAGCGTCTTGCTCGGGTCCTTGCCAGCGAGCGGCTCCCACGTTCCTGTGTCCCACAGCATCATGGTCCCGCCGCCATATTCCGACTTCGGGATCGTGCCCTCGAACGTGGCGTACTCGACCGGATGATCCTCCGTGCGGACTGCGAGCCGTTTGTCGTCGGGATTGATGCTGGGTCCTCGCGTGACGGCCCAGCTCTTGAGAACGCCATCGAGTTCGAGCCGCAAGTCATAGTGCAGGCGAGACGCGGCATGCTTCTGTACAACGAAGCGGTTGCCCCCTGCTTTGGCGATCCTGCCCTCAGGTTCGGCGGTTTTGGCGAAATCCCGCTTTTCCCGGTATTTCGCCAAGGGATCGCTGGAGGAGGAATCGGTCATGACGCTATGCCCAATTCAGCAGGGCGAAGCTCATGCTCCAGCTGATCCATGGTGCACGCCTCAGGTGCCTTGTCGGGACGCCAGCGCAGGATGCGCGTACCGTGCCGGAATCGATCACCAGTCACCTGATCGTACAGGACTTCGACGACGAGCTCTGGCCGCAAGGGGACCCACTCGCTCTCACGACCGTCGTTCCAGCGGCTGGGGCCGCCGGGAGCTTTACCGGTGAAGCCCGGGGCTTCGACTAACGGCTCGAGCTTTGCGGTAAGCGCCGTGCGGTCGGCCGCGGCGATACCTGACGTGAAGCCGACATGATTAAGCCTGCCGCTATCATCGTAAAGCCCGAGAAGGAGCGATGCCACCTCGCTACCCTCCTTCACGCGTCTGAAGCCGCCTACGACGCAATCCGCGCTGCGATGCTGCTTTACCTTCAGCATGGCGCGTTCCCCGCTGCGGTAAGGCTCGTCGAGCCGTTTCGCGACGACGCCGTCCAACGCCCCGCCGCTCGTCGCCAACCAGGCCGTAGCGTCGTCGATCTCGTCGCTACAGGGTGAGAGCAGAAGACCAGGCCGAGCGTGTCGGGCATGGAACGTCTCCAACGCTTTCCGGCGAGCCGAGAGCGGCGCGCTGCTGAAGTCGGTATCATCGACGCTAAGGCAATCGAATAGCATCAGCTGCGCAGGCGTCTCTTTCGCCAAGCGATCTATCCGGCTTTGCGCCGGATGCAGCCGTGCCTGAAGCGCATCGAACGAGAGGATGTCCGCGATGGGTAGGATGATCTCGCCGTCGAGCACGAAACGCGCCTGCGGGACCGATGCGACAAGCGCGACTATCTCGGGAAAGTAGCGACCGAGCGGTTTTCCCGATTTGGACAGGATGTCGACGGCCTCGCCATCACGGAAGACCAGTGCTCTGAAACCGTCCCATTTGGGCTCATATTGCCAGCCCGGTTCGACCGGCAGCTCATTGACGAGCTTGGCTTCCATTGGCGAAGGCCGGTCTGCGACCATCAGTTCTGGTCCGGGGCGCAGCACGCACAGTGTTTGGGAGCCAGTCGTTTTGCCTTTGCTGCCTCGCGACGTCGTTCCTGCCGACTTGGCAGCGGAGCAACGCCAACCGAACTGGGAAAACCGTTAAGCGCAATCGATTTGATCACGGCATCTTTGAACATAAGATCACTCCAGACGGCTTCCAGTTATAAAGCCCCCCAGTCGCCATCTGTTCCTGCTACTCCGACGCGGGGATCGGTGGTCCTGATCAGAACAGCAAACCTGTGCCCCCTGCCCCTGACAAGGGACGTAATCGCTGGCCTGGTAGGGGTGGATTCAATGCTCGTTGGAGTGCCGGTCTTCGACCGGCGTGTAGTAACGCGCTATATCCGCTTCGGTGAGCGCATGACCGCTCGATTCTTCGACGAGCGCGGCAATTTCGCCATCGCTCCTGCCGGCGTCGCGCAGCTGCTCGATCTCGTCGCTCACCATGTTGATGAAGGCGGGCACCGGGAACCGTTCCTCGCCCAGGCCTAGCGCATCGCGCATGTGCTTTTGCGCACGCAAGGCTTCGGGAAGCGTGAATGCGATATCGTCGGCCATCGAACGTGCCTTTCATGAAAAGCTGGAAAATGGTCGGGGGGCATCGGCCCCCCGACACTGAAACGCTTATGCGGTAACTGCTTCCGCCTTTGCGTTCACGCTCGACGTTGCCATCACCGTCAGCTTGTCGTCGGTCGCATATTCCTCGTCGAGCGTCTCTTTCAGGATCGCTGCGATATCGGCGCGGCCGAGCTGGTTCGCCCAGGCGATCAGCGTGCCGTACCGCGTGATCTCGTAATGCTCGACCGCCTGTGCCGACGCGATCAGCGCAGCGTCGAGCACGGCCTTGTCCTCGATCTCGCCAGCGACTTCGTTGGCTTCCTTGATGATGCCGTCGATCGCCGGACAGGTCACTGCCTTTGCCTTCTCGCCGAGCAGGTCGAAGATGCTCTCGAGGCGTGTGATCTGCCCTTCCGTCTCACGCAGATGGGTTTCGAAACCCTGCTTCAGGGCTGGTGCCGTCGCCTTGTCGACCATCTTCGGCAAGGCCTTGGTGATCTGGTTTTCTGCGTAATATACGTCCTGCAGCTGATGCAGGAACAGGTCGTCGAACGTCACGATGTCTTTGGAAAACAGGCCCATGATAGTGTCCTCGCTGAGCGGATAGCCGCGAAGCAAACTGCTCCGGCACCGCCGCAACGCGCTGCCTCCGGGGTAAGTTTCGTTCGGTTTATCGCAGCCTCAGCGGGCTATAGATTTGCCTGCTCGTCGACTGGCAGCTCGTCGTCGGGACCATAATAGAGCTTGGCGCAGTCGTCGCGAAGGCACCCTCCCTCGATGACGATGTCATCGCGGTAGGCGTCGCCGATGAATGCCAGCGTGTCGACATGCTGCGCCTCGAAATACATCTCGTGGACATCATCGCGGCCCGCCCCGTAAACGACGCGGCCGACCTTGGACCAGATCGACGCCATCGTGCACATGCCGCAGGGCTGCAGCGTGGAGTAGAGCGTCGCACCGCGCAGTTCCAATTCCCCGGTGCTTTCACACGCCCGTCGGATTGCCATCATCTCCGCATGCGCGGTCGCGTCCGGCAATTCCTTCGTCTGGTTGCGCTCGCCCGCGATAACCTTGCCGTCGAGAACGATCACACACCCCAGCGGCGAGGTCGAAGGATCGGAACCCTTCGATCGTGCGATCGCGATCGCTTTGCGCATCCAGCGTTCGTCATCCTGCGTCATTGTCTCGGCTCCCTGTTACGGTCGCACAACGCGTAGCGTGCACAATGGATCGTTCGGCGCAGTCGTAGTTGCTTGCCGAGGATAGCCGAACGCTACCGTTCCTTGCTGCGGGTTGCGAAGACAGGCTCTCAGACGGTCATCTTGCAGGGTCATAGGTTTTTGCAGACGGAATATCGTTATACGATCCGCGCACCCAGGTATCGATGTCTGCCGGATCCAGAATCGTGATGATGGCTTTCGGGTGGATCGGCGCACCAGCATGTTGGGATCGCACGTGACGCGGGGTCCGCCGGGCCGCTTACCCGAACGTTGCCATAGAAACGATCGAAGCAGCCCCCATCTAACGGCTCATGACCAATAGCATTCTTCATCTCGGGCTGATGGAAGACGGCGAAATCGAGCTTGATCTGGCCGCCCTGGAACTCGCAGTGCTCGATCATCCCGGTATCGATCTTGATGACTATCTCGACGAGCTCACGGACATGGAAATAGCCCTGCGCGCTGCTGACGGCGACGCAGTGAGCAGCGCTGCTCAGGCTCAGGCCCTGAGCAGCGTGATGGTTGAAGAGTTCGGGTTTTCCGGCGACCGCGTACACTATGACGATCCGCAGAATGCGGACCTGATCGCGGTCGTCGATCGCAGGCTCGGCCTGCCGATCAGCCTTTCGATCCTCTATGTGGCGATGGCACGACGTCTCGGATGGTCGGCAATGCCGCTCAATACCCCCGGCCACGTCCTGGTCCGCCTTGGCGACGCGTCGGATGCGCTGATCATCGATCCTTTCAACGATGGTCGCATCGTTGCCCCTGAACAGGTGGAAGCCTTGTTGGAGCAGATGACCGGCCAGGCCCGGTTTTCCGACGGAATGCTTCCCCTGTCGAACCGATCGGCGCTCGTCCGCCTGCTGCTCAACCAGGCGACCCGTGCCGAGCAGGCTGGCGATCCCGCGCGCGCGCTGGTCCTGTACGACCGCATGACGATCGTGGCGCCTACGCATGCCCATGGTTGGTGGGAGCGCGCCAGACTTCAACTGGTCGCAGGTGATGTGGCCGGCGCCCGCAGCAGCCTTAGCGCGATGCTGGAGATCACCCGGGACGACGATCTGCGCCTGCAGGTATCCGCAGCGCTCGATGCCCTTCCCCGGCCAACGCCGTCATGAATATTGCGGTGGATCGACCCTTGCCGTGATGCCTTATCCTAAGCGCGTCCATCGGCGCTCATGCCAGGCCCGGGACTGAACCGCGTCTCCGAAACGCCAGAACCGGGTCTCGCGTGTGTGGGGACCTGCGCGGACGAGCGTCCAGCACTCACCCGTCGGCAGCTCCACGATGCGGTGAATGTGCGCAGCGTCGACATGGTAGGTTTCGCCAGGGAGTCGGTGAACCAGTTCGCTGTGCCAACCGCCGTTTGGATCCAAGTGGAACACCTCTTCGACATAGCCGCCATCAAGGATCTCGGTGTCGAAGCTCCAGGGGTGATCATGCGGGGTCGCATGTGGCTCTTCCATCTTGAACCGGTGCAGTGCGCGTCCGTCATCCAGATGGTATTTGGTAAAAGCCCGCGACATACGCTCGACGCTGACGATCTGCGTGCCGTCAGGAACGCGAGCAACGGCTGCTCGCGGTAGTCGCATACTCACGGTTCGGTCACCTCTTCATAACAGCCAGCGCGCCGCAGTTGCCGGATAATCCCGTTGAACGCCGCGGTCACGCCCTGTGCCCTGCCGATCTCGTTCTCTTGGGCAGCGGCATCCCAGTAGAGTGCGAGTGGCCAGCGTTCGGGGCAGTGCGGCAGCAGGCAGCGCAGCGCCAACCGGATCTCGACGACATCAACGCGAGCGTCCGCACAGCGCGCAACACCGCCCCGCAAGATATGCACCGATAGCGCGATGACAACGCGTTGATGACGGACGAGCTTGGCCATCAATGAAAGTCGTGAGATTTGAACTTCACGACGGCTTCCGGATCCATGCCGTCCGCATGGGGCGGCCAGTAAGAGTTGCGAGGGGCAGGGCTCCAGCCCTTGTCGCCACGATCGGGGGAGCCCGCGTGTTTTGCTCCGTCGCCGCGACCGGTCCGGTGCGGGAACGACATCTCGCCGACCCGGTGCAGCAGGTCGCCATGATCGATGATCCGGTCGCAGATGACGTGGATGACCTCGCCCTCCTTCTGCACCCTGCCCTTCATGCCGATCATTGACGCGGACATGACGGTACGGCGTTGGCGCTCGAACCGATCGGGCCACAGGATGCCATTGGCGATTCCCGTCTCGTCTTCGATCGTGATGAACAGCACGCCCTTGGCAGATCCGGGCTTCTGGCGAACGAGGATGATGCCGGCGACCTCGACATGGCGCCCGTCGCGGATGGTCGCGAGATCCGCGCATTTGGTCACGCCACGCCTGGCCAGCTCATCGCGGACGAAGGTCAGCGGATGCGCGCGCAGCGACAGCTGCAGCGCGCGGTGGTCCTCAATCACCTCACGACCGTCGGTCAGTGGCCGCAGTTCGACATCAGGCTCAATCCCTTCCGCGCTGACGGCCTGGTCGGCGCGGTCGGCCGCGGCGAACAGCGGCAGCGGCGCTTCGCCGAGCCCCCTCACCTTCCACAAGCCCTGCCGACGATCGGCACCAAAGCTATGGAAGGCGTCGCCGTCCGTGAGCTTCTCGATCGCGGCGCGCTGGACGCCCGATCGCCGCCATACGTCTTCGACGCTCTCGAACGCGGTCAGCTCGCGCGCGCCGACGATCTTGGCGCCATCCGCGTTGGACAGGCCGCGGATCTGCCGGAGCCCCAATCGTACGGCGAGGTACCGTCCGCCATATTGCTCCAGTGTGCAGTCCCAGCGGCTTGCGTTGACGCACGGGGGGCGAACCACGACACCGTGCTCGCGCGCATCGCGCACGATCTGGGCGGGCGCATAGAAGCCCATCGGCTGCGCATTCATCAGTGCC
This sequence comes from Sphingomonas sp. NFX23, assembly GCF_049887795.1. Lineage (NCBI taxonomy): Bacteria > Pseudomonadati > Pseudomonadota > Alphaproteobacteria > Sphingomonadales > Sphingomonadaceae > Sphingomonas > Sphingomonas sp. NFX23. The sequence continues at coordinate 148,784 of NZ_JAGEKH010000007.1, forward strand.
GCGCAGAACACGTCGGGATGATGATGCTTCATCCACGACGATGCGTAGGAGATCTTGGCGAACGAGGCGGCGTGGCTCTCGGGGAAGCCGTAAGAGCCGAACCCCTCGAGCTGGCGGAAGGTGCGTTCGGCAAATTCGCGCGGATAGCCGCGTTCGACCATGCCCCCGATGAGCTTTTCGCTGAAGTGCGACACGCCGCCTGTGAACTTGAACGTCGCCATGGCGCGGCGCAACTGGTCGGCTTCGGCCGGCGTAAACCCGGCGCCGACGATCGCGACCTTCATCGCCTGTTCCTGGAACAGCGGCACGCCGAGGGTCTTTTCCAGTACCGCGCGCAGCTCGGGTCGTGGGTATTCCGGTTTCTCCAGCCCTTCGCGCCGGCGCAGATACGGATGGACCATGTCACCCTGGATCGGTCCCGGTCGTACGATCGCGACCTGAATGACGAGGTCGTAGAAGCGCCGCGGTTTCATCCGCGGCAGCATCGACATCTGCGCGCGGCTCTCGATCTGGAAGGTGCCGAGCGTGTCGGCCTTCGAGATCATCGCGTAGACGTCCGGATCATCGTCCTGCAGATCGGCCAGGCCGACGCGCAGCCCCTTGTCCGCCTCGAGCATGTTGAAGGCGCGGTTCATGCAGCCGAGCATGCCGAGACCCAGCACGTCGACCTTCATGAACTTCAGCGCATCGATGTCGTCTTTGTCCCATTCGATGATCTGCCGGTCTTCCATCGCGGCGGGTTCGATCGGGACCAGATCGTCGAGACGGTCATGGGTGAGGACGAAGCCACCTGGATGCTGGCTCATATGGCGCGGTACGCCGATCAGCTTGCGGGCAAGCTCCAATGTCAGGCGCAAGCGACGATCGCCGATGTCGAGGTTCAGCTCGTTGACCTGCTTTTCCCCGACGCCTTCGGCCGACCAGCCCCACACCTGGCCAGCTAATGACGAAGTGAGATCCTCGGGCAGGCCAAGCGCCTTGCCGACGTCGCGCACGGCGCCGCGGGCGCGGTAGCGTGTAACGACCGCGGTCAACGCCGAGTGGTTGCGGCCATAGGTCTCGTAAATCCACTGGATGATCTCTTCGCGTCGCTCATGCTCGAAGTCGACGTCGATATCGGGGGGCTCGCGGCGCTCGCCCGATACGAACCGTTCGAACAGCAGCTCATGCTTGATCGGGTCGATCGAGGTGACGCCGAGCACGAAGCAGACGCAGCTGTTGGCGGCTGAACCGCGCCCCTGGCACAGGATCCCGCGCCGGCGGGCTTCGCGGACGATCGCGTAAACCGTCAGGAAATACGGCGCATAGCCAAGCTCGCCGATCAGGCGCATCTCATGGGCGATCTGCTCGGTATAGGCAGCCGGCACCGCGCCGTTGAACATCGTGTCGACGGCGTCTTCCGCGAGCTTCTGCAGCGCCTCTTGCGCGGTCAGCCCGTCGATCAGCCGCTCATGCGGATACTGATAGGCCAGCTCGCCCAGATCAAAGGTGCACAGACGCGCGATGTCGACGCTGGCGCGCAAAGCATCGGGATACGCCTTGAACCGCCGGACCATCTCGTCAGGGGATTTGAGCGCACGGTCGGCATTGACCTCGCGCCGGTAGCCGAGCTCGTCGACGGTGCATTTCTCGCGCACGGCCGTCACCACGTCCTGCAGCAACCGTGCTTCAGGCGCGTGGTAGAGGACATCACCCGTCACCACTGCCCGAACGCCTGCGCCGCCCGCCTGCCGCGCCAGCGCGTCGATCCGCACGGCATCGTCCGGCCGGCGCCGCTGGAACAGTGCCATATACCCGCGACGGCCATAGAGTGTCTTCAGGTCCGCGAGCGCTGCCAGATTATCCTCGTCTGCCTCGTGCGGCAGCAGGATGGCGATCATGCCTTCCGACCAGGGTTCGAGGTCATGCCAGTGGAGGAGGCATCCCCCCTTCCCCGCCCGCTTCTTGCCCACTGTCAGCAGGCGCGTCAGGCGCGACCAAGCGGGGCGGTTGGTCGGGTACAGCAGCAACTGGCGACCGCAGAACAGATTGACGCGTGTGCCGGCGATCGAGCGAACACCCGTCGCCTTCTGCGCTTCCCATGCGCGCACCACACCCGCGACGGTGCCGATGTCGCTGACCCCGATCGAGGGATAGCCGAGCAGCGCGGCAGCCGCGAACAGCTCCTCGGGGCTCGAGGCGCCGCGTAGCAGCGAGAAGTGCGTGAGGACCTGGAGTTCGACATAGTCGGTCATGCGAACACGCCGTGCATCCACCAGCTGAGATCGCCGGTGTCCTCGACGAACCCGTCGCCACGCCGGAACACCCAGTAGCGACCGCCCGCGTCGTCCTCGACGCGGTAATAGTCGCGCACCGCCCACACTTCCGCGTCGCGGCGCCACCACTCACCATGGATCCGTTCGGGGCCGTCGCCGGCCACGACCTTGTGCGGCCGGCCGCGCCACTCGAACCGCCGGGGCGGCTGATCGGGCATCAGCGCGATGACGCCCCACAGCGGTTCGGGCCTAGCCAACAGGCGCGTCGGTCGTCGCCATTTCGGCCAGCCCGCGGGCGCCACCACCGGGTCGGCACGCATGACGGCGCGCTCGGGCACATGGCTTTCAACAGGGGCAATCCGGAATACAGCGTCAGCGCCGATGCGGCCGGCAACGACGTCGACGAGACGGGCCGGATCACGCACGAGTACCTCACCGGCGAGAACCGCGCCAAGATCGACCGCGTCGAGCGGCTCGGTGTGCGGTGCCGCAAGATAGAATTGCTCGAGCCCCAGGCCCGGATCGATCCGCTCGATCCTGAGCTTCATGAGCCGCAACAGGTGCGAGACCTCGCGCGTCGGGCGTGAGGTGCCGACGGCCACGACCTGCTCGGTGCCATCGACGCGTAGGCCACCGAGCCGCAGCGATCGTACGCCAAGCCCTTTCGCGCGCAGCAGTTCGGCCATGTCGCCGAGGAGATCCTCCATGACCTGCGCAATCGCGTCTGCGGTGACGATCGGTTCGAGCAATCGGCGCTCGACGACCGGCATGACCTCGTCGGTGCGCGGCGTGATGGGTTCGGCGACCGCGCCGAGTGCCTGATCGAGCCGCGTGATGGCAGCCAGCCCGAGCCGGCGTGCCAAGGGCCCGCGGGCAATTGGTAGGAGATCCGCCACGCGTTCGAAGCCGAACTTGCGGGCGGCAACGAGCGCTGTGCCTGCGAGGCGCAAAGCAGCGACCGGCAAACCGCTGAGCGCGTCGACCGTTCGTCCTGTGGGCACGATCGCGATATCGGCCGATCCGAACCGGGCAACGGCATGGGCCGCGCCCGGTGTGTCCGCGACCGCCACACGTGCCGTGAACCCGGCACGCTGGCAAAAGGCGCGCAGACGCCGACAGAACCGCTCTTCGCCGCCATGGAGATGCGCGCAGCCGGTCAGGTCTAGCCACAGACCATCAGGCGGCGTGGCCGCTGCGATCGGTGACCAACGGCGCACCGCACGCAGCGCGAGCTGGTCCAGTAACGCGGCATCCGCCTCGGTCTCAGATGGCCGGATGTCGAGATCGGACACTCGCGCGCGCGCATGGGTCGCGGCCATGCCGATCGTGATCCCCAACGCCGCAGCGCCATCGCAGGCGGCCACCACCTCTTCGCGCCGGCCAACCTTGCCCACCAGTGCGAGCGGCGCCCGGTGAAACGCGGCAACGGTTGCCGCAACCCTTTCGTGACGGTCGGCTTGCGCTGGTCCGTGGAACGGATGGTTCGCCGCTTCCGAACGTCGACCAAGTTCACGCATGGGCGGTTTGGCATGCGTGGGCAGCGCTGCGATCTCACCTTCCACATCATGTCTGGTCGGCATATCAGCGCGGGCCCAGCGCGCACCCGGCCGCCACCCGCCGCCCCGCGGTACGGAACACGCACCGGGATCGTCGTCGACGGGAAGCTGAAGGGCGGGCCGCTCAGGCGGCCGCGTAGCGTGCCGGTCCAGCCGTCTCAGCCGTTCGATGGCCAAGTGCGGCAGGAACAGCGAGACAACCCGTCTCATCGCACCCCTCCAAAATCATCGAAAATGCTTCGCCGCCACGCTGCCGTGCGACCTCGACCTGCCACCGCGATCGGCCGACGCCGGCGACGCCCAGGCGCTCGGACGACGCACTGGCGATCCGCCAGCGCGTCCAGGCCGCAGACGGCTCGGCGAGCGGATCCTGGTCGCGATTACGTCTGCGTCGCAGGATGAGAACGGGAATGTCGGCGTCGGCCGCGACCAGTTGCAGGCGCCGGGTCGCCACCATCGACATCCGGCTAACCTCGGCGATCACCGCTGACGGCGTTCCATCGCGCACCGCGTCTTCGACGACGGCCAGCAAGGCTGCATCGTCACGGGGTTGTGCGTGAATCAAGTCGGCAGATGATAGCCCCGCCTGTTCCAGGCCGGGCGCATAGAGATCGTTGCGACAGCTCACCCACAGCACCGGCCCGCCTGTATGCGCCGCTTCTCGCGCGGCGATGCCTGCGAGGAACAGCGTTGCTGCGGCATCGTCGACCATCGAACAGCTTTGTGCGGCGACCTCGTGCAGTGCTCCAGCGCGAAGGCCGCTGCTTGCGAGGCGATCGTCGAGCGCAGGAATACCGAACGGCATGATGCGGTGATCCACCATCGACGTTGCGATTGTCCGCAGGTGGGCGATGGTCGGCAGGGACTCGAGGGCGGTGATCATGATGTCTAGACTCTACCTGTTCCCTTTATGTTCCGTTACCAGAACCGTTTGGTCAATCGTCAGACTCGATAGTCATGTGGATAAGGTTCTCCCTGCGAACGTTGCGAAGCGCGTTTGGCATGTGCCGCGGAGGCGGCTACCGCGAATGCGCGTATGCGAACGACTGTCGTTGGACATGCTGATCAGCGTGCCGGGCCAGGTCCACTTCCACGCTGTCGAGCACTCGTAATTATTGCTCCATCATCAAGCTCGTGAGGGGATGAGTTTGGCTCTAACATTCTGCCAAGTGCATGAAATGCAATCCGGTTTATTCGATTTGCATTCGCCATTGCCCGACCCGCGGGATACCAAGGTGACGCCTTTCAGGCATCCTCTCCCAAAACTTCCCGGGTCGCTTTTTGGCGGCCCCTTTTTTTGTCTGCACGCGGCCGGCACAGCGTATCCGGTGCTCCGAGCTATCGGACGTTTGCGTAGAGCGATCGGCTGTCATCGAGCATGCTGATGGGTGTCGGGGTGATCCAGTCCGCCCCCCGCATCGGATATGGACCGTAGAACAGATCGCCGAGCGCACGCCGGTAATGTGCGTTCATCCAACGTCGACGACGATGTTCAGGGCCATCGTAAATCATGTGGCAGCGCTGGCAGAGCGCTGCCAGCTGGTTAAGCGCGCTGTCACTGGGGTCATGATTGAGATGCGCGCAGGCCAGCACCACCGGTGTCCATTTGCCTGAATCGAGGATGTTCTCGGTCGGTCGGCGAACACGTCTGCCGTCGCCATTACGCCAATACGACCGGCCTTTGTCCCACCAGCGTCCGTCGCCCATGTGGAAGACCCGTTGCCCGTGTGGGCGCCCGCAATGTTCGCAGCGTCCGCCTGCCCGCAAGCGGGCCAGGTGCGATAGCTGGGGCCAATCGATCGGGTACAGGAAGACATGTTCGGGGCGGATCGGCATCGGTGCCGTCCACCAACATCATCGCTACCCGTATCTCTAGCGACGTTCTGGTCCTTTGATGTTCTTGCTATGTCCTACAGGCAAACATTCGTGCATCCGACCGTTAGCTGAGTCGAAACGGATCGAATGCGATGGGCTATTCAGGAACACACTGGCCGGAAGGGTTGAACGACGAGGAGGCGCTGCAGCGTCTGCAAACTCTATGCTTGGGCGCTTGCGATGGCATTCAGGATCTGGCGGACGACACGCGCTACAAGGCGCTGCGCCGGGCGCTGCTTGGCCGGACCGACCTGCGGCCGTTGGCGCCAGCTTTCGTCGCGGCGCAGCCCAGCCTTGAGGCATTCGTACGTCATGCGAGAGAGACCAAGGATCGCACCCTACGGCGTGAAATGGTCCGTGAGCAGTTCAAGGCGCTCTGGGACGAGGTTCGCGGACCGGATGCCGTCAGTTCGGCGACGTGGACCGGGCGCCCTTCCCTGCGCGAGCATGCCGCTGTCATTCAGGCGTTAGCGCCTGTTGCCCTGGAAGCCGTGCAACGGCTGATCGACGATGAGGAACTCGCTCGCGACAATGGTGGGCCGGTCGATGCCGATCGCGCGGTAGCGCTGCAGCAGCTGAAGGCGCTGCATCGTGCGCTGGGCGATCTGATCGCGGCAGTCGATCAAGGTCGATCGCTCGAGCCAGTGTTCGAACGGCTTCGGCTTGTCCGCCAGGAGGCGAAAGTCGCGATCGGTAAGGCAACGGCCGCGCTGCCGGTGACGACCTCGGCGCTGATCGCGTTCGGCAGTGTCGTTGGTATTGTGGAGTTTTTCGTTGGCAATGTTGTCGTTGCGGTCGCTGCCGGGGGGATCGCAGGCAATACGCTCAAGGACGCGATGCTCAAAACGCCCCTATAACAATTTAATATAGCTCACCATCTTGTCTCTCCTCGGCGCCTTCCTTCTGGGCCTCCTCGAGATCGTCTGAGTTTTGTGCGCCGCGCGACGGCTTATCTTCAAGGCTATCTTCCGGACCGTTATTGCTATCCGGCAGTTCGTTGACGTCGGTTTCAAAACCCGGTTCTTCGTCCTGTGGGGCGGCCATAACTAATCTCCTTCGGCGCATGTAACGATCCGAGAAGGCACACGGTTGCTATTGCCTGCCACGGGGTAACGATGGTTTGATAAAGCACGCTGTAGGACAAGGTCTCGGACACACACGCGACGTTCTACGCATCCCCACATCAAACACTCGTTCATTTACGCGTTCGGCCCTGCAAGCGTAGCTAGGAGGAGCAAAAATGCCGCTCGCTGATGCCCATCCGTCTTGAAGAGAATCCATATTTGCAGATGCTGAGGGGCGCAGGGAATACGACGCGGTATAACGACAGAATTTGGAACGGAAGCAATCGTTTAGCGCTTGGGGTTGTGATCATTCCGGGAGCTATGACGATGACCGATACCACTCGACGTACTTTCGTGACGGGGGCAGCTATTACCGCTAGTGCCATCGCTGCGACCGCCGCAAACGCCGCAACACAGAGTGGTGGCAGTAGCGCCGCGACGACACCAGCAGCCGCAGCCTATCCTAAGCCCCCCTACCCTGTACAACGGCAGCCCTGGCCCGGTCTTGCGTCAAAGATGACGCCGCGCCCCGATCACGGCGAGAAAAGCTACAAGGGTTCCGGCAAGCTGGCAGGCAAGAAGGCCCTGATAACAGGCGGAGATAGCGGGATTGGTCGCGCCGCGGCGATTGCGTACGCGCGAGAGGGAGCGGACGTTGCGATCAACTATTTGCCGGCCGAAGAACCGGACGCTCGCGAAGTCATTGCGTCGATCCGGGCCGAGGGTCGCAAGGCAGTCGCGATCCCTGGTGATCTACGTGACGAGCGCTTTTGCCGCCGGCTGGTGCAGCAAGCGAGCGAACAGCTTGGCGGGCTCGATATCCTGGTCAACAATGCGGCCCGTCAGCAGACGCGTCCCGGCATCGCCGATATTTCGAGCCAGGACTTCGACGACACGATGAAGACGAACGTCTACGCACCGTTCTGGCTGACGAAGGCGGCACTCGAACGGATGAGCGCGGGCGCGGTGATCGTCAACACGTCCTCCGAGCAGGCTGGCAATCCTTCACCTGACATCGTCGACTATGCGCTGACCCGTGCCGCAGTGCTGAACTTCACCAAGAGCATGGCCAAGCAGCTTGCCAGTCGCGGTATCCGCGTGAACGCAGTTGCCCCCGGTCCGTTCTGGACTCCGTTGCAGGTCAGCGGCGGGGCGACGCCCGAGAAGTTGCGCAGCTTTGGTGGAGACTCGCCGATGGCGAGAGCAGGCCAGCCAGCTGAGATTGCGGCGCTGTACGTTGCCGCAGCCGATCCGTCCCTGAGCTATTCGACGGGTCAGATTTTCGGTTCAACCGGCGGAAATGGGCAACCGGCGTAACGTTCGAAAACGCGGGTAGTCCGTACCGGGGCGAGCATTGCCTGCTCGGGTACTACCTGACCGAGGAAAGTACATTTTCGGTCTAAGCGTGAGAATTTGACCGGTACAATGTTCAAGGCCAGCGGGCTTTTTTGCCTGTTGGCCTTGAACCTTAGATTTGAGCTAGGGTCAGGACTCGTTGATCAAAGCCAGAAGATGACGGTGGCTGCAAGGGCGATGGCGGACAAGAAGACCGTCGGACACCTATCGTAGTGGGTCGCAACGCGGCGCCAGTCCTTCAGCCGTCCGAACATGATCTTGATACGGCTACGGCGCCTGTAGCGGCGTTTGTCGTATTTGATGGGCTCGAGCCGAGACCTCCGACCTGGGATGCATGGCTGGATGCCCTTGGCCTGCAAGCATCCCTGAACCAGTCGGCGTCGTAACCTCGGTCGCCGAGCAGCCATTGCGCCTTGGGCAGATCGTCGAGCAATGCGGCTGCACCGGTATAATCGCTGACCTGTCCAGCGGTCACCGTTGTCGCTACGGCGCTGTTAGACGCCCTCCTGACGTGGTTCCCTCGGCAGTTACCGGGACCGCTGTCTGTTCCGTAGGGCCTGTAAAGCAGGTGATCGTCAACCGATCGCCCACGCCAGTACGCTACTGCGCGATCCATGCTTTCAGTCATACGTCGACACTGGCGACCAGCATCTTAGGCTAATCGATCCGCCATCCTGCCGCTGAGTGCTCCATTCCTTCCAGCGCTGGATTGTGAATCAGCCCACGCCAGATCGCGTCGCAATCGGCCATTGCGCGATGCCCTGCGCATGCTCGAGGAGAAGGGCGGTCGTCGTATCGCGATTGGCTGCGGGTGAAAATATGTACCCCTGCCCTAACGCGCAGCCGATCGCGCGAAGCTGTTCGACTTGTTCTTCAGTTTCTATTCCCTCGGCGACGATCCTGATGCCCATCTTTTTCGCGGTACGGATAAGGCCTTCGACGATAGTCACGCTGACGCCGTCGGGTTCGAGGTGATCAACGAACAGTTTGTCGATCTTGATGACATCGACGGGAACCGTGAGCAGGTGCGTCAGCGACGCAAAGCCGGTCCCGAAGTCGTCCAGCGCGACCCGTATGCCGTCGGCGCGTAGTGCCCTGATCGCTTGCTGTATCGCTTGGTCGCCACGCCCCATATATACCGTCTCCGTTACCTCCAGAATGACATGATCGAGAGGGACCCGCTCGCGTTCGAGCGCTGCGGCCAGAACCTGCCCGACGGCCCCGCCACTCAAATCCGCAGACGAGACATTGATACCAACGTGCTGGAACGGAATACCCATATCCAGCCATCGACGTAGGTCAGCCGCTACCAGGGCCATCATCCTGGCAGTGAGCGAGGTCGCAACCTGCGCGTCGGCAGTCGCCTCATGAAAAGAGGCAGCCGAGACCAGATTGTCGCCGATGCGCATGCGGCAAAGCGCTTCCAGGCCGACGATCTCCCGCGTGTCCAGACGGAAGATCGGCTGATAATGCGCCTCGATCCGGTCCTCCCGTAAAGCCGCGCTCAGGTCCCTGATCGCGCCCATACGCCGCGTCATGTTCGAGCGCAGCCCTGCCCAGTATCGTACGAAGCCGCCACGACCGGTTTCCTTGGCGTGATAGAGGGCAAAGTCGGCATTTTGCCGAACACTCTCGATCCCGGCGTCGTCCGATGAGAACGTAGCGCCTCCGATGGTAGCGCGCGGGACGATGCTATGCCCGCCGCAGTCGGCAGCAACCGAGAGCGCGCCTAGAACCTCAGCAGCGATCTTTTCCAGGTCGCAAAACGCTTCAGGAGCCTGAAGAATGACGGTAAATTCGTCGCCCCCGACGCGAAACGTTCGCCCGGGGCTGACCGCCGCTGAGATCCTGTCGCTGGCAACCTGAAGAAGCTCGTCACCCGCACGATGCCCGAACGTGTCATTCACGACCTTGAGATTATCGAGATCCAGCACGAACAGCGCCCAACTGCCCACCGCAGCGCCTTCGAGTTTGGAAAGTGCGGCATGGTAAGCGGCTCGATTGGGGCAACCGGTCAAGGCGTCGGTGAAAGCCCGGCGTTGGTGCTGGAGGACACGCTCATGTCGCTCGATAGCGATTTGCGTGAGATGAACGCAGTTAGCCACGACTTCGCGTTCGAAGGTCGTCGGTCCTCGGGCGCTGCGATAGTAGAAAGCAAATGTCGCGATCACGCGACCGTCTGCATCACATATCGGACTGGACCAGCAGGCGCGGAGCCCGTGCGGAAGTGCAAGGTGTCTGAACTGCGCCCAGCGGGCATCGGTTTCGATATCAACGACCGTAATATCTGTTTTCAGATAGGCAGCGGTGCCGCACGATCCAGCTAACGGGCCGACGGACATACCATCTAGAGCCTGGGAATAAACTTCTGGAAGGCTTGGCCCCGATAGCGGATGAAGCAGCCCCGCCAGATCGACCGCTAAAACCGAACAGATTACCTCCGGGAGGATCCGCTCTACTTCTGCACACAGCGTGGTACACGTTGATGCAAGCCCGGCACCCGTGGCAATCATTTTCAAAATGGCGTTCTGAAGATGAAGCAGTACGGTTACTGTATCATCGCCTTCATGATAGGGATCGGTTGCAGAAACGCCCATAGAAACAGAGCCTATCACGACGCCTATTTATATTTGTTTAAAGTTTTGACAAAATCATCATACCAAAATAACCGTTTTGAGTTTTATTTCCGTTTTTTTGAATATGATTCTACAATTGGGCGTGAACTTGATTGGTGTTACATAGTCGATATTCAGACGCTTTCTGATGATGATCAACGATAGGCGTTGAAACGCGCACTCCGAGTACCGAGGGCCAGAATGCCCCAAAGCGAAAATCATCTCTCACCTAAACGATCAAGGATCGCGCTCTTGACGCGCGATCCACCGGCCTAAGAATGCCAGGTAAGTAACCGCGTTCGCTGTCGCTTAGCTAATTGCGTATCGTTGCGCACACGGAAGCCCCGTCGGTAACAACACGCGTTTTAATCTACGTAAGTTCAGGCGGCGAACGTCGCTGATAGGGTTGCTTGATCGGGTTCTCCGCGCTGGTCTGCGCCACATTCCATCATTTCGCCCTGACTGGCCATCGCATCCCATGCTTCTGCCGATTTCGGACGACGCTCGCGAACAAGAGGCAGCACAGACCAGATCGCTCCGCTTCCGACGGTCACGAGCAGCCGCGTTCCAGTATGGGTCGACTTTAGAGAGATTCATACGAAGCCTTTAACCAACAGCTCAGAACCGAAAAACCTCACAACACTTGCGATCATCCGATAATCGTCAGACGACTGAAACGGTTCGGTTACAAACCAGTCTGTTCGCTATTAAGCGCAGATCCAACGATGCCAGTCCCTGCGACATAAGCCTGCTCCAAGTGTAAGGTCGTGTCGAGCAGGTAAGCCACGAATGCTCATACGCTTGGCTTAACGCCGACAGCATTGCGACGCCTAAAACGTTTTAACCTACAGCAACGCCAGGAACCTCCGGGTTCGTTTGTGACTTTTGAGAGGATACGAGGCAGCCCATCCTGTCAGTCACCACTACTGAACCGAACCGGAGCAGCGTATGCTGGCAATGAATTACCGTGGCCCTTACCGGGTCCGTGTCGACGAAAAGCCGATGCCAGCGATACTCCATCCCGAAGATGCGATCGTTCGGGTCACTCGGTCGTGTATTTGCGGGTCCGATCTTCATCTGTACCACGGCATGGTACCCGATACGCGGGTCGGTACGACGTTCGGTCACGAATTTTGCGGCGTCGTCGAGCAGGTCGGGCCCGAGGTTCGAAACTTGAAACCGGGCGATCATGTCTTGGTACCGTTCAACATCGCGTGCGGGAAATGCGAGTTCTGCCAGCAAGGGCTGTTCGGTAATTGCCATGAGTCGAACGCGCAAGCGACCGCGGTCGGTGGCATCTTCGGCTATTCGCATACCGCTGGCGGCTATGACGGCGGTCAAGCCCAATATGTCCGCGTACCTTATGCCGATGTCGGGCCGATGGTCATCCCCGACTGGATGGATCCGGACGACGCCGTGCTGCTAACGGACGTGGTGCCGACCGGCTATCAGGCTGCCGAAATGGGCGGTATCCGCCCCGGCGATACCGTCGTCGTCTTCGGCGCCGGTCCCGTCGGACTGATGGCGGCGCGATCGGCATGGTTGTTCGGCGCCGGGCGGGTGATCGTCATCGACCATATCGAATACCGGCTCGATTTCGCCCGCACTTACTGCCCGGCTGAGGTCTATAATTTTCGCGAAATCGACGACATCGTCGTGTTCCTGAAGAAGCAGACCGACTCCCTTGGCGCGGACGTCTGTATCGACGCCGTAGGCGGCGACGCGGCGGGGAATGCCCTGCAAACGCTGATCGGCACCAAACTGAAACTGGAGGCGGGCAACGCGATCGCTCTTCATTGGGCCATCAACTCCGTCAAGAAAGGCGGCGTGGTGTCGATCGTCGGCGTTTATGGTCCGACCGGCAACATCGTTCCAATCGGCAACGTCGTGAACAAAGGCATTACGTTGCGCGCTAATCAGGCATCGGTGAAGCGGCTGCTACCCCGCCTCATCGAGCATATTCGGGAAGGGCGTATCGACCCCAAGGCGATGATTACGCACCGGGTACCATTGGCCGATATCGCCGACGCCTATCACCTTTTCTCGGCAAAACTCGATGGCTGCATAAAGCCAGTCTTATTGCCGAATGGCGCATAAGGGAGAAGGGCCGTGAGCAAGAATCTTGTCGATACTTCGACAATCCGCGGGTGGGGCGCAGATGCGAATTCGGATAACGACCCGACCTTCCCTATTCGCCACCGCGAAAGCCTAGAGACACGCGGGCTGACATGGCCGCGACCGGCGCAACAAAATTCCGACATCGAAATCCTCCAGTCGATCGAACACAACCGGCGTCCGGCCGTGATCGGCACATCGACGCCGCCGAGTGGCATTAGCGGGATGATCCGTCGCTACGCCTTTCGTCGCAGCGAGTCCGACTGGTTGCACTGGCTGCTCCTGATGGGCGCGGACCGGATGAACGTCGTCGAAGGTGTGATCGAGGATCTCGGCAAGGGCCATGTGCCGAACATCCCGGCCGAGATGGGCGCACGGGCGGAATGGAAGCACAATAAGAAGGGGCTCGTCACGAAAGTTGCAGTCGTGGCAGGGCTCACGACCGCGACCATACTCGTCTTTCGCGCGAGACGTTTCAAGGATCAGGCAAAGCCCGGCAACGCCGATATGCTCGCGTTGAGCGCGCCGGAGACGTTCTCATAAGGAACATGGGCCACTTCCGTGCGGCGAATCAGGCCAACTCAGGACGGACAGTGATAATCGGACGGAAGGTAGAATGGCGAAGAAAAATGATGCCCGACCGCAACGCGGAATGCTGATCGGCCTAGCAATAGGATCCATCCTGATGGCCGTTCTGCTGTTCCTTTTCTACGAACATGTACACAAGCCTGCCGTGCAGTCGAAGCCAAACCAAGCACCGTTAGCAACGCAGAATTGATACACCATTTCCTGTCCTCCGTACTGAATCTGATACCTTTCCACTGAGGAAACAATGGTCGCCAAACACGCGAATGCACTGACCACGATAATTGATAAACTACAAAGCCTGGGGACGCTCGATCAATCCGATCGAGACGCTCTTAGCTCCTTGGTTTTTACCGTAAGCACTGCCCCGGCGAACCACGATCTAGTAAAACAGGGCGCGGCAGTAACAGACCTGCAGGTTCTGCTGGACGGCTACGCATGTCGATACAAGATCACTGCGGGAGGAGCGAGACAGATCGTTTCGTTCCATATCCCAGGCGACATTCTGGACGCGCAGCAACTGCTGCTCGGATGTGCGGACCACTTCGTTCAAACGATCACCAGTGCGACCATCGGTGTCGTTCCTTTGGTCGAATTTCGCCGTATCCTGAAGCTCAGGCCCAATGTCGCAGAGGCACTGTGGCGTGACACGTTGATCGACGCGTCGATATACCGCGAATGGGTGCTGAACGTCGGCAAGCGCGATGTAACGTCGCGGATCGCGCACATGCTGTGCGAATTTGCGTTCCGACGCGAAAATGCAGGGCTGGGACCGCCGGAGCGGTGCGAATTGCCGATGACTCAACATCAGATCGCCGACGCCACCGGCTTGTCCGCGGTCCATGTAAACCGCGTGCTCCACGAACTGGCGCGCAATGGGCTTATCGCTCCCGACAAACCGGAAGTGGAAATCGTCGACTGGTCACAACTTTGCCGGATCGGAGATTTCGACTCGAGCTATTTGCACGGAGCGGCCTAGTGGTGCTCTCTTTCCAAGCCGTGACCCTGGACAGCAGCTCGCCCGATCAAGAGGGCAGCCTGGTCTTCCGTGACGGCCGGCTTTTGGCCGTGATCACACGCCTGAGCGATATTCATCCTGAACTGGCCGGGCGGTGGTTCGTCGAAGCGACATTCGGGAAGGTCCCGATCGTTCATCCGCCCGCTTTCGAGACAATTGATCAATTCGAGGACTGGATTTCGAATGCCGAATAGCCTGACCGTTCAGCACGGGCCGAAGCCATGAGCCCGCAACGCTGGCCGTCCAGGCTGTGGATCATACGTCATGGCGAGAGCGCGGGAAACGTTGCCCGCGACGAGGCCCACGCTTGCGGGGCAGATCGCATCGAATTGGCGGCAAGGGACGTGGATATCGTCCTGTCCCAAAAGGGTGAAGAGCAGGCACAGGCTCTCGGCACATGGTTTGCAACGGCCGAACCCGGCGATCGTCCTGACGTCATGTTGGCCTCCCCCTATACCCGTGCCCGCGCGACGGCGACGCTGTTCCGCGATGCCGGCGGTGCCGTCGGTGCCGTCGGCGACGAGCCGATATATGTCGACGAACGGTTGCGCGAGAAGGAGTTCGGCATTCTCGATGGGTTGACGACCAGTGGTGTCGCGTCGGTATACCCGGATCAGGCTGAGTTCAGGCGCATCCTCGGCAAATTCTATCATCGGCCGCCCGGCGGAGAGAGCTGGTGCGACGTTATCTTCCGCCTGCGGTCGCTGATGGACACGATCGCATTGCACTATGCCGGACGCCGCGTGATGATCGTCGCGCATCAGGTCGTCGTCCTGTGCCTGCGCTATGTCATCGAGAACCTGACCGAGGACGAGATCCTGGCGATCGATAACCAAGGCGATGTCGCGAACTGCTCGGTCACCGAGTATCGGTTCGATCCCGAGGGACCGCAGGGTGGAGCGCTCAAGCTCGTTCGCTACAACGATGTCGTCGACCACGAGGGGTCCGCTCCCGTCACCGCCGAGCCGGACCGTACCACGGGAGTAAGAGGATGACCGATACCATTCCTCTTGATAGCAACTGGATCGCTGCCAACCCGCCTCCCGTTCACGGCAGCGGAACCACCAAGAATAGCCGGGGACGTGTCTTGGCGATCGGAGGTTCGGCTATGGTCCCCGGCGCGCTTCGGCTCACGGGTGAAGCGGCACTTCGAGTTGGTGCGGGCAAGCTCCAGATGGCAACGATCGCATCGGCAGCGATCGGACTCGGCCTGGTCGTACCGGAAGCGGGTGTTCTCGCGCTGCCGCAAGACGCCGACGGAGAAATCGCCGGCACCGCGGGCCCGTTACTCGAAGAGTCGTTGAAAGGGTGCGATACGCTGGTCATTGGACCAGGTATGGGGTCCACCGACGCTGCGAAGACTCTCTTGCGGCTCATCCTGACGCAGCCCTGCGACAAGGTAACCCTGGTCGTCGACGCCTTGGCGATCGGATCCGCACGGGATATGCGCGAAGCGCTTGCTGCGTTCGACGGTCGCATGGTTTTCACACCGCATCACGGCGAGATGGCCATGCTGACGGGCCTGGAAGAAGACATGATCGCGCAGTCACCAGAAAAAGTCGCGCGCGATGTCGCTGTCCAGTACGGGGCTGTTGTGGTCCTCAAAGGCAGCGATACCGTCATCACGGCCCCCGATGGAACGACACTGCATTATGGTGGTGGAGGCACCGGACTTGCGACAGGCGGATCGGGAGATGTCCTGGCCGGCGCGATCGGGGGCTTGCTGTCCCGTGGCGCTTCACCGATCATCGCAGCCGGTTGGGGTGTCTGGCTGCACGGGCAAAGCGGACGACGCGTCGCAACTACAAGTGGGCCTATCGGCTTTCTGGCACGAGAGGTTCCCGCCGAGTTCCCTCGCCTGCTTCCGCAATAGCCTGGCGTTCAGTAACTCAGCGGGCTTTGATTTTGCTGTACGGCACGAACTGACCAAGTGAGACAAAGCCGCGCGGAAAACGCGAGCCACGATCAATCAGCCGAACCGTGTCGATGCTGCAGAGCTGCGACCCGGTGGTACGCGTGACGAGTATGTCATCGCGATGCAGCGACTGGGCGCCGGATCGCGGTTCGTTGACGTAAAGCCGGCTTCCAACCCGGTAAACGATGGCTTTGCCGTCTATGATTTCAGATGAGTTCGAGCCCGAGAGGCTGATGCAGTTGACGGGTTTACCCGCAACGCGCCCGACAAGCATTTTCTGCAACTGTACGTCAGGAGCATCGCGACGCGCTGCGATAGCGGGACTAGCGAGAGTCACCGCTGCGAGAAGCATTAGTTTAAGCATAAGCTTTCCTACACATTGAGTGCTGAACGAATGCTGATCGAACACCTGCATCCGTCCCGTCCAAGCCCTTTGTCGCACCTCATTAAAAAGGACCTACGCCGGGTTACTTAGACTGCTGAGTCTGGCGGACCCCGCCGCCTCCGCCAGGCGTGTCGGCATCATAGTCCTCGGTAGCGTTTCCTCCGCCCGCCCCGGCACCGCTACCATGCACTTCGCCGGTCTTCTCATCGATATAAGCGCGTCGGCCAGCGTCAGGCGGAATGTCTTCGCCCGGCGCCTTGTTCGGCGCTGCGACATTCGCTTCCCGATTGTCCCGACTTACGCCGACCTCGACGTTGCGCGGCTGGTCCTTCTCATAGCTGTCATACTCTTCGCCTGAGTAATGCCCGACGGTACCGTCATCGTTCCCGCGAAACGCCGGATTATCGTCGGTTTCCGGGGGCGGTAAGGGGCCTGCTGACATCGTCTCACTCCAGAAAATCATACGGATTTGGACATGTAGGGACATCGTCGGGAACGGAGCGCCGATACGGCGCTCCGCCGTTTTACATACCCGACATGTTCGCCATCGGCTTACCCGCCTGCATCTTCATCGCAGCATCGAGATGCTGTTTCACAATCGGTACCGCAGCCTTGGCCGACATGCGCAGGGGCGCCTGATCCCCGCCGCTCGAATAGCTTTGGTGAAGGTCCAGTGCGGCCTGATGCGCCGGAATCTGCTGATCGATGTAGAGGCGGTCGAAATCCGCTGCGGATGCGGTCTGCAACTCATTAATCGATGCTGTCGCGCCGGCATCAAGCACAGGCGGCGTTGGCGTCAAACCTGCCTTGGTCGCCGCCTTCACGGTCGCGGCTGTTGTCTTTTGATGGTGCTTGATCAGCATGGTCGCAAACTTGCGGATCACAGGCGTCTGCGACTTTTGCAGCGCGACCTGGCTCGAGTTGATCTCGTACAGATCGCTCATTCCGGCAGCCATGACATAGGGCATCGCAGCTGTTTTCGCCTCGGGCGGCGGTGGTGGCGGCGGCGTCTGCGCAAACGATGCTGTGCCGACCGTCGCTGCGAGCAACATTCCAATGTGTTTGATTTTCATTGGTTCTCTCCTGAAAAATTCATTTGGGATTTGCGTTCGATAAGGCCAGTTCACAGTAGCTTTTACGACCCATCTCTGACGACGGCAGCTAACGATCCGTCGGGGTTACGGCCCTCGCGGGCGAGGGCGGCATCCTGCTGTGCTTGGCGCACATCATCCGGACTACCTTCTCTTGCGGCGGGAATGGCGACTTCGGCAGTTCCTCCGACATTGGCCGAACCGTGCAGTGCTCCTGCGATCTCGAGATCGAATTCGCCCGCTTCGATGGCCGATCGCATGTTGACAAGGTAATCGGCGAAGCGGTCTGCAGGGATGAAGTTCGTCGTCTGACCGCCAATGGTCAACGTGGCTCCGTTCCGCGTCGTAGGCGTAAACGCTACATGCTCGCCGTCACGGACAAACCAAGTTCCTGAGCGAACGCCGTCAGTCGCCCACGCCTTCTCCGCTAGATGCAGATCCTGCAGCACTTCGTCGCGGTCGGAAGCCAGGTTGGTCGAAGACGGTGATACCGCGTCCCGTAGGACAGACGTTACAGCGTTGATAATGCTTTCTAAGGCCACATCTATTCCCCATAACATCTTGCTGTCACGGCCAGTTCGAGAGACCCGAATGCCGTATCGCCACTACAATTGGCTAGCTCGGCATGTCAGCATCGAATTCGGGTGATCGGCGTTACCAAGCTTTCCGAAGAGAAGCTCTTTGCAAAATGGGAGCGCAATATCAGTACCCTCACCTCAGTATTGACGGCGACGTCATTGCCCGCTGTTGCCTCAGCAAATCACCAGATACGGCCCCATCACCGCGAACCGAATGACACTTTCAATTACCAAACGACCGAGATAGATTTCGGCTTCATAATCGCCGCAAATATCTACATGATCCAGGTCAATGGAGCTGTCGTTGAGTGGAATCTGCGCCCATCTTGGGAGGCTATGCCAATTCGCTTGAGCTAACCGGGAGCAATTTCCGGTAAGACCGCCGCAACAAGCTGCGTTTCGACAGAACATTAGCAACAGGTAAAGCCCGTCAGTCCAACGATTTCGCTTGCCTCAATCGCAGTCGCACCCGCGCATCACGGAGCAGAGAGACGGGGATCGCGGTCGCGCTTCGTAATCCGGCAACGGTGGAGATGTTGCGGATGCCGCGGCGGGTGTCGTCGAGCATCTTGCCCATCAGTTCCCGCGGCTCGATCTCGCCTTGTTCCTGCACGAGCGACAGCCGGTGCATGGCGTAGAGGCCGATCAGTCCGGCGATCAGGAAATAGAAATCCCAGTTGGTCAGTACGAGCGGTAGACCAAAGCTGCGTTCCGGGTTCGACCACCGAACCAGCACCTCGAGTTTCCGCTTTGCGAAGAAGTCCGCCAGCAGACCGCCGATGATCGGTGCCGTACCCGCAGCGACCGCGGTCACGGTCGCGCTGGCCGCCACATACGCGGTGGCGCTACCTCTTGGCGACAATTTGAGCGCGATATTGGTGGCGGTAAGCGTGACGCCGGCAACGGATGCGCCCATCAGCAGATGCAGTGCGATCAGCCACAGCTTGACCAGATCGCGGTCGCCGATCTGCGATGCGCCGATCATACCGACGATCGACACGATGTACGCCGGCGCACAGACCGCGAGGACCGATTTGTTGGCGAAGCGGTCGCTGAGCATACCCCAATAGCGCAGCGCCCCGATGTTCGCGATCTGGCTGACCACGCTCAGCACCAGCACAAAGCTGACATTGAAATGGAGCTGCCGGACGATGAACACGGTAAAGAATGGCGTCGCCAGGTTCACCGCAAACTGCCAGCTGCCGACGAACACCAACAGCCGCCGGAAATTGCCGTCGCGGAGCGGCTGGCGAAGCAGTTCGACCAACCGCACGTCGCCGACCGGCACCGGCATCATCGGTTCCGGCATTGCGCTGACCACCCGGGCGCTCATCAGGCCGGTGATACAGCCGATCGCGAACATGCTGGCGAATACCAGGTTGCGCGCGGGCGAATGCTCGGCGGTCAGGTCGAGCGCGAACGCCGCGGCAAGCCCCAGGGCGAGGCTTATCGCGGTCAGCCAGATCGTGCGCCTGGCGAATATCTGCCCGAGCCGGTTTTCCGGTGCCAGATCGCGCAGCCACGAATTCCACGCGCACGTGCCGATCGCCCCCAGTCCGCACAGTATCCACTGCGCGCCGAGAAACGTGAACAGCGCGCCGGTACCGGTAAAGAAGGCGGTTGCCGCCATGACGCCCAGCATGAGACGCCCGGCGATACTGGTGAAAACCGAGATGCGTTTTCGCGTGCGCCGGCGTTCGACCAGCAGGATCGCCGGAAGCTGGAGCAACTGCGCGAGGAACGGTGCGCTCGCAAGAATCCCGATCATGAGATTGGAGGCGCCCAGATGCAGCGCAAAGGCCGTGAGGATCACGCCGCTCGTCAGCGCCGCGGCGCCACCGGAGAACGCGGCCTCGACGATCAGCAGCGACAGCCCGCGCTCACGCTCCTGCTCGGTTACATCAGGTTGCGGATCGAGCGTGATCATCCGGGCAAGGGGCCCCCCGCAAATACGAATACCGGGGCCCGTACGTCGATGGCCTGATGATGCGGCGCCAGCGTACCGTCGTCCCGCACGTCGAACACAGTGACCGTGTCTCCTTCTTCATTCGCCAGGACGAGCAGGCGTTCCTCTTCGAGCAGTGCGAAGGCACGCGGCGAAGCGCCGCCGCTCGGCACGTGTTGAAGCAGATGTGGGGTATGGCCGTCGCTCCAGTCGAACACGGCGACGCTGTCATGGCCACGGTTGGTGACGTAGATGCGCCCACCCGAACGATCCAGCGACAGGTGACCGGCGATGCTCGTACCTTCGAAACTGTCGGGCAGGGTCGAGATCGCGTGGATCGCGGTCAGGCTTCCGCCTTCGACGTGTAATAGCGTCAGCGTGCTGGCAAGTTCGCTCGCGAGTATGGCTAGCGGCAGGGTTGGGTGGAAAACCAAGTGCCGCGGACCTGATCCGGCCGGCGCCGAGTAAGCCAGATGTCGCTCGCCAAGGCGGTCCGCCGTTGGGTCGAACGGATAGGCGAGGATCTCATCCGTTCCGAGATCGACGTGGAAGAGCCATTGGCCGTCGGGTCCGAAGCGAACGCAGTGCGCATGCGGGCCTTCCTGACGATCCTCCACGGGCCCGCAGCCTGTATTCGCACGAACGTCCGGATCGTCGCATGGCAGTCCGGTTGCAGGATCGAGCCGGAACATCGCGATGCTGCCGCTGCCGTAATTTGCGACTGCCAGCCTGCCCTCGTCCGCGTCGAGCACGACATAGCAGGGGTCGGCGCCCGCGGTCGCCACGCGCCCGACTTCTCGCCAGCCGTCTATGGTTTCCCGGAACACGCCGACCGTGCCGGTGCGGTGCTCGTCGACTAGGTAATGAAGATCGTGACGGGCGGAATAGGCCGCGAACGACGCGTTTCGCGCACTTGGGAAAGCGTCTTCGCACGCCCACCCATGGGTTGCATGAAAGCCCAGCCGTTGAAGTCCCGGGCCGCCGCTCTCCGCGTAGGTGCCAACGAAAATCGGCGGCATCACGATATCGTGATCGCGACGAATACCGCCCCGGTTTTCTCCTTCGCATCGGCCGTTTCGAACGCGTCGTTGATGTCGTCCAAAGCGAACCGGTGCGTGATAAGGCTCTTCGCGTCGAGCTTTCCCTTGGCCAGCAGGTCCAGCACCATACCCTGTTCGGGATAGATGTCGCGATAGGCGAAGCTGGCGCTCATGATGATCTCGATCTCGGACATCTGGATGCGCTGCCATTCGAGCGGGATCGCGATCTCACCCGCGTCGAAACCGCCGACGACGACGACCTTGCCGCCGCGCCGGACGAGCTTGGTCGCGAGTGGCAGTGTTTCCGGCATCGACAGACCGCCCGCGCATTCGAAACAGACATCGGCCCCACGCCCGCCAGTAAAGTCCATGACGCGGGCAACCACGTCCTCTTGCGCGCTGTCGACGATGGCGTCGGCGCCGAGTTCCTTGGCCAGATCGAGTGAACTGCCGACACGGTCGATAATCAGCACGTCGGCGCCGCTCATTTTCGCGAGTTGCAACTGTCCCAGCCCGATCGGTCCTGCGCCGATGATCGCGATCTTCTGATTGACCCCGACATTGGCGCGGTGATGGGCATGCAGGCACACGGAAAACGTGTCGATCAGCGCCGCTTCCTCGAAGCTGACGTGATCGGGCAGTTTATAGAACTTCCTCTGCGGCCCGCAGACGAACTCGCCGTACGCGCGCGAGACGTATTTGGTGCGGACGTCGTAGAGATGTTCACAGATATTGTAGCGCTGGATCCTGCAATAGTCGCAGACCTCGTCGCCCATGACGGTCTCGATCACGACGCGGTCGCCGGGCTTTAGATCGGTCACGTCTTCGCCGACCTCCACGACTTCACCCGCCAGTTCGTGACCGACGATATGGCATTCGAGTTCGGGTTCGGCCTTGTTCCAGTGGTGCAGGTCGGTGCCGCAGATGCCGGCGACGCGTACGCGTGCAAGTACGAAATCGCTGGTCGGGATAATCGGGCGCTCGACTTCGGCGATTTCGAAACGCCCGTCGGCGGTCTTCAATGCGGCCTTCATGGGGGATCCTTCAGCTCGTCTTCTGCACGCGCGGTTCGATGCGAAGATTGACGATGTCGGCGCGTTCGGAGCGGGTCAGCGCGAAGACGATCGTCTCGGCAATTTCGTCGGCGTAGAGCATCTCGTGATCGGCGATCGCCTGTTCCTTCTGGTCGTCGCTGCACTCCTGCATGGGCGTCGAGACGGAGCCAGGCTGGATCACGCTGACTTTGATGTTCTTTTCCGCGACTTCCTTGCGAAGCGTTTCCGCGAAGGCCTGGATGCCCGCCTTGGTCGCGGCGTAGACGCTTTCGCCGACTGCCTTGATCTCGTTGCTGATAGATCCGACGAACAGCAGATGCCCCCCGCCCTGCGCATCCATCCGCAGGATCGCCCGGCGCGCGCTGGCGAGCGTGCCGATCAGGTTGGTTTCGACGACATAACGCCAGGCATCCTCCTCCATCTCATGGATCGGCTCCGCACCCAGCGCGGCGGAGGTCACGAGCATGTCGATGCCGCCCAGCGTTTCGTCCATATGCGCGAAGACCGCGTCGATCCCCCCCTTTGTCGCAGCATCGGCGACGATGCCGTCCACGCTGCCGGGTCCAGACCTCGCCTGTTCGAGCGCCTGGTCGAGGCTGTCCTGATGGCGGCCGAACGTCAGCACGCAGGCGCCGTGCTGGACGAGTTGCGCGACCGTCGCGAGGCCGATGCCGGTGGTTCCGCCGGTTACGAGGATACGCTTGCCGGTCAGGTCGATCCTGTCAGTCATGATCATTCCCACGTGAGTATGAGTTGGCCGCTGGCCGAGACGTTATAATCGATGCGGTCGGCCGTGGTCTGGTACGGGCGGATGATATCGCTGCCCGCCGTCGTGACGGTGACCTTGCCGAGCTTCCGCCGCTTTCGGCGCACGATGCTAAGACCGGCGGTGCACGTCTCGCCGCCGTCGAGCGTGATCGTCAGCGCGCGGTCGCTCGTCCGTTCCATCGACTGGATGAAATGATCGCAGAAGACCTCGAACGGTGCATTCTCGATCCGATGTACGCTGCGTGTCGCAAATATCATCGCGGCGCCCGCGCCATAGACCTCCTGCCCCACCTGCCCGGCCAATTTTCCATCGGCGTAGAGATCCTCGACCGGAAACGAGAGCGTCCGGTCGATATGGCCGTTGGTCTCGCGCTGCTTGGGCGAGAGCGCTTCGGGCGGCAGTGCGTCGGGATAGAAATACCAGGCGCGGTCCAGTGCATATCGGCAATATTCCGACACAAGCATGCGTGCGGCGGGCTCGAGGCTCGGGCCGCTGTCTTGGAGATAGCGCTGAAACGCGACGAAGGAATCAAAGCATTCGTAGATCGCCATGTACGGCGCATCCTGAAGGCAGGTCACACCCAGGAAGGTCTTGTAGTGCGCCGCGTGGCCGATCTCGCTCTCCCATATGACGCAGTTGTGGAAGAAGCTCGCGAGATAGACGTAGCTCTGCTCGAGATAGACCGCACGGTTGGTGATCCGCCACAATCGCATGCACGCGGCCGCCCCCCAGGCGGTGAGGTTCGCCTGATAGTTGACGTTGAACCGCAAGCCGATCGCTGCCTCGATCGCAGCCCGCGCCTCATCCAAATACCGTTTGTCGTCGGTCAGCTCGAACGCCTGCAACATCACCCAGGCATAGATACCACCAACATCGGTTTGCCCGCGGCCATCAGCGCCTGCGACGTCGGTGATGACGCTGAAGTCGGTGACCTTGTACTGGACCGGCCATTTATACTCGAAATGCCGCGCCGCCTTGATCCCGTAGTCAAGGGATTTGAGCAGAAGCGACTTCGCCGTCTCGTCGCCGTCGAGCGCCAAAATGCCGAGGTTGAGCATCGGATGGTACAGGTACCAGCTGTCGACCGCGTCAGCGTCCTTGTCGTCGCCGACGTTGGGCAGGTATCGCCGAAGCGACTTCAATTTGGGATCGTAGAACTTCTCGAGCCCCGCCTTGAACTCGACCTCCAGCGGATGTGGCTCGCCGGTCCATCTTCCCCAGTCGTGGATTGCGGCGACGATCGACATCTGCACCATGATGTCCGGGTATTCCGCGCCCGTGTAGGGGTGGACGTACCGATGGCCGTAATGCTCGATCGTGGCCTCGGGTGCCTTGTCGAGGTCGCGCAGAGTCCGCTCGGCGCGATCGACCCAGTCGCGATATTCGACTTGGGGAAGATCGAACGCCTTGTAGGCGACGCCGAGCATCTGGAGAAAACGCCGTGCCGTTTCGCGTTCATGGGGCGGGGCATCGTGACGAAAGACGAGGATCGCATCGGATAGCGTCACTTCGACACCCGCCTCCAGCACACTGGAGGTCGCATCGGTGCCGGGCTTCGGGGTAGGCATGAGATAACCGAGCTCGGGCCATGTCCCACCAACCGCGCCGTCCGGGGTCGTGCCCGTTGCCCGGTAATAGTCGTTCAAGGCCGTCAGGTTCTGCACGTACAGCACGTCGCCGAAGCGCGGCCGATCCACGTGCAAGTACACCATGCCGACGTTTAGCCCACGCTGGCTGGCTTCGACGCTACCCTTTGCTCCGAGCGGATCGTCCGCTTCGTCCAGCGGATACAGGTCGCGAGGCATGAACGGGATTTCCATGGGTGCAGCAGGCGTGAACCTCACCGTGACGCGCACGTTCTCGAGCGCATTGGCCCCTGAGCGCAAGGTAACGAGGTGCTGGCCGATCGCGCTGCTGATGGTCAGTCTGACCGTTTCCCCTGGCTTGGGCTTGACCGCCTTGCAACTGAACGGTCCCGCCAGATGGGCAGCGCGCAGGGCTACCCCTCCCTTACCTTCCCGCCGAACCACCACCATGACCGAATCGTCGGTAGCGTGAACGGCGACGTCCAGCTCGCCCGCGACGAATGTCGCCTTGGATTTTGGAACCGGATTTTGGCCAAATTGGCGCAGGCCTAGCAGGTACGGGCTGACGGCGTCCTCGGTGGTCTTGCTGATCGTCGCCATGATGGATCGCTCAAACCTTGGCTGTGCTCGCGCCGCCATCAGCGTAGAGCGATGCGTAACGACGGGTCACCATCGGCAACGCTTCGTCGATCCACTGCGCCATGCTCTGCTCTTCGCGCAGGGATTGCTGTAACAACGCGGTCGCCTGGGTGATCCCAGCATCCTCCGCCAGCGTCAGCAACGACTTGTACGCAGCGATCTCGAAATGCTCGAACGCGTAATTGGCGAAGCTGTTCTTGAGGATTTCGTCACCGGCCACGCTATGCGAAATCGCCGCCATGCTGCCGGTAAAGCTCAGGCCCGCATCCTTCAGTACCGAACCGCTGGTGTCGAACGTCGCCAGGATCTCGTCCAGCCGGGCGATCTGATCGTTGGTTTCCTCGATATGCTCGCGTAGCCGGTCGGCTATCTCAGGGTAGTTCTCGATGCGCGCCACCTGTGGCGTCATGATCGAGAGCGCCTGCTTCTCCACAGCGTGAAGATTGACGGCGCCGGTGATGAAAAGAGTCTTCAGCGTATCGGGTGAGGTGCTCATATCTAATCCTTCCAGAATAGGAATTGGCCAGGCGCGACGGAGATGGTCGTCGTCACCCCGTTTCTTCGGCGATCATATTGTTTTCTGCCGCGTTCTTAACGTCGTGGCTGTTGAGCCCGACGAAGGTCATCACGACGATTGCCACGATCGAGATCATCACCACCGCGGCGATGATAGTCGCGCGTGATCGCCCCCCTTTTCCGTTCTCTATCATGCTACCTGCCTATGCCATCGTCCGACAACGCGCGGTGCGACCGCACGCGAATCGAGGAGGGAGCACACGCCCCCCTCCTCGTTTCAGCCGATCTGCTGGTTCTGCGCACCGCTGTCGGGGCGTGCGGGTCCCATTACCGGTTCGTCGCCGAGCGGTTCGTTACGGAACACGGTGAACTCGCCCTTGCCGTCTATCGACGGACCCGACGTCCAACGGCCTTCCGGGAAAGTGCCGTCGACCGAGGTCGCGTAGAAATTATAGTTGTTCTGCTGATCTTCCATGTCCTGCGGGAAGCTGTTGGGGATCGGCAGGTTCATGGCTTCGGCGCCAAGCTCCTCGATTACTGCTAGCCACTGCTGCTGATGCATCGTGTCGCGCGCGATCATGTAATGAAGCATCTTCTTCATGCCCTCGTCGTGCGCCGCGTTAAACAACCGGACCGCGAGGACACGCCCCGTGCTCTCGGCCGCGACGTTGCAATACATATCGGCTGCAACATTCCCGCTGGCGTAGATATGGCTCATGTTGAACGGCACGCCGTCGGAATCCATTGGCATCGCGGCCATACCGCCCGAAAGCAGGTTCTTGTGGATTATGCCCTCGATGCTGTGACGCGGGTTTTCCCCGCCCATCACCGCACCAACGATGCTGTCCTTGACACCCTCTTCCTGAAGATGCGTCGGCGCCTTCTCGAGATTCAGCGCGACGGCCGTCGCCAGCATCTCGATATGACCGATTTCTTCAGTTGCCGTGTGCAACAGCATGTCACGGTATTTGGTCGTCGGCGCGCGATTGCCCCATGCCTGGAAGAAGTATTGCATGCAGACCCGGATCTCGCCTTCGACCCCGCCGATCGCCTGCTGAAGCATACGTGCGAACGCAGGGTCGGGATTGGTGACCTGGACTGGGTACTGCAGTCGCTTGTCATGATAATACATTGCGCACTCCAAAGATGGTCTCTCGATGAACGCCATCTTCAACGCGGTTTACCTGGTCGGTTTCCAATTAATCCGAGCGTTTTAACGTGTGTTAACGCGTTTTTCAAAGCGTCCTTATGAAGAGTGTCTAATATCCGTCCGCTACAGGTCGAGCATTACCAGCTAAAACATTGCTCCGTACAAACGGTTGAAAACATTAGACTATCTCGGCATTCACGCGGCAGCCGCGTGACCGCTGATGAGCTGGTACTTGTTGAGAGGATAGGCATGAAGGTTCACCATCTCAATTGTGGCACGTGCTGCCCCATCGGCGGGCATCTGTTCGATGGCTACAGCACCGGGGTCTCCGCTCACCTGGTATGCCACTGCCTTTTGATCGAGACCGATAATGGCCTGGTGCTCGTCGATACGGGCTATGGCGCGCAGGATATCGCTCGACCGCGCGATCGCCTCTCCCGCTTCTTTATCGCGCTGAACCGGCCGCAATTGCGACCCGAGGAGACCGCGGTTGCGCAGGTCCGTCGGCTTGGCTTCGATCCAAGCGACGTCCGGCACATCGTCGTCACACATCTCGATTTCGATCACGCAGGCGGTATTGAGGATTTCCCCAACGCACGCGTACACGTCACCGCACGCGAGAAGGAGGTCGCCGACGAACGCAAGGGCGGTGCGTTCGTGTCGCGCAAACGCTATCGTCCCCAACAATGGAACGATGCAGCGAACTGGTCACTTTACCCGCTGGGCGGTGGCGAGCCTTGGTTTGGTTTCGACGCCGTACGCGATCTTCAGGGCCTCCCGCCAGAAATCCTTCTCGTCCCTTTGGCAGGGCATACCTGGGGCCATGCCGGCGTTGCCGTGCTTGAAGACAGCGGTCGTTGGCTTTTCTATGCCGGCGATGCCTATTTCCAGAATGGAGAGATCCGAGGCGATCATCGGACCTGCCCTCCGGGACTGCGGGCGTATCAGCGCCTGATGGAAGTCGATGCCGCCGCGCGGATCGCGAACCAACGCCGACTGCGCGCTCTCGCCGGACAACAGAGTGATGCCATCCGAATTTTCTGTGCCCACGATCTGACCGAGTTTGAACGGCTCTCGTTGCAGGAACGGCCGACCTCCCATCCTGCTCTCGCAACCCTTCCCGGCAATTTGTGATGCCGACCTACTACATGAACGTCCGCGCGCGTGACGGCGTGATACTGCAGACCGACTCTGTTAGCGCAAGGGATGCCGAGGGTGCGTTAATCGAGGCAAACCGACTCTTCTGCCGGCTTGCCTCCCGCTCTTCCGACATTCTCGATTTGCAGGGCCGTATCGATGTCACCGACGACGACGGTCGGACCGTGGCGCGACTGATCATGACGGAATCGATCGCCGCGATGCGGTAACGACTGGGGCCCGGTTCTTGCCGTTCACGGTCCGATTATGCATATGCGCGGTCCGCACGCCGCCAGCCGGCACTAAAGACAAACGGCCTAGGTCGGCAATCCACGCAAGGATGCGACATGTTAGAACGTCATTTTGCGAAGCTTCGCGCCCGCAACGTGCTGTCGCCAGACGACGAGCAGACGATCCGAACGGCGATTGGCGAATACCGCGAACATCCTGCCGATCATGTACTGATCAACCCCGGTGTCGAGTTGACTCATAGTACGCTGCTGCTTGACGGCATACTGTGTCGATACCGGGATCTGCGCAATGGCCAGCGCCAGATCACAGAATTGCACGTCGCGGGTGACTTTGCCGACCTGCACAGCTTTACGCTCAAGCACCTCGATCATTCGATCATGTCGTTGACGCCGTGCCGGGTGGCAACCGTCCCCCATGATCGTTTGACCGAAATCACTCGGCAATCCCCGCATCTTACTCGGTTGTACTGGTTTTCGACAAACCTTGACGCTGCAATACACCGCGAGTGGGAAATATCGCTCGGCCGGCGTAGCGCACGCGCGAAGCTCGCGGCACTGCTCTGTGAATTGTTCGTCCGCTTCGAGATCGTTGGTCTTACGCAGGGCCTCAGCTACGAGCTTCCTTTGACGCAGACCGATTTGGGAGATTGTACCGGACTGACGAACGTCCATGTAAACCGCACGTTGAAAGATTTGCGGGACAGCGAAATCGTCACCTTCCAGGACGGAAAGGTAACGATCCTCGATTGGGCCGCTCTCACTCATGCAGGCGAATTTGATCCTGCCTATCTATATCTGGAAAAACGCGACCGGTAAGTTCGGCTATATAGTCGACATGCGAACCGCATCAGCCGCACCTTATCGCGGACTGAGTATGTCATCTAGTCGGCGCCTCGTCCCCGCAATCGGTAAGAGATGCGGGTAGCGCAGCCCACCTGGATAGCAGATGGACACGCTCCGGTGTCGCTTACCATTCTGCACCAGCAGATCGATCGCGCCACCGTTGCGTGCTTCTGAAATTGCCCGCTTGATTTCATCGCCGGTGAAGCTTCGACCATTGACGGCGACTATCGTCGATCCTGCAACAAGCCCCCCCTTCAAAAGCTAGACTTCCCCAGATAACTTCTTGCATTGCGCCGTCCGACGATAACAGGAGGCCAAGGGAAAACATTAGGTCGATCGTGTTCAAAGCTGTGTTCGAGGCGATGCCGAAATCAGACTGCGTATCGCGATAGACAAGCTCGTATCCTCCACGACCTATCCCTGCCAACGGTGCTCCTTCGGCCTTGCCCTGAAGCCGCTGGGTCAGAAAGCCGGTCCAGTCATAGTCTACGATCGCGCCTAGGGTATCTACTACTTCTGCAAAGTCGTAGGGCCGCGTGACGAAACTACCGTCGTCCTTCCCGAAGAACGCTCGTGCAAAACTGTCGAGCGATCGGCTTTCGTCGGAAAGTTGCCGGATCAGAGTGTCGATCTCAAGCCACACCAGCTGGCCTTCCGAATAATAATCCTCACTACGCTGCCAACTTGCCCACGGTAGCGGCCTTCGAGCCGCTATTATCGGATCCCGTTTGGTATCGCTCAACGTCCGCCACCGCCTACCCTGACGGATGCCATAGCTTGCGGCGGTTTGCGCCAACGCCTCGATAGCCATCTGCTTGGTCCAAAGCCCCGACCGCGCAGCGAGGACTTGCCCCCAATACTGGGTTTGACCTTCGTATACCCACATCAAACTATTCCGGATCGGCTTCTCGAATGTCGGCGTCCAGGAATCCGCGCCCCGTCGGTATTTCCTATTCCAGCTGCGTGTGTACTCGTGGGCGATTGTGTCTCGCTTCGGTGCGCTGGCCCCCCAATCCGTAAAGTAGTTCGGTACGGTTGCCGTTTCGCAAGACCGATGATGCTCAACGCCAATCCCACCAAGCTCGTCGCTCAGTGCAAGCGGAAATTCATATCGGTCAAAATGGCGGGCGCCAAATAAGGCATCGGCCTGCGTGACAAGCGCTCGATGGGGCTCGATCTGCTCTTCGGTAGCACAGAGGAGATCTACGCTGTCGCCGACGATATTTAGATGAACCTCACCTGCGGCATCGAGTACGATTCGCCGGAAGTAACGGCCTGCGAACATTGGCGAATCCACGAGAACGTCGAGTTGGACTGGATCGAACCACGTCGTGGCCTCCGACCGCGACGCTACCGACAGGGCGCAGCCAATCTGGCGGTAGCGTGATCGACGGCGTTACGGTGATACCTCGCGCGAAATAGCCCGCGGGGTACAGAAGCACCGTGTTCCATTGAAGGTTCAACATCTCGGGCGTGACGATGACGCGCCCTTGGGTCGGGCTGGTCGGGGAGAGAAACTCGAATTCGAGGTTCAGGCTCGTCACGCCCTCCGGAACGTCGATGTGGAAAGCGTGCATCTCGACAGCATCGCGGCGCCACGTGAGTTCCTGATCATCCGCTCGAATTATAAAGCCAGCGAACAACTCGATTGGCGCATCAGGCGAGTGATAGCCGGGGAGCCACTTCGGATATAGCAATGTCAAATTCCCAGCACGTGTGACTGGTACCGTTTCACGTACTCTGAAAATTCTTCGGTCTAGGTCAGCAGCGTCGACATCGAGAACGATTACCCCTGCGTACGGGGTATCTTCGGGCGGACTTATACCGATCGCAGCCGGAGCGGGATGAGGACGTGTAACCATTTCTCGACCTACGCACGCCGCAACCGAATGGCCTTTGATGTAATTTAAAACTTAGCGAAAAATACGGTTAATACTGATCAAGTCGAGGTTCAAAGCAGTGAACCCCATCTGCATTCGGGCTCCGTCGGGATTCCGGTAGTCAGCGCCCCCACCCCTGCGCAGCGAAGCATCAGTTTTTCCTAAGATCGTTAACCTACGTTGTTCATGACTAGCCCATAGTTGGGCTTAACGGAATGGATAGTTTGAAAGGTAACGTCATGGCCAACCACGACAGTAAGCCGATCGCCAACGATGACGACGCCCAGCGAGACGTCCGCATAGCAAATTACACCGTGAACTTCGGGCCGCAGCATCCCGCTGCCCATGGTGTGCTACGACTTGTTCTTGAGCTTGACGGCGAGATCGTTGAACGCGTGGATCCGCACGTCGGCTTTCTCCACCGGGGAACCGAAAAGTTTATAGAGAACAAACCGTATTTACAGACCATTCCATACTTTGATCGTTTGGATTATTGCTCACCTCTTTGCATGGAACACACCTACGTCCTGGCCATTGAGAAGCTATTGGACTTAGAGGCGCCGATTCGAGGTCAGTATATTCGCGTTCTCTTCGCAGAACTGACGCGTATTATGAACCACCTGCTAAATCTTGGAAGCCACGTTATGGACGTGGGTGCCATGACCCCGAATCTTTGGCTTTTTGAGCTACGCGAAGATACGATGAACTTCTACGAGCGCGTCTCCGGATCGCGTATGCATGCCAACTACTTTCGGCCGGGGGGAGTCCGCCAGGACGTTCCGGGACAGCTTTTGACTGATATCGACGAATGGCTCGACACTCGTCTGCCAAGACTATTTGAAGATGCGATCGCTTTGGTGGCGGATAATCGCGTATTCAAACAGCGCAATGTCGATATCGGCGTTGTTAGTCAGGAAGACGCAATAAAATGGGGTTTTTCTGGACCGGTCCTGCGTGGTTCCGGCATCTCATGGGACTTAAGAAAGTCGCAACCCTACGACGTCTACCGACTAATGGATTTCGAAGTGCCCGTCGGTACGAGCGGTGACTGCTATGACCGCTTCATGGTCCGAGTCGAGGAGGTCCGCCAGTCGGCACGCATCATGAAGCAGTGCCTGCGCGATATGCCCGAAGGGCCGACCGCGAGTGCCGACCGTAAGGTGGTTCCGCCTAAGCGCGGCGAGATGAAGCAGTCCATGGAGGCGCTCATCCACCACTTCAAGCTGTTTACCGAAGGATTCCACGTACCAGCGGGGCAGGTGTATGTCGCCACGGAGAGTCCCAAGGGGGAGTTCGGGGTGTATCTTATCAGCGACGGTAGCAACCGCGCTTACCGCTGCAAGATACGCCCGACGGGGTTTAGCCATCTTCAAGCGATGGACATGATGACGCGCGGACATATGCTGGCTGACGTGACCGCCGTTCTCGGATCGATCGATATCGTTTTCGGCGAAGTAGACAGATGATTGACAATTAGACGATTGGCCTACCCAAGATCTCTAAGGATTTTGGGTATCGAACTCAACTTGGCCTGACGGTCGCCAAGACTAATCACGCCGAAACGCCGGCTCGTATGCGAATAGGCCTGGCAAGCCGCCTGTCATAATAAATAACACCGGCTCCTCGTTGCGCCACGCGCCGTCTCGAATATTAGCGATGAGGCCAGTAAAGGCCTTTCCGCCATAGACCGGATCGAGCAGCAGCCCCTCAGACCGGGCAACTAATCGGACTGCTTCGAACATTGCCTCAGTCGGCATGCCGTAGCCAGCGCCTAGTTGGCCGTCCATGACGACGATGTCGCCCTCTGTGAACGCGCTGGCCGGATCGATGAGTGCCAGGGTCCTCAGGGCAAGTTCGTTGGTGATTGCCCGCGCTTTTTCGATTGGGGCAAGGACGGTGAAAGATTCGATCCGACCGGGCTTGTCGCCGGCCGCCTTCAGCCCCGCAGCCAAGCCGGCATGTGTGCCGGAGCTACCGTTCGGCACGATGATCCGGTTGAAGCGAAGGCCCAGGTCCTGCTCCTGCGCCATTATCTCGTCTGCGCACACGGCATAGCCGAGGCAACCAAGCGGCGAAGAGCCACCGGAGCCGACGACATAGGCGCGGCGCCCCTCGGCGCAGAGTTGCTCAGCACGGTCCTGAGCTACCGCTAAGGCATCAACACCATCTGGTTTTCGTAGTACGGTTGCGCCGAACAGATCGTCGAGCAGCACATTGCCGTTGCGTCGGTACGCTTCGTCGTCCCGCGCGACCGTATCGGTCAGGACCAACTCGCAGGAAAGCCCTGCTCTCGCTGCCGCAGCCGCGCTCAGTCGGGCATGGTTCGATTGTCGCGCACCTGTGGTGACAAACGTATCGCAACCCTGGTCTATCGCTTCGCCGATCAAGAACTCCAGTTTCCTAAGCTTGTTGCCGCCCCCACCGACGCCCATCAGGTCGTCGCGCTTGACGTAGATCGGAGGGGAGCCCCCGCATCCAAGTGCCTGTTCCAGCCGAGTCAGACGCTGGATCGGCGTGCGCGCTTCAAGCAGGATAAATCGAGGTCGTTCCTCTAGCTGGGTAAGCATTGATCGTTCCGGTCCAACGGTAAGTGTCTCTCGTGCCAGCTTCGGGCAATCTCGTCACGCTCAAGAACTTATAGGCGGTGATTCTCGCAATCGTTGGCCGCGAGGACCGGCTGGATTTTACGCCGGTCTACCGTCAGCTTGTCCTCTAAATGAAACATATTCAGGCGCTTGGTCCGTCCTTGCCTCTTCCCTAAGCCCGACGTTCCTCGACTTCGCTATTGCGCGTCCGCTTGCGTCACTGATCCCCACCTTACGGTCAATGTCTACAGGCATGGGCCGGACGGAACGTCCACAGGCTACCCCGGAAGAGGTG
Organism: Sphingomonas sp. NFX23; assembly: GCF_049887795.1. Classification (NCBI taxonomy): domain Bacteria; kingdom Pseudomonadati; phylum Pseudomonadota; class Alphaproteobacteria; order Sphingomonadales; family Sphingomonadaceae; genus Sphingomonas; species Sphingomonas sp. NFX23. Next base: position 182,883 of record NZ_JAGEKH010000007.1, read on the forward strand.
ATACAGGTTAGTAGGATTGATTTGGCCCTGCTCTTCCGCGTCATACGTTATTACGGTCGCAGCAAAGGAGCGGATCATGAGCGACAACGAGCCAAACTCCGACGAGGGTGCCAACCCCGCCGAGGACATCAAGAAGCAAAATCCGAACGGGACGACGACTGGCGACCAGACTGGTGAAGCTCGCAGCGACCATAAAGTTGAGAAACTCGCGAAGGCTGGTCGCGATAACATGGACACGGATGAGGGTGCCGAATAGCTGGTCATCAAATACAAAGCTACCGAAGGAGATGGGTAATGACCGACAACAATCCTTCCGAGCCGAGCGGTGACGGTTTTCAGCAAATTGCTCACAGGAGCCTCGACGCCGGTATCGCGGATGAAGGTGCGGGATACACATAGGCAATCGACGCCAATACTGGCGACGATGAGAACGCAGAGGTCGAGGGAAAGTCGACGAAGGATCGAAGCGGTACGAGCGAAACTGACTGATACTATCGGTTAGTACCGTCGGGGGATGGACGAGGGTATCCGCCTGATGACAGGCGCATTCCCAGGGTTGGATATCTCCTTGAGGCGTTATTTCTTTATGCGGAATGGAAGGCAATGACCGGTTGGGATAATCCCCTCCAAGAGGTTCGTTCGGACATCGACGTATCGCCCGCCGTAGAACGCGCCCTCACCTGCGACCCGTCCATCGACCAATTCTTTCCGTCGGAAACGCTTGCCTGCGCCATTCCCAGCGGCGGAGTGAATCTCAACGGAGTACTCTACACCGCAGCAGGTGCAGGACCCCACCCGACCGTGGTCCTTTTGCATGGCCTTCCTGGCAACGAGCAGAACGTAGACCTTGCTCAGTCCGTGCGGCGAGCCGGCTGGAACGTTTTGACGTTTCACTACCGTGGTTCGTGGGGCAGCCCCGGCCAATTTTCGTTCGCCAATTGTATCGAGGATGCCGCGGCTGCGATCGGGTGGCTGCAACGCGTACACCACATAGCGGACTTCCGGATTGATCCTGACGCGTTCGCCGTCGTCGGCCACAGCATGGGGGGGTTCATCGCCGCGTATGTCGCCGCCCATCATCCAGTCATCAAAGCTGTCGCTCTGATCTCCGCGGCCGATCTAGGCGGCGCATTTGGCGACCCGCCCTTTAATCGGGCCGTCTCGGTTGTGGACGAGAATGTCGGCACCAGCACTGGCTTGCACATACTGGCGGGCACATCCCCGCAGGCCCTCGCTGCAGAAGCTACGGCGAATGCCACGCAGTGGCGTCTCTGCAATTTCGCTGATCGACTTGATGGACGACCTCTACTGATCTGCACGTCCGACGATGGTTTCGCCGCTGGTAATCGAGAATTGGCCGATGCGATGAGCGCCTCTACTGGACGTCTGGAGCAGACACATTTCTCGACCGATCACAGCTATTCGGACCACAGGATTGCGTTGCAACGAAGGGTGCTGGGATGGCTTCTATCGATGCGAGTGTCCTGCCCTCGCTAACTCGCAAGGCATACGAACGACCACCGCCGTCCGTAATCGCTCCATCCGCCGATCGGGTTGCTGCACTCGCTCCGCGACCACTGATGCGGGGAGCATTCAGGCAGTTGGCGGGCGATCAGACATGGTCAGGTTGCACGTCAGCCGAGCCCGACGCCCATCGCAGGGCGACATACCCGCGCCCGGCCGACACAACCGAGGCGATAAGAACGGCAAGGGACGCCATTTCGGTACGCTGCACGTCCGGAAAGGCAAGGTTGGCGATGAACAGCGAGATCGTGAACCCGATGCCCGACAACGTGCAATTTAGAGCACCATCCGCCAGGACAACCCCTCGAGGAGTTCCGCCAGCCGCAACGTCACCGCAAGGCACGTCGCCACGAAGAACCCCATTGGCTTTCCGAACGCCAGCCCGGCAAACATTCCTAGCGGCAAAGCATCTACCTACTCTCGGCAGCGCCTATGGTTGAAGTAAAGCCGACATGGTTTATCCGCCAGTTACCCGTCCACTATCTATCCTGTAAGATTCACTAGCAAAGGCGGTCCTCAGCCTCTGATCTTCGACAACACGCGCGCCGCGACATTGCTCTTGGCGGCAAGCTTCCGGCCATAGCGCAGTGCCGTCGACGGCGACGACCAACGGAGTGCCTGGGCAATGCCAACGCCGTCCTCCCCGGCTGCGAACAGATCCTGCGTCAGCCCCACGCGCAGCGAATGGCTGGACAGCGCTCGCGCTGCATCTTCGACCTTCGCGATCGGCATCTCGACCAGCCCTTGATCAAATGCACTCAGCGCCACCCGCCGATAGATCCCGTTGACGCCCTGCCGGCTCAGTGAGGCCGTACCGACCGTGTAGACGGTGCGCGCCGGTTCGGCCTTCTTGCCCTTGAGCTTCTCCTGCCAGTGCCGCGTGTGTCCGGGGATCGCCTCGTACGCCATCGGCGGAACCGCGGTGCGCAAACGGCGCCGATCGACTCCGACACGCCGAAAGACCGGCCCCTCGGTGATGGCACTTGCTACGAGCCAGGCGCCGACCCGGCGCATCGTGTCCGCGGATAGCCAGCCCCAGGCCCCCTGCCCTTCCTGGTCGGTTTTGGACGACGGAATGAACAGGAGCGCCGATCCATCGCTGTGCGGATCGATATGCGCGACGGTGACGGCGACAAGCTCGCTGACGCGTAGTCCCGCATCATAACCGAGTGAGAGCAGGGCGGCATCGCGCAACCCCTGCAGGTCGCCGCCACAGGCGCCTAGCAGCGCCGTCAGCGTAAACCCCTTGGTATGGGGATCTAGCGAGGCCCCGAAGCGCAACGGGGCAGCCTGGCGCTGAGCAGCGCCACGCCGTCGGCGCAGGCCCTTGAGGGCGGCGCGGACCATGACGTGGCTGGTGGGCGCATGCCCCCTCTCCTGCAGGCCTGACAGGCCGTGTGCGGTGGCAAGACTGGCAACCCGCCGGGCCACCGTTGCGGGCTTGGCGCCCCGCGCCTCGAGCATGGCGATGTAGCGGACCAGGTTTTCGGGCTCTGCGGGCAACGGGGCGACACGGATGTCCTCACACCAACGCAGATAGCAGGCCAGGTCCGACGCCAGTGCCGCCTTGCTCGCCGCGGCCATAGCGCCAAGCTGCGCGGCAAAGCCGATCTCGCTGACAGGGCCGGCATCAGCGGGCAGCGCAAGGCCCAGCAACCGGGTAACGCGGGCATCGATCGGCTCGACCAACCCACGTCGTGCCCGGACCGGCAGCCCCTCCCCGTCGGTGCGGTGGACGATGATTTCGCTCATGAGGGCCGCGCCCGTTGGTCAAATTTACCCTGCATTTCGCCTTCGTAGCACATCGCTGTAGTTACCATAATGTCCGATTATGGTAAGTGAAATGAATTGGCAAATACTGATGCCTAGTGATTTGCTTATTACTAGGGTATGACACTTTTGATGCCTCGGCTTGATCTCACACACCTTGCCTACGCTTTCGGTCGATTGGCTGGCGCAACCTGCTTTTCGTCCCCCGAAATTCGCAAGGTTGCGGCCCTGGCAACCGTGTCGGACGCATGGCGCGCGTATCGGCGCGATGCTGGCGCTGGCGATGTTGGCCCCGCTCACCAGGCTTCCGCTGACAGCATGTCGATCCTCCTGACCGATGACCCGCGTCGTGACGCCGTGCTCTTATGGCTTGCTGATCATGGCGTGCCCGCGATCGCAGCACCCGCCGCCACGCTAGCGCGCATGGTCGATGCGACCCGGCGTTTCGCCTCCGATGAGCTCGCGCTGCTCGATACCGCGCGGATTGCTCTGTTCGCAGCGTCGACAACCGGCCCACTCGCTATCGCGCTCGGACTCGCCGGGCTTGATGCCGATCATTCTTTGCAGTCGATCGCGCCAGCTGTTGGCGCTGTCGACATACTGTTTGACCATCCCAATTTTGCCGAGCATCAGGGCCATGACGCCATGCTGGACCTGCCGGGTGGACCGCTGCACCGCCATGTCGCGGCACCACCGTCAGGGTGTTGGGCGCTCAACCTGGCATTGCTGAGCCACAATGCGGGTGTCATGGCTGGGCTTGAAGGTCAGCTTCCGCGGGCCGTCTTCCGCCTCGATTTGACCGTCCAGGAGCGCGCCGAAGCCCTCGTCAAGCATTGCGAACACACCGCGCGCGGTGGCTTCGACCGCCTCACGCTCATCAACCGGCGCTGCGTTCGCGGTATCGAGGCGCTTGCCGGCCTATCCCGCAACGCCCGTGCGCGCGAGGCGTGGGCGCTCGTCGTGGCGGTTGGCCCGCTGCGGCGGATCCAGCTTGCGCGGGCGCTGGATCTGTCTCGAGCCGGGGCCGATATCCAGGCGCACGCGCTCGCCCGTGCCCGCCTTGTTACGCTTGTAGCTGGCGGTCGTATCCAGCCGACGCAACGTGAGCTTATCGTCGAGCAACCCGCTATTCTGGACGATGGGCCGCTAGCCCTTGCTACGGCCGCCCTTGATGCGAGCATGGCTGATATCGATCGGTTGCTGGAACGCTCAACACGCGTCTGATCGTCGCGCGTTTCAATTGGCCGTTCCGCCTTTCGCTACCAGTGGTGGCCGGTCAGCGCAGCAGTGACCCTAACGGTCTTTAATCGACTCCACCGTGATGGTGGGTTCGTATTGCGTCGGGGAGCGGCTCTCACCGAGCGATGGCCGTTCGCCGAGTTCGATACGTTTGGCCAGATCGCGGTGAAGCGCGGTCAGCTCTGGCGGTACGACGTCCCCCGATATAGGTTCGAGCTTCTCCTCAAAAGCATCGAACAGATCGACTGCGCCCGCCAGCTCGGGCTCGGCATATAGCTCTGTGCTTTCACCCTTTCGCCATAGCGCGGCGAGTTCCTGGGATCGCAAGAAGCCACTGCCAGCTGATCGATCCGTCGCCCGGGTCGTCGCCGGCCGTGGTGGCGGTACTGCTCCGCGCTCTTCGATCTTCGCACGCGTGATGGCTGCGAGGCGATACCGCAGGAGGCGTGACTCTGGGATGTCCGTCGGTGAAGGCGTCTGCTGCTTTTTAAGAAGCGTGATGAGATCCTCCGCGCTGGTGCCGGCGATTGCCTTTCGCCAGTCGACCAGGGCGCGTTCGTTGGATGTGCGGTCGGCCGGTTGAGCGAGGATGAACCGTTCCATCAAGGGGTCGTCTTCAACATCGATCGGCAGCGGGCCGCGTTGCCCCAGCACGGCTGCACGGGTGAAACCGATCAATTCCAGGGTTTTCGCGACCCCTGCCCTGCGATCCTTCCGGTTGGCACTTGCGGCCTCATCCAATCGGCCTGCGATCACCTCGAGGCCAAGGGCGATATTGGCGGTCCCCTTCTCACCAGCGCCAGCGATTTCCTGAGTCCGGATGATGTCCTGGTGCAGCGAACTTGTCGTCACGCGATCGGCGTCGGACCGCTCGATGAGGTTGTGTAGAACCGGGGCCAGAGCTTTGAGCCACGCATGCGTGTCAGCGTGACCCTCGACCGTCTTTGCGAGGATAGCCTCTTGGTGCGGCACTACGTTGGAAACTGGCGCGATGCCCGTGTCGATGACATTGATGCGGCGATGTAGCTGCTCCTGGGACTCTTCGATGCGCGCGTTGCTTCTCGCTAGTGCCGCCACTTCGCCCCGGAGCAAGGAGACGGCGTCCATGAGCGCGGCAATCGCGACGGTTGATGCGTCTGCAGTCATCGGCTGGGCCCACCCCTATCCTTTGAACGGTCGCGATCGAGCCGCTCGCGATTCTGCTCCTCGGCCTTCCTCACGATCTCGTCGTGGCGTGACACATCGATCGGCTGGCTGGGCTCGCCGATCCTCTCGGTGATCGCTCGGAGACGATCACTGAGCGTGCCCGCGCGATCTGGATCGTCATCCTTCCCGGTCGGGGCTCGGCTCTTTTCGTTCAGATCGCGAATACGATTTGCCCTGTCCTCGGACTGGGCTGGCGTCGGCATCGTATCGCCGGGACGCGTCTTGGGTTGAACCTCTGGCGCCGCCATTTTCTGATGAAGCGCCTTGAGGATGTCGAGGCCGGTATCGGCGCGCGACACCGAGGCGTCGGGGATACGAACAGGCGGTCGGACAGGTGCAGCGACGATCGGCTCGGCGACCTTCTCGCATCCCAGGCGCATTGCCCTGACCGAGTTTGGTTCGGGCTCCGGCATCGTGGCGGCGAACCGCTCGAGGCTCCAAGCGACGTGTTGATCGACGGCTGAAGGCGACGTCGAGAGTTCCACAATCGAGCGTGAGTAGGTAGCGCGAACAGTTGCCTGCCGGCTGGCCAGCATCGCTATGACGGGGTCTTCGCGACCCGCCGCGCGAAGACGTTCAGCACGCGCGATACGGCTCTTGTCGATCTCAGGCACCTGTCCCTTTTCACGCATTTTCACCGCGGCAATCGGCTCGTGCATAGGGTCAATGCCACGCGCCCTGGCGGGCGTGGCATTTGCCTCGATGCCGCGGGTCCGCAGTTTTTCGGCAAAACGCTGGCGATACCGGAAGAGATCTTCGCGGTTCGGATGGAAGCGTCGGCCATCGTGATCGCGACGCGCAATCGTGAGGTGAACGTGCGGATGGTCGCGATCGATGTGGAGCGACGCGACCCATGATCGATTGGCAAATTCTTGCCTCGCAAAGTCGAGAGCGGCGTCCTTCAAGCGATCCGGATCGGTGCCAGTGGGCATCGAAAGGATCATGGAAATCGACGTCGCACCCTTCCTGCGAGCGTCACCATCCATCTCCCAGCCGTGCCATTCTTGGGCGAGCAACTGCATGTCACGCCCGTCGCGCAGCACCTCGCCTTCGCTCGTTTCCAGACCCAGTTCGCTCTCATCGCCGTGGCCCAGGCGGCTGATGTAGGAAAAGTTCGCGAGCACATGGCCGCCGCCATGTTGACGCCCGGTGATCCGCACAACGGCCTCTGGCGCGCGACGTGAAGTACGGTCGGCCGTCATCACGGCGCGGGTATTCATGCGGGCCTGCGATCCGCCTCCGAACGCATGTTTTGCCTGCGCGCTCGGGCGCGATCCAGCCGACGATGATGCCGGTTTAGGAAACATCGATGCGACGGCCATGCCGAGGATCGTGCCCCCGGTCTTCGGGCCTTTGGCGCTGCCGCCCCCCGATCCCATGCGGTACTTTTTGGGAGGCGCAAAGACGCCTGCCATCGATTCCATCGTGCCGGAGGATAGCCGCAAACTCACTCGCCCGGTGCCTTATCCTTGCGGGTCCAGTACCCGATTTCACCACCGATCGAGGATGCCAGCGTGCGCCGGGCCTCAATCAGAAGGGTGCGTAACTCCCCGCATGTTTCCAGGAAGGAGCCCGCGATACGCGCGATGTCGAGCGAGCTCTCCGGCTGGTTCGCCGCGTTCATTGCGTGGGCCGCCTGGTTAATGTTTCGTCCGATCGCGAGGATCTGCTTGCGGACTTTGCCGATCTCCGTTTGCGTTGCCGGTGCGAGACGCAGCAGCGCGGCCCTGTCCCAAAGCTGCCAGCGGATCGTGCGTTTGATCCACTCGTTGCGGGTCAGGCGCATCGGCGCCGCAACGGTGTCGATCGCCTCCATTTCACTCCGGTTTAGCCGGACGGTAACCCGAAGGTAATCGTCGGGATGGCCCCTACCCTGGATCGGCATGACCGGCACGCTTCGGCTTTCTGGTGTGAGCGCTGCTTGCGTCAACGCGGCCGTGATCCAGCTACTTCGCGTCTGTCCAGACGCCACAGCGATACGATCGATCTCGGCCGTAAGAACGTCGCTAAGCCGGACCGTAACCTTCATCTTGAAAGCCCCGAGCAGCGGAGACTCATGAGCCAATGTCCGACATTGGTGTCATGAGGCATATCCTGCCATACCTTAAACCAATCCCCCATCGACCCTCGGCTCCTTCCCACGCATTACAGCATCTCACGAACGCGGAGCCGGGGCAACTGTGCTGCGTTAGCCCACAAATCCGACCATCGCGTTTCTGTCTACTGTCGATCAAAGGGCAAAAGGTGCACCTTTTGCGCGCGCTCTTTGCTTTTTAGTTTTTATGCGATCCCGGTTCAATCGATCAGTCTAGAAATCCAAGCCATCCTCGGACATGATGCGATCGATCCCACCCACAACCCGGAGATATCACATGGCGCGTACCTCCACCAAGGCAGTCGACATCGTAACGATCGAAGCGCGGGAAAAAGCCCTACGTGAAGAACTGGCCGCCCTATCTGAACAGAAAAAGGTCGCCGAACTTGCCGCTCGCGATGCCGGCCGTCCTGTCCTACTCGCCGCTCTCGATCGTATCAAAATCCCGTCGATGGAAAAGACAGACGCTCGTTCAATCGCTACAGCCATCTCAACCCACGGCGCTGCGGCTGTCGCTCAACACCTTGCCACGATTTCTACGTCCTGACTCTCGCTGCGCTACAACTCCCCCCGCAAAACGGGCCCGCATCTGCTCCATGAGCCGTGTTGGTGCCCTTCGTAATCTTGAGGTCGCGGCAGTGCGTACTTCATCAGGCCCCAGGCCGGAACGACCGTCGTCAAAACTCTCCAATCCCTCGCCGGACATGTCGAACGATGGCGCTTATTGTATCTCTGGGCGTATCTTAATTCGAAACGTAAGCCGAGCCCCACCGATTGATAGGTGCGCACCAGAACGCCTCTCCCGCACTTCGTGGGATTGCTCACGAACTGAAACTGGAGCTGCTTGGCGTCGTTGGTTTTTTGCGCGCCTATCTTACCGCTTTCCCGCTTTTGGCCAAGTCTCAGACCCAATCGGCAGCCGTTCGGTCATAGTCACAGTCCGTAGTTCGGGGCATCTTTACGTTTCGCCAAGCCAGAGGAAACGCATTGGGGCATCTGTACGCATTAGTCTTGCGCGACTAATAAAACCCGTTGCTTGCGTATCCGGCACTCTTCCCCACCGTCCGACGCAAGCCCCCCGTTCGTTGCGACGGTCTGAGCCCCGTCATCCCTCTACCTTAACGGGCAGCGATCGGACGCAGGGCTAGCCCTGTTATCGCTGCTGCGACGCCTGCGTCTGTGCGTCGACCAGCTCCTCTATGTCCTGCGCCAGCGATCGTCCCCGACTCGCTTTCGCTCAGCTATTCCCGAACGGTCCCGTTGGACGTTTACGGTTCACTGAACCTGTTTGGGGACGTCGTTCGCTGTTTGACCGTCGCGCGCCGTCGCGTCTCTACTTGTTGCTCAAGGCCGCCAGGCGCTCTTCTTCCGTCTCGGCGAAGTCGAGAAGCCGGGTCATCGCGTCCCCCTTTGAAAGACGCTGCCGGTACGCGAAATCCTCGAACCTTTGTCTATCCTCGGGGCGTGCACGAACATGGATCGCGTCAGTAAATGTCGCCTGTCTGGGCTTCGGCGAAGGCCGGGCGGGCGCTGATGGCGTCGCCTTCTCTGAACGAAAGCCAAGCCCCTCCCCGCCCGCCTTCGCCGCCACGATTTGCTCGGGCGTCGGGACTGGAATGTCGTCATCGGCCGCGAAGCTGGCGATCGATCGGCGTGAACCCGGTGCGGCCTTATCGGTCATGCAGTAGCCCCTTCCTCGAGCAGCGCCAGAACGTCATTGCGGAAAGCGGCTGCGTTAATTCGTGCGCTGTCTAGCGAACCCACGTCCGCGTTTGTCATCTCAGCAAGCGTACCGCCTATGCTGAAGAGGCCGCGGAATGCACCGCGTTCCGCGAGAGCAGTTGGGATCATAGGGATGCCGGCTTTTTCCAGGTTCGCGACGACCGCTTTCAGGTCGCGCGTCCAAAGCCGAAGCGAAGCAGGCGTCCTAGTAAGGACCGCTGCGAACGGCAACGGACGCTCGCGGGCAGTCCCGGCGTTGCGGACGACCTTAAACGCCCGCGCTGCCTCCACAGCGTCTAATTCCGATCCCTGGATGGGAATGAGCGCAAGATTGGACATCAGGAGCGCACTGGTCGCGCGTGCGCTTGCCTTTCCCTCCAGATCGACGATCACGAAGTCCGCCCGCTTCCGAGCGGCGTCGATTGTGCCGATTATCTCGTCTTCATCGATTTCGGGCAAGACCTCGATAGTGTCGGGCTTCCCATCCTTCTTCGCCCATCGGGCAAGCGGAAAATTCGGGTCGGCATCGATCATGACGACGCTCGACCCCTGCGCGGCGATCTCTGTCGCCAGGATCAGAGCTGTCGTCGTTTTTCCGACACCGCCTTTTGGCGATAGCATGGTGATTACGGGCATAATGGCTCCGATGGTTTGCGCTGACGGCAGCTGCACAAGTGTACGTTGTTTCGCAGGTTACACACGTGCCACACATTGTACAATCGCTGCGTGTGCCGCGTGTTACACGCGTAGCACATGTTCACATGTTCACATGTTCACAAACCAACATCCCCATCCCAAAAGTCCAACAATCCACTGTCTATACGTCTGCATGTCTGCATGTCTGCACGTCTGCATGTCTGCATGTCTTTAAGCCACGTGCCGCGTGTCGACATGTGTTACACGTGTAGCGCATGTTCACATGTCCCACATGTCTCACACGTCCTGCACGATGCACAGGGCCCGCGTCTGCCGCGTGTCACACGCGTAACGCATGTTCACAGGTCGTACACGCACCGCACGTACCGCACGTGCCGCACGTGCCGCACATACCGCACGTATTACACGCACCGCACGTGCCGCACGTGCCGCACGTTGTGCAAAAGCCACGTCCGCCGCGTGTTACACGCACAGAGCATGTTCACATGTTTCACACATCTTATACGTGGTACAAATTCCGCGTGTTTCACATGAGGTACGTGTGGCGCATGCTCATGTCCGTTACTTGTCTCGCATCGAGGGCATGATCAGATGGGATGCGTGTGCAACTTGTGATACAAGCTCATCTCGTGAACATGTTCACAGGTATGTTGCTGGAGCCTGGTCACTCTCTAGGCGCCGCTAATTTGCTTGCCGGTTGACGCGGATCAAAACGGCGATGTCGTTGATCCGGGCAGGGGGGTCGGCTTGCAGATATTCCTTGGCTTCAGCCTATAGTACATCGCCGATGCTCGATGGCCGCCCGAACCGCGCGCTGCGCGGCACCTATAGGGTCGGCTCTGGCCGCGCGACTGCATCCGTTCGGGATCCGTACAACTACCGATCTGGTGGCGATGGCACCGGCGTCCGTGGGGACCATCGTTCTCGAGCGCCTCGTGCGCCAGTTGAACGGCGTCGAGTGCGACGGCTTCAAGCCGGAGCCGGAGGCCAGCAAGGGGACGGCGGTGACGCGCCAGTTTGGCGTGCCGGTGACGGACCTCGACGCGCTGCGCGAGACGATGGTGCGGCGCGCGGCGCGCGCGGCCGAGAAGATCCGTAACCAAGGGCTGGTAGCGACCCGGCTGATCGTGTTTGCGCACGGCTCGCGCTACAGGCCCAATGCGCCCTTGGCGAGCCGCCAGACCCCGATGTCGCCGCCCAGTAACGATCCGCGCATCATCGCCGGCCTCGCGGCTAAGATGATGGAGGCGATGTATCAGCCTGGGGGCGTCTATACGAAGTGCGGCATTCTGCTCGAGGAACTGCTACCGCAAGACCCGGGGCAGGGCGACGTCTTTGCCGTCCAGGATCCGCGCGCGCCCGGGTTGCTGGCCGCTGTGAATGGGCTCAACGATCGGTTCGGGCGTGGGACCGTCGGGATCGCAGCGCAGGGGTTCGGCACGCGCGCGTTCGATACGAAGCGGAAGCCAAAAAAGCCCGGCATGGACGACACGCTTGGCGGAGATACCAGTCGTCCGCTAGGTCGGAGCAGAGCGAGACAAAAAAAGGAAGAGGCCGAAGCGCCTCCCTTTGCTTCAGCGGATCATCTTGGTGATGATCGGTGACAGTGCCGAGAGCAGCACCCCGATCGCGATCACGGAACCGAGCGTCCCGATGAGCCAGGTCTGCGCCTTCTGCTGGGCTTCAAGGCCCTTCATCTGCGCTTCCAGCCGTGCGTTCGCTTCCGATCTTCACCGCCAGATGCTCCTCAAATGCCTCTACAACCTCGGTGGCCTGATCGTCCTATACACTAACGTACTTCCAGAGCGTTGAACAACGTGATGTGCATGCGGTTCGGTCTGCGTGAGACATGACGAGAGCGGGGCGGCAGCGCCGGCCCGTCTTGCGCTTACTCTTCCCAGAGCGACTTGAGCTTGCGGGTCCGCCTGTGAGCGGGCCGGGGTGCCGCGGGCATCCCGTGTTTCGCGATCTCCGCTTGGATGCTGGCCAGCTCCGTGAGCCATGCCTGGGTGCGTGCGGTTTGAATGTTCATCTGATCCTCCTTCTGTTCGCTTGAGACAGAGGCGGGCTGACGATCGGGCGGGGTCGGGGTCACAGGACCGCGAAGCGGCCGCGAAGCGGGGCGTGGGGGTGCCGATTTTGTCGTGGTCGTAGTGAAGCGCAGCGAAAACGCAGGCCGCGTCAAAATTGGGGGCACCGCGCATCCTTGACGCCGGCCCTGCCCGATCGTCACAATGGAAGGGCGTCGACGACAGAGCCTTTCCGACGTTGGTGGGGCAGGGGAGGCCGCCACATAGCGCACTTCCTTCTGCCACCGCACCGTCACGGCAACTGGACGCTCGGAGATGCCAGGATCGCGCCGGTCAGCGCGTCGCTGTCGATTTCACCAGCGATGTAGCGGGCATTGAGCTGTTCGATCTTGTCGGAGAGGATGCCGCCTTCGTGACGGACGTTGCCGCCTGCGAAGTCCACCTCACGGTGAGGACGGGTGCGCTCGATTGCGCTGATCGGGTTGATCGTTTCGACGGTCATGCCGCGATCCTTGTCGGAGATGGAGGGAAAGCCCCGACGGCTGGGCGTCGGGGCGGTCTGCGTCATCGTTCATTGACGCGCATGATGGTGAGGACGCGCGTGGTCTGGGACGGATCGACCGGATCCTCCGAACCCCCGGTGAGGTCGAGATCGTAGTAATTGATCTTCCAGTAGCAGGCGGTCCCCTCGAACTCGAACCGGCCCATGTCGCGCTCGCCATGCGGGTTGATGGCGTCATCAAACCGGTCGTGGTCGCGCACGGTGCGGATCAGCTCGGCACGCTTGCGAAAACCACGAAAGAGGCTGACGTCGCCGATCAGGTCGGCGATTCCGCTCGTTATCACGATGCGGTTCTTGCCTAGGGCGATGATATTTTCGCGGAGCCAGTCGTTAAGCCGCGCGATTTCGGTCGGCTCGCCCTTCCGGCACTCGGATGAGGAGGTCGGCGGTGATGACGGCGTATTGTGTGCCGATGGCGATGACCATGGTTGCCACCATCAGGGTTTTGGCGAGGCTCATGGCGTTTTTGCGGGCGATCCAGATATCGTTGAACATGTGCGAGGCTCCTGTGAAGCCGGCGGGGTTCATCCCCGCTCGACAGGCGCCCGACAGGACGGGGAAGGGCCGCGATCACTTTTTTCGCATGCGAAAAAGCCGTAGCGAAGCGCCCGGACCCCTTGCCGGTTGATCGTATAAGGCACCGAGCCGTCCCAAGGATTGCGCCTAAAAGAGCGGGGTGAAGCTCGCTGGCCGGAGCGTCGTGCTCAGCGCTGAATCGCCCGTGACGCTTCCCCTCGTGGGGTGGTGGACGCCTGCCCAATCGCGTCGCCCAGTTTGTGTCCCTATGCCGATAGGGAGAGTGCCGCGGGACACTGACTGGGTTCAGGATGGAAAGGCGTTGCCGCTTTTCGGAAAGAAGTTTCCTGCGCTGCCCACCCGTCAATCGATCGTCACCCGAATGGGCCGAGACTCGCAGGGGCTTGGTGGAGCGCAAGCGGAATAGAGGGACGGTTCCGGCATCGCCGGGAGACGCCCTCACCTTCGCTGGTTCTACTCGCGACGGACTTCAAGCCAATTAAAGGCTGTTCATCGTCGGAGGTTTCGCCAATTCTCTTCTCAGCGTGAACAACATCGGGAGTTGGTGGATGCGAATTGGTTTGATGGGGTGCGCCGGGATGATGCTGCTCGCTGGATGCAGCGATCCGAAGAAGGCCAGCGATGGCAATTTCAAGAAAGCTATCGATGCCTACCTTGTGAAGAAGCCGATGTGCATCAACGCGCCGACGAGCGACACACGACCGGCTGGGCAGGAGAGGGGGGCTTCACCGTTCCCGGCTTATGTAGCGATGCCGACAGCACCAGCGGGGCAGTCCAACTTCGAGGACAGGACCCGGTCGTTCGATGCGCTGGTAAAAAGCGGACTGGCGAGCACGTCGACAGGCACGATTGAGTCTGACTCAAGCTGGGGAGGGTCCAAGACCAAGCTGGCCGTGAAGATCTATAATTTGACGGAACAGGGACAAAAGGCGTTCGTCAAATCTCCCGATGGGAATCCCTATCGCAACGATTTTTGCTACGGGACGCCAGCGGTCAGCGAGGTGACGCAGTTCACCGAGCCAAGCGCCGCATTCGGGGCCACGATGTCGTCGGTCGCATATACCTATCATGTGAATGACCAAGCGGGTTGGGCGACCAATCCAGCAATGGTCGAGGCGTTTCCGATTCTGAAGCAAGCGACAGGCGACAAGCTTGAAGGGAAAACCACGGTGGTTCTCACGAATAATGGCTGGGTGGATAGCCGAGGCAGCAAATTCTAGAAACGTAGCTGAGGCCCGGAGCCGTAGCTCCGGGCCGTGTCAGCCTCCGATTAGAAGGGTACATCGTCATCCAGGTCGCTTTGGTCCTGCGTGCCCACCTGCTGCTGGCGACCCCGGCTGAGGAAGGTCACTTCGTCGGCGATGATCTCGACGCCGTAGCGCTCGATGTTCTCGTTGTCCGTCCAGCGGGTGTAGTGGATGCGACCCCGGACCATGACCTTCTGGCCCTTGTCGACGTACTGGGCGACGGTCTTGCCGACGCCGTTGAAGCAGGTGATGCGGTGCCATTCAGTGTCCTCGACCCGGCGACCATCGGCGTCCTTGAGGATCTTGCCGTCGCTGTCGCGCTTGGGACGCGAGGTGGCGAGGCTGAACTGGGTGATCTTGGTGCCGCCCTGGGTGGTGCGGACTTCGGGGGTGGCACCGACGTTGCCGGCGAGGATGACGAGGTTCTGCATTTCGAGGTTCCTTTATTGCTCGCCGGGGGTCCGTCCCCTCGACTGAACACCCAAAAAGACGGCCAGGACGCCCACTCCACCGAAAGCGCGCAGACGCGGAGGGGAACCCCGATCCGAGGGGTGGTGCGGGCAGCCGCGTAAGCGGCAACTCGGCCCGAAGGATCGCGGGTTGGGGTGGGTGGACGGCCGGATTAGGTCGTTCAGGAAAGAGAGGGGATGGACCCCCACTGGCGGGCAACGGACAAAGAACCGTTTGCAAGACCAGCTTGTCACATCGATCTGCCGGCAATGTCGGTGCCTCGACCCGTCATCAAAGGCGGCACGACACCATGCCTACCGTCGCCTTGCGCCGATCGTACACGGGCAACCGCTCTGAGATGACGGTCGCGGCGTGGACCTTGGCACAGCCGTCCTGCCCAGGCGCGCGGGCCGTGCCCCTGTCGACATGGCACTATGGCGGTCCGACGCGTTCCACCCCGCTACGCGGTCGAGACAAAAGCCCCGCTGTCGTGATGCTGATCGAGGCTTTCAACCGGGATGCGAGCAGGGCTTGCGCGGACTCCCTGACTAACATTGCGCAGACAGCGCATGCCTACCGATCCAGGGTCCTAGCTCGATCGAAGGTGACCGGACCTATAGGTCCCAGCATCTGTTGGTACCCGTCACAACAAGGAAGCCGACATGAATCTCAATGACCTGCTGCCTGATGGTGGCATCGATGCACTCGCCGCCCAACTAGGCATACCGCGTGAGCAAGCCCAGCGCGGCGCAGAGGCGCTGCTGCCGACGGTTCTGGGCGGCATGGGGAATAACACGACGCAGTTAGACGCCCATGTGAACACGCTTGGCGGCCCAGACCTTGCTGCGAACGTATTGAGCAACGAGCCGACGCAAATTGATCGCGGTAATCAGATCCTAGGCGGTATCTTCGGGTCGAAGGATGGCAGTCGTGACGTCGCCGACAACGCAGCGCAGAGCAGCGGCCTAGCGCCTGAGCTTCTGAAGCAGATGCTGCCGATCCTGGTCATGCTGGTGGCGGGCCATCTGACAGGGCGCTCAGCCGGGCAGCAAGGCGGCCTTGGCGGAATCCTTGGATCTGTACTCGGCAGCCTGGGTGGCGCTGGAGTCGTAGGCGCTGCGCCCGGGGGCGGTCTTGGCGGCGGCCTCGGGGGTATTCTTGGTTCGGTCTTCGGCGAGCGGCGATAGAGCCGTCCGGACATAAGACCGTCCTGCTCGATCAAACCGGTCGACTTGAGGTCCACGAACACCTCGTCGCCACGTGGCTACGGCACGGCGATACCATCGACGGCATGACTGGGGAGAGCATGTGTGCGGAGACGAGGAAACAAGCGAGCTGGTCCTGTGGCAATTGTCATCTTCGTGATGATCGTGGCACTCGTCGCCACGATCTGCTGGCTCGCCGCGCGTGGCTTTCAGAAAGAGCCGAATGGACCACCGCGTGGTAGTCAGACGCTGCCAGTGCAGGCAGCGCAGGGGACCCTAGATGCGACGCCTCCGAACGCTAGTCCAGCTCGCTAATTGAGGACGGTTAAGCCAGCAATCTAAGGCCGGAGGGGACCGCATAGGATGCGGTCCCCTCTGGATCGGGCGCGTTAGTTGCTCAGGCTATCTGGAACGATACCGCCGTTATCGGCAAGCTTCTGCATCACCGCCTTGTGAAGGGCGATGTTTTGCTCGGCCGAGCCGTCAGCTGCTGCATGGACGTTCAGTTCGCTCGCGAGTTCCTTGCGAGCCGTCAGACTGGAATCCAGGTCCAGCAGCTTCAGAAGATCGACAATCGAGCTCTGGTAGTTGCCCCCGCCATCTTTCATCGATGCCATCTCGCTGAGGACCGCACCGACATCGACGGACTGCTGAGCCGCTGCGGGGGCGGGCTGGGCGGTAGCGGTCGGCGCGGCCTGTGGCGCAGCGGCAGGAGCCTGAGCCGGCGCAGCCGCTGGCGCGGCTTTGTGATGGAAAACCTTGTTCATGATCGTGCTGAAGATGCTCATAGCCGTGTCCCGATAAGGCCGGCAGCTGTACCGGCAGACGGCTAGAACGAACTCGGCCAACGATCGGTCCGGCGTTCGTTGCTCGTGCGGAACGGTCTTCAGGAAGCACGCGTTGAGCAGGCAGTGGCGATATGCGAGCAGATGGAGAGTATGATGAACTTCAAGACCCTGGCACTGGTATCAGCTGCGGCATTGTCATTGGCCGCATGCGGCAAGAAGGCCGACGATACGACTGCCGTCGATAACAGCACCTACGCCAATACGACCGCCATGGACGTGAACGCAGCTGGTTCTAATGATGCGATGGCAGCACCCGCCTCCGGTGGGCAGGCCTTCGTCAACATGGCGGCGGCAAGCGATGCGTTCGAGATCGAGACCTCGAAGCTTGCTGTGACCAACGGTGCATCTGCTGCGGTGAAGAAGTTCGCTGGCCAGATGATCACCGCCCATGAGGGTTCGACCGCGAAGCTTAAGGCACTGACAACAACGCTGTCGCCGGCTCTGACGCCCGACCCGGCGCTGAGTGCTGAGCAGCAGCAGAAGCTCGCTGATCTGAAGACCAAGCAGGGCAATGATTTCGACACCGCGTACGCAGCGGCGCAAGTCGCCGGGCATCAGCAGACGCTCGATACCCTGAAGGGATACGCCGCAACCGGCGACGTACCGCAGCTTAAGACGTTTGCGGCGGCCTTGGCACCGACGGTTGCAGCACATCTCAACATGGCAAAAGCACTTAAGTCCTAAGGTCGGGTCCCAGACAATGACGTATGAAGCCGAGACGGACACCAAGTGTACCTCTCGGCTTTGCCTGTCCTGACGTCAGGACGAATACAACGAAAACTGCTTCGTGCCGGGTCTCGACGTGACCGATACGCGAGCCCCGGCAGGAAGATTTCCGCATGAGCAGCCCCGACAACATCGCCGGCTACAAGGATGGAGGTGCGATGCGGCTCGAGCTTCGCATAGCGCGCACGCGAGGAACTTTCTCGGCGCTCGCCGGTGATGACGAGCGTGCGGCCGTCGAGGAAGCGTGGCTGGTTCCGGATCGCGGCCGCGAGGACGTCGATCTTCAGAGCGGGGCTGCACCAGCGCACCCGAAGATCGGTAGACGTCTGGGGAAAGAGCCCGCGCGTGCCGGCAGAGCCGTTGCCCCCGGCACGGCCGATGCCGGTTGGTGTCGCGAACGCGATCGGCGCGGTCGGCGCGTCGTCGCGCCTCAGCTCGCGCGCGAAGCCGCCTTCGCGCCACGAGACGTAGAGAGCTATCCCGAAATGCTGGGCGATCGCGCGGACATAGGCGGGCGGGCACGGCCAATCCATAAAGGTCGGGCGGTGGCCATCGACATCATGGTGATGCAGCTCGATCGCGTGTGCCGGTACGCCGAGGCTGAGGAGGTGGAGCAGGGTGGCAAGGCTGTCCTTGCCCCCACTGAACGCTACGACGAAGCGCCGGTAGGCGCCGAGGTCGGGGAGGGCGGCCGGAGCGGTCATGCTGCTTCACGGATCTGGTCCTCGGGTTCGGCCGAGGCGTCGAGGCCGGTCGTGCGGAGCAGATAGCCGGCTGCGGCTTCGGCCTTGGCCGCGGCGGTCATGATCGCGCGACTGTCCTTGCGCAGCACCTTCAACCAAGAGCCGATAAACGCGGCGTGGTCGTCCATGTGCAAGGTGGGAAGATCGAGATCAGCACCGAGCAGCGCTGAGGTCATCTCGGCGCAAAGCTGCTCGAACGCGTAGGCGTCGTCGCTGAAGCGCTTGCCGAACGTGCGATCGAGTCGGTCGGGATGGCCGGTCCAGTGGCCAGCCTCATGGGCGAGCGTTGCCGCGAAGTAGGCGCGGGTCGAGAATAGCGCGACAGGCGGCATGGTGATGCTGTCGGCGGTGCGGTCGTAGAACGCGCGATCGCCGCGCGTGTGGACCGTTGCCGGCAGCGCATCGAGGAAGCGCTGCACGCGCTCGGGGACCCACATCAGCGTGTCGCGTTGCAGCGATTCTTGTCCAGCGATGGTGTCGGCGACCGCCTTGGCGGCCATGATCGACGGTTTGGTGAAATCGAGTTCGAGAGCTGCGGCTGAAGTGTGCATCGAGGGCCTCTGGTTTTATCGCCCGGTGCTCATCACCGGATCAACAAGCCGAAGGCTCCCTCTCCTCTGCCTGCGCTTATGCGCAGGTTCGCCCTGTCATGAACGATAAACTCCGTACTTTACCGGGCCAGAGGGCGCGGCGACCACACCCTCAAATTTGTCCGGCCGTCACCATTTTTTCCAACAAGGCATTCACACGGGTCTGCCACCCGGGGCCGCTACCCCGCAAATACTCGACCGTCTTGGCATCGAGACGGATTTTGATTTCCACCTTGGGGGTTTCCAGTTTCGGTCGCCCGCGCGAGGACGGCTTCATTCCGGCCATGAACGCTGTGTCCATCGGCAGGTTGCCGTCGTGAATCTCCGGGTCAAACTTGGCCTTGATAGAACCTCAATTCGTGTTTTTCTGCCGGGCGCAGGCTAATGGCGCGAACCGCGTCGTCATGGGAACCTTCGGTAAAAGCTAGGACATGCAGGCGACCACCGATCATCCCCAAGGCGACAAAGCGGGACCTCTCCGTAATCGATCGTCCTCGCGCTCGAATGCCGTGTCCCAATCAAATCCTTTCGTAGCTTGCAAGGACACGCCGTGCTTGGCGATATTCTCAGCCTCCTTGGCGGGATCGAACTCGATTTCCATCGTGATTTCGTTCACCCATAAAATAGGCGACAGAAACTTATTGTGCACCCATTAATAGCGCTTGAAGCAGGGTCGTGTCGGTTATGACCGTGGGTCCACTTTGGCCGATGCCTGATACGCCTTCCAGGCGTCGTTCCAATCGTCGTGATGCGCAGGCACGCGGCTGACCAGCTCGCGGCCGTTCGCGGTGAGATAGTTGCGAGCCTTGGCGAGCAGTCGATCGGCCGCCCGTCCGCGATCGCCATAGACGATGATGCGGCGCACGCTCGCAGGTATGGCGACGAAGGCGAGGCGCTCGACGCCGCCCAGGGCCCAGGTCGGGGTGCCGAACCATTCCATCGCCGAGAGGGCGTCCTCGATGCCTTCGGCGAAGCCCAGTTCGTCCGTCGCCGGCGCCAGCCGGATCGCCGCGGTGCCGAGCAGGCCCAGCGAGACCTTGGGCTTGGGCATCGGCTTGTGCAGCACGTTGTCGGGATCGAGGAACGTGCGTTGCACCGCGACGACGCCCATATCGTTTTCGACGGCTGCGATCATGGCGGGCATCGTCCGCTTGGACGGCCCGGAGCCGTGGATCGTCGCGGAATTGAACCGCAGCGAATTGGGGAACGGGCCGGAGAGGCCGCGTGCGAGGAGATACTCCTCGGCGAGCGTGCCGGCGATCGGCTGACTGGTTTTCCAGAGCCGGAGAGCGAGCGCGCTCATGTCGCGCTTGGGGCTCGCTTCGGGCATCGACACGGCTGCGCGATCGTGGAGCTTGCGGCGCTGCAGCGATTTCAGGACTTCGATCGTCGTGCAACCCGCGAAGCAGTGGAACAGGATTGCCGTGTCCCCCAGGCGGACAGACAGGCTCGGAGAGCCGTCGTCATGCGCTGGACAACGGCATTCGCCGCACGTGCCGCGCCAGATTCCGCCGAGCTTCTCGACGATATCCTTGGCGCGGACCTCAGCGTCTAGCGGGAGACGTGCCATGGCGATCATCCTGTGGGTTTGATAGATTTCGGTCATGGGTGCCTCCGGAGACATTGAACCGAAGATCAACCGGCATCCTCTCCTCTGAGGCGACGATCGCCGCCATCGTCCGCATGGTCGCGGAGGGGTTTAGCTGTAACGACCCGAGAAGAGGTCGCCGATTGCACGCCGGCGAAAGGCGTTCCACCAGCGGCGCCGACGATGTTCGGCTGCGTCGTGGATCATGTGGCAGCGCTGACAAAGGGCGGCGAGGTTGCGCCAGCGCAGGCCGTTGAAGGTCGGGTCGTGGTTGAGATGGGCGGTCGCGAGATAGACCGGCGTACGTGTCATCCCGATCGCCTCGAGCGGCACGAAGCCGGGCTGGCGGCGAAGCTGGCGGCCGCGGCCATCGCGCCAGGCGTGGATCTCGGTATCCCACCAGATGCCATCGGTGCCCAGCAGCGTGGCGCGGCGTCCATGGGGGCGCTGGCAATGCTCGCAGCGCCCGCCTGCGCGCGTGAAGCGCACGATCCGACTGATCTCCGGCCAGTCGATCGGGTAGAGCCAGCGATGTTCCGGACGGATCGGCATGGCACCGATTCTGAATCACGCGCCACGAGAACGAAAGGGGAAAATCGCTGTCCAGCGGCGAATTTGTCCTGTTCCTTTGATCGGTCATGCGCCGCTCCGCGTCGCACTGACGGACGTACCGGCGTTGTTTGATTGGAGGGGCTGAAGCTGCGTTGCGATATCGGTCATGGAGAGTCTTCCCGCAGGAAGGCGGATGGTGCGGTAGCCGGCCGAAGCGGTCATCGCGTCATGCTTCCGATCGCGCAAGGCATCATGGCTGCGATCGTCCAGCGCGAGGATCGCGAGGATCGCACCGGGTGCGCGATCTTCGATCACGAAGTCGACGATCTTCTGGAAAAACCTATTGCGGGTGCGCATCGCCTCTTTGCGACCCAAGCCGGCCTTAGGCTGTAGGAGCGCGCTCATCGAGACCTGCACATGCACGCGGGCATCGGGGAGGATGCGCTCGATGATGCCTCGGGCGGCGCGCTCGCGTTCGGTGAGCAGCGCCTTGGCGCGTACTTGCGGCGTGCGCGGGATTGCCTCGGTGATCGCGGCCAGGGCGATGACGACAACCAGTGCCGCGACGAGCAATTCAGGTCGCGCGTAGTGCGTCATCGTGCGGTTGAATTTGGTGCGAGGGCCGGGAGGACGCGCAAAGCGCGCCTCCCGGCCAGACGAGGATCATTACCCGACAGGGCCGACACCGGGTGCGCGGTCGGTCGGGGCGCAGCGCCGATAGAGCCGTGCCGAACGCCGCCCCCGCGTCCCATCAGCTATCCGAGTCCTCGGTATCAGTCTTAGTCAGTACCGAAAATGTATCTGCGATCAACTCTGTCCGGTAGGTCGTGTCGTTCGCTTCGCCATGCTGGCTCTCGCGCACGCGCCCGGTAATATGGACCAGATCGCCTTTACCAGCATTGTCGACCTGGGAAGCGACGTTTGAGAAGCACACCACGCTGTTCCAATGCGTATCCGTCTTCCACTCCTCGCCGTCGCGCCGGTTATAATTGGCCGCAACGCTGACGTACTTCACTTTCTCACGCGACGTAATCTTGCCAATCCGACCGATGATCCGAAACTCTGCGATATTCTGAGGCATCATACTCTCCTTGGCTGAAGTGGAATGCTGAAACCACCCGGTTGATAAACGCTATTCGCGCTCCTGCTCGGGATGTCGGAAATAGTATTTCGCGATATTCTCGGGCGTCGCGTAAACTTGGTACGCTCGCGTCCAGTCGTGACTGATGTCGCGCTGTGCGGTTTGCAGTGGCACCTGATGGGTGCAAACGAGCCGCCACAGGACATAGGCCAGGACGTTCTTGTCGCCGGCATTAGCCTGGCCCTGGCGCGGTTGAAGCCAGAGGTCGTGCATATCGAGCGGCGCGCCCCCAATCGACATCGGGATCAGATGGTCCAGCTCGTAGTCGACCATGCGCTCGCCGGGATGCTGCGCATCCATCATGCGGCGTTTCAGCAGCCCGGTGATCGAATAGGCGGGTCGTGCCGACCGGGCGTAGCCCGGGCGGCAGATCGTCTCGTCGACGTTGGCCTGGGTGATAGCGGGGTCGACCGCCCCCGGTGTTTCAGGCGGTGGAAGAAGCGCGGCTAGGTTCGCAGGGATCAAGGGCGAGTGGATCACCTTTGAGATACCGACGACGGCATCGCACACCGAACCGTCGTTCGTCGACGCGCAGCCGAACGGATTTGAGCCAGCATTGTCGTAGTGAAGCGATGGGCGTTGCCACAGGACGATCCCTCCGAGGACCAAAGCACCGCCCAGGATCGCGCGCGCTCTCATCGGAGCGGTGCCGTTCTGCGTGGCGCAAAGCACCGGCGCCTTTTTGGCGCTACGAGATCGTCCAGATTTTGAAATCGGGCCAGCATTTCGTCATTATTACGATATCAGTCAAAAATGACAGCCCTATTTTATCGACCTTGTCGCCGCCTGATTTGAAGCCAACTTTTGGGAGAAGAGCAGACCAAAAGCAGATCAGCACGCGCGACGATGGGTAGGCATCGCAGCCAAATACACTGATCCCCATCAGCAGTGTTGCATTGTCGCGATGTAGACATGTAGGAGGGCAGACATGCCTACTATCGCAATAATCAGCCAGAAGGGAGGCGCGGGCAAGACGACGCTGGCGCTTCACCTTGCCGCTGCCGCCCATGACGCGGGCCGCGTTGCGCTCGTCATAGATACCGACCCCCAAGCGACTGCCAGCCAGTGGGCAGCCTGGCGCCAAGACGCACCGCCTGAAGTGATCGACAGCCCACCGCCACGACTCTCTGCCAAGATCGCGCAGGCGAGAGGGCAGGGGGCAGATTTTATCGTCATCGATACTCCGCCTCATGCCGACAGCGCCGCGCGTGCCGCAGTCGAGGTTGCCGATCTAGTCCTGATCCCATGCCGTCCCAGCGCCTTCGACCTGGCGGCGATTCAGACGACGGTTAAACTCGTGCAGTTGCTCCGTAAGCCAGCCTTTGTGGTGTTCACCGCAGGTTCCCCTAACGCGCCGCGCATGTACCAAGAGGCCGGCGGACTCGTCGAAGGGTTTGGTACGCCAGCCTGTCCGATCCAGATCGCCGACCGCGCCGCCTTTCGCCACGCAAGCGCGGAAGGCCGCACCGTCATGGAATTCGAGCCCAACGGCAAGGCGGCAGGGGACATTCGACACATCTACAGGTGGACATGTCTACAGCTTGGAATACCGCTCAAGGCGCCAAAGAAGCCATCATCCAAACTTTTAAAAGAAAACGGAAAAACTGTAGCATGAGCCGCAAGCCGTCCTTCGCAAACCTGCGTGATCGCACCTTGCCGGAATCAGTCGTCGCAACACCAGTAGCTTCACAGACTGTTGCACAGACGCAAAACCAGGCGGGCGGACCGGGGGCTACATCGGGTCCTGCGAGCCGGCAGGGTCGCAAACAGATCGCAGGTTTCTTCACACCCGAGATGTCGTTCGCCATGCACACGCTGGCACGTCGCCAGGGCAGAAGCCTCCAGGCGCTGATGGCTGAGGCATTTAACGACGTGCTGCGCAAGCACGGCGAAAGCCCGATTGGGGACTGATCGCGACATCAAGTTCCGATTGGCCCTGCCAGCCTGCGCCCAGGCATAGTGCGGGCGGGTCACAGCCGAGCAGGTAGAGTCGATAAGCAACTCAGCTATGACGGCCAACCCTGCCCTTGAATTGCAATGAGATCCCCGGCGCACGCCTTCGGCCTCGCTTGTCTTCCCATCCAACATGGTCGCTCTGGGGGGCACCGATACGGTAATGTAACGGGTCATTGCGTAGGCTGGGGCAAACTGTTCGGTGCCATCGCTCTAGGGAGCAGGACCGTCTGCCACGGGAGGGCAGTCAGTTGTCTACGGCGCGCAATCCGGTAAATGACTGAGGTATGACGAAATACCTCATGCTTATGCTAGTTGGCCTTTCGACTACTGCTACCGCGCAGGTGGTACAGCCAGGAGATTGGGACGTCACGTCAAAGGTCGTAGACCTGACCGTACCGGGTGTTCCCGGATTCCTTTTGCGAATGATGAAAGGCAAATCGAAGGCCGAACGCAAGCATCTGTCGAGCGGGCAGGGGATCGAGACGCTCCTGATGCCCGACCCGAAAGCACGATGCCGGATCGACAGCCAGCGCGTCGCCGACGGCAGATATGCGCAGAGCCTAAGCTGCCCGCAGAAGAAAGGCGACTGGATACATATCAGTCGCACGGGGACCTACGATGCGACGGGCTATACTGGTCGGGCAACCGTGGCTGGCATGACCCCCAAAGGGGCTCTCAACGTCGTTCTGGATCAGCGCGCAACGCATATCGGGCGGTGACGCTGCATTCTGGTTCAGCCGCTCGTCGCCCATTGCCATTGTGTGCTTAGCGCAAGGCTATCGTCCGAAGCGGAGAAATCCACCGTCAAGATGAGCTATCTTGGTCAGCCGGGAATGTCCCAGTTGGCCTCCTCGTTGGCTGCCTTCGCGTTACGGACAAGTTGCTCGACATAGTCCTGGAAGATGGGAACCGTAAATGTGACCAATAGGGGCTCACCCCCCGGTTCCTTAAACGTCAGCGTGACGAAGCGCTGGCCCTCTTCGTCGTGCACAAGGCCTGCTTCCATCGCACCTGGGCCGCTTGGAGTGATGACGGTCGGTGTCACGCAATACCCTCAATGATATGGGCGACGCCGCGGTATTGCAGCCTTCCGGTTTCCCCACAGTCTTTGCGGATTCGGCCAGATACCGCAAATCGCGCGAACCGACCGATAAATCGTAAGTCTTCCGCAACTGGTTATCCTGGGGCGAAGTTCGTCGCTTTCACGTTCAATCGCTGGCGTGAAACGGTATAGAATGATGAAGGCCCGCCCCAGCATGGAGGGGCGAGAATAAACCTTACGGTCTATGGTCGGGGAGACAGGATTCGAACCTGCGACCCCCTGGTCCCAAACCAGGTGCGCTACCAGCCTGCGCCACTCCCCGACGGCGCTGCGGTTAGGCATACCAGCGCCAATACGCAAGCGTCATGACGCGATAGGGACAAAATGCTGGGTTGCCGGTCCTGCATCGCTGGAACCTTGATTTCCGTTCGCTTTCTCGAATGCGGACGCTTTCTACCGCGCGCTCTGATCCAACATCCTGATAAGAAGCATGATTTTCATAACGCATGGCACGACGGGTCTACTTCGAATGTGGTCTGATAATCAGAGCTTCAGAAACCGCATGATCCCATTAGGGAGCATTCGCGGCGACATCGTCGCCGCGTCCAGGGTTTTCCGCGTATTATCCCGTTGGTTTGGTTCGGGAGTTTCTGGCTTCTGTCAGTTATTCGTCGTGTTGACCGTCTAGGCCAACACTGCATTTTCCATTTTAATAGAATCAATTAGCGGTTGTGGATCGATTTGAGCTTCGCGCTCCATGCGATCGATCGTCTCGCCGAGCTTAGCGAGAATCTTGCCGAGCGGACCATCGACGGTAATCTGTGCGAGTTCCCGGCAGGACAGCGTCTTCAGCATTGCATTGGTTTCCAGCGTATGGTCGGCGTGATACTGGGCAACATCGTCGGGCAACGGCGCAGGACGCATCCAGCGCGGAAGATAGGACTGCACGCTGCCAGGCAGCAGAGGTCGGTAAGCGTTGGATGTCTGTACGTACCGCGGCCCGGGGCCATCACTCTTCACACGGCTAAAGCGCCGCTGGCGCACGAGAAACCCGATCGCCTCGAGAATGCGGAGCGCCCGACCAACGGTTGCACGACCAAGCCCGGTCGCCTCTGCCAAATAATCGTAGGAGGGGTACACACGGCCACGGTTTAACCGCGCAAGCGTGAGAAGCTCTTCGAAGACCCGCACGGCGCTGCCTGTAAGCTGAGCTATACCCCGCTCGACGGCCGTCAGCGTCCGTTCTCCCGAGCGCGCATCGCGCCGCAACCGCCGTGCAGCGTCGAGGGTTTTGCGCGCAACATGCAGCAAACGGTCGGTTTCGCCCTTGCCGGGTGCCATCCAGAAGACTTCTTCGAAGGTACCGGCCTCCAGGCTGTCGCGTAGCACAGGTGCGCCTGTCCGGTGCAGCGCGCCCGATCGCGCGGGCGCACGCTCGCGCGTCAGCAAGCCGAACGCCTTCAGCGCGGCATCGCCTATCGTAATAGTCCCCATCATCCGTTCCCTTTTGAGGGTGGCGGAAACAGGCAAAAGTCAGCCGTGGCGCAAAACGCGCATCCTTGAATTCAATCTGAAAAGCGCATACTTAAGGATCGTTGTGAGACGATCGTTTGTGCTTGCCGGCACGAACTTAGTATGTGCTTTTGGATGCCCGGCCTTCGTGCCGGGTTTCCTTTTATCCGCTCACAGCCATTCCTTCGTTATCGATGCCATGGGCTTGATGGGGCAGGTGACGACCTGAGCAGCGTATACATCCCGCGCTTGCGTAAACGCTGCGCACGATGCGGCTCAGAAACCCGACACTTGCCCCCCCTTGCCGATGATCGTTACGACCACGCCCTCGCTCGTCGGATTGGGAAGAAACCACATTCGACGAACGACGACAGCCGTTCCATCATCCTTGCGGTTTATCGGGGCAGGGCAAAGCGCCAAGGTTCGTGCTTTCGCACGGAAAACTCGGGAAATGTTCGTGCTATCACACGGAAAACCCCTGGCCGGGGTTCGATCACCGCGCCGGGTCGGTCGACGATCACCGAATTTGAGTTCGTGCTATTACACGGAAAACCCCATGCGAACCTGCAAACGGATTACGCGTCGGTGCCGTCTTCAAGGATTTCGAGATCTCTTTTGGGTCGAAAACCGATGGTCGTATGCAATCGCGGCCGACCACCGCGGCCCGACGGGATTTTCGTTTCGACCACGTTGAGCGTATATTCGGGCAGACAATCCTGTTCAGACACGTCGCGGAGCTGCTTCTTAAAATATTCGAGGCCACGTCGGTCCGAAGCGCAGCCTACGCGGGCCGCCAGCTCGCCAATATCAAGTGTAAAACCGTCATCCTTGCAGTTGAATTTAGCAAGTTCGTACAAACGCCGTTCGATAGGGCCAAGCTTGAAAAAGTCATGATGGTATGCAGCGATCCGCTGATCCGTCAGGATCGCCCGATACAACCAGTCACATACCATGACTTCAACCCACTTTACACGGCGCTCACCCGTCGACGTCTTGATGTACTTGATGTCGGCTTTGAGCAGCCAGGAAAATGAGCTGTCCGATCCTTCGCCACCGGTTTCGATATTGGTAACGATCTGTGTGCCTTGCAGCCTGTTCAACGAGGCTTTGAGCGACGTGTAGGAGCGTGCGGACGAGTTCGTACCCGTAACGCGAAAGAGATCGTTGGCGGTAAACGTCATGATCCGGTCGGCTTTTTCGCCTTTTTCGGCACGCTCCGCCATGAGACTGGCGATATAGAGCAGGATTTCCTTGTCATAGATCGTCGCGACACCGGTTTTGCTCGGATTGATCTCGATCCGGGCTTCGCCTGATTCAAAGACCATCGGCGTCATATGGGCCTTTTTCGACAGGGCGAAAAACGGAAACTCAGCCACGGTCCGCTCGCCCTGTACATCGCCGTACAGCGGGCTGTGCACCGAAAACAGGTCACCCTGAAAAACCGAAACGTCGCCCATTATCCCAAACTCGCCTTTATCAGCGATCAACCTGTGTCGCTGCCTCATGCTTGTCCAACGGAAAGGGGGTTTTCCGTGTGATAGCACGAACATTAGGTAGGATCGTTCGAGGCTTGCCGGGTTCGGACGGGCAAACCTCAGGGAGCACCGCGATTCTGGTGCAATACCGTTGAGATGTGTACGGCTCAGCGTGCTTTGACGAGGAAAACGCCGGGCTGTGGCACGAACCTGGCGACCACCACAGCAGACTTCGTGCTATTACACGGAAAACCCCGTCAGCCTCAAAAACCGCAGCCGTTTGGGATTACTCGCGCCGCCGATGTTGACGCTACCTATGTCCGGCGATGAACAATATTGCAGTCCATAGGTGGACGTTTGGCTGATGAACGGCATCTAACAAGCGAAAGCGCTGATGTGTCGGCATGTCGACGTGTCGATGTGTCGACCAAGGCAAAGGCCTTCACCGAGGCAGGCGAGTCTTCGCATTGGGCCGGCAGGGAGATCCGGCATGACATTTGTTGTAATGGATGCATCCGCGGTACTGGCGCTCCTTCGGGATGAACCAGGCGCCTACACGGTCACACTTCAAGTCGGGCGAGCAGCCATTTCCGCCGTTAATCTACGACGCGTGTGCGCTGAGAACACACTGCACCCCATCATTCCGCCGCGTCTCGCGCCTGGAGAACGAAGCCGTTCTCGACCGCATGGCGGCGTGGTTGTCAGCCAGACCTGACATGCTGGACCACCGGCGAAACACGTCGAGCATTCCTTCGGCACCATCAAGCAGTGGATGGGTCAGGGCGCGTTCCTGATGCGCCGGCTCGAGAACGTACGCGGCGAATTCAGCCTGACCGCGCTCGCCTACAACATGAGACGGCCCATCAGCCTGGTCGGTGTCCCGGGCCTGATCGCCGCAGCGAGGGCGAAAAACGGCCCTTTCGCGCCCCAATGAACCGCTGGGCTTCGGATAAACGGCTTTTGGAGGCCTCTATGCGGTCAGAGGGCAGCGATTACGCCGTGTTCGGCTTGGGTGGCCGCTCAGAGAAAAACCGCCACTGTCCAGGCGCTGCTCAGGGCTTTCCACACGCTCTGTAGCATATTCGCGACACGATGGCGCTCGGTTGTGGGGATCTGCCGCATTCATGCCAGTAGTAGTACGATGATCGCATGCTGAAAATACGGATGAAGCAGGAGGCGGAGCAGAACGCGGACGCGATGAAGCGTCTCACGCAGATCAAGATTTCGATCACAGAACTCGGAAGCGAGGACCTACTCGATCTTGCCGACATTTGTAGGGAAAAGCCCGAGACGACTATCGCGCAGTATGCCTTCGCTGAGATGGCCCGGGGCAAAATCAGTCTGTAAGCCGCCTGGATGATGCGGTCGGTATGACGGCTTGCGCCCATCATTTACTGCCACCGAGCCTTTCGAATCTAGCTATCCGGCTGGTCGAACGAGGTCAGGATTGGACATGGGCCGGCCGCGCCGCTGCCGCACTGTTGAGCGAGCCGGCGCAGCGATGCGCGGGCCTGCTCCAATTCTTCGATCTTGGCGTCCAACGCTGCGATCCGTTCGCTGGCGAGTTCGCGTGCACGTGTTCGATCGTCTGTCGCATCCAGTACCAGCAATTCCTTGATCTGTACGAGCGTGAAACCAGCCGCCTGCGCCGAGCGAATGAAGCGCAGCCGGCGTACGTCTTCAACACCGTAGCGCCGTACACTCCCGCCATGTCCGGTGCCGCTGGGCCGCTCGGGCGTGTCCAGCAACCCGCGCCGCTGGTAGTAGCGTACGGTCTCGACGCCGACGTCTGCCCCACGAGCCAGCCCGGCAATGGTCATCTGCGCCAACCCTTGACTCCGTACCATGGTCCGGACCTCATATGAGTGGCAGCCTGAAAGATACCAGCTTGAAAGCCGCTGCTCATGACCACGATCGCTGCCCCCCGCCACGCCACCTTGTACCGGATGGTAATGGAAAAGCACGTTTGTCCCTACGGCCTGAAGGCCAAGGATCTGCTGCAACGCCAAGGCTGCACCGTTGACGACCGCTGGCTGACCACGCGGGAGGAAACGGACGCCTTCAAGGCTGAGAACGGCGTGATGACGACGCCGCAGACCTTCATCGGGGGCGAGCGGATCGGCGGATACGACGACGTGCGCCGCCATTTCGGCAGGGCCGTCGCGGATCCCAAGGCAACGACATACAAGCCGATCATCGCGCTATTCGCAATGACCGCATTGATGGCGCTCGCTGCAAGCCGTGCCGCTTACGGCACGCCCTTTACCTTACGGGCGGGCGATTGGTTCATCGGGTTCAGCATGGCGGTGCTGGCGCTACTCAAGCTCCAGAACATCGAAAGCTTCACCACTATGTTCCCTAATTACGACCTGCTCGCTAGGCGCTGGGTGCGCTACTCCTATATCTACCCCATCGCTGAGGGCTTGGCCGGCGTGCTGATGATCGCGGGCGTGCTGACCTGGTTGTCGGTGCCAGTCGCACTGTTCATCGGGACGGTGGGTGCTGTGTCGGTGTTCAAGGCAGTGTACCTTGATAGGCGCGAACTGAAGTGCGCCTGCGTCGGCGGGTCCAGCAACGTACCGCTCGGTTTCCTGTCGCTAACGGAGAACCTCATGATGATCGCAATGGCGGTGTGGATGGTCGTCTCGCCCGCAGCGCTTACGCTCGCCCACTGAGGCCCAGGTAGAGCAAAGCGCGGACGGTGTTGCGACATTAGCACCCTCAAGAAGCGAGTTGGGCGGCACTCCTATGCCTCAAAAACCTTGATATGGGCGACGGCAGCAAGTCCGCAATTTGGCGACGCGTGGTGCCATCACGCACTGACAGATCCAGCCAAACGCCATCGTTCTAATTGGGTCAGCACGTCGCTGGCGATTTGATCGGCAGAAAAGCCAGTCAGGTCACGAAACCGTGTTTGGCTGTTCGTCTGCGCAGCCAATGTCCAAGCCACACTGCGGCGGGCTTCCGGCGCCTCCAACGCGGTGTAAGCTGCCAGGGGTCGGGAGCGTGGCATGAGCCGGTAACTGAAGGAATCATGACCACCATCGCCGACCGTCAACGCGATCAGGCCCTCTTCAATCGCGAGTTCGTTGGTCGTCCAGCCTTCTTCTTGCATCGCATCATAGACCGAGCGAAGCGCGGGTTCCCCGTTTCGTATCATCTGCTGGACGATGTCAGTACGGCGAGCCGGGACCAGCAACCGCTTAATCCGTTCGCTGACCGCAGCCGCGTCATCGGACAGCGTTATCCCAGCAAGGTCGGCGTTGGTCTGGCGGACGAGGCCGACCGCCAGCATCAACATGATGAAGCAGAACGGCAGGGCAGCAAGAAGCGTCGCAGCCTGCAACGCGCCGAGCCCTCCCGCGACCAGCAACAACGTGGCAGTAGTACCCAGTAGCACGCACCAGTAGACGCGCTGCCAGCGCGGCGTTTCCTCTGCGCCACCCGATGCCAGCGTGTCGATCACCAGTGCCCCGGAATCTGCAGACGTGATGAAGAAAATGGCAACTAACCCGATCGCTAACGTAGAAGTCACGCCCGCGGCCGGCAGGTACTCTAGAAACTTGAATAAGGCGGTAGACAGATTTGCCTGTACCGCACTGGCAATTCCTCCCGCCGCTGGCCCGAGGTCAAGCGAGATGGCGGTGTTGCCGAACACCGTCATCCATAAGAAGGTAAAGGCTGTAGGCACGAAAAGCACGCCGATTACAAATTCCCGGATCGTGCGCCCGCGGGAAATGCGGGCAATGAACATACCGACGAATGGCGACCATGCGATCCACCACGCCCAATAGAACAGCGTCCAGTCGGCCATCCACGCGCGCGGTTCGTACGCATAGAGCGTGAACGTACGCACGACGAAGTGATCGAGGTAGAGGCCGAAATTCTGCACGAGCGCACGCAGCAAAAAGAGCGTTGGGCCGACTGCCAAGACGAACAGCATCAGCAGCACAGCGACCGTCAGGTTGAGTTCTGAAAGGCGTCGGATGCCCCGGTCTGCTCCGCTTAACACCGAAATGGTAGCAGCGCCCATGACCAGCACGATCACGATGACTTTGGTCGTAGTCGTGTCGGGAAGGCCGTAGTTATAGGCGAGGCCAGCAGTCATCTGCGAAACACCAAAGCCGAGAGAAGTCGAGACCCCAAACACCGTGCCGCACACCGCGAAGATGTCGATCGCATCGCCCAGCGGACCGTTGATTCGTTTGCCTAGGATCGGCGACAGGCCTGATCGCAGCGTTAACGGCATGCCCTTTCGATAAGTGAAATAAGCGAGGCTCAGTCCCACCAGCGCATAGATCGCCCAAGCGTGAACACCGTAGTGGTGGAAGGTAATTGCCATTGCCTCGCGCGCGGCTAGAATGGTGCCACTTTTTGCTTCCGGCGGAGAGATGTAATGCTGAATCGGTTCGGCGACCGCGAAGTACATGAGGCCAATGCCCATGCCGGCAGCAAACAACATTGCCAGCCATGATAGATACGGAAAATCGGGTTCGGCATCATCCGGGCCTAGCTTGAGTTTGCCCGCAGGCCCGAAGCCGAGAGCGAGCACTACCACCAGGAACACGGCGACGGACGCGATATAGAACCACCCGAATGTGTCGATAGCCCAGCTTTGCGCCGCCTTGAACGCGGAGTCTGCCGTGCCGGGCGCTGCTATTGTCGTCACAAGCAGCAAGGCGATGATCGCAGACGCGCCCCAAAATACGCGCGGGTTAATTTGGCTTTTATGCATTTCGGCTTTTAACCCCGATAGCCACAGATAGCTATTCAACGGCTGCGGACTCCACCGCGAGCAAACCAAGCGATTGTGTGGCAAAAAATAGTTCGGAGACGCAGTCGCCCATGTTCGCCGCTAGATCATTTCTTGTTATGAGATGATTTAGCGGCGGGGAACAACCTCAACAATCATATCGCCGGCCTCCAAACAGGCGGCCTCAGGTTCCCAGAAGCAGTAGTCCTGATGACCACGATAAATGCGGTGGCCGAGCCCGGTGGCGATGGAAGCAAGCGGTTTACCTACCTCTTCGGCAGAGACCTTGCGCTCTCGCAGAACTACACGCCCGCCTGACGCGGCAAGATCGGCCATGTATTCGGCGGTATGTGCGCCGTGTGTGGACCCGGCGAGCAGGAGGCCGGCAAAGCTGGCCGGATTGATGACCACGTTTGCGCCTGCCTGATGCGCGATTGCTTCGTTGTCTTCCGACCGGATCACCACGCTGATCGGTAGATCGGGTGCGATCCGCCGCGCCGTCAGCACTATCAAGATCGAGGTATCGTCGCGACCGGCGGAAACAATAAGCGCCCGGGCCTTGGAAAGACGGGCCGCCTCTAGCGCTGCGTTTCGTGTCGCGTTCCCCTCCATCACCGTCGTGCCGCAACTCTCTGCCGTGCGTAACGCCGCAGCGCGCTCGTCGACGACCACGATCATACCCGGATCGGCACCGCGACGGATGAGTTCACTTACAGCCTCAGATCCGCTTGTGCCGAAACCGGCGACCACGACATGACCTTCGAGGTGCCTCTGGATCACCGACATACGCCATCTCTCCCAGACGCCCTTGAGCAGAAAATCATACGCGGTACCTAGAAAGATGAGCCATACGAAGAGCCGGATCGGTGTCACGACGAAGGTATCGAACATCCGCGCTTGCTGTGTCACAGGAACGATGTCGCCATAACCGACCGTCGTCACGGTAATCATCGTGAAATACAGGATGTCGGCGAACGTCACGGGCTCGCCCGAGTTCTGACGAAGGCCATCTCGATCGAACCAATGGACCGCGAGCGCGATGCCGATCAGCGCAAGCGCGACCAGCGCCCGCCAGGACAAGGCCAGCCACGCTGGGGTACGACTCTGGCGCCGCAGGCGATAGTGCACCGTGTCTGCATCCCCAGTGTGCATGCCACCTCCTGCATCGGCACGCCGCTGTTGTGAAGCTAGGTTGGTCCGTCGAGGATCGGAACAAAGCCATAGCATTCAGCAGAGTCATAGCCCCCCGATATGGCGTGTCTGGAACCGCTCTCGGTGAATCGACATGAGGATTCCAAGCAGGATCAAAACGGTCATCATTGCCGATCCCCCATAGGATAGCAGCGGCAGCGGGATGCCGACGACAGGTGCCAGGCCCATGACCATCGCGATGTTGATGCTGACATACAGAAACAGCGTCATCGCAAGTCCAGCAGCGACCAGACGAGCAAACATCGACTTGCCGTCGAACCCCAGGTTCAAGGCCCACCTGACGAGGTAGCCATAGGCCAGAAGGACGAACAGGCCGCCCATCATCCCCCACTCCTCCGTCATCGTCGAGAAAATGAAGTCGGTGTGTGTTTCTGGGAGGTATTTCAGGTGGCTTTGCGTCCCTTGCAGAAACCCCTTGCCGAAAATGCCGCCGGATCCGATCGCGATCTTGGATTGCGACAAGTGGTAGCCCGTGCCGAGCGGATCGCTCTCCGGATCCATGAATATCAGGATGCGGTTCTTTTGATAATCGTGGAGCAACCCCCATGCGACTGGCAGCAGGGCGCCTACGATCGCGCCGGCGCCGATAAACCAGCGCATTTTCGTACCTGCCAGGAAGATCATCGTCGTCCCGGCGATGGTGATCATCATGGCGGTGCCAAGGTCTGGTTGCAGCATCACGAGCCCGGCTGGAACCGCGACCAGCGCAACCGGGATGATCAATACGCCGGGGCGGCTGATGAAACCGGGCGGGACT
The DNA here is from genome assembly GCF_049887795.1 of Sphingomonas sp. NFX23. Lineage (NCBI taxonomy): Bacteria > Pseudomonadati > Pseudomonadota > Alphaproteobacteria > Sphingomonadales > Sphingomonadaceae > Sphingomonas > Sphingomonas sp. NFX23. Next base: position 218,022 of record NZ_JAGEKH010000007.1, read on the forward strand.
GTGTCGTAAAAGCGCGCAACGCTCAGCACGACCGCAAGCTTCATGAACTCGGATGGTTGCAGGCGGATGATGCCCAGATCGATCCAGCGCTGAGCGCCCATGCCGATATGCCCGAACAACTCGACAAGCAGGAGCAACGCGAGCGTGACGGCGTAGAAAGTGTAGGCATGCCGCTTCCACGTCGCGACGGAAACCCGCGAGAGTACGAGCATCCCTGCAAACAGCACGGCGAAGCGCACGGCCTGGTTCGTTGCCCAAGGCGCAAGATGCCCTCCGGCAGCCGAGTAGAGCGTTACCAGCCCAAACGTGGTGATCGCCAATACCGTCGCGAGCATCGACCAAGGCAATGCGCGGATCGGGGCGGGCAATGTGCCAGCTCTCAAGATTTTTTCCTGTATCCAGTATTAAAACAATGATGGGCAGGTGCTTCGACCACGCTTTGGTCCGTGCGCCACCCGTCGCTCAGAGGCCGGTATTAGCCTTCGGCCGGCCGGACGTGACGCTCCGGAGCAGGAGGTAACCGAGAAGTCCGGAGAGGAAGGAGCCGGCGAGAACGCCTAGCTTGGCTTCCGCCTGTAAAAGTTGGCTGCCGGGGAAAGCGAGCAATGTGATGAAGATGCTCATCGTAAAGCCGATCCCGCAGAGCAATGCGACACCGAGCAACTGCCGCTTGCCCGCGTGGGCTGGCATGTCGGCCAAGCCGAGACGAACCGCGAGCATGGAAAAGCCGAACACACCTGTGATTTTTCCGATCAGCAACCCCAAGGTAACGCCAACCGTCACGGGCGCAACCAGCGCCTCGGCAGGTAGCGTCAGCACGGGCACTCCGGCATTGGCCAAGCCGAAGATGGGCACGACGAGAAAGCCAACCGGAAGGTTCAGCGCATGCTCCAGTTTATGCAACGGGCTGTCCAAGTCGTTGTCGGGATGGCCGGGCGTGCACTGCATCGGGATGGTGAAGGCGAGCACGACCCCGGCGAGCGTCGCGTGGATACCCGAGCGGAACACCAATACCCATAGGGTAACCCCCACGAGCAGATACGGCGTAAGGCGACGCACGCCGAAGCGGTTGAGGCTTATCAGAACCATGATCGCTACGGCCGCCCCGGCAAGATCCGGTATCGACAGTTTCGCCGTGTAAAACACGGCAATGATCATCACGGCGCCAAGGTCGTCAATGATCGCTAGTGCCGCCAGAAACACCCTCAGGGATGCAGGAACGCGGTTACCGAGAAGCGCGATTACTCCGAGTGCGAATGCAATGTCGGTGGCCGCTGGAATTGCCCAACCTGCAGCGGTCGGACCACGATTGAACGCGAGATACACCAAGGCCGGGACCATCATGCCGCCAGCGGCAGCGATCCCCGGCAATATGCGACGCGACCAAGTCGAAAGCTGGCCATCCAGCATCTCGCGCTTGATCTCCAAGCCAACGAACAGAAAAAATACCGCCATCAACGCATCGTTGATCCAGTGCCCGACCGATAGCGGCCCGACGTAGGCGTGAAGGATGGTCTCGTAGTTCGGGCCGAGCGGCGAGTTCGCTACGATGAGTGCCAATACCGCCGCGCCCATCAGCACCAGACCGGCGGAGGATTGGCTTTCGAGAAAGCGGCGAATAGCGCTTGGCTGTACGTGGCGCGAGTGGCCCATCGTGACGGTCTCCGGACACAAATTTTCAGCACTGGCGGCCCGACCAGCGTAAAAACCTGCCCCATTGACATGAGAGCACCCGTCACGCCCTATCGCATCAGAAATTGACCGGGGCAACCCGATCAGAGTGGCAGTGGACTATGTCGGAGTTATTTCCCCGCTTGGTGGCGAATGAAAGCGCAGATCGCGCTGGGGCACTGGCATGGTGACGCCATGTTCCTTGAACAGATCCCAGATTCGAAAGAACACGTCGCTAGTGACGTTCCCAACCCCCGCCTCGGGACTGTCGATCCATATCCGCAGGTCGAACTCTACCCCGTTGTCGCCAAATTCCTTGATCCAGCAGACAGGGGCGGGTTCGGTCAGCACACGGGGCGAGACGGATGCGGCTTCAACGGCGAGCCTCTGCGCAAGTCGCAGATCGCAATCGAACGATACCCGAAATCCGACATGAACCCTGACGTCCCGGCTTGAAAAAGACCAGTTTTCGACTTCGTCGGTCATCAGCCGTTCGTTCGGGATCAGATGCTCCTTGCCATCGCGGGTCAGGACTGAGACCGCGCGAACGCCGATCTTGTTGACCCAGCCGAAGGTGTCGCCCACCGCGATGACATCGCCGGGTTTGATCGATCGGTCGAGCAGCAGGATGAGACCGGCGATCAGATTGCCGAGCGTCTTCTGCAAACCGAAACCGATCGCGAGCCCGAACGCCCCGGAGAACACGGCCAGCGCTGTGAGATCAATGCCGAGAAGGTCGATACCGACGAAGATCGCGACGGTGACAACCGCGATTTGGGCGAGTTTCTGGAACAGCACGCGTTGCGCCGCGTCGAGCAGCCGAGCCTGTCCGATCCAGCGCAGGATAATCCCGAGGAGTGCTCTCGCGGCGAGGAACAGCAGGAGTGACAAGCCGACCGCATTGACGATGTCGAGCAGCGAGATGCGACGGTTGCCAACCCTCATGCTGGCGCGATCTAGTCCCGCGATCAGAGGGCTAAGGCCACCCAGTCGACTTGCCAGCACGATGAGGAACAACGTGGCCGCGATCAACGACGCCGGCCTGCTTTGGAGGCCAAGCGCACGGCCAAACTCATAGGCCAGCACCGCAATAGCGATGCCGAGACCTCCGGCGAGGAGAAGGTCGGCGCCGGGGCTCAGCCCGCGAATGCCCAGAAACGCCGTCAGTAACAGCGCCGTCACACCAGCGCGAGCAATTGCCATCAGCCGCGGCGCGATCACATCTGCGTGACGTGGCGCCAAGGCCGGCAGAAGGTACTGGCAGGCGAGGCGCCCTGCAACGATACCCAGCAGGAGGGCCGTGCCTAAGATCGCGACAGCCGAGATCAGGTCATGAAACGGGAGCGCCGTCCATTGATCCAGATAAGTCCGCCACCAGGCATCGTGTTCCAATCGGTTCTCCAGTGCCTGATCTGCGGCGTCGATCACCCGACAATCTTAGTGACGATCACGACGTCATTCGCATCTGGTAGCCGTCCCGATGCAAACTAACCATGGCGGTCATTTCGGGGCGGCACTGAGCATGGATCAGAACGGGAAGAACGCACATGTAGTGGTGATCGCGACGATAGCGGTAAGAAGATTGAGCGGAAGTCCCACGCGAAGGAAGTCCGTGTATCGATAGCGTCCTAGTTGATAAACGATGACGTTCGTCTGATAGCCGAATGGGGTCGCAAAGGAGGCACTGCCGGCGATCATGACTACAACAAGGAAGGGGCGAGGGTTTACCCCGAGACTCTCCGCCAATGCCACTGCGACCGGTGTGACCAACACGGCCACGGTGGCATTCGAGAGCAACTCGGTCAGAACCATTGTCAGGCCATAGAGCACGATGAGAGCAGTTAACGGACTTACGCCCTCGAGAGTGGCAATAAGCTTTGTGGTGGCGGCACTCGCGAGCCCGCTTTGCGCCATCGCGATCCCCAAGACGACCATCCCAGCAATGAGAATGAGGATCTGAGGTCGAAGGCCGCCATAGGCTTGATCGGCCGAGATGACACGTAGCAAGATTAGCAACACTGCTCCTGCAAATGCCGTTGCGGCGATCGGTGCGACGTTCAGCGCGGCGAGCAGGATCGCGCCGACGAACGTCCCAAGCGCGATGGCAGCCTTGACGGGCTGCAACGGACGACGCTCGGCAAATAACTCGGCGTCCCCGACTTGCCCGCCAGCAACATTGATAGTCGCATCCGGATGCCCATCGGTTGGGTCCAGCATCCGCGTGCCCATTAATTTGCCGCTGAATAGCAGTAGATAGAGTCCGCCAACCAACGCAACGGGCACACCCACGGGCGTGATCTCGAAGATGCCGAAGCGGCTTTGACCGGCAATGCGCGCCATGTCGTCGACCAGGAGGTTGGTCGACGTGCCCAGCAACGTGCAGCATCCGCCAAGGATCGTGATGTAGGATAGCGGCATCAGATAGCGCTTGGCCGGCAGTTGCAGGCTCGCCGCGACGTCCTTGACGACGGGGGCGGTCAGCACGACGATCGGGGTGCTGTTCAACACGCTGGAAAAGAGCCCGGCAATACCTAGCAATAGCCAGACCCCCGTTCCGCCTAAGCGCCGGCACATCGCGACGGCAGCTTCAATCGCACGATCAAGCAATCCCGACAGTTCGAGCGCATAGGAAATGACGAAAAGCGAGGCTAGTGCGATGATAGCGGGGCTAGCAAAGGCACCCTGAACGTCAATCGGGCGAACCACACCCGCCATAAGCAAAACGGCCGCGCCCGCTAGAGCTACAACATCCGCACGCACCTTGTCCCAGATGAGCGCCGCGACGACGCAGCCCAGTACAAGCAGTGTAACGATCTGGTCGAGCGTCATAACTGCCTCAGCGGCAACCAGAAGCCAGTGCTTTTCATAGTAACCTTCATGCCACGCGGTATGGAGGATCGTGAGAAATTTGCTACAGTTCCTGAATGATCGAGCCAACCCCCCGTACAAGTCGCCTCGTCGTTGCCGGCTCGGCCGCGGCGATCGTTCTGTTAGGCGGGGGCGGGTTTCTCATAGGGCGAAGCACCGCGCCCCCACCGCTGCCGCCAGTCGCAAGTCCAGCGCCTGTGCAGGTCGCAAAAAAACCGCTCGTTCCCGAGACGCCTGGTGTCAGTATTCTGGCACGCAGCGATATGATCGCGATTGCCAACGCTGCGGCAGACGCCACTTCGTCAGGAGCGCGACTTCCAGAGATGGCGTCCGTTGCCCAGGGTTTGCGGTTTGAGGTCGACCTACCGTTCGGTTGCGATGGTCCGGTGAGCGAAGACAGTCGCGAGGCATTCCAATGGCGGTACGACGCCAAGTCATCCTCACTTAGGGTTTCGGTCACACCGGCTGTATTCGATGCTAGCGAGTGGCTGGAGGAACCGTCATCAAGTGTTGCAAACGCCACGCCTTCGGCCAATCGGAAAAAGGCTATCGAGGGCTTCTGGATTGCGCGACCGTGGTCGTCGCGCGAGACCTGCGAGTCCGGTTCGCTGCCCGTCGCTCCACTTGGCATTGATGCTGTGACGCTTCCGGGCCAGACGCTCGGGTTGGCGGAAGTCTTTTCCGATGAGGGGGCGAGGAGCGCGAGGCGCGGGGGCAAGCCCTATGAGAGCGTACGTCAGATAACTGAGACCGATCTCAAGATCGATCAAGGCCTGCGCGTCCGCCTCTCCGGGCGCATAGCCCGCTTTCCCGATGGATCGACAGTTCGGTGCCGTCAGCCGGCGGGCAAGGACCAGCGTCCGGTATGCCTCGTTGCCGTAAGCTTCGACGATGTCGCCATTGAGAACCCGTCGACAAAGGAAACGATAGCGACCTGGCCGTCGGCGAACAGAACGTGAGATTGCCGCAATTGAACACAAAGCTGTTTGTCACGTGATCCTTCGCGACGAGTCTGGATTGAACGCGAAAGATCCCTCGCTCAAGGTTGAGGAGGTGGCGGAAACCCGTATTCTTGCGGCAGTAAGCGGATCGGGAAGCGGAGAGCGGGTCGTTGAACTAGCTGCAGATCTGGCCGCGGCGCTAAGTGCGAGCTGGCACGCGGTGTTCATCGAGACGCCTCGATCGGCTCGCGATCCCGCCATCGCACGAAGAGCAGCTGACGCGTTAGCGCTGGCTTTGCGTCGGGGGGCGACAGTCAGCAACGAACCCGACGACGACGTAGCAAGCGGCTTGGTTGCACATCTTGCAGGTTCACCGGTCGAGCATCTCGTCATCGGAGCCCCGACATCCGAACCTAAGCGCCGCTGGTTTCGACGGTCGATGATATCGTTGGTACAGGAGCGGTTACCTTCGGTGACGGTCCATATCGCGCCGGCGACCGTGCCCGCATCAGCCTTTGAAACAGCAGATGCAGAGGCATCGCTCCCATCAAAGCCCAACCTGCGCCATCATCTCTTCGCCTTAGGCCTCGTCGCCATCACGCTCTGTCTTGCTGAGCTGGCAAGCCTGTTGATCGGCGGACGACCGCTGAACCTACTGTTCTTGTTTCCTGTGATCGCTGCGGCCGCCCGCTTCGGGATCGGTCCAGCCCTCACCGCGACCACGGCGTCAGTGCTGGGCTTCGATTTTTTCTTGCTTCAGCCTCGTTTCCACTTCGAACCGACAACGCCCGTCATATTCTTGACGCTGGCATCGTTACTGGCGGTCGCAGTCTATACCAGCTGGGTGACGCAAGCGCTCCGGAGCCGGGTTGCCTTGAGTGATCGCAGCGCGAAAGAAAATGCCCGGATTGCATCCTTTGCCCAGATCCTTGCTCGTGCAGCAAATTGGAATGAGACGGCTGGTGCAGTTTGTGACGAATTCAGCAGCGTGCTGAAGGCCGACGTTGCCGTTTTCCGCGAACGCGGTGGAGGTTTGGAACTTGTCGACGCGACAATGGATCCACTTTCTTGGGGCCCGATTGATCAAGCAGCGCTGGATTGGTGTTGGGAGCACGGCGTATCGGCAGGTCGTGGGACAACAAATATTGCCTCTGCTGAATGGCGGGTTGAGCCTTTGCGGACGTCACTTGGGACTTTAGCGGTTTTGGCTCTTGTCCGTTCTGATGGGCGTGATCCGATCAGGGCCGATCGAGGGGTCTTGTTTAGCACGTTAATCAGCCAGGCGGCGTTGGCGCACGAGCGGCTGATCCTCGAAGATAGCTTGCGTACAGAGTAGCCCAGCCGGCAGTGGTCAGCACCACCCCTCTGAGGACGAACTCCTGATTGCCGGCAATCAGGACGTTGCGTAGGCGCTTTGTAATGCGTCATGCAATCGGCGGAGACCGCTGCGATCTGCGATGCACGTCATTCGTTAATCCTGCTTCCGCACGAACATAGGCAAACGAATGAAGCACTTGCGTTACCGCGCTCAGGTTCGCAGAGACCGGCACCTAATGCTCTTCACTACGTCACGAAAAACAGCTGCATTGCCGTGGTCGATGGTATGCCGTCTGTCGACGCTCGCTTTTGTGACCGGTACAGCAAGCTGTGTCGCGCTGCCTCCTCCCCTGATGCAGTCCTGCGCAACAGGTGGGCACGCAATCTCTGTGTCAGCCGATGGTCTGCGCGCTAGCACTACGTTCGACGTTCTGACCTTCAACATTGAAGGACTTGGCTGGCCGGCTCGTGGGAAGCGCGCCGGATCTCTGGTGAAGATTAACGCTGCACTTAAGAACATGATGAGACAAGGCACCGCACCGGACGTGATCATGGTGCAGGAGATGTTTAGCAAGGCTGCAGTCAACGCCGTTCAGGGCCTTGGCTACCCGAACATGGTTTCTGGCCCGTCCCGAACACAATCTAAGAATTTGCCTGTCAACGACAAGATGCCTGGTCCGTACCGGTGGAAGAAGGGGGAACTTGGCCTGCATCTGGTCGGATCAGGCCTGTCCATTCTCAGTCGATACCCAATTATCGAAACGCACTCGGAGCCGTTTGGCAAGCGTCGATGTGCAGGCCTCGACTGCCTCAGCAATAAGGGTATGCTGTATGCACGTATGGCTATTCCCGGTGTCCCAGGCACAATCAATCTGTTTAACACGCATCTCAATTCGCAGAGGTCTTCTCGGGTACCGCCACGGCGACATGCCCGTGCGCATCGCCTTCAGGTCGAAGAGTTGGGCGATTTCATTTCCGCTGTCGGGGACCCGAACATTCCGACGATTCTTGGCGGAGACTTCAATATGAAGAGTTCGGCGATACGGTTCGAACGCTTCCGCAACGTTACCGAGCCGTTCGAGATCGTGCAGGAATATTGCATCGATAATCCGCTACCATGCGATGTCCGCATATCTTGGGACGGTGATGAACCGTGGATGGATACGCAAGACCTCCAACTATTCGAGAGCGGTTCCGCCGTCGATGTCATACCTGTGCGCGTCGAGGCTCTTTTCGATGGCTCGGAGCGCAGTCCCAGATTATCGGATCACGACGGCTTTCGGGTTACCTACAAGGTAAGCTGGCAGGTAAATAAATAGAATCGCATGTTTATTTGGTATCTATTTGTTTTTAAAAATTCGTATTTTTCAGTTTACAATAATTGCCTGATTATCGTGAGCCATTACTGTGACATCGTAAACTCTAAATCGGCTAGTTCATCTTAGCACTAGTCAAGCTAGGCGTAGTCTCTTAAAATACATCCTTTACTTCAGCCGGGTATTAATTAACGTAGCATCAGAAAAAGGCGCGAATGTATAAGCATTTGGTCTGAGCCCACACAATAACGCACCTCCAGGCTGCGGACATTGAGCGATTATCGATTAGCGATTTGCCACAATCGCGCGCGTGACATTGCCCATGAGCCGCATCCGCACCGGTATGGGTTGGCGCGTGCTGGCGATCATGACGGCGACCGCATAGCGATGCCCGTCGGGGGCAACGAGCAAACCCACGTCGTTGTAGCCGGTCGAGAGAGTGCCCAGATCCTGACCCGTCCCTGTCTTGTGCGCGAGCGTCCAACCAGGACGGAGGCCCGACTTCAAGCGCAGAGGACCGGTCTTGCTGGACCGCATGAGCGTTAGTAACGAGGTGGTCGATTGAGCGCTCAAGAGTTTGCCTTGAGCCAGTAGAGATAGCCCTAGCGTCACGCCATTGGCAGATGCACCGTCGAGCGGATCAGACAGATAGCGGCGCAACGCCTTGTCGCGCGCTTCGTAGGTCATAGCTGCACGGGCTTGCAGGAATCCCCAACCTCCAGCCCACTCCGGTCGCCATTCCAGTCCGGCGGTACGCGCCTGCAACTGCCTTTCTCCAGGGCCGAACCCGACGCCTGCAATCCCCTTCTCGTCCAACATGCGGTTGATTGCGGCAGGTCCACCGATGCGCCAAAGTAGCACATCGTTGCAAGTGTTGTCGCTGCGAGTCATTGCCCCGCGAAGCAAGTCACCGATCGTTGTCCTGTAGCCGTCTTTGCCAACAAATGCCCGGATAGGCTGATGAAATACAGTAAGGTCGGATCGTGTAACGGTTACTGGATCGGTCAGCGATAAGTGACCCCGATCCACCGCGTTCATAACTGCGATCGCAACCCAAAACTTGCTCACGCTCTGCTGGGGACGAGGGTTGTTGCCCTCCCAGGCAACAACCCACCCCTCGTCAATGTCGCGGACACTGATGCCAACGTCACCTTTGAAACTTGCGCCGAGCGCCTGTACCGCGTTGAGCAAGTTGGCTGATGGTTGGGCTCGCGTTTGCACAGGCCTGGGCAGTGTTCGGGCGGGTGTGGTGGTCTGTACCGTGATCGGCAGGGATACGGGCGCTACAGGGTGCCGCCCTGCCGGAACACACGCTTCAACAACAGATAGACATGAAATTATACCAACGCGACGACACAGTAAAACAAATGGCAATGTAACTTCCCTTTCAGGGTCTTTTAGCCAACTCTGTGCATAGCGAAACTGGGGGGGGGCGAGTTCGACCCGCATCTCACCCGGCTTGCCGCTGTAGTAACTGCGGAAACGTCAGCTAAACGCCGAATTTGTCGAGGGAACATGGTACGTGCCTAAGCCGGGGTCAGCTCTCGCCAAATAGCTCACGTTGCGCCTTGTCCAGTTCCTCTGCGTAGCGGCGTCGCGCGTAGCTCTCGGAGAGGATGCCGAGAACCGCACCGTCACTCCCAACTACCGCCAGTTCGTCCGCCCCTTCGGTATCGAACGTAGTCATGACGCTTCTGATGTCGGCATCCGGCGTAAGGGCGAGACCCGTGTGGATCGCCAGCGACCCGATCGCTGCCTTCTGATCGACCTCTTCGGCAAATGCACTGGCAGTCTGTACGATACCGCCATAATTTTCGTGGTCATCGACGAGCAGGACCCGACTAGTGGAACCAAGCGGGAACGCCCGACGAAACTCGGCAATCGTCGTGTTGCACGGCGTAGCCCGTTCGACACGTCGCATCATCTTGCCTGCCGTAAGCGTCCTGACCCAGCCGACATCTCGGGCGCTTTTAATGGTTTCGCCCCGGAGATGCAGGCGCCACGTTGAGAAGGAATAGCCGAAAAGCTCGCGGACGATGGTGGACGAGACCAGCGATGCCGCAATGGCCGCGCCGGCGAGGGAGAAGTCGTGGGTCGCCTCAAGGACTAGCATCGCCATTGTCATCGGCCCCCCAACCACGGCGACCGCTAATGCGGCCATCCCCACCAGGGCCGCATTGTGCGGGTCGATCACCGGCGATCCGACCATCCATTCGAGTGACCCCGCAAACAGGTGACCCAGTAGGCTGCCCAAGAACAAGGATGCGAAGAACAGGCCACCGCGGAAACCAAAGCCAAGTGAGATGATGGATGCCGCGCACTTCACGACGAAGATAGCGGCGAGAAAGCGCAGCGATACGTCGGCTTCAAGATTGAGGTGGAGGGCGCCGTGACCAGCAGAGAGGATTTGTGGCGTGAGCATCGCGAGAGGGATGAGCAGCAGCCCGCCCAATATCGGCCGGCAAATTGAGGGTATCGGCAGCTTGCGTGTCGCTGCTTCCATCTCTGCGACAGCCCGCATCAGCAGTATCCCAGCGCCAGCGGCGCAGGCCCCAAGCCCGGCATAGACAAGGTAGTGGAACGTCTCGATCTGTTCACCTGCATTAGCCGCAACCAGATACGGCTGAGCACCAAACGCCTGCGCCACAAGGACACTCGCCAGGCACGCCGCAGCGACAGGTGCCAGCGCTGATATCGTATAGGCCCCGATTACGATCTCGAAGGCATAGAAGGCCCCAGCTAATGGAGCCCCGAATGCACCTGCGATGGCGGCGCCCGTTCCGGCGCCGACCAAGATGCGCAGATCGGACCTGCGTAACGCAAACCAGTTGCCGCTGAGCGAGGCGACGAGCCCTCCCAACTGCGCATACGCCGCCTCAAGCCCCACAGACGCACCGAAGCCGTTGGAAAGGATCGTTTGCCCGGAGATAACGAGGCTGTCGGACCACGACATGCGACCACCATGAAGGGCGTTCGCCTCCACAGCGTCGACCATCCGGCGCCGGCGAGCATGAGTAACCCAGGAGAAGAGTGCGAGGACGGCTCCACCAGCCGGCAGGGCAAGTAGAGCGAGGTAAGGGATCGTCGTGGCCGCACTCAGCCTTTGATCCGGCGACAAGGCATAAAGCAGATGCTGCATCGTCTGTGCGAGCGTGCCCTGGACGACACTGAGCAATCCGGCTGCACTGCCGATCATGATGGCCAGCACGATGAGTGCAGCTTCGCTGGATCGGAAAGCTTTACGGAGCCACGATGGCGCTACCCGACCAGAGCCAGGTGGACCCGCTGTGCTATCGATCAGTGGCGCTGAAGCCATGTCAGTCGGGGTCCTGCATCAAGGTCGCAAACAAGGCTGCGGCAAGAACCGCACTGGAAGGCCACATCACAATCGACAGCGTCCACGACGCCGCCAATCCAGCTGTCGTGATTGTTGCAAGCAGCAGGGCGATGAGAACGGGCATGGCTGCCGGCGAGCGGAGGAAACGCATGAAACCGCCTACGCCTGCTACATCTGCGGTGCCACAACCTTCCGGGCTTCCCTGCCACGGACGCCCATTCAGTATCCCGGAACGCGCCTGCGGTTTGGCCATACTGCCCATCAACAGTTCCCGGCGATCAGTGCAGTGGCCAAGTCCACATCACCAGAGGCGTACCAACCAAAACCACCAGAACAGATAGTGGCGCGCCCAGCCGGGCGTAATCACTGAAGCGGTAACCCCCAGGACCAAAAACCAGGGTATTACACTGATGCCCAATCGGCGTCAGGAAATCGCATCCTGCCCCGATGGCGGTCGCTATCAGGAACGCTTCGGGGCGATATCCGAGGTCGTGCGCGAACACCGCCGCGATTGGCGCCATCACCAAGACCGTCGCGGCATTGTTGAGAAACGGCGTCACAGCCATCGCCGCTACGAGGATCAGGGCGACCGCGCCCCATGGCGGCAAGGAGGCAGCCAGATGGGCAAGCGAGGTCGCGAGTACATCGGACGCGCCGGTGCTGCGCAGGGTTTCGCTAACCGGAATGAGCGCGCCCAGCATGATGAGAATTGGCCATTCGACGCCATCGTAAGCCTCGCGCAGCGGTAGCGCGCCGGTCGCCATCATCAAACCGGCAGCGGCAAAGAAGGCGACTGCCACAGGCACATAGCCGGTCGCGGTTACGGTCATTGCAACCGCGAGGATGATAAGTGGTAGGAAGCGACGCTTCGAACTCCCCAGACGCAGGGCGCGCTCTGCCAGCGGCAACGTACCAAGGTCACGCATGCGTTCTGGCAAGAGTGTGAGGGGTCCTTGAAGAACGATGACATCGCCAGCGCGCAGGACGGTCTCGCTGAGCTGCTTGGTCAGCCGTTTGCCGGCGCGCGATACCGCGATGAGGTTGACGCCATAGCGTTGCTGAAGCCGCAGTCGTCCGGCGGACTGGCGGACTAGCACAGAGCCGGTGGTAATGACCGCCTCAATGACGCCGACCTCATCATCTTCGCTGCCTTCCGGTAGGTCACGATGCTGTCCGGCAAGTGCTAGGTAGTCACCCGCAATAACACGCTCGAGCGTATCCGGGTCACCGCCCAAGATCAGCGTGTCGCCCGCAGCCAGAAGGAACTCAGCCGTAATGCTCGTGCGCATATTGTCACGGACAACATTGGCGATCGTCACCTCATGATCATGGCGGTCGATGAAGGACTCAACCGTTTCGCCGACGGCGGGCGATCCGTCTTCGATGGTCGCCTCAGTGACATAGTCCGTGATGTTGAGAGCTTCGCCCATGGTCGGTGCTGCGCGGCGTTCCCTGGGCAGGAGGCGGTAGCCGAAACGCAGAAAAATGAGGCCGACCACAAGCAGGCCCAGCCCCGTTGGCAGATAATCGAACATGCCGAACGGCTTGCCGGTCATCTGCTCTCGTACTCTGCTGACAATGATATTCGGCGACGTACCAACGAGTGTCATCAACCCGCCGAGCAGCGAAGCGAACGACATCGGCATCAGGAACACCGAAGGGCTAGTGTCCGATTTCTTAGCCGTCTGAACGGCTGCCGGCATCAGCATCGCTAAGGCACCGACGTTCTTGACCAGCCCGGACGATACCCCGACTGCCGCGGTCAGCACCACGAGTTGCGACCGGACGCGGGTCACGCGCCGCGCCAGTATCCCGAGCGCGCTCTCGATTAGCCCGGAACGCTGCATTGCCGATGAGATCACCAGCGCTGATCCAACGATGATAACGATGTCATCGGAAAAGCCGGTAAACGCCTCTTTGGGCTTCACCAACCCCAGCGACAGCCCGCCGAGCAGGGCGATGATGGCTGTGACATCATAGCGAAAACGGCCCCAGAGAAAGAGGCCCATCATGCCGATCAGTAGGCTGATCGACATCAGTTGCGGTGTTGTCATGCGCGCAGAATCCGTAAGATGGCGATCATCACGCCGGTTATTGCGGCCAAATCCCGATGATTGCTGCTAAGACAACAATTACTAGGAAGCCGTTGTCAGCTATCAGCAGCCGGGGCCAGCAGTCGCTGAGTATCGTGCCGCGGTGGTGCGGCAGGGATCATTCCGCTCCATACCGCTGCCCGTGTCTGACGCTGCATCAAAGCGGAAGCCGCCGGTATTCCCAAAACGCAGGGTTTCAGCGACAAACTTGCGTTCTCGTTCAGGATGCTGCTTTTGTCATCGCAGCAACTTTGCTCGTCAACGCTTCAAGCGTGAACGGCTTGGTGAGCAATTCCATACCCGGCTCAAGGTGGCCGTTCCCAACCGCAGCGTTATCTGCAAACCCGGTAATGAACAGCACCTTCAGGCCGGGCTGAAGGGCGCGAGCATGATCGGCTACCTGTCTACCGTTCATGCCGTTCGGTAGACCAACGTCGGTGATAAGCAGCTCGATACGACCACCGGACTGCAAGACTTTAAGGCCTGCCGCTCCATCCGCCGCACCAATCACGGTGTAGCCCTGCTCTTCCAATACCTCGTCGATCAGATGACGGATCGTGGCTTCGTCATCCACCACCAAGACTGTCTGTCCGCCTGCAGCTTCAGCTGGGATGCGCTGAGTTTCAGCAACATCATCCACGATATCGCCGTGATAGCGGGGCAGATAAATGCAGACGGTCGTCCCTTGGCCGACCTCGGAATAGATGCGAACATGGCCACCGGATTGGCGTGCGAAGCCGTAGATCATCGATAGGCCGAGCCCTGTGCCTTGCCCGATGGGCTTGGTCGTGAAGAAAGGCTCAAATACCCGCTGAATCAGTTCGGGTGCCATACCCGTGCCGCTGTCCGTCACGCAGACGGAAATATACTGACCTGGGGGAAGCTCATGATCTTGCCCTGCACGATCGTCGAACCACTTATTCGCGGTTTCAATCGTGAGCCTGCCGCCATCCGGCATGGCGTCACGACCGTTGATGCACAGGTTCAAGATCGCATTCTCAAGCTGGCCTGCATCGATCTCGGTCGGCCAAAGGCCGACTGCGCCGACAACCTCGATATCGACGGTGGCTCCAACAGTGCGGGCCAGCATCTCCTCGAAGCCCGTAATCAGCCGATTTACATCGGTCGGCTTGGGATCGAGAGTCTGGCGCCTTGAGAACGCGAGCAGTCGCTGGGTTAGTGCAGCAGCCCGGCGACCCGCACCCTGTGCTGAATTGATGAAGCGGTCGATATCCTCCAGGCGACCACGCGCAACACGAACCTGTAGCAGTTCAAGGTTGCCCATCATGCCGGTCAGCAGGTTGTTGAAGTCGTGTGCCAGACCGCCGGTAAGCTGACCCACCGCTTCCATCTTCTGGGCTTGTCTAAGAGCTTCCTCGGCTTGGCGTAGTGCCTCGGCCTGATCCTTTTCCGCCGTGATATCTCGGGCGACAGCGATGATCAGTCCGTCTCCAGGCGCGGCCGTCCACGTCAGTGTCCGATAGCTACCGTCCTTGTGACGATATCGGTTATCGAACCGACCGATGACACTACCTTCCGACAGAGAGCCGGCAGCATTCTGCGTGGCAATCAGGTCATCGGGATGGACGAGGTCGAGGAAGTTACGCGTCAGCAGTTCCTGTTCGGACCAGCCGAGGGTCGTCATCCAGGCCGGGTTGACCGCGCTGATCACCCCATCGAAGCCCGCCACGAGCATGACGTCTCTCGATAGCGTCCAAAGACGGTTCCGATCGGCGGTGCGCTGCTCCACCTGCTCTTCAAGCGAAATAGCGAGGTCGTTCAATCTGGCTTCCGCCTTGTGCCGTTGGATCGCTACCTGCGTCCGATCTGCAACCTCGCGGATGAAGGCAATCTCCGCCCCCGTCCAAGTGCGGGCGTCCCGCTGATTGACGAACAGGATCGCCGCCAGCGTGCCGCGTTCCATAACGGGTATATTGACTAAGGCAGTTGCTGCCGCTTCTCGAAGCGCTTCGGCATTCGTGCGGCGGTCGGCAGCTAAACCGTCGATGACCACGTCTCGGCCACGTTTCAGATCTTCGATGTATGATCCGTAGTCACGGAAGCGGACGACGCCCTGGACCGACGCAACGTCAGGTACTGTCCAGTCACGCTCAATAACTAACGTATCCGTCGTCGGTTCAACCTCACCGTAACCCACCCGATCGACGTCCAGTGTGCGTCCAAGGACTTCGCCCGCCGCATAGGTGATCTCAGAGGTCGAGGTGCAGTCACGCAACCGATCACCAAGCTCTAGCAGCGCATCCCGATTGACCTCCCCGCGGCGCTGAACTGAGACATCACGAGAGACGGCGAGCAGCTTTTCCGGTTTACCGTCGAGGCCGAGGATCGGCGTAACCTTTACGTCCCACCATTTCGGCGTACCGGCCATGGTTGTCGCTGGACCACGGAAGTGTGCGGTTCCCCCGCTGCGCGCGGTCTCGACCGCAACTTTTGCGTCGGCGTTGCCCTGATCGGTCCAGAAGCTGGTCCAGGCACAGCCACGGATCGCCTCAAAATCAACGACCTCCATGACCTTCATGCCGCCCTCGGTCATCGATAAGAGATCGCCATTCAGATCGAGAACCTTGATGCAGTCGTCCGACGACGCAAGAACGCCCCGGAGAAACTCGGCATCGAGGCGGGCTTCCTCGGCGATCCGACGTTGCGCGGTGCGATCACGGAGAATCTTCACATAGCCGATATGGGACCCATCCTCGGATCGCAACGGCATCATCTTGCCATTGGCCCAGAACCGCGAGCCATCCTTCTTCAGGTGCCAGCGTTCATCGGTTGCGCGCCCTTCAGCCAGCGAGCAACGCATCTCGACACCCGCACGGTCAGCGGCTTGATCTTCCGGCGTGAAAAAGCGGTCTGCGGGCTGACCGGAGATCTCTTCTGCCGTCCACCCGAAGGTCCGTTCGGCACCGCTGTTCCAATCGGTGATCAGGCCATCAGTACCAAGGCCGATAATCGCGAAATCAACAGCGCTCTCGAAAATCGCTTGATATCGGGTGCTGTTACCCGCCGCTTCCGTCATTCCAACTCACCTGCTCGAAATGTAACAATGCGCCACTGACATAGATTGAGCGGCCTAGGCTCACTTTGCACCGCTGTCCTTGCAAATACCTGAGGCTGCGATGTAGCTGACCATCCGCACCGCCTCGGATCCATTACGCCCTGCCGCGAGCTTTGGCGCGGTCAAGCACACGCTCGATGGTGCCGCCCTGCACGATTACCGAGAACAGCACGACGATGTAGGTAGCCGCAAGCGCGATAGACCGCGCTGGTCCGTCCGGCAGGCCAAGGGCCAGCGCAACCGAGATACCACCGCGCAGGCCGCCCCAGATGAGGGTCAGCGGTGCGAGCCGTCCGAGCGATAGGATCGGCCGCAGGACGGCAAGCGGCGTGACGACCGCAATCCCGCGGGCGAGCAGCACCAGCGGTACAGCGGCTAGACCGAGTGCGATAAGCCGCGGGTCCCAGGGGATGGTCACGACCTCGAGACCAATGAGCAGGAACAGGACAGCGTTGAGGATGTCATCGATCAACGCCCAAAACTTCAGCAGATAATCGCGTGTGATGTCGCTCATCGCATCGGCAACGCCCTTGTTGCCGATCAGCAGCCCGGCGACGGCCATGGCGACTGGACCGCTGATGTGGAGCTGCGCGGCAAGCGCATAGCCCCCCATAACCACCGCCAGCGAGATCATCACCTCAACATTGTACTCGTCAATCGACCGCATCGCCCGGTAGCCGATCCAGCCTGCCGCCAACCCCAGAAGCACGCCTCCGCCCGCTTCCTGAAGGAACAGTGCCGCACCGTGACCGAGCGACAGCGGTTCAGTGCCCAGGGCTGCTTCGAGCAGGATAGCGAAGACGACCACCCCGACCCCGTCGTTGAACAGGCTTTCACCGGCCACCGTCGCTTTCAGTGTCGGCGAAACCTCCGCCCGACCGAGGATGCCCATGACGGCGACGGGGTCCGTCGGGCTGATGAGCGCGCCGAAGACGAGACACCAGATCAGCGGCATAGCAAGGCCGAGCCAACCAGCGATCAGGTGAAAGCCACCGCCAATGATGAGGGTCGAGAGGAGGACGCCAACGGTGCTGAGCACGACGATCGGCCAACGCCCGCGGCGCATATCGTCCCACTTCACATGCAGCGCGCCGGCGAACAGCAGGAACGACAGCATGCCGTCCATCAGCGTCGTGTGGAAGTCGATGCCGGCGATGAAGCCGACTACCTGTTCGCCCACTTGGCTACCGGGTAATAACCGATCGATGCCGACGACGAGCAGCGAGGCGACTGCGCCCATGATCGTCAAGCCGATCGACGAGGGCAGCTTCAGGACACGGTGGTTGAAGTAGCCGAGCACCGCGGCGAGTACGATCAGGATCGCCGCTGCGTCGAACGGGGTCAGCACGGTCGGTTAATCCTTCGGGTCGCTACGGACGATGGTCAGCGCGTTGATGTGGCGCGGCTCGGGAACGGTGTCACCCGCCGGCCAGCCTTCGCGCTGGCGGCGACGATCGCCGTCGCTCGCCTCGGTCTGGTCGTGGAACAGTACCTGAGTGGTGGGGAACGGCAGATCTATTCCGGCGCCGACCAGCGCCTCAGACACCGCTTGCAGAACCCTGTCACGAACCTGCACGACACCGGAACGCTTGGGCTTGGTCCACCAGCGCACCCTCAGGTTTTTGGACGATCCGGCCAGATCCCACAGCAGCACATCAGGGGCAGGTTCGGCGAGCACGCCGTCGACGCCCTTGATCGCTTCCAGGGCAATCCGTCGTGCGGTGGTGACGTCGTCGCCGTAGCCGATGCCGACGTCATACTCGCTGCGCAGCAGGTCGTAGGCGGTGATGACGGTCACCGTTTCGGTATAAATGACGCTGTTGGGCACGATCACCCGCTGGCCGTCATAGGTGCGGATGTAAGTGGCGCGGGTTTCGATCGATTCCACCGTTCCGGTGAAGCCGCCCCCGGTGGTGATCTCGTCTCCGGCGCGGAACGGGTGACGAATGAGAAGCAGAATACCGGCGAGCAGGTTCTGGAAGATGTCCTTGAAGGCAAAGCCGATCGCGACGCCACCAATCCCGAGGGCTGAGAACAGCTTTGCTGGCGTGACCGACGGGAAGGCGACGGTTGCCGCGATCAGCGCACCGAGCAGCATGAGCGCGATATAGGCCAGCCGTCCGAACGCCATGCCGGCGCTCGGAAACTCGGAGCGCTTGGCTGCGAACGCCTCGACGCCGCGGCGAACGCCCGATGCAAGGCCCCAGAAGATCAGGAAGACGATCAGCCCCGCAAGCAGCAACGGCAGCATGGCGAGGAAGCCGTTGACCATGCCGTTGACGGTCGTCCAAATTTCGGACGGATGGATGGCCTTCGCCGAGGGAGTATTCATCATGCTTTTCCTCAGGCCGTGCCGGCAAGCCAGGCGGTGCCGTCGCGCAGGCGACGCTTATAGTCGGGTTGGTCGAGCGCGGTCCGCAACTCAGCCGTGCGGGTCCGAACCCGGGTCAGGTTGAAGCCCTTCAGCGCCTCACCCGCCAGTTCCTCCAGCCTGTCGGCATAAAGGCAGATCGTCGTCAGCCGATCGGGCTCGTCACAGTCGAGCGATACCTCGCCTAGTGCGTTGAGGTAGCGCAGGCTCGCTACCATGTCGGCCGCACAATACTGCGCCAGCGCGCCGAACGACCGGTCCATAAGCGAAGCGAAGGTGGTGGGATGGGCGATGACGCGAAGGGAGCCTTCGTCGTCGACCCGAAGGTGTGACGGCAGCGATCGGCCGGCCAGGTCGGACATGGCAGCGCTCAGCCAGTCAAGGCAGGTGACCGCCGTGAAGGGATCGTTGACCCCAGGCGATAATGCCCGGGCCGCGATCTCGACCAGTTCGTCGACGAGGAAGCGCAGGTCCTGCAACGCCGAACGGCGCGAGCCGACGGCGAATGCCTCGCGTAAGTCATTGGCACAGGCGTCGTCGCACCGCTCCGGTGGCCAGACCTCGATCAGGGCGCGGCCAACATGGACGAAGTCACCGGGCTGGTACTGAAGGCGAAGAACGAGATCATGCCTGGATGCCAGGCGCAGGACTGCCTCGTCGTCGAGAAACTGGATGTAGCCGGTATCCCCGGCGGTAACGATCCGACGCTGCCTCCCGACGGTCTCGCTGGCATCGTCCCGGAAAGTGGCAGGAATATCGGTGGCCGTCGCTGCATGATCGTCGGGCGAACTGCCGACGAAGCGGGGGAAACGATCGTCAATGTCGCGCAGCAAGCGGTCGCCGACGTCCTCGATCACGCTATTGATGTGAATTTTGCTGGGCACGTGGTGGATGAAGTAGATCAGCACCGCGATCGAGCAGAGCGCCAGTAGCACGCCGACCAGTAGCGCCAGATTGGGAACGAAGCCGTATCCACCTGACTCTTCCGCCGAGTGGATCGTGCGCAGCACCAGTAGGCAATACAGGAACGTCGCGATGAAGGTGCCAAGCGTCACCTGGTTGCCACGGTCGCGCATGAAGTTGGTCAGTAGGCGGGGACCATATTGGCCGGATGCATACACGACCGCGGCGATCGTGACGGAGAACACCGTACCGGCCACGGTAATCATCGACCCGCCGACCGACGACAGCACCTGCCGCGCGCCATCCGGTCGCGAGGCGTACAGCCAGACATAGCCGTCCATCCAGGACGAGCCGACCTTCGAGTCCAACGCCACCATACCACCTGCCAGCAGTACTGCGGCGATGGCCATGACGGTGGGGACGAACCAGTAGCTTGAACCGAGGTAATCGGTCAGACGGCGAAAGCCGGCGTTCATGAGGCAAGGCTTTCGACATATGCCCGGCCGACTAGCGGCCGGCAGAAAAATCAACGGACAGCAGCGGCCTGATTGGCGACAATGGCGTCGCGCTGTTCCTGGCTCATGCCGGCAACGTTCATATCGGCTGCTTCAATGGCGTCGGAGCGGGAGTCGCCGACCTTGCGTGCCTTGTCGGCACGATTATCGAGCTGAGCTGCCTGATTGCGCAAATCTTCGGCATTCGCTTCCATGGCATCGGCACGGGTATCCGCTGCATTCTCGACGCGATCGGCAAGCTTGTCTGAGGGGCTTTTGTTGCAGGCGGCTAGCGGAAGCATGGCGGCAAGAGCCGCCAGGGTGACGATTGATTTCAAGACATCTCTCCTGACGCAAAAGCGCCAAGGCGTGTCCCGGGCGCGCCGAGCTCACAGTCCGGTTTATATCAACTGCGAAACGACACTAGAGTTCCAGATATAGATCAAGCCGCAAGGAGCCTGGTAATAGCTCGCTGCGGGTACGCCATCACGTTGTAAAGCCACAGAAAGGGGCAGGACGCCCCCCTTCCAATCGTTCGCTGTTTACGTTGGTATCTGCAGGGGGCCCAAAAGGACATGTTCACCTAATAAGGTAACCCTGATTGAACAGCCTGATTTCAAACTCCATCCAGGGTATACCCAGTCTGACGAAAGCCGGCGTCAAAACGGAACGCCTTGAAGGGCTAACGATGGTGGCTGACGACGCACAATTCGAGAACAAAACGTGTTCAATTGTAGCCTACATCCGATTCCAGTGATATAGTTCACTCAGGAAGGAGTGGCAGACTATGCCATACGAAAAGCACAAGAAGCTACATTTCGATATTACGAACGTAGGCCTTCGAGCGCAGGCAACAGCAGTCGGACTGGTACAGCTTTGTGTAGAGCTACGGCGTGCAAACGTGCTCGACGAAGCTGCAGTTGAACGAATTAAGGATGCCATCGCGGATGAAGTAGCGGTGGCTGCGCCCCGGACGCTGACATCGCCGCAATATCGAAGCGAGGTAAAGAGCCGGCTGGATCGATTGTTCGCGGGTGAGCAGGAAGTTGGTTCAGCAGAAGCACTATCCTTTGGAGCGACGCCAGATAACCTAAGCTAAATCTAGACAATCTGGTGTATCAGACTGGAAATCACGCGTCATATGCGCGCGTCGGCAGCCAACAGCCGTACGTCATTGTAACCGCAATACTGTTACCTGATTAAGCCCAAACAAGTGGCGATAGTGCGATGGTTGCCGCTGGATGAGCGACGCTCAACCAGCCAGAGCTAGTTCCAGGTGTGCAGTAGATCGAAGGCCCAACGATACGTCTTCATCCGGCGAGAGGTATGGCGGGTGATGGTCTGAGCTGAAATGTTAGCCACAGTGCAAGCACCGTGGTTTGCATCGTGGCTAGAGACGTGGCGATGACCCAGATCACTGTACTGTCCGGCGTTGAGCGGCGTCGCCGTTGGAGCGATGAGCGCAAGCTTGCCCTGGTGGTGGCAGCCATCGTGCCTGGCGCGTCAGTTGCCGCTATCGCGCGAGATGCCGACATCTCTCCGTCGTCGATCTACCGTTGGCGGCGCGAGCTGTGCGGCAAGCTTGGGCAGCCGACTTGCTTTGCGGCCGTGGCCGTTCATGTGGATCCGCCCGAGATCGACCACGGCGTGTCAGACATGCTGGTCATCGAGCTCCGCGGTGCGACGATCCGTGCAGCTGGCGGCGTATCTGCGAACTTGCTGATGGCGGCGCTGCGCGAGCTCAACGCATGATCCCTATTCCGAGCGGGGCACGGGTCTGGATAGCCACGGCAAGACGGACATGCGCAAGGGCATGGCGTCGCTGGCGATGCAGATCCAGCAGGGGTTCGGAAGCAACCTGCATGGCGGCGACCTCTATGTTTCGAGAGGTCGCCGCGGCGATCTGCTGAGGATTCTGTGAAGTCATATGGCCGTGTCGAAGCGACCTACTCAATCCCGCTGGCGGCCACTATCGGTGCTGGCATTCGAATCGGTGATGAGGTTCGCCCGTATGGAACCGTCGCATTACCGCTCGCGCCTACGTTGAGCCTGATGGGTAACGCGGGTCCGTACTACTTCGCTTTGGGCTTACGCGTCGGACTGTGATTTCCGCGGCACGCCATTCAGCTGTGCCGCAAGATATCTCAGTTGCACTCCCCCATGCGATACTTCCGCCAGTACCGATCCCACCGCACGGCTGCCCCTGAAGCGATAGCGGCACACGACAGCGATCGACCGTCCGGCAGCGTGCACCGGGCCACAACTCGGCGGTAGCTCTTACCAGTCGCCTCACATCGCAACGTCTTTCGCAGCACCAGGTGTTCGACTATCTGCTGGCTGCGTTTGGCAGCCGCGTTGTCACAGCTATAGTTTACCCGCCTCGGGTCTGCCGCGCGACAAGGCGACGCGCTTTCGAAATCCGGCGCCTGGACGCCGGCAATCCGAACCTTTACCCCGTTCGAGCACCACAAAGGTCCGTCGCCGTCGTGTACGCGGGTCACCATGCATGAGAACGTCGTCACAGGTGCGAGGGCGATCATCGAACCACTCGCATCAGTGCTTCGTCCGGCTGGCGTCTGCTACAGCGTTCAGGCAGTCGGCTAAAATCTCCCACTGTCGGTACTGCTCCGGCTGCCCTGGTGGCGTCTTTTCCATACCCGACGCCACGATCTTGCATGCGCCCATCTGGCCATGATCAGCCATTAGCGCGAAGGCCTGCCGCCACGCGTCCTGCATCAAGCCGACAACCAATCGGACTCGGCGTCGTCGACCGCGGCGAACATGTCGTCCTCAGCCTGCATGGCGCTGAGATGTTTGCGCACGGTCTCCGGATCTCCGTTGCGGGGAAAGCGCCTATCGACGACCGCGCCGGCCGCCAATTGGCCAACGAGATCGCTTCGGTCTTTCTGCGCCATAAGCCACTGGCCAAACGCTGGCTTCGGCTCGTCATGATCAGTCATTCCCGCGTCCCTCGAATCAGTGGCCTGCCAATCGCATCAGATTGATGTTCTTGCAATGTTCTTGCGAATCAGCGGGGATCGCGCCTAGCTAGGGACAGGCCACGACCGGCGACCCGATACTGACGGAGCAAGAAATGCAGCACGATCTGCGGCTGAGAGCGGCTGCCCGCGTGATATACGACAACGTCTATCCACCTGTTGATGCCGTACAATTCAGCTTCGACGAGGCCGAACGGTTCGGAACTGTGGAGTACCGGCAGGCCGTCGGCGCTGCGCAGGACGCACGGTCGGTTCTGGCTGCGCACCACGACCAGCTCCTCTTCGCCGCGATCCTATAGGTATGTCGTCGACGAACCGGAATCGCCCCGCTGTCATCCCGCTGATCCGTCGAGATACCGCGCTGCGGCTCCACGACGTCCCGTTCGAACTGGTGCCGTGCGAGGTGCCTTTCTTCCTCGTCCATACGCAAGCCGGGTTTCCGTCGCCCGCGCAGGACGACATGCAGGAACCGATCGACTTAGGCGCGTGGCTCGTCGAGCATCCGGCTGCGAGCTACATCATGCGCGTAGATGGCCGGTCCATGTCCGGTGCCGGGATCAACGACGGTGATCTGATCGTCGTGAACCGAGCCAAGAAGCCGAAGGCAGGCGCAATAGTCGTGGCGCTGGTGTATGGCGACCGGACCCTGAAGCGTCTGCGCTATGTCGACGGCCGTCACTGGCTCGTTCCTGAGGCCGAAGGGTTCGCGGACATTCTGGTCGACGAGCATGTCGAGATATGGGGCACGGTGGTCGGCGTCGCGCGCAAGATGGTATGAGCCCGCCTATCGCCCTGATCGACTGCAACAACTATTACGTCTCCTGCGAGCGCGCCTTCGATGCCAGCCTGGTCGGCGTGCCCGTCATCGTGCTGTCGAACAACGACGGATGCGCCATTGCGCGATCGGCCGAGGCGAAAGCGCTGGGCATCAAGATGGGCGATCCGATCCACCACCTGCGCGACAAGGTGCGACAACACGGCATTCAGGTCCGGTCGTCGAACTATGCGCTGTACGGTGACATGCAGCGCCGGGTGATCGCCGCGTGCGAGTCCTTCGCCCGCGACTTCGAGATATACTCGATCGACGAGACATTCCTCGACCTCGACGGCTTCGAGGGGCGCGACCTCGTGGCGCACGCCAACGCGATGCGTGCCCAGGTCCAGCTATGGACAACGATACCCACGTGCGTCGGCATCGCGGAGACCAAGACGCTGGCGAAGCTGGCGAATGCGGCAGCCAAAAAGAACCCGGAGTTCGACGGCGTAGCCGATCTTCGCGACGACGCCGTGCGGCGCGATGTGATGCACGCCTTCGCGGTCGGCGACGTGTGGGGTGTCGGCGGTGCGACTGCGCGCAAGCTGACCGACCTGGGGATCCATACCGCGGGGGCGTTGCGCGACATGCCGATGAAGCAAGCCCGCGCTGTCGGAACGGTCGTCCTTGAGCGACTTGTGGCCGAACTCCGAGGCGTCCCGTCCAATGCCGTGGAATCGGTCGAGCCGCAGCGGAAGGGGATGGCCGTCACCCGGTCCTTCGGAACGCCGATCTGCGACTTTGAGCAAATGATGGGCGCGCTGTCGCAATACGCTCTGCTTGCGGGCGAGAAGTTGCGATCGCACGGGTTGGTCGCGGCCCGACTGACTGCGTTCTTCCACACGAACAAGCACAAGCCTGATCGGCCCCAGTACGGCGCGTCGCGGATGGTGACGCTGCACCCGATGACGAACGACAGCCTCGAGCTGATCGCGGCGGCCAGACGCGGCGCGGAGAAGGCGTGGCGCGACGGCTACGCCTACACGAAGGCCGGCATCATGCTTGACGACCTGCTGCCAAAGGAAGAGCGCCCTCGAACGCTGTTCGAGGAAGACACATCGAAGCGTGACCGGCTGATGGGCGCTCTCGACGCGATCAACGGCAAGTTCGGCACGTGGACGGCCGTGACGGCGTCGCAGGGGTTCAAGCGCGAATGGAAGATGCGGTCGGAGATGCGCTCGCCGGCGTGGACGACCAACATTGCTCAGGTGCCGACGGTTCGGGCCTAGGGCGCAAACCCAATCAGGGTATTGATCTGGAGTAGGCGATCCATGGCGAGATGCCGTGGCGGCAGCGATGCGAGAGCGACTAAGGCGAATGGATTTTTCCCGTTCGAACGATCTTGCCAACACTAAACCCGCTTAGCCACGCGAACCGCTGATCCATAGCTTCATGCATCGTGAAGGGGCAGGCGCTCGGAAAGCCCTTTTCGAGACCGCTTTTCAGACCCGCGTCGTAGGCGGCGCGTAATGGGTCGGTTTCCATAAAGGCATAAACATACGTTAAGCAGAAAAGGTGCCATGAAAAGTAACTTTTGTTATACCCCGAAAATGGTCTTCCTTGAGGAGCGATCATGGTAGCTTCTGGCAATGACGATTATACAGCGGGCATTCGAGATCGCGCGGAGTGGTAAAGCGCGGTCGATTACGGACATTCGCACGCAGTTGAGGCTGGAGGGCTTCGACCATATCCAATCGCATTTCAGCAGCAGCAGCCTCCAAAAGCAGTTGCGCGATCTGATTAAGTCGCGTGACGAAACGCGTCCAGCATCCGACTAACGCTCTGCTTCGTGTTCATTGCGATCAGGGACCGTGTAGCGCCGTCCACGCGGTTGAAGCGGCGGTGATCCCTTTAGTCGCCTCCCTTCAAGCACACGTCGACAACATTGGTGGATCAACAACGCGAACAGCGATACGCTTCATCGCAGCAGTCCGGGGGCGGGCGCCAACGAGGGTGGGCTATGAAGAAACTTGCATCGCTAATGGGCCGATCGTTTCTCCTCGTCGCGGTAATCTACTTCGTCACCGTCACTACGTCGGCGATCATATTTGAAATTGCCGAAGGTAAGTATGACGCGGTGGACTCTTTCTGGTGGGCATTCACCACAGCGACCACCACAGGCTATGGGGACATCTACCCCGTCACGAAGACCGGTCGGGCCGTGGCACTCTTCCTCATGCACTTCGGTCCAGGTTTCGCCTTCCCGATGATGACGGCAATCATGTCGGCCAAGCTGATCGTCGACAGCGATGCATTCACCCACGGTGAGCAGGAGCAGCTGAAGGAAGACATCGCAGCGATCCGGGGAATGATAACGCAGACCAACGATGGGAGCTTTGCCGCTGTAGCCCGACTTGAGGCCGACATGCGGCGCTACCTGCACGATGACGAGCCGACCCGTCGCGCTCAATGCCTTGATGAGTTCCGGCAGCGGCTAGCCCTGACACCTTGGGCGGAAGCTGAACAATATTCGGACGGCGATAGATGAGACCAATTTTTCGGCGGAAGCTCACAGCGTAACGGGACCTGGACGACGAAACACGGCGTTGAAGTACGAAACTGAGAAATGAGATCGCATGCCCCACGCCAGCAATATCGTTTTCTGCGACGGACCCGACAGCCCCCACGCGTTCGACGTCGTGCCCCTCCAACCTCGCAACGGCAGCCTGGATGCCATGTGCCCGGTCTGCAAGGGTCGTGGACAGTGGAATACCGAGATCGATCTCGTCAGCTTCCGGTGCAAGCGAACGGCATGCGATCGCTGCCACGGTGCCGGCTGGGTGGAAACGGGAACCGATCCGATCGGCCTGCCAGACATTGAAGTTTCGCCGGAAGGGTATCCCCGTTGGACGATCCGCTTCGAACCCGGCGACGCGGAGGTGGAGGTCGACCCAACCCAACCTGGGCTGGCAAAAACATAAGGTGGACGAGGCTGACCGTGTCTAAATCAACCGAGGCGTCACCGTGCGCGTCGGAAACACAGGCCCTCGTACCGTCATTCGGTCGGCAGGATATGGGCGCTGCAACGACAGGACGTCGTCATAGCTGCCGGTCAACCACCGCTCGTGATCATCCGGTCGCAGGATCGTGATCATCGCCTTGGGATGGATCGGCGCCACCAGTTCGTTGGCGTCACAGGTGACCATCGCGAAATAGCGCTGGTCGCCGACCTGCCGCCAGAAACCCGCGATCGCGAACACCGGCTGGTCGGTCACTCCAAACCACATCTCCCCCTTGATAGGCTTTTTGCCATCACCGAGGTCGGTTGGTTCGCGGGCCCATTCGCAAAACTCTGTCAGCGGGATCAGGCAGCGATTGGCCGGATCGCTGACGAGAGATCGCCATTGGGGTAGGTGCAGCGTGCGCACGTTCGTCTGCGCAACTTTGCGGCCAGCCTGTTTCGCTTGCCCAGCTAGGACATCCCATTCCATCACGTCGAGCCCGCGGCGATCGGCTTCGTTCCGCACGACGTAAGCACGGCTGAAAGGGCGTAGTTCTTTCGGGTCGAACCGATTGTCCATTGGCTTATCGGCAAGCCATTCCGCACCGAAGCGCTCGGTGATGGTTTCAGGTTCGCCGTCGAACCGGGCGCGATTACACATTAGAGGTTTACCCGACCGACAACTGCGCCAATTGCGATCACGGAAACAATGATCGCCCAACCCTCCCAGGTTCGGGGGGACCAGCCGATCCCTACTACCTTGGGCTGAAACCATTCGCGCGGATTGTTCATGATCGTTCCGATACTGGCGTGAATCGTCGAGGTCTATGATCGTGGGGCTGCTCGATCTCAACGAGCGACCGTATTTGGAAAAGAAAAGGGCCCATCCGGAGCTACGAGGAACCGGATGGGCTCAGTGCCATCATCCCAACAATGGAGACCAGTCACGCCTTAAGGCTGCGTTGGTTTGGGCAATGGTCGCCGGCAGCGTAAACGGGGGGCCGTCCTGCCGGCGTCTGTCCATATAGCGCCATAACAGCGGCAGCTCTATTGACCCAAGTTTATACCTACTGCCATATTTTGGTGGGCTACCTGCAAAACCTAACGGCCCGTCCTTCGGTTGGCAAAGGACGGGCCGGCCAGTCACTTTCCGGAGATACCTGGCGTCGCGTCAACGCGGAAACCCCGAGCCGGTTTCGCGGTAACGGCCCTCCTCGATTGACAAGAGAACACGAGGCGGACCGGCCAAGTCCGGAGGACGACCTTGGCCGAAACAGTATCGGGATGGTTAAGCCGCTTAGTAACCGCGGCGGTAGTTCACTTGGTCATTTCGGAAGTCGGAGCAACGGGAGCAAGTCTGGCAAGATAAGCCTTTCCGTGAAGCCCAAGCAGCGTAACGCGACCGACATTCCCAGCCTGTACGGCCTTCAGATACGATCTAGGTTTTTTCATCAACTTAGGCTGATCGAGCCCTGTAAGACCGACGATCCGCGCTGCTTCCTTCACGAAGGTCACACAGTTGTGGTCTGATAGGCGATACACGCTGTCGGGTTTCCCCTCGCTCCACGCATCGACCAACCGCAGCACAGCTTCGTACTGTGCATCGCTCATAATGAGTGAGAATTGCGCATCGCTCCCCGCTACATAGCCCGGCTTGGCTATGTCGAGCTTTCCCGCAACGGGCCCCATCAAGAGTGCTGGCGAGACCGATTTAGCAGTGAACCCGACATTTGTATCGACCGGAGCGCCGCCTGCATCGGGTATTCCGTGCAACGTGAAGAACGCATGGGGGAAGCTGTTGCCAAGCTCGTGGCTCCAGAACGTAATTGTCACTGCGGCTTGCGCAGGAACCGCGGCGAAACTCCACATGAAGAAAGCCGCAGCCAGCGTTAAAAAGGTCCTCATACAGCGAGTTACCGCAATCGAGTGACGCCTAGCAATTAGAATCGCTTCACACGGCGGTCCAGCGCTCTAGAAACTAGGAGCACCGCAGCGGGGAGGCGTCTTGGGAATGCTCAACCCGCTGCGATGTCACAACACTGACATTTACCTATACGGTAGGCAATACCCGATGAGTCTCAAAATGAAACGATGTCGCGACGAACGCGTGTGACGAGTGCGGGGTAAGATGCTCGCCGCGACGGTTTATAGTAGCGGCAGCGTTTGTTGCGCCGCAATAAGCATCCCGCGAGGCGCCGTCTTTCATGTCGCACCTGCTGCCACCCACGGCGCAGAGTCTTAAAAGGTCGGTGCGGACATACCTCACTGCTCGTCATGCGGGTTGACCTATTTGATCATGCCCACGGTCTTTTCTTGGTGATGGGGACAGATGGCCCGCCGTAACGGCCCTCGTCCTCATTCACGGTAGCGATCTTTCTTGATGCGTATTCTTGCGTTGCATACAGGCGGCGCAGGATCATCGCGAGGTCGCGCTCTGTCAGACCAGGCGCCCGATCGATCACTTGCCCTTCGGGCAACGGCTCAACCCAAGCAGCAAGACGGTTGCACGCCTCGCCGAGTTCAGCATCCAGGGAATCATCAAAGACAGCCATAATGGGAACTTACCTGTTCCGTTTGCGTCCGCAAGTTCCTAGAATGGCCAAAGGAAGGAGCGAGGATGGCATTCATCACGGAAGTGGCCCTGCGAGGCGAATGGTTCTACCTCGAGGAAGAGCAACCACTCGATCTGAGTAGCCCGTCCTTTTACATTCTGGCCGCCGGCCGCATCACGCCAAACGATCGGCCCGACGACGTTGGGTCCTATTCGATTGAGGTTGGGAAGGTGGTCATCCAGTTCCCAAGGTATGCTCGCGCTGCATTGACCATCGAATTGTCCTGCGATGCGCCGACGTTTGGCGAGGGCACCGATCTGCTGACAGCCAACGCCTCCTACGAAATGGCCGCGGTTGACGAGCCGCTGCACTACTACGGCACCTTCGTTCGTCGCCGCGGCCCGCGTCAGTGCTGATTGCGCCATCCTGGAAAGGCTGGACTGACGGCTACGGGCCGCGGTTAGTCCACTCCCGTAATTACCTGCCATCCATAAATGCGCTCTGAATGCCTTGATCGCCCTCCGCGTTCCTGATGCTAAACTCACACGCCTTTTGCAACGCAGCTCGTACCAGCTTAGATTCTTGAAATAGGATCGATTCCGAGAGCGCTTTTGCGGGATGCAGATTGATCAGCCTGAAATTGCGAAGTCCGAGAGGCCTGATGCTAATGTATCGAACACCGCGCGACACCGGCTACTAGTCCGAAGGTCCTCATGCATGACGAGCCAAAGCGGAAGTTCGAGACTAAATGCCTCGGGTAAGACGCGAACCAATCGATCGTCCCGTGCAGCGACCATGGTCTGACATATCCCGACGCCGAAGCCAGCGCGCAGCATGGCAAGCTGGACCAGGTTGCTGTCAACACGCATGGCGAAGTCGCTATGGCTCACTCCCGGAAGCATTCCCATGACCGCCTGGCCGGTAGTCGATCGCGTATCCATACCGATCAGGTCGTGGGCAACGAGGCTAACCAACTCGGCCGGTCTGCCTCGGCGTTCCAGATAATCCCGCCGCGCGAACAGCCCGAGCGTCACCTTGCCGAGCCGGCGTGCAATCAGGGCGTGCTGGATTGGATCGGTCATGCGCAGCGCGATATCCGCCTCGCGCTGAAGCAAGTCGGTGACCGCGTCTGTAGGTGCCAGCTCGATCGACAAGGCCGGATGATCGCGACGCAATTGCGCGAGCAGCGGTGGCAGATGCTCGGCCGCGAACACCTCGGCCGCCGTCACGCGGACGGTGCCGGCTACCTGGTCGTCTGCCGCGGACGCTGCGCGTAGTAATGCGTCCGTCGTCTTAACGAGTTCGTCAGCGAACGGGCGCAGGGACAAGGCGCGATCGGTAGGCGATAGTCCGCGCTGCGACCGTAGGAAGAGCGTGCCGCCAACCGCCTGTTCGAGCGTCTCGACATGGCGTGCGACACTGGGCTGGGTAAGTCCTAGCAGTCGTGCCGCGCCTGACATCGAGCCCGTCCGCATCACTGCGGCGAACGTCCGATACAGATCCCAGCTCGGTCCCGTGTTCATCCATTTCTGTATATCTATGCGCCGCTTTTCGTCAATTCCGTGGAGATCGCCTCTGCTCCATCTTCCGGCAGCAATATGGAGGCGGAAATGACACGAACGGCTTTGGTGCTGGGAGCAACGGGTGGGATCGGAGGCGCGGTGGCGCGCCGGCTAATGCAATCGGGCTGGTCCGTCCGCGGGATGGTCCGCGACGGCGGTGCAGGGCGTCTTTCCGCAGGCGTACTACCGATCATCGGCGATGCCTTGGATGCAGCTGCGGTCGCGAAGGCTGCGATAGGGACTGAATTGCTGGTGCATGCGGTCAATCCGCCCGGCTATCGCAACTGGCGCCAGCTCGTCCTGCCGATGCTCGACAACAGTATTTCTGCGGCCAGCGCAGCCGGTGCACGACTTCTCCTTCCTGGAACCGCATACAATTACGGACCCGACGCATTCCCGGTCATTGGCGAGCAGGCGCCGCAGCGACCCTGGACGCGCAAGGGCGCGATCCGTGCCAAGATGGAACTTCGCCTTCGCGACGCAGCTGAGGCCGGCAATCTAACGTCGTTGGTCGTGCGGGCAGGCGATTTCTTCGGACCCGGCGCTGCCAACAACTGGTTTAGTCAGGGATTGGTGAAGCCGGGTACGCGTCCAACGATCATCCATAACCCGGGTGCACGGGATGTGGGTCACCAATGGGCCTATCTGCCAGACGTCGCAGAGACAATGGTCCGCCTCGTCGAGGAAGCCTCGCTGACACCGTTCAGCACCTTCCACATGGATGGTCACTGGGATGCGACCGGCACGACGATGACGAACGCGATTGTGCGGGTTTTGGGCGATCCAACCGTGCCGGTTCGGCAGCTTCCCTGGTGGCTGTTGGAGATCGCAGGACTGTTCGCGGCCACCCCGCGTGAGCTCGTGGAAATGCGCTACCTGTGGCGCGAGCCGGTTCGTCTGGACAATGCTCACCTACTAGCGACGCTCGGCTCGGAACCACGCACGCCTCTCGATGACGCGGTGCGAACGACGCTGAGCGCTATAGAGTGCCTCACTCCCGCTCGGGCATGACCGTGAGCGGCATTCCGTGCAGTTTCCAGCGTCACTTACCTTGGGGAAGCAGCGGCGATGATCGCGCTTTACGCAGCCAGCGTTGGCTGGATGGTCGCTGCTTCGTCGATGCCACAGCAGATGGATCGCCACCGGATCGATCGTAACAAGAAGGACGAAGACGGTCAGGCGGTCAGGCGGTCAGGCGGTCAGGCGGTCCCGGAACGGCGAAATCGCGACCAGGCCCAATCGGACTGCTGGATACGCCTCAACAAGATGCCTTCTCTTCACCAAATATTTCAACTCACTCGGAAGCTGGGGGCGGACGCCATCCCCGGATTGCTGCTGGGGATATGACGCTTTTGCTTATGACTTCGCAGGCGACAAAATCACGGTCATACTGCGACTCCGGGCGGAACATTTTTGGCGGACGACAACGGCAGGATAGTGAAAACTAACGGCCGCTCTGTATTGGGCTCAAACTAAAGTCGCCATTCCGCGATTCCTAACTCGACGTTCGCTGACGGGGGATAATTTATCCACGCAACTTTTACGCTGGTGCAAAGGCGCCTTCGTTAGCAACAGATTTTGCTTCTGTAAGAAAGAACGGTGGTAAACGCCACTCAGCCGAAAGATACAAACCGAGTGCCGAAAAATGCTTGGAGCCCGGTTCAAGATGCAGAACTGGCACGCCGCTATATGGCTGGCGAGTCCGTCGACAGCATCGCAGCGTTCTTTAGCCGTTCGGTACCCGGAGTTACTACCCGTGCAAACACGCTGGGATTACGTCGCCGGAAGCTTAAGGCTGATCCATCCAATGAAGGGAACGCGGTTTGGGTAATCGGCGCCGCGCTGCGCTCAGCAATCCCAGAAGTCGACCAGCCCTTTGCACAAGATCTTCTTGATCTGCTAAAATGATCATCAAACGCATTGTACTGCGGAGAAGCTCTCCTCAATGAGGATGTTCTCCGGATCCTGGCTTAGGCCTGAACCCGATTCAAGCTGATCGGCAGCTCAACCGTTTCGTACAGCATCGGACGATCACGTTACTCAACGCCTCACAATTGCGAACGTTTGTATCATCGAAGATAGTGTACCGATGAAGCTATAGTTTTTCTCGTGCCAAATGCATGTAACAAGGCCAGCTCCCCCTTTCGAGGAAGCTAGCCCCGTGAATTATTCGGCTGCAGCTTCTTCGGTCTTGCGTTTACGCGGAGCCGGAGCCGACTTGGCATCCGCCTTAGCTGCGTTGGTCTGGCCAGGCTTGCGGCCTAGGCCAATGCTCTTTGCCATCGTGCGACGTGCCTCTGAATAGGCAGGAGCGACCATAGGGTAATCAGCCTTCAGGCCATAACGCTCGCGATACTCCACAGGCGTCATGCCGTTAGTCGAGAGGTGACGGCGTAGCGTCTTGTACGGCTTGCCATCGATCATGCTGATGATGTGATCGGGGCTGGCAAGCGACTTACGAGCCGTCACCGCCGGGGTATACTCCTGAGCAGGTACTTGGGGCTCAGCAGCTGTTGCGTTTCCGCCGACCAGCGCCGAAACAGTTTCGTACATTTTGTTCAGGAAGGCTGGAACGTCGTCAGCATTGGTGCGCGTGTTGGGATTGGCTAACCAAGCGATTGTCAATTCCGTGGCGAGTTCGACCGGGTTCAGATCGAGGGTAGTGTCAGACATAGCAGGACTCCATTTCTGAACGCGCATCTAGGTATCTGATTGGTCTGTGGCAACCTCAGACTGTAAAAGACCAATCTATTTGTGATCCGTACATAAGTGACGCGTGAATATGTTTCACAAGGGTCATCTGAGACGTTGGACAATGTCCACCTTCGCTGGCGTCGACACTACCGCCCGTTTGAGCCTTGTCGGATATGCCGCGGACTCCTAATCGAAGCTCTCACTCTAAAGCCCCTAGGCTCGACATTCTCCGACAAGGGTCGCGACTAGCGCAGCTGCGGGCATTACTCTCACAAGTGGCGCACCTTGCCCTGCCCATTGCGCGCCGAACCCGCTTTCTCCGGCCGCCTTTGCAGCCGCGTTGAGCGCCTTGCCCGCGTCATAGGTCATCGGATACCCAGGTGAGCCGAGCCCCGCCTGCTCCCCCCATTCGGTGAAGCGGTTCCGCAGGCAGCGGGCAGGCCTTCCCGATATGGCGTGTGTCATCACCGTATGTTCCGCACCCGGTCCGGTTAGAGCATCGCGATAGGCTAGATCCGCGCTACTTTCGGGGCAGGCAATGAACGCCGTGCCGAGTTGTGCTGCCACAGCGCCGAGATCGAGTGCGGCTCTGATCCCACTTCCATCCATAATCCCACCCGCCGCAATCACTGGCACGCCGGAACGTGCAACCAGTAAGCGGGTGAGTGCTATCGTGCCCAGGCGGTTATCCGGCAAGTCAGGGTCGAACATACCTCGATGGCCACCTGCCTCCCACCCTTGGGCAACTACGGCGTCAATTCCGGCCTCTTTCACCGCCTGGGCCTCACTGAGGTTCGTCGCCGTCGCCAGCAGGACACAGCCGGCCAATTTTAGTGCGATAATCACCTCTTTGCTCGGCACGCCGAAATGGAAACTGACCACTGGAGGCGCGAGATCGATAAGCGTGGCGAGCATCTCGTCATCCTCGATCAGGCTTTTGTAGATCGGCCGCAGTGCAGTGGGAGGCTCAGCGCCGAAACTGCGAAATGTCGGGGCAAGCGCGTCTAGCCAGGCGGCTTCCCGCGCAGCATCGCCCTGAGCGGGCGCGTGAACGAATAGATTGACGTTGAACGGCCGTTGGGAGCGCGCACGCACGCCTTCGATCATCGTACGTGCGCCGCAAGCGTCTGTTGCTCCTACCCCGATCGATCCCAACGCACCGGCATTCGAGACGGCTGCCGCCAACTCGGGAGTGGACACTCCCGCCATCGGTGCCTGCACAATCGGCAGCGTGATCCCAATTTCTTGTAGCAGCGTCATAGAAAAGCAGTGCGCCGCAGGGCAATGGCGCGCAACGGATAATGGTCGCGAGTGTCGTAACGGGAATGTTGAAAGAGGCCTGACGCCTTGCCCTGGTCGCCCCATTGGGATCGAATAGCGGGAATGACCGGGTTGGAAGGATTGCGGCCTGTCCGGCTACGGGTGGCGATCAGCGGTAAGCAGCTGTTCGTTCAGCGGGCGGTAGCAAGAGGCTGATTGGTCAGCCCCTTAAGGACACCCGCCTGTCCGTTTGGCGCTGAGAGAACACAACCAGACTTCTGCCTCTACCGCGACGATCAGCGACCTTCCGGGCGCGTCCGCCATAGCGCGAATGGAGGATGCTATTGCGCAACATTTCAGCATAAATGTATTTAATAGGTATTGTTTGGGTATTGACTGATATGACAAATTAACGAAATCTGTCGTTCGAACCGGTCAAAGCGTCAGGGCGCAGCCGGATAAGGGGTAAGTATATGATCTTCGACCAAACTGTGTCGCGTATCGCTCTTGCAGGCTCGCTTTTGTTCTGCGCTGTCCCGGCAATGGCGCAAAATCAGGATGTTGCAGCGGGCCCCGCTCAGACACCGGCACAGGCTAAGGTCGGGGCGGATGCCGCGACCGCGCTTGCCGCACCCAATCCTGCATCCGCATCGGATGACACGGTCGTTGTGACCGGATCCCGCATTCAGCGTCCGAACATGACGTCGGCCGCACCGATCACCTCGGT
Source organism: Sphingomonas sp. NFX23 (assembly GCF_049887795.1). Taxonomy (NCBI): domain Bacteria; kingdom Pseudomonadati; phylum Pseudomonadota; class Alphaproteobacteria; order Sphingomonadales; family Sphingomonadaceae; genus Sphingomonas; species Sphingomonas sp. NFX23. Next base: position 253,958 of record NZ_JAGEKH010000007.1, read on the forward strand.
CACCGCGCAGGACATTCGTGCGCAAGCGCCGACCAACATCGAAGACGTGCTGAACCGTCTCCCGCAGATCGCGCCGGACGCGCAGCAGAACTACCAGGATTCGGACGGCCGCCAGCGCATCAAGCTGCGCAGCCTAGGCTTCGAGCGTACGCTGACGCTGATCGACGGCAAGCGTATCGGAACGCAGAATGGCGCGGACGTCGGCATCATCCCGCCGTCAATGCTTGAGCGTGTCGACGTGCTGACCGGCGGCGCCTCGTCGGTCTATGGTTCGGACGCGGTAGCCGGCGTTGTCAACTTCATCCTAAAAAAGGATTTCGAGGGGTTGCAGATCGACGGCAACTACAATTTTTACAATCACGACAACAACGACACGATCGTATCGCCGCTAGCGCGCGCGAACAGTTTCAGCAGCCCGCGCGGCATGACCAACGACGGCGGCCGGGCCGACATTACCGTGACCGCGGGCAAGAAGCTGTTCGACGGCAAGCTGCGCCTGTCGGGCTTCGTCAACTACCGCCATACCGACGCGGTCGATTACGACGCGCGCTCCAGCTCGGCATGCCAACTGGTCCAGACCGGCAAGGATGGCCCGCTCTCATGCTCGCTGTCGACTTATTCGCGCAGCGGCTACATTTCGCCACGCTCGGGTGCGAACAACGGCGCCACTTATGTCAACGACCCGAACGGCACGCGCACCTTCGTTCCCTACGGGGTCGGCGTGGGTAATGCGGCGAACCCGTATGACGGCTATTCCTATCAGCGCGGGTCGGAGCGGTGGAACGCGGGCGGCTTCGTCAGCGCCGATCTCACCCCCGATATCGAAGTTTACGGATCGGGAATCTGGTTCCGCGACAAGTCCGTGAACGTCTATCCGGCGCGGATCTACAGCTATACCGTCTATGGCGATCAGCCGTACCAGGTGAACTGCAATAACCCGTATCTGTCGGGTTCGCAGGCAACCGCGATCTGCGGCGGTGCAGCCGGTACCAACACCAAGGCACCGATCGAACTCCGCTATCGTTTCAACGATCTCGCTGATATCCCTGATACTTATATCAACAGCGGCATCCGTGCCACCGGCGGCTTCCGCGGCAAGGTCGACGATACGTGGACTTGGGATGTCGGCGGCGTCTACGCGCGCAACCAGCAGGTTGTGAACTACGGCAGCCTGCCCGACTACGACCGCGTCAACCAGTCGCTTGACGTCGTCAACGTCAACGGCACGCCGACCTGCGCGAGCGGCGTCGCGGGTTGCGTGCCGTTCAACGCCTTCGCCGCCAACACGCCCGGCCAACCAGTTGCAGACTGGTTGTTCACGGCTCCGGGCGGGCGCACCAAGGGCGTGGGTACGCTCTGGGACGGCCTGCTCTCTGTGACCGGCGATCTCGGCAAATACGGCGTTACCTCGCCGCTAGCCAACCAGGGCGTCGCGATCGCGCTGGGTGCCGAATATCGTCACGACAACTACACGTCGACGGCAGATTCTTTCTACCGCGATCTCAACGGTGGTGCCGATCTGGATATTTCGCAGAGCGTTTGGGAATCGAACATCGAAGTGCAGGCGCCGTTGATTGAGGATCGCCCGTTTGCGCATCTATTGCAGGCGAATGGCGGCTACCGCGTGTCAAAATACAGCAGCAATCCCAAGACCTTCAATACCTGGAAGATCGAAGGCATCTACGCACCGGTCAGCGACCTCACATTCCGCGGCTCGTACAACAAAGCGCAGCGCGCGCCGACGGTGATCGAGATCGGTCAGTCGCGGAACATCAGCTACGGCCTGCAAGGCGGCTCGCAGAACGATTTTTGCGCGCCGACCGTCACGACCAATCCGACCACCGGCGCGATCAGCTACGGCACACCGATCGCATCGCGCGACGTCTGCCGCGCGACGGGCCTGTCCGACGCGCTGTATGGCAGTCCCACGCTGCTGTGTAACCAAGGCGACGGTAACCAGTGCACCGTCCAGTCGGGCGGATACACCGCAGATCCGGAGACCGCCTACACACTGACCTACGGTCTGGTGGTGAAGCCCAGCTTTATCCGCGGTCTGGTCTTCTCGGTCGATCGCTATCAAATCAAGATCGATAACTCACTGGGGTATAACGATTATACCTACTACACCGATGGCTGTCAGCGCTCGAACGGGGATCCCTTCTTCTGCTCGGGCATCGTCCGCCAGCCTGGTACCGGCATCCTCTACGCACCGGCCAGCGGCAACCCGACCAGCGGCTTCATCCGCCAGGGCACAACTAACTATTACAAGTCGATCGCTCGCGGCATCGATTTTCAGGCACAATATACGCTCCCCCTTGGTGGTGCGGGCAAGGTCGACTGGAGCTTCAACGGCTCACTGACAACCTTTGCCGGCAGCCAGGATTCACCGCTTCAGCCCAAGCGCAACTGCGTCGGCTATTACGGCAATGGCTGTAGCCAGTTGCTACCGAAATGGTCGCACGGTCTGCGCACGACCTACACTAGCGGCGACGGCATCTTCAGCACGTCGTTTAACTGGCGCTATGTCGGTTCGTTGACCAGCGCCGACAATTCGGGCGACGAAGCGATCGGTGGCACGCCGGATCGGGCACGCACCACCTTCTACCACATCGCACCAGCAAGTTATTTCGATCTGGCGCTCTCGTTTGCGATCGCCAAGGACTTTTCGTTGCGGTTTATTGCCAACAACCTGCTCGACAAGACCCCGCCGATCCTCGCGAATTCGTACGACATCAGCCTCGCACGGAGCAACACGATCCCCGCGCGCTACGACTCGCTCGGTCGTAACATCGCGGTTGGCGCTACCATCCGGTTCTAAAGCCGGACGCAATGAGTACAGGGCTCGCCAACGGCGGGCCCTGTGTTACGGTTTTGGGATGGATGGGCACGCGAACAAAGATCTGCGCCGGTTGGTACGTACTGTTAGCCGGTGGAAACTAGGTCATGATCTGACGCGCGGGAACGTTGTCGTTGCGAACATTGTGTCGAGGAAAACCAATCCCGGCCCGCTGTCTTCGGCCCATACGGTGTATGGGTCTGCGTTCAATATTCGGTAAGCGGCACAAATCTGAGAAGCAGGTCGGGCTTTTGAAATGCCGGCAAATGGGCGATAATTAACTTATCGCTCTCAACCGCAATGAGCCCGTTATCAGGCGGCATCCTGCAGCAAGCGTACAGGGGGCTGTACATGCTGGCGCGCGCACCAAAGATCATGGTTCGCCTGCATAGCCAACCACGCTCGTGCGCTGCTTACCTCAGTCTGTTGGAGCCGCAACGCCAGATCAGGGCTGATGCCTGCTTTGCCGTTCAACACACGTGACAGAGCTACCCGCGACATTGCGAGCCGGTTGGCAGCCTCGGTAACTGACAAGCTCAATGCCGCGACCACTTCTTCGCGGAGCAGTTCGCCGGGGTGGGGGGGGGGGGTGCATCATCGTCATAGCCTCAATGATAGATCTGATAATCAACCAGCTCGGCATCTGCCCCTACGAAGCGGAAGGTGACGCGCCAGTTGTCGTTGACCCAAACCGACCAGTGACCTTTCAGATCGCCCTTAAGCGGGTGGAGCTTAAAGGACGGTATGTTTATGTCGGCCGACCCTGCTGCGACAGACAACAAGCCTAGAATGTTTCGGAGTTTCTTCACATGGTCAGCCTGAACGTCTCGGATCGTGCCTGTGGTGTAGAAGGCTTCGAGAGCCTTATGGCGAAATCCAATTATCACGATCCTCTGTATCGATACGCGATACAATACCATGTCAATGCTAACAGTGCTTTGCCTGCCAGCGTCCAGGTTCCACCTCGCCCTGAACGCTCCACTAACCGATACTTGGCGAACAGCTCGACGGCCTCTTCTCCGGCACCCATGCATCAGTGATCCAACGTCTCCGTGCCCCCGCTGAGACACTGCTCGCACATCCAGGCAAGAGCACCGAGCAGTCGTCTCTTCGGTCATCGCACCGGGCCTCCTAAATTTTAGGTCGCGGTGGTTGCTGCACGGCTATCAGTCGGCGTCCAAAAGGGACCCTTTTGCGACGCGGCCCGTGTCAGCTTCGATTCTTGAAATAGGATCGTTTCGAGAATGTCCGCGAGCGTTAGTCATTCTTGAATAAGCGTATCGATAAGCTGGTCGTCAGCAGGAAGTTGTCCATCGAGCATCAGCATGGCGAGGCCATGGACGAGCGACCAGGCTCGTAGCGCGCCATTCTCCACTTGATCCAAACCAGCATCGTTCGCCGATGCCGAAGCGGCGTTGACGCGTAACATCTGTAGCGCCTCTATCTCACCTGTGGCCTGCAACTGAGCGGACGAGGTAAAGATCAGACGGAAGAGGGCCGGATTGGCGAGTGCGAAACGCACATAGGCCCGGCCGGTCGCGGCAAACGCAGCAGCGCCGTCCTTGCCGCTTGAAGCATCTCGCTGGGCAATCGCGAGCCGGTCCAACCCTTCGCGGGCGAGCGCCCGCATCAACGCTGCCTTGTCGGGAAAATGTCGGTAGACCGACGTCGCGCTAACCCCGACCTCGCGCGCCATCTCTCGCAGCGATACGCCTTCCACGTCACGTTCCGCCAATAGCCGCAGCCCGACCTCGATCAGCGCAGCACGCAGATCGCCATGATGATAACGTTTTTCCATGTTGACACCGTTACCTTCCTAACTATGCTCACGGTGTAAACATTGGAGGCGGGCATGGCTAGCGTTCTGGCGCAGAGTGATGATGGAAATGGGGAGGGGAACCGGACGGGGCACCCCTTCCTGTCTGGCATTCACCGGCCGACGGCGGAGGAATTAACGCTTACCGAGCTGGAGGTGTGCGGCACCATCCCGCCAGCATTGCAGGGCCGTTATCTGCGGACCGGTCCTAACCCGGTCGCAGCCGATCCCGCATCGTACCACTGGTTCACCGGCGACGGCATGGTCCACGGCCTGGCGATCCGCGACGGAAAGGCCTTGTGGTATCGCAATCGCTGGATCGCATCGCGCAGCAACGCGGCTGCCCGCGGAACGACGCCGGCATCAGGGCCGCGGCACGGTTCCAGCGACACGGTGAACACCAATGTCGTCGATCTGGCCGGGCGCGTCTTCGCGGTCGTCGAAGGAGGCAGTTACCCCGTCGCACTGTCCGATACGCTCGACGAGCAGCGCTACGACGATTTCTCCGGTTCGCTTGTTGGGTCGTTCACCGCGCATCCCCACCGCGACCCGCTGACGGGCGAGTATCACGGCATCTGCTATGAGGGCGGGCGTCTCGACGAGATCCGCCACGTCATCCTCGATGCCACCGGCAAGGTGGTACGTGAGGCGCCGATCGCGGTCGAGCATGGCCCAATGATTCACGATTGCGCGGTCACCGCGCGTTACGTCGTCATCCTAGACCTCCCGGTGACCTTCTCGCTGGTAACCCATTTGGCTGGCCAGCCGCTGCCTTATGCCTGGAATCCTGCGCATCGTGCCCGCGTCGGACTGATGCCGCGCGACGGCGATCAGCATGCCATCATCTGGTGTGACGTCGATCCGGCCTATGTCTTCCACGTCGCCAACGCCTTCGACCTACCCGATGGTCGCGTGGTGCTCGACGTTTGTGCATATCCGACGATGTTCGCCGGTGTGCCTGGTGGCCCAGACGTGGCCTCGCGCGGGCTAGAGCGCTGGACGCTCGACCCGGCTACCGGAACGTCAACGATACGCACTATTGATGCCACACCGCAGGAGTTTCCCCGCGTCGACGAGCGCCGGTTCGGCCAAGCTTACCGCTATGCCTATGCCATGGGCACGCAGTCGGACCGCCGCTTCCAGAGCGCGAGCCGGCTCTACAAACACGACCTCATAGCGGGCGGGCGGCAAGTGCACGACTTCGGCCCCGGCCGTCATCCTGGCGAATTCGTCTTTGTTCCTGCGCACGACACTGCGGATGAAGATGAGGGATGGCTGATGGGCTTCGTCATCGACGCAACGAGCGACACCACCGAACTCGTCATCCTCAATGCAAGCCGGTTCGAGCACGCGCCGGTCGCCATAATCCGCCTGCCGCACCGCATTCCGCCGGGCTTTCACGGCAACTGGATCAACGGGGGAGAAGCACAATGAACACGATCGTCACGACCATGAAGGACAGCACTGTAATGGACCGCCAGACCGGCAGCCGCATCGGCCTCCTCGCCATCGAAGCCGGCGTCAATTTCGGGCTACCGCTGCTGATCTATGATCGCGTGGCGCCGCTGTCAGGCGACGTAATCGCGCTGATGGCGTCGTCGCTGCCGCCTTTGCTCTGGTCGCTCGTCGAGTTCGCTCGTCGCCGTCGCTTCGATGCGCTGTCGATCCTCGTGCTGGCCGGCATTGCGCTGTCGCTGCTCGCCATGCTCGGGGGCGGCTCCGTCCGCTTCCTCCAACTGCGTGAGAACCTCGTGTCGGCACTGATCGGCTTGGTCTTCCTTGGATCGGCTGCGATCAGTCGCCCGCTGATCTATCAATTGGCCCGTGCTGGCCTGGCGCGCAAATCGCCGGACGAGGTCGCTGCGTTCGAGGCCAAGCGTGACACGCCCCGCTTCCGCCGCGTGATGACGATCATGACGCTGGTTTGGGGTGTCGGCCTGCTCGCTTCGTCGGCGCTCGCCTGCGTGCTCGTCTTCGTCCTCAGCATTCACGATTACATGCTGGTCAGCCCGTTTGTCGGCTACGGCTCGATGGGCGCGCTCGCGCTTTGGACCGTTTGGTACAGGCGTCTTGCCCAACGCCGGGCGGCCGTTGAGACGCTGTAGTGTTCTCCTACGAGATCCAGTTTTGAGAAGTCGGCCTAGATGCCAAAGCAATCTCACAAGACCGCTGGAAACTAACATGGCAGGTAACGTTTATGTCCTGCCGCCGTCGTCCTCCGGCCGGGGCCAGTCCGTCCTTGCTACCCCGTGGGGACGGGCCGTTGTTCCCTCATAAGCAACAAGCCAGATACCGCCCTAGTACCGCCCTTTGCGAACGTTCCGCTTGGCGTCTACAAGTCGTTATGCCCGTCGAAGGAAGCTGTCACTGCGGCAAGGTGCGGATCGATCTGCCGAGCCTGCCTGCTTGGGTGGCGGATTGTAATTGCTTGCTCTGTCGGCGAACTGATTGGCGCACCGCTCATTACCCGCCTGCCGAGGTTTACATATCCGGTGAAACCGTCGCCTAGTTTGGGGCGATCACATGATCGGTATTCGCCATTGTCCGGTGTGCGGCTGCGGTACTCATTGGCACACGCTTGGCGGGAATTTTGGCAAGATGGGAATCAATGCGCGCTTGCTTGACGATTTCGATGAAAGCATCGTCCATGTCAGGAAGTTCGACAACGCAACGTGACCACCTCGACGACGAACGACTGCTGCGTTCCAACCAGACATTCTGAAGTTTGATAGTATTTCGGGAACGTTCGGGTTGGCAAGGAGCGGACTTGGCTTGGACCCTGCCAGCAGCAGTGCGTTCGGTAATACGATGACGCTCGTAGCTCGCCGCAACACCCAACACGGCAATGATTACCTTATCGACTCTTCGGCGCGAGGCTATCAAGGGCCTCCACGATGTACAACGCCACAATATCACGCCCTTGGGCGTCAGCTATTCGCAACGCCTCAACTAACAACTTGTTCAGTTCGTCATTTGAACCTTCAGACATCAAATGCTGGCCTGCTACCATCACAGCGGCATTACCGGATCGCTTCGATATGTAAGCGTCAGCGACCCGCAAAAGCGATCTATATCGTCCTGACTCACATTAAGAAGCGCGGTAGGAGTGGATTATTCACCAACTGTTGCGCCGAACTCCAAGCTCTTCATCAGCTTTCGACGTTCGGCAAGGTGGACACATGGTAAAGCTGCACGAGGACGGGCAGTAGCGATTCGGCCATTAGAAAAACCTAGGAGCCATATGTCTCTCAGGCCGCCCTCATGGTGGCTGAAGGGACACAGCGCAGCGGTCGAGTCCTCCAGCGCCCCGTGATACTCGCCATCCTTCTCGGCCATCTGCAGCGCAGTCGTCATAGTATCGCCCCCCGTCCCAACGGTAGGCCAACAATATTCCCTCCACCAGCCTCGGGTGATCTGCTTTTGGAACATACGGGGGCCTGCGATTACTCCCGGTCGGCCACATCATCCCCGGACTCAAACGCTACTATGGTAGCCTTCATATCTGCGGCGAGCAGGTCAAGGACGCGAGCTGCACCAGGCGCTCCTGGCCATTCCTGCGGTCTTCCCCCACGGTCCTGCCCGATCTGCCGAACATCTCGACCACGGCGTCCTGCGGTGTCCGGTCGGGGACTGCGAAGGCGAGCTATGGCAGATGGCGTAGGCCGGACGCGGCTCCAGCTTCAAGCACACTTACCGCTTCAGATACGCAGTCCTTCAAACAAAGGTCTGCCTGCTTGGTTCGGCGTGTGCCTCGCGCTCGCCGAGAACGACCACCCCAGTTGCCGTAATCAAACGATTGGCGGAACCAGGCGGACAGACTGTGATCGGTAGCGCCATGAACCCACCGATACGTTTCGGTCTATAACCGAGGACAAGTTCAGTATCCAACGCCAGTAGCTCTATAGAACCTACCCGCAACAGCCAGCCGACCGGATATTCTCCACGCTCTACTGACGCAGAAAACCCATCGCGCAGCAATTTACGCATTCCCACCGTTAGCGATATCCTAGAAGCAAGACAGTTCGCCTCGACCGAGCACGGAGCGGGTCGAGTATTTCGGCGATAGAGTTCTACTAGGAAGAACCGGAGCTACGAGATGAATCGGCAAGTTCGATGTACATCGCAGCCATCCTCCGATAGATCGCCGCTATTTCCGGATCAGTCGCCTTTTCGGCTTGTTCGGCTACTTTGGCAGCACGAGCAACATAATAGGCGCGTTCAATAACTTCCGGCATGGTCTCGCCCCATGTCAAGCGAGAGCTTCAAGCGCTCCCATCGTCACCGTGCTTCAGGCTAGGCGTGCCGACTGCGTGTCCCTGCCGTTTAATATGACCGGAATCAAGCGGCGGTATTGTCAGATCAAGATCATTGGCGCTTTCTTCTGCAGTGAAACCACGCCTCGCCATTCCGAGCTTTCGCATAAGGCAACGACGATAGGGACGGGGGGCGTTCTCGGAATCCATGGACATTTAGGCACTATTCGGTTGGATCGGATTATACATAGGCCGCGTCAGGATGCCCGAGAGGCGTTGCGCCGGGTGGCAGCGCTGCTCGTTCACTGAACCATCGATCAAACGTTGCCGGATCCATAGGGTGGCCAAAGAAATATCCTTGGCCCTCATCGCAACCCATCGCCGCCAGTACATCTGCAGCTTCAAGTGTCTCGATGCCTTCCGCAACAACGCGGTAGCCAAGATCGTGGGAGAGAGAAATCATCGAACGCACCAAAGTTTGCTCGCGCTTGCCTTTTAAAAGATCACGAACGAAAGATTGATCGATTTTTACCACCTGCATTGGAAGGCACTGGAGATAAGACAGGCTGCTATATCCTGTCCCAAAATCGTCAATCGCTAGAGACACCCCTATTTTTTCAAGAGAAGCCAGCCGATCCATTGCGCCGCTCGAATTATCCATCATGGCACTCTCAGTTAGTTCCAACTCGAGCATTTTAGCAGGAACGCGATACTTGCGCAGATAAAGCTGAACCTGTTGGGCAAAATCGGGCTCGGTAAGGTTACTCGCCGAAACGTTGACCGATAGCCGGAGCTCCGTCATAGACCCCATCCATTGACTAAGCTGCTTTAAACTAGTGTCGAGTACCCACGCGGTAGTCGGGCGCGCTAGCGATGTCTGCTCCACAAGGGGGATAAACTCCCCTGGTGATACGTTGCCAAAGTACGGGTGCGTCCAGCGCAGCAACGCTTCAGCACCGACTGTCGCGCCAGTTCTAAGGCTAACTCGGGGTTGATAGACTAATCGGAGCTGTTGCGGCTGCTCAAGCGCTGAACCAAAGTCATTCAGCAGGGCAAACCGACGACGGTGAGCGATATCCTTCGACGACGAATAAACGCTTATACCTGAGTGTGCCGCGCGCGCGTCTAGTGCCGCGTTTTGCATAGTTCGTAGGACGTCTCGTGGTGGCGTTATGCCCGTAATGAACGGGGAGACACCAATTGCCGCTGTTATGACAAGACTGACATTCGAAGATTCACGAAGCTGCGACATCAACGATGTCAGTCCGCTAATGGCATCAGCTTCACTTGCACCTCGGGTTGCAAGAAAGGCGAACTGAGTAGTAGCAATGTGATATATTGTTCGGTGAGGAATGACTGTTGCAACTAGGAACCTGGTCGCATCCCGCACCATGTCATCGATATAACTACCGCCCATGACGCGTGTACCCGCGTTGAGTTGGTCAGGGCGAGCAAGATCGATTAAAATTGCAAAGCGAGGGATACCATGCTCTTCGCGGACAAGGTCCTCAATGTCATCGATGAACTGCGTGCGGTTTGGCAACCCGCTAAGTGGATCAATTCGACCAAAAGCATGCTCAAGCTCAATCTGCGACATGACCATTTGCGCAAGATCGGTCAGCGCTGTAATCTCTTCTTTGGAGGCGGAGCGTGGTTCGCCTCCCAGAACACACAGCGCCCCCAAGCAGTACCCCTCACGCGTAATAAGCGGAGCGCCCGCGTAAAAGCGTACGCCTTGCTCGGAAAGAACGCTGTCGCGATAGCAATCCTCGGCCAGCAGATCGCGAATTATGACGGTTTCGGATTTCTCAGCGACGCTGGCACAGGGCGCTTTATCTCGCGGGATGGAGGTATGGTCGACGCCGACGCGGGACTTGAACCATTGCCGGTCGCGATCGGTAAGCGAAATTGCCGAGATAGGGAGCCGGAATATCTGGCTGGCCATCCGCGTGATGCGATCAAAATTGTCGCTTGGCGCTGTATCCAAAAGCTTGAGCTGGTACAGCGCGGCGAGTCTGGCTTCTTCTTTGTGGTCGTGCACGTGGTATCCTTTGGACCCATCATGGCCTCTGAATCTTAACGATTATTTTTTCGTACGGTATCGAACAGTCGAACTCTTCCGATCCAATTGCGTATCGTTCTACAAGCCAGGCGTTCCGGCGAGGCAACGCCTTGGGTCACGCGACAATGGTGATTAAGGCGCCGCGGCCACTCGGTTGAGATCGAATTTCGGGACGTCCGGCCTGGGAAAGCTCCGCGGCCTTCAGGCGCACTGACCTGCTCCCCAGAATTCATGCCATTGGTAAGTTAGCTCGTCAGATGGAGACGAGTGATGCGGCGAGGCCGATTTACCGAGGATCAGATCATTAGCGTGCTGCGCGAGCATGAGGCCGGCGTGAAGACCGCCGAGCTGTGCCGGAAGCATGGAATCAGTGACGCGACGTTCTACAACTGGAAGGCGAAGTACGGCGGGATGACCGTGTCGGAGGCGGCGCGGTTGCGAGCGCTCGAGGACGAGAACCGCCGGCTGAAGAAGCTGCTGGCGGAGTCGATGCTCGACGTGTCGGCGCTGAAGGATCTGCTGGGAAAAAACTGACCCGGTCTGGAGATCGCTACGCTGCGGTGGAGAAGCTGATGGCCGACCACAGCTTCTCCGAGCGTCGCGCCTCCAGACTGATCGGGGTCAACCGGTCGGCGTGGCAATATGAGCCGCTTCGCGGAAAGGACGATGCTGTCCGCGAGCGGATGCGCGAGATCGCGAACGAACGTCGTCGCTTCGGCTATCGACGGCTGGCGATCCTGCTCAAGCGGGAGGGCAAGGGCATGAACCTGAAGAAGGTGTATCGGCTGTATCGCGAGGAGCGACTGACGGTGCGCAAGCGTGGCGGTCGCAAGCGCGCGCTGGGCACGCGGGCGCCGATGGCGATCCCGCAAGAACCCAACCAGCGCTGGTCGCTCGACTTCGTATCGGACTCGTTGGCCTGCGGCCGGCGGTTCCGCATGCTCAACGTCATCGACGACTACAGCCGGGAATGCCTGAGATGCGTCGTCGATACCTCGCTGTCGGGTCGGCGGGTCGTTCGCGAGCTGAGCGCCATCGCCGAGCGTCGCGGGCTGCCGTGCATGGTGGTCAGCGACAACGGCACCGAACTGACCAGTCATGCCGTCCTCGCCTGGTGTCAGGACACCGGGGTCGGGTGGCACTACATCGCCCCGGGGAAGCCGCAGCAGAATGGCTTTGTGGAATCGTTCAATGGTCGCTTGCGCGACGAGTGTCTGAACGAACACCTGTTCCCCTCGCTGGCTGCGGCGAGACGGATCATCGAGGCATGGCGGACGGACTACAACACCGTGCGTCCGCACAGCAGTCTTGGCGGGATGGCACCCGCCGAGTTTACGAACCGCCCCCGCCAGGGGCATATGGACACCGAAGCTAAGTTATCAGCGGCCTGAAAACGGGGAGCAGGTCAAGAGTACGCAACGTTGGTCTGAGCAACCTTACGTCCCGCCGGCTTCGCCTGCCCCGCCAGGACGTCCCATTCCATCACGTCGAGCCCGCGGCGCTCACCTTCGTTCCGCACGACATGGGATCGACCGAACGGGCGCAGCTCCTTTGGATTGAGCCGGTTATCCATCGGCTTGTCGGCAAGCCATTCCGCACCAAATCGTTTGGCTCGCCGTCGAACCTTGCTCGATTACACTTTAAAGGTTCACCCGACCGACAAGCGCGCCGATCGCGATTACGGAGCCAATGATCGCCCAGCCTTCCCAGGCTCGGGGGGCCAGCCAATCCCTACGACTTTTGGCTGAGACCATTCGCGCAGATGATTCATTAGGGCTCCCATACTGCCGAGAATGGTCGGTGCTGTCTTCCGCCTCGTCACCCCAAGCAATACATGTCAGGAACGGAGGAAGCCAATATGCCCGCGAACATCATGAAGGTAGACGACCAGGCCAAGATTGACCTCTTTCAGAAAATCATGCCGATCGTCATGCAGTACCTGGCGGCGAACTCACCCGACAAGGCACTGATTGCAGATGACATCGTCGACTTCTTCGCGCTTTCGATTGCGTCGGTCATCCAAAACGATACAAACCTGACGACGCTGCAGCTGCAGCGCAAAGGCGTCGAGGCGGCAGGCAAGCACATCGCGCACTGGGTGCGGCTGTTGCAGCTTGATCACGAACAACGGGGCGCATCATTGCTGGCGATGACGATGGGTGCGGTCGCGTTAGACGAAACGCAGCAATAGCGCTTTTGTGGAACGTGAGACGGCCTCGCCTGTTAGCCTATTGAGGAGATAGATAGTGAGCGATCCAATCAGGCCGACGACCACGACGAAACACCCGAACCTATCGACAGAGCACCAGAATGAAGGCGATGCCCGGCGCCCGAGCGACACGCTCAACAAGGGCGCCCCCAGCACTGAAGGGCAGAATGCGCCTAAGCGGAAGTCGTCGTTAACGTAGCCAACTCGTCTCATCCCGATAGGATGAATTGAGCTAAGCGTAGATGCCAATCATTTGATCGGTGCGCTTGATGTTTGTTGCCTGAAAAAGATACGGCTTGGCGTTTAGGCGAAGCATCCCCCGTTTAAAACGAGCGCCACTTGCAAGCGTTCGAAGCACGTATCCTTCGATCTCACATCTCGAGCACTCAGGTCGCCAATCCACTGCGCCGTGCCAGACTATTCCTTTCCGGCGGATAACCAAGAATCCAACATAATATCCTCACCGCCTGGCCACCCTGTTATTCAGTCCTGCCGGTACGTAAGCTTCTTTTGCCGCTTGTCCTTCGACAGCCACATCGTTGCCCACCAAATTGCCGCTTCTCGTTTGTGACGCTGACGACGGCGTTCGGACCGTTGTCGGCGTTCGCGAGATTTGAAGATTGACCGTGTGCCGATAGACATCGCTACCGCTGCCGGAACGATCGTCAGTAACTCAAACATGTAACGCTCCAAGCCAGCAGACGCGTCTTCGCCTATAAGCTCCGCATCGCGTTCGGCGAGGGTTGCTTCCTTACATCTGTCCTAAATAAGGACTGTGCCATTAGTCGCGACAGCCACCGGAAATGCATCAGCGAGGCAATGCGGGCACGCGAATGGCCGAACTGAAGCGCTGGCCAAGCTGGCTATCACGCGAGTTCGTCTGGATGGGGTCACATATCGTGCCAAGCGGATGATTAAGCACCCGCTGCAGCCTGGCCTGTTGATATGTGGGGGGAAGTGGCCCCGGTTATGTCGATCAACACGCCATTACCGTGCGCGAACCGAACACGTTGCACTAATCGAGCGCGAAAAAGAGCCCACCCGGCGCTACGAAACACCGGATGGGCTCAGTTCCATCACCCTGATGATGGGTACCGGTGACAGCTCAAAGCTACGTTGGTTTGGGTGATGGTCGCCGGCGGTATTCGATGGCTACGCGTCCTACCGGCGCGCGCATTTGATAGCGTGCGAGCCCAGCACCGACATACATCTACATTTGTTCGCTATCGAACGAACTATCAAATCGTTCGATAGCGGCTCGCCCTGACAGGGGAGAGAGGGCGAGCCGGCCGAGCCACTGCCAAGCAAGCTCGGCGAGCATCAACGCAGCGATAGAGCAAAGTTCCCACAGCCTGCAATGGGCCGTCCTCGGCGAACTTCCAGAACAAGTCGGCCGCCCGGGTTCGAGTAGCTCGGCTATCTGAAAACATTAGAGACATAGGGAGATGCAAACCTAGAACGAAAGCCCACGACGTTAACGTCGACGTCCTTCACCACGGGCTTCTTGAACGATTCAACCAAGCCTTTACTTGGCTGTACGGTGCGCGGGCTCGAAAGGTTGCCGCAGCCGCCGTCGAAAAACGTTCCATCCGGCGCTACGAGAACCGGATGGGTTCAGTTTCCATCATCCCGACAATGGAGACCACTCAAATCTCAAAGCTGCGTTTGGTTTGAGCGATGGTCGCCGACAGCGAAACGGGGGGCCGTGCTGTTGTTGCCCCCTAAAGGCCTGACAGGGCCTCGCAGGTTTGCGCGATGAACTCGCGGGGTGATCGATAGCGCAAAGCGCGGTGCGGATGCACCTCGTTATAGTGGGCGAACCAGCCAGGCA
>NZ_JAGEKH010000008.1:0-244592 GCF_049887795.1 Sphingomonas sp. NFX23
AGCGGCGATTGCAGGGAAGAAGTCTGTCTCAGCAGGCGTATGACAGCCTCGAGGCTTTGATCGTCACCACCGAACTTCGACCTGGTTCACGCACCACACTCAGCGAACTGGAAGGCGTGTCGGGGTTCGGCCGCACGCCTGTGCATGATGCCGTCAAGCGGCTCTCGACCGCACGACTGATTCACGTGCAGCCGAGATCAGGCCTGCGAATCGCTCCGCTTGATCTTGAGGAAGAGCAGATATTACTGCCGGTGCGCATTGAAATGGAGGCAATTGCGTGTAAGCTCGCAGCCCAGCGGGCCGATGACGAGCATATTGCGCAACTCATAGAGGCTGCAGATGCCCTACGCAGCGGCATCGAAATCATGACGCTAGCCGAGTTCAATGTTGTCGATAGTCAACTCAACACTGTTATCCTGTCGGCGTCCGGAGAAATGATGCTGGGCAACACACTCCTGCCGCTGCAGACTCTCTATCGGCGCTCGGGCTGGCTATTTCATCTTCATGTCGCACCGAAAAACGCGCTGCACGACCTCATCACGTCCCACCTCGATCTGCTCGATACGGTGATTAGCCGTGATCCCGTATCGGCAGAACATGTCGTCCGCGCCATGCTCGCCGGGAACTACTCTTCCTTACATAAATTGCAGAAAAGCAAGATCATGGAGCAATACGGCTAGGCGCTCTGCTGCTCCCAGCGGTCTACGGATCGCCATCGCGCGATTTCTTCGTCAGTCAGTGAAAGTGCGCCAGCGGCCTGCTTGCGTGCCGATGTCGCGCCGGCCTCGATGACGGCTATTACCGTTAGAGCCTCGATCAGAGTTACAGGATTAGGTGTTTGATCCCTTCTTCGGCATGGCGGTATCGTTGATGACGAGAAACGCATCGGCGCCACCAACCAGCCGGTCGGCCTCGCTCAACAGCGCCGCCTCAACCGGGGCGCTGTCCCAGACACCTGCGGCGACGAAGTGGTGGAGCTGATCGTAGCCGGCCTCACCGCCGCGAGCGGCCATCGGCTGCACGCTCTTGCGATCGCCCGGACCGATCAGACCCGAGACATACTGCGGGCACATCCTGCGCCGCGCTGGATGCGACAACCCCGCCAGGAACGGCTCGAGCCATCGCTCCAGATCGCTTCGCCAGCCCTCGTCCACCACCATCACACGTGATCCGTCAGCCTACACTGACACACGAGAATCAACGACGATTCCGGCCGGTTCCTTTAACCTGCCAAAGTAGTGCTAGTTTCTGTCGCGAGGTCCCAGAAGGCATCAGCTTTCCTGATCGACCATCGCTTCCGAGAACGCCCCGGCCATCTCGCTGGCCGTTCGTTTGCGGGAAGGCTCAGCCGGCTGCTGATAGTCGGCTCAGCAGCTCGGAAATGAGCAGGCGCTCTCCCGGTGTGACGGCCTCGACTTCATCAAGGCGGGCATTGAGGGCGATGGCGAGCGACGTCACGCCGGCGTGCCCTTGCTGGTCGTGAGCGGCCAGGATCGCGGCCATGACGGCATCCCGGGCAAGGGATGTAGTTGCCTTCGGCGGGCTGAACCTCGGCGATATTAGTATAAAAGAAGCCGATCGGGTAGCGCTTGAAGTGTTGTGGCTTCGCCTTGCGCTGTTTTTATGACCCTAAACCGACGGATTGTCGTTCGCCCGCAGCGGGGGCGCCGGGGGGGGGGCAGCATGCCAATTTAATCAAGATGCTTAATGAGGGCAAGGAGCCGATCCTCCAACTTTGATACGTCGCTTGGATACATCACGGTCCATTGCTGATGCAGCCTAACGGCTTTACTTGACGATTTATCAGTTGCCAACTCACGGCCCACCGGTAGGGTTGCTCGGAATACAACTATTTATAGCTTCCATTTCCTGCTCTCCGAGTGCAAACAGCTCTCGCATATGCGAAGTGTCAAACAGTGGCGCATCGTCATGCTTCGCTCGCTTCTCGATCGAGCAAACGACTAGTTTACCCTTAGTTTGAGTGGCTATAGCCTGCAAATCATCAATTCCGTTTCGATCGTTCTGTCCAAGCACGGTCGCGAGCGCACGTGACACGATTGTAAATGTTTTTTGTCGAACAATGGAAAAGTCAGGCTCAAGGCGACCATTATATAAGATATATATCACGCCTGCTGATTTATCGTCAGATGCGCCGAGCGCCAGCATAGCCTTTGGCAACACAAAGAAGCTGCCGATCGTACCGCCATCGACGTGCATTTCTTCAATTTGTTGCCCATTGGCGGCGCTCTTGATCAGCACAGGCGGAAAGGCGCCTGGGATGCTCGCGGAAGCGAGCAATACCTGCTGGAACAAAACAACCCGTTCAGGCGAAGCGCTCGCCGCAATTGCACCCATGTCCCAAATGACGCCGCGCTGCGCGTCAAGGTTGGCCGTCATGACTAATAACCGCCTACCGTGGCGGTGTTCCTGGGCGATGCGCTCGAGAAAGGCGGGGGTGACGTAGCGATCGATAAGCGCACGCAATGGTTTGGTATCAAGTACGCTGGCACCCCCGAAAAGGCCGCTCAGGATCCGCGTCCGATACACGTCCTTTCGGCTGAGGTTCGTATAGATTGTCCGTAGCGTGCCATCCTGATCACTGCCGAGAAAAGCGAAAGGCGCGATCAGAGCTCCGGTGCTTACGCCGGTCACAATGTCAAAGACGGGACGATCCCCGCGGTGGGTCCAGGCGTTTAGCAGTCCCGCCGAATAGGCACCCTTGTCCGATCCACCCGACACAGACAACAAGACGCGTGGCACACCGCTGCCGGAAGCCTGCCGCTGTCCCAAGAGAGTGCTGGACCAGTTTCGGTAAGCGGTATCATCGTCCTTCGCCCAAAACCGGACTATCTCCTGCCCGACTGGATGCGCGGTTTGAAGATCGCTAAGGGAATAGGGTACACGTGGTGCTAACGTGCTGCAGCCCGACAGCGCCACGGTCATAAGCCATACCGTAGAGATGACCTCGAGCCGCTGGTTCCGGCTCCGTGTGTTTACAGTCGACCGATACTTCGTCCGGATCTCCCTACTTTTGCTCATCGTAGGGGCTTTCCAAGATTCTATTAAGCTGCCCAGCGGCGCCCTTGAACGCCATGCGGGCGTGATCGTAGGCAACGTAGGACCCTTTAACGTTCCAAGGTTTGCCGTTGCGGTATGTCGCCATCTGGATCAGCACCGTCCCAGACTTCCCGGCTTGGACCTGCATCTCCTCACTCGCGCCGCCCTGTAGCGGTGCGAAGACGCCAAGCCCGCCTAGAGCGAAACTGGCCGCCTGGGCGGGTACGTTGAGGTACCATCGTGTCCGTCGAACGTTGGTGAGTGCGGAGCGAATCCTCAGGGTATTCGTTCCAACCCGGTCGACGACGCGGTAGCGCGTAGCAAGTTCGGCAATAAGCTGGCCTCGGAACTCATTGAGCAACTTTGATTGAATTTCCGCGTCACGTGGCGCAGCATGCCATTCCGGTATGTCCACGACCACCTCATCGTAACGCGAGAGATCGATCCCCGGCGCTACCCACAGAGCGGTGTTTTTCCGGCTCTGGACTTTGCTGAGTTGGCTGTTGTCATGGAGGAACCCGGAAGATGTGATCTTTTGCCCCCCCGTCGAGCAGGCGCTGACCAACGGCAAAAGCATCATGACGCAAGTACGGCAGGCAAAACGATTAATAGGCACGGAGTCAGTCCTTCGCCATTATGCGGTTGGTTAGATCGTTTCTCTCAACGTAGCCTCACCCTATCCAGAGAGTTTGGTTCGATGCTTTCGCAAGTGCCCAGACATTACGACCGGAAACAGATTGAATCTTCGATGATGAGGATTCATCTGGTAGATCGGGCATTGGCTTGGCGAACGTTTGACTTGCTAAGGGCAAATCATCGCGGAGCATGTCGTCCATTGCGGCACGTGCACGGGCCACACGACTTTTCAATGTCCCAAGTCGCACCCCGGAACGATGCGCCGCCTCCTCGTAAGAGAGCCCCTCGATGGCAACGAGCGTCAGCGCGTCTTGCTGTTCCTGTGAAAGACGGCTCATCGCTCGCGCAACATCGGTCAATTCTACGGTCGCAACTTGATTACCATGATGGGCTAGCTGGTTCTCGGCAACTACCTCGTCATAGACGCCGATGAAGCGGGCGCGGCGGTGAGAGCTTTTGAATGCGTTTCTTAAAATGGTGTGTGTCCATGCCTTCAGGTTCGTACCTTGCTCAAAGCGACCACGGGCAGCCCAGGCGCGCATCATCGTATCTTGCACCAGATCATCCGCTTGGTCGGGGTCGCGTGTCAGCGATCGTGCATAGCTTCGCAGCCGGGGCCGAAGCGCGGCAAGTTGCTCGCCGAAAATACGGTGGTCGCCATCACGGTGTGCCTCGTTAAGCGTTATTAGCAAATCACGAAAGATTTTGGGCACCTCCGTTACCGGCCCCTGCGCATGTCTCAACACGTCGCCGAGGCGGTTCAAGCTTGCGGTACAGTTCATCATATCACCGTTGCTCCATGAACTGGCTGATCATCCCCTGTAGGTCCAACGAGGCGCGACAGTCGGGGCCGCAGCCAATTTTCGAAATCATCGATCATCTCATAGACGACTGGAACCAGTACCAGCGACAAGGCGGTCGAAGAGATCAGCCCGCCAATTACGGCCAGGGCCATTGGTACGCGGAACTCGGATCCTTCGCCCAGTCCAAGCGCCGTAGGCACCATGCCGGCTGCCATTGCGACGGTTGTCATCACGATAGGTCGTGCCCGCTCGCGACATGCCTCCAGCAGCGCCTCGTGCTGAGGGACGCCAGCCCGCTCGGATTCAATCACGTGCTCGACGAGAAGGATCGAGTTTTTCGCGGCAAGGCCCATCAGCATTAGTAAGCCGATCAGTGCCGGCAGGTTCAATTCGGCATGACCTAAGAGGAGGCCTGCAAAAGCACCTGCAAGCGATAGCGGAAGCGCCGCCAGGATGGTGATCGGCTTGAAGAAGCTGCGAAACAGAAGGACCAGTACGCCGAAGATCATGGCAATACCGGCAAGGATCGCACCACCAAAGCTGCTGAACAGCTCCGCCATGTCTTCCGCCTGTCCGAATGCCGGTTGTGTGACGCCAGCGGGCAACTGATGAAGGATGGGCAATGTCTTGATGCGATCAAGTGCCGCGCCGAGTGAGACCCCGTTCAGTTCAGCTTGAACCGTTGCACGTCGCTCGCGATCGAAACGCTCGATCCGAGCCACACCTGGCTGGAAGCTGATGTCCGCTACGGCCTCCAGCGGCACCGAGCCGCCCGCCGAAAGAGGCACCCGCAGATTACCAATTGTGTCCAGGTTCGCACGAGCAGCGTCAGGCAAACGGACGCGGATCGGCAGACGCTGCTGCCCCGCGTTGAACTTGGCGGTGTTTGCGTCGATGTCCCCTAGGGTTGCGACGCGGATGATTGCCGCCAGGGTTTCCGAGGTGATGCCGAGCCGTGAGGCCTCATCCGGCTTGGGGCGAATCACCAACTCGGATCCCGGTCGCGGTGTTACCTGGTGGACGTTTGCGAGCTCCGGCAGGCGCCGCATCTGCTCCTCAAGCTGAAGCGCTGCCTTCGATAGCGCGTCGCCGTTCTCGCTCGACAAGATGATTTGCACGTTCGAACTGCCGCCACCTCCGCTTTCCGCGAACCCCAGGCGCACATCAGGAACGTTCAGAAACATAGGGCGAATTGCACTTTGAAACTGGGTAGTCGTCTGCGACCGATCGGGTTTGAGCAAGACCGTAATTGTTCCCGAGCCGACATCCCCACCCGCGCCGACGGACGCAAACACGAGGGCGACATCACCGAGCCGTTGCAGGTCATTGGTAATCGTTGCCGTGGCGCGGCGCATGTCGTCGATAGTCGCCCCAGGTGCGCCCTCGATCGACATTTCAACGATCCCGTTGTCACTTACGGGCGTGAACCCCGTCGGCAAAGTCGAGGCAAGGAACAATGAAGCGACGAACAATGCTGCTGCAGCGCCGAGCGATAACCAGCGGTGCGCCAACGCCCACTCGATTGCCTTGCGATAGCGCCCGGTGAAAGGCTTGCGCTCCAAGGTATGAGCCTTGGGCTTTATGAAATAGGCAGCGAGCAGCGGCGTCAGTAACCGGGCGACGAGTAGCGAGAACAGCACCGAAATCGATACGGTGAGGCCAAATTCCTTGAAGAACTGACCCGCCGCGCCTGGCATGAAGGAGACCGGTAGAAACACAACGACAATTGACATTGTAGTGGCGATGACCGCCAACCCAATTGCGTCGGCGCCAATCAGTGCGGCTTGGTACGGTGCCTCGCCCGCCTCCACCCGCTTCTCGATATTCTCGATCTCGACGATCGCATCATCGACCAGAATGCCGATGACCAGCGTTAGCGCCAGCAGCGTGATGATGTTCAAGCTGAAACCGAGCATCGCCATGGCAGCAAACGTCGGGATGAGCGAAATGGGCATGGCAATCGCCGCGATGATCGTGCTGCGCCAGTCACGTAAGAAAAAGAAGACAACGATTGCAGCCAGCACCATACCTTCGAGCAGCGTGTGTACGGTCGCGGTAAAACTGTCGCGGGTATTTTGGGCCGTCGATATGATTTTGCGAAACGCCACCCCAGGGTGATCATGTTGTAACTGCACGATCTGCGCATTTACGGCGTCCTCGACTGCGACATCGGACGCAGCCTTGGTTTTCATCACTTGGAACGCGACAACTGGGTTGTCGTTGAGCTGAGCAAAGTGAGTGCGTTGCCCCGCCCCGCTGCTTACATTTGCAACATCGCCGAGCTTGACCTGGCTTCCTTGCCCGGTCGACAACGTGGTATTGCGAAGTTCAGCCACGGTTTCGGCCGCGCCCAGAACGCGGATGGTTTGCGCCCGACCGCCGATGTCCGCGGTACCGCCTGGCGCATCGACATTGTAACGCCGTAGCGCATCGTTGATAACTGGAGCGGTTAGGCCCAAAGCATCAATTCTGACAGGATCCAGCGTCACATTGATCTCACGATCGACGCCGCCCAACCGCTGCACTTGCGCCACGCCTTTTGCAGTCGCCAGCCGCTTGGTCACCGTATCATCGACGAACCAACTCAGGTCGACATCCGACATCTTCGGCGCAGAAACCGCGTAGGTAACGATCGGAGCGCCATCAAATTCGACCCGCTCGACGATCGGCACCTCGATGTCGCGAGGCAAATCGCTGCGTATGCGATCAACCGCCGCACGCACCTCATCGGTCGCGCGCTGCGTATCTTCGCCAACTGCAAAGGTGACGGTGGTGCTGGAATTTCCCAAGGAGACGGTCGACTGGACGTGATTGACGCCTGCGATGTTCGATACTGCCGCTTCGACGGGACGCGTAATTTGGGTTTCGATCTCAGTCGGTGCCGCACCTGTCAGCACTACGCCGACTTGCACGGTCGGTAGCGACACGTCGGGCAGCAGCTTGACCGGTAGGCTCGCATATCCCGCAAGACCAGCGATCATCAGCAGAATGAAAAGGACCGCAACGGGAATGGGATTGCGGATCGCCCAGGCTGAAATCTTCACGAGGTCAATTCCCGCCCGCCAAGGCGCGGTCTATGGGGCGAACGGGATCGCCTTCAAGAAGGAATGCACCTCCTCCCATTGCGACCCTAGTCCCGGCTGCCGGACCATGCAGCAGCTCGACCCAACCACCCGCACGGACTCCGGTGCGAACCGGAACCCGGTGGGCATGATTGCCGCCATCAAGAACAACGAGCAGTGGCCCACTGGCCTCGAACTGCACCGCGGCCTCTGGAACAGCAGCCACTGTACGGGCCATGCGCTGAAACTCGGCTCGGGCGAACCCACCAGACCGCAACTGAGGATTCACAGGTAGGCTGATCCGCGCGCGCCCCAGCTTAGTCTGAGAGTCCACACGCGGCGACACGAAACGGACCGTCCCGTCAAGCCGGACGCCCGATGGCAGGCTAACCTGAGTGTCCGTACCGGGTCTAATGGTAGCGAGAGCGTCCTCTGGCACTTCGGCATCGAGCTCAATTCGGCGATCTCGTGCAATACGGAACATAGGATCGCCGCCAGGGGCGGCGACCGCACCTGGCCGGATCGTCCTCTGTAGGACAATGCCCGACACTGGAGCTCTGATCACCATTTGCGCGCGTTGGGTAAGAAGATCTTTCAGCTGCGCACGAGAGACGTCGATTGCTGCCTCGGCACTCGCCGCGTCACCACGCCTCGTTGCGATCTGCTCGTCCGCAAGAACGCCAGTGCCGTCGAGTCCACGCACCCGGTTGGCTTCACCCTGAGCTTGGGTGGCCTTTGCTTGCGACTGGACCACTTGAGCTCGGGCTTGGAGGATTTTTGCCTCAATCAGCGTCGGATCGAGGCGTGCAAGGGGTTGTCCGGCACGAACCAGATCGCCTTCATCGACGAAAACGTCTGCCACCCGGTATCCAGACAATTCCGAGTTCACCGCTGCCTCTTCGAGCGGGACCAATAAGCCGGACGCAACAAAGCTGCCGCCCAGGGCTCGCGACTGTACCCTTGTGACCGATACCGCGCGAGCGCCTTGGACAGGTGCTGCCGCCTGTTCCGTCTTCGATTTGTTAGAGCATGCAGCCAGCGAAGTTAGCAGCATGAACGCGACCATTCGGGGATTGTGCGTCATTGAAGATCAGTATCCGGAAGGTTGCGGGGTGGAGGTGCCCCAGCCCCCGCCAAGGGCTTGAAAGGCCTGGACCGAGCGTTCGAGACCGTCGATGTGCGCTGTAGTCAGGGCGGTGCGTGCACCGCGAAAAGTGCGTTCGGCATCGAGGACGGCTTGAAGGTCGGTGAAGCCGAGATCGAAACGCTTCACGGCGGCGTCGTAGGCACGACGCGCGCGTGCAAGGCCGGCGTCGAGCATTGTAATTCTACGCCGGTCTGCTTCGAGCCGTACCAGGGCCTGATCAGATTCTGAGTACGCCGTCTGCAGCGTGCGTTCGTATGTCAGAACAGCTTGTTCCGCTCGTGCGCTCGCCCCACGCAACTCGGCCTTCAACCGCGAGCGATCGAAGATCGGCACGGCTAGGCTGCCCCCACCGGAACCCGAAATCGTCGTCGTCGCGATGCCCCCAGTCTGCGTGGCGAAGGCCAAGGCCGCTTGCAGCGTTATCGTTGGATAAAAGGCCAGTTCAGCCAGCCGAACGTTGCCTGTTGCGGCTTGCAAACGCGCCTGTGCTTCGCGGACATCGGGGCGGCGGGTCAACAACTCGCCTGGCATCGAACTGGGGATGTCGGGTACCGCGCTCAATGTGGCGGTTATGGGCAGCGACTTCAGTGGCGAGGTGCCGGAACCAATCAAAACCAGTAACGCCCGACGGGTGGCGTCCAACGCCCCGGCGAGATCGGCCGCCTGTGCTTCTGCCTGCGCCAGATTGCCGGCGACCTGATCGACCTCAGAGGTTGCAATCAGCCCGCGGGCCGCGCGCTTGCCAGTTACATCCACAAGGCGCCGCTGAATCGTCACCGTCGCTCGCGCGTCTTCCAGCTGTGCGGCCAAGCCGCGCGCTTGAAAGAGAGATCGTGCAACGTCTGCGGCAAGGGTTGCGCGAGCACCTTCGTAAGTAAAGCGAGCGGCTGCCAAATCGGCATCGGCAGTCTGCCGAGCAGCACGGCGACGCCCAAACAGATCTAGCTCCCAACTGACCGGCAAGCTTGCATTGCCGGTTTTAGTCGTTGTTGGAGCAAAAAGTTCAGTGAGCGACGAGCTATCGCCCAATCCTGGAATATCGAGACTGTTGCTCAGAGTATGTGTACGCTGAATTTGGCCCTTCGCCTCCACGTTGCCCTGCACCCCGTACCGTGCGAGTGCCGCAGAGCGGACGGCTTGCGCTTCATCAAGGCGCGAAAACGCTTCTCGCGCGGTCAGCCCGTTTGCGAGCGCGTGCTCAACTAGTCCTGCAAGTTGAGCATCGGCATAGAGGTTCCACCAGCGATCCAGCGACATCGCGGGAAGCGAAGACGTGCTTGCATCATAGCTTGACGGCAGCGTGGTCACTGGCGTGCGAACGGAAGGCGCCGTTGCGCAGCCGACCAGAATCGCGGCGAGACCAAGTCCGGCGTATCGCCGAACGGCCACGGAGGCCGAAATCCCCGGCCATCCGCGGCTCACCGCACCGTCGATCACTACGCAAGCACCTAGACCGTTCAGAATATACTGAACGGATAATGCGACTGAAAGCCTGTGTCAACCGTCGACGGACGTCAGGCGTCGCTGGACGACATTAACTTAAGGGTCTCGCGATTTTTTGCCTCTGATGCCTTCAGAAGATCGGCCATGTAGCTCACACGCTGCCGCGCAACTGGCGATAGGTCCGCCCCACTGCCAAGCAATGTTTCGGCGCATTGGCGTGCCTTGCGCTCTCGCGCCATCTGTCGCTCAATTTGGCGGTGCCAGCCATCCGCTGGAAACTGAAAATAGTCCTGCCGGTCGCCCGGCCGAGACACACGTTCAACCATGCCCATCTCTTCGAGCAGGCGGACATTAGTGCTTACCCCGCCACGGCTGACCTGGAGCCGCTTTGCAATTTCTGAGAAGCTTAGCGGTGCCCCTGCCGACAGCAGGAGTGCCAGCATACGTCCGGCGGTCCGGGACATGCCGTCCTCCTCGCCGATGATGCCAAAGCGTTCTACAAATTCCTCGATGCCGTTCATTTCGGGTACGCGTGATGTTCGTTCAGTCATAACGAAACGTAATTGCAGGATGGGTGCTCTGCAACCCGCGACAGCACCGTACCAGCGACGATCATGTCACTACCTGATATTCGACCACCGGCTGCTCCACATGTGAAACGAGCAAAATGTAGCCATCGGCCGTGACGCCGTCAGGATCCTGCCCCTTTGGCCCACCTAGCGATTTGGCACTATCATGAGACATTTGATGCGTCGGAGAGCCCTACGCAATGGTCGTGTAGCGCTTGGCAATAGGCGTCGTGGCCGGCGTCATTAACCTACTGTCGATGCCTGACCCTAACGACATCACCACCTTGCCGCGGACGTCGTTCGGCAATATATGAACGATATGAACCATATGAACCATATGAACCATATGAACCATATGAACCTTTTGCCACCTCAGTGGTTCACGGCTGAGCCAACCGCCACTCGGAGCATCGTTGTGAAGCACATCGTAAGCATCGCCATTGCCCTGATTCCACTAGCCGTAATGGTCGTTGCCGTTATGTCTTCGTAGCATAGGACGGTCCTACAGGCCGACTCCCCGGCAGAGCGTAGTGCTGATGGTATCATTATCGGGGAAGAACGACCAGACAGTCGGTGATAACGCAGTTTTATGACGATATGTGCTGGGGTAATGGATAACGCATTAACCAACACCGCAGTCCCAAAGTCAATACCGATCCAATTGCAATCACCCTCGGAAAAACGCCTAATCGCGACCTTGCGATGGATCTGTAGATGAACCTGATAGATTCCGTGCTACACGATGTCGACACCGCAAAGACTGTCGTCGAACGTCAATTAGATGTGCCTTTCTCAACGCCATACGGCGGCTTAATTCTTCTAATAGCAGTCAGCGTTGCGATTGCGCTTGTGGGACCCGTCCGAATCCGGCTCCTCGTCAAATTATCGGCATTTCTTTCTGGAGCCCGTAGAGACAGTGGCACTGCTACGTATGCGAAGGCGGTAGGCGCCGTCGCGGTGACGACCGTGCTGACGGCGGTTGCCGCACAGATCGTCCTCCTTACCACTGGAGCGATCCTGCCGCTGCTACCGGAAGTCGCAGCGATTGCATCGACGATCACAATGGGCATCGGTGTTATCGGCTTCGGTCTCGGCATCGGTCGAGCCTTGCGATCCCCCGAGGACAAGGCCATGCGCCCGGTGCAGATGCCGCCAGGGCTCGGTCGCGTCATTGGCCTTTATCCATTCGCTGCCGGCATCGCCCTGGCGTTGAATGCCTTCATTGATCAAACTTCGCGCATTCTTCACGCGACCTCCGTGTCGACGCTGCTTGCCCAGATGGTCGTGGTCACCGGTGAAGCGGTCTTGATCGGTAGATTCCTAGTACTTGCTGGCCGTGCACGCGAACGGCAGACCGAGAATGCGATCGGAGGCGAGTCCAATATGGCGATCCCCGCCGTGTTTGGTATGACTGCCGCCGCTTGGCTCGCTTTAACGGTTGGATGTGCGGCGTTTATTTTCGGCAGTCGCCGGTTTGCGCTGTTGCTGCTACAGGAGATGCTGTGGGCGGCGTTGCTGCTCACGACTGCCTGGCTCCTCACCCGATTCCTCGACGCACTTGTCATTCGCCTTCTCGATACTAACCGCCGGGCCGGAAGGTTCGCGACGGCGGTCGTCGGGGTTGGGCAGGCGCGAGTAGCACAGATCGCTCTTCTCGGCAGCGTCCTGCTAACAATCGTCGTCTGGCTGATCGCGGTCGGAATGATTGCAGTGCCACTCCATGGCCAAGGCGGCGCTGTCACTGAAAAAGTCCGGCCCGGACCGCTGCTTCAATCTTTGCAGTCCCTCAATATATCCCCCCGCAGCGTGATCACCGCGCTCGCTATGTTGTTTGCCGGCATCTGGCTCACGCGTGTTTTGCGGCGATGGATGGAGAACCGGTTTCTTCCATCGACGGCGTTGGACGTTGGCGCGCGCAGTTCGATCCTGACTGCATTGACGTACGTCGGCGTGATTATTGCTATGTTGAGTGCCACGAACACGCTTGGCGTTCAGCTTGAGAAGATCACGCTGATTGCCAGCGCACTATCCGTCGGCATCGGTTTTGGCCTCCAATCAATCATTCAAAACTTTGTTTCGGGGGTTATTCTTTTGATTGAACGACCAGTTAAATTGGGTGACTGGGTTGCTGTTTCGGGAACGGAAGGCACCATTCGAAAAATCAAGGTGCGCGCAACTGAACTAGCCACCGTGGATGGGGGCATATCAATCGTCCCCAACTCCGCTCTAATCTCGTCGACGGTCACAAACAGAGCTGACACACTTATGACAGAACGGCTCGAACTTTCGCTAAGTGTGACCGGTTGCGATACCGTTCGAGCCGCGCATGATGCCCTTGCGGACTTGGTTAACCGATGTAACGCCGTGCGAGCCCAACCAGCCCCTCGCATTTATTTACGGACCCTTGGAGAAACCGAATGGACGTTCGATTTGTGCGTCTACAGTGAGGAAGGGGTATCTCGCGCACAATCTCACAGTGAGTTGCTATTCTGGCTTAGCGAGCAAGCTTCGAAATACCCTCTTCGCGTGCAATCAGCATAACACGCAGGCGGGAGTTGTCGCGTTCGTGTCGTCCTCGATCAAAAAGAAGCGCGCGTTTCGGACCTAAAACGCGGTTGCGGTGTTTAGCTACGACTGAACAGTATGAAGGCACTAAATTAATGCGCGTTGCAACGAAGGCAGGCTTAGTCTGCATGATCGCGTCGTCGCTGTTGACATCGGCGGTTCCAGCGGCGGCTCAGCGGCGATCGGGCTGGGACAATCGTCGGCCGGACTGGGGTGACGGACGGCGGCATGACCGAAACGATAAGGCGGTCGCCGGGGCCGTGCTTGGGGGCATACTTGGCCTTGGTATTGGGGCCGCAATTGCTTCAAGTAACAATGACCGTGATCGTTACCGGGATCCACCCCGTTATCGTGATGGGGGCAATGGCTATTACGCAGGTCCGGCTGAAAGCGACCCTTGGGGTTCACCCTCGGGTTACGCGGTCGGAGGGGTCGTTGATCAAGGTCGGGGAAATTACCCGTACCGGTAATACACTTCCGGCCAAACTTCTCGGGAGCATTCGCAGGCCCCATCTTTTGCAGGATTAAAAAAATGATCAAGACTTTCTGTGTCGCTCTGGCGATCGCGGCCCCCCTCGCTGGCGTGAATGCCCAGACCACCGATGCTACAAAGGCTTACATCGATGCCGGCTTCGCGGCAATGGACATTAACAAGGATGGGAACGTAACTCGCGCGGAATTTGGCGCTTTTATGCGCACGCGCCTCGATCGCCAGGCCGCCGAGTTCGACGCAGCGTTCAAGCAGTTGGATTCGAACGCCGATGGCAAGATCACACAGGCCGAAGCGAGTGCGGGTAACGCTCTTCTCGCAGCGCATTTCGCAGAGGTCGATGCCAACCATGATGGCAGCATTTCGAAGGAGGAGCTGCGTTCGGCGATGCTTGCCGCACAAGCGCGATAGTGTTCCCTTCTACAGAGTGGGATCCATCCTCGCTCACGAGCATTTCGCAGTTAGTACAGTGTAAAATCACTTAATTTAAAGGGACTTTTTATGAATAAATCCAAGATTGGCATGGTTTTACTCGCAATTTCACTCTCGGTTTCTGCGCCCGCCCTCGCGCAGGATCCAACGGCGGTAACGGGTACGCTTTCCGCTACCGACGTCGGTGTATCCCCGATCAGTGGGCAATCCGCGTCCGACTACGTGAACGCAGCCGCAGATGGCGACAATTATGAAATCGCCTCAAGCCGGATAGCGCTCTCCAAAACGAAAAACGCGAACGTCAAATCCTTCGCCCGCCAGATGATCGCCGATCACACTACAACCACACAGTCGTTGATGGCCGCTCTCAAAAATCCCGATCGTACCATCACCAAGCCGTCGCCCAAGCTTTCGGTAGCAAACGCGTCGAAGATTGAGCTCCTTAAGAAGGCCCCGAAGGCAACCTTCGATCAACTGTACATGCAGCAGCAGATGCAGGCCCATCAAACCGCCTGGGCGGTCCACAAGGGGTATGTCCTTGACGGAAACGATCCAGCTCTGAAGCAGGTCGCTTCGACGGCATTGCCGATTGTCGAGCGCCACATCAGCACGGTGAAGGCCAGCAACGTGGCCGGAATGTAACAGCGCAGATCGGTTATTGAAGCGCAAGGTATCAAGGGGCGGCTTCGGGTCTCGAGGCCGCCCAAGCCTGTTTTATGACCAGTTCAGGCCTATCTACGGCGTGATCGCGATTGACGGCACGATGATGTCCGTGATGCCGAGCGCAGGTGCGGTGCTACTGGGCTGATATTTCCTGCAGCCGATGCTGTGGCGCGGGCGGTTGTCGGTGTAGACCTCGCCGAATGCCGCGCCGAAGTCTCGATCGATGATACCCTGGTTGATTTCTTGATTCAGCCGACCCGGTGGCGAGGGGGCTCACGGCCTGCTCCGGTAATCGCTCACCGGCCGCCAGGCTGGTGGGTGACGGTTTCGGCGCTGCGCAGTGCCGCTTCGGCCTGAGCGTGTGCCGTGGTTTGATCGAGAGCCGACAGGAGCAATAGGCTCGCTTCGATTGCGACAAATCTCTGGTCATCTCTTGTTCATTCAGTCATAGCTAAACGGAATGAACATTGAGGGAGTTGATTATGAAACGATGGATGCATCAGGCTGCCGTTGGTCTAGCGCTAGCTACAAGCCTTGTTGGCGCAATGCCCGCCCAGGCTCAGCGAGGTGGTGATCGCGGCTGGGCAGATCGCGGCTGGGGCACTCGTGGATGGAGCAATCACGGATGGGGCCGGCGCAACGATCGCGCGGCTGCCGGTGCCATCCTTGGCGGATTGGTCGGATTAGGAATTGGTGCGGCGGTAGCGGCAGACGCGCGTGGTTATGACAGCCGCGGCTACGATGCCCCTCCCCCGCCAGCTATGCCCCCACGTGTTGTCTATCGCGACCTATATTACGCGCCGCCCCCCCCGCCGCGCGTGGTCTACGAACAGGACTACTACGGCTACTAATCCCCGCCCCCGCCTTTGCCTGCTCCTTTAGTGGGCACGCTTGTTCATTTAGGAGAATATCATGCGTTCCTTCTCGTTTCCCATCGCTGCTTTCCTTACTGCTTGCGTCTCGGTGACCGGTGTCCAGGCACAGACTGCTCATGCGCAAGCTGCAACACCTCGATATTCGACCGCAACGACGCCTCTCTCCAAGCTGCTCTCGGACCCAGCAGCCAAGGCAATCATCGAGGCGCATATCCCCGGAATGACAAAGCAGCACGGCCTTATGTTCGTGAAGGGCAAGTCGTTGAAGACCATTCAGGGCATGTCGAAGGGTGGCATCACCGACGAGCAGCTCGCTGCGATCGATGCCGACTTCGCCAACATCCGGTAACTTTCGCCTGCCGGACACCTGCCGCTTGTCGGAATTCGAGGGTCTAACGAACTTGTGAGCGGCAGGTCGTTCGGCGCTTGTGTGGTCGCATCGGTTGGCAGGTCGTCAATGGCACTGCAGCCGGACATGCGGTTAGAACAGGCCGATAAGGCGTACCAGCATAGCGACGATACCAGCCAGGGACAGGACGAAAACGCCCGTTCGCCACCTTTCGACACCCTTTAGGTAGAGTGGAAGATAGATTACGCGCGCGACCAGCCAGACGACTGCGCCAGCCGCGCCGATCCCGCCCGCCCTTCCCGTTGTTTCGAGCGCCAGCGTCAGCGCGATGAGCGCGGGCCATGTCTCCTTGTAATTGTCGAGCGCTCGTTGCGCGCGCGCTGCTGTCTTGCCGAGTGGCGGTTGCAGCCCGTCGCGGGAACTGAGGTTCCACGCCTTGCCGCGCTCCCTTGTCACCGCACCACCCTGGATCTGGATATGGATCAGTAGCAAGACGACGGACGCGCTCAGCACAATCATCTCGGTCGCCAACATCATGGTTCCTTGTCAGATCAGAGGAGCATAGTGCACAATCGTCTGGCGTGGCGGAAGCTATTGTCAGCCACGTGCGCAAAGGTAATAAATATTCATGGTGTCGAAGGAACACACAGGTAACGGGTTAGCATTCTGCCCGTCAAGCATCGAGACATGAGGCCGTTGTCTCTGGCGGTTTTTAGCCGATTTGCACCACCATCGATTGCTGTGCCGAGTGACGCTTTGGATTCGGTACGGTTTGCTTGTCGTTCGCATGCTTGAAATCGTGTCTCCCCGGACCCATCAGCGAACCACACCACCTCAATGTCACCAATGAATGACAATCGATAAGTGTGCTCGAACTGGTCAATCGCCGTACATAAGCAACGCCGTCTCTTTGTTTACCTTCATTCCGAGCATGCCGACGGCGATAACAACAAAATCAGCCTTGACGTTCATTCTGTTGTGAACAAACCATCAACTAATAAGTTTGGGGGCGAACACAATGGAGAAAACGATATGACGCTCAGACCCGACGGAAAGATCGCGCTGATCACCGGCGCCGCTCAGGGTATTGGTCCGGCCTCGGCGCGCATCACGGCCGAGCAGGGTGCAACCGTGATACTGGCTGAC
The DNA here is from genome assembly GCF_049887795.1 of Sphingomonas sp. NFX23. NCBI lineage: Bacteria > Pseudomonadati > Pseudomonadota > Alphaproteobacteria > Sphingomonadales > Sphingomonadaceae > Sphingomonas > Sphingomonas sp. NFX23. The sequence continues at coordinate 17,238 of NZ_JAGEKH010000008.1, forward strand.
ATAAACGAAGATGTTGCGCAGGCGCAGGCGGAGAAGTGACGTGCTCCCCAAAGCTCTACCAGTCATAACTGGAGTCCGGGGTTGGTATGAGCCTCACCCCTTCTCTGGTCCGGTCTTTATGAGAAACCGGCTCTCTTTTCGTCAGGGCAGGCATGCCTGCCCTGACGAAAAGGCGCGCTCCATCGGGGTCTGGTTGCCGAGGGAACTGTGCGGACGGTGCTCGTTGTAGTCGCGCCGCCACGCCTCACATTTTTCCCGTGCGTCGTCCAAGCTCAAGAACCAGTACGCATTGAGGCATTCGGCCCGCACGCGGCCGTTGAACGCCTCCGCGAACGCATTGTCGGTGGGCTTGCCGGGGCGGCTGAAGTCCAGCACCACATCATGTTGATAGGCCCACAGGTCGAGATCCTTCGAGATGAATTCCGGGCCATTATCCAGGCGAATGCGTCTGGGGCGGCCATGAGCCGCGGCGATGCGGTCGAGGGTCTCAACCACGTCAGCACCGCGATAGCTCGTCCGTACGTCGAGCGCTGGTGACACGCGCGTGAAATTGTCCACGATTGACAGCACGCGAATCTTGCGCCCGTCAAACAACTGGTCTGACAGGAAGTCCATCGACCAGCACCCGTTGGGCGCCGTTGCCGGCGTCCGGTCGTCACGCAGCTTAGCCTTCACCTTGCGCTTGGGGGTCTTGCTGCGCAGCTGCAGCCCGAGTTCGCGATACAGGCGGTGGGTGCGCTTGTGGTTGATCTCCCAACCCTCACGCCGCAGCAGCACATGGATGCGTCGATACCCGTAGCGAACACGGGTCGCAGCCAACTCCTTGATCCGCATCTTGAGGCCGGCCTGATCGAGGCGGCGGGACTGATAGCGCTGGGTCGATCGATTGATCGGAAACGCGCCGCAAGCTCGCCGTTCGCTGACCTGGTAGCTCGCCTGCAAATAGCCGACGATCTCCCGGGCTCGATCAGGCCTTACATTTTTCGGCGGATGCCATCCTGCAGCATCTCTTTGTCCAGGCTGAGGTTGGCCACCAGCCGCTTCAGCCGGACGTTCTCCTCCTCCAGCACCTTGAGGCGCTTCATCTCCGACGGCATCAGCCCTCCGTATTTGCTACGCCATCGGTAGTAGGTCTGGATGGAAATGCCCGCCTTCCGGCAAACCTCCTCGACGGTTGTTCCATCCTCAGCCTGCTTGAGGATGAACGCTATCTGCTGCTCGCTGAACCTCGACTTCTTCATTGGCGGATTCCCTCGGCCGGCACCTGCCAAACCTAACCGGGAAATTCTCACAAAGAATGGACCAATCTGAAGGGCTCAGGTCAGCACCCCCAAGCGAGGCGCTGAAAATCATCGCTGCGAACTGTCATCCCTGCCTCACATTAAAGAATGGGGACGCTTGGCGCCTGGCGATGCGGATTGAAGGTTTGGGAGACCGTCCCGACCTGATGATTGCCATTCCCTCCTGACTGCGAAACATTCCGTTCTCTGATCCCACGCGGGACGATCGCGGTCAGCGCGGTACGACTGGTTCGGTCGTAAGCGTATATCTGTGCCCGTTCCTTGCGCCGACAAGCGCTGAGCCTCGCTCCCCGGTCCTAATTGGTAAGCCCTGGCGGTTTCGATCATCGATGGTTGGCGAGAATTAGGACTCCCCCTGCCCTCGCGCACCGGCCCCTTAGCTCCGTTGCCGACGTGCACGTTGGGATAACCCTGTTGGACGCGTCTTTACCTGTGAACCTAACATCCCTTTAATATCCAAAGCATGTCGTAATCATAGCTTAGCTTTGACACCGCGAAACGGCGCGGATATATAGGTGACATTAATATCCTTTTGGGGTGCTTCCGTGATTGTCACGATAGGAAATACAAAGGGTGGCGTTGGTAAAACCACCTTAGCCGTTCAAATCGCAATCGCGAGGGCGATGGCCGGCAGAGATGTGTGGCTCGTTGATGGAGATCGTCAAGGAACCGCCGCAGCAGCCATCGCCGCTCGGGCTCAGGCTGGTCGCCTCCCTGGCATTGCTTGCGCCCAATATCCTGACGGCCCGGCACTGCGTGCGCAGATCCAGCAGCAGCGGGACAAGTGGCAGGACATCATCATCGATGCCGGCGGGCGCGATTCCACCGCCCTGCGAGCCGCGCTCGTCTTGTCGGATGTGCTCCTCGTCCCGTTTGCGCCGCGTTCCTATGACGTCTGGGCGCTCGAGGACATGGCAGCGTTGATTGATGAGGCGCGGAGCGTGCGAGACGGTCTTCGCTGTTTCGCCGTGATGAACCAGGCGGATCCCGGTGAGAAGTCGACCGACAACGCGGAGGCCGCTGCGGCGGTCAAGGACTTCCCACAGTTTGAGTACCTCCCCTCCCCCATCCGGCGCCGCAAGGCGTTCAGCAATGCAGGCGGCGCGGGTCTCGCGGTCTCGGAACTGGCCGCCAAGGACACCAAAGCCGCGGTCGAGCTAGACACGCTAATTGCATCGCTTTTTAATATTCCTTCGCGATCCTGATAGGAGCCAGACCAATGGCTATCACACCCCGCCCCAAGCCGGTTTCCAGCGCCGCCTCAATGGCCGCACAGGACGCCTTCATCAGCGGTGCGCCCGATGCCTCGCCGGTCCCTAAGGATGCGCCGGCAGAATACGAGAAGGGGATCAAGAAGGGGAACAAGCGTCAGATCACTCTGACGATCGCACCAGAGTTGCTCGAACGTGTCGACCAGGTCGCGAAGCGTACTGGGCAGGCGAGGGCGGCCGTCATCAACATGGCTATCTTCCAGGCAATCGAGGGCGATCTATTCCGCTCCTAACTCGTTCGCCTGCAGTCCGTTTTAATATCCAACGACGATCCAGAGCCCATCGATTAACCCGGATCTTCAGCTTCAAAGGCGTTTGTCTCTCATGTCTGAACCGCAGCTATTCTCCCCGGCCGACGGGGTCGACTATCTTGCCATCGGAAGGGGCAAGATTGTCTGGTTCAAGGACGCTGAGGCATATTCCGACGACCCGGACGAGATAGTCCCGCCGGAGTGGGCTGTCCTCGCGTGCGGCTGGCCGCGCAGCTCGCCGGCCAAAACCAGCGACATCGGTGCTGACGATCTCAGCGCGATCGCGCAAGGGATCATCGCCCAGCCGCTTTCCGGGTATCCCGTGGCACGGGTTGATACTCTGCCGATCCCGGCTGCGACGGCCAACTTCACGAACAACGTGGTGACGTTTGATCTCGTCACGCCGGTCCGGGATCTGGATTTGCCCGGCCTCTTCCGCGTCAATTACGTCTCGGGCGCGACGGGGCTGGCCTACTCCGATGGCATCCAGGGATATCAGATTTTTGTGACGGTGCCGCGTGGCTACGTCATCATCGTCGTGGCTTCTGACGACGATAACGTCAGGGTAGGGGCTGTGCTTCGCCCTGCTGACAAGCCAGGATGGCCTATCGATGATGGAGTTTCTCGACCTTGCGATCGCGGCGCTTGGCATCGAGAGGCTTGACCTCGATCTTGATCTGCGTGTCCCGGGAAACCTAATCTAGCGCCAAAGGCACCGCCTTTAATATTAAATGCACTGCCCTACGACATTCCTATGCACTCCATACGGGGCTGCGAACCGCCTCCATGCGTCAAGCCGAACCACCTAGATGTGTAAGCCGATCACGACCAACCCGGTAGCCAGACCGCCCGCCGCTATCTTGGCGGCGCCCAACATGGGGTCAGTTCCGGCTGAGGGCGAAATGACACCTTAAGCAGTTGGTTGGTGCTGAGCTAGCCTCCGGTTCTGAAGCCGAGGTATACCGATATTGCGCCATTCTTCTGCCTCAAAGTTGAAGATTAAAAGGGAGGCGGGATGGCTTTCTTAAAGCGAACCTTCACTATCCTGCCGCCATCCAATACGATTCCAGCGTTCCAAGTCCCGCCTGCGAAAAGAGATATGGCTTCCAGATCGTGTCCCTTCTCATCTTTCAGATCGGAATCTGATAAGGTGTCATCCCAAGCTTTGACGTAATTTCTTACGTTGCTGATGCTTGAGATTGGAAATCTCTCGATCGCAATGCGACCATTGGTTATTGGCGTTGTATACTCTTTTAGTAGGCCCTTCGCTTGGGAAGGATTCTTCCTGACATAGTCTCGCATGCCACGAGCCTCTTGGTCGTCAATGCTAACAAGAACCTTACGATCCCCGTTTATCTGTAAAGAGTTGAGCAAACGGAGAATCGTAAACGTCCGACCAGCTAGTTTTTCGTCCAAAGAAAAAAACTCGTAGCGTTTCGCTTCACATTGCGATGCTCCATTTTTTTGTACCGCCATTCGGTATAACTTCGTCAGCAACACAGATTTTGGTCGCGATGGCGGTAATTTTCCTTGAACACGTAGCACAGGTTCTAACGTCACCACTGCCCTTGTCTTCTCGCAGAAATCGGGTTGCTGAGCAGGTTCTGCCGCAGAGAAAAGCTTGATTTCGCTTTCTTCGGGTAAATCTGGAGGGGGTGGAGGAAGCATTCCCTCAGGTCCAACAACCGCCTCTACAATAGGCGAATGACCAGCCTTGAGTAACGCATCGCCTAAGTCGGCTGGTGACATGCTACGAGCTTGCTCCAGGGTAACGGGCGGCGCATCACGACGGATATCAATTGTTGCTGCTAACATGATGAGCGCAAGCATATTATCTCCCTAGATTTAGAAACCGCGCGCAACAAATTTGCGTATGTGGATGCCTGCTACCACTTATTCCATCTTTTCGACATCGGAAGACGCATCGGCTCGGGATCGCCCAACAATTGCGGCAACGGTATTTTTGCTAAGGCCTAGGTCACGCGCGATCCAGCGATAACTGCGCCCCTCCACAATAAGCGCGAGCACTCTGGGTGCGAGACGGTCGGACTTGGGACGGTCACCGATTTGCCGCCCGAGCTTGCGGCCCCGCGCTTTCGCCGCGGCGAGGCCGGACCGAACGCGCTCGCTGAGCATGTCGCGCTCGAACTGCGCGATGCCGGCAAGCATTGTCGCCATCATCCGTCCGTGAGGCGTATCGACCTCGAACGTCATGCCGCTCATCGCAACTACCGACACGCGCCAACCCGACAGCCGGTTGAGCGTATCAAGCAGGTCCTGCGTCGAGCGCCCCCAGCGGCTGAGTTCGGTGACGAGGATCGCGTCGATGTGCCGCGCCTGCGCCAGCTTCATCACTTTCCCGCGTGCCGAGCGGTTGGCCTTCATGCCCGAGGCGGTTTCGCGGAAGACCTCGACCACCTCATAGCTGCCCCGCTCGGCGAAACCGGCAAGATCGCGCAGCTGTCGCTCGCACGACTGGTCGGCGGTCGAAACGCGGGCGTAGATGGCGGCACGTTGTCCCAATTGAACCTTCCCGAAATCAGGCCTCAAAAACCCTTGATTTGCGTGGGGTCAGTGTTGTCCAAAACAGACTTCTGTTCAACAGGGACACTGCCGCATGCCGAGACGCCATATCCTGAGCGCCCGGCAGCGGTCATCGCTGCTCGACCTGCTGACCGACGAGGCGTCGCTGCTGCGGCATTACATCCTAGCCGACGACGACCTGATCCATATCGATAGGCGACGCCGGCCGGAGAACCGGATCGGCTTTGCACTGCAACTCTGTGCACTGCGTTATCCCGGTCGTATGCTCGCACCGGGCGAGATGATCCCGATCGCGGTGTCCACCTTCCTTGGTGCCCAGCTCGGCATCGCCGGCGACGCGCTCGTTCGTTACGCCGTCCGGCGTCAGACCCGCCAACAACATATGGACGTGCTGCGCTCCATCTACGGATACAGGACGTTCCCCGGTCAGGGCGCGCCGGCACGGACGTTCCGTGACTGGCTGTTCGCCGAAGCCGAGCAGGCACACTCGAACGACGATCTTGCCCGGCGCTTCATCGCCCGCTGCCGCGATACCATGACCATCCTGCCGGCGATCACGACGATCGAGCGCTTGTGCGCGGATGCGCTCGTCGCGGCCGAACGCGGCATCGAGAAGCGCATCGCATCGCGCCTTGATCTTGTCGCCTGCACCCGGCTTGACCGGCTGACGACCGAAATGCTGCCGGGGGCAATCAGCCGCTTCATCTGGCTGCGCCGGATTGAGCCGGGCAACAATTCCGCCGCGGCAAACCGACTGCTCGACCGGCTTGAGTTCGTGCGTGCGATGAACCTTGATGCCGGCCTGCTCGGCGACGTCCCGCCGCATCGCGTCGCCCGGCTGCGCCGACAGGGCGAGCGTTACTTCGTCGATGGCCTGCGCGATCTCGGCGCCGACCGGCGTCGCGCCATCCTCGCGGTCTGCATCATCGAGTGGGCCACCGCGACCACGGATGCAGTGATCGAGACGCATGACCGGATTGTCGGGCGCACCTGGCGCGAGGCGAAGCAGCTACATGATGTACGCGCCGCGGAAACCAGAGGTGGGGTCACTGCGACGCTGAGCGGCTTCACTGCGCTTGGCCAGTCGCTGCTCGAAGCGCATGGCGACGGCGCGTCGTTGGAGGATGCGGTCGCGCGTGTTGCGGGATGGGATCATCTCACCCGTCTCGTCGCGACGGCCAGAACGCTGACCGACACGCTGGGCGACGAGCCGCTGGCCCATGTGGATCAGGGCTATCATCGCTTCCGGCGCTATGCCCCGCGCATGCTGCGCTGCCTCGACCTCGAAGCCGCGCCGGTCGCCCGGCCCTTGCTGGATGCTGTGACCGCCATCGCCACCAGAGGCGCACTTCCGGCTACCGATGATTTCCTGCGCCCACATTCCAAATGGCGGCGTCAGTTGCGGGCGAAGGGCGACGATGATGCGCGCCTTCGGGAAGTCGCAGTCATGTTCCACCTGCGCGACGCGCTTCGCTCGGGCGACGTCTGGCTCGACCGCTCGCATCGCTACGGCGACCTCCGGAACGTCCTCGTGCCGATGGAGGTCGCGCGCGCTGCGAAGCTGGCGGTCCCGGCCGACCCGCATGTCTGGCTCGCCGACCGCAAGGCGCGACTTGCCGATGGCCTTGCCCGGCTCAGTCGCGCCGCGCGCAACGGTACGATCCCGAAAGGCAGCATCGAGGACGGGACGCTGCGCATCGATCGCCTGACCGCCGATGCGCCGGACGGGATCGATGACCTGGTGCTGGACCTTTACCGTCGCCTGCCGCCCATCCGCATCACCGACCTGCTGCTCGAAGTGGACGCCGCGCTGGAGTTCACCGACGCCTTCACCCATCTGCGCACCGGTGTTCCGTGTGGCGACCGGATCGGCCTGCTCAACGTCCTGCTCGCCGAGGGATTGAACCTGGGCCTGCGCAAGATGGCCGAGGCGTCCAACACCCATGATTACTGGCAACTGTCCCGTCTCGCACGCTGGCATGTCGAAAGCGCGGCGATCGACCAGGCGCTGGCCAACGTGGTCGCCGCGCAAGGTGCGCTGCCGATGGCGCGGGTCTGGGGCATGGGCACCACTGCCTCGGCCGATGGCCAGTTCTACCCCGCCGCGCGGCAGGGCGAGGCGATGAACACCGTCAATGCCCGCTACGGCAACGACCCCGGCATCAAGGCTTATACTCACGTCAACGACCGCTTCGCGCCGTTCGCATCGCGGACCATCCCCGCAACAGTCAGCGAGGCACCCTATCTGCTCGACGGGCTGACGATGAACGAGGCCGGGCGACGGATCGAGGAGCAGTATGCCGACACCGGCGGGTTCACCGACCATCTGTTCGGAATTAGCGCCATGCTCGGTTACCGCCTCGTACTGCGTATCCGCGACCTTCCGTCCAAACGGCTATACGTGTTCGATCCCGCGGCCACGCCGAGCGAATTGCGCCCGCTGGTGGGCGGTAAGGCACGCGACGCACTGATCGTGTCCAACTGGCCCGATCTGTTCCGCTGCGCGGCTACCATGAGCGCTGGCCAAGTTGCGCCGAGCCGCATCCTGCGCAAGCTTGCCGCCTATCCGCGCCAGAACGATTTGGCGGCTGCATTGCGCGAGGTCGGCCGGATCGAGCGGACGCTGTTCATCATCGAATGGATTCTCGATGCCGGCATGCAGCGCCGTACCCAGGTCGGCCTCAACAAGGGCGAAGCGCACCACGCGCTGAAGAACGCCTTGCGCATCGGCCGTCAGGGCGAGATCCGCGACCGCACCACCGAGGGCCAGCACTATCGGATCGCGGGCCTCAACCTGCTCACCGCCATCATCGTCTACTGGAACACCCTGCATCTCGGCCATGCCGTCGAAGCCCGACGCCGCGAAGGGCTCGAGACGCCCGATCACCTTCTCGCCCATATCTCACCGCTCGGATGGGCGCATATCCTCCTCACTGGCGAATACCTCTGGCCCAAGGATACCGCCGCTTAGGGTGTCATTTCGCCCTCAGCCGGAACCGACCCCTTGACGGACGCACCGGCCGTCCTGCCCGAGAGGTAGTCGCGACTTGGGTCCGCGCCGACAGCGCGATGATCGCGGACGGTCTTTCGACCTCGCTGTTCTTCATACCCCCCGGCGATCTCGCCGGGTCGTTCGCATTTTCATATGCCCTGATGTTCGCGGACGGCCGTGCCGAGATGTCGCCGTGCTTCGGTGGCGAACTCTTCATCGACTAAAGGAACGTTCATGCGCTTATCGCCCAAACATGCCGCCACGCTCGCCGGGGTCTCCGCGTCGTTACTGGGCGCCGAGGCCCCGGTGGCCGACGCGCAAACCGTCGAACCTAGCGAAGCTGCCTCCAAGGCATCGCGCTACGCCGACGGCGTTTACACTGCGACCGGGCAATATGGCGGCCTGCCGTCCTCACTCGTCGTGCGGGTCAGGCTGGTGCGGGGCATCGTCGCGCGCGTCGAAGTCGGGACGCCGGCAAAGGATCCGACATCGCTTGGCTACCAGAAACGCTTTGCCGCTGCCGTCCCCGCGGTCGTTGTCGGCAGGCCGATCGACCAAGTGAAGGTCAGCAAGCTGGCAGGCGCGAGCGGTTGTCCCGATGGATTCAACGCAGCGATCGCCAAGATCCGAGCGCAGGCGGCACGCTGATCCGAGTTTCTTCACCGACGCCGCACGTCCAGTGTAGGCAAGGCTGCGACGCCCATTCGGGGCATGGGCAGGCCACAACGGGAGCGTCGAATTGATTATCTTTGAGACAATCCTGCTCCTGCTGTTCGGTGCCGCCTTACTCTCGATCCTGGCCGGCCAGATCGGCGTGCCGTATCCGACGCTGCTGGCCTTGGGCGGCGTGGCCCTGGCGTTGATCCCAGGGACGCCGCGGCTTGATCTACCGCCGGACCTGATCCTCGCGCTCTTCGTCGCGCCGGTGCTGCTCGATGCCGCACACGACACGTCATTGCGTGATCTGCGGGCAAATTGGCGGCCGGTATTGTCGTTGGTGCTTGTCGCGGTCGGACTGACGACGATCGCGGTAGCGGTAGTAGCGCGCATCTTTCTGCCGGACATGCCGTGGGCGGCTGCAATAGCGCTTGGCGCCCTGCTGGCACCCCCTGATGCTGTAGCTGCACTGGCCGTCATGCGCTCCGTCGCACCGCCCCATCGCATCCGTTCGATCCTGGAAGGCGAAAGTCTGCTCAACGATGCGTCGTCGCTGCTTGTCTACAAGCTGGCGGTAGCGGCGGTCGCGGTCGGCTCCTTCCGGCCTGCCGATGCCGTTCCGGCTTTCGCGCTGGTCACGGTCGGTAGTGTCGTAGTCGGTTGGGTGCTCGCAAAGCTGGTCATCCGCTTGACCGCGCCGATCGAACATCCGGCAATCGCTACGATCATCCAGTTCGTGACGACGTTCGGTGTGTGGATAGTGGCCGAGCGGCTGGAGCTGTCGGGCGTCGTCACGATCGTTGTATTCGGCTTGACCGCGGGGCGGCGCAGCTCGTCTTCATCGCACACGTCGGTCCGTGTCCTGTCGTTTGCGACCTGGGAAACGCTGACGCTGGTGCTGAATGTGCTGGCGTTCACGATGATCGGATTGCAACTGCGACCGATCCTCGAGCGGCTCGATGGCGTGGAACGGGCAACCTATCCGCTCTATGCGCTTGCGATCCTCGGGATAGTCATCGTCGTCCGGCTCGCATGGGTGCTGTTCTACGGTGCATCACATCGCCTCTCGCGCAAACCGGACGACGCACTGCGGAGCTGGGCGGGCACCCTCAAGAGTGGCGTCCTGGTCGGGTGGTCGGGGATGCGCGGCATTGTCACCCTCGCAGCCGCGCTCGCCGTCCCGGAAGGCTTCCCCTACCGCGATTTCATCTTGCTGGTGGCGTTTGTCGTGGTGCTGGGGACGCTGGTGATCCAGGGCCTGACGCTCAAGCCGCTGCTGCGCGCGCTGCGGTTTCCGGCTGATACGATCGTCTCGGATGAGATGGCGACCGCACGGGCGGGCGCGATAGATGCGGCGATGCAAACGCTTGATAATGACGCCAGTCCTGCGGCGGAGCGTCTGCGCCACGAATATCGCGAGGCGCTGGGTGTCGCGCAAGCCGGCGATGATCCACGGGCTTCCTCCGACAACACGCTGCGGCAGCGCATGATCCCGGCATCGCGCCACGCGATCGATACACTGCGCGCGAACGGGACGATCGGCGACGAAGCGTATCGCGCTGTCGAGGAAGAGCTGGACTGGCTCGAACTCAGTTCGCGCCCCTCCGCTGCGGATTGATAGCCGGGGCTTTCATGAATGACGGATATCACCGCATGCCGATCTTGCCGTCTAATCGCTGGGAAGCCTGCATCTTAAATTGAGGATGACGCGATGGTCGCGTCGGTGCCGTTCGGTGCCGGACAGGTGGACCTCATGAATGCTCGACTTTTGACGATGCCCGACAACGACACCCTGATCGCCCCGGCATTGCCGACCGCAATGACCGCCCACGGTCGAAGCCTGCGCGTTATGGCAATCTTAAGCGTCCTGATGGGGTTCGGGTCGATCTCGACCGATATCTATCTGCCGGCGTTGCCGACGATGGGGGAGGCACTCGGGTCGTCCAGTGGCACGATGGAGCTGACGATCTCAGGGTATCTGGTGGGGTTTAGCCTCGGCCAGTTGCTGTGGGGTCCGATCGGCGATCGCTATGGTCGCCGGCTGCCGGTTGCAGCGGGCATAGTGCTGTTCATCATTGGGTCGGCCGGCTGTGCGCTGTCGGACACGGCGTGGCAGATGATTGGCTGGCGCGTCGTGCAGGCAGTCGGTGCCTGTGCCGGCGTCGTGCTGGCACGCGCGATGGTGCGCGACATGTACGACCGCGACCGCGCCGCTCAGATGCTATCGACGTTGATTGTCATCATGGCGATCGCGCCGCTGATCGGCCCGCTGGTTGGCGGGCAGATTCTCGCGGTTGCTTCATGGCACGTCATCTTCTGGCTGCTGGTCGGCGTCGGACTGTTGACCCTAGCGGCCCTCTTCACCTTGCCCGAAACGCTGGCCCCTGCGCAGCGCAGCCGGGAGCCACTGATCCGGGCGATCGCGGAATATAGCCACCTGCTGCGCCAGCGCGCGATCCTAGGCTACGCAGGCGTCGGAGCGTTCTTTTACCTCGGTGTCTATGCCTACATCGCCGGCACGCCGTTCGCTTACATCAGCTACTATCATGTGCCTGCGCAGCTCTACGGTCTGCTGTTCGGGAGCGTCATTGCCGGCATCATGGCGATGAATATGGTCAACACCCGGCTGGTCACGAAGCTGGGGAGTGACCGGCTGCTGCGGCTCGGCACCGTAGGTGCAGCAATCTTCGGCATTGCCGTAGCCATCGCCGGGGGCACCGGATGGGGCGGCTTGACCGGCCTTGCGACGACGCTGTTCCTGTTTTCTGCCATGTCGGGCCTCATCGTCGCCAACTCAATCGCCGGTGCCCTGGCACGCTTCCCAGAACGCGCAGGCACGGCCTCTGCACTTGTTGGAGCAATCCATTACGGAGCGGGAATTATCGGGTCGGCGCTGGTCGGAGCATTCGCCGACGGCACCCCCTGGCCGGTCGGCTGGGTGGTCGGCGTTGCGGGCATCGGTAGCCTCGTCTGCGCGCGCCTTTTCCTCCCTGCAGCTCGCACTAATCGAAAGGTGATGTCATGACTTCGAAGCCTTCCCTGACCGTCCTGGTCGTCGGCGCGACCGGCAGCATCGGGCGGCTTGTCGTGGCCGAGGCGCTGCGACATGGCCATTCGGTTCGTGCGCTGGTGCGGGACGCCCACAAGGCAGCACGCCTGCCTGCTAGCGCACCGACGATCGTCGGCGACGTGACCCGTCCCGAAACGCTCGCCGCTGCGGTCGAGGGCATCGATGCGGTCGTGCTGACGCTCGGTTCCGAGGGCGCCGGCAAGGCCGGTGCCGAGAGTGTCGACTATGGCGGCGTACGCAACATCTTCACCGCGCTCGGGGACCGGCCAGCGCGGATCGCACTAATGACAGCGATCGGCGTCACCAATCGCACCAGCGACTACAACCGGCGAACGCAAGCGCATGACTGGAAGCGCCGGGCCGAACGCCTCGTTCGCGCGAGCAAGCGCCCCTACACGATCGTTCGGCCTGGCTGGTTCGATTATCAGGCTGCGGACGAACAGCGGATCGTCATGCTTCAGGGCGACACCCGGCAAGCCGGTGACGCAACTGATGGGGCAATCGCCCGCGCACAGATCGCTCGGGTGCTGGTCGACAGCCTGACCAGCGGCACCGCGGAGAACAAGACGTTCGAGCTGGTTGCCGAAAAAGGCGGCGCGCAGACCGATCTTGCCCAGGTCTTCGCCAGTCTCGAGTCCGACGATCCCGCCTCGCTCGACGCGATCCGTGACGCCGACAACCAACCGTTGGCAGATGAGCCGCAGCGCGTGCGTGACGACTTGGAAGCCATCCAAAAATGACATCTCCCGCCGATTGCAACGCAGGCGGCGTCTTTCTCCTGCGCACTTCGACCAAGGAACGAACAATGACCCAAGTGATCGTAGTTATTGGAGCTGGCTCTATCGGCCAGGCCATCGCCCGCCGCGTCAGCACCGGCAAGCATGTGTTGCTCGCGGATTTGCGGCAGGAAACGGCCGATGCAGCCGCCAAGGTGATGAGCGACGCCGGGTTCGTCGTCAGCACCGCCACGGTCGACGTGTCGAAGCGTGAGTCCGTCGAAGCGCTGGTCGCCACGGCGACGGCGATCGGTGATGTCTTCGGGGTAATCCATGCCGCCGGCGTCTCGCCCTCCCAGGCACCGCCCGAGCTGATCCTTCACGTCGATCTCTATGGCACCGCGCTGCTCCTTGAGGAGTTTGGCAAGGTGATCGTTGAGGGCGGGTCGGGTATAGTCATCGCCTCGCAGTCCGGCCACCGTCTGCACGCACTGACCGCGGAGGAGGACACGGCGCTGGCGACAACCCCGGTCGAAGAGCTGATGGCGCTGCCGATGCTTCAGCCCGACGTCGTGACCGACCCTCTCAACGCCTATCAGATTGCCAAGCGCGCCAATTCTCTGCGCGTGAAGGCGGAGGCAGTGAAGTGGGCGAAGCGCGGTGCGCGAGTGAACACGATCAGCCCTGGCATCATCATGACGCCGTTGGCGAACGACGAACTCTCCGGCCCGCGTGGCGAGGGCTATCGCCGCATGATCGACCATTCGCCAGTGGGTCGCGCCGGCACGCCCGACGAGGTCGGCGTGCTGGGTGCGTTGCTGATGGGGCGCGACGGCGCGTTCATCACCGGCAGCGACTTTCTGATGGATGGCGGCGTAACCGCGTCGTGGTTCTACGGCGAGCTTGCCCCGAAGTGATTGACCGCGGAGCGGGCCGGCTCCTGGCCCGCTCCATCTGGAACTACATAGCACCAACGACATTCGACAGCGCGTTCGCGCTGGCATTGCACATGAGGAAGGCAGAAAATGGCAGACGTTATCGTAGTGATCGGTGCGGGCGGCATCGGTTTGGCGATCGCCAAACGACAGGGCTTCGGAAAAACGGTGCTGCTGGCCGACTTCAATGAGGTGGTGCTCGAGGCCGCGGCCGAAAGCATGAGGGATGCGAGCTACCTCGTTGAGACGCAGATCGTCGATGTGGCCTCGCGTGGGTCCGTACGGGCCCTGGCTGACAAGGCGGCATCGCTCGGACCGGTCATGCAGGTGGTCAACACCGCCGGTCTGTCGCCCAACATGGCGCCTCCGCAGAAGGTACTCGAAGTCGATCTCTACGGCTCGGCCGTGGTGTTCGAGGAGTTTGAGCGCATCATCGCCCCAGGCGGCGCCAGCGTCATCATTTCCAGCATGGCGGGGCACATGATGCGTCAGTTGCCGGAAGATCAGGAGCACGCGCTGGCGTTCGCGCCCGCCGACGAGCTGCTCGACCTGCCGTTCCTGAAGGACGTCACCAATTCTCTCGTCGGCTACATGATCGCCAAGCGCGCTAATCACCTGCGCGTCCAGGCCGCGGCAATGACGTGGGGCGAAAAGGGCGCGCGGGTCAACTCGATCAGCCCGGGCATCATCGTGACGCCGCTGGCACAACACGAGCTGAACTCCGAGATCGGCGACGGCTATCGCGCGATGATTGCCGCGTCGCCGTCCAAACGCATGGCACCGCCCGAGGAAATCGCGGTTGCGGCCGCGTACCTGCTGGGCCCCGACGCGGGCTTTATTACTGGCAGCGACCTGCTCATCGATGGCGGTGTCATCGCAGCTATGCGCGCCGGCAAGCTGCCTGTCCCGGCCTGACGATCCGCATCCAAAGGTTATGATCCAAATAGGCGCTCCGGTGTACCAAATCCGTACGGCAGTGACGACGGACGCCTCGATGCTTGGCAGGCTCGCGGCGGACCTCATGAGGCTCCATCACGAGTTTGATCCAAGCCGCTTCATCGCGCCCGCCTGGCGGACCGCTGCTCGATACGCCGATTTCCTGGAAGCGCAGCGATTGCGCGACGACGCCATCGTGGCCTCTGTGCATTATCCGGACACAGATTCACGGTAGAAATCGGTTGGCCTGAAAGCGTCCAGTGTCGAACGCTAAGCTTGGCGATCCGCGCAACGAACGCACCCTTTCGTTAGGCGTGATCATTCCCGTTTTCCCATCTCTGATTGGCAATTTCGGGAAAGAGCAATC
This sequence comes from Sphingomonas sp. NFX23, assembly GCF_049887795.1. NCBI lineage: Bacteria > Pseudomonadati > Pseudomonadota > Alphaproteobacteria > Sphingomonadales > Sphingomonadaceae > Sphingomonas > Sphingomonas sp. NFX23. The sequence goes on from NZ_JAGEKH010000008.1 coordinate 32,278, forward strand.
GGGAACAGATTTTGGGAAAAAGGGGATGGCGCGACGGCGACCGGTACAATCGCCAAGGCGACTTTCCTGCTGTGGGTTCGTTTACGGGAAGCGCCTGACCTCCACCCGACCACCTGAGACGTTCATAAGATTCTCATACGTCGCGTTCATTCTGTCTGGGTGACCGAAGCCGGTTCACGAGGCGATCAGGCAAACGATACGGACTCTTATATGCGAGTAGGAGGATTAGGGGGACTGATAGCTTGTGGGCTATTACTGGCAGGATGCGTGCAACGCCTCCCTACACTGCGCTATCGTTTAACAGTCGAAATCGAGACTCCTTTCGGATTGAAGGCTGGATCAAGCGTCATCGAAGTAACGACTGTCGATCAGGGCAAAGGTTTCCCTGGACCAGAAGCGGGCGGTGTTCGCCGCGATGCAAAAGGTCAAGCTGTTGTTATAGAGATAGCACCGCATGAATACGTCTTTGCTCTGCTCGGCAAAAGACGTTACTACGATTACGCCGATGGCCTTCCGGTTGGGGTTCTTCAACCGTTAGTTGGTTCCGGTCGGAAGTCGATCGGGCCAAACACGGATCGGATTCAGGACTACCTTTCGTACGATCAGTTTCACAAGCGGATGATCGCTGACCACAACATATGGCCAGTCCCGCGAACAGTGCCAGCTAATGCTGGAGATGGACAGCGGGATTATTGGCCCGACCTAGTTCGATTCCGCGACCTCAATAATCCTAAAACGCTTGAGCTGATTGCGACCAATTCCGTCAATGTCAAACGCGTGACCCTGCAAATAGTTGATGAGCCAGTGACGACAGGCATATCTGCGATATTACCTTGGTTGGACAATCCCTCGTACGTCAACGCACCGCCAATGATCGTCAATGACGATGAGACATTGATCGCAATGACTCGCGGAAACTTTATTAGAAAATAGGGCGAGGCGGCATTTTCCCATTTATCGATCGATTCCGAGAACGCCCTTCCAGTCCCTACAACCGCCGCCCCCTCGGAGGAGGTTTATCCGAAGAGACGTCCCACTTGCGGCCATCCGCGCCTCGCCCGTAGACTCGTACAAAGCTGCTGGAGTGCGACAATGGACCTACCTGATCTGCCTGGTGAGAACGATAGGGATGCGATCTTCACATTTGCGATGACCTTCAACGGCTATGAGCACTTCGGCTCCTTTGAAGCTGCGGCCGACGCCGCGAAGTCGCGTGATAGGTCCTCGCTTGAACTTCTGAGAAATGAGCTATTTTTCGCGGCCCGTGCATCACGCCATCGTGATGACGATCGCTTCGTCGATACCTACCAAGACCTTTTGGCTTTGCTTCGGCTACACGCCAGCAACGCGTAAGTCAGCGAGCCGCGACGAAGCTCTCAACCCGGACATTCCCGTAATTCGATCCCTTTGAGAAACAAAACCGCCGTTATCAGCCGGTATATTCAGTGCGACGCAGCCGCTTGCAGCCCCTCTGCATCGGTGAAATCACGGAGTGACAAATCGAAGTTGTAGCCCATGTCGGTGATGCGGAGTGGGCTGGAAATACCTGATTGAAATGCCAGAACAAACAGCGCAGCGGGGCGTTCAAGATACCCGTTTACCGTTACCGTTTCAGCATCCGCACTTAGGCGAACGATCAACTCGCTATCGTCGCGGGCACAAAGATATTGGCTGACTGCCCCGATACCTGGTCCAGTTTGAGTGACGGTCCAATCGGCAAGAGATGTGATTGCTCGCTCAACAGCGACAGGGTCGAACGCCTCGTTAGGGCCAAGGAAGATGAGGATCTTATCTGACATGGCGCTCGCATACCGTTCTTGCCTCGCCCTGTCTGGTGTTTATCAGACGCCACCATTCATTGCCGACCGTCCGGATTCCCATTTCTCGATCCCTCGCGGGAAGCGCCGACCGTCTCAATTCCGGTTCTCGATCAGAAGCCTAGTCGTTTGCTGTTCCCCCTCGCAGGGCCGGGCCGGCTTATATAGGTTGTCGGCTCCGCTGGAATTCGACCCGAAAGGCGAAAAGCGAAGTGAGTTTGATGGTTGGGGAAGGGGCAGGACCGGCCGCGCGCCTGTTTCGTTACGATCGGCGGATCGCGATCAACGCTGCGAGGGCTACCTTTTCGGGTTGGCACGACCGTCTGATCGCGGCGACGATGCTGTTGTTCGCTTTGGCGGCCGCGCGCTCATGGCTTTTGGATCGCGCATGGCCGATCGCCGCCTGGACAGCCTTCGGTGCCGGCGTATCGATGGGTCTTACCGCCGGACGCCTGATCGCGGTACGCCTTGCGTTTCACACCTTCGATGGACCCTTGGCGGCCGACGCCCTGTGTCCAGAGCTCCGCAGGCGTTACTTGATCGCATGGTATGGGATCGGGCTGACACTGCTGGCAATTTTCACGGTCATCGCCCGCCCATCCCTACTGATTACAATTCTACCCGGCTATCTGATTGGTGCAGTCGTCGGGCATGTAACAGGTAGCCTCTCCATAGCCGCCTTTGGCGCGGGCAAGGCGGGGTTCGGCCGGATGCTCCGATCATGGATTCAGCGTCCCGGTGCCGGGATCTTCGCTGCCGCCATATTGCTTCTGTCACTGGCGTTTGCGGCTCAATACCTACGGGGTAATGCCTTGGTTGTAGTCGCTGGTATCGAGACCGCCCTATCCGGGTTGGCGCTGACTATAGTCGATGACAGCAGCGTCCGCTTCCAGACAATCGCAGGGCGGGGCGCATGGCGCATCATTGGTCGCCAAGCGCGCGGCGCGATGCTCTTCGTCTGTACAGCGGCACCGGTCTGCGCTTTCGCATTCGGACCTGCCCTCGCCGCCGTTGTCGCGGCAACCTCGATCGGGGCTCTGCTGCTGATGGTACTCCAAACCCTCGCCTATCGAATCCACGGCAAGGGCTTCGCCGATTTCATCGTTTCGATACTGACGGGACTACTCATTCTGACGGCTTTCTCCATGCCGATCATCCTGCCATTCGTCGGCATTGCCATCTTGTGGCAGTTGCAGCGCCGCTCTGCGGCAAGGACCTGGTTGCTTGCATGAATCCGATCATCGACCTCACTGCCGTATCGATCGAGCGTACTGGCGAGCGTGTCGTTCGCCACGTTGAGCTGACGGTTATAGAAGGATCGTGGTTCGGCCTGATCGGGGCAAACGGGTCGGGCAAGACCAGCTTGCTTCGCGCACTTGCGGGGCGATTGCCATTCGCCAGCGGATCATGCCGCATTGATGGCGTGGAGATGATCGCGGACCGGCCGGCGCGAGCGACGCACTTCGGCTTTTCGCCACCGGCCGAAACACTGCCCGATGCGTTGCGCGGACGCGAGGTGCTGGAACTGGTCGGCGGGGATATCGAAACGATCTGGCCCCGTTTAGGCCCATTGCGTGGGGCGCTCGGTTTGGACGCCTTGCTCGACCGCTGGATCGGCGACTGCTCGGCCGGTATGCGGCAGCGGATCACGATCGCCCTTGCGTTCGCGCAGGGCCACACGCGGGTGATACTGGACGAGCCCTTCAACTGGCTGGACCCCGTTGCCGCGTTCGATCTTCGCCAAGCGCTGCGTGGGATGGTCGACAATGGACTGACGCTGATGACCGCCCTTCACGATCTCGGGACGCTCGCGGTCGCGTGCGACGCCGGCATCATGCTCGCTGGTGGCAACGTCGCAATGGAACTGGACAGCCGCTTGCTCGAAACTGCCGCTAAAGATCCGCAGGCATTCGAACGTCAGACAATCGACCGGCTGAGGTCAGCAGCGGTATGAGGGCGGTAATGCTATTCCCCCATCTCGACAGCTACGCTTACAAGAGAGCCAGTTGGTATCGGGTCAACCCTACCTATCAGCTGATTTTTCCCTATTGAGATGAGGGAAAATCTTGAGCCGCTGGCGACCGCTTTAACTCCAGTCGCTTGCTCTAACGCGAGCGTCAAAACGGTCAGATCATATGGCTGGCGTATGTTGAAGCTGATAATACAGCTTCCTCCACTTGGCCGGGTTCCTAAAGATGCGCGGAGATCGTGTTTCGAATAAAAACGATCGCCGGGCGCTCCACTAGCAGCCTCTGTTGTCCAACCCCCGCTCAAGAATGGTTTGTCATCGACACCGAGCTTTGTAGTCGCTTGGACGCAGACCTCTACGGCACGCGTGAATTCGCCTACGTCCACCGCAGGCACGCCCGCCGCAGCCGTTGACAAGCCAAGCGCACCAAACAGCAGGCCGAGCTTGAATTTTGGTCCCATGACGTTGTCCTTTGCCATACAGCTAAGTCTCCGCCGCTTAATTCGGCAACTCCGCTACGGGCAATCATGCGCCTAAACGTTGCCAGGCTGCAATTTATCAAATCGCGCGGTGCATTGCCGTTTCGGGGCCACGTGGATTCCCATTTCTCGATCGAGTTTCGCGAATGGCCAAGCCGATCATGAACGGCACGGATCAGTGGCATGCTGCCCGTTAGGTTTCGCCTTCAGGGTAACTTCTCGGCAATGCGATCTCGCTATGCTCACCTAATCTGAAGCGGTACGAGGCGGACTCTTTCGAATGTGGCGTGCTTGGGGATGGTTGGGCCTTGCTCTTCTAACGCCAGTTCTGCTGATCATTGTTGCCCTGAAGAAACAGGAGGCGGTTGGACGTCAGTGGGCATCCGAGCAAGAAGCAACAGAGATTGCAGCCTTGCGTCCACCAGCATCGCCTCCAAATTGTCCGGCTTACACTTCTATTGACGGCACCCGTGTGCCGGCCGGCAACCTCGCCGACGTACGAATCATTCGGTTTGGAAGAACCGTCTATTATTATCCGACCCATTGGATTCACTTCGAGCAGCCTTCACCATATAATCACGTCGGCGGCATCGACCGGGATGCTCTCGGTGTTCTCGATCCGGACCTACACCTCGTCGAGTGCCCAGGCATCGTCCATAAAGTCACGAATGGAGGGCTGTATTTCAGTCGCTTCATGGGAATTGGTGTTAGCCCTGAGCCAGGATTTCTAATGAACAATGCCCTTCGCCCGTTACGTAGCGTCACGTTCATCTACGCACAGAAGCTGCGACATGAGGGCGATAACATCCGAGAAGCTCGCATCCTCGATTATATGGAGGACGGCTTTAAGGAAAGCTTTGATCACAAGCGACTTGACGCTTACGCGTATCTTGCACCAGACTTGGGGTGGCGAATTGGCTGGCATCCACGTAGGAAAAGCCAAGCGGAGTGGGACCGGCAATTCGAAGACTGGCATCATTCATCCAGCCGTCCACGTCCCTGGGATAAAGAGTCCCGGACCGCAGAATATGGTGCGCTGATGGCCGCCGCACGCAAGCTCCACGCGTGGCTGATGACCCCGCCAATGGTCCGGAGCGCTAATCCATAGCTAATGGCTGAACCAAGTATTCGCCGATCGACGTTCCCACAAACAAACGGCAGGCGAGAAGGGATCGGCGTTCTCGGAACCGATGGTGAAATGAGAATATGCTTCTGCGTTGGGCGGTGAGAGTGATTACCAGTTTACCGGAATGCCACCCATTTGAAGCTCAGCTAGCTAGGCGTGCCCGTAGCAATGGCGCGTGACAAGGCTCCGGCTGCGGCGCGCATTCGGCATTTGTATATGGAAGATGCGACCTCGAGTGATCGATTACCTCGGATCGAGGCCAATACAGGATTAGTTTCCTTTGGTGCGCGACCTGCACATCGCGCGATCAGCTTGCCGCTGCCTTCCGCCACCAACGTGAAATTAAGAATCTGCGCGTCACCATCATCGACGTGTTCCAGCTTGAGATAGGGTTTGTGGGCTTCGGCATTGGCTGCAGTATCGACATTTTGTTTAGCGCTTCCCCAGCTTATCACCCAAGTGCGTGGCAAACTCTGAGCAAGCCTCGCGTCAACAATTAACGGCTGCAAAGTTGCAAGTTCAGCAGTTGGGCCGCGAAGCCATTGATAGAATACCGCTCCACCTATAATTCCGCTAAATATTGCTACGATGCCGACAATATCAATGCGCCCATCTCGACGAAATCCGCTCCGGACACTTCGAAAGCCACTCATAATTAACGCAAGTAGAATTGCACTAAACACAAAGGGTGCGGCTAATACGAGCATTAACTCGACATAAAATGCACCCACCATCATCCGCTCACCCTTTTAGCCTTCAACGGCATTAACGCGGATGGCTTACAATCATTCTAACGCGTACCCCCGCAGCCGGCCAATGGCTTCCCGAAAACGATGGAGTTTTGGGAATGGCTGAGGCGGGAGTATGGCAGTAAGGCCACTGTGCGACAGCGGCATGTCCTGCTTGCCAACGACTAGATATGCAGAACAAAGGCTCCGATGAAATGGAGAATAATTTCTCGCGCAAGGTCGTGTTCTTGATCGGAAACTAGTGGGTCAGGCCATGGCACGACAACCAGCAAAGGTCGATCGGTGATTGCATAGAGTTCAGAAAACGCCTCACTATCCGGCGCGTGAAACCGCAAAGTAGCTTGCGAAGTTGACTCTGCAAACATGGTAAGTACCTCAACATCAGATTGAGGCTCTTTGCCCGAAGCGAAGGCCCCCAATAAGACAGGGCGATTATGAATTGAAATTGTTACAAGTGCTGCAGCGTTAGCGGAAACGAATTTGATCGACAGATGGTTCAGATTCCCGCCAAGCGATTTGTCAAAAGTCGTGCCATTTTCTCGAATCAAATCACTGCACACTCCAATCCATTTGGGAGATAGATCAGCGACGTTCCAGACAGCACGCCCCTCTAACGATCCGTCTAAGCCGAAAGGGGCGATGGAGAATTGCTGCGACTCTATCATGGGTGCGATCATATTCTCAGTCTTGGAGCAGCTTTTGGGAACGCGCAATGTCAGCATTTGAGCGGATGCAAATGATCTTGGGTATTCTCGATTAACGATCGATTTCGAGAACGCCCGTGCCTTCCCGCTGACGGTTCCCAATCGGGAAAGCGGATCGCCGACGCATCTTTGGCTGACACACGCTTGCCGCAATGATGGAGGACGTTGCGACAGGGAGCATGGGCAGATGTTGGCAATGATGATGTTGCAAGCGACGGTAACGCCTGCTGACCAAGGGCCTCCGATCGACTTTGATCTTCGATCAAGCGCCGATCTCAGGTCCAGCTCTTGCAGGTCTCCGGCCACTGACGATGGAGAGATATTGGTATGTGGTCGACGTGACGCAGACAGCCGCTATCGTCTCAAACCTCTTGACACCTCTCGTTATGAGCCGAACCGCCGTGCGGAAACAACGCTAGTTGGCGACCTCAAGGGAGCTGCCGAAGTCGAACAAAAAGAGCTTGCGCCCGGAATGACAAGTAACCGTATTATGTTTCGGCTGAAGCTGCCATTTTAATATCGGAGTATCATGCTAATTTATAGATTCAGGCACCTGGTTGTGGTCATTTGTTCCTTCGCGGCAGCCGAAGCAAGAGCCGACGAGCTACAGACCAAGGTTCTTCATGCTATTCGTGCCAGCCAGCCTGACGCGTACAGTTTTCAACGCACTTTGGCGTTTGAAAGAACTGGATCAGCGCGCAAGGTGTTGATGGAGCGTTATGATCCGCGCCATCCGATGAATCAGCGGTGGTCGTTGGTTAGCGTAGATGGGCATCCGCCTAGCAGCAAAGAGGTAGAACAATCACAGAAATCCCGGAAAGGACCTACGCCGTCATACCATGAATTGGCAGAGTGGTTCGGCGCGCCAGCGGTACGAAGTGATGCCGCGCCTGGATATGTGACTTACCACTTTAGTCGGTTGCCTGCCGGCGTTATGAAGATAGGATCACATGACGCGTCTGCCGATACACAGGCGGACGCATTGGTAAATATCAAAGGCAAAATACCATTTGTAGAGAGGGTTCAATTTACATCGGCTAAAGGGTTTAGAATGATGATGGTTGCATCGGTGCAGAGCATCGATTTTAGCGCGCGGTACACGCAGTTCGCAAACGGTGCTGTCGTTCCGGCAACATCTGCAAGCACGATCAAAGGTTCTATGCTTGGTAAATCTGGACAGATGACTACGTCTGTGACGTTCGCCTCGTTCGAGGCTGCCCGATAAATTTCAACGCCTGCCCATGACTCGCGCTCCCAAGTGCAGTTTCGAATAACTTGCCGGGCGTGGCACCCTATTCCCAGATGACCATCCCTTTGAGGACGCATCGAGGGGCCTGTTTCAGCGCTTACGACGTTCGCCTAGGCGTTCGAACTAGATCTTATTTATTCGGCCGAACTCGCCCGCGCCGCTTTAATCCGCGGTCTCGCAACGGCGCGAAACAGGGCGTATTGTCCTAAGAACAAGACGACCTTGCTGCCAATAGCGAGCGGCACCATTATCAGCGCGGTTGCCCGAGGATCGGCGGTCAACGCTAATATGAGATTCACCGCGCCGGTGCATAACATTAGCCCGGCCCAAGCGCGTTCGAAGAAAGCAACCATGTGTTCTGGAATGTGTCCGTGCGCGATATTCGGTATGTATCGTGTCATCCAACCCGGTCTGAGCATCGTCACCCCGAACGCTGCATAAAAAACGGTTACTTTTACCAATACGAAGCGCGGGTCATGCGTCACGATTGTCAGTCCACCAAACACAACAGCCATGATCGTGCTCGCCCATTGTAGGGGAGCGACCGACCTACCTTGGAATTTAATCCACAATATCTGCGCTATCCCCAGCCCTATGCTAATTCCCGCAGCAACCCTCGGGTCGCCAGTGAGCGCAAGTACGCCGTAGAAAAAGAACGTTGAGGCAAGATCGGTTGCGATCGGCCGAACAGCATACAGGAACGATGACGTTTCCAACCGTGATGTTCGAGCCGCAAGGTTATTGTCACTTGTTGTCATATTAGTCAGCCTGCTTGTTCATCAGGCACTAAGCAAGATCGTAATTAGACAGGGAGCGCTGCGAAGGCAGCGGGATCATTTTGACTGTGGCAGGCGCGCGATCATCGCATCGAAGGCTGCAAGGTCATGGCGTTGCCCGACCGTCCCCCCGACGGGCAGATTAGCCGGCAGACTGAACTGGACGCGGCCGGGCAGCACCACATCGAGCACCGTGTACCATTCGAGTAGTGCGGGACGCAGCCGCGCATGAAGATCAAAATTGCGCCTGCGCCGCCTTGAGTCGGTCATCGCCTGTCGTCGTGCCGTCTCCACATCGGTATCTGCGACGAGATAGCGGTCAGCAAAGCCGATCCGGCCATCGGCGATCGTTTGGCGGGTTGCGGCGAGTTCGAGCGACCAGTCACGTTCGGAGGCCTCACCGACCCGCCATAGGCACCAGACATAATGGAGCTTCAGAGGGTCGGTGTCGCACAGGGCATGGCCTGTCGCACGCTCCACGGCCAAGGCCGCCTGCCATCGGTCGATGTTGCGCTCCGCCCAAAATGCAGCTGCGCCTGTTGGATCGGCGACACGATCGGGCGCTCCGGCAATTCTTGCGTTCTCTGGAACGACATGCGAGCCGCCATGCCGGGCGCACCAGGTGCTTTTACCGCTCGCGCTGATACCTTCGACGACAACGATCATGACAGCATCTATCACCGGATGCGGTGACCGCTGCCAAGCAGTGATTCCCGATTACCCATCGAATTTTGGGAATGGAGGTCTGGTGGCTAGCTGGCGCAGCCGCTACCGCTCCAGCCGACGACGGGGGCGATAAATGCAATTTGATGTAGAAGGTAACGACCCGCTACTCGACCCATCTGAGCGGCAGGTTCGATCAGCTATCAGCGCGCTACGTAGCTACGGTCCGAAATCCTTCGCATCGATCACAGATGCCGCTGGTAATTATCTTCAGGTCGCCGGGGGCTCCCAAACCTGCCTACTCGAACGACGCGACGCTGCGGCCGGTCGTCACTTCCGCGCCTATCGGAACGAACGAAGCACAATTTTCGAAGACGGCACTATCCTCGCCTTTAGCGGCGGGAAAATGCCAATGATGGCGGATGAGTGGTTCCCGTCAACGATTGTGGCGGATGCGTTTGCCTGTTTTCTGACCGGTGCAGATTTACCAGCCCAAATCCATTGGCGAGACATCACTGGCAATTTGTTCGGCCACGACAGCTAAGGCAACGGGCGGGTTATAACGATCCCAGGTCTCGATAGAACCCGGACAGCCGTTGCCGTGACCGGATTCCCGTATTCCGATCCTAATGGGAATGCCCCGACCGTCTCGCTGGCCGTTCCCAGACAAGATCCTGGAAAAACGGCTGACGTACCCGTTGCGATCATGCGCGCTTACATCATCAAGCTTCCACGGAGAGATAGCCGGCCTCCACCTTCGGAGGCCAGCCCGAGGTTACTCTGCTACGGCGTCGTCAGCCTTGCGCTTACGCGGCGCTGGTTTTGCAGCCTCTGCCTTGGTCGCGTTTGTCTGGCCCGGCTTGCGACCAAGGCCGATCTTTTTCGCCATCGCGCGACGGCTTTCCGAATATGTTGCCGCGACCATCGGATAATCAGCTTTCAGGTTGTAGCGCTCGCGGTACTCCGCTGGTGTCATGCCGTTGGTTGCGAGGTGGCGCCGCAGCGTCTTGTACGATTTGCCATCGATCATACTGATGATGTGATCTGGGCTGGCAAGGGACTTCCGGGCAGTTACCGCGCCAATATATTCTTTGGGCTCTTCGACGGGAGATTCCGATGTCGGCGAACCGCCAACAAGCGACTGAACGCTAGTGTGCATCTGCAAAAGGAATGCTGGAACGTCATCGGCAGACGTTCGGGTATTTGGGTTGCTCAGCCAGGCGATCGTCAACTCGGTAGCGAGTTCGACAGCGTTGGGCTGGTAGGTATCATCAGACATAAAGGGCTCCATGTAGCTGGCGAACCTGTATACTAAAGCCACCATGGCGGACGACGCAAAATTGTTTAGAGAGCGTGCAGCCGCGGAACGCCTGGAGGCAAGTACCGCCGTGTTACCCAATGTTCGGGATCGAGCGCTTCGGTCTGCTGAGCGATGGGACGAAATGGCTCGCCGCGCTGAGCTGACTCAAGCAATGTCTTTGGGGCGAAAGGGTTAACTCGCCAATTAATGAACGTCGCGGACGCAACGACAGTGACAGCCGCCAACCGACTCAATAAGCCATCTTTTCGCGAAGGGCTGTATCGGCAGAAAGCGCCCACTTGCGTACGCTAGTGAATGGTCGGCTCGGTTCCCGACAAGACCCATGCCCGGCCCTCCTCTGTCGTTGCCACGATGCGGGCGTAGGGCTGGGTGAAAAGGCGGCGAACCTGCATCCGGGCTAGCGAACTGCCGACCACGACGGCGAGGGCCGTGGCCTTGGGCATGGTAGCCATATGTGAACCCATCGCCTGGATCATACTCTGCTGCTGGATCGGGCAGTTCGTCACGTCGACGATCATCGAGTAGCTGTGCAGTTTCTTCATCACGAAAGCGCGCTTCAGGTCCACAATGTACTCTGCTACCTCATCGATCGTCATCATGCCGCCAAGGGTGGCTTCAACGAGGTTGTGCGTGCGGTCTATATGAATGTCGTACATGGGCGTTCCTCGCTGGCTTTATACCAGCAGCCGATTGACGAAGCGTTACTATCCCGTTCATGCCGGGTTTGAGCATGACAGCTAACGCCCAGATAGCGGACGCACCGCGCGCGTGTTAGCAGATGCCGTGTCACGCCGCTTTTTCGCCCACCCGCTCGTCATTTGGCTTATCGTTGTGAGCGCCACTTTCGTACTCGAGACTGTCTTTCGGGGTAGGACTGAGGCGGCCGCAAACGTTCCGTATCGGGCGTTAGCGGTAGGAGTTGTGATCCTGTGGACGCGTCGCGCGGCGAGCAGACGAATGACAGGCAATTGACTGACCGTTCCAAAGCCGGTCATTCCCAAAATTCGATCGATTCTGAGAACACAGGCGTCGTCTCGCTGGCCGTTCCTTTCCGGGAACTGGATCACCCGCAGAGTTCGCCCCCTGAACTGCTGTGTTAGCGTGCCAACTGTAATGCTAACCATTGCCGCCGAAGAGCGTGAACAGCTTGCGGACTATTCCAGGCTTTGGAGCCTTTTGCTCGTGGCGCGCTCGATATTCGAGCATCGCCTGCTCCGCGTGACGGCGCTGATCTGCCAGCCCTGCGAAATAGCGATCCAAAACGCCAGTATCCGAGACCGGTCCTGCAAAATCCAAAAGGTAGTCTGCGATTACACTTGGCGCTAGCGCGTTGATGGCTTCGATCGCATTCCGCAGTCGATCAACGGCAACCGTTTCCTCAGTGCTTAGGTCGAACCATATATTGCCGACCAACGAACCCTTAGCATCCAGCTTAAGATAGCAGTCGGGTCCCAGTCCGAAGCACCACGCATCGTCTTCATACGACCCGTACGGATCGCGCTCTTCACTACCCATCGCGGAGCCGATCGTTGCGTGAAACCCGCGCACGCGCGGGAGTAAGGGCGCAAGCGCGAGCTCCGCTGCCTCCAGCGTCAAACCTACCTCAGTATAATCGGCAGACGGCTGCTTCGCCATATACATGTTCGTGAAGCCGAAGCCGGACGGATCGCGATTTTGCTCTGCGGCCGCAGCAGCGTTTGCCACGTCTTCTTCAACTTCTTCCCGAACGGTCAGCGGGTATAGATTCCGCATCCCCCAATCGTCTTCGTGGACGTGAATTACATCGACCATTGCACCGCCCGCCTGTAGCTTTGCCTGATTATGGCAGAGAAAATTTCGAAGATCCTATCTTATTGGTTGCGGCATTCTCCGGATTCAGGGAACCTTACACTCGATAGTTCGGGCTGGGCGACGGTGAAAGCGGTTCGAGTTTCGTTGGCTCGAGAGGGGATCGATCCATCGTCATTGGAGTCCACCGTGGCGGAAAGCGACAAACAGCGGTTCGAACTATCCGATGATGGAACTCGCATCCGCGCCCGGCAAGGTCACTCCGTTTCTGTCGATCTCGGTTGGCCCATCACGACTCCACCCGAAAACCTTTATCACGGCACCGTCGATCGGTTCTTGAACTCGATCTTTGCCGAGGGGCTGATGCCCATGACGCGACACCATGTTCACCTTTCTCCCGACGAAGATACGGCCGCTCGGGTGGGTGCTCGCCGCGGGCTAGCTGTAATACTAAGGGTTGCAGCAGGAAAGATGGCGCATGAGGGTTCATTCTTCCGATTGTCGAGCAACGGTGTCTGGTTGACGGATGCAGTGCCCCCTCGCTTCATTGATCGTGTTTGAAACCCGGATCATCAGCTGACAGCGCCACTTTGCGTTCCACGCCGGTCGTTCCCGTTTCACCATCCAGACCGTCCGAAAACTCGCCCGTGATCGAGGTCCGTACGATCCCCCGCTGAAAAATGGCTGAGGGCTAGCCTTTTCCGGTTTTTATGCGCTGATGAGGCCGGAATAGGCTGTCACAAGGCGATATTCGGCGTCGTGACGGCAGGCGTGGCGGGCCGGATCAGGGCTGCACCGCCCGCATCATCCCCGGCACACCGATGAGGGTGATAGCCCGCCTGAGATTGTAGGCGAGTGCCGTTAGGCTGAACTCGGCGCGGACCTTCTCCAGCCCGCGCATCAGGAACGCGCCCTGGTTCATCGACTGCTTGATTGTTCCGAACGGGTGTTCGACCGTGGAGCGGCGGATGACGAGGAGGTCTGGCCGCTTCGCAAGGCGCGCCGCCATGCGCTCGAGGATTTCCTCCTTCTCCCAACGGTTGACGCGCCGCCAGCGTCCCTTGGTGCACAGCGTCTTCATCGGGCAGCCGGAGCAGGCGGCAGGATTGGAATACTGGATCGTGACATGCCCGCGCGTCACCGAGTTGTAGCGGGTGTCGAGCAGCTGCCCGGCAGGGCAGTGATAGGCGTCGGCTGCTGGATCGTAGCGAAACCGCTCTTTGGGAAAGAGGCCGTTGCTGACGTTGACGCCCCGGTGCGGGCGGGGAATGTACGGCGTGATGCCGGCGGCTTCGCACGCCTCGATATCTTCGCCCTTGTGGTAGCCCATGTCGGCAACCGCATCGATCTGCTCGACGCCGAGCAGCTCCTTTGCAGCACCGGCGGTGGGCGCCAGCAGGCCCATGTCGTTGCACGCGTTCGTGACGTGCTGCTCGACGATGAGGCTGTGCTTAGCATCGACTGCCACCTGCGCGTTGTAGCCGATGGTCACCTTGCCATGGGCGACCATCGCGCGCGCATCGGGGTCGGTAAGCGAGATCTGCCCTTCGCCACTCTCCTCCAACTGACCGAGCAACGCCGAACTGACCTGACGCTGCTCGCGCAGTTTAGCGATCTTCGTCGCCAGAGCGTCGGCGCGGCCGGTGCCGGCACCATCTTCGCCGCGGTCGATCTGGTCCAACTCGGCCAGGTAGCGCTCTAGCCGCGCGTCGGCCGAGGCGAGATACGTTGCCAGCCGCTCGCGGCTGAAGTTACGCGACCGGCTGTTCACCGCCTTCAGGCGCGTACCGTCGACCGCCAACAACTCGCGCCCAAACAGGTCGAGTTTGCGGCACAGGACCACGAACTCGCGGAACACCGCCTTGAACGCGGCTCGGTTGTCTCGCCGGAAGTCGGCGATGGTTCGGAAGTCAGGCCGCACCCCGCGCAGTAGCCAGATCAGCTCGAGATTGCGTATAGCTTCAGCCGCTAGGCGCCGGCTCGACCGCACCCGATTAAGGTAGCCGTACAGGTACAGCTTGAGCATATCGGCCGGATCGTAGCCGGGCCGCCCCGTCGCCTTTGGTTGAGCTCGCGCGAAGCCGGCACCGCCAAGATCAAGGTCATCGACGAAGGCGTCGATGAACCGCACCGGGTTATCCGCAGCTACATAGTCGTCGACTGACGCCGGTAGCAGCAGCGCCTGGTCCCGAGCATGACCTTCGATGTATGCCATGTCCGCAGGATACACCGTCCCAGCATGCCGGGGAATCCAGAATGCCGTTTTCGGACGGTCTGCATCCCTCGCGAGAATGCGGGATCGTACCAGAACGCCCAAATTCGGTCATCCAAAGGTAACAAGCGGCCGCCTGATAGCGGTCACTTCACTCCGAAATAGAACGCTGCTTTACTACAGCAATTGATCCTTCCTCGCCGGGCCAGAGCTGAACTCTGTAGAGGTCGTTTCCCTCTAGGCCATCAGCGGACAGATCGTTCAGATTGGCATATGATACACGCGCTTTGTATGAGCCGGGCTGAACGGAGAACCGTTTCGCATCATCAGGATTTTCGGTGCAGCCAAACGCGATAACCGTGCCACTCGAAAGTGATAACCCGCAGTCAATCACTTGATCCCACTCGGAGATATCGCTGGCGGGCTCAACGTCATGAACCTCAAGTTTCAGCGGAACGTCCATATTTCGGGCGGTTCCGACCGCCACAAGATCGGCGCCTACTGCCAGCATACGATCGGTCGCGACTTCATCCCAAAGTGTGCTTGTGTCCGTCTCGAAATGCCCGTCGCAGACATAGAACTGAAAATAATCAGCGAACAGGTCGAGGCTATGAAGCTGGGTTTTCATCGCAATTGAGTACCGCAACCCGTGTCAGCTTTCCATCGCATTTGCTCGAAACCGGAGCGGCCGCAGTCCACCAAACCCGGCCATTCCCGGAATCCGATCGATTCCGGGAACGTGCATCTTGTCGAGGAACCATCCGTGTGAGACGCTGCTAACCCTGCAATACAGGGCTAGACATGAAGAACGCCAGAACTCGATACCTGCCGCTCATCATCGTCCCCGCGATCATGCCGGCGGTGCTTATGCCGGTATTGGTAAGCCAGCATGTGCCGGACAATCTGATCGGCGGAGCAATGGGCGTTTCAATCGGTTTGGCTATTGTAGGCCTCGTTCGGATGAAAAGAGGCGGTGGTCGCTGCGCTACAAATAGCTGACCTCGCCTAAGGGTTCGACCCTCCTGATCGCGATTCCAGACCGGAAACGGGCGTTGGCTCGACGTCCAGATCAGGGCAACGTCACCGGATGCCACAGCACTTGAACCTGACCGCCGTCCTCGTCGACGAATATGACACCGCCATCTCCTTCTTCGTCGGGAAGCTTGGCTTCGAGCTGCGTGAGGACATCGCGCTGACAGATCATAAGCGGTGGGTCGTGGTCGCGCCGCCCGGCGCGGCGAACGGACTGTTACTGGCGCGGGCTGTCGGCGACAGGCAACGTGAAGCGATCGGCGATCAGAGCGGCGGTCGAGTGTTCCTGTTTCTCGAAACGGACGACTTCGCCCGCGACCACCTTGCCTATACGCAGCAGGGTGTCCGCTTCGTTGAGGCACCTCGCCATGAACCATATGGCATCGTGGCTGTCTTCGAAGATCTGTATGGCAATCGATGGGACCTGATCGAACCTGTCACCGGCATGCGATGATTCCCGATTGAGCATCCCTTTCGAGACCGTAATCCGACTGTTCGGGCAATCTGCGCCCCGTTAAACCGACGCTGCCTCCACCCCGATTTGATCGAGGAAAGCATCAAAGTCAGGTGCGATCGCCTTGGCGCTGCTACCGCCCGCTACCATGTCGATGGTCACCACCGGCCAGGGTGATACGTCGCGGGTGTCGAAGGCAATATACTCGCCGCCACCATTCGAACCGAAGATAAGGAAGCCTTGCAAATCCGCCTGTCCGTTGTTCTCGCTTTCAATCGCATCTGCGACCGTCGTTGCTGGGTCTAAGCACAGGTACAAAGGCTGGATCGGCAATGGACCTTCTCCACCGTCGCTGAACGCGAGCAGATCGTGATACCGCTTAGGCAGACCGTTTGGCGCAACCCCCTCAAGGCGTGACAGTACCTCAAGCGTCGCACTATTCACCCCCGCCCAATCACGGCCTTCAAGCATTGATCCGCCCCTACTCTGTATGTCGCCGCATGGTGGCCCGCCTTTAGCCACTCTGCAATCGGCAGCGGACCGGCGTCGTCTAGCTCCCAATCCGGACATTCCCGAAATTCGATCCTTTTCGAGAAAGGCGGCAGCGTCGCGACATGTCGGCCAGCGCGACGGATCATCCGTAAGCCGACCGGTCTATCATCCCAATCCTGGCCGTTACCGAACCAACTTCCGCCCTACCATTCCTTTCATAAACGACCGTCTTCGGGGTAATGGCGGCGCTGGCGTGTCCCTACGGGAAACGCCTTTCGCAAACCCCTTTCATCCGCTGACCGAAAGGCAAGGCTAGTGTGAAAGCCAAGCCTACCGTGAATCTGTGTCCGGATAATGCACAGGGGCCATCGTGCTGGTCGCCGTGGAAGGCGAGCGGGTCCAAGGCTACGCCTACGGATTAATCGAAGGGAACGACTTCATGGCTTTGCGCGGCCCGGCGGGCGTGCTTCACGACCTTATGGTTGATCCCGATGATCGCGGACTAGGCATCGGCCGCGCGCTTGTCGAAGCGATCCGAGACCAATTCGTCCGCCGTGGTGTACCCCGGCTCGTCCTGTCGACCGCGGCCAGGAACGAGCCGGCAAAACGCCTGTTCGCTGGCCTGGGCTTCCGAGCGACCATGATAGAGATGACGACGGATCTAGCTTGAGATCGGTGCCGACGTAGCGAAGTCTAGCATAGGCCGGACGACAGCACCGTAAGCCTGTAGTTCAGGCGATCGACGGTAGCTTCGCGAGGTGCTTATCGAGCGTCATCGGATAGTCGCGCACACGCACGCCCGTTGCGTTGTAGATCGCATTCGCGATCGCCGGCGCGACGCCCGAAAGTCCCAGTTCGCCAACGCCCTTCGCCTTCATCGGCGAGATGGTCGCGTCCGTCTCTTCGAGGAAGATCACGTCCATGTGCGGCATGTCGGCATGAACCGGCACTTCGTAGCTTGCGAGGTCATGATTGACGAAGAAGCCGAAGCGCTTGTCCACTGCCAGCTCCTCCATCAACGCCGCGCCGGCGCCCATTGTCATGGCGCCAATGACCTGGCTGCGCGCGGTTTTAGGATTGAGAATGCGTCCTGCCGCGCAAACCGCGAGCATCCGCCTGAGCCGTACCTCCCCGGTGTATGCATCGACACCGACCTCGACGAAGTGAGCGCCGAAGGCCTCCTGCGCATAGATCTTGCCAAGCTCTTCGCCGAATTCGACTGTGTCTTCGCCGACCAATGGTCCGGTGCGAGCGGCGTCGGAGAGCGCGATGCGCCGATCGCCACTAACGACACGTCCATCATCAAAGCTGACGTCGGCTGCGTTCAACCCGAGCCGCTGTACGACCGCCTCGCGCAGCTTCACGCAGGCGGCGTAGACGCCCGATGTGGCGCTGGTCGCGCCGCGCTGTCCCACGGAGCCGACCGTCACCGGATAGTCGCTCTCGCCGAGCCGCACGTCAATGCGGTCGAGCGGTAGCCCCATCATCTCTGCTGCCGTTTGCGCGATGATCGTGTAGCTGCCGGTGCCGATATCCGTCATATCGGTTTCGATCACGACGCGGCCGTTCGGCTCCAGCTTCGCGCGAGCGCCCGAAGTCCTTGTGCGTGCACCGCGGATCGCGGAAGCGACGCCCATGCCGACCAGCCAGCGGCCGTCGCGGACCTGCGCCGGTTTCGAATTGCGGTTGCCCCAGCCGAACCGCTGCGCACCGGTGCGCAGCGCAGGCACCAATGCACGCGTTGAGAACGGGCGCTTGCCGTCGCCGGGATGGACCTTTGCGTCGTTGCGAACGCGCAGCTCAACCGGATCCATCTCCAGCACCTCGGCTAACTCGTCCATGGCGATCTCAAGTGCCATCATGCCGGGCGCCTCGCCCGGCGCACGCATCGAGCTCGCTTCCGGCAGATCGAGCAGTGCAAGACGCGTCTCCGTCATCCGGTTATTGCCGGCGTACAGCGATGGGGTCTGAATGGTGCATGGCTCCACCATGCCGTCGGGCAGATTGCCGCTAACGGTCTCGTGTCCGATCGCGAGGATGCGCCCGTCGCGCGCGGCACCGATCCGCAACCGCTGGATCGTCGCGGCTCGGTGGACAGTGCCGTTGACCATCATCGGCCGGGCGAGCGCCACCTTCACCGGTCGGTTCGCCGCCCGCGCGCCGAGCGCAGCCAGGACGACGTCGGCCATCGCCGTCGCCTTCCCGCCGAAGCCACCCCCGATGTAAGGCGAGCTGATCTTCAAATTATCCTTGGGCATTCCCAGGATCTTGGCGAGGTCGCGCCGCGCCCAGTCAATCGTCTGCACCGAGGTCCACACCGTCAGCCGGTCGCCAGCCCAAGCTGCGATGGTGGCGTGCGGCTCCATCATCATGTGGCTCTGGTCCGGGGTCGTGTAGGTCTGGTCGATCCTGATCGGTGCGCCGGCGAACGCTTCAGCGAAATCGCCGCGCGCGGTTGGCGGCGAGGTTGGGGCCAAGGCCGCCGACGACTTCTCCCTGGCAAGGTCGAACCTGCCCGCCGTGCGCGTATAGTCGACCCGCACCAACGCTCCTGCGGCGCGTGCCTGCTCAAACGTGTCGGCTACCACCAGCGCGACCGCCTGATGATAGTGGGTAACCACGGTACCAGCCAAGGCGGGGGCGTGGATGAAGTCGCCCTTGCCAAGCACCCCAGCATTCTCGACCGTGACGATCGCGATCACACCCGGTGCCATCGCGGCTTCGTCGGTGTCGATTTTGACGATGCTTCCCTTTGCGATCGCCGCCCCCACGACATGGCCGTACGCAGCGTTCGGCGCCACGTTGTGCCGCTCGTAGGCATAGGGAGCCGTTCCCGTGGTCTTGAGTGGACCGTCGATCCGGTCAAACGGCTTACCAACCACGCGCATGCGGTCGATCGGATTGGGCCCCGCCGGCGTGTCGAACTTCATGGCATGGCCCTTATTGGTGTTGCTACGGGTCTCGCTGCTCAGCGACGGGTCATGGCAAGCGCACCTTCGGGCAGCCGAGTGCCTTCTACTGCGAAGCCGGCAGTTCCGCTCTCAATCTCCGCGAGGTCTTGTGCCGTCAGTGTCAGGTCGACCGCGCCCAGGTTTTCCTCGAGCCGCGGCAGTCTGCTGGTTCCTGGGATCGGCACGATCGAAGGACTTTGTGCCAATAGCCATGCGAGCGCGACCTGAGCGGGTGTTGCCAGACGCCGGGCGGCGACGCGTCGGACGACGTCGACCAGAGCCATGTTCGCCTTGCGCGCCTCGCGCGAAAAGCGCGGGACGTGGTTGCGGAAGTCACCCGGGGCGAAGACGGTGTTCTCATCGATTTGCCCTGTCAGGAACCCGGCGCCGAGCGGACTGAATGGGACAAAGCCGATCCCCAGTTCCTGCACCAGTGGAAGAAGCTCCTCTTCGGGTTCGCGCCAGAACAGCGAATACTCGCTCTGCAGCGCCGTGACCGGCTGGACCGCGTGTGCCCTGCGGATCGTCTCCGGTGCCGCCTCGGACAAGCCAAAGTGTCCGACCTTGCCCTCGGCAATAAGCCTCCCGACCGCGCCGGCGACGTCCTCGATCGGCACGGCCGGATCAACCCGATGCTGGTAGAACAGATCGATGCGATCGGTGTGCAGTCGCTTCAGCGCCGCCTCTGCCACCGCCCTGATGTGCTCGGGCCGGCTGTTGACGCCTCCGCGGCGCTCGCCGGTTTCCAGGTCGATGTCGAAGCCGAACTTGGTCGCGATCACCACCTGATCGCGGACGGTCTGTAACGCCTCGCCTACCATCTCCTCATTAGTGAAGGGGCCGTATGCCTCGGCGGTGTCGAAGAAGGTCACCCCCGCGTCGACAGCTCGGCGCAGCAATGCGATCCCGTCCTGCCGGTCACCCGCCGGACCATAGGTCGATGCAAGGCTCATGCACCCGAGCCCGAGGGCAGAGACCGTAAGACCGCCCTGTCCAAGAATACGCTGTTTCATCTGAAGTCCTGTCAAAGCCGAGCGATCAGGCGACCTGAGGAAGCCGGGCGAGATGCTTTTCGAGCGTAATTGGATAGTCGCGGACGCGGACGCCGGTGGCGTTGTAGATCGCGTTGGCGACCGCCGCGCCAACGCCGCAGATGCCGAGCTCGCCAACGCCCTTGGCCTTCATTGGCGACGAAATCGGATCAACCTCGTCGAGGAACACGACCTCCTGGTGGGGAATGTCGGCATGGACTGGCACCTCGTAAGTCGCCAGATCGTGATTGACGAAGAAGCCGAAACGCTTGTCGACCGCCAGCTCTTCCATCAGCGCCGCACCGGCACCCATAGTCATGCCCCCGATCACCTGGTTGCGGGCGGACTTCGGGTTGAGGATGCGTCCTGCGGCGCAGACCGCGAGCATGCGGCGGATGCGGGTCTGGCCAGTGAACGAGTCCACAGCGACCTCGACGAAGTGACCGGCGAAGGTCGACTGCTGGTACTTCTTGGCAAGGTCGCCATACTCGATGAAGTCCTCGGCGGTCAGCGGACCGTTGCGGGCCGCATCGGCGAGCTTGGCACTGCGACCGCCTGCACGGACTTCGCCATCCGCGAACTGGACATCGCCGCTCATTCCGAGCCGCTGGCCCACCTGCTCGCGCAGCTTGATGCACGCCGCATAGACGCCCGCAGTCGAGTTGTTCGCGCCCCACTGGCCGCCTGAGCCCGCCGAAGCTGGAAAATCGGAGTCACCGAGCTTCACCACCACCTTGTCGAGCGCGACGCCCATCATCTCCGCAGCGGTCTGTGCGATGATCGTATAGGTGCCGGTGCCGATGTCGGTCATGTCGGTTTCGACCGTCACGATCCCCTTAGCATCAAGGCGAACACGCGCAGCAGACTTGGTCAGCTGGTTGTTACGAAACGCCGCGGCCATTCCCATCCCGATCAGATAGCGCCCCTCGCGCACTGATGCGGGCTTTGCGTTGCGTCGGCTCCATCCGAACCGGTCAGCGCCTTCGCGCAAGCACTTGATCAGCTGCCTCTGAGAGAACGGTCGCTGCGGCTTCTCGGGGTCGACCTGCGTGTCGTTGACGATGCGGAATTCCACTGGGTCCATACCCAGCTTCTCCGCCATCTCGTCCATCGCCATTTCCAGGGCCATGAGACCGGGTGCCTCGCCCGGCGCACGCATGGCGTTGCCTTCAGGCAGATCAATGACCGCGAGCTTCATCAGAGTCATGCGGTTCGCACCAGCGTACAGCAGCTTGGTCTGCGCAACGGCGGTCTCGGGCTTGCCGTCGGGCAGGTTGCCGGAGGTGCTCTCGTGCGCGATCGCGGTGATCTTGCCGTCCTTCGTCGCCCCCAGTCGGATGCGCTGGATGGTCGCAGGACGGTGCGTCGCGTTGTTCGCAATCAACGGCCGTTGCATCGCCACTTTCACCGGACGACCCGCCGCCTTCGCGCCCAGCGCAGCGAGCGGCACGTCAGCGCGGACGAACAGCTTCCCGCCGAACCCGCCGCCAATGTAGGGCGAGTCGACGCGCACGTTCTCGGGTGCGAGGCTCAGTGTTTTGGCGACGTCGCGCTTCGCCCACGCGATCATTTGGTTGGACGTCCAGACCGTCAGCTTCGGACCATCCCAGGCGGCGATGGTCGCGAACGGCTCCATCATGGCATGGCTGTGACCCGGCGTCGTATAGTGCTGATCAAGCTTCACCGGCGCCGAGGCGAAGGCACCGTCGAAGTCGCCGACGCGGTCGATCGGCGGTGCGCCGCTGCCTTCACCACTGCTGCCGCCTTCCAGCGGGGCGGTGGGCGCAAGTGCCTCAAGGTCATACTTGCCCTTCGTCCGGGCATAGTCGACGCGGACTAGGTTCGCCGCGGCACGCGCCTGCTCGAAGGTCTCAGCGACGACGAGTGCGATAGCCTGATGATAGTGCTGGATCTCCGCTCCGCCGAACAGATTGGCAGTGTTCTGCGGTCCGAGAGGCAGCGGCTTGTGGTCGAGCGTCGAGACGATCGCCAGGACGCCAGGCGCAGCCTTGGCATCGGCAAGGTTGATCGAGCTGATGCGGCCCTTGGCGATCGCCGATCCGACGATGTAGCCATAGGCCTGGTTCGGCGCGACGTCGTGCCGCTCGTAGGCATAAGGCGCGGTACCGGTGGTCTTGAACTTGCCGTCGATACGATCGGTCGGCTTGCCGACGACCTTGAGCTGATCGATCGGGTTGGTACCCGCAGGTGTCTCAAACTTCATGCTGCCACCTTTTTCATGCCTGCGTCATGCATCACTGCAGCGAGTGTCCGCTCGACGAGGGGCACCTTGAACGCATTGTCCTCGGTCGGCTTGGCACCTGCCATCAGACGCGTTGCTACGGCGCGAGCGCCTTGCGGCATCGCCGTCTCCGCCGCCTCGACCCGCCACGGTTTGTGGGCGACACCGCCCACCGCGACGCGGCCGGTGCCGTCGGGCTGGATCACCGCAGCGACGGAGACGAGCGCATAGGCGTAGGATGCACGGTCCCGAACCTTGTTGTAGAAATGCTGCCCGCCGAGCGGCTTGGGCAGCGTGACAGCAGTGATCAGCTCGCCGCGCGCAAGCGTGTTGTCAAACTGCGGCGTATTGCCGGGTAGCCGGTGGAAGTCGCCCATCGGGATGGCCCGAGTCGTGCCCTGCGGGTTCACCGTTTCGACCGTTGCATCGAGGACCCGGAGCGCGACCGCCATGTCGCCGGGGAAGGTGGCGATGCAGGCGTCGGACGAACCGATAACAGCGAGCTGACGCGAATAGCCGCCGATCGCGGCACAGCCGGACCCCGGCTTGCGCTTGTTGCAGGGCTGGTTGGGGTCGTAGAAATACGGGCATCGGGTCCGCTGCAGGATGTTGCCGGCGGTCGACGCCTTGTTCCGCAACTGTCCGCTGGCGCCCGCGACAATCGCCTTGGTCAGTACCGCATAGTCGCGCCGAACCCGGTCGTCCGACGCCAGCGCGGTGTTCGTGACGTTCGCGCCGATCCGCAGCCCGCCGTCGCGCGTCGCCTCGATCCGATCGAGCTTCAAATCCTGGACATCAACGAGGTGCGTCGGCGTCTCGATTTCCAGCTTCATCAGATCGAGCAGGTTGGTCCCGCCAGCGATGAACTTGGCGCCAGGTCGGCCAGCGACAATCGCGGCAGCCTCGGCGGGCGTCTTTGCGCGTTCGTAGGTGAAGGGCTTCATGCGTTCGCTCCCGCGACTTCGGTCATCGCCTCGAGGATGTTCGAATAGGCACCGCAGCGGCAGATATTGCCGCTCATCCGCTCGCGCATCTCGTCGTTGGTGGCCTGTGGTCGCGCAGTGACGTCCGCCATCGCGTGGCTTGGAATACCAGCCTTGATCTCACCGAGCACCGCCACGGCCGAGCAAATCTGTCCAGGTGTGCAGTAGCCGCACTGATAACCGTCGTGCTTGACGAACGCCGCCTGCATCGGATGCAGTTTGTCCGGCGTGCCGAGCCCCTCGATCGTGGTGATCTCGTCGCCTTCGTGCATCACGGCGAGGCTCAGGCACGAGTTTATGCGGGTGCCCCCGACCATGACGGTGCAGGCACCGCACTGACCATGATCACAGCCCTTCTTGGAGCCGGTCAGCTGCAGGTGTTCGCGGAGCGCATCGAGCAACGTCGTCCGAGTGTCGATCTCTAGCGAACGGCGCTGGCCATTCACCTTCATGGCGACCTTCATCATTGCCGGCTTCGGCTGGACCGGGGCGGCCTGTGCGTCCGCTACGGACACGGTCGTCAACGCCGCAGCCGCGGCGCTTCCAACGAGCACTCCGCGCCGGGAGATCTCCATGTCGTTTGAGCTGCTCATATCCCTGTCCTTCCCGGTCCGCGCATGGGCGGCCGTCAATGCAAACGCCGATATTATCGTCACTGCAGAGCGCAGCTTACGACCCCTCGACACGATAACGCATGAGAACTGATTTGATTACATGCCCTTATCGGCATGAACCTATCTGCCGTATTCATAAACGACGGCAAGCTTTGTTGGTCTTTCCATCAGCTGATGGGACGCCGACCATAATCCTTGTCAGTGACCGGCTCTGCCCAGACGACCTGTTGTCCGTCTACCGCTTCGCTCACTGCGACGTGGGACATAACGCTGTCCGGTGCGGCGCCGTGCCAGTGCCTAACTCCTGGTGCGGTCCACACGGCATCGCCGCGCCGCATCGTGCGGACAGGCCCGCCCTCTTCCTGAACTAGTCCCCTACCTTCCGTGACGAAAAGAAGCTGGCCGAGAGGATGGACATGCCAGTTGCTGCGCGCGCCAGGCTGGAAGGTCACACGCGCGCCGCCCAGCATTGATCCACCCGTTCCGCGAAATGGCGTGTCAGTAGCGACCACGCCGGTGAAGTTACTGGCTGGCCCGCGTGCCAATCCGGCACCCGCGGGCACGATGGTCAATGCAGCCAATGGGGCGCCGTCACTGGCCGTAACCTTTTCCGCAACCGCAACCGCCGCCATCGACTTCGGCCAGCCGGCGTAGAAGGCGAGATGCGTCAACGCCTCGCCAATCTGCTCGCGCGTCAGCCCATTCTCGATACCGCGCCGGATATGGAAGGCGAGCTGATCGCTGTCACCGCCAGCGGCAAGCGCTGCAATGGTGACGAGGCTACGGTCACGCGGTGCCAGATCCGCACGGCGCCACAGATCGGCGAAGAGCACGTCGTTGGTCATCTCCGCAAGCTTCGAAGCAACCGGTGCCACAGTCGCACCTACCGCCTTCGCCCGGTCGCCATCCGACGCAGGCACCGGCAGCATTCCAGTGCGTCGCGGGATCTTGGACGTATCGATCCCCCGGGCGCGGAACACCTTTTCAATTACTTCTAATGACGAGACCGCGCTCGGCCAGCCGCTATAGAAGGCAAGGTGAGTGACGATCCCCGATACCTCGGTCGACGTCACACCGTTGTCGAGCGCGCGTCCCAGATGCCCTTCCAATTGCGCTGTCTTACCCGTCGCGATCAATACGGCAACGGTGACGAGGCTGCGATCACGTGGCGCGAGCTGCGGTCGGCGCCAGACATCACCGAACAGGACGTCGTCTGTATAACCGGCAAGGCCCGGTGCAATTCGTTGCATCGCAGGTGGAGCAATAGATCCAGTCTGCGGCTGTTGCGCGAACGCGGGCGACGCGATCACGGCGAAGATGATGGCGAGACGCTTCATGAAGCATCTCGATCCGACCGCACGTCATAGCTCAAGTGAACGACGCCGTGCTCCATCGGGGTCGCCGACAGGAACGAAAGTTTCACCGTCCCGGCGAGGCCGCCAGCGCCATGAGAGACGATACCCTGGATGCCGTCGCCGCCATCCAGCGCTGGCGCGACCAGCACGTGAAGTTCGTCCACGAGGCCAGCCGCCAGCATCGAGCCGTTAATTCCACCGCCGCCCTCTAACAGCAGGCGACGAATGCCGAAGTGCGCAGACAGAGTGTCGAGTGCCGCAGCGAGATCGATCTGCGCCGTATCCGCGACGACGTAGGACACGCCATCGCCCGCAAGCTCGGCCAGATGCTCGTCCGAAACGTCGGCACCGAGCAGCACGATCACATGGTCGCCGCCCACGTCACCCTTGTCAAAATGCAGCTTACCCCCGCGGTCGGCCGCGACGGCGTAGCTGTCAGCCTTCGCAGCGACATGGACCGGCCTGATCGCGGCGACGCCGTCAGCGGGTGCGTGAGGACCCGCCTTAGACATCTCCGCCATCGTCACGCGCCCGACGAGCCACGCGTCGGCCGCCATCTCGCCATGCAATCGTTCATAGAGACCGCTCCACTCCTTCCGGGTGCCGTCCGGACTATCAGTGTAGCGGCTCGGGTGCAGACGTCCGTCGATCGATGACATCATCAGGCAAGCGACATGCGGCTTCATAAGCGGATCCTTTCAGTTCAAACGGCTTCGGCCAGATCGAGCGAGGCCATGTCGATGACGAACCGGTAACGCACGTCGGACCGCTCCATCCGTTCATAGGCCTGGTTGATGTCGGCCATCGCGATCATCTCGACCTCAGGCAGGATGCTCTTCTCCGCGCAGAAGTTGAGCATCTCCTGCGTCTCGGCGATGCCGCCAATCGGCGAACCCGCGACGCGTCGGCGCCCGAGCAGCAGCGGCACGGTGTTCATTTCACTCATCGGGCCGATCTGGCCGACCAGCACCAGCGTGCCATCGACGTCAAGCAGCGGCAAATAGGGATCGAGCTCGTGCTTGACCGGCACCGTGTCGATGATGAGGTCAAAGCTGGATGCCGCCTGCGTCATCGCGTCCGCGTCCTCTGAGACGAGGAAGGCGTGTGCGCCCAGCGCCAGGGCATCGGCCCGCTTATCCGCTGTGCGGCTCATTACGGTCACGTGCGCGCCCATGGCGGCAGCCAGCTTTACCGCCATATGGCCGAGACCGCCGAGCCCCGTCACGCCGACGCGGCTACCGTCCTTGATGCCCCAGGTCTTCAGCGGCGAATAGGTCGTGATCCCCGCGCACAGCAGCGGCGCCGCCTTGGCGACGTCCAGGCCATCAGGCATTGTCAGAATGAACTCCTGCCGGGCAACAATGTGCTTGGAATAGCCGCCCTTGGTCGGCTCGCCGGTGACCCGGTCAGTGCCGCCATAGGTGCCAGTGTTGCCCTCGCGGCAGAGCTGCTCCTCGCCTTTGAGGCACTGGTCGCAATGCTGGCAGCTATCTACCATGCAGCCGATCGCGACGATGTCGCCGACCTTGTGCTTTGTCACATCGGGCGCGACCTCAGTGACGCGGCCGACGATCTCATGACCCACTACCGTCGGATAGGTTGTCCAACCCCAGTCGTTGAGGACGGTGTGGAGGTCTGAGTGGCAGACCCCGCAATACAGGATCTCAATCGCAACGTCGTTCGGTCGCAGTTCGCGACGGTCGAAATGGAAGGGCGCAAGATGGCCGCTGGTGTCTTGGGCGGCGTAGCCGATGGTCTGCATGATCTTCCTTGGATTCTGAGATAAACGGATCAGACGCCCGCGTCGGCGAACGCCTGACGCAGCACGGGAATGGCCGTGTTTGCCGTTGGCCAGCCCGCGTAGAAGGCGAGATGGATAACCGTCTCGACCAGCTTGTTCTTGGTGACCCCGTTGGCGAGCGCACGGGCAACGTGGCCAGGCAGCTCGTTGTGCCGATAGGTCGCGATCAGCGCCGCGACGGTAATAAGGCTGCGGTCACGTGGGGAGAGGCCGGGCCGCTCCCAGACCTCGCCGAACAGCACGCGGTCAGACAACTCGGCGAAATCAGGGGCGACGTCCGCATAGGCCTTCTGCGCGGGGGTGCGTTCGTGCGCCATTACGCAACACTCGCCTGATAGTCGGCGTCAGACACCTTCTCCAACCAGTCGACCGCCTTGCCGTCCTGCACCTCAGCAATGGCGATGTGGCTCATGGCATTGCTCGGCGCAGCACCGTGCCAGTGCTTCTCGCCTGGCCCGAAATAGACGATGTCGCCGGCGCGAACCTCCTCTACCGGGCCACCCTCACGCTGCACACGGCCTAGCCCGAACGTGATGATGATCGTTTGGCCAAGCGGATGCGTGTGCCACGCAGTGCGGGCGCCGGGCTCAAAGGTGACCGTTGCACCACTCAGGGCACCGCTGCCCTTGAACGGTGCGTCGGTCCGCACTGTGCCAGTGAAGTAATCGTCCGGTCCCTTGCCCGAAGGCTGTGACCCACTGTGGGTGATGTCCATCGCTCGATCTCCGCTTGAGAATGAGGATATGGTCCTGCGCGCCGCATTCGATTAGGCGCTAGATGCCGCATGAACCTATCGCTATGGTTCATGAATGGACCGCGATGACCTTGTCGATCTGAACGCCTTCATGGCGGTCGCTGCAGAGCGCAGCTTTACCCGTGCAGCAGCGAAGCTAGGGACATCGCAATCGGCGCTCAGTCATACCGTACGGCGACTTGAGACGCGCCTTGGTGTCCGACTGCTGACGAGAACCACCCGGAGCGTTGCGCCCACCGCAGCTGGTGAGCGACTGCTGGCGACGTTGACGCCGGCGCTAGGAATGATCGATGCCGAGCTCGCTTCCCTCAGCGATCTTCGCGACAAGCCGCGGGGCATGATCCGGATCACCACGTCGGAACACGCGGCGGAAACAGTGCTGCTGCCAGTGTTGGCGCCGTTCCTGGCAGAATACCCGGACATCCAGGTCGAGCTCAGCATCGATTCCGGCCTTACCGACATCGTCACGGATCAGTTCGATGCCGGCGTCAGGCTTGGCGAGGCGCTGGCAAAGGATATGGTCGCCGCACGGATCGGCCCCGATCTACGGATGGCGGTGGTTGGCTCACCGTCTTACTTCGATCAACACCCCATCCCGAAAACACCGCAGGATCTGGCGCAGCACAATTGCATCAATCTTCGTCTGCGGTCGGCGGGCGGCATGTATGCCTGGGAGCTGGAACAAGGCGATCGGGAGGTACGGGTCCGCGTCGAAGGTCAGATGTCCTGCAACAACACGGCGACAATCGTTCGGGCAGCGCTTCGCGGCGTCGGCTTGGGGTTCGTGATGGAGACCTCGGTTGCCGAGCACATTCGCCAGGGTAAGTTAACACGCGTGCTGGAAGACTGGTGTCCACCATTCGCCGGTTATCACCTCTATTACCCCAGTCGACGACAATCGTCGGCCGCCTTCATCCTTTTAGTGGATGCTCTGCGACATAGGTCATAGCTCCAAATATTCCTGCTTCCGACATGGAAAATTACGGCTTTCAGAGCCATTGCCGTTTGCCTGCAGGGTTCGGCAGAACTCGTAGAGCGCCAACAATTCCAAGTCGTGGATGCCTATGACGTTCACCGCGATGTAAACATCTGGCGTTAGCGTACTTTGCTCAATGCAGCGGCCTTTACCGAAAGAGATGGTGAAGCGGGAAGGCGATTGTCATCTACACTGCCCCATCGGAACCAACGGAATTACCTTCCTGGGGTCGCGACACAGAACGGGCACAGATATACGCTAAGCGCAAGCCGCGTTGTATCCGGCTCTGGTGAACTTCGGTCCGGCCGATTTTGAGCGGCCGTGCAGCGTGAGTTGCCGTTGCCGACGTTCCGGGCTGTCTCGCAGATGCCGTCTGGCAGCCCGTCTGTAGCCGGGTGTTCTCAGGCGCGCCGGCTGGTTTCGGCGAGTTCTGCCGACCGCGATGCTTCCCAGCGCCGGAGCAACGGCCCGCGTGGTTCGCCGATCGGCTGATCCAGGAGTTCGGCAGCCTGCATCCGGTCGGTGCGGAAATGGCGAAAGCCCTGCTGCGTCTCGCACCACGCGATCAGTACGCGCTTGGTGTCGGAATAGCCAAGCACAACGGGCCAGACGACCCGCTCGGTCCGCTCACCGTTCTCAGCGCAGTATTGGAGGCGCAGTTTCAACCGCTTGCGAATGGCGTCCCGCAGGCTGGCGGTTTCCACCACCTCCTCCATGTCGTTGAGGGATGGCTCTGTGGCCGTGCTCGGTTCCGCGATAAACGGCCTCAGATGGGCCGGCACGGCGGTAGCAATCTTGGCGAGAACGTCACGGGCAGCGGGAGAGAGAAGTTTATCGTCCCGTCCGGCGACCCACTGCGCGCCCAGGACGACGGCTTCCAATTCGGCCGATGTCAGCATCAGTGGCGGCATGTCGTACTCGGCTGCCAGCAGGTAGCCGAGCCCGGCCGCGCCCGTGATCGGCACCCGCTGCGCCATCAGGTCCGCGACATCGCGGTACACGGTACGCGTGGACACCTCCAGCTCGGCTGCCAAGGCGGCTCCCGTCACCGGCCTGGTCGACCGGCGAAGGATCTGAATGATCTGGAAGAGGCGTTCGGCGCGACGCAACGGCTCATGACTCCTGCTGACAGAACGCTGTCAGCAGGCCTGTGCCATTAGCCCGCCCCGTACAAGCCGATCTTCGGCCAGCCAGGAAGATGATCATGAAATTCGCCTCTGTCCGTTTGATCGCCGCCGACATCAAGGCGATGGTCGCCTTCTACGAGACGGTGACCGGCCAGGCCGCCGATTGGCTCGCGCCGCAGTTCGCCGAGATCGTCACGCCCGCCGCCACCTTGGCGATCGGCAGCGCAGAAACCGTCGCGGTCTTCAGCGCGGGAAGCGCCGAGCCGGGCGCGAACCGCACGGCGATCCTGGAGTTCATGGTCGACGACGTGGATGCCGCGTTTGTCCGCCTGAAGGACAAGGCCGAGTTGGTGCATGAGCCCAAGCTGCTTCCCTGGGGCAATCGCTCGGTCCAGTTCCGCGACCCCGAAGGCACGATCATCAGCCTCTTCATGCCCGTCACCGAAGCCGCAAAAGCCCGCTTCGGATCACGATTGGATCATTTCCGGTTGGCCTTCCCCGGAACGCGGTGATCGCCTGAAACTTCGAGGAGAATGCGTAAGCTGCCGATCCTCCCTGACGACAATCACATCAGACCGTCCGAAAACCGCCTGATGGATTCCCGTAAGGTTTCGTATCCGGTATGATCGGGCATGGGCTACATCGAACGTCAATCGCGCGATCAAATGCTGCTGCTGCCAGCCTCGGTCGATGACTATGTGGCGGCAGACAACGCGGTGCGTTTCATCGCGGCCTTTGTCGACGATCTGGATCTGGGGGAACTGGGCTTTGACCGCTTTCGGCCAAAGGCGACGGGCCGACCCGGCTACGATCCCGCGGATCTGCTGAAGCTTTATCTCTATGGCTATCTCAATAGGGTCCGCTCAAGCCGATGCCTGGCGGCGGAAGCCGGGCGCAATCTCGAAGTGATCTGGCTGCTGGGTGGCCTGCGTCCCGACTTTCGCACGATCGCGGATTTTCGGCGCGTGAACCGGGCAGCATTCAAGCCGCTGTTTCGCGCCTTCGTGCTGCTGTGCCGCAAGCTCGATCTGTTCGGGCGGGAACTGGTTGCCGTGGACGGCACGCGCCTCAAGGCGGTGAACAGCCGCAAGCGCAACTTCACGCAGCAAAAGCTGGCCGGATGGATCAAGCTCGCCGACGAGCGGATCGAAGAGTATTTGGGACGGCTTGATCGGGCCGACCGCGCGGAAATCGAAGCGCAAGGCGCGGCGCGCCGTTCGGCCACGCTCGAGGCGAAGCTCGCGCGGGTGCGAACACGGCGTGAGCTGCACCAGGCGATGCTCACCGAACTGGTCGCCAGCGGTGAGAGCCAGCTGTCACTTACCGACCCTGATGCCCGGGGGATGGCGATGCACCCCAAGGTCGGGGTGGGCTACAATGCACAGGTCGCGGTCGATGCCCGATACAAGCTGATCGTCGAGCAGAACGTCACCAATTCGGGCAGCGACCTTGGATTCCTGGCCCAGACAGCCGGGGCCGCGCGTGAGGTGCTGGGCGTCGAACGTATCGATGCAGTCGCTGACAAGGGCTACTACAAGGGCGAGGACATTGCTGCCTGCGAGGATATCGGCGTCGTGCCCTATGTCGCGCGGCCGCAGCGCGGCTCGGCGGTTGCAAGCGGCTATTTCAACAGGACCGAATTTCACTACGACCCGAAGGCCGACTGTTACGTCTGCCCGAGTGGTGATCGCCTTGATCCTTATACCCGCACCCGCAAGGACGAGCATATCTCTATCCGCTATACCAATATGCGGGCCTGCCAAACCTGCTCCCTAAAGCCGCAATGCACTTCAGGCTCCCGGCGAACTATTGATCGCTGGGAAAACGAGGCTGTGCTTGAACGCATGGCCGAACGACTTGTCGCGCGGCCCGATATTCTCGACAAGCGACGCGAGACGGTCGAGCACCCGTTTGGATCAATCAAACAGTGGATGAACCAGGGTGCGTTCCTCATGCGCGGTCTCGCCAACGTCAATGCCGAGTTCAGCCTGACAGCGCTCGCCTACAACCTGCGGCGAGCCATCAACATCCTCGGCATTCCCGCCCTGCTCCGCGCCGCGCAGGCCTGAAAAGGCCGGACATCCATTTCTCAAGAGAATATCGCGCTGACGATGCCCAATGTGAGGGATTTGGGCCGCCGACGAGCGATCCAATCCAGAAATCCTGCCTCACGCGCCCTCCAGCGCAGCGCGCGCCTAATGGCATGGCCATCCCGGAGTTTTCGGACGGTCTGACATGCTTTCGGACAGGGTGCGCTCCGGCCTTGGGTCGTGGCGCCAACAGGATGGCAGAGTGTGCGACAAACCCTGTCGCTTTGGTCAGCTGTACGGAAACCCGAATCTGGGGGTTTGCTGACACCCGATCGCGTTAGCGTACATCTGGGTCCGTTCTATGTGCAGACCCCTCTTCAAAGCTGCGCGTCACCGCTCCCCGAACGGGTGCTTGCCGTAATGGCGCATGAGAAGGTCGATTGCCTCGCCCATCAAGGCCTGAAGGGTAGTTCCGTTCTCGGCCGCCAGCACATTTAAGCCTCGGCTAACTTCCGGACTAAAGTATGCGCTGACAGCCTTCTTGCCCTGCCGCGCCGCCGATCGCACCGACGCCGAGCCCTCAATGGCTGGGGTCGAGACGCTCGGCTCCACCTTCGCGCGTTCTGCACGCTGCTGCCTCATGGCGCCAAATTTGCTCATGTCAGCCTCGCTTCTTTCTGCCCTGCTTACTTGTGGGCAAGTTCACACGTTCGCTTGTCCACGTCCATAGCGCGGCGATCTCCTCCGCCGCCTTACCGTCAGGCTCCGCCTCTATCGCGGTTTTCCCTTGCGCCGTGCTGTGGTGATAGATCGCGCGCATCGTGAGCATGACGGGCGCGACCGGCACACCCATACCCTCAACGCCTTCGCTGCCCTCAATCAGCTCCCGCGCGTCTCTGTAAGTAGTTGGCGCGCGCTGAGGACCGCCCATGAAGAGCACGAAGGCCGGCTTGCCTGCTGCCTTCACCAGCTCGGCCGTCGTTTCAACGGCTGACAAGTCGAACGCTTGGGGACGACAAGGAATAAGGATCAGGTCCGCAGCCTTGCACGCCTCGCGCGCCATGATGTCCGCGTGTGGGGGCGTATCGATAATGACTAGGTCCGCGCCTAGATCGGCTGCTTGCTGCACCTTGCGCGGAAGGAGGGTGGGGGAGGCACAATCTACGACCTCAGGGTCCGCGCCGCCTCGCCAGTGGTTCCATTGGCTAGCGGTCGCTTGCGGGTCCGCGTCGAGGATCAGCGCGGAGAGGCCCGCACTGGTGGCGGCACCGGCAAGGTGGATGGCAAGCGTGGTCTTACCCGCTCCGCCCTTCTGGCTGATGATAGATATGGTCTTCATGTAGCCCCTGCACGTGTTCGCGTGTGAACATGATGGATAGCACACAAGTGAGCAAGATAACAATCTCACTTGTGAACTGATAGCCTTCGTGGCCTGTAGCAGCGTGGTTGGGTGGTCGTAAGCTGCACCCGAGGTTCGCGGCATAAGGGAGCATACGTGACAGGAATATCAGGGGGGTCAGGATCAGGCGGCTGGACGTGGGTGCAGGGCTTCGGAACGGCCTTTGCGGGCGTGCTTGCCTACCTTGGCGCGCGTTTTGGCGCGCAGGCCGGGAAGGAGAACGCAGACAAGGCCATCTTCGTCCAGATCGTCACCAGCGAGCGCGCGGTATGGCGAGAAGCAATGCGAGGGCTGGTTGTAGAGTTAACGGCCGAGGTGCGGCGTGGTGCAGTTAGCCCTGCCAAGCCGGTGAATTGGCGAAAGGTACATGCCGCGCGCGCTGGTATCGTACTCCGCCTAAACCCGGCCTGCCGCGACGTAGGGACTGAGGACAAACATGCCCTGGATCGCGCGCTCTTCCGCGCAGTCGAGGAGCTAGTGAGTGCGCGGCATACTCCAAAGCCCGATTGGCTCAAAAAGGCGGATACGGTCGAGAAAGCAGCCCAACGGCTCATCAAGAAGGAATGGGACAAGTCGAAGAAGGAGGCTCGCACAGGCAGGCTTGAAGAATGAGGCTGTGAGGGCCGCAGGATAGCAACTGTCGACTGTCTCAAATGTTCTAAGTTTCGCAACAGAGCCCTTAGAGCTCGTGTTCTCTCATGTGCTGATGTCGCAAAAGTCGGTTGCAAAATACTTTTATTACGATACAATTTTGCAACATGCTGATTGGCTATGCTCGTGTGTCCACCGATGACCAAGATCTCCGGCTGCAACGCGCCGCGTTGAAGGAGGCCGGATGCAAGCGGACGTTCGAGGAGAAGATCTCGGGCGCGAAGCGTGACCGGCCCGAGCTGGCCAAGATGATCGAGCAGCTGCGCGACGACGACACGGTGGTAGTGACGCGGCTCGACCGACTGGCGCGCTCGACGCGCGACCTGCTGGACATCGCCGAGAAGCTGAAGGAGGCTGGTTCCGGCCTGCGCTCGCTGGCCGAGCCCTGGGCCGACACGACCTCGCCAGCTGGTCGCATGGTGCTGACCGTGTTCGCCGGCATCGCTGAGTTCGAGCGTGAGCTGATCCACCAGCGCACCAGCAGCGGACGAGTGGCGGCTAAGGCGAGGGGAGTCCGCTTTGGCCGTCCGCCAAAGCTCACCCCCGATCAGATCACGCTCGGCGAACGATTGATAAGCGAAGGCACATCGGTGCGCGAAGCCGCCAAGCTGCTCAAATGCCACCATGCCACACTCTACCGGGCGCTGACCGCAGCGACGGTGGCTTTATAATGCGGTGGACTGCGCAGCCTGACACTTCGGCAGGGAAGGCCTGATGCCTATCCGGCCCGAGCACGTGTTCTTGTACCCGATCGACTGGGTGCAGCTATCACACCAGGTACGCTTCGTGCGGGCGGGGGGACACTGCGAGCATTGTGGACGTCCCCACAGGCAGAAGGTCTTCCACCTAGGCGACGGACGGTGGTGGGATCGGAACCGGCAATGCTGGCGCAATGGCCGGGGCCGGCGCGTGCGACGGCCTACGGAAAACATTCTGGTACAAGGCCGGTGGACACCGGTGGTCCTGGCCTGTGCGCACCTTAACCATGATCCGAGCGACAGTGCGCTTCACCAGCTCGCAGCGCTCTGCCAACGCTGCCACATGCTCCACGATGGCCCGGAGCATCGACGCCGGCGCTGGATGAACGCGCACTATCGGCGTGCGCTGGGTGATCTGTTCTACGGTCCATACCCCAAGCTGGGAGGCGACTGGATTACGCCCACCCCGCTCAGCATGCTCGACGATCACCGCAGTGGAACGTCTTCCCGTTGACACTCGTTTCACTTATTGCGTTTACAACTCGCAGTCACTAGATGGCTTCCGCCCTGGGAGATGAAACATGGCCGCCGTGGCCTTCAATATCGACGAGGCCTACGAGCCTACTGCACACGAGATCGAGGCGGCCGGTAACGCCGCGCGTGCACTGTCGAGGGTAGATTCCAGCCGCCCTATTCACCTGACTGTAGAAGGGGCAGGTGAGGACGTTATCAGCCTGCCGTCTGGTGTGTTCAACAGCATCGTCAAGATGCTAGTTGAGATCGGCAACGGTCATGCCGTCACTGTCGTGCCGGTACAGGCAGAGCTTACAACTAGCCAAGCAGCCGACCTGCTCAACATGTCGCGTCCACACCTCATTAAGCTCTTAGAACGCGGTGATCTGCCGTTCCGGATGGTCGGCACGCATCGTAAGCTGCTCGGACGCGACGTGCTGACCTACCGCAGCCGCATGGATGCGGCCCGGCATGAGGCCCTGCAGGAAATGGCGGATCTGGATCAGGAAGCTGGCCTCTTCGACGATCACACGCCTCTCGATCGTCCCTGATGCTGGTCGGCCGCTACACCGTCCTGCTCGATGCCAACGTCATGCACCCCTCCATCGTGCGGGGTGCGCTTTTGTGGTTCGCCGCCAGCCGGCTGTTCCGGCCGCTCTGGAGCGAGGCCATCCTGGCCGAGTGGGAGGAAAGCTTAAGGCGACGGTTTGCCGATCTGGCAGCTGACCATTTCCAACGCCAGCGGACCTACATGGACAGCTTCGGAGAGGCGCTGGTGGAAGGCTACGAACCGCTGATGCCTGCCCTGACACTGCCTGATCCCAAGGACGTCCATGTTCTTGCCGCAGCGATTCACGGCAGAGCCGACGCGATTGTCACGTACAACCTCAAGGATTTTCCGGTCGAAGCAGCCGCCCGCCACGGTATCGAGGTGAAGCATCCCGACGACTTCATCGTTAATGTCATCGACCTCGATACGGCCAAGGCGCTGACCGCAATCGGAAACCAACGCCGTCAGTTTCACAATCCCGCTGTCACCGCCGAAGATTACCTCGACCGCTTTCGGAAAAGCGATTTGGTCCAAGCAAGCCACCGACTGCAACCCCTTGTCGAGCTATTCTGAATGAGGGTTCTGACACCAGTAAGCGCTTGAAAGGCGGCGACCTATCTCAAGCGTCAGAACCGTTCGGTTTTGACACAAAGCTTCCTCGAAAACGATGGTCTTTTGGGAACGATAGATCTTTCCCAAAAGCCGTTTTCACACGAGAAGGGAGAACACTAGAACCGCTTGCGAACGCCCACAGGCGGTAGAGCGCGGCACGCTAAGCGCCGCGCTCGATCGGATTA
Source organism: Sphingomonas sp. NFX23 (assembly GCF_049887795.1). NCBI lineage: Bacteria > Pseudomonadati > Pseudomonadota > Alphaproteobacteria > Sphingomonadales > Sphingomonadaceae > Sphingomonas > Sphingomonas sp. NFX23. Next base: position 69,581 of record NZ_JAGEKH010000008.1, read on the forward strand.
TTCAGCGAGGCTTTCGATAATTGGGCACTCCGGGCGATCATCGCCGTGACAGCGCTCAACCAAGTCGATCAGCGCCAATTGCATAGCTTTCAACGCGCGCGCCTTGCGGCCCAGCTCGGCAGCGCGCGCTTTCGCCAGCGCCTTAACTTCGGCGCTCGACCGATCCCGATCCGACCACAAGCCGAGTAGCGTGCGGATCTCCTCGATTGGAAACCCAAGGTCTCGCGCGTTGGCGATGAACCGCAGCCGATGAATGTCCACTTCCGAATAATCCCGGTAGCTCCCGCGCCGGAGCGGTGCGGGCACAAGGTCGATCTTCTCGTAGTGGCGGATCATGCGTTGCGAGACGCCGCTGGCCTCCGACGCCGCCCCGATGTTCATAGTTTCACCGTGTTCAGACGCAGCGCGTTGAGCACGACGGTGAAGGAAGAGAGGGCCATCGCAGCGCCAGCCAGCATTGGTGACAGAAGGATGCCGGCAACGGGGTAGAGCACGCCGGCCGCGACGGGCACGCCGACCCCGTTGAACAGGAATGAGAAGAACAGGTTCTGCCGAATGTTCCGCATCGTCGCACGGGCGAGCTTGCGCGCGCGCACGATCGCCGAAAGATCGCCGCGTGTGAGCGTCATGCCCGCGCTTTCTATCGCTACGTCGGTTCCCGTCCCCATCGCGAGCCCAACGTCGGCAGCGGCCAGCGCCGGGGCGTCGTTGATACCGTCGCCGGCCATTGCAACCTTGGCACCATCAGCTTTCAATTCGCCGATGATCCGCGCCTTATCTTCCGGTCGCAGATCGGCGCGTACATCGTCCAGGCCGCCCACGGCGCGCGCAACCGCATCGGCCGTCCCGCGATTGTCGCCCGTCAGCATGATAACGCGCAGACCTTCCTTGCGAAGAGCCGCGATGGCGTCGCGCGCCGAAGGGCGCACCGGGTCAGCAACCGCGAGCAAGCCCGCGAGTGCGCCGTCGATCGCGATCAGGATGACGCCGGCTCCCTCGCTCCGATGGCGATCGGCCGAAGCGTCGAGTGACTGGGGATCGGCACCGACCCGGCTCATTTGTGCGGCATTGCCGATCACCACCGATCGGCCGCCAACCGTGGCACTGACACCCATGCCGGTCTGCGAAGCGAAGTCTGCGACCGTGGCGAGTTGCAATCCGCGTTCCTTGGCGGCGACGACGATCGCGTGGGCTAGCGGGTGTTCGGACTGTCCTTCGACAGCCGCAGCGAGCGCGAGCATGTCGTTCTCTCCAACGGTGCCGGTTGCCTCGATCGCGACCAGCGACGGCTTGCCTTCCGTTAGCGTGCCCGTCTTGTCGATGACCAGCGTATCGACCTTATCGAGTGCCTGTAGGCTTTCGGCATTCTTGACGAGCACGCCGGCCTGCGCGCCGCGGCCGGTGCCAACCATAATCGACATAGGGGTCGCGAGCCCGAGCGCGCACGGGCAGGCGATCACCAGCACGGCGATCGCATTAAGAAGGGCGTGACCCATGCGTGGCTCGGGACCGACCAGCGACCACACCACGAAGGTCGCGACCGAGATCAGCACGACCAAAGGTACGAACCAGCCCGATACCCGGTCGGCGACCGCCTGGATCGGGGCACGGCTGCGCTGCGCTTCCGCGACCATGCGGACGATGCGCGCCAGCATCGTGTCCGAACCGACCGCGCCGGCTTCCATAACGAGGCTGCCCGTGCCGTTCACCGTCCCCCCCGTGACTGCGGCATCGACTTCCTTGAGGACGGGGGCCGGCTCGCCGGTGAGCATGGATTCATCGACCGAGGAGCGACCCTCGACCACCACGCCATCGACCGGGATCGCATCGCCGGGGCGGACCCGCAACCGATCTCCGGTTGCCACGTCGGCAAGGCTGACTTCTTCCTCTGACCCGTCAGACCGCAACCGTCGCGCTGTCTTGGGAGCGAGGTCCATGAGGGCGCGTATCGCGCGGCCAGTCGCCGCTCTGGCGCGCAATTCGAGAACCTGTCCGAGCAACACCAGTGTCACGACGACGCCGGCAGCTTCGTAATAGACTGGGACCATGCCCCCGTGCATCCGGAACGTCGCAGGGAAGATGCTGGGCGCGAGTGTTGCGACCAGGCTGTAGAGGAATGCCGCACCGACGCCGATCGCGATCAGCGTGAACATATTCAGATGGCGGGTGCGAAGCGACATCCACCCCCGCTCGAAAAACGGCCATCCCGCCCACAGCACAATTGGCGCAGTGAGTGCGAGTTGGACCCAAGGCGAAGCGGTAGGGCTAACAACATGGAGCCCAAACATCTCGGCGAACATCGAAACAATGAGCAGCGGAACGGTGAGCGCTCCTGCTACCCACAAACGCCGGGTGAAATCGACTAGTTCTGGATTGGGACCGTCATCGAGCGACGGCTCTTCCGGTTCGAGGGCCATGCCGCAAATGGGGCACGTTCCCGGCCCTTCCCGACGAATCTCAGGGTGCATGGGGCACGTCCACATCGCTCCCGGGGTTGCCACCGGCTCGGGCTTTGGCTTGGCCCCAAGGTAGGCATCAGGGTCAGCGACGAACTTGGTTCGACACCCTGCACTACAGAAATGATACTCGTGCCCGGCATGCTCGGCATGGTGCGCTGTTTTTGCCAGATCAACGGTCATGCCGCATACCGGGTCGGTCACTGTGGCAGAAGGTTCTCCGCCCGCTTTCCCTGAGCAGCATCCTTCCTTGGCAGCTTGTGGAACAGCCGGAGATTTGGAGGACGAGCAGCAGGACGCGCCCGCCTCGCGCTCGATCGCAGCAGCTTTATCAGCTTGCTTGTTCGAGCACCCGCAGCCCCCGGCCAAATGGGCGTGGAAATCAGGGTCGTTCATAGAAAAACTCCTTCAACCCGAGAGCATGTAGGGTCTGACACCGTGTCAGGGTCAAGCCCCCCTTCCAACGACTCACGGCACCTAATTAAATTACGTCGCAAAGCTCGATTGCCCTCAAACCAATAGCTACATGGCCGACGCAGGGGGTTCGAGCGTGCCGAGCCAACCTACCAGCACGAGGATCGCGACCACGCACGAAGCCTCGACTGCAAGACTTGTTCGCAAGGTTCGCAGCGCGCCTTTATAATCGCCTGCTGACACCGATCGTTCGAATGCCGGTGTAAAGCGGAAGCGGTTAAGCGAAGCGAGTCCGAGCATCCCACCCAACAGCACAAGCTTGGCGATCAAGAGCCTGCCGTAGACCGTCGTGCCGAGGGTCGGGAGATTGCCAAGGCCAACCAACAGCCAAGCGTTGATGAGGCCGGTGATGACGATCGTACCGACGACAATCGTGCCGGTCAGACCGAACCCGTGCAGCGCTCGATAGGTCAGTGCGAGGTGGGCGGCATCGGTGCGCCGCGCTGGTCGTGTCACCAGCAGCCCAAGCCCGAGCAGCGCTCCCACCCACGCACCAGCGCTCAGGAGATGGAGGATATCGGCCGCCAGATGCACCCACCCGGTCGCGCCTTCGTCCATCGCCCCGTGCCCCGTCCAGGCGAGCGTTGCGAGAGCGACGCCGGAAAAGATGGCGACCAAGCCAAGCGGCATCGTGCGCCGCGCCGCTATTAGGGCAGCGATAGACGCCACCAAGAGCGCGATCATGCGTACTTTCCATGCCGTGCCCGTTGCGGAGTCAGAGAGCAGCATTCCGACTGCTTCCCGATCGATCGGCCACGGAGGTGCACCTGCCATCGCGGCTGCGAGCAGCGCGACCGCTATGCCGGAGAATAGCAGGGCGAGAAGCCCGGTCCCGAACAGCCAAGGGCGGAAGGCAAGCGCGTTGCCGCGCTCACCGACCTTCAACCCGTAGAGGCCGAATGCCGAGAGGCCGAACAGCCCGCTCAGCGTCACGTAAAGCGCGAAGCGAACCGCGATCAGCGGCCAGTCGGCTTCCACCTTACTTCACCGTGAAGGCGTAGTTTCCGGTGATGCGGTGTGTGTCGGTCGAGACCACATGCCAGGCAAGCTTATAGCTACCCGCGCCGAGCGGCGACTTGGGCGTGACGACGAGGGTGCGACCGTCCGAGCCGACAGTTGCGGTCCCGACGACTTTCATTGGTGCGTGCGTCATGCCGCCATGCCCGGTCATCATCAGATCCGCACCGGAAAACTTGGGCATCAGCTTCTCGCTGAAGCGCAGTGTGACATTGGCGGGCTTCGCGACCATCGCATTCGGTGCCGGGGATGCGGATACGAGTTTGGGATGGGCCTGGGCGGCTCCGGCAAGGCCGAGAAGGACGACAGCGGTAGGAAGGAAGACGCGACGCATGGGAATACTCCGATCAGGTTCGTGCCTGTTCTACGCGGCCCGGCCGCTCGCCCCTCATGACGGAAGTCGAGGGGTGATGGGCATCGCTGCGTAACAAGTGGTAGAGGCGCGGAGTGGACAGCATGGACGATCTAGACAGAACATTGGCGAGGCTCGCGGGCGCACCCGTGCCGGCATCGCTGGACGGGATCGAAGCGCAGGTGTTCGCACGCATCGGTGCGCAGCCCGTCGCACGGTTGACCGGATTGGGCGTCGGGGGCGTGATGGTCGCAGCGCTCGCGATCGGCATGGTTGGCGCGGAACTTCCGGCGACCGCCAGCCCTGCGGTGTCGCTTTCGCCGCTCGGGGGCGCATCACCACTGGCGCCATCGGTCTTGCTGATTGGTGAGCCATGACATCGACCAAGCGGCTTATCGTCTGCGTTGTACTGGCCTTCCTCGCGGCTATCGCAGGCGTATTTCTTGCGCGCGTGTTGCTGCCCCAGCCTAAGCAACCGGGCACCGCCTTGCACGAGGTCCTGCACCATAAGCTGGCGCTTGATGGCAATCAGCAGGCCCGGCTGAAAAGCCTAGAGGACCGGTTCGCGGTGCAACGCCACGCGCTGGAATTGGAAATGCGCGCGGACAATGCACGGCTAGCCGAGGCCATTGAGACCGAGCATGGCAACGGCCCCAAGGTGACCGCCGCGGTCGATCAGAGTCATGCGGCGATGGGCGAGTTACAGAAGGCAACGTTGGCGCATATCTTCGCCATGCGGCAGCTTTTGCGCCCGGATCAGACCCCCCAATTCGATGCTGCGGTGGTGAAGGCGCTCACCGACGACCAGGGGTGAGCCTCGATTGGACCACCCTGTCCGACGGCGAACTGGCGACGCTCAGCATCGCTGGCCGACAAGCGGCATTCTCCGAAATCATGCGTCGCTATCGTCAGCCTATATTCCGGCTCGCGCGCGCCTTTGTCGGCGAGGCCGACGAAGCGCTCGATTTGGTTCAAGAGACGTTTGTCGCGGCGCATCAGGCGATGCCGCGCTACGATACACAGCGGGCGATGAAAGCATGGCTTTCTACGATCGCCGTCAACAAATGCCGGGATTGGGCAAGGAAGCGCGCGGTCCGTCGGTTTTTCTCCTTTGCCGCACCGCTCGACGAACAGGCCGAGACGATCGCGGACGATCAGGTAGCAATCGATGACGCAGCAGCCGATCGGCAGGAACTTGCCAAAGTGACGCGCGCCATCGCGACCTTGCCGATGAATCTCAAAGAACCGTTGGTGCTCCGCACGATCGAGGGTTTGAGCCAGGCGGAAACGGCCGATGTATTGGGGATCAGCCAGAAGGCGGTCGAAACCAGGCTATATCGGGCTCGCGCGCGCCTCGCCGAAAATTTGAAAGAGAACCAAGGGGTAGGCGCACGGGACGCGTAAGAGGTGAGACGGGCCGGCAGCGGCTCAATCCCAAGGAGCTACCATGTCGCGCGTTCTAGACCGCCGCCAATTGCTGCGCGGTGCCACTCTTGCAGGAGGCGGTGTTGCGCTGTCGGCATATATGCCGGCATGGGCGCAGCCTGTTTCCGCTGGTATTGTGAAGCCGCTGCCTACTGTATCGGGTGATGAAATCCGGCTCCGGGTCGCGCACCAGATGATGATGATCGACGGACGGCAGAGCCACGCCATCGGCATTAACGGCACTGTGCCCGCACCGCTGATCCGGCTGCGGGAAGGTCAGACCGTGCGGCTGCATGTCGAGAACGGTCTTGATGAGCAGACCTCGTTGCACTGGCACGGCCTGATCGTGCCGTTCCAGATGGACGGCGTGCCGGGCGTTGCCTTCCCCGGCATCGATAAGCGCACGACCTTCACCTACGAGTTCCCGATCGTGCAGGCCGGCACCTATTGGTATCACAGCCATTCCGGGTTGCAGGAGCAGATGGGGCTCTACGGCCCCATCGTGATCGACCCCAAGGGCGTTGACCCGATCCAGTCGGATCGCGAGCACGTTATCGTGCTGTCCGACCACAGCCAGCTCCACCCGCATCGCATCTTCATGAAGCTCAAGAAGCAGTCGGGCTATTTCAACCGGCAGCAGCAGACGCTCGCCGGCCTGCTCAAGGGCGAGGACCAGCCGCTCAAGGATCGCCTCGATTGGGGCAAGATGCGGATGGACCCGACCGACGTCGCCGACGTGACGGGTTCAAACTACACCTATCTCGTCAACGGGCATGGGCCGCAGGACAATTGGACGGGGCTGTTCAGGCCGGGCGAGCGGGTGCGGCTGCGTGTCATCAATGCGTCCGCGATGACGACCTTCAACGTCCGGATTCCGGGGTTGAAGCTGAGCGTTGTCCAGGCGGACGGCCTCAACGTCCGTCCCGTTGAGGTCGACGAGTTCCAGATCGGCGTGGCCGAGACCTACGACGTGATCGTCACTCCATCGGACGAGCGCGCCTACACGCTGGTCGGTGAGAGCGTGGACAGGTCCGGCATGGCGCGCGCAACGCTAAGCCCCCGCGAAGGCATGGCCGCTGAAGTCCCTCCACTTCGCAAGCGCCCTGTCGCCACCATGAAGGACATGGGGATGGACATGAACATGGATATGTCGGGCGGCGGTTCGATGCAGGGCATGGACCATAGTGGCATGCCTGGAATGGATCACGGATCAATGGCCACGGCTGAAAAGCCCGCCGCTGCGATGGACCACGCGCAGATGGACCACGGTGCTGCCGGTGCCGGCGCGGGCGGAATGGCCGGGATGGATCACGGCGCGATGCAGTCGGGTGCTACGATGCCAGGCATGGCAGGTGCGCCCGACGCCGCAGGTGGTATGGCAATGGGCGGCATGGCGGGCATGGACATGAACATGCGCGACTTTTCGAAAGCGCCGGGCGTGAAGAAGGGGCCGGGTGTCCAGACCATCTCGCCGATGCCGATGGATCGTACCGGCGACCCCGGTCAGGGTCTGGAGAATGTCGGGCATCGTGTGCTGAATTACCGCGATCTGGTCGCGGTCGATCGCAATCCCGATCTGCGCGCGCCGTCGCGCGAGGTGCAGATCCACCTTACCGGCAACATGGAACGCTACATGTGGGCGCTCGACGGTGAAAAGCTGTCCGAGGTGAAGGCACCGATCCCATTTCTTGCTGGCGAGCGCGTCCGCGTCACGCTGGTCAACGACACGATGATGGGCCACCCGATCCACTTGCACGGCCACTTCTTCGAATTGGTGACGGGGCACGGCGCGTACAGCCCGAGAAAGCATACCGTCATGGTCCAACCGGGGGGCAAGGTCAGTTGGGACGTGACCGCCAACGAGGGCGATTGGGCATTCCACTGCCACATGCTCTACCACATGCACGCGGGCATGATGCAGGTCGTCCAGGTCCGTTCGGCGAAGGGAGAGGCGGCATGAAGGCGCTGCTTCTCGCCGGGATCGGCGCGCTGGTCGCCACGGCACCTGCCACGGCGCAGACGATGGACCATTCAATGATGCCGGGCATGAGCATGCCGGGCATGAAAATGCCGGCGAAAAAACCGACCGCTAGATCGAGACCGGCCACAAAGCGGGCCCCTGCCAAGAAGGCAGCGACTAGGAAGGTCCCGGCAAAGCGTCCCTCCAAGCCTGCAGCCGATCCACATGCCGAACACACGATGCCCGGCATGGACATGAGCGGTGCGAACGCGGCCGATCCGCACGCCGGCCACGACATGTCCCAAATGTCAGGCATGAACCCTGCTCCGGCTACCGCAACAGGCGAGCACACCGGCCATGATATGTCGGCGATGCCCGGCATGGATATGGCACCCGGCCAGCCAACGCAGCATGACATGTCTTCAATGCCGGGAATGGCGACCGTGCCTGTCGGTACAGACCTGAAGCCGGGCAATGCGCCCGCGCCTGCACCATCTCCGGTGCTGGCAGCGTCTCGCTATTACGGCGAGGCAGCCATGAGCGATGCCAACCGCGACCTGCGCCGCGAGCATGGCGGAATGACCTACTACCAAGTGCTCTTCAACCTTGCCGAGTATCAGGCGCGCAAAGGCGGGGACGGCTATCGATGGGATGGCGAGGCTTGGATCGGGGGAGACATCAACCGTCTCACCCTGAAGAGCGAAGGCGAGGGCACATTTGGCAAACCGCTCGAAGCGGCCGAGGTGCAGGCGCTCTACAGCCGTGCGCTCGATCCCTATTGGAACCTTCAGGCGGGCGTCCGCTACGACTTCAAGCCGAACCCTTCTCGCACCTACGCGACGGTCGGGATCGAGGGGCTTGCGCCCTATTGGTTCGACGTCGAGGGGGCACTGTTCCTTTCTGACAAGGGCGACGTGCTTGGCCGAGCCGAGGCATGGTACGACGAGCGAGTGACACAATTCTTCGTCCTTCAGCCTCGCGTGGAAGCCAACTTTGCAGCCCAAGACGTGCGCCAGGACGGCATCGGATCGGGGCTTACGGACCTCGAACTCGGGCTCAGGCTGCGCTACGAAAAGTCGCGTGAGTTTGCGCCCTACATCGGCGTGTCGTGGGAAAGGCAATTCGGCGACACGGCACGCTTCACGAGAGCACGCGGTGATGACACGGGCGGCTTCAGCTTCGTTGCCGGCGTGAGGACCTGGTTCTGAGGAGCGGCAGGCTCCGCCTTCATGTCGGTGCCAGCAAGCTTCATCGCTGGCTGGCACTGATTATCGGGGTGCAGCTACTGCTCTGGTTCTCCAGCGGCTTGTTGATGAGCATCCTGCCGATCGAGCGGGTACGAGGAGAACACCTCGTTGCACGCGAGAACACGGCGACGATCGATCCGGCTCAGGAGTTTGCTTCCCCGGCATCGGTGTTGGGCGCTGCCCCCGGCCCGGTGCGCGAACTGCGCTACACGACCTTGTTCGGACAACCCGTCGCCGAGTTGACGATGGCTAACGGCACGGTCCGGATGCACGACGCCCGGACCGGTTTGCCGATGCAGCGTATCGATGCGCCCTTTGCGCTACGAGTTGCACGCGCGGCATATCGCGGCCCCGGTGTCCCTGTTGCGTCCGTCATGTTTGCTCGAACAGCGAGCACGGAGTTTCGTGGCAAACTGCCGGTCTGGCGTGTGGAGTTCGAGGACGCCGAGACGACGCGCGTGTTCGTGTCACCGGAGAACGGTAGGATTGTCGGTGTCCGAACGGGTACGTGGCGGCTCTATGATTTTTTCTGGGGCCTCCACATCATGGACTGGAAAAACCATGAGAACTTCAACACCCCTTGGATGATGGCATTTGCAGCTGGGGGGCTAGCCCTTGCGGTGGCAGGCGTGGTGCTGCTCTACATGCGCTGGCCGCGCCGCAGGCAAAGAAAAGTCCAAGGGGTGCACGACGTTGCCGCGTAACTCTCTCTAGGTGGGGGATACCTCGGGAGAACGACTATGAAGACCATTACCACGATCGGCATGTTAGCCGCAGCGCTCGCCGCCAGTCCGCTTGCCGCACAGAGCAGCATGGCGGGCATGGATCATAGCCAGATGCAGGGAATGGATCATTCCAAGATGATGAATGATCCGGGCAATCCTTACGCCGCATCCGAGATGGACATGCATCAGAAGATGATGGCCGCGAAGCAGGGAGACGCATCGGAGATGTGGACCCGCAAGATGATCGAACATCATCGTGGAGCCGTTACCATGTCGCGCGTGGCGCTTCGGGACGCGAAGGATGCCGACACGAAGCGGATGGCGCAGATGACCATTACGAAGCAGGAAAAGGACATCGCCGAGCTTCAGGGCTGGCTCAAGTCGCATGGCAAGCGCGCCCAATAAGGCCGCTGGCAGGAACCCCGCCCCCGGGCGGGGCTTCACCAAAGGAGTTTAGCAATGAAGTTTACGATCCGGAGTGCGATCGTCGCCGCAGCGATGATGACCCCGGCTGTGGCCTTAGCGGCGAACAGCATTGCCATGCACCGCGATCCAGGGTGCGGCTGTTGCGAGCAGTGGGCCAAGCAGGTCCGTCAGCAGTTCGGGCGCAACGTGCAGATCATCGATGACGCTCACCGCGATGTGCTTCAGCGCAAGATGGGTGTCCCCGCCGACCTCAGTTCATGTCACACCGCGGTAGTCGACGGTATGGCATTTGAGGGCCATGTACCGATTGCCGACATGAAACGGGTGCTTGCCCAGCATCCCAAAGGCGTAAACGGGCTTGCCGTGCCGGGTATGCCGGTGGGATCACCTGGCATGGAAATGCCGGGCATGAACGCACAGCCCTATGAGGTGATCGCGTTCGGACCAACCGGACGCAAGGTGTTCGCCCGCCATTAAAAGAGGGAGGCGCGGACGCCTCCCTCCCATTTACTTTTCATGCCCGACATGTCGTGGCCGGCATGGTCTTTACGCCTGCCGCTTTCATGTCGGTGCAGGGCGTTGTCGGAATCGATAGTGGTTTGAAGATCGTGAGAGCTTTCATAACTTAACATATCCGCTATGCCGGATGCATGGATAACGATTCGGCTATCATTGCGCTTGGTGCGCTCGCGCAAGGCACACGCCTCGACGTGTTTCGCCTGCTGGTTCGCCACGAACCGGACGGCATGGCGGCGGGTGAAATTGCCCGTCAGCTCGACGTGCCGCAGAACACCATGTCCGCGCACCTCGGCATTCTCGCGCGCGCCGGCATCGTGCGCTCGGAACGGCATAGCCGGTCGATTATTTACCGTGCCGATCTAGACGGGCTGCGCGCGCTAACGCTGTTCCTCGTCAAGGATTGCTGTGCCGGCTCGCCTGAACTGTGTGCGCCGCTCCTGGCCGAACTCACCCCCTGCTGCTGAAAGGACGCCCCGTGGCCGTCGATATCGTGATCTATCACAACCCCGAGTGCGGCACGTCGCGCAACACGCTGGCGATGATCCGCAATGCTGGCATCGAGCCGCACGTCATCGAATATCTGAAAACCCCACCCTCGCGCGCGTTGCTGGTCGAGCTGATCGACCGCGCCGGGATCACGCCCCGCGATCTGCTACGCGAGAAGGGGACGCCCTATGCGGAGCTGGGCCTTGGTGACGATGCGCTGTCAGACGACACGCTGGTGGACGCGATGATGGCGCATCCGGTCCTCATTAACCGGCCGCTGGTCGTCTCGCCGCTCGGCGTGAAGCTGTGCCGACCGTCCGAAGCGGTCCTCGATCTGCTGCCTGATGCCCAACAGGGCGCGTTTGCCAAGGAAGACGGCGAACAGGTTGTGGATGCTTCGGGCCAGCGCATCGCCTGATGCTGCTCGCGTTCGCTATCTTCGTCGTCACGATCGCGCTCGTCATCTGGCAGCCCAAGGGCCTGGGCATCGGCTGGAGCGCGCTAGGCGGCGCGGCCGTCGCGCTACTCGTCGGGGTCGTTTCGCTCTCTGACGTGCCGGTGGTGTGGGGCATCGTCTGGAACGCGACCGCGACGTTCGTCGCGATCATCATCGTCAGCCTGTTGCTCGATGAAGCCGGGTTCTTCGAATGGGCGGCGCTCCACGTTGCGCGCTGGGGCGGGGGGCATGGTCGTCGGCTGTTCGTGCTGATCGTCCTGCTCGGGGCGGCGGTGTCGGCGCTGTTCGCCAATGACGGCGCCGCGCTGATCCTGACGCCGATCGTCATCGCGATGCTGAGGGCCCTGGGATACAAGGACAAGGCGACGCTGGCGTTCGTCATGGCGGCGGGGTTCATTGCCGATACCGCAAGCCTGCCGCTGATCGTCTCCAACCTCGTCAACATCGTGTCGGCCGACTTCTTCCGGATCGGCTTTGCCGATTATGCCTCGGTGATGGTGCCGGTCGATCTGGCGTCGATCGCCGCGACGCTGGTCGTGCTGCTGCTGTTCTTCCGGCGCGACATACCCGCCAGCTACGATGTGGCGCAGCTCCGCGCGCCCGCTGATGCGATCCGTGACCATGCCACATTCAAGGCGGGCTGGGTCGTCCTCGCCCTGCTGCTCGCCGGCTTCTTCTTGCTCGAACCTATCGGCGTGCCGGTCAGCGCCGTCGCTGCTGCCGGTGCCGTGCTCTTGCTGGTCATCGCCGCGCGCGGCCATGTCATCCAGACGCGCAAGGTGCTGGCCGGCGCGCCGTGGCAGGTCGTGATCTTCTCGCTCGGCATGTACCTGGTCGTCTATGGCCTGCGGAATGCCGGACTGACCGACCATCTTGCCGGCCTGCTCGATCGCACCGCGCAAGGCGGCGTTTGGGGTGCGGCGTTCGGCACCGGGATCATTGCCGCGCTGCTGTCGTCGGTGATGAACAACATGCCGACCGTTCTGGTGGGTGCGCTGTCGATCGACGCGACGCACGCCACGGGCGCGATCAAGGAAGCCATGATTTACGCCAACGTGATCGGGTGCGACCTTGGCCCGAAAATCACACCGATTGGCTCGCTCGCGACGCTGCTCTGGCTGCACGTCCTCGGGCAAAAGGGCATTCGGATCGGCTGGGGCTATTACTTCAAGGTCGGCGCGACGCTAACGATTCCGGTGCTGCTGGTAACGCTCGCGGCACTCGCGATCAGGATCAGCATGGGATGACGGCACTCGTATATCTGGCCGCGTCGCTCGCGGAAATCGCAGGCTGCTTTGCCTTTTGGGCATGGTTGCGGCTGGGCAAATCGCCCCTGTGGCTGGCTCCGGGCGTGGTATCGCTTGTGCTGTTCGCCTGGCTGCTGACACGCGTGGACAGCGATGCAGCAGGGCGGGCCTATGCAGCCTATGGCGGCGTCTACATCTGTGCATCGCTGATCTGGCTGTGGGCTGTCGAAGGGGTGAGGCCCGACCGCTGGGACGCTGGTGGAGCGACACTCTGCCTGATCGGCACCTGTATCATTCTGCTTGGCCCAAGGACCGCCTGATGCCGCTTCGCGCCCTCTCTGACCCCGATCATCTACCCGCCCTTGATCGGCGCTATGCGCTCGATCATCCTGCCCTTGGGCTGGGCGCTGGTGATCCACCTCCGCGCATACTGTTGCTCTACGGCTCTTTGCGGGAGCGGTCCTTTTCGCGGTTGTGCGTTGAGGAAGCCGCTCGCCTGCTGCAATTCTTCGGCTGCGAAACGCGAATCTTCGATCCTTCGACGTTGCCGCTGCCCGATCAGGTGACGGGGGACGATCACCTGGCCGTCCACGAGCTACGCGAACTGTCGATGTGGTCGGAGGGGCATGTGTGGTGCAGCCCCGAGCGCCACGGCCAGATCACCGGCATCATGAAGCTGCAAGTCGATCACCTGCCGCTGTCGATGGGTGGGATGCGCCCGACGCAGGGCCGCACGCTTGCCGTCATGCAGGTGTCGGCCGGATCGCAGTCGTTCAACAGCGTGAACACCCTGCGCGTCCTCGGCCGTTGGATGCGAATGGTGACGATCCCAAACCAATCGAGCGTCGCGAAGGCGTTTGCGGAGTTCGACGAAAGCGACCGAATGAAGCCTTCGGCCTACTATGATCGGATCGTGGATGTGATGGAGGAGCTGGTGCGCTTCACGGTCCTTCTACGCCCGCACACCACGCAGCTTGTTGATCGCTATTCCGAGCGAAAGGAGGCAGATGTGCCGATCGATAGCGCCACGGACCTTTCGAGCATCGCAACCTCGCCAACGTACCGGAAAGGCGAGTAAAGTTCTCTTAGTGTGGCGAACCGCTCCTCCGACATTGTGCATCACTGAGTGTGCTTCTAGATGCATCCAATGAAACGCCGGGCTCGCCCATTCTCCAAGATATTGCGTTCCATGGCGTTTTTCGTCCTGGCAGTGATGTTGCTGGTCCGGCTTGGCCCGCTCTGCGAGACGATGGCGATGGCCGCGCCTCCGGCTGCGTCCGCGATGATGGACTGCGCCAGCAAATCAGCAGGCGCTCCCATCAAAAAGGCACCTGCGTCGGCCTGCGCCATACCGTGCGTTGCGGTTGCCGGCGAAACCGTCGAGCATATCGGGCTGGTTCCGTCCTCCCATCTATCGCCTTGGCCAGCTCCACAGACGGGCCTTTTGGGCATGGCATACGCTCCGGCCACGCCCCCTCCGCAAACCGTGTGACGTCGAACACCATCACACGTAAATTTCGGAGAATATCATGACCAAGTTTAAGCTCATCAGCGCTGCCTTCGCCCTCACTCTGTCGACTGGCGCATTCGCCGCTGTCGCCAATTGCTGCGCCGACATGGCGTGCTGCAAGGACGGTGCGGACTGCTGCAAGGATGGCGCAAAAGCCAAGGCCGCGGACTGCTGCGATCATGCTAAGGGCGGCATGAAGCACGGCTGAAGCTGGATAGGGGCGGGCAACCGCCCCTATTTTTCTAGTCTACATCTACCCGCCGCGGCACGCCGTCGCGCCATGGTCGCTGTGACGAGCGGAGAGTTACCCGTAGGGTTGAGGCTCTTCCCCGAACCGCATCCATCGTTCGGCCCATCTCGCGTGCGATTACCGCCAGAGTCTGCTTGGCCTCGATACGCCGACGAAGCTCGACGTCATCATCATTGGTCCAAGACGTTCCACGTCGAGCGGTCAGCCCAAAAACTCCTCGATCAGGAGCAATCCCAAAAAGCCGATGAAAAACATGGCGCTGATAAGCGGGGTATCGGGCTTCTCGTGCGCCTCCACCAATAGCTCTTCCGTCACAAGGTAGAGCAGCGCCATCAAACCGAAACTGAGAAACCCGGCGATGACGACGGGCGGAAACGTCGCAACGGGAGTCGCTATCGCCGCACCGATCGGCAGCAACAACGCGATCCCCATCGTAATCGCGATGATCCGCGCCTTGGACTTGATCGTCTCGCCCAACTCGGTGGTCACGGTCAGTCCGAGAAACAGCACCTCCAACGTCAACGCGATCGTCAGCAACACGCCGGCCTTCCCGCCAGCGACGAACGCCAACCCGAGAACAAGCCCGTCGATCAGGATATCCACTGCGACCGCGCCCAACATAGCGATCGGGCCACTGGCGCGACCCTCAAGAGCTTTGAGCGACAGCATCACGAGAATGCCAAGCGCGCCGCCTGTGAATGTCGCGATCGGTGAACCTTCGTGCATCACCTGGGGCAAGATCTCGGCTGCCGCTGCGGCGAACACGACGCCTGCCGCCAAGTGCTGCATAGCGCTTACGAAGGCATCACTTGGCCGTCTCGATACCGCGAATAGCGAGCCGATCAGTACGGCGACGACGGGAATGAGCGTGAAGGCAACGGCCTGCATAGCTTAAGCCCTCACGCTGTCATGATTCAAAGGCGGCAGTTCGATGTGTCCCCCTGATGGGGCTGGCAGCTCGCGCCGTCCGAAACGAGCGTAGAGCGTCGGCAGCACGAACAAGGTGAGCAAGGTTGCGGATATCAGGCCACCAATGACGACGGTCGCCAGCGGCTTTTGCACCTCGGCTCCAGCACCATGACCAAGTGCCATCGGCACAAAGCCAAGCGATGCGACGAGCGCCGTCATCGCAACCGGCCGGAGCCGCGCCAGAGCGCCTTGATGCGCCGCTACCGCACGACCCATGCCTTGCCGCATCAGATCATGGATGGACGACACCATGACCAGCCCGTTGAGAACCGCGACACCTGATAGCGCGATGAAGCCGACTGCCGCTGAAATGGAGAACGGCATGCCTCTTAGCACCAGCGCAAGGATGCCTCCGACCAGCGCCAGCGGAACGCCGGTAAACACGATCAACGCATCCCTGACGGAGCCAAGCGCGCCGTAGAGCAGGAACATGATGACCACGAAGCAGATCGGCACCACAACGCTAAGCCTATCGCGGGCAGATGCCAGGTTCTCGAACTGACCGCCCCATTCGAGATACGTGCCAGGCGGCAATTTCACCTGAGCGTCGATGGCTGACCGGGCATCAGCCACGACACCGGCCACGTCTCGATCGCGCACGTTGGCCTGCACCACGACACGCCGCTTGCCGTTCTCGCGGCTGATCTGGTTGGGACCATCGACCACGGCGATATCCGCCACTGTCGATAGCGGTACGAAGCCGCCACTGCCGGTCGGCACCGGCACCTGAGCAACCGCCGTCAGATCGGATCGTGAGCTTTCGGCCATCCGGATCACGACGGGGAAGCGACGATCGCCTTCAAAGATCACGCCAGCCTGTCGGCCGCCAATGGCTGCGGCAACCGTGTCCTGCACGTCACCCGCCGTCACCCCGACGCGGGACATGGCAGTGCGGTTCGGCCGGATATCGAGCATCGGCAAGCCTTCGGTTTGTTCAACCCGCACGTCTGCTGCACCCCGCGTCTTTCGAAGGATGCCGGCTATCCGATCTGCGGTCGCGTTCATCTCGCCAAAGTCGTCGCCAAAGACCTTGATCGCGATGTCGCCGCGCACGCCTGCAATCAGCTCGTTGAACCGCATCTGGATCGGCTGAGTGATCTCATAGGCGTTGCCGGGCAGAGTGGAGAGCCGCTTTTCCAGCCGCTCGACCAGCTCTTCCTTGGACAGGCCGGGGTCGGGCCACTCCTTCTTCGGCTTCAGGATGACGAAGGTGTCGGTCGCGTTAGGCGGCATCGGGTCCGATGCGATTTCGGACGTGCCGGTGCGCGAGAAGGCGAAACGGACCTCAGGGGCCTTGGCGAGTGCCTTTTCCACCTGGAATTGCATCGCCTGGCTCTGATCGACCGATGTGCCCGGGATGCGGACCGCCTGCACGAGGATGTTGCCCTCATCGAGCTGCGGCAAGAACTCCTGCCCCAATGTCGTAAAAGCGGCCCCGGCGAGTGCCAGCGCACCGATCGCGACGCCGATGGTGAGGGTGGGTCGGCGCATTGCCGCATCAAGTCCCGGCTCATAACGTTTCCGGAGGAAGGTGACGACGCGGCTTTCCTTCTCCTCGACCCGCTTGCTGAGACAGATCGCAATCGCTGCCGGTATGAAGGTCAGCGATAGGATGAAGGCGAACACCAGAGCGATGATGACCGTGAGCGCCATCGGCTCGAACATCTTGCCTTCGACACCCGTGAAGGTGAGCAACGGCGCATAGACAAGGATGATGATAGCCTGCCCGTACACCGATGGCCGGATCATCTCGCGCGCCGACGCCGCGACAATCCCGAGACGTTGCTCGATGGTCAGCACGTCATCACGACCATGCTGCGCCTCGCCCAAACGCCGTAATGCGTTCTCCACAATAATGACCGCGCCATCTACGATCAGACCAAAGTCGAGCGCACCAAGGCTCATCAGATTTGCGGAAACGCCCGCCTCCAACATGCCGATGCTGGTCAGCAGCATCGTGATCGGAATGACGCAGGCCGCGATCAGCGCCGCGCGGAAATTGCCAAGCAGCGCAAACAGAACGACGATTACCAGCACCGCACCTTCGGCGAGGTTGCGGGCAACCGTCGAAATTGTGGAGTTCACCAGCTCGGTCCGGTTCATGACCGGCTTCACGACAACATCGACCGGCAAAGAGCGGCCGATCTGCGTCAGCCGTTCGGCAACGCCGGTCGATACCGTGCGGCTATTCTCCCCGATCCGCATAACCGCGGTGCCGACGACAACTTCATGGCCGTTTTCTGACGCCGATCCCATGCGTAGCGCCTGCCCGGTGCGAACGGTCGCGATCTGGTTAAGCAGGATCGGAACGCTCTCGCGGGTGGCAACGACGGTACGTGCCAGCTCGTCGGCGTTGCGAACACGCCCATCCGATCGAACCGCCAGCCCTTCTCCGTTGCGGTTGACCACGCCAGCGCCCGCGCTGGTATTGCTGCGCTGAAGGGCGGTGGTGAGATCCTGAAGCGTTAGCCGCATTGCCGCCATGCGCTGTATGTCCGGAATAACGAGATATTCCTTGGTGTAGCCACCAAGGGAGTCGACGCCAGCAAGCCCGGCCGTGCTTTTGAGCTGCGGCGTGACGATCCAATCCTGTACGGTGCGCAGATAGGTCGCCTTGTCGGCGTCGCTGACAAGGTGATCCCCCTCGGGGGTGATATAGCTGGCATCGCGCTGCAAGCCGGGTTCGCCGTTGCGGTGGTGAACTTGGTCCAGCTCGCGATATTCGACCGTCCACATGAAGATATCGCCGAGGCCCGTAGCGATCGGCCCCATCTCGGGGTTCACACCTTCGGGAAGGTCTTCCTCAGCGGTTCGCAGACGTTCCGCGACCTGCGCTCGCGCAAAGTAGATATCGGTCTTTTCACCGAAAACCGCTGTGATCTGGGCAAAGCCATTGCGACTTAGCGAGCGGGTATATTCAAGGCCAGGAATGCCCGCGAGCGCGGTTTCGACCGTGAACGCAACCTGCTTCTCGATCTGATCGGGGGAGAGGGCAGGAGCAACGACATTGATCTGCACCTGGTTATTGGTGATGTCGGGTACGGCGTCGATCGGAAGCTGACGCAGCGCGCCAATCCCGAGCAATGCAGCCGCGATGGTGAGAAGCAGGACGAGCCAGCGCTTCTCGACGGAGAGGGTGACGATGCGACCGATCATGGCTCAGTCCTCATCCCCGCCTGCACCCTTGCCGAGTTCGGCCTTGAGCGTGAAGCTGTTGGTGGAAGCGATGCGCTCCGAGCCGGTAAGGCCTGCCGTTACGGTGACTTGCCCGCCGTTGGTGCGACCAAGCGTCACGGGAATTGCCCGGAATCCTGTCGCAGTGCGGACGAACACGAACGACTTGTCCTCGATCATCTGCACTGCGGCCGATGGCACGGCGACGGTGCGGTCCCCGGTCGCAGGAACGAGGATCGATACGTTGACCGTTTCGCCGACGCGCCATGTGCTGCCGGCGTTGTCGAGGGTAGCGATCACCGGCACCAATCGGGTCGTCTCGTCCAGAATGGGGGATACGAACGTGACGCGCCCCTCCTGACGCCGCCCCGGTGCCGTCACTTCGACACGCACGCCGGGTTTCACCCGACCGGCATCGGTGGGGACGAGTGAGGTGGTTACAGTGACCTTCGACAGGTTGGCGACGCGGAACAGCTCTGCATCGGCCGCGACCGCCTGCCCGAGTGTAGCGGATCTCGCGATGACCTGGCCGGCGATCGGCGAGCGAACCGCGATGCGGTTGAGCGCGCCGCCTCCGCTGCCCGTCGCTGACAATTGCTGCTGCGCGAGGCGAAGGGCAATGCTGGCCTCCGTCGCTGCCGTCCGCGCTGCGACCAGATCCTGCTCTGGCGAAACACGTTCAGCGAACAGGCGCTGTTCGCGGCGAAGGTTTGATTGGGCGAGTGCGGAACGCGCGCGCGCGGCTTCTACCTCCGCTTTCAGTGATGCCGCTTCCCGGCTTTCGATGATAGCCAGCGGGTCTCCCCGGCTGACTGACTGCCCGAGATTGCTGGTGAGGGAAACGAGCCGACCGCCTACGGAGGTGGACACAACCTGCACACCCTGAGGATCGCCCTCGATCGTTGCCGATAGCTCGATCGCTCCGGCCACGCCGCCTACTGTAGGACGCGTAACCTCTATCCCGGCATCCGCAATCTGCTGCGCGGACAGGGTGACGATATCCTTTGGACCCTCCTTGGCTTCGCTGGCCTCGGCACCTTCGGTCTTCTCGGCTCCGGCTTTCTCACCGGCCTCGCCGTTGCCACCCCCGCCGCATCCGGCAAGGAGGACAGCCAGGGTCACAGGCGCGAGCGCCCGCATGATGGTCTTCGTCATTGATTGGTTTCCTCGGTCGAGGGCGCTGCGGCAACGAGCCGTTCGAGGCGTGCCTTGGCGTCGTGATAGGTGGCGAGCGCATCGATCGCGGCGGTTCGTGTTTCGGACAGGGTACGTTCGGCATCGAGCAAATCGAGCTGACCGAACTTGCCCTCCCGGTAGCCGATCCGGGCGATCCGAGCGGCTTCGCTTGCCGACGCCAATGCCGGCCCGCTGGCGTTGCGAGCGGTCGTCGCGGCATTCGCGACGTTCGCCTGTGCGCTTGCGATATCCTGCGCGGTATCCAGCTCGGCCGCGCGACGTAGCGCCTGCGCCTGATCAGTCTGCGCCCGCGCCTGCGCCACTGCCGCCTTGCCGTTGTTGAACAGTGGGAACGGGATCGACAGCCCGAACACCGCTGCCACGTCGTTCGTAGCCTCAAGCCGTCGTGCGCTGGCGCTGAGTGTCACGTCGGGAATGCGCTGCGACCTAGCAAGCCGCACCTGTGCCTCTGCCGTTGTCACGTCCGCGCGTGTCGCCGCCAATGCCAGCGTCCCGGCGGTCTCGATCGGCCGCGCTGGACCAAAGCCCTCGACACGGCCGAACCACACCAAGTCCAACGGTCCCGTGAGGGGTTGGCCGATCCGTCGGGCAAGATTGCTTCGGGCGACCTCGGCAAGCCGCTCTGCGCGCTCCACAGCCGTCTCCGCGTTGATCCGCAATACATCGGCGCGCTGCTGTTCGAGCGGTGATGCTCGCCCCGCTTGAACGCGGACGCCGGCTGCGCGCGATGCTTCGCGGGCGATACCGGCCTGCTCGCGCGCGGTCACCAGTCGGCGTTCCGCTGCGGTCGCCTCGATGTAGAGCTGCGTGATGGCAAGCCGTAGATCAGCCTCGGCCAACGCCGTGCCTATCCTCGCTCGATTACCAATCGCATCTGCGACAGCGATCCGTGCCGATCGTTTGCCACCCAACTCGATCGGTAGTGCCAGACCTGCCGTTGTCTCGGCGCTTCGAAGACCGCGATATTGGCCGCTGCCGGCAATGTTCTCGGTCTCGGCGACGATCGACGGGTTCGGGCGGTAGCCGGCAACCGTGCGGCCTGCTTGTGCTGCCCGGACGCCAGCCGTGGCAGCCTCAAGGCTGGGGGCGCTGGCTCCGGCAAGCGAAAGCGCCCGCTCAAGGGTGAGCGGGGGACTGGTCGATGTTGGATCGGCTGACTGCGCCTGTGCGATCGACGCGCACGACGCCACGGCCAATAAGGCCGCAATAAAACGGTGCATGGGTAACGGACTCCTGACGAACCTTGGGCATCCGCACGGGCTTTCCCGGCGGAATTAGGCGTTGGTCAGGCTTGGGGAGGACGTAGGGCTGGGTCCGACGCTACCGGGGCCTTGGGCGCATTGCGCCACATCGATGCAGTCATACGAACGCTGCTGGCTGGTCCGGTTGAATCGGACGCGATCGGCACGCCGACATGATGGCCGTGGCAACCACCATGATGGTGAGGATAAGCCTTGTCGGCGTCTGCCGGCACTTGGTCGGCATCGCCGTCGCAATGATCGAGGGAGCTGACCGCTGTGGTATCAACGCACGTCACGCCTTCGGTCGCATGCGCGACTGATCCAAGCCCGAGCATAAGCACGAGCATGAAACTGAGGAACAGGGCGGAGAGGCGGTGCATCGGCCCGCGCCTTAGCAGCTTACCGACTGCCATGTAACGACTGCTGGTAACTAGCGGGGGCGGGTGAGGGCTCGCTACGCATTTCGGCGCGTGCCTGCCGCATGATCTGAACACCGCCCGATATTCCCAACACAGCCATCAAGGTGGCGACGGCGAGATCAGGCCACGCGCTGTTGAGGCCGAACACTCCGCCTGCGGCCAGTACGACGGCGATGTTGCCAATCGCGTCGTTACGCGAGCAAATCCACACTGACCGCATGTTCGCATCACCGCTTCGAAAGCGGTACAGCATGACCGCGACTACAAGGTTCGCGATCAACGCGGCGATGCCGACCACGCCCATAATTTCGGCATGGGGCGTTGCTTCGTGGAGCGCCCCCCATCCCGCCGCGAACAAGACATAGACGCCTAGCAAAGCAAGCGTCGCCCCCTTCAACATCGCAGCGCGTGCGCGCCAGGCTATCGCCATTCCGGCAACGCCAAGGCTGATTGCGTAGTTCGCAGTATCCCCAAAAAAGTCGAGCGCGTCGGCTTGCAGCGCCTTCGATCCACCCGTGATGCCGGCAACGATCTCGATAACGAACATGCCGCCATTGATGGCGAGCGCAATCCATAGCGCGCGCCGCCACTTAGGGTCGTTGAGAGTGTCCGCCTTGTCGGACGCACAGCTTGTGCAGGCCATATTCGCCACCTCGATAGAATCGATCTGACAGCCTATATGCACCCTCTAGTCGCTAGAGGGTCAAGCGCTGTGTCTGAGAAACTGACGATCGGAAAACTGGCTGGTGCGACCGGCACGAAAGTCGAGACGATCCGCTACTATGAGCAGATTGGCTTGCTGCCGGCTCCTGAGCGATCGGCGGGGAACTATCGGACCTATGAGGGCGCGCATCTACGCCGCCTGTCCTTCATCCGTCGCGCGCGTGATCTTGGCTTTTCAATCGATCAGGTGCGCGAGCTTATGGGGCTTGCCGATCGGCGCGATCAGTCCTGCATCGCCGTCGATGTCGTTGCCAACCAACACCGCGACGCGATTAGACGCAAAATTGCAGACCTCACCGCGCTTGCTGGTGAACTCGACGCGCTAATAGATTCCTGTAGCCGCAACACCGTCGCCGACTGCCGGATCATCGAAGCACTTGCCCCTTCCGCATAGCGCATCGCTGCTGTCCGGTGGAATGATCGGCTTGCACCGCTTGGGCACTTCAATCCGTGGAGCTGACGATCGCACTTCTTGCCGCCACGTCATCCCGACTGATCTCGATGGTACAGCGCACCGTCTTCTTAGTCCTCACAGCTATCTTGTAGCAGGCTTGCACAGCCTTGCGATTTGCGGTGATGATCCGATCGGCTGCCGCGATGTTGGCGAAAGCATCCGGCCCAGCAGCTCGCATGAGGCGCTGCCCGGCTTCCCATTTCGGTAGGTCAAGCGTGCGCGCTGCCATCCACTCGGGCACCTGCCACTTCCCCGGGAGCTCGCGCGCGATGATCCCCGGCACGATCGTCCATAGCAGCGCCCCGCCCAGGCACGCTCCCGCACCGACCTGCCACAAGGTACGGCGCTGCTCGTCCGCACGGCGGGCAGAACCGCCGATACCGTGCAAAGCGGTCGTCGCCTTGTCCATCTTCTCACCGGCGGTCGCGATCATGCGCCGATCCTCGTCGCGGGCATGGCCGCCAGCCGCGACGATCCGGTCGGCGACATAGCGCGGCGCGACATTGTCCTCGGCCGTTTTCGCCAGCACGCCGACATTTTGCATGGTCGCGTTGAGCGCCTTCGCCATTTTCCCCAGCGTCTCGCTGTAATCGGGTATCTCCGGCACCTCGGCGCGCTCCGCGGACAGCCGCTCGACGGCGCGGCGCAACAGCGCAAGCTCACCGCGGACACCTTCAAACGCCTCCGCTGCGGCGTCCGGTTCGTGATCGTCACTCATGCACTTCTTCCCCTTTACTGCATGAAACCACAAACCGGATCGTACCCGAAAGCACGAACCGTCACCGGCTCATCCCCCGATCCCGGTCGCGCCCACGATCGAGCGACGACGACAGCGCATCGCCGATCGACCGCTCGCTTTCCTGCTTCAGCGCCAGGTCGGGTGCATGGCGACGCAGTGCGGATTCGAGCTGCGGGTCACGGTGCAGCCCGCCCGCCGCCTTCTCCATCCGCTCGCGCAACCGCTCGGCACCGGCACTGTCGCCGGCCCGCTCCATGCCTGCCCGCGCCTGCTGCATTTTCTGCCAGCCTTCCACGAACCGCTCGGCACGCGCGTCCGGGTCTAGCCGCACACGCTTCTCGTCGGCCATCGCGCGTGCCGCGCCAACTGTATTGCCGCCCGACACCTGCTCGATAAGCTTCGGATCACGCGCAAGCGCCGATGCAAGGTCGCGCGCGGCATGGGGACGGGTCGCGTCCAGCCTCTCGCCAGCCTTCTGCAAAGCGCTCTCCTGATGCGGCAGCACGGGCAGACCCTTGTTGCGCATCCGGCCGATATCGCCCGCGGCACGTGCATAGCGTTCGATCGCCTTGGCCTGAGAGACGTCCAAGGTGGTGTTAATCGGCCCCCCCTGGCTGCGATCACGGGCGGTGTTAATCAGACCCCCCTGGCCGTGATCGCGGGCAGTGTTAATCGCCCCCTCTTTCGCGACAGCCGGCTTTGGCCGGAAACCGGCAAACATGCCCTTGGCCTTGTCGCGCACCTTCTCGACCATCTGGCGTGCGAGTTCCGGGAACCGGATCTCGCGCCGATCGGCGAACGCCCGCGCCTGATCCTGCTCGGGCTTAGCGTAATCGCCCGCCATGTCCTTGCCGCGATCACGCGAGAGCGCGCGGACGAGCTGGCGCTGGTCGCTGAAGTCGTCGCGGCCATAGTGGAGCTGCACGTCGTCACGATGACGCGACATGCCGACATAGGCGCTGTGCCGGTCCATGCCGGGGGTGGCGAGGACGTGCGCGCGATCGACCGTCACGCCCTGCGATTTATGGAACGTCGCCGCATAGCCATGATCGACATGGGCATAGTCCTTGGTGTCGAACGCGACGCCGCGCCCGTCATCGAGGCGCACCGCCATGCCCTCGGACGATACCCGCTCGATCGTCGCCAGCGTGCCGTTCTTCACCCCCATGCCGCGCTCGTTGCGCAGGAACATGATGCGGTCGCCCGTCGCGAACTGCCGCTCACCGCGCTCGGCCTTCACCGTCACGTCGTCGCCAAGGTCGCCGGATGCGCGCAACCGGTTGCGCGCCTCGCCATTGAGGCTCTGCACCTCGGCGTTGGTGTGGGTGAGGATGATCCGGGTCTTGCCCGGCTCGGTCTGGCGTGCGCGATCCCAACCGTCCACCAGCTCGCCCCGCGCCTCGTCACGGTTGTCGGCGACGTGGACCATGCCCTTGCTGTCATAGGCATGGATCGCCTCGCCGGTGCGCCCGGTCGCCAGCGCACGCGTGGCGTCGCGCTGCCAGTCCTCGCGCTGCCGGCGTATCTCGGTGATCTCGGCCGCGCCGTGGCGCTCGGTGACGCTGCGAAAGGCCGCGCCGGCCTCGATCGCCTGCAACTGCTCGGGGTCGCCGACCATCACGACCTTGGCCCCGGCATCGCGTGCTTGGGACAGCACCCGCTCCATCTGACGCGAGCCGATCATGCCGGCCTCGTCCACCACCAACACGTCCCTTGGGCCTAGCTGTTCACGCCCCCGCCCCCATGCGTGTTCAAGGCTGGCGATGGTGCGGGACTGGATGCCGGACCCGCCCTCAAGGTTCTCGGCCGCGATGCCTGACAACGCCGCGCCGCGCACCGTGTAGCCCTGCCCCTCCCAAGCCTCGCGCGCGACGCCCAGCATCGCCGATTTACCGCTGCCGGCATAGCCGACGACGGACGCCAGCCCACTGTTGCCGGTGACGTGATCGAAGGCGTCGCGCTGCTCGCTCGACAGGACAAGCCCTCGGCCCTCGGCTGCGTCGATCGCGGCGTCACGATGCCGATCGACGATGCCATGCGCGGCGCGGCCCGCCAGCTCGTCGCTCGCGCGCTCAAGCCGGTTCTCCACCGCGATCATGTCGCGGCTGGTGAACCGCTCCTGGTCGCGCCCGTCCTTCCCCAATGCGACCAGCTCGGGGCTGGCGCGCACCGCCCCCATCACCTGGTCGAACTGCTCCTTGCCGTCGCTGTGCCGGAAGGCGAACGTCGCCAGGTCGCGAGTGGTGAACGTGGCCTGCTGCCGCGTGATCGCGTCCAGCGCGACATTGGGATCGGCGATGATCTTCTCGCCGTTCTCACGAGCGATGCGCGTGTGATCCTCGATCCGCTCCGCCTCAAGCCCCTGCTCCGGACGACGCGATGCGGCCGGGCCGATCTTGTGCTGCGGTTCCAGCCCGATCCCCTGCGCCTCGTAACTGCGGTGGTCGATGCGACCCTCAAGCCCAAGCTCGGCCATGCGCTCATTAACGTGGGCGCTCCACGCCTCGCGCCAGTCCTTCAAAAGCTCGGTCGAGTTCCAGTCGCGGTTCTTCTTCCCGAACCCCTCCGGCCCCACGTCGCGCATCGCAAGCATGACATGCGCGTGCGGCTTGGGCGTGCCGTCCTTCGCCTTGTCCCAATGCACGTTCAGATCCGCGACCATCCCGCGATCGACAAACTGCTGCTTCACGAAATCGCGCGCTAGCTGGACGCCCTGTTTCTCATTCATCTCGCGCGGAATCGAGAACTCCACCTCGCGGGCAAGCTGCGCGTCCTTGCGTTTCTCGCCTGCCTCCACCTCGTTCCACAAGGTCGTGCGGTCGTTTAAACGCTCCGGTGCGCCCTGTGGCAACATCACTTCGGAGTGGATCACGCCTGCCTTGTTGCTGAAGTCGTGATTCCGGTTCAACCGATCGTCGTGCAGCTCGGATGCGGAGCGATAGGCGGCGCTCGCGACGGCGCTCGATCCGTTCGCGCGGCTCACAACCTTGGCGGAGAAATGGTAGATCGCCATGACGCCCTGCTTATTGCACTTCTGAGCGCACGTCGGCAACGACGTATAAGCGCGCACTCATCCTCCGCTTCGCTCCTCCTGATTGACTTGGTGCTGCGTTCTGCTCGTTCTGGCTTTACCCATATGCTCGGCGCGCTAAGATGTTGATGAGCGATACGCGGAAGGGTAAAGGCGATGCGGAAGGTTCGCGATTACGATGCCGAGCTGAAGGCACTGGGTGACAAGGCCCGCGCGCTCAAGGCAAAGCGGGTCGAACAGCTTGGCCAGCTCGTCGTTGCGACCGGGGCCGATGCGCTTGATCCGGAAACCCTCGCCGGGGTGCTGCTCGATGCGATCGGATCAAAGGATGCGGGCGCGAAGGAGGCATGGCGCGCGAAGGGCGCGGCCTTCTTTCAACGACGTGGGCGCAAAGGTGGCGGCGCTGCTGCAATCGACGGATCGGGCACTGCGACTGAACCAGGCGGCGACGCTGCGGGCGGAAGCGGCGGAACGGCGAACGGATAGCAGGGGCTGGGTCGTGCAACGTCGCGAACGAACACGCCATCTGATTGAACTGGGCGGGCTGGTCCAGAAAGCCGGGCTGGTCGAGCTGACCGACGACGATCGCGCCACGCTCTACGGCGCGCTGCTCGATCTCGCCGGGCGTGGTCGCGGCGACGATGCTGGCGACGTGCTGGCGCTATGGAAGCGGCGCGGCAAGCGGGCGTTCGACGCGGAAGCGGAAGGGAGCGAAGCGCAATGAGCGATTTCGATATCGAGACGATCCGTGCCCAAGTCCGCGCGATGAATTTCGTGCGCGGCACGCCGGCGGAAATCGCGATGTGGCATGAGGACATGGCGGACTCGCGCGCCAACCTGGTCATCGAGGACATGATCCCGACGCCCAACGACGATGCGTTCTTCGCGATGATGCTTGACGAGGGCGTGCCCCCTCCCCTTGTATCGCAAATCCTGCTCCGGCTGCTCGATCATCCCGACTCCGACCGGTCCTTGCCGGTCACGCCGATGGAAGCGCACTGATGCCGAGGCGACGGATCAGCCCGCTGTTCGCGGTCTTCGTCGCCTTCGTGGTGCTGATGGCGAGCAACGCCTGGCTCAAGGGCATCTTCGGCTATGGTGAGATTGCGACCGACATTCCGTTCCTGCTGGCCGGCGCGATCCTGTTCCTGGCTTGGCGCTTCAACCGGCGCGCCGCCAACCAGCGGAGCGATCTGCTCGGCTCCGCTCGTTTCGGCGACCGAACCGACGTGCGAAAGCTGGAGGCGAACGGAGATCTCCTGATTGGCCGCTCGGCGAAGTCAGGCAAGCTGCTGCATTACGACGGCGCGGCGCATCTGCTAACGATGGCACCCACCCGGTCGGGCAAGGGCGTCGGCACGATCATTCCCAACCTGCTGCTGCTCGATCGCTCGGTGATCTGCATCGACCCCAAGGGTGAGAATGCCCGCGTCACCGCCCGTGCGCGTGCCGCCAAGGGCAAGGTCTGGTGCCTCGATCCGTTCGGCGTGTCGGGTCAGCCGCCTGCCCGCTACAATCCGCTCGACCGGCTCGATCCCGCCAGCCTCGATCTCGCGGAAGATGCCAACACCCTCGCCGACGCCCTAGTGCATGACGCGCCGGGGCAATCGGGCGAAGCGCATTGGAACGAGGAAGCCAAGGCGCTGATCGCGGGGCTGATCCTGCATACCGTCGTCCACGAACCCGCCGACGCCCGAGTGCTGGCGACGGTGCGCGACAAGCTGACGCTCGCCCCTGCCGGCTTTGCCGCTTTGCTGGCCAAAATGCAGGACAGCGCCGGCGCCGGTGGCCTGATCGCCCGCGCCGCCAACCGCCAGCTCGGCAAGTCCGATCGCGAAGCCGCTGGCGTGCTGTCCTCGGCACAGCGCCATACCCACTTTCTCGACAGCCCTCGCATCGTCGCCAGCACCGCCGCGTCGGATTTCACCTTCGCGGGGCTGAAGGACACGACCGCCACCGTGTTCCTGTGCCTGCCGCCCGATCGGCTCGACACCTATGCGCGCTGGCTGCGGCTGCTGGTGAGCCAGGCCGTCACCGACATGGCGCGGTCCACCGCCCGTCCTGCCCGGCCCGTGCTGTTCCTGCTGGACGAGTTCGCCGCGCTCGGCCGTCTCGAACCGGTTGAACGCGCGATGGGCCTGATGGCGGGCTATGGCCTCCAGCTCTGGCCGATCCTCCAGGACATGCACCAGCTTAAGGCCACCTATGGCGAGCGCGCCGGCACCTTCATGTCCAACGCCGGCGTGATCCAGACGTTCGGGGTCAACGATCATGCCACCGCCGACATGCTCTCGCGCACGATCGGCGACACCACGATCGAATATGATACCGTCAGCACGTCGCGCGGCACCGGCTGGGGCGAAAACCGCGCTGGTCCCTCGGAGAGTGTCAGCGGGCACGTCTCCGCTCGCCGGCTCGCCACACCGGACGAAATCATGCGAATGCGGCCCGATCAGCTTCTGCTGCTCCGCCAGGGCGAAAACCCGCTCGCGGTCGAGAAAATCCGCTACTACGATCAACGCGAGTTCACTGGCCTGTTCGATCCTGCGTGACGATGTGCGAAAGGTGAGTTTTGGGGTAGCGCCTCACCTTCCGAAGGTGACGGAGCTGGTGATCGGATTGACGATCTACGAAACCGATCGCGAAGGAGCTGATTTAAGCACCAACAGCGAGGTTCGGTGCTGCAAGGGTGCGGATCGTGGCAAAGCCCTCTTCCCTGCCCTCATGGCGCTCTTGGTCGGCTCTGGCGTAGTATCTGGTCGCCAGCTTGCCTTT
Organism: Sphingomonas sp. NFX23; assembly: GCF_049887795.1. Taxonomy (NCBI): domain Bacteria; kingdom Pseudomonadati; phylum Pseudomonadota; class Alphaproteobacteria; order Sphingomonadales; family Sphingomonadaceae; genus Sphingomonas; species Sphingomonas sp. NFX23. The sequence continues at coordinate 98,854 of NZ_JAGEKH010000008.1, forward strand.
CTTCTTTTTCCGCTAAGCACGCGGCGTTTGCGCCGCTCTGGTGACAGCGCAGCTGGCACCAGACGAATAGTGCATCGGCCATTAGGCCGATTCCATTTGCCTATTCTGACGGTGGTTATCCACAGGCTCGCCACCCCAAAGCTCACCTTTCGCCGTTCAGATTCTCTAATTCTTCTGATTCAAGATTCAGAGCCCTGAAAGGTCCGTATTTCTGCCGAAAAATGCCTCCAATAGTGAGCGTTGGGGTCGATTCGCGTGAGTTTCGGGGTAGCATGCGGTGAGCTTTGGGGTCGGTAAAAGTGAGTGTTCGGGCAGGGTCCAGTGAGTGTTGGGGTACCCCAATGGTTGGGTTAAAAGGATCGGTGAGTTTTGGGGTATCCGCCTCTCTGCTCCACGGGGGAGCTGAAACATTTGCCTAGCTCACTTTTCGTGATTAGGGTGAGTTGGTAAGTTCCTCTAGCTCACCGTTGGTCAAGCCTATGTCGCAACCTGCCGTGGTCGATATGACATTCCGCACGCTGGCCCAGAAGGGACGTGGAAATCCTTTTGATCCCGCCAACTACGGTGAAATCGTCAAGCCCGGCGAGTTGGTCGATATTGTAGAGCTAAGCCCCCTCACCCTCGCGGATCGCCGTATCTACAACCTGCTGATCGCCAATGCCTGGGAACGCATTGGCGAGCCGATCATCCATCGCATTGCGAAATCCGGACTGAAAGGGACGCACCAAGGCAACGAGCGCATAGAGAGTTCACTGCTGCGCCTCATGGGCACCATCGCGATCGTCACGATCCGCAAGGATGGCAAGAGCTACAAGCGCCGTGTCCAGCTGCTCGGCCCAAGTGATGAAAGCCTCGAAAAAGACGGCTTCCTTCACTATCGTATCCCAGAAGAGCTAATCGAGATACTGCGGAACAGTCAGGTTTATGCCCGTCTCAAGACGCAGGTAATGTATTGCTTCGAGTCAAAATACGCACTTTGTCTCTATGAAATGATCGAGCGGCGCATTGGTCTCGAATACAAACAGAAAGAGGAGTTTACGATCGAAGAGCTGCGCGGCCTGCTTAACGTGCCTGAAGGTAAACTCGAACGCTTCGCTGATATGAACAAATATTGTCTGAAGGTGGCTGTCGAGGAAATTAACAAGCTTTGCCCCTTCTATGTCGATTTCACGCCGATCAAGAACGGGCGCAAGGTCGAACGGGTGGCACTCCACTGGTTCCCAAAAACGTCCAGCGGCAAGCGCGACGCACAGAACCTGATCGACCAGCACAGCATTGTACGACGGGCAAAGCTGCGCGGCGGAATTCCCGAACTGCCCGTGCTGGTAGATTTCAGCGCGTCGGCCCAAAGGTGAGCCGCTACCCCAAAACTCACCGATAGGCTTTGCTACCAACCTCTACATGCCAGACACGTGTTCACGTTCCATCGTGTTCTCGTGTTCTCGTGCTATCATGTTCACATGCCAACAAGTGGGCTGGCGGATTCCGGGGTGCCCGTTACAGATGCCGGGCATTCACCCAGCCCTTGCATGTTCCACTCGGGACGGATCATTCGGATCGCCCCCTCTTCGGGGTCGGTACATAGAACGGACCCAGATATACGTTAAGCGCCCTCATCCGGGTTCAGGCGGCGCAAATCACCCGTTTGTCGCGCATCTGCGATGGCGACAGGGTTTTCCGTCATCCCTAGTACCTAGCGACGACTTTTGGGACAAAGCCGTCGTAGCAAGTCCAGTCACATCGCGACGATCTACGGGAAAGGCTGTCTGGCGCTCGGCGCCTTTCGCGCGACGGCATGGTGATCGCTCCACCGCCGTCTAGAAAGGGATAGGCTATCGAAAGAGTCTGGGTGACATCGCCCAGCAAAACGATCGATTTCGCTACTGATTTCATCATGGTAGGCCGCTTGCATGACCGCATCCGATCGCGCCGAACAGAATCTGATCCTCCGCTGTCCGGAGCCGCTCAATGCGGAAACGCCCCCGGATAAACTGATCACGTCCTTCCTGACGCCGCAGGCGAACTTCTACATCCGCAGTCACGGACCAACGCCGGAGCTGGCCGACGATCATCGTATAGCGCTGGACGGCTTAGTCGACCGCCCGCGCTCCTACACGGTTGCCGAACTTCAAACGGCATTTGCGACCCGGACAGTGACCGCGACCATGCAGTGCGCCGGCAATCGTCGGGCACATCTTCAAGACGTGGAAAAGACTTCGGGCGATCCCTGGGACGTGGGCGCGATTGGCAATGCGGCGTGGACCGGCGTCGCACTGTGCGACGTGCTCGCCGCAGCCGGCATCCAGGACGGCGCGTCGTTCGTCGGCACTACGGGGGCCGACAACGTGGATGTCGATGGTGAGACGGCACCGTTCGGTGCCTCGATCTCGATCGCCAAGGCGCTAGAGCCCGACGTGCTGATCGTCTGGGCCATGAATGGCGAGGCGCTGGCCCCCGAACATGGCGCACCGCTGCGGCTCGTCGTGCCGGGTTATGCGGGCGTTCGTAGCGCCAAGTGGCTGACGCGCATCGAGGTGCGCGATCGCCCGTCCGATGCGCCGATCCAGGCTAAGGACTACAAGCTCTTTCCGGCGTCGGTAGCGAAGGAGGACGCAGACTGGGATCGGGGTCTGACTATCGAGGAGATGCCGCTCAATGCTGCGATCTGCGCGCCGGTGGACGGCGCGCATGTCAGCGCCGGCGCGTGCGAAATCGCGGGTTATGCGGTCGCCTTCGGCCGAGCGGTCACCCGCGTCGAGGTCTCCGTCAATGGCGGCACCGACTGGCTGCAGGCGGAACTGACTGCAAAACCCGATGCGCCTTGGAGCTGGACGCAGTGGCACGTCACGGTCGATCTGTCTCCCGGACTCCACGTCCTGATCGTGCGCGCCGTTGACGGTGCCGGGCAGATGCAGCCCGAACGGCCCGAGCCGATCTGGAACTTCGCCGGCTATCTCTCGACTGCCTGGCATCGCATCGCCGTTACCGCTGGCTGATGGACGCGCCGCACGACGCCGATCGGGCCCATGCGAAGCTGGCGGAGAGCGCGAGCAAGCTGAAGGACAGCGCAGTCCAGCAGGTGGACAGCGCCGACCGTCGCACAGAGCTTGCCGCGGACCGCACAATCCTCGCCGGCGAACGCACCTATGCTGCCTGGGTGCGTACCGGACTGGCGGCGCTCGCTTCCGGTATCGGCGCGCGCGCGCTGCTCAAGGACGTCGTGTTCCCGTGGCTGGCGACGGCGACCGGGACCATGCTGATCTTGTTCAGCGCCTTTTGCTTCGCCGCTGCGGTGTGGCGAGAGATGGGCGCAGGCGCCCCGCCGCCACGACCGGACATCAAGCGCCTGCCAGCGACGTTGCTCCTAGTGATGAACGGGTTTCTTATGCTCGTGTCACTGGCCGCGCTCGTCGGCATCTGGACGGCACGCTCGTAGCAGCCATCCCTAGGTTTGCTGCGAACCGATCAGACCCCGCAGCGCATCCGCGGCTTTCGTGCGGTATCGCCCCCTTGTGACGAAGCCCGAAAACGACGTGGGCCAAAGCCGATCGGTCCCGCATGCAGCGTACCCGGGGTCGGTACATATAACGGGCTCAGATAGACGCTGCCGACTGGCCGGTCCGAGCATTTGCCCGACCAACATGCCCATTGACGGTTGGGGCAAACGTCTAATAGATCGACTTTGGCAATGGATTTCTGCCGGGCAATTTGGCCGAACCGCTCTGATAAGAGCTGATGATTCCTACTTGGCGCCTTCAGGCAGCAAGGAGGAATTGTGCGCGCTACCTTTCGCAATCTCGTCGGCACGCTGAATGTCGCGGCATTCATGCGCGATCGTCACGACCATGCGATCTCTGTCCTGCGCTGGGCGCTGATCTTGCTGCCCATGGCGGCACTCGTCGGGACGCTATGTGCGGCGTTCCTGCTGAGTCTCGATACCGTTACGCGACTGCGGTTTGCATCGCCTTGGCTGCTCTATCTGCTACCGGTGGGCGGGTTCGTTGTCGGATTCCTCTACCATGTCACCGGGCGCACAGTGGAAGGCGGCAACAATCTGATCGTCGAGCAGATCCACGAGCCTGGCGGCGGGGTGCCTCTGCGGATGGCGCCGCTCATCTTCTTCGGCACAGTGGTGACGCATCTTTTCGGTGGCTCGGCCGGACGTGAGGGCACCGCCGTCCAATTGGGTGGAAGCCTTGCCAGCGGTTTCGGCCGCGCGCTCCGCCTCGATGCGGGCGGCACGCGCATCCTGTTGATGACGGGTATCGCAGCCGGGTTCGGCGCGGTCTTCGGCACGCCGATCGCAGGCGCGGTCTTCGCGCTCGAAGTGCTGGCGATCGGCCGCGTTGAATATTCCGCGCTAGTGCCTTGCCTCGTTGCAGCGCTAGTCGGCGATTGGACGTGCCTCGCCTGGGGTATCCATCACGGTGTCTACCCGATCGGTGCGTTGATACCGGTCGATGCGCTGCTCGTGACGAAGGCGGGTATTGCGGGGATCATATTCGGATTGGTCGGTTTGGCCTTCGCCGAAGCCAACCACGTGGTCGGGGGATGTCTGAAGCGGATCGTCCCCTATGGTCCGCTACGTCCAGTGATCGGCGGGGTCGTCGTTATCGCGCTCGTCTTCCTGTTCGGCACGCGCGACTATCTAGGCCTGGGTGTCCTGGCAGCGAGGCCCGAGAGCCTTACCATCGCCAGCTTCTTCGGACCAGACACGCATCCGTGGAGTTGGGCGATCAAGCTGCTGTTTACTGTCGTCACGCTCGGTGCGGGTTTCAAAGGCGGTGAAGTCACGCCGTTGTTCTTCATCGGCGCGGCGCTCGGTAACGCGCTGGCGCCTTTCTTGGACGTACCGACGGGCCTGTTCGCCGCGATCGGCTTTGTTGCGGTCTTTGCCGGGGCTGCCAATACCCCGCTCGCCTGCACCTTCATGGGGATTGAACTGTTTGGCGCCAGCTATGCGGTGCCGATCGCCGTCGCCTGTTTCGTGGCCTATCTCTGCTCGGGCCACAATGGCATCTACCTGTCGCAGCGCGTTGCGATACCCAAGGTGCCCGCGAACGGCCTCGCGCCCAATGCAACACTGCGCGAGACACGTACACGCCGCACAGCACTTCGCGCGCAGAACCGCGTGTCGTGAGTGATGTGCTTAGCCTGATCCCCCCGATACGTCGGGCGCAGCCTTCGGATCGGGGTCTTGCGCCTTGCCCTTCGCGGCGCCCGGCTGCTTTGCGCTCATGGCGGTCAGATAAGCGACGATCGCCGGCACGTCAGCCTGTGCAACAGGAGCCTTGTAGACCTCGCGCATCTTGGTGACCTCCGCGGTCCACTGATCGGAGGAGAGTGGCGGCTGGTTCAGCGCCATGCTCGCCGAATGACACGAGGTGCAGTTGGCGTTGATGACGTCGGCATGCGGGCCGGCGGGATATTGCCCTTCGTCGGTCGGGAGATCGACCGAGGTGGACGCCAGCGAGAAGCCGCGCGCCGAAACGCTTGGCGGCGGTGGTGCGGTCGGGGCGGCAGGCGGCGGGGCGATGCGGCTGTTCGGGGCACCGATCGCGAGTAGAAGAACGACGGTCGCGCCGACGAACCCGAACGACAGCGTGCCGATGGAAGGCGTTTTCATGGGGGAGCGCTCCTCAGCCGACGACGATGTTGGTGGTTTCGATGTTGCCGCGCATGAACCCGCCCGGGTTCCAGATCGGCGTCATCGGCTGCGCGATGCCGGCGGTGTTCCAGCAGCGCGACATCAGTCTGGTCGGGCCCGCATGGCTGAGCGGCACCTGCGCATCCCAGCGGCGGAAACTGTATTTGCCGTGATCGGGGCCAAGCGTCGTCTTGTACCAGCTCTTGCCGTTGTCGGTCGACACATCGACCTTGGCGACGCCGCAATCGCCGCCCATCGCGATGCCGCCCAGCGGGATTGACCGGTCAAACGCGATCGCCTGCCCTTCGTCGAGGCTCGTGACCCAACTGCGCGGGATCATCTTGTTGATCGGGACGGCCGGGAAATCCTTCTGGCCAGGCCGCACGTTCGCGCCTGGAGTGTCAGGGATCTTGTACGCCTTGGCCATCCAGTAACCGTCGTCGGGCGCGGCAAGCACCTCGATGTCGTTCAGCATCTTGACCCAATAGGTCGAATACCAGCCGGGTACGATCAGCCGGACCGGGAAGCCGTTGAGGAGCGGCATCTGTTCACCGTTCATCCCGAAGGCGAGCATCACTTCGCCGTCGCGTGCGTGGTCGATCGACAGCGACTTCGCAAAATCCGGTCCACCCGCGACCACCGGCTGGTCGAGCGCACCGAACCGCACCGCGACCGCGCCCGGCTTCACGCCGGCGATATCGAGCACGTCGCGCAGGCGCACGCCGAGCCATTTGGCGTTGCCCATCGCCCCGTGACGCCACTGCGCACCGGCAACAGGGGGCTGGAACAGCGCACGCGAATTGCCCGAGCATTGGTTGATCGCCGCCAGCTCGACGCGTGGCAACTTCAGCAGTTGCGCGAGCGAGATCGACAGCGGCCGCGTGACCGCGCCGTGCACCTTGATCCGGAACGCCTCGACATCGATCGCGGTCGGAATGTCGGCCCAGTGCCAGCGGACGAAGAACTGGTCGTTCGGTGTGAAGACGTCGCCATTGAACACGCTCATCGGCGTTTCCAGCAGCGGCGGGTGGATCCGCTGGAGGATCATGCTGCCCTTGCCGGGGAACGCACTGGTTATCGGCCGTTCCGATGGGCCACCCGGAAGATGCAGGTCGACCATGCTCTGCGCCAGCGCGGGTGCGGCGATCAGCGCGCCGCTGCCGATCGCAGCCTCTGCGAGAAAGCGACGGCGGTTCGTCGCCTGCGCCAGTTTCATATCCAGGCTGTCCACCAGCATTCTCCCTTCGATGTCATGCTCTTATGCGCGATCCGTCCGACGGTCTGCCCGGTACGGGTCGATCGGATGGGCCGGTTCGATCCGGCAGGACGATCAGTTCGGCCCATCAATTGGCTTGGGCGATGCAGGGCGACACGAACAGGTTTCCGCGCCAGCCGCCTGCGACCGTCTTGGCGCCGACCAGCAGCCACATCGCTGCGAGCGCGATGGTGAGGATGGTGCCGACGATCCCGAAAAAGCCGAGCTGGAGCGTCGTGCCGAGCTTGAAGGTGGCGACAGTGTAGACGCCGAGCGGGAAGGTGTAGCCCCACCAGCCAAGGTTGAACGGGATACCCGCGCGCCAGTAGCGGATCGTGATCAGCGTCGCGAGCGCCAGCCACCACAGGCCGAAGCCCCAGAGCAACAGCCCGGCGATCGTGCCGATCCCCTGCGCTACCGCGCCGATCTGGCCGAGGCCGTTGGCGGCGAGGATCGCGGGCGCGTCGCTACCGAGCACCAGCATCCCGAGCGCACCGGTGCCGATCGGACCGAGCGCGAGCCAGCTCGAGGCGGCCATGCTCTCGTGCGGCAGCTTGTGGAGAGCCATCCGCAGGATCAGGATCGCGAGAATGCCGAACGCGACCGGCACCGAATAGGCCCACAGGACATAGGAGGTCGCCAGCACCACGAACTGATGATGGGCGTCGGCCAGATGCGGTGCGAGCAGGCCTCCGCTCGCGCCTGCGACCTCGGCCGCGACCACTGGCAGGAGCCACACCGCGGTCATGCCGTCGAGCGAATGTTCGTGCCGGGTAAACATGAGGTAGGGGATCGCTACACCGCAGGCGAGCGACATCGCGACGTCGATCCACCACAATGTCTCGGCGATCGGGATCACGCCGGCGCCGAACCGCGGCAGGCCGAACGCCAGGAACCCGTTGATGATCGTCGCGAGGCCCATCGGGATCGTACCGATGAACATCGATACGGTGTTGTGCCCGAAGATCCGCCGCGCCTCGTGCCCGAACATCGTCCAGCGCGCGGTGTAGAGCCCGGCGAACAGCGTGAAGAGCGCGATGTTGAAATACCACAATGCCTCGCCGACCGGGTGCAGCGACGTGCCGACGCCCGGCACCTGCGGTAAGGCCAGCGCCAGGATACCGGTGCCCATGGTCGCGGCGAACCAGTTGGGCGTGAACTGCCGGATCATCTCGCGCGGTGAGTCGAGCCGGCTGAGCGGCTTCAGGCCATCAAGAACGGGTTTCAGATCGGCGGTCACTTGCCAGTCTCCTTGATGAGATCGGTCAGCGCATCGGCCGCCCGGGTACGATAGCGCTCTTTGTGCCGCAGCGCGTAGAACGGACGCCGCGGCAGACCGAGCGGCAGATCGTGCAACGTTCCGGCCGCGATTGCAGGTGCGACGACATGCTGCGACAGGACCGCGACGCCTGCGCCAGCCTCGACCGCGCTACGTACCGCCTCGTTCGACGGCAGGGTCAGCGCGGTGGTGAGGTCCGACGGATCGACGCCGCGCTGGCGCAACACCTCCTCGAACGACGAGCGCGTGCCCGATCCCTGTTCGCGGACGATCCAGCGCGCGGCGCGGATCCAGTCCTCGTCGATCGTGTCGGCTGCGCGATCGCTTACCAGCACCATGCGGTCGTTCGCGACCGTCCAATGCGCGAGCGCGGGCTCGTCGATCACACCCTCGACGAAGCCGAGCTCGACCGCACCGTCGAGCACGCGCGCCGCGGCCCCCTCGGTGTTGTCGATCGCCAGTTCGATTGAGATCGCGGGGTAGCGCGCATGGAACGCCGCCAGCTGGCGGGGCAGCCAATAGCCTGCGATCGTCTGGCTTGCGACCAGCCGCAGTGTGCCGCGCTCCAGTCCTGCATATTCGGCCAGTGCAAGTTCCGCGCTGGCGGCACGGCCAAGCACTGCGCGCGCGTCGACCAGAAACATGCGGCCCGCTTCGGACAGTTCGATCCCGCGGCCGACCCGGTGGAACAGCGGCACGCCGTGCCGAGCTTCTAGCGCGGCGATGGCAGCGCTTGCGGCTGACTGCGTCACATTGAGCGCTTCGGCAGCGCGCGTCATGTGCTCGCGCTCTGCGACACCGACGAAAATCCTGAGTTGTTCGAGGGTCATGCCCGATCTCCTTGCCCCAATGATAGGGAAAGGAGATCAATCGCACCAACCAAAGATTACAGTCATTCCAATCAGATATACCGATCGTTCATTTCAGAATGTCGATAACCGCCTCACGTTCATCGACCAGTTCGGCAATCGTGCGATCGAGCATCGATCGCTGGAACGGATCGAGGGTCAGGCCTTCGATACGCGCATACCCACCGCTCATGCAGTGCACCGGCACGCCGCACACCAGTCCTTGCGGGATACCGTAGGAGCCATCTGACACCACGCCCATCGACACCCAATTATCGCCTGCGCCGTGCACCCAGTCGCGCAGATGGTCGATCGCTGCATTTGCGGCCGACGCGGCCGAGGACGCACCCCGTGCTTCGATGATCGCGGTTCCGCGCTGCGCAACGGTGGGGATCAGGGTTTCGCGGTACCAGGCCTCGTTTCCGATACGGTCGGCAAGCTTTTGGCCATCGAGTTCGGCATTCCCCCAGTCGGCAAACATCGTCGGCGAATGGTTTCCCCAGACGACGAGCTTTGTAATCGCATCGACACCTACACCCGCCTTGGCCGCAAGCTGTCCCTGCGCGCGGTTGTGATCGAGGCGGATCATCGACGTGATGTTTTCGGCAGGAAAACCCGGTGCGCTTTGCGCAAGAATCCAGGCATTTGTGTTGGCGGGATTGCCGACGACCAGGATCTTGGCGTCACGTTTGGCCACTGCGTCCAATGCTGCGCCCTGCGTCTTGAAGATCGCTGCGTTGGCAGCGAGCAAATCACGGCGCTCCATGCCCTTTGAGCGGGGACGAGACCCAACCAGCATGGCCGCATCGATGTCCTTGAAAGCCACCATCGGATCATCAGTAATGATCACACCTGCCAGTAGCGGGAACGCGCAATCCTCCAGTTCCATGACCACGCCGCGTACGGCGTCCATAGCCTGCGGCACGTCGAGCAGTTGAAGGATAACGGGCTGGTCCGGTCCGAACACGTCACCCTGCGCAACCCGGAAGAGCAGCGAATAGCAAATTTGTCCTGCGGCACCGCTGATCGCGATCCTGACGGGGGGCTTGGTCATTTTAGAAAGGGCTTTCCTTGGGAAATTACAGACGGTGTAAGACCGATCAACGCGCCGCCACGGCAAGCGCCGCATCGCGCCCGGATGGCACCAGATTGGCGAGACCTTTTCCTGATCGCACGGCACCAGGAACGTAGATCAGGCTTTGCGCATCCGTACTGATAGGGATTGTCGACACGGTGGTGTACGTCAGCGTGTCGATCCCAGCGACCTTGTTGGTTCCGGCCAGGCTGGCATAGATTCTCGTACCATCGCCCGACGGCCAAACCGCACTTGGAGCCGCTTGTAGCGGGACGGTTGCCACAGCCTCCAGGCTGTCGGTTCTATAGACCTTGATTGCAGGTTGATCGCCGCCAATGCTGACATAGGCAAAGGAATCGTCCGCGCGCTGGGCGAAGTTGACCGCGCCCGTTGCTGGACCAGTGTTTATCACTTCGCGTACCGCAAACGGCGGTTTGGCAGCAAAAACCGTGGTCGTGCCGCTCTCGCGGCGTGTTGCCCAAATCTGTTTGCCATCTGGCGAGACCGCGATTGCTCCCTCACCTGCACCGTTGCTGGCAACGTGTCCGACGACGCGCCGATGCTCGACGTCGACAACCAGGATGGACGGCCTTTCAGTAAGCGATACAAAGGCATAGCGTCCGTTTGGCGACAGGATGGTCGCGCCCGCTCCGCCACTTGCTGGTACGCGGGTGATCTCCCGCGCGGTCTTAGGATCCACGACTGCGATGGCATGTTCATCGCCGAGCGAAACCCAGAGTTCGTGCCCATTGGGCGTAAACGCGACGGCGGTAGGCGACGTCTGGAACACGGTCCGGCCTCGTTCCGTGTTCGTGGCCAGATCTACGAGCGTCACACTGTGCTGCGCTAATGCCGATACCGCCAGGGTCCGCCCGTCACGCGTTGCAGCCAGGTGCTGGACTTTGGGGCTGGAAAAGCTGGGCTCAGCTATCGCGCTTTTGGTGAGGTCGATGCGTCCCAGTTCGTTGCCCGCTGCAGGATCGATGACAACGATCTTTGTCGATGTCGGGTCAGACACATAGATCCGGTCATGATGACTAAGGTCGATATCAGCCTTCGACCACGGTGCCTGAACCGCCTTGATATCGCAGGGAAAGTCGTCCGCCGCAGGTGCAGCCCAATAGGCCTGAGCGATCGCCGGGACTGGGGCTACGGAGGCCAACATCGCGGCAACCAGAACGATCGCAGCTTTCATCGTTTGATCCTTATCGCGGATCCGGCGGGTGATCGTGCCAGTCCGATGCCGCTAGATCGACCGATATCTCCCCTGCGTCCAACGCATGGTAGCGATGGTTTCAATACGAAAACGCGATCATAGATTGTCTACCGTTCTTTTTAGATGATCAGAACAACCATGCTTATGCGTTGGATCGATGGCTGCGCCGCGATCATTTACGCTGTCACGCTCGGCATTCATCGCTCGCGTGTCATAAATGGGAATACTAAAGGCATGACGATGAAATCTCGCACGGCCTTGCTAACGGCGATAGCCGTGTCCGTATCGACGGGTGCGTTAGCGCAAACGGACGGTTTCGCGTCCGCAATGGATGCGGCGATGGCGCGGATGCACGGCGCGATGATGACCGGTTATTCAAGCGATCCCGATCGCGACTTCGCAAGAATGATGATCCCGCATCATCAGGGTGCGATCGACATGGCCGAAGTCGAACTGCGGTTCGGCAAGGATGAACGCCTGCGCCGGCTCGCCCAGGGAATCATCGTCGAACAGCGTCAGGAAATCGCGGTGATGCAGGGCATCCTATCCGAAGGCGGCGCGTTGCTGCCTCACACCGAACCGACCGCGACCGGTCACCCCCATCACGGAGACCGTCCATGAAGCGTTTCACCCTAACCGCCTGCGCCGCCTTGTGTTTCTCGGGCCCTGCGTTTGCCCAGCAAGTGCCGAACGCGACCCCCGACGTCCCCGTCAGCGCGCAGGACCGGTTCTACACCTCGGACCAGTTCTCCAACACCGTGTCGGTGATCGATCCGTCGACCAACACGCTGCTCGGCGTGATAAAACTCGGCGACCAGACCCCCGCGAACCTCAGCCCGCTCTACAAGGGACAGCTGCTCGTCCACGGCATGGGCTTCTCGCCTGATCGCAAGACGCTGGCGGCGATCTCGATCGGCTCGAACTCGGTGACGTTCATCGACACTGCGACCAATGCCGTGAAGCATACGACCTATGTGGGCCGATCGCCGCACGAAGCGTTCTTCCGCCCCGACGGTCGCGAAGTCTGGGTCGCGGTGCGCGGCGAGGATTATATCCAGGTGCTCGACGGCAAGACCTTCGCGCCGACTACGCGCATCCCCGTTCCTAATGGCCCCGGCATGACGATCTTCTCGCCGAACGGGAAATACGGTTACGTCTGTTCGAGCTTTTCTCCCGAGACCGTTGTGATCGACACCGCCTCGAAGAAGATCGTCGGTCGCGTCAAGCAGGCGAGCCCGTTCTGCCCCGACATCGCCGCGACGCCCGACGGCAAGCAGGTCTGGTTGACGCTGAAAGACGTCGGCAAAGTCATGGTGTTCGACGCCAAGCCACCCTTCGCAGTGCTCAAGACGTTCGACACAGGCGCGATCACCAACCACGTCAACATCGCCCGCACCAAGGCTGGCCAGTTCGCCTATGTGACGGTCGGCACCGAGAACGTCGTCAAGGTGTTCCGCACCACCGACTTCGCGCAGGTCGCGAACATCCCGGTCGGCGCGCTCCCGCACGGCCTTTGGCCGTCGGGCGACGGTACGCGGATGTATGTCGGGCTGGAGAACGCCGACGCAGTCGCGGCGATCGATACCGCCAGCAACACCGTTATCGCGACGATTCCGATCGGTCAGGGGCCCCAAGGCGTGGCCTACGTTCCCGGCGCGGTGCCGGTAGGCGATGGCCGTGCAAACCTGATGCCGCTCGCCCAGGCCGGCATGAAGATCCAGCTGACTCTTTCCGGGACTGGGCGCAGCCAGGTCACGCTGTTCGATCAGGGCCAAGTCCAGATTTTGCAGGCGGCGGTTGCGGGCCTCAGTCCAAAGATGCCCTATGTCCTTGGGCTATCCTCCCGCGCTGATGGCAGCGGCGTGATCCAGCCTCTGGCGAAGTTCATGACCAATCCGGCGGGCGGCGCGATAGTCAACACGCTCGGACCGCTCCGCCAGATCGTCAGCGACGCAAAAGGCGACATGCGCCGTTACCTCGTCATTGCTCCGGGCGACCCGATGATGCCGGGCGCCGTCGTTCAGGTGCAAAAATGAGGATTCCGGTGAAACCTGCGATCTCTTGTCCGTATCCGGTATCTTGGTCATGACGCTGGTATAGGCTGCCGCAGCGTTTTGAGACTGTCGGAAAACACATCAGACCGTCCGAAAACCGCCTGATGGATTCCCGTAAGGTTTCGTATCCGGTATGATCGGGCATGGGCTACATCGAACGTCAATCGCGCGATCAAATGCTGCTGCTGCCAGCCTCGGTCGATGACTATGTGGCGGCAGACAACGCGGTGCGTTTCATCGCGGCCTTTGTCGACGATCTGGATCTGGGGGAACTGGGCTTTGACCGCTTTCGGCCAAAGGCGACGGGCCGACCCGGCTACGATCCCGCGGATCTGCTGAAGCTTTATCTCTATGGCTATCTCAATAGGGTCCGCTCAAGCCGATGCCTGGCGGCGGAAGCCGGGCGCAATCTCGAAGTGATCTGGCTGCTGGGTGGCCTGCGTCCCGACTTTCGCACGATCGCGGATTTTCGGCGCGTGAACCGGGCAGCATTCAAGCCGCTGTTTCGCGCCTTCGTGCTGCTGTGCCGCAAGCTCGATCTGTTCGGGCGGGAACTGGTTGCCGTGGACGGCACGCGCCTCAAGGCGGTGAACAGCCGCAAGCGCAACTTCACGCAGCAAAAGCTGGCCGGATGGATCAAGCTCGCCGACGAGCGGATCGAAGAGTATTTGGGACGGCTTGATCGGGCCGACCGCGCGGAAATCGAAGCGCAAGGCGCGGCGCGCCGTTCGGCCACGCTCGAGGCGAAGCTCGCGCGGGTGCGAACACGGCGTGAGCTGCACCAGGCGATGCTCACCGAACTGGTCGCCAGCGGTGAGAGCCAGCTGTCACTTACCGACCCTGATGCCCGGGGGATGGCGATGCACCCCAAGGTCGGGGTGGGCTACAATGCACAGGTCGCGGTCGATGCCCGATACAAGCTGATCGTCGAGCAGAACGTCACCAATTCGGGCAGCGACCTTGGATTCCTGGCCCAGACAGCCGGGGCCGCGCGTGAGGTGCTGGGCGTCGAACGTATCGATGCAGTCGCTGACAAGGGCTACTACAAGGGCGAGGACATTGCTGCCTGCGAGGATATCGGCGTCGTGCCCTATGTCGCGCGGCCGCAGCGCGGCTCGGCGGTTGCAAGCGGCTATTTCAACAGGACCGAATTTCACTACGACCCGAAGGCCGACTGTTACGTCTGCCCGAGTGGTGATCGCCTTGATCCTTATACCCGCACCCGCAAGGACGAGCATATCTCTATCCGCTATACCAATATGCGGGCCTGCCAAACCTGCTCCCTAAAGCCGCAATGCACTTCAGGCTCCCGGCGAACTATTGATCGCTGGGAAAACGAGGCTGTGCTTGAACGCATGGCCGAACGACTTGTCGCGCGGCCCGATATTCTCGACAAGCGACGCGAGACGGTCGAGCACCCGTTTGGATCAATCAAACAGTGGATGAACCAGGGTGCGTTCCTCATGCGCGGTCTCGCCAACGTCAATGCCGAGTTCAGCCTGACAGCGCTCGCCTACAACCTGCGGCGAGCCATCAACATCCTCGGCATTCCCGCCCTGCTCCGCGCCGCGCAGGCCTGAAAAGGCCGGACATCCATTTCTCAAGAGAATATCGCGCTGACGATGCCCAATGTGAGGGATTTGGGCCGCCGACGAGCGATCCAATCCAGAAATCCTGCCTCACGCGCCCTCCAGCGCAGCGCGCGCCTAATGGCATGGCCATCCCGGAGTTTTCGGACGGTCTGACATGATTTCCGATGGCACCTCCGTGGCCACGGACGTGGTCATTAATTGAGGCTCAGCCTGGACGACAAACCCTGTCGCTTTGCCTGAGTAGGCGGAAACCCGATCTTGGCGGTTTTCCGTCACTATCGATCGTTAGCGTTTAACTGGCTCCGTTCTGTGCGCCGCCCCCTGTCTCCGACAACGACATCAATCTTATTTTGCACGACGAAACAACCGGCGACACGAAGGTCGTTCAGCGGGCCGCAGCATCGACTGGGACGGTGCTACCTGATTCTTGAATCGTCGAGTTTAACCCGGACGTAATTTGGGATGACGGAGCGGTGAGCAGCCGGAGTGTCGTCGAAAGCACGAACTTTTGGTGCCACTCGCGCTATTCTCCCCAGCCCGGCGACTGACGAAATCACAAAAACCCCTCTCCAGCATGTTCGCGAAATCGCTCATGATCGCGCACGTATTCCGCGACCATGTCGATGGAGGCGTGCCGGCTATGCTCACGCATCTTGAACAGATTGGCATTTTGTCGCCCCGCCTCCGTCAGGAACCCAGCCCGCAGCGAGTGGCCGGAGAATAAGCCCTCCGGATAGCCCGCGGATCGGGCAGCGGCTTTCACGACAAGCGCCACACCCTGCCCGCTCATCGGCTGCTCGGTGAGCCGCCCTTGCGGAGTCAGCTTTCGAAACACCGGACCGCTGTCGATCGCGGCTTTCTCAAGCCAGGCGCGATAATGCCGGACGGGCTCGAGGCGCCGACCATCGGGTATGGCGACACTATGCCCCCTGCCCTCCTGGTCGGTTTTCGACGTCGGAACGCGGACCAGCAACCCGCGCGTATCGTCCAACACCCGGCCCACGGTAATCGCCACAAGCTCGGAGCGGCGAAAGGCCCCGGCCATTCCGATCGCCAACAAGGCCCGGTCACGGTACGACCGAAGATCCCCGCCATCGATCGTCCGCAACATATCACGCAACACGTCGCCGTCTGCGGGGCGCTTCTTACCCGACGGATCGTCGCGCTTGTCGCGCCGGATGGCACGCATGGCTTTTTCCAGCCGCGCGCCGTCTGGCTGTTGCGTCGGCGGATCGAACCCCGCTGCGCGGTGCGCAAAGACGATTGCAGATAGCCGTCGACCGATCGTCGAACGCCCTAACGGCTTGGCCAAAGCCTCGCGCCCTCCCCGCGCCCGATGCGGCGTCCGTGGGACGAAGCCGCGCTCGGCGAGTAAGGTCAGGAATGCAGCGACGATCGCCGGCGTCGCGGGCAGCGATCGATAACCGCTTTCCTCGCACCAGGCACAAAACAGCCGCCAGTCGGATTGGTAAGCGCGCAACGTCGCTTCTGCCGACGCGCGAGCGACATAGCCATCGACGCGGTCGCGATCGTCCGGCGCCAGATCGGGTAGGTATGCTGCGAGTTCGTTGACCTGATCGGCCACGACGAGGTCGCCGGCCAAGCTCGTGTCAGTTTCGGCGTCGTGTGACACGTCGGGTCGCTCGATCATCAAATAGGCCGGATGTCACGTTTTTCATCGCCTGACAGGTACGCGAACGCTCAATTTGACGCCAGCATGTTTCTAGCGGGAATGACTTTTATCGCTAGAATAGTTTCCCGAGTTTTTTGAGCTTAAACCGTCACTCCAGTTCTCCCGATTCAGTCGGTCTTCCAGCCTTCCGATATCTTGACGATTATCCCCCTTTTCCCTATTTCATCGATATCGGCTTTAATCCGGTCGTGTTTCTATTAAAACCCGCACGTGCAGGCTAAGCCCGCACGCGCGATCGAGCCCCCCGCGTACCGGCAGCAGCCTGCATGCGATCGAGATCCCGCCGCGCGGGTAGCAACCTGCAACGCATCCAGCACAGGAACACCCGCTCATGGCGACGAGCATGGAAATCGTACCCTCGGGCGAATTGCAAAAGCAGTTCGGCCGCTATTCCGACGAGGCGATGATCCGCCCGGTCGGAGTCAGCCGGAACGGCCGCGTGCGCTTCGTCATGGTCCCCGTCGATGAATATGAGCGCCTGCGCCGTCGTGAACGGATCGCCGGCCGCGTGGAGGATCTTGATGACGAAACCCTCGAAGCCATCTGCGGCGTCGAACCCGGCCGCGGCGCCCAAGACGCCGAAAAAAGGCTCAACGCTGCCGCAACCGGGTGAAGTCCTCAACTACAGCTACTTGTGGGAATATGAGTACGTTAAAGGCCGGGATGAAGGTATAAAGGACCGGCCCGTCGCCGTCGTTTTGGTGACCCGTCAGAAGGATGGGATCGATCAGGTGCACGTCGTGCCGCTGACCACCAAGGCCCCTACCCGCGATCAGTTGGCGATCAAGGTGCCGGAAGCCGTTCGCCGCGACTTGGGTCTGTCCGGTGACCGATCGTGGATCATCATCACCGAGTGGAACCGGTTCGCATGGCCCGGCTACGACATTCGACCCATCGCAGGTCGCGAGCCGGCGGTGAGCTATGGTTATTTGCCCGCCAGCTTCTTCCGGCGCGTCCGCGATGCGATCGTAGCTGCTGGGATCGGCCGGCCAGTGGATCGCGACTGACGCAACCGGCAGTGATCGAAATCAACCGTCCATCGCCCTCGGAATTCGCGCTTTCGACGACACTCCCGTCCTATGGCTACGGTCATCACGTCATGACCCGAACATTTAAAGGCGCCGCCCCTACGCCGACTTCGGCCGCTCACTCATGTACCTATGGTTGCGCAAATACTTCACCCTCTCCGTGGGTGCTCAAAACTTCACCGACGAGCATCCTGATCGCCTGTCGCCCAACTCAACGGTGCAGGTTTATCCGCTCAACGGTGGCACGTCGGATGGTCAGGTCTATCCACGTAACGGCGGTCCATTCGGCTTCAACGGAGGCTTCTACTTCACCCGTCGACGCGTGAAAATCTGAGACCTCGTGGGGGCGCGACTGCGCCCCCACGATTTGCACTCCGTGACGTAGCATGTTGACTAGACTCACTCCTCAGGGCCCAGATCATCCACGTCTCGCGCAGGACTCTGTCAGAGGAACATGAGCTCATTACGCGGGAACGCAACCACTGAGCCCGCCGCTGGTTTATGGTAAACATCAACGGCGGCCGGTCCGGTTCATCGCGGGTACTTTCTCGACGAGGCACTATGCTCATCCACGCTGGCTATTCCCTGACCTTCGACTGCAATGCCCCGACACCGGTTATCGCCATGCTCAATCTCCACCCTTCGCGACTGGCAGATTTGCGATCACCGTACGAAATGTACATCGGCGCGGCGACCGATCGGGAAGACTACCGCGATGCGTTCGGTAATATCTGCACCCGCCTGATGCTGCCAACCGGCACGACGACACTGTCCTGCGACTTCGTCATTGAGGATAGCGGCAAACCCGATCCACAGTATCCCGCTGACCAAAAACCGGTTGAGGAACTCCCGGCCGAGGTACTGACCTATCTTTTGGGCAGTCGCTACTGCGACACCGACCGCCTGACGACAGAGGCTTGGCGTTTGTTCGGCCGAACCGCACCAGGGGCGCCGCGCGTCCGCGCGATCGTCGACTTCGTTCATCAGCATGTCACCTACGGGTACTGCCACGCCCGCGCTACGAGGACCGCTTACGAGGCTTATGAAGAACGGGTCGGCGTCTGCCGTGACTTTGCCCATCTCGCAGTCGCCCTGTGCCGCTGCATGAACATCCCGGCGCGCTACTGCAGCGGTTACCTGGGCGACATCGGCGTACCGCCCGTTGACGTCGCAATGGATTTCCATGCCTGGTTCGAGGTTTATCTCGGTAATTCATGGCACGCATACGATGCACGGCATCGCATCCCGCGCACCGGCCGCATTTTGATGGCAGTAGGCCGCGACGCTGCCGATACCGCCCTCACTACCGCTTTTGGCCGGGCGCGGCTCATTCGCTTTGATGTTCACACGGAGGAGATGTCAGCGCTTGCACCGCGAAATGTACCGCGTCACGATCCCCTCCTGGCGCACGATGGCATCCTGGAACTTGTCGTTTAGTCTGGCGAACTGTGTTCCTATGCCGTCCCCTTTGTGATTGCTAATCCTACTTGGACCCATTCCTCGTCGTTCAACGCCATTTTATTGCTTCTCATCTCCGGCCCTTCGTTCACCTTGCCGGGCGGCCGTTTGGCTCATTGAGCGGGCTGAACGGCATGGGATAGTTGATTTCCGTCGTTAGAACCCAGTGGCCTCATATGGCGTAAACCGGTCCCCAGCTTGAAGTGCCGCTTGACGGATCGAGCCCTGATCGTGACGGAGGTGCATGCCGTCCGAGACGACGCTGAATGCGAAGAACCTCGCCGCGCTTGGAGCCGAGCGCCTGGCGGAGCTGTTGCTCGACGTTACCGCCGGTGACCCGGCGGCCAAGCGCCGGCTGCGGATCGAGTTGGCGAGCCGCAGCGGCGGTGACGTCGCAAGCGAGATCCGCAAGCGGCTCGTCTCCATCGGCAAATCGCGCTCGTTCGTCGACTGGCGCAAGGTGAAGGAACTCGCCCGTGACCTCGAGGGCCAGCGCGAGGCGATCGCCGTCCATGTCGCGGCGACGAGGCCGGGTGAGGCGTTCGACCTTCTCTGGCGCATGCTGGAAATGGCTCCTTCGATCTACGAGCGGTGTGACGACAGCAACGGCGCGATCGGCAGCGTCATCGACTCCGCACGGGACGATCTCGGCGCTATCGCCGTTGAGGCCGGCCAGCCGGTAGGCGCGTTGGCCGATCGGGTGTTCGCGGCCGTCTGCGCGAACGACTATGGCCAGTTCGCCGAGTTGATCACCCTGACGGCGCCGGCGCTAGGACCTGATGGGTTGAACCGGCTCAAGGCGCAATTCGAGACGTTGGCGGCTAACGCCCCCATAGGCGCTCCAGGCAGAGAACGCCGGGTGATCGGGTTGAATACGCGCGGGCCGATCTACCAGGACGATTACGAGCGCGGTCGTCATGGGCGCCTCGTCCGGTCGGCGCTGACCGAGATCGCCGATGCGCTCGGCGACGTCGACGGGTTTGCAGACCGCTATTCGGACAAGGAACGGGCCAGCCCCGCAATCGCAGCGGCGATAGCTGAGCGGATGCTGGCCGCCGATCGAGCTGGCGAGGCTCTGGCGGCGCTCGACAAGGCGGCAGACGGTTTTCGACTAGGCGGCCATTGGCCCGACTGGCAGCGCGTCCGGATCGAGGTACGCCCTTGGGCGATCCAGCGAGGCACAGGACGAGCGCTGGCAAGCGTTCGAGCGCGGTCTCAATGCCAGCTATCTCCGGGCGCACCTCAAGCGGTTGCCGGATTTCGACGACATGGAGGCAGAGGAACGGGCTCTGGGCCACGTCTCACGTCATCCCTCCTTCCATCAGGCGCTCGTCTTCCTGGTCGACTGGCCTGCGCTTGACCGCGCTGCCGGCCTCATCATGGCTCGGACCGACGAACTCGACGGCGACCACTACGGGCTGCTAACCCCGTCCGCGGATGCGCTCGAACAACGTCATCCGCTCGCTGCCACACTCTTGCTGCGAGCGATGATCGATCGCTCGCTCGATGCTGCCAAGTACAAGCGTTACGGCCACGCCGCTCGCCATCTTAAGACCTGCGAGCATCTCGCCCGGCGCATCGACGATTTTGCCCGACATCGAAACCACGCCGAGTATGTGACGGATCTCAAGCAGCATCACGGACGAAAGACCGGCTTCTGGGATGCATAAGCGAACATAGCGACGCGGTATGAAGCAGCAGCGGCGCGGCGGAATCCTGATTAAGCCTGCTCGACCCATCACGCGACTCTCGTCGCGCGCTTACGGTTCCGGAAGTTAGCATTTTGCTCCTGTCAGCCGAACGACACGATACCTAGCATCAGAACGCAACTATCGCTTATTTCAGCACCCGCAGGCAGCTCGCCTCCACGACATGACAAAAATGAGAATTGCTCACGTCGAAGCTCGCGCCGATACGCCTCGATGAGACTCGAAAAGGGCGACAGGATGGCGAACGGCAGGTGCGTGTTGGTGAGCGGCGCGGAAAGCGGGATTGGCGCGGCCTGCGCGGTCGCGTTCGGCGCGCTGGGCGACAGGGTGGTGGTGCTGTTCCACGATGCCCGTAACGATGGAAGCGACACCGTCGCCCAGGTGAAGGCGGCAGGCGGCGACGCGATCGCGGTCCAGTGCAATGTCGGCGACGAGGCATCGGTGGAGGCGGCATTCGCAGCCGCCGAGCAGGCGTTCGGGCTCGTGACCGTGCTGGTCAACTCCGCCGGGATCAACATGGCCGGTGTCCCTGTGCGGCAGATGACGATGCCGCAGTGGCAGCGCATGCTGGACACCGACCTGACCGGCGCGTTCCTCACCTCGCGTCGCTTCGTGCGCGACCGGCCGGCGAACACCCCCGGCGCGATCATCCACATATCGTCGATCCACGCCTATGCTGTGCGGGCCGGCGGCGCGGATTATTGCGCGGCCAAGGGCGGCCTGACCAATCTGATCGAGACGCTCGCGATCGAGGAGGCGCCCAACGGCATTCGCGTGAACGCGATCGAGCCGGGCATGATCCTGACGCCGATGAACGAGCGCGCCAGCGCCGATCCAGTCTATCGAAAGACGCTGGAACGCAACATCCCGATGGATAGGGCGGGCAGGCCAGACGAGGTCGGCGATCTTGCCGTGTTCCTGGCTTCGGACAAGGCGTCGTACATCACAGGCGCGCGGATCGTGATCGACGGTGGCCTGTCGCTTATGCAAGCACTCGGCGCATGACCGGCGGCATGTCCCCGGGACCGTCATCGGCGACCGGCGCCACCAATCAATCGGAGGTCGCGCCAGGGGTGCCGATCGTCTGGTCGCGCCTGCCCGCTGACAGCGTGACGGGGGACCGCAAGGTGCTGGTCGATCCCTCGTCCGGCTCGGTCGATTTCAATGTACAGGAGTTGCAGGACATCCAGCTCGTGGGCCCGCCGTTGCTGATGGCGCGTGACCTGATGAGCCCGTATGTCTGGTTGGAACCCGACGGCCGGTTCGGCATCATGGTGCGCGCGGTCACACGTCCCGGCGAGGCGATGACCGATACCGGCATCATCTGGGCCGGCTGGAGTAACGACGGCGTCAATTTCGCGATGCTTGACCAGCCCTCGATCCTGCCCGGCGCTACGGGCGAAAAGGATTCGGGCGGCGTGGAAGATCCGACCGTCGTGAAGATGGAGGATGGCAGCTACGTCGTCTATTATACCGGCGTCGAGGCCGACATGGCGCATGGCGAGATGTTTTACGCCGCTGGTCCCAGTGTTGAGAAACTGGTGAAGATCGGCGTCGCGCTTGCTTCCACAAAGTCGCTCGGCAACACGAAGGAAGCGACGGTCGATCGCGAGAAGGACGGGCGGTGGAGCCTGTTTTACGAATATGCGGCCGACGAGGCCAGTCGCGTCGGCTTGGCCATCGGTATCAAGGTGGATGGGCCGTGGGACGAGCAGCCGACACCCTTTATGCCGCGCGAGGACGGGTGGGACAATTGGCACCTGTCGACCGGCCCGATGCTGCTCGACGACCCCGAGATGCCAGTGATGTTCTACAACGGGGCGACGCACGATGCGCGCTGGCGGATCGGTTGGATCGCGTTCGATAAGGAACTGACCCGCGTGGTGGACCGCTGCATTGAGCCGTTGATCACACCGCCGCCTGTACCCGACCGGACGGCAAGCGATATCGCTTTCGCCGCCTCCGTCACCAGCCGCGACGGCGAGGTCTGGCTGTACTACTCGCTTGAGGACCGGCGTCTGTCGCGGGCGCGGCTGAGGCGGAGCTGAAAACCGCACGGGACGATAGAACTGGCAACCGGCCAGAACTAGTCCGAAAAGTGAGCTTATAGACCCAGAAAGCGACGTCCAAACGACCTTGGCGCCTGCCCGGCACCGGTCACTCGTTCATCTCAACTCGAATGCCCGTGACAAGAGCAGCACCGACCCGCCATGCACGCCTGGACGGCCGTGATGGACTGCCGCTCGCGTGAGGTGACCTACATGGAAGATACGATCCTGCTCCTGGTGGTCGGAGTGGCGGTAGCAGGCGTTTTTGGTCAGTGGCTAGGCTGGAAGCTCAAGCTGCCCGCAATCATCCCGCTGCTCGCTATCGGCGCACTGGCCGGGCCTGTCGCCGGTATTATCCGACCGTCGGTCGCACTCGGCGAGGTCATGCGCCCGGCGATCGGGATGGCTGTGGCGATCATCGTGTTCGAGGGCGGGCTAAACTTGAACTTGCGGGAGCTCCGCTCGGCGGGATCGGGCGTACTGCGGCTAGTGGCGGTGGCGCTACCGCTCAATTGGGTATTCGGAACGCTCGCGGCGCACTTCGTCGCGGGCATGTCGTGGCCGGTGTCGGTGCTGGTCGGCGCCATCCTGGTTGTGACCGGTCCGACCGTCATCATGCCGTTGCTGCGCCAGGCAAAGCTGGAGCCGCGCTCGGCGTCGTTCCTGAAATGGGAAGCGATCGTCAACGATCCAATTGGTGCCACGGTCACGTTGCTAGTGCTGAGCTTCCTCACTCTGTCGACGACGATGAGCACCGGCGACGCCGTCCTGCACCTTGCATGGCGGACGCTGGTCGGCGGTGGCATCGCCGCGGCCTTGGGCCTGGTCG
This sequence comes from Sphingomonas sp. NFX23, assembly GCF_049887795.1. Taxonomy (NCBI): domain Bacteria; kingdom Pseudomonadati; phylum Pseudomonadota; class Alphaproteobacteria; order Sphingomonadales; family Sphingomonadaceae; genus Sphingomonas; species Sphingomonas sp. NFX23. Next base: position 122,585 of record NZ_JAGEKH010000008.1, read on the forward strand.
TGCCGTTTGGCATCCGGACCTTGTTCCGCCGCGACCTCGCTCCCGAGTACCTGAAGACGCCCATTCTGTTGGCCGGCGCGCTGGGCGTCTACGCGGCCGGCGAGGCGGTGCAGCCCGAAACGGGGCTGATCGGCGCCACGCTGTTCGGCGTCGTGCTGGCGAACATCGACGTGACCGGGCTGCAGGAGCTGCGCCGCTTCAAGGAGGCGCTCACCGTATTCCTCGTCTCCGGCCTGTTCATCCTGCTGACCGCCAATATTGATCGTCAGACCGTGCTGATGCTCAGCTGGCCGATCGCCGCCACGACGCTAGCGATCCTGTTCGTCGCCCGGCCGCTGGCGATCGCGCTGGCGATGATCGGCGCAAAGGTTAGCTGGCGGGAGCGGCTGCTGGTCGGCTGGATTGGGCCACGCGGCGTCGTCGCCGCCGCGATCGCGGGCGTCGCGGGTGAGCGGTTGGCAAAAGCCGGCTATCCCGACGCTCAGCTCGTCTTGCCGCTCATCTTCGCGGTGATCGCGTCGACGGTCGTGCTGCACGGGTTGTCGCTGGCGCCGATCGCGCGACGCCTCGGACTTGCCTCGGGCGGACGGAGCGGATTGTTGATTGTCGGGGCGTCGAGCTTCACGGTAGCGCTCGGCGAGGCGCTACGCGAAGCAGGCGTGCCTGTGCTGGTGGTGGACCGGTCGGCCCTTGCCCTCAAGGCTGCGCGACTGGCGGGCTTGCAGACGATGCGGATTGAGGTGCTGTCTGTGCTGGGCGAGGAGACGATCGACCTGCGCGATTACGAACATCTGCTGGCCGCCACGCCGGACGACGCATATAACGCACTAGTCTGTACACGCTTCGCTAGCGAGCTCGGTCGTGAGCGCGTCTACCAGATCGCGCCGGACGAGAGTTCGGGCCGTCACGCCGCCTCGCGCGAATGGCGCGGTAAGATCGCTGTGGACGCCGACATGGTCCACCTCCGCCTATCCGACCTGATGCAGGGCGGTGCTGCCTTCGTGGTCGAGCCTGTTCCCGCAGATGCGGACGCTGGTCAGCCAGGCTGGCCGGTGGCGGTGGTAAGCGCGGGCGGTGGGTTTACGCTGGTCAGCCCCGACGACGAGAGCGAGAGCATGCCCGGCGACCTTGTGGTCCGGCTCTACCAGCCCGCGCTCATATCTACGCCGGTTGCGACGCGTCGACGTTTCGGACTGCCGAAGAAGCGGGCACTCGCCTGAAGCTGCCGGGCAACTGATACGGCTAGCAGTCCATATCTCTCGCAAGTCATGGCATGCCGAGCCTCACCTATCGGTGCATTATAGAAGACCGTGTCGCAACCGAACGAGAGATCGCAGCCGCGCGGACCCTTTCGGAACCGATGCCTTTTCCCATTCGGAGTTGTGCCATTTGAGTGTACCTTGAGAGGACCAAGCCCTTTTCTACCATTTCAGCTCAAACGGCGACAGAGCGAGTACGCTTTGGCGTGGCTCAGCAGACGGCCAAGACGCTCCCGCTGGTAACGAACACGACCATGCCTTTTGGAACACCGGTCACTTCAAGGTACCTCCGAACTTGCGATCGGTAATGCTCCGAAGCTGCTGCACTTGGATTAACATCGCTCTTCCAGTCGATCACCAACTCAGGCTTGCCATCTTCGCCAATGCAAAGCGCATCGACGATGCCAAAGGTGGCAAGTTCGACGCCGTCTTCCTGGCCCAGCCCATAGACCGGCAGCTCGGGCAGAAGCCTCCCCCGGATTGCGACGATCTGGGGCAACGCCAGCGTCTTCGCGACCGCCTTGCCCATCTCGTCCGGCGACAAACTTTTGGCTGGGTCAGTTCCGGGCTCACGGCCCAAGTCACGGATCAGGTCCGCAGCTCGTCCGACGAGCGTTGTGACGTCGTCTGCCGTCTCGCCGCTCAGTACCTCCTCGAACAGCTTGTGGATGACGAGACCGCGCTCACGGCCACCCTGAACGAGGACCTGCTCGTTTGCTGGCGGTTCGTCGTCGCCGGTAACTACGATCTGCGGCTCGGATGCGACAACCAGCGGCCCCATCGGATCCTCGTCTCTGCTTGGAGCAACCCAGCGTAGCCTGGTGGTCGCCGCCACGACGGCCGCCGCCTCGTTTGCAAAGACCTCGCGCGTCTGCCCATTCTCCGGATCGCCGTCGATCGTCTCGAACCCTGCCGGATGCTGCTCGATGTCGATCAGCGGAAGCCCATCAAGATCAAAGTCCATCAGCGCGTTCCAGCTGCTCTTTGAGGCCGGCACGTCTAGCTTTGGCAACACGAGTAGCTCGCGGGCGCGGGTCGCCGCCACGTACCATAGCCGCAGCCGCTCACGCTCACGCTCGGCGACTTCTCCTGCCTTGGCATCCTCATAGCCCGCAGGCGCAACGCCGAGGATAGGCAGGAAGATGGTCTTCGTATCGCTGTTGATAATCGGGTCGCGCACGTCATTACCAGCCGTCATCGTGTTGATCGGGACTACGATCGGCCATTCAAGTCCTTTAGAGGCGTGCATGGTCACCAGCGACACCGCCTCCTCCTGAGCGTCCGGCCGCCCCTCCGCCGATCGTGTCTTGCCCTCCCACGCCGCGGTCATTGCGTCTGCGAACGCCCTAAGGCCGCGCACGCCATAAGGTTGTGCGAGGCTCAGATAGAGATCGACATTGGCGAGCGGACGCTCCGCCTGCCCGCCATGGCGCTGGAGGAGAATAGGCCGGACGCGCAACAGGTCGATCGCCTCTGCAAGCATCTGGTGCGGCGTGGTCCCATTGATCCCTTGCCGAAGCGCCTGGAGCTTTTCGACGATATCGCGAGCGTGGCTATTTTCGATCGCTTCCGGATCGAGGTGCATGGTGAGCCGCGGCCGAGCATCGGGTCGCGCGGGATCGCGAGGCTGGCTCCAGACCAGATCGAGCAGTTGCTCCTCCGTCAGTCCGACCAACGGCCCCCGTAGGAGCGCGATCAGAGCAAGCGTGTCGCGACTGTCGGCCAACACGCGCGTGATCGCGATGAGGTCCTGCACCTCCTGGCGCCGGTAAAAGCCTTTCCCTGCCTGCGTCGCGACCGGTACGCCGCGCTTCTCAAGCGCCTCCTCGTAGCGCCACAATTCGGTGCCGCCCGGCGCCAGCAGGGCAATGTCGCCTGGCCGGCAGGGCCGACGCGTGTCGGTCTTGCGATCGACAATGATCTGGCTGCCGATCAGCCGGCAGCACATCTCGGCTACCACCTCGGCTTCGCAATCGCGCTGCGCCCCCGCCTTGGCCTTGCCGTCCTCGCCCGCGCAAGGAACAGCAAGTGCTGCAACGCAAAGCCCCTCGCCATGATCCGGGTGGAAGCTGTCGAGCGCTGTAAAGCCCGGCTGCCCCAGTTCCACTGACATGTGCGGTGCAAAGCGCTCGTTCACATATGCAAGGATCGCGGCGCACGAGCGGAAGTTGGTCGAGATCGACAGCAGGTCGTTGGGGCTCTGCGCCCGGATCGCTTCGCGAGCGCGGATGTAGGCGGCAACGTCTGCACCGCGGAATCGGTAGATCGCCTGCTTCGGGTCACCGACGAGAAACAGCGCTCCCGGCCTGATCCGGTAATTCGCCCAGTCCTGCGGATCAGCGCCATCGACCGGATCACCGCAGAGCCGCCAGAAGATCTCGGTCTGGAGCGGATCGGTGTCCTGAAACTCGTCCACCAAGACATGCGCGTAGCGCTTTGCCAGCGCTTCGCGCACCGGTGGATGATCGCGCAGCAAATCGCGCGCCGCGAAAATCAGATCATCGAAATCGAGCAGCGCTGCCGAGCGCTTATAATCGCGGAAGTTGTCGACGATCGGCTGGATCGCACGCATCAGGTCGGCCAGCACGCGCCCCGATGCAGCCTGGAGCAGAGCGGTCCAGCCCGCGCAGCAGGCGAGATGAAGGTCTTCTGCTTGGCCGTTGAGTAGGCCGCCGTCCGCCTTGGAGAGACCGGCAGTCTTTGCCGCCGCCTCCCATTTGCCCTTCTTTTTGTAGACGCTGAACGTGCCCTTGGCGGTACATAGCGATGGGTGCGGCACCGAGGCAAGCAGACGAACGAGTGTCCCTGGGCTTTCGTTCTCAGCCGCAACCGCTACCGCTTCGCCCATCTTCACAAAGGCAGACGCGCCAGCGATGCTCTCGAGCTCCTGCACTGCCGTCCCGATGACGAAGGCACGATAAGCATCGGCCGCTGCACGATAGGCTGTCACCAACGGCCCAAGTGCACTGACCTCGGGCGCCACGAGCACGCGATTGTCGCGCAGCGCGCCGGCCGCGGTTGCAATCAACTCACTCGCCTTGGTCGGGTTGAGGAAGACGAGCTCGGACACGAGGCTCTCTTCGCCGGAGTTGAGAATGTCGCGTAGCCACCGATCGACGGCATCGCCAAACACCAGGTCGGCTTGCGCGGAATCCATCAGGGAAGCGCCGGGATCAATGTCGGCCTCTACCGGATAGGGCTTGATAAGCCGCTGACAGAAGCCGTGGATCGTTGAGCAGGTGATCTCGTCGATCGCGGAGGCGGCTTGATTGAGGTTCGCCCGCTGCGCGTCCGATAGGCCGTCGGGCAGCGCGATCCGAAGCTCGCGTGGAACATGCCCGTCAAGCAACTCATCGACGAAGTCGCGGACGCGCGCCAGGAGCTCGCTTGCGGCCAGCTCAGTGAAGGTGACAGCTGCGATCGCCTTGGGTGCAGCGCCGCCCGCGAGCAGCAGCGCGAGCCGCCCGGCCATGACAGCGGTCTTGCCAGAGCCAGCGCCGGCTTCGACCAGGACAGAGCGATCGTGCGCGGTCATTGCGACCAGACGCGCGGCTTCATCGCGAAGGATTGGGGTCGCAATGTTCATCAGATCGCCTCCCAGACGAGCGCTGCGTCGCCCAGCGCTACACGGGCCGGCTCCGATTTGCGCGGACAATAGCCGTTGGCGGCATTGGCCGGCAGCGCGAAGCTCAGATCGTCATAGTCGCCGCCATTGTCGGGGCCGATCACGGCGCGGCCGGCGAGCAGGCTCGCCCGCGCTGCGCTCAGATGTCCAGCCAGCTCTTCCAACACGACGCCCGGCTCTTCAAGGTGACGGGCCTCGGTGTCGCGCGGGTAGAGAAGCGCCGCGTCGATCTCGACGCTATCGCCGAGCAGCGCCTTCACCGCATAGGCGTAGAGACAGCGCTGCAGCTCCTTCCCGCCCTGCAGGGTCACCGGCTTCGGAGGCAGCCTGCCGCCCTTGTAGTCCAGTACCCTCGCCTGTGCGCCATCTCCGGACAGATCTAGCCGGTCGATGTAGCCCCAGATCTGGAAGCCTGTGTCAGCGATCTCCACCGGCGTGGCTGGGTCCCAAGGCAAAGCTCCATCGTACTTGGCCTCCTGCCCGCCAAAGGGAACTTCGGTGTAAGATTTCTGACCGCCGAGAGCCGCCTCGGGATGCTGGAGAGCGTTTAAGGCGGTCTGCCGGGCCTCCTCGATCGTGCGTCGCCAGACGACGAGAGGCGGCACCGCCTGCTCGGCCTGCCATTGCCCGGCGACAATCACGGATGCCTGCTCAATCGCAGCAATGAGCTGATCCGAGCGTGCGCTGGCGAGGCTCCCCTGTCCTTCAAGCAGCCGCACCGCGTGATCCAGCGTTTCATGTAGCAATATGCCGCTCTGGCGCGCGTCTAGTACCAACGCCTCCTCGGCGCTTTCCGGAGCCCTGATACCGAGAGCATAGCTCCAAGTGAAGCCAAGCGGATTGCGCAGCAGTTTAGCGAGCGAACTCGCTGACTGCACCCGCTCCAATGCCGCCAGGAGCGAAGGATGATCGGCACGAACGATCCCGTCATGAGGCGTTACAGCGGCTTTCTGCCAGTTGCTCCAGCAGGCGACGGCCGATAGCGCCTGATCGCTGGCACCAAAGTCGGCGGGACGCGCCAGCAGGCGATCAGTCTCGCTCATTGCATGTGCCGGCCGCCGATTGCGGCGAACATAGCGAGGTTCGGGATGCCCGCGCAGCAGCGGGCTTTTGCCGAGAAGCCGCCCTTCGTTGTCACGCCGCGCGCGTGACAGCACGACTTGGCCCGTCGTCGTGCGCAGGATTGTCTCGAAGTCGCGGCGATCAGCTGCAGTAACGGGCAGCGGATCGAGCTCCGCGACGGGCACGATGTGGTCGGACAGCAACCGGTCTTCGGAGATCCGTCGCGGCCATCCCGTAGAGGTCAGGCCGAGCAGGCGCACGAACTTGCGGGGCGACGCCGCCAGCGCCGACGCCGGCATCCACGCGACCGACACGCACGCCTCACAAGCGTCTTCCTGCCGCAAACCGTCGATAGTTACGTCGATCGCTGCCGCACTGCCCGCAAGCAGGGCCTTTCTCCAGATACGCAGCGAACCGCCCGAAAGGAACGCTCGGCCAATCTCCTCGGCATTGCTGGTCCCGCCGCTGAGCTTTTCGACGATCGAGCGCAGCTTGGCCGTATGATCGATGCCGTCAGGCCATCGATCGGCGCTTAGACTGCTCAGAAGGCGCGCCCATGCTTCGGTAGACGATAACGGGGCGTCGCGCGGCAGCACACGTTGCCAGCCATCCGGCAGCGCCTGAAATGGTCCTGAGCCAGAGAGCAGCGTGGCGAGCCGACGGAGACGGCCTTGTGAGATCCCGCGCACCAATAAGTCGGCTAGCGCCGCCGCGGTTTGACCATCCCGGGTGGTCACCACGCGAACGCTGTGGACGAAGTGAAGATCGATGTTGGCGTCCGCACGGAGCGCCATGAACTCGTCGTCATAGGCCGCCGGGGCGGCAGCCGCGATCGCGATCTCCGACGGTTTAGCGATCCCGCTGGCAATCAGCTCACGCGCCCAGCGCAGCGCCTCGGTCGCCTCATGATAACCGCTGGCAGCACTCATTGCCTCCACCTTCGGTGTGGTTGGTTCAGAGCGGATGATCTGGACTGCGGAGCCTTCTAGCCATTTTGGTACAGAGCGCGGACCGGCGTACCAGCGCACGGGCATGGTGTCTGCCAGCGCAAGCAGCAGATCGCGCCAGCAGGGCGAAAGCTCGCTGATGCCAACGATTTCGATATCGCCAAAGAGCGCTGGCGCATGGCGGAGCCGCGCCATAGCTCTGGAGGCAAGATCGCCCGGTCGCAGCATCGATGATGGCAGATGCCCAATGACGGCTTGCTCGAGCGTCGCCATAGCGGCCAGCCGTGGATGATCGTCCGCCCTCCCCGAGAGATCGATGCCGGTACGCCAGACCTTGTGCAGAGTGTCTGCCGCAGCGCCTACCATCCCTGGTAGAAGCTTGATGTCGTCCAATTCGCCCAAGTCTGTCTCGGGTAGAGCCTGCTGGATTGCATCGCGCAGCGCCTCAGTGTCGATCGCTTGCGCGAAGCCGCCAGCGAGCCGCGCCGCCAACTGTTCAAAGGCCAACACTTGTACGCCGTGCCGCTGGTTGCGGGCGGCATCGAGCCGGATCTCACGAGAGGCGAGGCGACCGTGCGCTATGTAGGTCTGCCGCTTCATAATTTTCATCCAGTGCAGCTCATCGATTGCGAGCTTAGATGGCGGGGGAGTCGGGATCAACGGCACGACCGTCTCAGCACTTTCCACCCTCATTCAAGCTAGGTCGCGGACGGGGCTGTGTCTGTCCACGGGGCGGGTTGCGCACCGAGCCGTACCTGAGCAGCATGTCACTCGCAAATAGCGGCTCGATCGCGATTCCGTAAGCATCGAAATCTGGCTCATCTTCATCTAATGGCTTGGTCTTCGAGGCTTACTAGTTAAGCTCAGGCGATCGCGGGGGTGCCTCGCAATCGAAGAACGCCAGGGCGGGGAACGTATTGGACAAGCTGCTCGACCAAAGTCTGTTTCTCCTGCGACTCGCCTGCTCCCGCCGCTGGGTGGTGCCCTTCGTGGCCCTTGGGACCATTCTCGCAATGCCAGGACTGCTCCGTTGGCGCGCCGGACGTGCCACGCGCCCGTTCACCGCCTCTGCCCGGCGCCGAGCGATGGGACAATGAACGTCGACGCCACGGATCCAGCGATCGGCTGGTTCATGCTTTCCGAGGCAGACCGCGCGGCGGCGTCGCGGCACCTCGCGAAGCTCGCTTCGGACGGTACGCGCGACGAACTCGGCTTCGCGCCGATCCACTTCGCGTTCGCCGACCGCTTCTTCCCAGGCACCTCCGTCCAGCACGCCCAGCTCCGCTACGTCCTCTTCGTCGCCTGGGCCTACCAGGAGCTTCTGGAGGCCGATCCGGGAGCCCGCTTCAGCGAGGAGGATCTGCGCGAGATCGAGCGCCGGTACTCGCGCCGCCTCATTGACACGGCTCCCCAGCTGCAGAACTCCGGAATCTCGGGTTGGATGAAGTACGAGGCCGGAACGCTTCCCGCCGTGCGCGCGAGCACCATTTACTGGACCGCGCTCCGCTCCTGGGGGCTGGTCCGGTCGCCGATCACCGGCGAGCCACCATCGGAGGCGGAACTGCGGAACGCCTGGCCGCGGCTCGTCACGCGGGCGGAAACGGACAACGGGAAGGCGGCGGCGATCGACATCTTCGAGGGAATTCCAAAGCGCCCCGCCGACTGGACCCGCAAGACCGGACCGCTGGACTTCGACCTGAGGCCAGCTGAGGCCAGGTTCCTGCAGGCACGCTGGCGAACGGCCGGTCACGGCGGAACGCAGCCGCTCATGAGCAAGGTAGCCGATGCCGGCATCCATACCGGACCGCTTTGGTCCCGGGAGGTCCGGCGCGTCGCCAGCGAGCGTGAACGTGTCTCCCTCGACATCGCACGACGCGCCGCCTCTATGGCGTGCATCGCGCGTGCCGCACACGCCGCGCTGATTGAGGCCCGCCGCAACCAGGACCTCGGACGCGATGACGCCCGACACCGCGACGCGCTGCCGAAGCTCGTCGAGGACCATCGCCAAGCCACGCTCGAACTCGACGTTGAGGCGCTGAGGGTCGAGACCGGGATGGACCACAGGCTCGCCACGTTCATCGAGCGGATCAAGGCCTGGACTACTGATCGCGACAAGCTCGCGGCGCTCGAGGACACGATCGTCCGGCGGGAGCATGAGCTGAAGGGCGGTCGTGCATACCTTTCCAATGAGAGGCGGCGGGTGGACTGGAGTAAGGGGGTCGCCGAGCCCCTAGACTACAGGTGGCCCACGGTGACCCATCTGGTCGCCAGCGTGCTGGAGGTCGCATGAGCTTCGAGCCGGGCGACGGGGCGTCCGTGTTCGCCGCGATGCGACCACGCAAGGGACAGATGCTAACCCGCGCGGTCATCGCCACCTATTCGCTGGACATGGTCGCGCTGCTGGGGCTGGTGCTGGCACTCGGCGGAGACGACGAGGCCGACTTCGCGAGCTCGCCGCTCAGCTTGGTCAAGGCGTTCGAGCAGGTTCGTGGCAAGCTCGTCGTCATGCACCAGCTCGGACGCATATCCGCGCCTCGCGCGCACCGCTCGATCCTCCCTCTCCTAGACACCATGCTCCACGGCGTGGCCACCGACGAACGGACAGCGAGCTGGCATCCCAAGATCATGCTTGCGCGGTACAAGGGCGATGGTGGCCCCGAGTGGCGGTTCTGGATCGGGAGCCGGAACCTCACCGGCTCGACCGATCTCGAAGCGGGTCTGCTCCTCGTATCGGGCACCGGCCGCGGGACGAGGCAAATCGCCGACGTCCACGACCTAGCCGCCGAACTGCTTGCAGGCAGCCTGCAGGAGGGAGAGCTCACCGAGCTGCGGGAGGCCAAGTGGTCCGCGCCATCCGGCGTGACGGTGCGCCGGCTGCTATGGCGCAGGCCAGGAGAGGATAAGTCGTTCATCGACGAGTGGGAGAACCGTCGCCCCGAGAGCATTCGCGCGTTGAGCCCGTTCATCGACAGGACCGGGGTCGGTGCCATCCTCGGGGTGATCAGTGGGCCCATGACCCTGATGACGACACGGGAGGCAATGTCGAGCTGTGGGCCGTTGGGGCGGGTCGAGTACCGCACGGCCGCCGCGCCCGATCCGGAGGCCGAGGTCCGGGTTGAGGACCAGCAGGAGGAGGCTGCCGGAGACTTCTCCGACCGACCCACCATCGGGGTGCACGCCAAGCTGCTGATGACGACGCGCGGACAGAAGGCGGAGATGATGCTGGGCAGCGCGAACCTCACGCGACGCGGCCTTCGAGGACCCAACGCGGAAGCGGTCGCGCTCCTGGACATTTCCGATCCCGCAGTATCCGGGCCGCTCGCGGGCTTCATCGACCAAGGGGTCCAACTCTCGGCGGAGCAGCCGGACGAGGAGCGCCAGACGCGTCTGCAGATCGAGCGGGAGCTCGACCACGCCATCTACGCGCTGCTCGAGCGACCCATGGCGCTCCGGCTCGACGGTGCCGGCCTGCGTCTCTCGATCGACGGGGGGATCGACGATCTGCTCGCCGCCGCCACCGTGTCGGCCGCGTCGTTCAGCGCGAGCGAACGGCAGGTGCCGTGGCCCCCCGGAGCATCCGAGGTCGTGCTGCTGGAGCGTCCGCCTCCGCTCGAGGAACAGAGTTCGCTCGTGATCCTTATGGCCTCCAGCGTAAGCGACCCGGCGGTGCAGCGCAGCTGGGTGCAGCAGGTGGAGCTACCGGGTCTCGACAAGGAGCGTCGCGACCGCGCCCTGCTCGCGCGATACGTGGGCGTTTCTCGGTTCAGGGCGTGGCTCCGTTCCCTTCTAGACGGCTACGACGCCACCGGAGGCGAGCGTTGGACGGACGACGCCGCAGATCGTAGGAAGGGCGCATCCCTCCCCATCTCGCAATTCGAGCATTTCGCGCTGGAAAACATGCTCGCGAGCTGGGCGCGCGACCCGCTCGGGTTCGAGGCACGGCTCAAGGGCGTGACCGCCATGCTCGACACGTTCGAGGAGACGTTCGGGAGCCTCCCCGAGGTCGACGAGCGCTCGGCGGCGCTGCGTGAACTGGGCGAGGTGCGTCCGTTCATCGCGGCCGTGACGCTCGCGATCGGACAGGAAGCAGTATGACCGAACTCGCCCCCTTCCAGCGCGCCACGGTCGACGCCGCCGCTCGACGCCTCTCCGGCGACCGGCCGCGGCGCTTTCTTGTCGCCGACGAGGTGGGGCTCGGGAAGACGGTGATCGCACGCGCCGTAGCGGAGCAGCTCAAGGGCAGGTCGAAGCGGTTCAACGTGATGTATCTCTGCCCCAGTCTCGAGATCGCCGGGCAGAACCGGCCGAAGTTCGTGTCGCTGACGGGCATCGAGGAAAAGGCCTACCTTCCAGGTGGAGACCGGCTGGCGCTCGTCCCGGGTTCGCCTCCGAGCGAGGGCAACGGCTACCGCATCTTCGCCTTCACGCCCGAGACGAGCCTACCCGGTTGGAAGCCCGGGCCACGGACCGGCCGCAAGGCCGAGCGCTGCCTGATCCGTTCCGTCCTCGCACGCTATCCCGACATCGAGGGGGCGGTGCTCGCCCTCGACGCCGAGCGCGACGCCAGACCCCTCCTGGAGGACACCGCCGCCCTTGACGGCTTTACACACGTCGGAATCGACCGCGCGCTCCGCGACGTCTTCGCGTGCGGCGATGGCGAAGCGCTCGGACCTAAGGTCACCGGATGGCTACAGCGCGGCGACACCGGGCTGGCGGAGTTCATCGCGCGGGCGCGGTCGGCGCTGGCGCTGGCGACGCTCCGGTCAAAGACGTTCAGGCCCGACTTGGTGATCTTGGACGAGTTCCACCGTTACGCCGACCTCATCCTTCCCCGGCCCGTGGTCGGCGGCAAGGACATCGAGCGCGAGCGGGCCGCGGTGCATAGGCTCCTCGTGGACGAGCTCACCGCGGGCCCCGAGGCCCCAGCCCTCCTCCTGTTGTCGGCGACCCCCTACAGGCTGCGGCGGCTGGACGGCGAGGAACTGCACGCCGTCGAGCACTACCGGGCGCTGATCGACTTGGCAGGGTTCCTCACGGACGATCAGGGAGCGAGGCAGCAGGTGGAGGAGGCGATGCGCGCCTACCACGACGCTCTCCTCGAACCGGACCCAGAAAAGGTGAGGACATCGCTACGCGCCGCCAAGCAGCGCATCGAGACCATCCTCCAACCAGTGGTTTCGCGGACCGAGCGCGCGCTCGTGCATGAGGAAGATCTGTTTGATCGCCCGGCGACGCCAGTCGTAGTCGAACCCGAGGACCTCAGGGTGTTCCGCCACTTCGCGAAGGCTGCCTGCGCCGTGGACGCGAAATGGGCGGGCTGGACGCCAGCGATGTGGAGTTCAATCCCCTACCCGACCCAGACACTGCACGGCTACGCGCTATGGCCAAAGCTGCGCCACGCGACCGGGCAACCCGCGCTGGCAGGATCGGGCCGGGGGCAGCTGGCGCACCCCCAGCTCAGAAAGCTAGCGGAGATCGCCGGGGATCCCAGGCAGCTCAGCCTGCCATGGCAGCCGCCGACCGCCCCCTGGTGGCGGCTGGAGGGACCTTGGTCCGCCGCGAAGCGCCAGCTAGGAAAGACGCTACTGTTCTCCCGGTGGAAGGCCGCACCGACCGCGATCTCCGCGCTGCTCTCGCTCCAGATCACCGGTGGGATGCGCAAGCCTGGGAGCAAGCCACCCGTCCCGCTTCTGAGGCCAGGCGGCGGCGAGGCGGGACCACTGCTCGGCCTGTTCATGCAGTGGCCGACACTGTCGCACGCGATCGAGCCCGCCAAGACGGGCGGAGGCTCGATCCGGGCAGTGCGCACCAAGGCGCGAGACGACTTGCGGCAATTCCTCGAGGAAAAACGGATAACCCTGACCGGCAAGGGGAAACGCGGAACATGGCTGGTCGCCTGCGCTCTCGAGAGACACCTCTCTCGCCAAGGCTTCAACCGCATGAAGAGCGCCGTCCTAATCGCGAACACCGGGCGCGGCGGCCTTGCCTGGGATGACATAGAACCTACAACGAGCATTTCCCCGGGCGAGCTGTCGGCGCTCGCCGATCTCCTCATCTCCTCGCCTGGCGCGATCGTCGCACGGTGCGCTCGGCGACACAGCGTACCTTTCGATACTGCCAAGGAGGCAAGAGCGGTATTCGCTTTCGCCTGGGGCCGGCTTCGCAGTTACCTCGGACACCGCACCTTCGCGGACACGATCCTGTCAGCCTCAGACCGAAAGCGCTATCCCGACGCGCTTTGCGACGCGATGCTCAAGGGCGGCTTCGAGGCTGTGCTCGACGAGCAGATGGGAATCCTTGGCCAGCTCGGCGATGCCAAGGGTTTACAGATCATCGACCGGCTGTCCGCCAGCTTGATGGATCGTCCGGGCCTTGTTCGCCTGCGCCGTGGCAAGGCAGATGCGCGCATACCTGTGCAGGCGGTCGTGCCGTTCTCCGGAGGTGAGCAGCGCCGGACCTCAAAGGGAAAGGGAGGCAAGCTGCGAAGCGACGGTCTTCGTCAAGCCTTCAACTCGCCCTTCTGGCCGCACATCCTATGCACCACCTCGGTCGGGCAGGAGGGACTGGACTTCCACCTCTGGTGCCGCAGGCTGGTCCACTGGGACCTTCCCTCGGACCCCGTCGACTTCGAGCAGCGCGAGGGCCGGATCGCGCGCTACGGCAGTCTCGCGGTGCGTCAATCTCTCGCCAGCGCCCACGGCCGCCAAGCCCTGGCAGAGGCCAAACGTACGAGCCCGTTCCTGGGCATTTTGAGGATCGCCCGCGAGCAGCCCGCCGGCGGGACCGGGCTGGAACGCTGGTGGCTGCCTGCGAACGGTAGACCCGAGAGCATCAGCTTCGATTGGAAGTTCAGCCTGCGATCCGTCCGCAAGGAACGGATGCTGAAAGACCTCCTCCTCTACCGGCTGGCGCTTGGGCAGCCTGAGCCGGATGCGTTCGTGACGATGTTGCGGCGTATCGATGCCGACGCCGCCGAGGCCCGAAGTCTGGCGATCTGCCTAGCGGCCATATCGAAGGTCGACGCCGTCGCGCCCGCGGTCACCGTGACCGGGCCATCGTTGCGGCCGCGTGCCCCGTCTGTGGACGCTTAGAAACTGCTTGAGGGAAGAGCGCTAATTCTCCGCTAAACAACGCTAAGCCCCGCTGCCCTCATAGCGGACAGCGGCCAGACGTCTCAGATTCCAGCCGCAGCATCACGAAGGCGAGCAACGTCGCGATCATGTCGAACCGGCCGTCGACCGTGTCCGGCACCGCACCGCCCACATACCAATGCTCCGCACGGGCGCGTGCGACCACGGCATTATACAGCGGCAACGCCTCGTCCGGCTTCTCACCGAGCAGTCTTCCGAACCTGCCTAATCCGTCGTCTTTCAGGTCGCAACCGCGCTTCGGCTTGTTTGCCCGCGCAACCTCGCATATCGAGGCGCTCGGCGACCGATGCAATCCGTTCGCCCGTGTTCCGCGTGACCCAGTCTTGGCTTTATAAGGCCTCGGGAGAGTATATGAGCGTCGTTTCGACCCGTATCGTCCAGGTCGCGGCCATCGGTCTCGTCGCGCTGGCGAGTGCGGGCTGCACCCAGCTTCGCTCGCACCAGGGCTATGTCGTCGATACCGATCTCGTCAACTCGGTGCAGCCGGGCGTTGACAACCGCCAGTCGGTCCTGGCGACGCTGGGCAAGCCGACGCTCGCCGGCCAGTTTGACCAGGGCGACTGGTATTATCTCGCGCGAGACAGCCGCAACCTCGCGTTCCGTAATCCGCGCCCGAACGCACAAATCACGCTGCAGATCAGCTTCGACCAGAGGGGCACCGTCACCCAGATCCGTCGCGGCGGCCTCGATCAGATCGCCTCGATCAAGCCCTACGGCAAGAAGACGCCGACGCTGGGTCGCGAGCGTGGCTTCTTCCAGGATCTGTTCGGCAACATCGGCACCGTCGGTGCCGCGGGCGCTGGCGGCGGTCCTGGTAACGGCAGCAACACCGGCGGCGGCGGTCGCGACCAGCCGTGATCGCGCGGCGCGGTTAAGGCCGCGCCACTTTTACTCAGCGTCGCACGCTCGGACGTCCGCTCGATTGGCTGCGTGATCCGCTATGTAAACGACACCAGGCACGAAGGTGCTCTGACGCAATCTACGGCGAAGTTTCGCCAAACATGCGGTTTCGATCGGACTCCCGCCGTATCGGATCCAGTCGCGCTGTACTGTCCTCGAAGGGGTCGGGATGGACGAGTCGTTATGCCTTTAGACGGCTTGGCGCGCGAGACTTTACTCTTTGCCGCGGTGGGGTTTTTCGTCGGTGGGATCGACGATCTGCTTGTCGACCTGGTCTTCATCGCCCACCGGAAGTTCCGCGGACGTCGAGACCGCCTGAGCGAGGTCCTCCGTCGCATCGCTGCGCGGCAATGCCTATGGCTTCCTGACGACGGAGTCGAACGCGATCGTGGCGCCGATCCATCCAAAGGCCATGCCAGTAATTCCACGACGAGAATTATGACCGATGGCTTTCGGCGCCCTGGGATGAATGACAAGTGCCGTGGCGCCCTACCCCTTCCAGCTGATGCGCGTGAAATGACCGCTCTGGGACTTAGCGCTGGTGTCCTAAGTCGCCTCTAAACTTTACCTCGCGGCGCCTGCCATCCGGCAGACAGCAGTCGCTCGACGTCATTCCGCGCGAAAACCTTGCTCGCTGCCGCCCAGGCGTCCTCGTCTACCAGATCGCCACTGGAGCGGGCCTCGAACGGATCGAAACGTTTTCGCGGGACGGTGAAGGCTCGCAGCTTTTCCTCTAGGTTCTCAATGTCTTCGATCCAGTCGGCCTCGATCGTCTCGGGCAGCGTCCCAAGAATGTCGCTTGTGTTCTTTAGACGGTCCGACAGGACACGGTAGACCTTCTCATCGATAGTGCCGGCGTAAGTCAGGTTTGCCATGTCGACCCTCGACCGGGTCTGGCCGAACCGTTTGATCCTTCCTATCCGCTGCTCAAGTCGCGATGGATTCCACGGAAGGTCTACGTTGATAAGGGTGCCCAGCGTCTGAAGGTTCAGGCCTTCGCATGCGGCGTCAGTTGCAACCACGAGCCGTACCTCACGATCGGCGACAAGTCGCTTGATCTGTGCGCGTTCCACGCTCGTGGCCGCGCCGCCTATGATCAAGCGTGACTTGCCCGTGCCAGCATAGAGCGCAACGACCTGTTCCGGCCTGTTGCGACTGAGCGCCTCCGCCATCCATGCGGCAGTATCGTAATACTGACTGAACACGATCGACCCCATCTCTCGCCAGGTGCGCCGGTCTGTGCGGTGTTCATCAAGGAAATACTCGACGGCGCGGAGCTTGGGGTCGTTGCCGCCAGCCAGAGCCTCGATGATCGTCCGAAGGTGCTTCCGCTCCTCTGAGCGCGCGTCGAAGCTAGCGCTGTCGAGTTCCTCCTGAACCTCGTCGTCGAGTTCGCCGTCGCCGATCAGCGCTCTTGCGGTCGCCACGGCAGCGGCTTGACTTGAGCATAGCCGCTGCAGCAGCAGGGTCCGCATGAAGCCTGCTGGCTTGTCGCGTCGGCCATACGCCTTCGTGAATTCGGTCACGGCCTCAAGGGCAGTCGCGAACGCATCGGACGTGTACAGGCTCAGCGCATCGAAGAGATGCGTCGGCCCTGGATGCTCGGCGCTTGGATGGATGTCGACGGGCAGCGCCGGGATGAGACCGAGTCTCTCCAGGTCGCGCCTCTTCCGCAGCACGACGTGACGCACGAGCGGATTGTCACGTTGGAAATAGCCGAGACCCTCACGCACCCCCGTCAATTCCATCTCTGCCTTCATGGTGACGACAGGATTGCCCATGTCGGACGCGAACCTCGTCGTTGTCCATGCGTCGGCCCGCAGATCGAGCGAAGCGCGGATATCAGCGAGGAGATCGTCGTCACCGGTTGGCGGAAGCGGGTTGGTGATGAGTTGCCAGCCCTCCCGCAGATCCATCACCTGACGCTCGCCCTTGAGGTAGGGGAGAACACGGTCAGGGCGTTGCCATTGTGAGAAGGCATTCCCCAGCACGAACTCGGCATCTTGGTTGAGCGCCTGCAGCAGATCCCAGAGATCATGCTCGCTGGTCTGGATTGGTGTTGCTGTCGACAGCAACATGTGGCGTGTCCGGGTAGCCATGCGCGTGATGAACTTAAGCAGATTGTTCGGGGTTCGATCGTCCGATCCGATTGGCTCGGACCCCCGCGCTTTGTGCGCCTCGTCGAGTACCACCATCCCAAACTTCCGACCTAGGAGATGCTCAGCCTCGGTCCCCGGCTTGGGCTCCCCGTGTCGGTCGACGCCGTGCACTATGAGCCCGGTCGACACGAGGCCAATCGCATACGGGCAGCGTGCCACATCGGCCACTCCGGCCCCCTTCACGACGCGGCCTGACGGGTCGATCCAGCATTTTCGGGTGCTGTGCCATCGTGCCACCGGCATTGCCAACCTGTCGAGCAGTTCGATCTGCCACTGCTCCAGGAGCGTCGATGGCACGAGGATCAGCACTGGCCCGTCACCAAGAAGCACGGATACGAGGGCGGACGCCGCAAGCGACAGTGTCTTCCCGACTCCAACCTCGTCGGCGAGCAGCAAGCGGACCTTCTGATACGTCTCGCGATGATGCAGGAACTGCGACACAAATGAACGCTGCCAAGGCTGTAGCGATTCACCCTCGCGATAGATCGGCGTCTCCGCCAGCGCCGCAGGTGCGATAGCGTTAGGGTCATCGTGAAAGTCGACGATCTCGACTTCCTGCCGCTTCGCCAGCCGCCCGACTTCGCGGATGATCGCATCCGGCAGCGGCTTGCCTAACGCCCAGAGTTCATCGAACTCGGCTTGCACCCATGAAACCCCCTCGTCGGACGTATCTTCCCATACGAGCTCGTAGTTGTGAGCCCAGGCGGCCCGGGTCTCGTTGATCGATCCCATGAAGGCCACTGCGCCGTCAGCACCGGTGATCACGCCGGCTTTTCCATGCAGGAATGGCGCGACGTTCCTGGGAACGACCCGGATTTCCACGAGTCCTGATAGCAGGAACTCGTGAAGCCGTTCGTATCTGTCTCGATGGACTGCGGCATCCACGATCATGTCAGACTCGACGAACCGCTGAAATAGCAGAGCTTCACGGACACGCTGTGCTGCCTCGATGTCCTCGACGTCCAGGTCGGCGTTAGCGACGATCCGCACCTTGGCGAGCGAGCTGATCTCCTCACCGACGAGTTCGAAGATCGACGAGCGGAAGTAGCCCGCGATGCGGTCGTAGGTCTTAGCGCCCTTCAGTCGGTCGGCGAGGTAGGCATGTGAGAGCCGACCCTGCCGAGACGAGAACCTCGATAGCCTGCCGCCATCGAGGAAGCCGGTGCTGTTCGACGGCGACGAGGGTTTCAAGTCAGAGTCTCTCGTTTCGCATAAGGTTAACGAGGATGGCGGCATGTCGCCCTTCTACGGTGTGGGCACCCCGGCGGCGAGCCAGATAGTCGGCAACCTCCACAAGATCGCCTCGCTTCTTGAAGTAGTCGGGCAGGAGTTCCCGCATCTGCTGCAGCACCACGTCCGGGTCTATTTCACGAATGAGCCCGTCGATCCCGAAGAGGGCTGAGCGGATGATGCCGGTTCCGAAGTCGGGTATGTCAAAGCCCGTCCGAGTCCCGAAGTCCTCCGCCCGGCGCAACCTCGCCGCGTTCGGCCTGACACTCGCCATCAGCGGATTGTAATCGCCGACGCGGAACGCCCGCGAGAAGTTCTGGTAGTTGTCGAGCTTCGTAATGCCCTCCGCCTCGAGGCCGACCATCTTTAGGTAGAAGCGCTCGGGACCCTTGAGCGTCTGCCAAAGGCGGGCCTGCAGCCCATCGGGCACCATGTGCTCATTGGCGACACCAACGGCGAAGTCGATCATCCGGTCGACGAAGCTCGTCTCGCCCTTTCGTCGCGCGCGGAGAGCCTCGACCGTCATGTCCTTGCCGTCGATTTTGGTGTATCCAGTTAGAACGCGGAGCGCGGCGGCGTAGCCAGCCATCTGAAGATCGGAATCCTCGAACAAATTCTCGATCCGTCCCGCTCCCTTCAGCGACTGATTGAGACCGACGAGTGTGTCGATCTGATCCGCTACGTGGGCACGAACTTCCTGAACGATCTCGTCCTCGTAGCCCACCTCAGCGTGGAGGCGCTTACGCAGGACGAGAATCACGGTGCCTTGAACATAGCCACCTTTTTTGAGTTCGCTGGTCGTTTCCGTGGCTATGTACCAAGCCGCCCGGACTTGAAGTCCGGCGCCCCAGAATATCTGCGCGAGTTCAGCCCACACCGAGCCCGACTGGTGCGTGAACATGACAATCTGCAGTCCGTTATCGGGCATGTGCTCGGCCATCGCTCGATATGCCTCCACCATCTCGCGCCGGAAGGCATCACCCTCGCCCTTGATCGCAAGAGGTCGGCGTGAGTCCCATGTCCATTGATCGAATGGCTCCGGGGGGTTGCGGCGCAGCCACCCGATGAAAAACTCAGTGATCTCGTGATAGCTGACCGCATCGGCGTATGGTGGGTCGGTTATGTAAAGGTCGTGTGTCTCATTCACTGCCGATGCAGGCCTCGTCAACACCGCACCCGTTCCTCCGATACGGACGGTCTGGCTCCTGTCTTTGAGTAGATGAGTATAGACGTAGGCGGACCGGGCAGCGTAGTCGAACTTAGTCTTCAGAGATTGATCCTCGAAGCTGTGATTGACTGTATCGAAGCCGCGAAACCACTGACATCCTTTCGCATTCCAGTTGGCTTGATGAGCCACCTTCAGTGCCCCAGCTGGCGATTTTCTCAGGACCTCGGCCATTAACCCTAGGACGAGGAGGTTCCGCGGCGAGAACAACTGGTGCCAATAAGTCCACCCCCTCGTTCGCATTGGCTCCGTGGTTTTATCGCCTGCGAGGATTGGCATGTCAGGAACGACGCCGTCGGCTTGCCAAGAGGCGAGCCTTTTTCGCACATAATCGACTACTCTTTGGTCGCGGTCGAGGTCGTCATTTGTCGGAGCCCTAAAAAAGGTGGTTTGGCGACCACGATCCAAGGTGTCGGCAGTTATCCATTGGACGCAGTACAGGCGCTCCCTGTATATATCGTCAGGTCGATAGACGATCTCGTCTTTTTCCCATGGCCGAAGCAAGTTCCCAGTCTCGCCATTTTCCCGACGCCAATCACCTCGAATCGACTTGATTGACTGCCGGTAAGTCTGACCATTTAGTTCGTAAACCAGGTATTCTCCTTGCTTGGTTCCAATGCTTGCACGCTTCATCATTTCTTCAGAAGCATCCTCGATCACAACGAAGTTGTAACGACGGCGATCGTAGTCTGGAACAAGGTCTATGATCACGCGCCGCTTCTGCGAGACGATCCAAGACTGGCAGATTGGAACAGTCCACTCAGTCTCGGGGCAGTGGGTTTCGAGGCAGTAAAGAAAGGATTTAGCTCGGTTGCCATCTTCGGTTTCGACGCCGAGTTCATTGATGATATCTTCTACATGCCGAGCTGCCTTCTTCTCCAGATCCTGCAGTTCCAAACGTGCTTGTTCGTCGCCCCCGATGACGTTTAATGCACCCCAAGTGAGCATGCAGGCGATCGGATTGAGGTCGGAACCTGTGGCATCGCAACCAATTCGAGCAGCTTCGAAAGGGATTGATCCGCCGCCGGCAAATGTGTCGGCGACGCGCGGGGGGCGACCAAAGCGCATCTCGCCGAGCTGCTTAATAAGAGATGGTAGATCATGAGCCGTCGTGCCAAGTCGCTGATTAACAAATGGCCAAATATGCTTGGTCACCTGCTCAGACAGCTCTTCCGGACGAAGTGCTCGATTGACGCGATCTTCATATGGTAATGTAGCTAGGATTCTGACTTTCACTTCTTGCCGGTCAGAAGCAGATAAGTCCGGCCGCCATTTCGCCGACTGCTCGCGAGACTCACCCGGATCTTCGGGATCACTCGAGAGAGGACGTTCGTCTCGGTCCACGAACGCATCAACCTTCATTCCGTGCGCTTTGGCAATTTGCACCAGCTTCGGGGCTGTTGTTGTGACATCACGATACCCGAAAGCGTCGTCGTCCATTGCCATCAGCGTTTCGAACAGCACGAGGTCCCCTTCGGGATCGCTCGTGGCAGGCAAGAGACAGCCCAAAACGCACGCGCGCACAAGCACCAACGGCTTGCGCCCCTTCCAATAGGAGCCGAGCGCCGTCAAGGTCTGTCCGGATCCAGCCTTGCGTTCCTTCTTCGCTTCCGCGGAGAGCTTTTGCGCAGGCCACAGGCGCTCGATCAATGCAGGTGCGTTAGCAAGAGGTGGGGTTTCGTTCGTCTGCATCGTATTCACCGTTCTGGTCAAAATCGGTCCAAGAGCGTGGATCTGTGTGAGTCGGGCAGGGTCGCGCCTTCGGTGAGGCCGAACCGGATGGCCTTGCGCCAGCCTCGATCATGGTCACCTGCCTTGCCTGATGTGTGCGCGGCCATGGCAAAGAGCCACCAGCGCTCCTCGGGCCGGAGCCCAAGCCAAGCGTTGATGCCGGCAGGAACAAGGTCCTCCTCGCACTGCTCCACTGCCCACAGCAGCACGCACATCTCGCGGCCAAGCAGGCGATGAACGCGGTTCTCGCCGACATCCCAGCGGCCAGTGCGGTAGCGTCGGCTCTTAAGGCGCTCGTTGAAGGCGTTCTTCAGTGGTGTCGCCACCATCCGCCAGCGGCGTGGATGGATAGTGCACCGCACGACGCGATCGACATAGGTGTTTTCGTCGCTGTCGATCCGCGGGCCGGATATCCCGTAGTCCTCGATGATCGTTACCAGTTCGCGACCGGTAGGGCTGATCTGCACGACGAAGTGCTGCGGGTCTACCTCATCCTCCGGCACGCCGAAGCCGGCTCTGGGTCTGCTTGCCATCTTTGTTCCTCGCTCGGACCATTCCGCCCGGCTCCAATTCAGTTCTGTTCGATCTCGCCCGAGGCGAGCGTCTCGCCGGCCGCAGCCATCAGCTGGTCCAGGTCTCCCGCGCGATCGGCTTCGACCAAGCGCCACGTGACGGTGACGTCCGCGTTCTCGTCGCCGAGCTCCGCTCTTGCGTACTTGGCGAGCCGCTCGATGGCCTCGGCTGTCACGTCGAGGTCTGATCCGAAATGCGTGCTCACGTTTCGGCTGCCGGAACCAACGGTCACCAGGACGTTACGGAAGCGCGCGCGCGTCTCCTTGCCCTTTGCAATAGCCGCGAAAACCTTGTCCGTGGTGGTTAGCTGTACTTGCTTGCGTGCCCGACCAGGCCGCTCGAGATCGACCTTTGTGCCTTCGCCCTCACGCCTGGCGATCCTGAACTCGCGCGTCGTCTCGATCCCGCCCGAGCTTGCCCAAGCGTAGATGACCACATCCTTGTCGCCTTCGAGGCGGATCGGACCGCCGTATGCGTGCCCGTCGCGCGCTGCCGTGGCGTCCGTGTTCCATTTAATCTCGCCGCTGGGGACCACGGAGAGCTTGACCTCGTAGCCTGTGCCAACCGCTTTCGGATCGTGGGTGAGGTTGAGGCGGTTCGTCCAGACCATCACGTCCCCGGTTTCGTGCTCACCCATCGGATCTACGGCAATGAAGTACAGCCTCATCTCCGACGTCTCGAGCCGCGGGGCATCGAGCCTGGGCGAGGTCGATGACACGTCAGCTGTGTTCGACCAGTGGATGCGACCTCGGCGGCCGGCGTTGCGTGCCAGCACATTGATCGTAGCGGTTCCGCTCAGGTCATCGTAGGCGGACTCAGTGACGCCGACGCTGGTCTGCTCCTTCTCGAACGGGCCCTTCTCAATCCCGCCAGTGCCGGTCTCGCGCCAGCGCTGCCGTGACACGGCGAGCCGCCGCAGCTCGTCCAGACCGCCGCGGGGCAGCCAGAGCCATCGGACGTTACTCATTGAGCGGTCCTGAATGTCTCCCCAGGTCGTTGATCTGATGTTCGCTGGCCAGAGCATGTCCTCGGCGCGATCGGCGAGCATGTCGAAGTTGGCCTCGACGTCCACAATCAGCTTGCGGCTACCGGTGGAGGTCAGCGCATTTTCGACGGCTGTCTCGCCATCATACCCTGCGGCCCCCTCGCGACGGAAGCTGTCGAGCTTGAGCGTAGCGCCCAGAAGGCGCTCGCCACCCGAGTCACGACCGGGATACCAGATCTTGTTGAGGGTCGACGCGATCGTTTGGTAGACGTCGAGTTCAGCATCGGCTTGGCGACTCTCTAGATCAGGTCGGTTGGGGCTGCTCTGACCCTCCTGATCCAGAACCTTTGCGATTGCGTAGGCGATCCGCAGCTTTTCCTCGACTGATGCCAGATCGAGCCCCTCACCGCTGACGATGGCAAAGTTGTTGCGCTCCGAAGTGGCGGCGAACAGCTGCTGCGCCTTCTCGGGTGGGATCTTCGCATCTGGCGAGAGAACAATAAGGGCCCGGTCGCTACGGGTGTTGATGTCCTCCACCCGCGGGAGAGCATGGACGCGTGAATACGCTGCCCGTCGCCGGGTTGTGAATATCTCGTCGAGCCGCCGTGCCAGATCCTGCTCGACTTTGTGCGCCGGGGCGTTGCGAGCGAGGTTCTCGATCTTCTTGGTCAGATTCTCGTTTTTAGAAAAGTGCCAAGCGCCGTTGTCGCGCTTGTGCAGGTACCAGCAGCGAGCCACCAGTGCCTCAAGGGCGGCCACGAAGTCGCTTTCAGACCGGAGCGGTGCAATAAGGAAGGACAGGATGTCCGCCGGCTGAAGGCCCTTCACGGCGTCCGACGACTCGGCAAGCGATGCCATCAGAACCAACCGGGCGGTCTGGCTGGCCGCATCATTCCCCATGTCGGCGTCTATCAGCTCGGCGTGAGCATCGCTGGCACCGCTGTCCACGATGTCGACCGTTATCGCGGCGTCGAGATCGTAGATGTTGTTGACCATGTCGCGGATGCCGCGATCGGACAGATCGAGATGCTGCGGACCGATCAGGTAGACATCATTCGTCTTTCGCTTCTGGACCGACTTGATCATTAGTGCGGCGATGGTCATCAGCCCGCGGGTCTGGCGAAAACCCTCGTTGTCCTTGAAGGTGGCAACAACGGTCTTCAGGCTCGGATGGAACGGGTAGGTTGCCGCTACCTCGTCCGCGATCTTTTCTGCGGCGCGTTCGAGCGTCTTGGATTTGACCGCATCAGATAGGACCTGTCCGTAGGCTTCGGCCACGCTCTCCACGACCATCGGGGCGGGTTCGCGTGCCAGCAATCGCTTCCGTAGAATGTGGTAGATCTCGTCGGAGCCGAGTTCGACCGGGGTGATCGGCTTCGCCTGACGCCGTGCCTCATTCGTGATCTGCGACATGATGCGCGACAGGTCGCCGCTGGCTTTGTATTGACCAACGAGAGTTGAGAGGACGATGCAGAGCCGCGGCAGTTTGATGGCCGCAGCAAGCAGGTTCGAGATCGCCGCGGACGTCACGTCGCCCAGCGTTCCCGCACCCACCGGGATGGTTACCGCGTTCTCGAGGTATGGCGGGAGTTCGTCGAAAAGCATCAGCACGGGCTGATCACCGATCAGGCCAATCCAGTCGTCCTCGTTCGGTGCACGCGCGCCGTTGCGCCAGAAGCGGGCGAACTGCTCACCCTTGCCGAGCTGATCGGCGATCGATCCCCAGAGGAATCGGTCGTGGTCAATGTTGCGACCGCTGATCACGACGACCTTCGCCGCCTGCGGCGTGAAACCTTCGGTGATACGAGCAGAAGTCGCGCCCGCGATCTCAGGGTGGGCGGCCAAGTATCCAAGTGCGAGCATTGAGTGAGTTTTGCCGCCGCCCATTGCCTGCCGCAGCTCGAACGCTGCCTGATCGTTTAGGCCGGCGAGGCGTTGCAGCCCCTGTCGCAGCAGCTGAGCCATGCCGTCGGTGACGTAGGTGCGATCAAAGAAGTCGCGCGCCTTCGCGTCGTCATGGTCAACGAGATCGGCAAGATCTTCGATCTGCTTAGAGAGGGCGTAGTCAAGGGCGTCCTGCTTGAACTCGCAGGCGTCAATAATGGTCTGGAGCATCAGGCTGTACCGTCCAAGCTGTTCTCGATGGTGGATATCAAATGGGCGACGCAGTTGCCTCGCCGGCGCAGGATCGGGAGCAGTCTCGTGCCCACGTCTGTCGGGCATCCGTGCCCACCTGCCCAGTTTCGCACGGTGCGATCCGTCACGCCCAGATCCCGGGCGAGTGGGGCCTGCCACCTGGCGCCGTAAAGCATCTCGCCCACGTTGCGCAGAATGACATGATCGTTCCCCATTTTCCGGGTTGTAGGAAAGACATCCGTCCTCGGCAAGCCAACTGGCGGCGCCGGCCCCGATCTAACTAATCGGCCGTCGGGGCGTTCACCGTTTACCCGTCAGCTCGACCTTCCCGTTACGCATCAGCTCGCCACCGGAAGAGGTTTGCAGCCGCGCCCTCACTATTGTGGGCGTTTTGCTTACGCCGGATGTGGCGCCTCACTGAGCGAGGCAACGTCTATAGCTTCCTGACTACCGAGCTGAATGCTGCTGTTTCACCTATCCGTCCCAAGGCGATGCCAGTGGTTCTTGACGAGGAGGATTACGATCGGTGGTTTTCCGCTCATTGAGATGATGTAAAGGATATTGTTGCCCCTATCCGACTCAGCTTATGAGCGTGAGGTAAATTCTTTGACTAACGCCATCGGAGTGTTGGGATGGAAGTGGCAGCTTTATTGTCTCCGGTAAAAGCTGCGTACGGATGGATGGCTCGGCGTGTTGCTAAGCGCATGGAACGTCGCGACACTGCGAGTGTTGACCAACTCGTTGACATCCTGAGGCATTCCCACTTTGAGAACGGAAAGTATCTCGTCACCGTCTATATGCGATCAGGCCGTAGCTTCACCGGGTTTGTTGATCGATACGATGATTACGAGCACGCCCTATGGTCTGTAGATAAGGGTCATGTCGTTTTAACCTCTGCTAAGCCTCTCTCCGGGCATGTCTCTTACGAAACGATAACAATCCTATTTTCTCAAATCGAAGCTGTCATGTGGCAGAATGTTCACGGTGCCTCCGACGAAGAGACTATTAGCGTTGCCCATGCCACTCTCTCTCGGTTTTGAGCATAACTCAACTTCCGGTGTTCATAAAGAGTCCTCTCTGCAACGTCAAACGAGGTATGACGTTCGAGAATCAACATGGCCTTTATCTCGGTGCTGGAGAGCGCTTGCCTACAGTATCTGACGTCTGGGATATGTAAGGTCCTCATTCTCTGTCTTCTAGGCTGAGCTCACTCACGGAAGTAATGTAACGCGGCACATCACGACGGTCTGTTTGGGGATCCTCTTAGGAAACCACAAACTGCCGGTCTTTTCCAGTAAAAATGATCTTTAAGAAACAGCAGGCAATTTGGGACAAAGTCCTTTTAAATTATAGATGTATCAAGGACCATCGAGCACCTACCCTACCAAGACCGCTACTAACAGGCGAACGTCATGGTTTGGCAACGCAGGTGGTCGGACATGCCTGTTGCTTGTGTTGCTACTGCAGCGTCCCAACTGCTCGACTGTGGGGCCGATAACGTTCAGAATTAATTGACC
Organism: Sphingomonas sp. NFX23; assembly: GCF_049887795.1. NCBI lineage: Bacteria > Pseudomonadati > Pseudomonadota > Alphaproteobacteria > Sphingomonadales > Sphingomonadaceae > Sphingomonas > Sphingomonas sp. NFX23. The sequence continues at coordinate 149,085 of NZ_JAGEKH010000008.1, forward strand.
GCCGTCACGCACCTAGTTGCGTCAGGCTGACCTCCTCAAGGCTGGCGTATGCCGCGATCACAAAAGGGGCTGCACCGCCGCCACGCGTCCGTCCTCGATCTTCCAGGCCATCTTGAAGGGGCGCTCGAGCGCGGTCCGCATTTCCTCGATCTTAGTGATCCCGTTGGCGATCCGCTCCCGCTCCATGAAGATGGCGCTGAGTGCCTCGTCGCCTGCTCGAATGATGTTGAGCTTGCGCCCGTTCATCGCGCTCTGCGCCCAGCGTGACGAGGCCGCACTGAGCTTTTCCCGCACCACTGCGCTCACCCGTCGAATCCGTTCGCCGCTCTCCCTCAATTCATCCAGCGATGCCTCGATGTCCTCGCGACGGCGCCGCTTGCCGATCTCCCCTTCCGGGAACTGGCAGAGCAGCTGCCACCCGAGGGCGCGGGCGCGCAGGCAGAGGGTCAGCTGCTTAAGCAGGTCGCTAATCCTGCGCTGTGCCTTGTCGATCTTGTCTACGAAGTCGGACGAGGTGAACCAGCCCCCATCCTTCACCTCCTGCAGCCCATCCACCGCCTTGGCGAGATCACGCACGAGGTGATGCTGCCTGCTCAGAAGATCGCCTTCCCGCCGCTCGATTTCTCCGAGCACGCTTGTCGACAGCTCGCCAGCGAAGATCGATGGCGCCTTCTGCTCGAAGTAGGCCACCGCGGCGGTGAGATCGGAGAGGCGCTCGTTCGACTGAAACGCCTTCACCTCCTGCACGTCGTCGCTCAACGCCGACAGCTTCTCGCTGATATCGGCGAGGTGCTTCTGCGCCAGGGCGATGGATGCGATGTTCATTATGGCCGAGGCGCTCGCCAACGCAGTCAGCTTATCGGCACTAAACAGGTTTGCGTGTACCGGCTTGCCGTCCACGACCGAGATTGCCCGCTTGCCACCACCCGAGATGGCATTCACGAGATCGCCATTGCAGACGACCTCCATGTATCGGGTTCCCGTCATGCCGGTTATCTCCGCAGCCGTCGCCACAGCCGGCACGGCCTGCAGGAGAGCGTTGAGGCGGCCGATACCCTCGTCGCCGGACTCGATCCTGTGCCACGCGCCCGCATTGGGTTCGCCTATGCTGGTCAGCGCGAGCATGCGCGCGCCGTCCTCGTCCATGATCTCCAGCGACGTACTCGCGTGTCCGTCCACCCTGGTCGTTGCGCCGCGGGACCCGGTCTGGATGTCGCCTGCGCCACGACCCTCCTCGATGATCCTGCGCCGGAGGAAGGCCACATGCAGGGCGCAGGGAACCGTTACACGGTAGCTGGGGTCGAGCAGGCTGATGCCCAGCGCCGCGCTTCCCGGCCCCGCGAACACGGTGGTCATCAGGGCGAACGATCCCGTCCGGGCGTACCAGCCGCCATGCGACGTTTTGCCAAGCGCTGCCTTCCGCGCAGACTCCATCAGCTCTTCGCGCTGCGCAGGCTCCAGCGCCTGCCAGCGCTGCTCCAGGAAGATGTCGAGCAGGTTGGCCTCGTTCGCGACGGTGCGACCCTTCTCGTATGGTACGCTCAGCTTCCAGCAGACGTCCGCGACCACCTCGTCGTAAGGCGGGCCCTCGCCGAGCCGGCGCAGGTTCATCAGCGTGTTGCCGCCGAACAGCCTGAGCTCGTCTCCGATCAGCCGATGGTACCGGGTGTGGTCCGGCTGGTGGCGCTTGTAGTCCTCGCTGACGTCAAGCAGGTTGGAGAGTTTCGAAAGTATGATCCGGACCAGGGGGTCAAGCTCCTCCTTCGTGCTCAGAGCCAGCACGGCGTAAAGGTCGCCAGTCTTCGCCTCTTCAAGCAGTCCCTGCATGCCGTCTTCCTCTGTTCGACCCGAAACAGCAGATCGCGCCTCCCGTCCGGAGGTATGTTCTACGCTAAGCACCACGGCAAGCCGTCAGACGCTCGATATTGGTGACGGGTGCGGCAGATGCCAGAAGGCGGACGAGCGCGGCCGGAGACTGATCGGTCGCGGCAAACTCCACCGCTGCCGCCATGTCGACAAAAGTGAGCGCGCCCGCGATGCTTTCCTCGTCGAGCAGGTGATTTCGTCGATCGCGGTCGCCGCCGCGTCGAGATGCGCCCGCTGCTCGGCCGAGAGGTCGTCCGGCAGGGCGGTCCGCAGTTCGCGCGGGACCCGCCCGTCGAGCAACTCGTCGACGAAATCGCGGACACGGGCGAGCAGTTCGCTCGCCGCCAGCTCGGTGATCCGCTCGACATGTCGGTTATAATAAGAAGTTTGAAGATTCCCGTGAGCTAGCTTATATTGCTTGTACGGCAACGCATGAGCGGACCGGCTGCGGGCAGTTTCGACTGTTGGCAGCTCGCAAAGCCAGTCGAGTCCGAGATTGTTTCCTTGCGGCATTCTCGGACGTGCGCGCTCCGGTTAGACGTCAAATGCGGCCAGGCCTGGCACGTTTGATGTGGTCGGATATGCGAAGGTAGGTGTGAGGGTGATACAAAGCTATGCTTTGTCATTATCCGTGATGCTGAAGAGCAAGCAAGTTCCACGGGCGGGGCGGGTCGGAAACGATCCGCCCCGTTCCGTTTAACGGATGTAGTCGCTAGGCGCGATATTCACATATGTGGCATCGGCCGGTGCTGTCTGCACAGCATGACAGTTGGGATATGCTCGATCGACATTCCCGCGAGCGTATTTACAGTCGTAATGGAACTGGGAATCGAATGGCCCCCCCAATCTGACCCGACCATTGATCAGGCAGGCCGGCAGATGTCCAGTTCCGCCCTGTTGTGCCATGCCATGCCGATTACTGCCGGGGCTGTTGAAGCGCAGGCGGCGCAAGTCCTCATAGAACCGGGTTCTGGTTTTACCGATGCCGGCAAGCTGGATTGGATGCGCGGTTGCGATCGCTTGGCTTGCCTGATGCAACATCGCGCGGGGATCCACAGCCGTCCCAAGTCCACCAAACAATGCGGCGATCTGCGGACGCACGACGTCGGATTTGAAATTTGCGAGCGGTAGCAACAGGGGCGAGAAGTTTCTCCCGCTGAGTATGTCCCGCACGGCGTGCATCCGTGCCATGAGTGCAGCGATCGCAACTTCGACGCTGTCGACGTAAGCCAATAGCGCCGCGCGGCGCCCGGCCTTGGGGCCGGCCTCGGGGTCGAACAGATCGAGCGGCGCGTGGATCGCGAAAGGGAAGAAGGTATCGACGAAACGCTGCGTCTCATCGCCTTGATAGGCGACATAGGCCAGGATCACGGCGACCTCGTCTCGAGGGTTGAGCGTGGCGATCCTCCCTTCGAGGTCTCGATGATAGCCTTCAGCCATTCCGGGGCGATAGCCATAGGGTGGCTTGACCGGGCGGATGATCGGCCGGTTAACAGCATCCCCCGTAAAGGGTTTGGCGGACCGCGACCGGATTTCGTCCGCCACGGCGATTGGCAGCCCGGCAATGCAGGTCAGGACCTTCATGTCAGAGATGTCGTGTTTCCAGCGTTTTGATCACGTCGAGCGGTAGGCTCACACGTTTCTGCTGATCCTTGTCGAGCGCGTTGATCAATGCGGTCAATAGGCTTTCTTGCTTCGAATGCTGCCTATTGCGTTGAATCAGGAAGGGGCCCTGATCGAGCCCCTGTGCGTCGAGCCATTCCGCGATGCGGCCCAGAATCACGTCAGGCATTGCAATATCTGAACCTTTGGGAAGGAACTTGGCATCGATCTCTCTGATCGTGTCGTCTTGCGTTGCGAGCTGAGCAGCATCGGCCGCAAAATCGAACGTCTCGATGTCTATGAAACGGCGCTCGCCTTCCTGCAACGGCACCTTGAATGCAGCCCAGAACCGACTGTTGTAGCGCGGCGTGGCCACTGGCGGCACGACTGTGCCCGCTGGAGCAATGAGATACAGAATGTTGTCGTGCTGCCCAGAACGACCGATCTTATAATCGAAAGCATCGGCGACGAACTGGGACATCTTTTTGTGGGTCAGATTCTCGAGCAGCTTACGATCAGCCTCGCCAATCTGGTTTCCAAGCTGCGAGAGGTAATATGCTGGTTTGCCGGTGGCGAAGTGGCCCTCGATCAGAGTTGCGATGCGTGCGCGGATCCTCACTACTTCCGCTTTCTGGCCTTCGTCCAATTCAGTCGCCATAATAATGCCCGTCTTCCCTGATCATTCGGCATCCGGCCGATCACATTTGCCCTCTGGTAGGCGAACTTCGACCACGAGCGCTAGTCGGACTTGGGCGCATCACCTCGTGCGTCGACCCGCGCTTTCATATCGTCGAAATTGACGAAGAATGGCGTCACGATGTCCTCGGCCTTGGGCGCGTCGTCGAGTTGTATCATCTTGCCATTCTCAAGGCCAAAGACAGGTAGCACGTGGCGCGCCATGAACCAGTCATGATAGCCTTGGCAAACGCGATAAAACTCACTGAGCATCCGCTGTACGTGATCGGCGAGGAGATTAAGAGCATCCCGGCTCGACTCCATGTCGAACAGGATCGCGAGTGCACGTAAGTGCAGCGTTTCCGCGCTCATGAATAAAGTGGTAGCAAAATATCGGCCGCGATAGTCGACCATCTCCGTATCGGCGATGCCATTTAGCGACTGCTTTGCGAGCGCGACGTCCTGATGGGAGCCGAGCTTATTTCGCAGAAGGCGAAGAGGAGCATCCTTCTTGTCGAAATACTGCCGGATCGCCTTGATCCCCGCCACGGCATCCTCGTCAAGATCGGTCTTCCAGGTCGGCAAGAATGTGCTGAGCTCCTTTAGCAGTTCAAAACCCTCACTGAGGCGACTAGCGAGAAGCCTCAGGTTGAGGAATTCGGCCGCGATCTGTCCGTGCATATCTTCGTCGGACCGCCCCTGTGCTGGTTTGGTCCGTGCGGTCAGGAGTTGCCGCGTTAACAAGATGCTGTCGTTCCAGAGCTGGCCGAGAAGGAGATATCCGAGGCGATGCTGTTCCGGAGCCCGGTCGAAAATTTCGCGTGGGTACGCGAATTTGAAAATCGTAGACACGCGAACGGCTCCTGAAAAATCCGCCGATGTACCACGACTGTTCCTCGTAAACATTAGGCGTTGATGATGATGCATGCCCAAGCCTTGCCCTAGGAGCCAGTCCTCAAATCTTTCTGAGGAGAGGAAGCTTTCGGCCCTTTGAACGCCGTCCCGGAGCCCAGGACGTTTGCGACAGGTGGTTGCCCCCTGCCCTGCCCGCCACGTTCTAGCGGATCGTCACGACCTTGACCTCGACCGCATTCGCGATCTTCTTCCAGTTCTGGTCGCTGGCCCAGGCCGGCAACCCATCCCGTCGGGCTAACGTCAGACAAAAGCGATCTGCAAGGCTAATGCCCGCCCCGGCCGTCACGGCGCGCAGCCGCCCGGCGATTTGCGCCAATGCCTTGTCGGCCGGCACTACCGTCAGTGGCAGCAGATCAAGCATGGCGTCGACTTCTCGCTCGGGCATTCCGGCGTGGATGAAGTGGGTCACCACCTCGGCGTAGTTCACGCTGCTCACCCGTGCACTGGCGATACCGGCTGCGACCTTGGCGGATCCCTTTTCTCCCTTGATCATGGTGATCAGGGCCGAGGCGTCGAGGACCACGCTCATTCGCCGCTGTCTTCGCGACGCCGGTCGAGGAATGCGTCAACCGAGGCGTCGGGATTACCGCCGGTATATCGCTTGGCCAGTGCCTACGCCCGTGCCACCGCCTGGTTGGCGGTTCGCAGAACCACGCCATCTTCCGTTTCTTCGAGATATACCGCGCCACCACCGGTCAAACCCAACCGCTTGCGAACCTCAGCGGGCAGGCTCATGCGCCCACTTGGCGTTATGTTGATCTGTAGCGTCATGATTACCCCCTCATCCCCGATGAGCATCATTATGATCAGTTAAGCGGTTACCAGCCTAGCAGCAATCAACCCCCCGGCATGCCAGCAGAACTAGCCTGTGCCATGCCGCTCGGATGATGGCTTGCCGACGCCCAGCTGCCCAACGTGCACAAGATCCGGTGCTTTTAGCGTATAACCCCAGCGCACCTCTCTAATCTGGTCCGTTTTACGTCAGAAACTTACGCATAAAATTCTGGTCAATTTGCTCGGTTGGTCCGGCTTAAGCCTTAACCAAGGAGGACCATACGATACCCATTCAAACGGCACCGTTGAAGGTGCGCGTGATAAGAAGCGTTCTGTCGCAGCCAACGCACCATCTCAAGCTGAAATACCTCTAGCCGCTGATACTAGCCCGATCGAAAAAACGCCTAATGTCGGCCATGTGCGTCTCGAAACCACCATTCCTTCGACCTCCGCAGTAGGTGACGTACTAATGCGCAGAGCGTTTTTGACCAACTGCCCGGCCGGTTTGCCCATTATAGCGAGGTGCATCCGCACCGCGCTTTGCGCTATCGATCACCACGCGAGTTCATCGTGCAAACCTGCGAGGATCTGTCAGAACTTTTTGGGGGCAACAACAACCCATACTCCTTACCCTCAATACATACCCGCTACTGTTGACCAGATTCCGGGCGTTTTTGTCCTGACGATAGGTTAACAGCCCACTGAATCCAGAGCCGACTGCCCTGCGGCCTATTATATGCAACGACTTCCTTCTGGTACTTCAGTGCAAAGCCGCCTCGTTTGGTTTGCACAAAAACCTGCGGACCGAGAGCGAATGCCTCACCTCTGTTGCCATTGAGATATCGCATACCATTCTGGCGATCATCACTTAGTTGCTTGTAATAATAGCCGTTGAGCTCAACGGTGACGTTGCTTTTAATTTTGTAGCCACTGGCAAAGTCAACATCGATCTCATCTCCGGTTTTATAGTTCGTTTCCTTGTTTCTCCAATTGTACGCATAATTCATTTGCATGTTCAGGCTGAGTTTCTGCGTAGGAAAGAATGTCACCCCGACAAAAGGCTGAAAGGTCCACCGGTTGCTCCCGGGGTTGACCAGTCGACGATTGTCGTAGGCGCCGGTCGGAATATTGAACAGCGGATCAATGGTGAGGAGATAATGACCAAGAACCGGAACATTCCCCTGTAAGCCGAGTGTGATGGGCGATATAATGGTGTCACCAAATCCGGAATGACTATCGCGGATAGCTCCTGCACCCTTTCCCACCCGCGCATTCAACTTGAGGAGTATGGGTTGCGCTGCCCAAGTCGACAATTGAACCTCGCCGATATGAGCCCAGGCAAAATCAAGACGGGGTGTGACGACTGCGGCATTTAGCTTGAAGTCCGGAAGGGCCTTGTCGCCGTCACTATCGTTGATTCGATCTGCTGAATAGACAGTATTGTACTGAAGATAGGTGAAGTCAGGGCCCGGCGAGATGCCCGAAACTACCGTGCCTAAACCCACTGGAATGTTCGAACTATTTCGTTCGCTGGCGAACGCCGCTTTGGGTGCAATGCCAACCGACATGATAGCAATCAGTGTTGCGACGGAATCTGCGTAACGCATCTTATCCTCCCCATCAGTGGCCGTCGTAATGCAGCCTACTGTACGTGCGTACAGGTTTGAAGTCTGAAACGGGGCATGTCAATTCAAATCAGCGACCTAGTGGCTAACACAGCGGTCATTTTCGTATGAAACGAAGGGGCTGGAATTAGGAGCAAGTTGGACAGGCAAGGGCTCTGATTCCAGCGGCTCCGAAACGTACCATTGGATCGAGACTGCCTGCGACATCGTGACTGGTCAGAACGCCGTTGGAAAAATAATCGACCAGTCTCGTGTCAGCGAAGACGCTGACCATGGTCCCGATAACCAGCACGTAGCCACGAGCCGCTGTAGGTTGGTCAAGCCTCGGTTCTGCTATCATGATACGCTTGATCATGTCTGTAGCAACCGACCCGAAATGCCGGGTCGCCAAGTCGGTCCACCGTGCGTCCTGCGTCAGCATTGCGTGCAGGCGTGCATAGGCTCGCCAGTTCCCTGGCGCGCGTTCGATCAGCAGAACATAGGGGTGGAAAAAGGCGTGTAGCAGTTGCTCGAGCGTCGCGGTTTCAAGGGCGCCCAGTGCGTCTCGGCGAGCGGCGTTCAGGACGTCCGCCCGGCGTGCTACAACCTCCTCGAACAGGACGTCTTTTGTCGGGAAATGATAGGTGACAAGACCGAGTCCGACCGGTGCGGCATCCGCGACCATCCGCATCGACACGCCATCGAAACCGTGCACCGCGAACAAGGTTTCCGCAGCGTCAAGGATCGCATCCCGGCGCGTTTGTTTCACAGTTTGATCCTTAGCCATCACGAAGGCTTAGATTTTAAGCGCGCGGCGGGCAAACCCGCTTCGAGATGGAACCGATCCCGCCAAGCGAGGCGTACCATGCGTCGAGCCAATTTTGACCCTCACACACAGAATAGCGCTGCTAATGCCTACAGGGTGGGCTTAGCGTAAGCGTGGCCGGGAGGCCACGCACTATGCAGCTTGTGCTACCGACTTCTCAGGCTGTTGGGCCCAGTTCCAGGGCATGAGCTCGTCCCATCGCGCAGCTGGCCAATCAGCTGCGATCTTCCCAGTGACGTCGGCGATGTAGGCCTGCGGGTCGACACCATTGGCCTTGCAGGTTTGGATGACGGTGTAGATCGCTGCGGCACGCTCGCCGCCCGTTTTCGAACCGGCGAACAGCCAGTTGCGTCGTCCGACGGCAACGCCGCGCAGCGCACGTTCGGCGATATTGTTGTCGATCTCCAGGCGCCCGTCATCGAGGAAGCGACACAGCGCGAGCCATCGCTTCGTGCCATAGGCGATAGCCTTGGCCATGTCGGACTTCGGCGACAGCCGGCGCAGTGCTGCGTCGAGTATCTCGCGCAGCGCATCGACCAGCGGCCTCGTCCGGTTCTGACGCGCCGCCAGCCGCACGTCGGGCGGCCTGCCGCGGACCTCCGCTTCTATGCCGTACAAGGTACCAATGCGTTCAAGAATGTCGGTGGTCAGCGGCGTGGCAACCCGCTCGTGCAGATCGAACACTTTGCGCCTGAAATGGGCCCAGCATGCGACTTCGGTGGCGCCGTTTCGATAGAGCCCGTCGTAACCGGCATAGGCGTCAGCTTGGAGGAAACCTCGAAATCCGGCAAGATGGGTTTGCGGGTGTGCACCGGTGCGGTCGGTCGTGAAGCGATACCATGTCGCAGGCGGGGTCGTTTTGCCGGAGGCGCGGTCGTCGACCGCATAGACCCACAGCCGCCCGGTCGCGGTGCGTCCACGGCCGGGGTCGAGCACGGGAACTGGCGTGTCGTCGGCGTGGATCTTGTCGCCTTTCAGCACTTCATCGCGGATGCGGCTGACGATGGGGTCGAGCAGCGCTGCTGCCTGGCCGACCCAGCCCGCCAGCGTCGAGCGGTCGATGTCCAGGCCTTGGGCGGCCATCATCTCGGACTGCCGGTAAAGCGGCAGATGATGGTCGAACTTCGAGACGACAACATGCGCCAACGTTGCAAATGTCGCCTTCCCGCGGGCGACCGCCTTCACCGGGGCAGGCGCTTGGACGATCTTCTCACACGTCCGGCAGCTATATTTCGGTCGGACGTTCCGCACCACGCGCCAGTGCACCGGCAGGACGTCGAGCATCTCATGGGCGTCCTGCCCGAGGCGGCGTAGCGCACCGCCGCAGTCCGGGCATGTGCAGGCGCCGGAGGCGGGTTCGTGGACGACCTCCTCGCGTGGCAGGTGGTCGGGCAACGCACGGACTGGTGCCAGTCGCCCGGGCGTGTCTGGCAAGGCCGCGCCGATCTCCGGGACTGCGCTCTCGGTTTCCAGTTCCTCGAGCGCGAGTTCGAGTTGGGCGATCTCGCGCGTCAGCTTCTCGGAGGATGCGCCGAACTGCATCCGCCGCATCCGGGCGATCTGCCCACGCAGTGTCTCGATGAGCAGGTCGCGGGCGGCAAGTGCTGCATTGGCCCGGGCGAGCGACGCCTCCAGCACGGCAATCCGCGCCTCGGCATCAGATGGGGCAAGAGGGGCTTGCGACACCTCATTTTCATAACAGTTCGCGCACTCTCACACGAGCAAAATTGGCGGAAAAGCTATGTTTTCAGCCGGCCAATGTTGGTGCCCATGTCCGCTCTGGGCGGCGCCAGTCGATGCCTTCCAGAAGCATCGACACCTGCGCCGATGTCAGCGCCACTGTGCCGGTCGCGGTCACCGGCCAGACGAAACGCCCCTGGTCCATCCGCTTCGAAAACAGGCAGAGTCCCTGACCGTCGAACCACAGCAATTTGATCAGGTCGCCGCGCTTGCCACGGAACGCGAACAGCGCACCGGAATGTGGTTTCTCCCGGAGCACCTGCTGCACCAGTACCGCCAGGCCATCGAAGCCCTTGCGCATGTCGGTGACGCCGCACGCCAGGAATATCCGCGTCGATGTCGGCTGCGGGATCATCGTGCCAGCACGCCGATCACACGCGATAGCGCCTCGGCGTCGACCGTGCCGTCGACGGTCAGTCGCACACCCGAAGGCAGCTCGATGCCGATCTGCCCCGCGGTCCGGGCGTCCGCTGACACCTCGGCGGGCGGCGCCGGCAGCATCACGGGCGGCTCGCTGATCCGGACTTCGGTAAATGTGGCCTGAGGCCGGGCCGGCACTCCGCCCAGCGCACCCGACATAGCTTGACGCCGCCAGGTGTAGATCGCGCCGCTGCCGACCTCGTGACGCTCGACCGCCGCCATGACCGACCCATCCGGCCCAAACGCATCGCGTAGGATCGCCAGCTTCTGCTCGACCGTCCAGCGGCGTCGACCCGACACCCGACCGACAATCTCGATACGACCGGTCGTATGACTACTCGCTACATCTGCGGCTGGTTCGATAGTCTCGTCTGACATAACGGCCCCGTTCAAAGAGCTGCCATCAACCCGTTCAACGCTCCGCCTACAAGGCGACCTTCAGACCACGCTTACGGCTTAGCCCGCGCTGGGTTCCGCATAGCCGCCTTACCCGCGATCACGATGTTGGCGGCGGCCGTTTATTTGAGCATCTCCGCCCGCAGCGATAGTACAGCACATTCGGGTGTAGTGAGCACAGGCTTACCCGTCGCCTGTGCCACCTTCTTGGCTGCACGAGCAAGGCTGAATTGAGCGAGTGCAATCACATCGCATTCGCTGAGTGTCGTAATAGCGGCCTCTGCGGCAATCCTATCATGCTCGTCACCGTTGCCGGCTTGCAGCGCTTCTAGTGCCCCACCGCAATGACACGTTACAACGGTCTGAGCAGAGTTAAACTCCCGAACCATGCTTTCCAACGTCGGTGCGAAACTGGCAAGCAGGCCGACGCGGCCGAAATCCCCTGCCGCCGCAATCATAGCGGTGTTTGGCTTGTGAACAGGTAACGGTCTGAGATCCGCGGCCACAGCGTCGATTGCAGGCCCAAACGCAGAACAGGTAAATAGGATCGCATCTGCTCCCGCGTCACGGACATAGCGGCCCAGTACCAGGAATCGTTCGATCAACGCGTCGCTCAATTGCCCATCGCGAGCGCGGTCCGCGGACAAGCTATCGTCGAGCACGTTCATTCGGCTCGCCTCGGGCCAATGAGCGTCAAATGCAGCGTTGATCGGCGTCACGGATTCCCGCAAGGCATGGATCAGAGCCACCCGCATCATAGCCCCTTTGCGAAGGCGGCAATCGCTTCACCGAATGCCACTGGAGCCTCCACGTTGGCGAGGTGAGCAGCATTCAACGTGATTAGACTTGCGTTTGGAATGGCGTCGGTGATGGCGGCAAGCCCGGCAGGCTGCGCCGCCTGGTCATGCTCGCCAGCTACCACAAGGGTCCGAGCCGTGATTCTTGGCAGAAGCTCGCGGTGATCTAGCGTCGAGATCATCGTCGCAGCCGCCACGAAGCCTTCATCCGGCGTCCCGAGGATCAGACCGCGTACCCACTCGACCGTCTGGGGCGAAGCTTCGGCAAAGGACGGCGTGAACCAGCGTCCGAGTGTTCCGCCCGCTTGCCCGGCCAAGCCGCCTTTTTTGACCCCGTCGACACGGTCCCGCCACATGGCTGCAACCGGCGGCGGCGTGTATGCCGCACAGCAGGCGAGAACCAATCCAGCGACCGTGTCCGGATTTCGGACCGCGATCTGCATTGCAACCATCGCCCCGAACGACAATCCAACCAGCACGAACCTGTCTATGCCGATATCCGCCAATGCCGACACCACAGCGTCGGCGTAGCTTTCATAGTCCGCGCTTCCTGGTAGCAACGGACTGGCGCCATGTCCGGGCAGATCCACACGTACGACACGGAAGTCGGTTCCGAGAGGCGCAACCTGTGGTGCCCATAACTTGGACGAGGTGGCAATCGCGTGAAGGAGGACGACCGCGGGCGAATCGTCACGTCCTTCAATCTGGAGAGCGAGCGTCATGCCGCCAGCCTCCAACGACCTAGCGCGATGCCCGTGTACCACTGCGTCATCGGGTGATAATAGTATGTCTCGAACGGCGCGCATTCAGCGATGGCATGGGCGATCAGCCAGTTGCGAACCTCTTCGGCACCATTGCCCGCGGTATTAACGTTTTCCCGCGAGAAGTCGGCTACGGCTTCGCCGCCCCCCTGCTCGAGCCGCGACAGAAATCCTCGGTCGAACTCCTCGTTGAGCCTTCCCATCCTAGGTGTACCGACATCGTGGCTCAGGCCCCCTGTTGCCAGGACGGCGACGCGCTCCGCTCCGGTGTAGGACGTGATCGCAGCGCGAAGGGCGGCACCGAGAGCCAGGCTCCGCCGCATCGACGGCATTGGCGGCTGCACCGCGTTGACCATGATCGGAACGACCGGGTGTTGCCCCGCAAGCCCTGCCAGATCGAGTGGGGTCATCATACCGTGATCGAGCGTCAGCTCCATCGAGAAAGCCGGGTCGAAGCCGTTTTCGATGACTTCGCCGAGGATGTGGGCACCGAGCGTCGCATCGCCGGGCAGCACCTGCTTCACTACCTTCAACCAGCCCTCGACGGGGCTAGGGTACGACGGAGCGATGCCGATGCAGTAGGCAGGCATGTTATCCAGGAAGAAGTTGTGGAGATGGTCGTTGGAAATCAAAACCACCGCGTCGGGTCGCAACGCGCCTATCTCTTCGCCGACGCGCGTGAATTGCGCGAACGCGGCGTCCCGCAGTTCCGCACCCGGCGCGTCGGGCATGTTGTTCATGACGGGGGTGTGACTAGTGGCGAAAACGCCGACGATCTCAGCCATATGCTTGTTCCTCCACGGCGCGCAGCGCGGCCAGATAATCAGCCTCGGGTACGCGAAGCTGCAGGCAGTAGGCCCGCAGTAGATAGGGATTGACGCCCAGCAGATAGAGGGCGCCGATGTCGGTTTCGGAAAGCGCCCGGCGCGCCTCGTCGGACAAGTCGGCGTCGGCGATATACGCTTTCGGATCGGCAAAGAACCGGGTCTCCTCCACGCGGTCATGTTGGACCTTGTGCAGGATCTTGCCCAATCGGAACGCCTCCTGTGAAGGTACGTCCTGAACCCAATTGCGCACGTTCATGCCCTTGTCTCCATATTTACACGTTCGACCAACCAGTCGATGATCGTCGGCATCGTCTGGGGTGTGATGCCCATGTGGCCGCCCGGGAACATGCGGACCGCCTTGGGGGTGCCATGACCGACCAGGAGATCAATGTCGGCGACCGGACATTGCGTATCGCCCCGACCATTGGTCAGCAGCATGGGTGCGCAACGCTGATCGAGAAGCCCCTGGTCCAGCAGCGAAAGCCGCGCGAAGGCCTCTGCGTACCCCTCTTCGTCTTCAACCCCCAGCATCCGCATGCGGGTCTCGACGAGCTCCATGAGATAACTGTCGGGATGGCGTGAGCGCTCGATCCATTCGCGCTGGAACATGAAGTGGGCGCCGCCCCCCCAGTTGACCGCACCCGCGATCCGGTCAGGCACCACATGCGCGAGCTTGGTCGCCCAGTATCCGCCAAACGACCGGCCCAGCAGACCCACCTTGCTCGCGGCAAGGTCCGTCTGCGCCGCAGCCCAGTCCATCACGGGGAGGAACTGACGGTCCGCTTCGGGAGTACCCTTGACCGGGGACTCGCCAGTACCCGGGCCGTCCAGTGCGATGGTCGCGACACCTTGCGCGAGCGCTAGGTCGCTTGCGGCGGTCATCTGCTCCTTCCAGGCGTCCACGCCGCCCCACATCATAATGACCGGAGGACGCTCGATCCCGGCGGGACGACGGTAAAGGAAGACGACCTCGCTGCCTTCGAATGGCACGGATATTCGCGCCACTGGATTGTCGAACAGGGCACCTGCAGCAAGATAGGCTTCACGTTCGCGCGTTGCCGAGGTAAGCTTGTCGGGATGGTTCGGACAGGGGAAGCGCCCCAGAAAGAAGAAGCCCTGCGCCCGAAGAAACGCCGCTCTACGAGCCTCTAGGTCTTGCGTGTCTTCTGCTGCCTTCCAGGCATCCTCTCCCGCCGATCTCCACGACGCGGCCCAGCGCACCGGATCAAGTCCGTCGAGGGTTTCGACAACCCGGGCGGTGTCGTCGACACTAAGGTTGTTCATCGGGTGAATGCGCCGACGCGTACGGTCGAGCATCCAGGCCTTCGCCTCTTCGAGTGTTCGAGGCCGTTCCTGGGACGGATCACTCGTCCTCGGCGGCAAGCTGGGTTCCTGGTCGAACATCTTATCTCCTACTGTACGATCGTACAGCGCGCATGGCGTGCGCGCCATAGGTATCTGCATCGGTGCTGAATCAGACCGGTTCGGCGAGCCGCGCCAAGGATTGCGCAACGAGCCGCGTCTGCTCGGATGGTGGCGCACCGGCTTGTTCCAGCCGGCCGATCTCCAATGAATTCTCGACCACGAGCCGGCAACGTGCATCGCGTCGCGCCTGGTAACGCCGCAGGATTTCGGGAACCTCGCCGCCACCGTCGATCTCACGGCCGAGGACGACTGCGTCCTCCACGGCCATCCCTGCGCCAGATGCCAATTGTGGCGTCGTCGGATGTGCTGCATCCCCTATCAACAACACACGATCGGTGTGCCACGCTCCCGGCAGCACGAACGCCTCGAGCGGTCGCATGACAATCGGTGAGGCGTCGTGCAGCTCATCGCGAAGCCGACCGACGATACCACCGTAGCCCTGCATCAGAGCAGCCATCATGGCCGGGAGCTCCGCATCCGGGATCATTGGATGACGTGGCGTCTTTTCGAGTAAAAAAAGATATAAGCTGTCTTGCGACACCGGCGCGATGCCTATCTTGACTTTGCCTCCCAGGAAGAAATGCCGGCGATCGAATTCGGCTGGCCGCTTAGCGAACAAACGCCAAACAGATTGGCCAGTGTAAGCAGGCTTGGGCGCATCCGGAAATGTGAGTCCGCGTACGGCCGAGTTCAAACCATCGGCTCCAATGACCAGATCGTAGCGGTCGTTCGAACCGTCTGAAAGCACAACCGCGGCACCGTGCTCATCCTCATCCATGCTCGATACCGTGCAACCCAGGCGCACGTTGGTACCGATCTCCAACGTGCGCTCGGACAGTATTCGGTGAAGAATGGGCCGCATGATCCCTCCACTACCCGGCATGCCGGGCGGATCGGCAACCTCATCGACGGGAACGCCTTCCATCGTGCAGATGCGAATGCCGTTCCCGGAGAACCCGTCCCGCAGGACGGCGTCGAGAATGCCAAGGTCACCGAACGCCCTCAAAGTCGGACTGGTGATCGTGATGCCCGCACCATACACCCGCCAATGCGGATCAAGGTCGACCAGATCGACCGCGATGCCACGGCGGCCAAGCTCGATTGCCGCGGCCATTCCGCCAATCCCGCCGCCCACGACGAGCACTTTACGGATCATATCAACTTCTCCACGGCACGCGCAGCCAGAACGCTCACCAGCTGCGCGCGATAGGCGGCGGGAGCATGCAGATCGGTGATGAGGCCATCGACCGGCCATTTGATCGAGCGAGCCTCGTGAGCGCCGCCACCAGCGGCCAATCCTGCCTCGATAGCTGTAGCGCGAAACACGACAGCCCCAGCGCCGATCACGGCAACCCTGGGACCGGACGGGTCTCCGTCCGCGACGAACACGCCGGCAATGGCGTATCCCGAAACCGGGTTGTTGAACTTGGCATATGCACTGCGGCGATCGGTTGGAAAGCGGATCGCGGTAACGACCTCATCCGGCTCAAGTGCCGTTTCGAACATGCCGACGAAAAAGTCGTCAGCGGAGATCTCCCGCCGGTCGGTGACGATCGTCGCCGCGAGCGCGAGCAGTGCCGCTGGATAATCGGCCGCTGGATCGTTATTGGCTACCGAGCCACCAATGGTCCCACGATTGCGAACCTGAAGATCTCCGATCCCGTTTGCCAACGTCGCCAGCCCTGGGAGCAGGTCACGAACGATCGTCGAGTGCGCAACGTCGTAGTGGCGGGTCATTGCCCCGATCTCGATCGCCTGCTCCTGTCGGCGCACCCCGTAGAGTTCATCGATGTGAGCCAGATCGACGAGGGTACCAACGGCCGCCAGCCCCTGCTTCAGAGTCGGAATAAGCGTCATGCCCCCCGCGATCGGTCGCGCATCCTCGAGCTCGCGCAAGGCTTCGATGGCTCCGACAAGCGTGGTGGGACGAACATAGTCGAACGGCGTCATAGCTGGAGCTCCCGCCCGGCTTCAAGTATGGCCTCAATGATCGGTTGGTACCCCGTACACCGGCAAAGATTACCCTCGATCGCTTCGCGTACGGCCTCTGCATCCGCAGCTGGATCAGTATTGAGTAACGACGAAGCAGCCATGATCATGCCGGGCGTGCAGTAGCCACACTGAAGGGCGTGACAGCGCTGGAAGCTCATCTGCAGCGGATGCCTGCCTTCCGGATCCAGACCTTCGATCGTCGTAACGCAGGAGCCGTCCGCCTGCACGGCGAAGATGGTGCAGCTCTTGGTTGCGATACCATCGACGTGGACGGTGCACGCGCCACACTGACTCGTGTCACAGCCGACGTGCGTCCCGGTGAGGTCCAAAGATTCCCGCAAGAAGTCAACCAACAGCATCCTCGGCGGAACGTCGGCATCGACGGTGCGCCCATTAATTTCGAGGGTCACGGGCCGGGTCAATTCGGCGCTCATGGCCGGAGCGCAAACATGATCGTCATGAAGACGAGGAGGAGCGCCAGGATGATGATCGTGAAGATCTGTGGATCGAATCCACGTCGAGGTTGATTTAACTGCGAGGGCGAGTGGGTCGGTAGTCGCGTCGGGGCTGCCGCGGCGCGCGACGTCAAAGGCGTCGGCTCTGCAGCAACGTGGGGCGGTGCCACGTCCGGTCCTGCCGCAAGCACCGCGGTCGCTCCAAGACCGTCGCCATTAAGCGAAGGTGCCGGATCAAGCGGCTGCGCGGCCCCCGTTGGTTCAGCGGTTGCCTCCTCGCCCCCTACGACGCGCGCAAACGCACCGAAGAAATCGTCGGCGTAGCGTTTCGCGAAGCCGTCGATTAACCGGGAGCCGATCTGCGCGAGCTTACCTCCGATTTGTGCTTCGGCCTCATAAGTGAGGATCGTCGCGGCACCCTCCTCGACAAGCCGCACTACCGCACCGCCCTGCGCAAAGCCCGCCGCACCACCACTGCCCTCGCCGACGATCCGACAGCTCGCCGGTGCGTCAAGATCCTCAAGACGGATACGGCCCGCAAACTTCGCGCGTACCGGGCCGACCCGAATGACCACTCGCGCTTGCCAATCGGTCGGAGTGTTCTGGACGATCTCCTCGCATCCCGGCAAGCACCGGCTCAGTACCTCGGGATCGTTCAGCGCACGCCACACCGCGTCGCGAGGCGCATCGATCCGGTATTCTCCGACGAACTTCATGCAGCTTCCTGATTCTGAAAGGACGGGGTGTTGGCAGCCGCGATGGCCGACCAGACACGCGCAGGAGTAAGTGGCATGGCCAGGTCATTGACGCCGAGCGGTCGCAAGGCGTCAATGACGGCGTTTACCAAGGTGGGCGGCGAGCCTATCGTTCCCGATTCACCGACACCCTTCACGCCCACTGGATTGGTGAGACAGGGGACTTCGGCGAGTTCCGACACGATATGCTTCGGCATCATCTCCGCACGTGGCATCCCGTAGTCACTGAAGCTGCCGCTTATGAGCTGACCACTTTCCGGATCGTAGGCGACCTGTTCGAGGAGTGCCTGTCCCAGCCCCTGGGCGATTCCGCCCACGATCTGGCCTTCACAGATCATCGGGTTGAGGACGCGACCGACGTCATCGACAACGGTGTAGCGATCGATGTGTATCTGCCCTGTCTCGGGGTCGACCTCGACTTCGCAGATATGCGCCCCATTTGGAAAATTCGGCGCCTCGCCCCCCGCGGAGCCGGTCACGGTGAAACCGACCGATTGTCCGCCAGGAAGGCCGACAGGGCGGAAGAAGGCCTTCGCGACATCAGCGAATGACAACGACCTGTTCGTGCCCGTTGCGGAGAAGACGCCGTCGGCGAATCCGATTGTGCCCTCGTCGACATCAAGAAGGTGGGCCGCCATCCGGCGCCCCCTCGCGATCGCCTCCTGGGCGGCCGCGTGCAGGGCCGTTCCACCAAGCATCGAACTACGCGCCGCATAGGTACCGCGGCCAAACGCCACCTTGTCGGTATCGCCCTGAATATACCGGATCGTCTCGTACGGAACGCCAAGCCACTCGTGGACGAGCTGAGGGAACACGGTGGCATGTCCCTGGCCGTGACTATGCGTTCCTGCGAGTATGGTTACGTTGCCCTGGGGATCGAAGCGCAGTTCCATCCGGTCGTTGAACACGCCTGCGCTTTCGACATAGCAGGTGACCGCACGACCGCGCACCAGACCCGCAGCCTCGGTTGTCGCGCGACGCCCCTCAAACCCCTCCCAGTCGGAAAGCTCGAGGCATCGATCCATCATCCCGACGAAGTCGCCACTATCATAGGTGACGCCCGTTGCGGTCGTATACGGCATCGCCGCAGACGCGATCAGATTACGACGCCGGATCTCCACGCGATCCATGCCGATCCGATCCGCCGCCTCGTCCATCAACCTTTCGAGAGTGAAGCACGCCTCCGGGCGACCCGCTCCGCGATAAGGGCCGGTCGGCGAGCAATTCGTGAATGTAGCAGTGTTGCTCACATGCACCGCAGGAATATCATACACCCCAGGGAACATACGCATCGAATAGGTGATGGGCGCGACCGTTGCCGATGCAACATACGCCCCGAGGGCATGCCTCGCCTCGACGCGCAGCCCCAGGGCCCGCCCCTCCGCGTCCAGGGCCAAAGAGGCCTCCGCCACCTGATCGCGCCCGTGATTGTCGCCCATGAGCGCTTCCGAACGTGTCGCGACCCATTTCACCGGCCGGCCGACCCGACGCGATGCCCAAAGAACTATCGCGTCCTCCGGGTAGGCATCCGCCTTCATCCCGAACCCACCTCCCACGTCAGGCGAGATCACGCGCAGATCGGCCTCAGGAATGCCGAAAACCGCATCAGCGAGCATCTTGCGAACGCCGTGGGGATTTTGCGAGCTGGTGTGCAGCGTCATCCTGCCGTCGGCCGGGTCGACGATGCCGACCGCCGCTCGCGGCTCGATCGAATTGGCAGATATCCGGTTGTTCCGGATCGTCAGACTGACGACGTGGGCGGCGTCTGAGAAGGCAGCGTCAGTTGAAGCTGCATTGCCGAACGCGAGGGTGAAACAGGAATTGGACGCGCACTCATCCCACACTAGGGGAGCTCCGCGCCGTGCGGCGCCATCGGGCGTAGTAACCGCGGGAAGAGCGTCTATCTCGACTTCAATGAGGCCCGCCGCATCGCGAGCCGCTCGAAGCGTTTCCGCCACAACCACAGCAATACGATCCCCAACGCAGCGGACTCGCTCGCTCACCAGAATTGGCCGGATCGTCCGATAGCCAGGTGGCCCACCCATGTCCGCGGGCATGAAGTAGGGGGGAAGCCCGCCGATTCCATCGGCCAAAGCGTCCATTCCAGTCAACACGTCAAGGACGCCGTCTGCGTGCCGCGCGGCTTCGACGTTCACCGATCGAATGAGGCCATGAGCATGGGACGAATAGACGACAGCCGCATAGGCGAGCTGAGGAACGCGCAAATCGTCAACGTAGCTTCCACGCCCTGTTACGAAGCGTCGATCCTCGCCGCGACGGACAGCTTGTCCGATTCCGAACGCGCTCATTAACCTCTCCTTCGTCTTTTCGACGATGCCCCATCCCTAAACAGTACGATCGTACAGTCAAGCCAAAAGGGCCCCTGCTTTTGATCGATACGAGCAATCGCCTCGAAACGATCACGCCAGTGTTGTATCAGCTTTGGCTTGGCGCGGTTTTACCGCGCTTAACGCCCGGTACGTAGCTGCGCTTGGTCGGGCCGGTGTCGAGCTGGCGCGGACGGCCGAACTTTGCCGGGTCCGAGACCATTTTGTTCCACGATGCGACCCAGCGGGCGGTTCGGGCAAGCGCGAACAGCGCGGTGAACATCGCTGTCGAGAAGCTGATCGCCGAGAGGATGATGCCCGAGTAAATCGGGTCAGTGGGATAGCTGGCGTCGTTCAGATAGCCCTGCTCCTCATGTACGCCGCTTTCGCAAAATCTGTTCCCAAATTCATTTCCGAAATGGCGTCATGGAAAGGGAGTTTCGGGAAAGCCAGTGGCTGCGATAGATCCATGTCGGGGTGCCCACGCTCGACAGCCCCCCCCTGCCCGTTCCGCGACAGATCGCGACATTGATCGATTAAGTACCAATGTTTCTTGGGTATGCCTTTCGCAGACCCCCAATCGCTGGTGCTTTATTACCGTCCTGACTGCGTAAAAAGGACTGGACTAATAAGTACCACATATAGCAGACTGCGGCATGTTCATCCGAGCCTATCTTCGCGCATCTACCTCCGAACAGGACGCGTCGCGCGCCAAGAGTGCCCTCGACGTGTTTGCGACGGAGCACGGGCTTAGGATTGCGGCCCGTTATGTCGAAAACGAAAGTGGTGCCAAGCTTCACCGGCCCGAGCTGTTCCGCCTGCTATCGGATTGCGAGCCTGGAGACGTGCTCCTGGTCGAGCAGGTTGATCGGCTTTCTCGCCTGACCTCACCGGACTGGATCAAGCTGCGCAATCTGCTCGACACCAAGCAGGTCCGGATCGTCGCGCTCGACCTGCCGACGTCCTGGATCCTGACGGCACCGACCGATGAGTTCACTGGCCGAATGTTCGCAGCGGTCAACGCCATGATGCTGGACGTACTCGCCGCGGTTGCCCGCAAGGACTATGAGGATCGCCGTCGTCGACAGGCCGAAGGCACTGCGAAAGCCAAGGCAGCGGGCCTTTATAAGGGACGCCCCGAGAACAAGACCCGCAACGCGGCGATCTCGAGCCTTCTCCGCGATGGCCGAAGCTGGCGCGATATAATGGATGCGACTGGGTGCAGTCGAACGCTGCTCGCCAAGATTGCTCGTGATCGCCGTCTACAGGCAGAGGCTGACGCAGCGATCCGGGCGGCTGAGTCAGTAGCGCAGCGCTAATGTGTTCAGGCAGACTCTAGACCCTCATAATGAGGTGTCCATTTTAGCTGCTACCGACCCTGATTGAACGGGTTTCGTGTACCAAAGCCTCTGCCCACTCAGGGTATACCCGGATTGACGCTAAGCGTGACTTCCCGCCCATTTTGGTAGGTGACGGAAAACCTCCGGATTTTGGTTTCCGTACAGTCGGACAAAGCGACAGGGTTTGTCGCATGTGTCACGCATAGGTTGGGGCAGCCCCGGTCGCCTAACCTACCGCCTGGCGACAATCGTGTGTTTTACGACAGGGCGTGGCGGACAACTCAAAAGCAACCAGACCGCTAACGCCTGATTGTGCTGAAAAGGCGGCTTAATTTTGCCCCGTAACAAGGCCGACTTTTCCAACACAATTTTCACATTCCAGACATTCAGGTTGCCGAATGCATCGGATAACTCTGCTGCTGCAGCAGCCCGCACTTCCGCGAAAACAGCTGATTGAGAGTCTTCCCAGGTCGTTAAACGTCTCCGATGACAACTGCAAATCAATATCGGCAGAAATAGCTAATTGGCTTAATGGAATGTCGCAGAACCTTGCGGATATATTATGCGGGCTTCTTCAGAAATAAATATTCGTCTTTGAAGTCGCCAGCTCGTTTCAACGCAGCAACGTTTAATATCTTGAAAGACCGGCCTTTGTGTGTAATTAAACCAGCGTCGACTAGTCTGCTAAGCATCCTATTGACATGTACTGCAGTTAACCCTGTTGCATCTCCAAGCTGTCCTTGTGAAAAGGGCAACTTGAATTCCCCTTGGCTTGTTAAGTCACGTGCCTCCATACGTGCCACATACTGACACAGAAAATGTGCAAGACGGGCGAGAGCATCTCGTTGTCCGTGATTGAGTACGGCCTCACGAGTTATTGATGCATCGACAAGTGCCGATTTGAAGAATGCATGCATTATGGATGCATGGGCGTTCAAGAGTTCGATAACGGGCTGGCGAGGGACAAAGGCGATTTTCGCATTCGCCAATGCGAGAACGCCGTAATCCGCTGACGACAGGAACAGCACCGAAAGGTTTAGCGGGTCTCCTGGGAGATCGAGGGACAAAAGCTGCCGCCTACCATTGCCCGTCAGTTTTTGACGAGTAGCGAAGCCCTCAACCAATACCAAGAACGAGCTGTCAATGTCTCCCTGCCGGGCAACCTGAGTTTCTCTGTCGAAGGTTCGGACGCTGACTGGGAGCGAAAAAATGGCTGCTTTATCGCTTTCATTTAAGGGGGCGTACGATCCAAGCTGGTCTACGAACGGCGAGAGAATATTGATCAAGAACAATCCTTGGGACGACAAAGTTCGAAGATTGGCGTATTTTGAACGCTATGCATCTGAAAAATTAACCTAGCGCAAGCTTACGAAGCAGGCCCGTGATTTTTCTGTCATATACGGGGTCAGTGAGAGGATGTTTTGAAACGTACGTTAAGCCATAGCCTTTTCTACGCACAGATCGAGTGACGGGTTGCGTGACATGGATCGCCCACGATCAGGCAGGACCGGCGATGGGTGGCATATGAGACGCCGAAAACTCAGGGGGGCGACAAAGACGGACAATGACGGCAAGCATTAAAGATCGTACCAGACGCGTTATGAATCAACCTGCTGATCCGAAACGACGAACACGCTGGATCGAGCAGTTGCCGGTTGCACGCGACCGCCCGCTTCTGGGCACGGTTGTTATGCTGGCGATCGTCTACGGTGCGCTGGCGCTGCGGATGGTGACGGACTCCCTGCTCCCGCCGGGCTTTCCCTACGTCACCTTCTTCCCAGCCGTGATCATTACTTCGTTCCTGTTCGGGGTGCGATTGGGCGTGGTATCGGCCGCTCTGTGCGGCATGCTCGCCTGGTACTTCTTCATACCACCAACTTACAGCTTTGGGGTAATGCGAGGCACGGCCTTTGCCCTCGCCTTCTACGTGCTTGTCGTCGCCACGGACTTGGCGCTCGTACATTGGATGCAGTCAGCCAATCAGCAGCTTGCCCGTGAACGCGAGCTAAGCCGTTCGCTGGCCGATACGCGGGAACTGCTGTTTCGCGAGCTACAACACCGTGTGTCGAACAATCTACAGGTCGCAGCAGGGCTACTCAACATGCAGAAGCGCACGCTGGACGATCCAAAGGGAAAGGCGGCTCTGGACGAGGCGACACGCCGCCTTGCCCTGATCGGACGCATTAGCAGGCAAATATATGACCCTTCAGGTCTTGCTCAGCCGCTGCTGCCCTTCCTTGGTGAGCTGTGCCAGGGTGTTATCGAAGCAAGTGGCCGAGACGATCTCATGCTCGAAGTGCAAGGCGATAAGGAGCTTCGGCTCCAACCGGATGCAGCCATTCCCACTGCTCTTGTCATTGCCGAGGCGGTCGCCAATGCAATCGAGCATGGCTTTCGCGATGGTCGAATTGGACGAATTTCAGTCGGAGTTGGCCGGTATTCTGAAGGTGCGGCTATTACCGTTCACGACGATGGGCATGGGTTGCCAGAAGGTTTCGTGCATGACGAAACCAGGAGCCTGGGTTTGCGCATAGCGACGACACTGGCTAGCGGTCAGGGCGGCCGCTTCCAGATTGAACCGCAGGGCGGCGCGCTGGCAACCCTCACCTTGCCATCTAGGCTATTGGCATAGCGGCAGGTTCATCTCGAACGCCCTAAGCGACCATCTTCAGAACTCGCGGTAGTTGGAATCGTTATTGCCAGTCTACCGAGCCCGTCAGCATTTCGCCAACGGATCCGCAGGCGGTGCTCACCTGCAAGCATGACCCCGCACGCTATGCCTATGCCCAGTAACGCGGTGTTGAGATTATAAGTTTAATGTCGGAAGCGGACGAACCCCAGCGTCGGGAAAAACATGCGATCGGCTCCCCATCTCTTTAATGAAGACGCCCGATTGGCAGCGCTAGCGGAATATGATCTGCTCAGCGACAGCGACGATGTCGATCTCAATGAGATGGTTAAGCTCGCGGCACGGCTGTTCGACGTTCCCATCGCACTGGTGTCACTTATCGAGCGCGATACCCAAACGTTCAAGGCGCGCATCGGCCTTGATGTCTGTGAGACTGCCCGCGACGTTTCCTTCTGCGCGCATGCTATCGCCCAGACCGATATCCTTGTCATTCCCGATGCATTGCTGGACCCACGCTTCGCGACCAATCCGCTTGTAAATAACAGCCCCCATATCCGCTTCTATGCCGGCGTTCCGCTGCGCTCGCCTGGCGGATTTGCAATCGGCTCTCTCTGCATCATCGATCACCGGCCAAGGAACGGCTTTTCCAACAGGGACAGGGCCAACCTTCAGTCGCTCGCCAGGATCGTGACGGACAGGCTCGAGATACGCCGCTTGGCGGTGGCAGGGGCGATAGGCCAGACTCGGTTCGAAAACATTGCCGCTACATCACCCGACGGCATCATCTGTGCCGACCATCACGGTGATATCACTTTCTGGAATGCTGCGTGCGAGCGGCTGTTCGGGTTTACCGCAGACGAGGCGGTGGGCAAAAGCCTCGACATCATCGTGCCGGAACGCATGCGCGGCGGCCACGGTGGCGGGCTGCAGCGGGTTGCGGCTGGCGGCAAGCCGCGGCTCGTCGGTACGACCGTTGAACTGGATGCCGGGCGTCAGGATGGGTCAGAGTTTCCAATCGAACTCTCCTTGTCGATGTGGCGCGAAGGGGACCAGGCAAGCTTCGGTGCCATTATCCGGGACATAGGCGAACGTCGCGCCAATCAGACCAGGCTTTTCAACCTGGCCCACCTCGACAGTCTGACCGGCCTTCCGAACCGGGCGGTCCTACTCAACCGGATCGGCGAGTGTGCGAAAACCGAACCCCTTGCGGTTCTGATGGTCGATCTCGATGGCTTCAAGAACGTCAACGATACGCTCGGGCACACCGCTGGCGACACTGTACTGCGCCAGGTCGCGGCGCGCATTCTCGAATGTGTTCGGCCCATCGATACAGTAGTCCGCCTCGGCGGCGATGAGTTTGCCATTCTGATGCCGGATAGCCCAGATCGGGCAGCCGTCGGAGCGACTGCCGACTGTGTCATCGCTGCGATCGGGGTGCCGTGCGTCAGCGACGGGCAAATGGCTCATATCGGTGCCAGCATCGGCATCGCCTTTGGGCCGAACGATGGAGAATTCGCTGAAGACCTTCTCTCAGCGGCAGACCTCGCCATGTACCAGGCAAAGAGTGAGGGACGAAACTGTCGGCGGTTTTTTGCTTCCCCGCTGCGCGACGCGGCTATCAATCGCCGGGCATTCGAAGGCGAGTTGCGCCGAGCGATCGATGAAAACGAGTTTGAGCTGTTCTACCAGCCGCAGGTTCGGATGGCTGATGGTGCACTGCTTGGCGTTGAGGCGCTTCTACGCTGGCGTCACCCGGTACAGGGCTTGCTCCCGCCCAATGATTTTCTCCCGACAGTCGAGAGCGGCCTTCTCGCGCCGGAAATTGGGCAGTGGGTCATGGAGACCGCATGCGCTCAAGCCGTCGAGATGCGCCGTAAGGCCCCTGATCTCGTAGTAGGTGTCAACGTGTTCGGCGCTCAGTTCAGTACGGGGCGGCTGGCGATCGACGTCGCCGCGGTCCTTGCGCGGACCGGCTTGCCCCCCGAGGCGCTGGAACTGGAGATTACCGAGAATATCGTCCTGCGCCACGACGACACCATGCTGACGCCGTTGCGCGCGCTGCGAAAGGCGGGCGTGGGAATCGCTTTCGATGATTTCGGGACCGGTTTTGCATCGCTCAGCCTCCTCAAGCGCTATCCGCTTAGCCGGCTCAAGATCGATCGAAGTTTTATTCGCGATATCTGCACGGATCGGGTCGATGCCGCAGTGGTCAACGCGATGGTATATTTAGCAACCAGTCTTGGGGTTGAAGTCATCGCGGAAGGCGTCGAGACCGAAGCGCAACGCGACCTGTTATGCGCCTGTGGCTGCCCAACAGCGCAGGGGTACCTTTATGGCCGTCCCATGCCGCTCGCCGATCTAAGTGTTTATCTATGCGAGAGTGCTCGGGAATCTCCGTTGGCGGGCGCTACGGTGCCGGTGACGTAGCTCGCAGGTGGCGGCGCCAAGAGGGACGACGAAGCGCAGGATATACGGCTAGGATTTTTGCCCGGACAATTTTTTCGACGCTGAACCCGTTTAGCCAAGCGAAACGCCTGTGCCAAACGGTCATCTTGTAGATCGGCCGTGTTACCACTTTGCCATAACAATCATCGAATGAACGTCGTGCGCGTGACGAATGCACGCGAATACGGATGACAGAGGTTATCGCGCTTTACCCGCAGCCAATCCTCCGCCAGCGCCGGGTTAGCTTAGGGATTTTCCAGTGGCTCGCGACTTCGACGAGCTCGGCATCCGGGAAGCGCGCGAGGACGTCGCGGCCGCAGGGATGATCCCGTACAGCAGGCTCTAGATATGAGTTTGGGATCGATCAGCGTGCGCGGCAAAGCCGTACAGGATATATAGGTAGCCGGAGGCAATCTTGCATCGCAAACGCCTAAAGTCGATTACGCTGCCTTCGAATATGAACTCGCTTCTACGATCACTGTGACCGCCTCGGCTAACGAGCTTACATAGCGGTCCGCACCCAAGGCCTGTTGGATCCCAGTATCGCTGAGGGTAGCTTCTCCCTGCGGCCATAGCCCGACAACAATGCGAGCGTTCGGCGCTCGGGCACGCAAGCGTCGGACTAGGTAACGCAGCTGGGCTGGCGAACCAGTCACCTCCAGATAAGAAATGGCAATCACGTCGATCCTGGTCAGATTCAACGTCTGCACCGCATCTCGGGACACTGCGGTATTGGGGATACGCTTCGCGTGCACCCCATGCTGGCCCAGCAACTGCGTGAGCATAGCCGTTACCGCGTCATCGAACGCACCGTGCCCCGCAACGCAGGCGACCGTTTGAGCCTGTGCAACGGTGTCAGACGGTGCTGCCCCTGACGTTGGCTGTAGGTCCTCGATCACGGACATCATCGATTTGGTCATCTGCGCCGCACCAGCGCGGTCGATTGTCCCGCGCGCTTCGTCTTCGACTGCCAGCTTCAGCCCTTCAAGCACGACCCCGTCATAGTATTCGGTGAGAGACCGGTCAGTGAGAAGCATCTCAGCCTGTGCCAAAGCCTCGTCCGGGTTCCGAGCCAGAATGCGCTGGTAGAAGCTTTCGATAGGCGTCAGCGCCGGTCTGTCGCCTAGCAAGACGTCGAAGAACTCCAGGCTCTTCACGTGGCGCCCCATGACCACCAGACATAGCGTCAGCGGGGTGGACATGATGAGCCCGATCGGACCCCAAAGCCACGTCCAGAAGATCGCCGATACAATTACCGATACAGGCGAAAGACCTGTCGAGTGGCCATAGAGCAGTGGTTCGACCACATAACCGGTAAGCGGCTCGATGATCACGAAGAGCGCTACGACTTCCAGCGCCATGCCCCAGCCTGGATCCACGGCCGCACCGAGCGCCGCAGGAGCTACTGCGGCCAGGAACGGCCCGATATAGGGCACGAAGCGCAGCAGACCCGCCATCACGCCCCACATGGCCGGCGATGGTATGCCGATCAGCCATAGACCAAGGCCTATAACGACGCCGAAGCACGTGTTCACAGCCAGCTGGGAAAGGAAATATTTGCTGAGGCGCTGTCCGGCGTCATCGATGGCGCGCGTTGTGCGGTGCAGGTCGCTTGATCCGAACAGGCGGATAAACCGATCGCGCAGATCCTCCTTCTGCATCAAGACGAATATCGCCACGATGAGGACAATGACCGTTGTTTCCAGCGGGCCCAGGATGGGTTCGAGAACCGTTCGTGCTATCGCGAACGGCGACGTGCTGCCTTGGACGACCTCCACCGGGATAGGGCGGCGTTGATCAGCCGTCGTCGGAGCCGACGGTGTTGCCAGCGTCGGTGTGGCCGCACGAGGTGTGGTAGTTGGTCGCTTGCCCCCCAGTTCCTTTGTGATTGAGGCAAGGCGTGCGACCGCAAACCCCTGAACCCCTTGGACCTTGGCTTCGATGGTGCGGGCATATTGCGGCGCGTTCACCGTCAGCGACGCGGCCTGACTGCCGATAAGTGCGCCGAACAGGCCCAAGAGGCCCAGGGCCGCTATGACGGTCAGGATCACGGCGGGCGCACGCCAGAGACGCAGACGCTGCAGCAGGTTGACGACCGGTGAGAGAACGAAGGAGAGCATCACCGCCAGGGTGATCGGAATGAGCACTTCCTGACCGAAATACAGGGCGGCGATGACGAGCGTGCCAACCGCCACGCCGGCCAGCGTCTTGAGTTCAGGCGCCGAGGCCGAGCGGATTTGAGCCGCACCTGGATTGTCCGCGGGCGCTTCGCGGCTACCGGTCACGACATCCTTGTAGCCGGCGATGTTGTCGGGGCTGCTCATGCGGAAACCTTCCTACCGGGGCTCGCGTATCGGTCACGTCGAGACCCGGCACGAAGCATTTTTCGTTGTATCCGTCCTGACGTCGGGACGGGCAAAGCCGAGAGGTACACTTGGCGTCCCTCTCGGCTTCATACTTCATCGTCTGGGACGCTACCTCAGGACTTGAGCGCTTTCGCCATGTTGAGATGCGCCGCAACCGTCGGTGCCAATCCCGACGCAAACGTCTTCAACTGCGGCACGTCGCCGGTTGCAGCATAACCCTTGAGCGTATCGAGCGTCTGCTGATGCCCGGCGACCTGGGCAGCCGCGTAAGCGGTGTCGAAATCAGCGCCCTGCTTGGTCTTCAGATCAGCAAGCTTCTGCTGCTGCTCGGCACTCAGCGCTGGGTTGGGCGCCAAAGCTGGCGACAGCGTCGCGGTCAGGGCCTTCAGCTTCGCAGTCGAACCCTCATGTGCGGTGATCATCTGGCCAGCGAACTTCTTTACCGCAGCAGATGCGCCGTTGGTCACGGCAAGCTTCGAGGTCTCGATCTCGAACGCATCGCTCGCAGCCGCCATGTTGACGAAAGCCTGTCCACCTGAGGCGGGTGCTGCCATCGCATCATTGGAACCAGCTGCGTTCACGTCCATGGCGGTCGTGTTGGCATAGGTGCTGTTATCGACGGCGGTCGTATCGTCGGCCTTCTTGCCGCATGCGGCCAATGACAGGGCCGCTACCGACACCAGTGCCAGGGTCTTGATGTTCATTATGCTCTCCATCTGCTCGCATATTACCGCTATCTGCCCAACGCGTGCCCCCTGAGGACCGTTCCGCACGAGTAACGAGCTCCGGACCGATCCTGAAGCGAGTTCGTTCTAGCCGTCTGCCGGCACAGCTGCCGGCCTTATCGGGACACGGTTATGAGCATCTTCAGCACAATCATGAACAAGGTTTTCCACCACAACGCTGCGCCAGCCGCTGCGCCAGCTCAGGCCCCTGCCGCTACGCCCCAGGCCGCACCGCAGGCAGCGCCAACCGCTACCGCCCAGCCCGCCCCCGCAGCGTCCCAGCAGTCCGTCGATGTCGGTGCGGTCCTCAGCGAGATGGCATCGATGAAAGATGGCGGCGGCAACTACCAGAGCTCGATCGTCGATCTTTTGAAGCTGCTGGACCTGGATTCCAGTCTGACCGCTCGCAAGGAACTTGCTGCCGAGCTGAATGTCCATGCAGCAGCCGACGGCTCGGCCGAGCAGAACATCGCCCTTCATAAGGCAGTGATGCAGAAGCTTGCCGATAACGGCGGTATCGTTCCCGACAGCCTGCGCAACTAACGCGCCCGATCCGGAGGGGACCGCACCCTACGCGGCCCCCTCCTGCCTTAGACTGCTGGTTTAACCGTCTTTCAATCTAGCGAGCTGGACTAGCGTTCGGAGGCGTCCCAGCGACGGTTCCCTGCGCTGCCTGTGCTGGCAGTGTCTGACTACCACGCGGTGGTCCATTCGGCTCTTTCTGAAAGCCACGCACGGCGAGCCCGCAGATCGTGACGACGAGTGCCACGATCATAACGAAAATGACAATTGCCGCAGGACCGGCTCGCTTGTTTCCTCGTCTTCGCATCACATGCGCTCCCCAGTCATGCCATCGATGGTATCGCCGTGCCGTAGCCCTGTGGCGACGAGATGTTCGTGGACCTCAAGTCCTCCGTTTTGATCAGCAGGGCAGTACTAAGACCGGACCTTTCTATCGCCGTTCGCCAAAGACCGAACCAAGAATGCCCCCCAGTCCGCCGCCAAGACCGCCCCCGGGCGCAGCGCCTGCGACTCCAGCGCCACCCAGGCTGCCGAGTACAGATCCAAGGATTCCGCCAAGGCCGCCTTGCTGCCCGCCCGAGCGCCCTGTCAGATGGCCAGCTACCAGCATGACCAGGATCGGCAGCATCTGCTTGAGAAGCTCAGGCGCCAGGCCGCTGCTCTGCGCCGCGTTGTCGGCGACCTCACGACTGCCGTCCTTCGACCCGAAGATACCGCCGAGGATCCGATTACCGCGATCGATCTGCGTCGGCTCGTTGCCCAACACGTTCGAAGCAAGGTCTGCGCCGCCAAGCGTGTTCACATGGGCGTCTAACTGCGTCGTGTTATTCCCCATGCCGCTCAGAACCGACGGCAGCAACGCCTCTGCGCCGCGCTGGGCTTGCTCACGCGGTATGCCTAGTTGGGCGGCGAGTGCATCGATGCCACCATCAGGCAGCAGGTCATTGAGATTCATCTCGGCTTCCTTGTTGTAACGGGTACCAACAGATGCTGCGACCTATAGGTCCGGTCCCCTTCGATCGAGCTAGGACCTTGGATCGGTAGGCATGCGCTGTCTGCGCCATGTTAGTCAGGGAGTTCGGGCATACGAGAGCCACTGGATCGGCCGGAGAGCCAACTAAGCCCTCCCCCGATAGCAAGCAGCCCTGCCCCCATAAGCGCCTTGTCACGGCGTCGAAGGAGAACAAGCCCGCCGGTGACGAGGATGGAAGGTACCATGCCGGCTTTACCCAGGCCGGTTACGCGTGCTGCACGCACGACCATGCGGCCGGCAGCGTACTCACGCCAAGGTGACGGCGTAGACGGTGCGGCTCGGGATACCTCCTTGTCACCATTTGAGGGCTGCGGTCCTGGTCCTGGCTGCGGCGCTATCTCTGGTCCGGAAGCTACCGTGTCGGCTGCGTACGCTCCGCGATCGCCGAGCGATTTAGTAGGCCCCCTGGTCGTGTCTTGCGTCGTCTGCCGCTCCAGCTCGCAATTGAACTCGGCGCCGAGCAATAGAATGTAGGCGGACAAGTAGAGCCAGGTCAGCAATACGATCGCGGCTCCCAACGAGCCGTAGGTCGCGTCGTAGCTGCCGAAGTTTGCCACGTAGAACCCAAAGCCAAGGGTAACGACCAGCCACAACACGGTTGTTAGCACCGAACCAGGCGTCAACCACGTCCACTTCGCCTCATCGCGATTGGGCGCGTAGCGGTAGAGCGTCGCCGCTGCTGCGGCTCCCATACCGGCCATGACCACGTAGGAAACAATCTTTCCCGCTATGAGAACAATAGCAGGGGCGGAGGGGAACATTGTGTCCAGGCTGCCCATTGCGGCTATCGCGATGATAGCGACGATGGCGATAAGCACCGCCCCGGCGGTGATGGCTAACGCGATGAGGTTCAGCCGGACGAAGCTGCGCGTTTCCTCTTCGTCATAGGCGATGTTCAGCGAGGTGATGAGCGCGGTTGCGCCTTTCATTGCGCCGTACAACGCGATGCCAAGCGCAAGCAGAAGGCCGAACCCCTTCTTGCCGTCCGATGTAGTCACAACGTTGGCCAGCTGTTCGCCGATCAGCTTGGCCGCATCCGTCGGCATGACTGACGTCAGTGACTGGACGTTCTTCACCACCGTAGCGGGTGTGGCGACCAGACCATAGCTCAGCACTACGGCGCCCAGCATAGGCACCATGGCGAGCACGCCGCAGAAAGCCACGCCTGAGGCTACAAGGCTGATGTTATCCTGGCCTGCTTCCTTCCATGCTCGCAGAGCAATGTCTTTCCAGCCTTTTGCAGGAATAGCCCAGGGACTGCCAGCGTCGTGCCCCCTGGAGTCCCTCTTGTTCGTCTCGGTCATGCCT
Organism: Sphingomonas sp. NFX23; assembly: GCF_049887795.1. Taxonomy (NCBI): domain Bacteria; kingdom Pseudomonadati; phylum Pseudomonadota; class Alphaproteobacteria; order Sphingomonadales; family Sphingomonadaceae; genus Sphingomonas; species Sphingomonas sp. NFX23. The sequence continues at coordinate 181,610 of NZ_JAGEKH010000008.1, forward strand.
TGTCCCTTTACGCATCTCTTGCATCTGGCATGCGATCGCCGTTCTCATGCTACAGGCCAGTTTTGATATGATCTTCGATACAGATTTGCCTCAAACTCCCACGGCGGGCGGCGCATCCTTGTCCGGATCTCGCCCGTGTTGCTGATCAAGCAAACGCATGATTGGCGTCACGGTGAGGCCGTGCAGAACGATCGAAAACAGTACGACCAGTCCGAGGAGGCCCCACAGACGTTCGGCCGCATCGACGTGGATGTGGTTCAGACCATAGGCCAGGTAATAGATCGATCCGACGCCGCGGATGCCAAAGAAAGCCAGCGTCAGTTTTTCCGAGCGGTCAGCCCGGTGGCCGGTCAAGCCGATCAGTCCAGTAATCGGTCGGATGACCAGCAGGATCACGAGCGCGATCAGCGCGTCCGTCAACGATACCGGATTCAGGAGCCCGCTGACCAACGCGCCGCCAAACAGCAGCAGCAACACCATCATTGCGAGCCGTTCGATCTGCTCGGTGACATCGTGCATGTCGTGATGAAAGTCGTGCGTTCGGTGCGTCCCTCGAAACGTCAAAGCAGTCACGAACACGGCGAGGAAGCCGTAGCAGTGGATGATCTCGGTAAAGCCGTAGGAGATGCAGGTCGCAGCCAGCGCGATCAAGCCGTCACCGGTCTGCGCAAGCTTGGTTTGCGCGGGGACGTGGAAGGTCAGCCAGCCAAAGGCGCGACCGATCAGCCAGCCAGCGCCGACGCCGGCGCCGATTTCCCATAACACCCGGTAAGTCAGCCACTCACCCAGCCATGGTTTGCTGCTCCCGGCTGCGGTTGCGGCTGCCAGCATGATAGCAAGATGGACGAACGGAAATGCGAAGCCATCGTTGAGGCCAGCTTCGGACGTCAACCCGAAGCGTACCTCGTCTTCGTCCTCGCTCTTGGGCGGCCCGACCTGAATGTCGGCTGCCAGGACAGGATCCGTGGGGGCCAGGCTGGCAGCAAGCAGCAGAGCGATGGCCCATGGCAGTCCCATTCCCCATGCCGTTACCGCCGTGATAGCGAGAATGCCCAGCGGCATCGTGATCGCCAACAGCCGCCAGGTAACCGCCCAGTCCCGCCACCTGAACACCCGGTCGATCTTCAGACCAGCCCCCATCAGCGCGATGATCACGACGAACTCGGTGAAGCGTTCCGTGATCTCGGGGTAAAGAAGCGGCAACGGCCTGAGCGTGACTTGCGGCAGCGAGAACAGCGCAACGCCAAGCGCGATACAGACGATTGGCAACGATAGCGGTAGCTTACGAAGCGCCAGAGGCAGCCAGGCGACAAGCGCGGTCAGCAGGCCAAAGCCGGTAAGAATGAGAATGTAGGGATCGGGGAACCCGGAAGCGGCGATCATGACGGGTCTTTCCGGTAGGGGATGAGACTGTGCCGCAGGAAGGCGCGCATTCTTAATCGCTAAAGAACTAGGAGACGATGAGCGATGGCACTGCCATCGCTCATCGTCATTTTAGTCTACGAGCGGTCTGGGCCCTTGCCCTGCTCACTCTCACCACGACGTTCCTGCTCGATACCGTCGTGTTTCAGGCTCTCGTTTCCAAACACGCTGCCGGTTGCCTGCTTGACGTTACCAAGCGCCTCGTCAGCCATGCCCTTCGCCTTGCTGCCAATGCTATGGTCGTTGCCGTACGAGCGTACCCGCGACGAACCACGGTCTAGATCTCGACGTCCGTAGATCGATGACGTGTTAGCAGGTGGTACATCGTCGCCAGACGTTGCAAATGCCCGATCCGGCGAAGCATCAAGACCATAGCTGGCAGCGGTCGCCGCTGCCTCGGCTGGCTCGTAGTCCCAACCCGACGAGCGCCAGGATTCGGCACGTTCATCGATATCGACCGTGTTTGCTTCTTCCAGGACGCTGACGGCCTCACCGACGGCATCGTCATCGACGTCTGCGGTCAGAAGGAAGCCGCCACGACGCACGCCCTCTTCGTATGTGTGGCGGTCACGGTCAGGCAGAAACGCATTCTTGATCGACGCCCAAATGCCGCGATCCTCGTGCGTCGAGCGCGTGGTTTCATTGTAGCCGTCGCTGGTCTTGTCATGGATGCGGATGTGATCGGCATCCACGCGTGACTGCTTCAGGCGTTCCTGGGCTGCGTCGGCGTCGTTACGGTCATCGAATAAGGCGGTGATGGTACGGGTCATGATTGTCTCCAGATATTTCAGTGAATTAGCGCGAGGTTACGACCAGCTCGGTGCGGCGATTCTCAGCCTGACCGGCGGTCGTAGCGTTGGTGTCGACCGGATCGGTCTCACCGCCAGACACAGTTTCAATGCGAGCGGCATCGATACCCTGCGCGACCAAGCCCGCCTTGACCGCGTCGGCGCGCGCCTTGCCAAGAGCAACATTAGCCGCTGCCGGCCCCCGAGCGTCGGCATAGCCTGCGATGCGGACGCGCGTGTTTGCATACTGCTTGAGGACAGTAGCAATGCTCGCCACTTCCTGTGCGTCGCCGGCACGCAACGTGGCCTTAGCCGTATCGAAAGTCAGTTGTTCGAACTGGAATGTCCGCGGCGCAGCTTCGGTACCACTGAGGTAACCACCAAGGCCTGAGGTACCCGCAAGCGCTGTTGCCGACGCCGCGCCTGGGGTCGTCGCCACGACTTCGGTCGGCGACGAACCTGAGGCCGGTGCAACTGCGACTGTCTCGTCGTGCCCGCAACGACTTAGTGCGAACAGCAGCGCCAGAATACCTGCGGCAAGCGCAATCCAGGCAAGCCAGTTAACTTTTTTCTTCTCGATATGAATCGAGCGCGGAGGAGCCCCGTCCTTGTTGTGTGGATCGGCCATTATGTTCCCCTATTATGGCGCCACCGTAGCGCGACATTTGATACTGGAGCGTAACGACTGATGCGCAGCATTAGGTTCCTGATTTATCCAGACCATTGCTCCAGGTCTATACGATTATGGGAAGGTCGATCGTGGTCTCGATGACTATCGTTTCTCGGAAATGGGGTCGGTCTCAGAGCGACACGATGCAAGCGCGCCGGTGTCGCAAAAGTCGAGACATACGAGACGTCCGAAACTTAGGATATTAGCGACGAAGGCACGGTTAACTTGGATTTGTGCTAGAGATGGCGAACAGTCCACCCACACCCAAGGCGTACAGGACGAGAACGGCGAGGGAGTCGAGGCCCATCCGGAATATCTGGCGTTTAGGCCGGAAAATTAACCCTGCAGCATAGACGCACTCAGTAACACGCCCAACCCAGCGATCCAGATGACGCTGCCGCATGCGGCAAAGATCGTTAGCAAGATGGGTAAGCTAAGTCCGTCGAACATGTACGTCCTTTATGCAGCGCGAGCGGCGGGTGCCTTTACCTGACAGGTGGATGTGTAGGCGTAGCGTTCATGCAGCGATCGCGTCACGTTTCAACAGCCGACGCCAACGGGCCCGTTTCGGCTCCGTTACCGGTGCGAGGGAAGCTTTATAGAGCCGCAAGATCAGGTCGCCCTTTGCCGGCACAGCCGTATGCTCTGCGCCAAGAAACGCCAGCTCGCCACTGTGCCGTACAACTGCGACAGGCCATCCGTCGTCAGTGGCCGGAAGAGGCGGTTTGTCGCCATCCATGTAGGGCTCGACCACTAACGATGCACCAGCCTGCATAAGGTCCGCCAGGTGCTCGAAGGTCATTTTCTCTCCAATTACGATCTTGCCGCGCCATTCCCGCGACGCTTCGTACCGCGTAGCGACCTCGTTTGTCGCAAGCTGGTGGACACGCTCGCGGCCAAGCTCGGGGGCGAAACGCGTGCAGACCAGGGCGTTGTAGGCGTCGTCCGGCGTCGCTGCGAGTACCTGCTCGACATCGCGCAGGTCGACCACCTCCTCACCGATTACCGAGAGCACCTCAACCCGTAGCGTCTTCAATCCAGCGAGCCGGGCAGCCTTGAGCGCCAATGCCGATCGATCGACCACGACTACCGGAATGCCGGCGCCGTGAAGCGCTTCGCCAAGCCTCACCGTCCAGCGCGAGGCACCGACGATTAGCAGGCCGCCCCGCCCACCCGACGCGAGCTTCAAGCGACGTGCGAGGGGTGCCAGCGACAGTCCGTGCAGCAGCACCGTGGACGCGATGACGGCGAACACGAGGGGTAGGACGAGACGTGCATCGGGATAGCCGGCGTGGGCGAGACGCTCGCCGGCAACCCCTGCGATTGCTGCAGCCACCACGCCGCGCGGGCCGATCCATCCAACCAGTAGCCGTTCCCGCCAGCTCGCCTTCGCGCCGATCGTCGCGAGCCAAATCGCCACCGGCCGAACGACGAACAGGATCATCAGCGTCGTCATCGCGATCGGCCAGCTCAGCATCTCGACCGTGCCGCGGTCGATGTTGGCTGTGAGGAGGATAAATAGCCCTGACACCAGGAAGACCGTCAGCGACTCCTTGAAACGGCGGAGTTCCTGAAGGCCGGTGACATCGATATTGGCAAGCACGACGCCGAACAGAGTCGCTCCCACTAGTCCGGTCTCGGGCTGGATCGCCTCCCCTGCCGCATAGATGCCGAGCGCGCTCGCTAGCAGGATCGGCGTCTTGAGGTACTCGGGCGCGAGATCGCGCGCGAACAACGTCCGGATGCCGAACGGCACCGCCAGACCCAAAGCGGCCGCAAGGCCAGCGCCCAGCAGCGTATGCCAGGCGAGATGAATGATCGCCGCGCTCCCGCTCATCGTGGTCGACAACGTCAGATAGCTCAGGACGAGCAGCGTCAGTGTGGCACCAATCGGATCGTTGACGATGGCTTCCCAGCGCAGGAACGCCGCGGCGCGCGGCTCGAGCTTTGCCTGCCGCAGCAGCGGCATGATGACGGTTGGCCCTGTCACGACGAGGATTGCGCCGACGAGGATCGCCACCGGCCAAGACAGCCCGGCTACCCAATGTCCCGCCAGCGTACCCAGGAGCCAATTGAGCGGCAGCGCGACTGCAACCAGTCGCATAATGCCCGATCCAGCCGAACGAAGCTCCCGCAAATTGAGGTTCAGGCCGCCTTCGAAAACGATGATCGCCACCGCCATGCCGATCGCCGGCCGCATGACATCGCCGAGTGCCGCCGATGGCCGTACGATGCCGCCAATTGGCCCCAACAGCGCGCCGATCACCAGCAGCGGGATGATTGACGGGAGTTGGAGCTTCCATCCGAGCCATTGACCAAACACGCCGGCGACAGCGACCCCCACGACGAGCAATAGAATGGTATCTTCCAACGTCGCGTCCCCCTTGAAAATCGACGCTCTCCGCCGACTGACATGCAGAAGCAATGGCGGCCCGAAATGTTGCTAGAGCGGCTCATTTGGGTGCCCGCAGTTCGGCGTACTTTCTGCGCAGGAAGGCTTGAACAGCACGTGGTCTGACTGAGGTGAGCGGCCGCTCCTGTTGTAGCTGCGGTGCTCGGGTACATCCCTGTCGCAGAAGAGGGGAAATGTGCGACGTCAACAAGTCAGGAGATGTGCGACAACCTTTCCTAACTCATCTGGCGTGGGTGAGGCAATTTTTAAACTGCGAACGGGAGTCTTGAGGTGGCTGACGCCTAAGGCAGCCGTTTTCCCCTTGCCCGCTAGCTATTCCCCGTTTGTGAGGCACGTGAATCGCTGTTTTTCCGCCACGTGTTAATGGACGTGGAATGCTAGTTACGTCGGCTGCATCAAGCAGAAAGGGCTGGGCTTTAACGTCTCGTTCGCTTGTAGCCGCTACTGCCGGGGGCAGTTCCCGGAGCATTTCGATCCATGTTTCAAAATCTAATGCAGAACTCCGAGATTGCATCGGCTTCTTCCGCGCGGATACTGGAATCACTTCAGCATCCCGTCTTGGTCGTCGACGCCAACAGTGAAATAACCTATGCCAACGCGACCGCCGCAGCCAGCTTTGGTGGCTGGATCGTCGGACTGACGCTACCCGACATTTTCGCCGATTATCTGCGTTCGGTGTCGATCGCCGACGGCCCGTCGAGCATGAGGCTCATGACGCGGCAATCCGAAGCATATGAAGCGCTGTTAAATCCAATTGGCGGCGGTAACATTTGCATCAGCCTCTGGCCAGTCGCCATTGCCATCGAAAAAACGCAGGCTCAGGCAGATGATCTGACGGGGCTTGCTTTGCGCAACACTTTCATGGCCACACTTGAACGCGCACTGCCCGGCACCGTCGAGGGTGGCGAGCCAGTCGCGTTGCTCTGCCTCGATCTCGATCGCTTCAAGATGGTCAACGACACGCTGGGGCACGGCATCGGCGATCAGTTGCTCAAGAAAGTGGCGGACAGGCTGCGTAAGGCTTCACGCAAGGATGATCTCGTTGCCAGGCTTGGGGGCGACGAATTTGTTATCCTCCAGCGCGGCATTCGTTCGCCTCGCGATGCGGAGTTTCTAGCCGAACGCCTGGTCGACCTGATCGGGCGAACCTATGTGCTAGGCGGGCACACGGTGAACATTGGCATCAGCATCGGCGTGGCGCTGGGGTCAGGTTCGATGCAGCCTCGCGATGTTCTGCGCAATGCAGATCTGGCGCTTTACGAAGCAAAGCGTGCGGGCCGCGGACGCTATCGCTTTTTCGAGCACGGTATGGACAGGCTGCTGCACGAGCGCCGCGAGCTGGAGATCGACCTGCGCCGAGCACTGGCGCTCAAACAGTTCGAACTCCACTACCAGCCCTTTTTCGATCTCTCGACTGATACGGTGATGGGCTTTGAGGCCCTGTTACGTTGGCAGCATCCTGTCCGCGGCAATGTGCCTCCGCTCGACTTCATTGCCGTCGCCGAGGAAAACGGACTGATCGTCAAGATAGGCGAGTGGGTACTGCTGACCGCATGTATGGAGGCGGCGGCGTGGCCAGGAGACCTCGTTGTGGCGGTGAATGTCTCGCCGCTGCAGTTTAAGGCGGACACGCTGCTTGCGTCTGTGTCTTTGGCGCTTGAGAGATCGGGGCTCAATCCGGAACGCCTCGAGGTCGAAATCACCGAAGGTGCTCTTCTCGCCGATACGGACAACGTGCTGACGACGCTACACGCCCTGCGCGCCTTAGGCGTCAAAATATCAATGGATGATTTTGGCACTGGGTACTCGTCGCTGAGCTACTTACAGAAATTTCCGTTTAATAAGATCAAGATTGATCGCTCGTTCGTTGCCGGCGACGATCCGGATAGTGAAGCATACTGAAAGCCGTATCAAGCCTCGGCACCAGCCTCGGTATGGCGATTACCGCCGAGGGCGTCGAGACCGCTGATCAGCTCAAGCGCATACGCGATCAAAATTGTACCCACGTTCAAGGGTACCTCACTGGACGGCCGATGGCGCAGGCGAGCGTGCAGTCCTTCCTTGGCAGGAAAATCGAAGGAGATGGTGATGTCCACTGAGGACTATCGTTTGGTGTATTACAGTCGTAATCTGACGACCTGCGACGTTGACACGTTCGCGGCAGAAGTGAACGATATCCTCGCGACGAGCCGCGCGAACAATGAACGGGATGGCATCACTGGCGCGCTGATGTTTAACGCCGGTTGTTTCGCTCAGGTGCTCGAAGGCCCTCTTGACGTGGTGGAACTTGCTTTCGAACGCATCCAACAGGATGACCGCCATAGCGAAGTCTCTCTCCTCGCAATGGAGCCGATCAAGGCACGAAGTTTTCCGAACTGGGCAATGGGGTTCGTCGGTATGTCAGACGATAATGCGGCGCGTTTTGCCGATGTGGCAACGGCGAGCAACTTCGATCCGTCTCGCTTCAGCGGCGATAAGTTGCATTCGATTTTGCGAGATCTGGCGGTAGAGGAGGAGCGTGCTGCCGCCTGATCGATCAGGTACGCACGATCCAAAGCATGGCGCGATCCTCGGCTTATCCAGCGGCAACGATCTACTATTTAGCTTACGGTCTCAACCACGTCGATGTCGCCGGCGCCGACCGCCTATGGGGACTGGTCGGTCTCGTCGTGCTCTTCTCTGTGGTCCTGCATGGCCTAACGGTGACGCCTATCCTGCGGCTGCTGGATCGCAAGCATGGGCGCGATCTCCACAAGGATGAACCAGCCGCTGTTGGAGCCTAGCCTCACAATAAAACAAGGGCGGACGAACGTCCGCCCTTGCGTCAATCAGCTCTTCTTGCGCGCGCGCTTCGGTGCGGCAGCGGCCTCAGTATCCTCTTCCTCGTCGGGCTGATCCTCGCCCGCCTCGGTCAGGGCCTCGCCCAATGCCTTTAGCTTGTCCTGCGACTTGTCCGCCTTGTCAGCGATCTTAGTCGTCGCAGCACCAAGCCGGTGAAGCAGAGCATGTACACGGTCGGCGTCGGGCTCATCCTTTTCGAGCTGCTTCCGCAGTGATCCGAGATCGCGAAGGATGCCCTTGGCGCCCACTACATCAAGGTCGGCCAGAGCTGCTTCCCAATCTTCCACCATATCGGCGCCCTTGGCTGGCTTGGTCGCGTCCAGCCCGCGATTGACCGCGTTCATCGTTCCGGCAAATTTGACGGCCATTAGATATCCTCTCTTGGGGTGCCGGATAATGCCGACGCTCCTTAACGATGCATGATCCCGGATGGTCCGTAACAATCCACAATTATGCTGTCCGCTGGTCTAAAATAACCAGCGGGGTGATGCCGTTGCCCTGCACCGTTCTTGCTCTCCCGCGAAATTTACCGGACCGATTAAGCGTAGCTGATCGTTCAGCTGTCGTTACATATCCGCAGGAGACGAACATGGCTGAGATCGAAACGCTTCAGGAGCTTTACGTTGACGAGTTGAAGGATCTTTGGTCGGCAAACGATCAGATGGCCAAGGCGTTAAAGAAGATCGTCGGTCAGGCGACGAACAAGAAGCTCAAGGATATGCTGCAATCGTCGCAGGACGGCATCGCCAAGCACACCGACATTCTGAAGGCGCTGATCGAGGGCCAGGACGAAAAGCTCAAGAAGGAGCATTGCAAGGGTATGGAGGGCTTGGTCGCCGAGGCGCTCAAGCATACCGTTGAGGAAGCGCCAAAGACCGGTCCCGTACTCGACGCAGCGATCATCGCTCAGTATCAGCGTATGACCCACTACGGCATTACTGGCTTTGGCACGGTCGCCGCATTTGCGAAGGCGTTGAAGCTTGATGACGATGTCGCCAAGCTCGATGCTGCGGTCAAGGACATGTACAGCGGCGACGAGATGATGACGGAACTGGCCGAGTCCGCCGTGAACGTGGACGCAGTGGAAGGCTGATTGCCAAACGTTGTCTTGGAATCAAGCCTTTTCAGTGCCCGCTTAGAAATCTAGTTGGAAGCGGCGCAGGTGATGCCGAACGAACGGCATCACCTGCGCCAACTTTCAATAGACCGTACGAACGCTCGCTTTACGATCCCAATCGGGACGCTCGGCGAGCTTAGCGTACGATTCCAAACATCCTCTAGCCGGTCCTCTTCCTTCTCAGAGCCGACATTCCAGTGTCGCGAAAATGACGACATTCGAAACGTCCGCAATCTAGGAATTTTGCTACGCGACCGTTCGTTGAACGGTCATCACCAGGGCAAGGCGCCCCCCTTTCGGGACGGTGCCTCTCGCAGAGGCAGTAACGGCGATGAGCAACACGCCCGATGCTTCGAATAAGTCCTTGATTATCAATCTGTAAACCATTCAGGGGCATACGCGGCGAGTCCGCGTTTACGTGTCGGATACGAAAAAAAGCCGTACGTAAATGTCAGGACTAAAGAGCATGACGATGGCAGATCGCCTTGAAGCCGCGTCGACGACAACGGTCACAGCCTCCGTCCTACTGATAGCTCTCATTCTGCAAATCATTGACATCATCTATCCCGCGATCGGCATGGGGCCGGTCTATGTTTTATTGCTGGGCCTGGTCTCGTGGCGGTTAAGTCGTCGTGCAGCGGTCTTTTCAGCGGTAATCGCTATCGTGTTGAATACGCGCGCTACCATTCAAACGGGTATCCCAACTACGACCACGATAACGTTGCTTCGGGTAGGTCTTCGCTGCGCAGTGCTGGCGTTCGTTGTGGCAACGATGTGGGCTTTACGACGCGCTTACGAGCGTGAACGTGCGTCTGCACGGCTCGATGGCATGACAGGCTTGCTGAACAGATCAAGTTTCGAAGCCGCGATGGTCACGATGCTGTCGTCTACGACGATGCCGGTAGTGGTCGGTGTTATGGATCTCGACAATTTCAAGTCCATCAATGACCATCATGGCCATGCCGTGGGCGACGATACGATACGAACAGCTTCGCGCGCTGCCGTACGCGGGCTCGAGAGCTATGGGTTCGTCGGTCGTATGGGGGGCGATGAGTTCGCGTTTATCGCAGCACTCCCGGATGCAGGTAGCGGTGAGCAGTTCGCGATCGACTTCCATCGCACCATCAGTGAGGCACTGATCAGTCTGCCTGCGCTGTCAACGATCAGCATGGGCGCTGTTATAGCCCCGCCAGGTCACCGCCTCGATTACGATGCACTGCTGCTACGCGCCGACGGACTGCTTTATACCGCAAAGCGTAACGCGAAGGCCTCTGTCATTGTGGCCGATGTAGGAGCGCCCACGGTGTTGCCGAGTGCGATCCAGCTCGTCAGACGAGGTGATCCAGCGCCTTTGCGCGATCCGCAAACCCGCTTGGTACCTGTTCATTCATAGCCGAAACTAAGCCGATGTTGCCCGCCTCGGCTGCCAGCATCGTTGCAAGGGCAGTCGGTTCGAGCGGACGGCTGATGTGATACCCTTGAATTGTGGCACATCCTTCCGCGACCGAGAAATCGAATTGCTCCAACGTTTCGACGCCCTCTACGGTGGTGGACATACCCAGGCATGTCCCCATCGTAATGATGGCACGCACAATGGCGGCACTTTCGGGATCCTGGGGTATCTGACGAACAAATGACTGATCGATCTTGATCTTGTCGAACGGAAACTTTCGCAGGTAACTCAACGACGAATAGCCAGTCCCGAAATCGTCCATCGATATACGCACGCCCGATGCCTTGAGCTCGTTCAATGTTGCAAGCGTCCGGTCCTCGTCGGTGAGGAGAACACCTTCGGTAATCTCAAGCTCGAGTCTCTGGGGAGACAGGCCGGCAGCCGCCAGTGCAGCAGAGACATTGGCCACAAGCGAGCGTTCGCGGAACTGAACCGGTGAGAGATTGACGGCAACGCTGATGCCATTCGGCCAAGTTGCCGCTTCGAGGCAGGCTGTGCGCAATACCCAATCGCCAAGCGGTAAGATCAGGCCCGTTTCCTCCGCCAGCCCGATAAACTCGACCGGTGGAATCATGCCGCGTTCGGGATGGTTCCAGCGAACCAAAGCCTCCGCGGACGTGATCTGGCCCGTCCGTGTGTCCATCAGGGGCTGGTAGTGGAGCTCGAGCTGCCCCTCGATTAACGCGCATCGCAGGCCAGCTTCAAGCGTCCGCCGCTCTTGAACCTTATCGTCAAGCGACACGTCATACCGGCGCCAGACCCCCTTGCCGTCCGCTTTGGCGGCATACAATGCGAGATCCGCATTGCGCATGAGTTCCGCTGGATCGTCACCGTCACTTGGCGCGATGGCGATGCCGACGCTGGCCCCGAGATAGAGGAACTGACCATCGAGCATGAACGGAGACGCTTCAATCGCCCTGATGATGCGGGTCGCGAGCGTCGCTGCTGCCTCGAGGTCACCAGCGCCTAGTTGCAGGATAGCGAATTCGTCGCCACCAAGACGTGCAACCACGTCGCCCTCGCGCAGTGTCGTACTTAGTCGGTCAGCCACCATCGCCAATATCAGATCGCCAGCGCCATGACCCAGGGTATCATTGATCGATTTGAACCGGTCGAGATCGAGCATGAGCACGGCAAATACCTGATCGCGTTCGCGCCGTGATGCTGCGTGGACTGCAAGGAGATCGAAAAAGCGTGTTCGGTTGGGAAGCCCTGTCAAGGCATCGCTAAACGCCAGGGTTCGGATCTGCGCCTCGGTTCTGAGGCGCTCGCGTTGATCGCGAACGGCGATGACTGTTTGAATTTTATGTCCCAGCGCAACCTCTTGACGCAATACCCGGACCGGCACCGCATGCCCGGTGGCGTCGATGAGTTGGACTTCGCGTTCCTCACGTTCGGGCAGGCTCGCTATATCCAGTCCGGGTAGAAGCGAGCTGACGAAGCTGCCCGACAACAGTCCTGGCTCATACCCGGAAAGACGCTCGACACTGGTATTGGCGGTCACGATCCTATCGCCCTGGCAGATCAGCAACCCTTCCAAGGCAACGTCGGCGAGTTCGCGCAGTCGGCGACGATCGCGGCGAAGACGCACTTTGGCCGCGATATCGAAGCGCCATCCGAGAACGGCCAGCAGTATGAGCGCAAACGATACGCCAGCCACCACCGGTGTGATCGCCTGGGGTGACACCGCATCGGCAGGGAAGCGTGCAGCAGGATCGAAATGCAGCGTCATGGCTGCCATGCCGCAGAAGTGGAGGAGCGCGATCGAAAAGATCAGCAGCGGCGCGGCGCAAGCGCGGATACGGCGGTTGCGACTGGCAGCTGCCACCATAGCCAACCCCGAGATCGGCAAGCTAGCAACGATGGAGGGTAGTACCAGGCCGAGGTCCCAGGAGACGCCACCTTGGACGAGATAGGCGGCTTGCCCGACATAGTGGAGCGTTGCGACGCCGATACCGACGACCAAGCCGGCAATGAACTGTCTAACAGTTCCGCGCGCGCGTATCGCAATAGATACGCCCGTTCCGATGCCGATGATCGCACACGACAGCGATATGAATGTCAATACCGGGTCGAATGCCGCTGGCATGCCGGGCTTGAAGGCCAGTAGTACGATAAAATGCGTAGCCCATGCGGTACAGCCGCTGGCGGTGACGCTGACCAGGCCCCAATAGGTCCGCACCCGCCCCTCGTGCCGCGCCGCATGATAGGCGAGCGCGAACGACGCATAGATACCGATAGCGCACACAATGCCGGCTACAACCATAAGGCGGGCGTCGTGCGCGTGACGAATGCACGCAAACACAGATGACAAGGAACCGATCATCCAGCCATAATGCATTGGCTAGATTAACAAATTTCCCGGCCTTGCAGTACGCATGACTACCTATGGTAACGTTAGTTACTATCCATTCGCTAGACGAGCGACGCACGCATTTCGACCAAGCTGGTATCTATGCGGCGCTCAGCGAACTTTCCCGTGAATTACGATTAACAGATCACTGGGAGAGGCGGCGCGGTGGCTACGCCCCGAGGTAGTTCGAGGAATCTGAACATCGGGATACCCGCTCGACGCAAACCACGGTAGCAAGGGAAGACACTCTTCCCCTGCCCCTCTTCGAACGACGCCCGTCTGCCCCTCCGACTGTCCTGCCAGGGTATGCAAATGACACCTGTTCAGTCGCGAAATCGACCCTGATTGTACAGCCCAATTTGAAAGCGTCATTCCGGGTATACCCAGATTGACGCTAGACGTATCTTTCCTTCGTCCCGTTTCGCCATCGCTAATCTGGGGACAGTCCCCGCAGCCCTCACGAAATTAAGGATGCAACGGTAATCTAGCGGCTGCGACCCTGCCCTTGCGATTGTGGATCGCGGCTGACGATCGTCGCACGCCCGTTAGCGTAGACAATCTTTGGGCTATCCCCAACGTTCGGGACCTGTGGGAAAGCGGAAATCTCGTGCCGAGCAACCCCATTGCCATGGATCTGATACACGCCCTTTCCGCTGACGTGTAAGATCGATCCGCCGTAAGTCGTCCCGTCGTCGTTCTTAGCTGGCGCAGCAGTATCGAGACGAAAAACACCTTTTGGCAGCATGCCCTGCGGGTCGGACTTCTGGACCTCCCAACTACCTTCGTACCGGCGTTCGTGAAGCCGGCTACCGTTCATTACTACGACTTGTTCCGCGCCGTCGGGGATAGATCGGCCAGCCGGTACTTTTTCTGCTAACCCGGCCAAGGTGCTTCCTCGGCCTAAGCTCAGTAGCCCTTGCATGCCGCGTCCTTCCGCAATGGCTGGTTCGGATCGAGAGGTCGAGCTGCGTCCAGCATCGCGGCTGTGAACCGCGAGACGTTCTGGATGGGGCTGGATGTTTGGGATTGGCGTTGAGGAAACCTCTTGGGTCGTTCCATTCGGTGTATCCTTTAGCTGGTTAGCCAACTGTCTTTCCATGCCCTCTTGGTAGGCAAGCACACGGTTGAGCGCCGCCTCTCCAGGCGCGCGTTCGAATGTGACGCTGCCCTTCCCCTGGTCGCGCAGGATACCCAGCAGCCGGTCTGGCGCACGTTCTCCATCCAACATCGACTTCCGCGCGACGGCTTGCGAATGTGCTGGCACGAGGGAACGGTTGCGTAGGGAAGCCACGCGCGTCGTTTCCTCCGTTGCAGCGGCTTGTCGCCGTGCTGCGGGTAGTAGCGTAGCTATTTCCGCTTCCGCATCGTCAATCGGTACTGTTCGGGTTCCGGCCACTGTAGCAAGGCGTTGTTCGGCTGATTGGCGTATTAATTCATCGAGCCGATCCGCATTGGCAAACCGCCGAAGAGTCTCTGCAGCTTTGAGCATGAGCCTATCACCCTCTTGCTGAGACGTGCTTACGGCATCGATAGCCGGATATGTCCGACGTAAAACCTCGATATCACGCGCTTTGTAAAGCGCATCGCGCGTCACCGCATTCGCGTTGGTAATGTTCCAGTCCAGCTCATGTCCGGTTTCCTCGGCAAGCTGCCGTGTGAAGCTGCGAAGCGTACGGCTGTTGCCTTCCGAGAAGGGGTGGAGATGATCGAGATCGCCATAGAGCTTCGAGATCGTGCTGACGAAGTCGGGGGTGGAAAGCCCCCTCAGAGCGTCCCCGCCGCGTAGCCCTCGCAGCACTGTGTCTAACCGTTCGTCCACTTCAGGACGTAGGGCATATTCTACCCTATGTGGATTGATCGGCTCGGATTCGAGCCGGCGTTCCTTACCGTGCGATGGCGCGTCAGGACGATATTCACCCGGCGCGTACTTGGGTAGATCCTGGAAGATGAACCTGTGGAATTCGCGCAGATGCGCTGCGTCGTAATTCCCGTCGATCGGCCGCTCGATTATCTCTGCGATGCGGTTTGCGACGAGGGCGGCTTCGATGGTCTCGATGCTTTTAGGCGGCTGCAACGCCACAATATTCTAAGATAGCGGAGTTGAGGGCAGCGCGATCGAGCTTGCCGGCTACATAGTCGGCGAACAGGGCTTCGGTATCAGTATCGAGTACGAACCCCTCCATCCTGACGCTGCCGCGGGCAAAGTCGATAGCGTACCGCCGGCGGGCTTGCTCGGCCGTCGTGATTGAGGGTGTTTTGATCTGCCGATAGACGTTCATGGCGTTAGGGCCTCCAGGGTCGTCAGACAGTGATTATAGCCGCTAAAGGGCACGATGTGTAGACCACGCCCGCTTTCGCCACGTCATGAGGGGCGACGCATTGAAAGACGATCAGGCCGTAAACCGCCGTGTCAGCGCACCTGCTTCAGGAACGCTGTGAAGCGATCCGCGCTATCACGCAGCGCTTCGCCGTCGGGGCCGTCAAAGGCGGGCGGTGGTACGCGAAGGTTCAGCCGGCCGAGACCATCCAGGATTTGAGCATAATCCAGTCCGGTATGTTCCTTTGTCTCCTTGGCCGAGCTGTGTCCTGAGGCATAAGCGCGCAGTGCGTTGTCGATTGTCATGTTTCGACCCTTCTCAGGTAGCCAACATTACCGGCGTTCAACGAGAATATATAATGAGAACATAATTTGAGAAAAGCAGAATCAGGACCGGCTGTTATCTGTGCACGTCCAGGATTGCTCCTTGATGAGATCGCGAAGTACGTTCCTTTTTGGGAAAGCAGATATTCAGGACTTTGGAACGTGGGGCGCAACCGCGATGCTCGACAAGTCCGTCGTCGGGTTGATCGCTACTCCGGCCTCCTTGCGTTCCGAATAGCGATCGACAAGCTGCCCGTTGTGTGGTCGCAGCAGGATCGTGAAGCGCACCAGTTCCTCCATCACGTCCACGATCCGGTCGTAATAGCTGGACGCCTTCATCCGGCCGGCGTCGTCAAACTCGTTGAACGCCTTGGCGACACTCGACTGGTTGGGGATCGTCACCATTCGCATCCAACGGCCTAGAACGCGCAGCGTGTTTACGCTGTTGAACGACTGCGATCCGGCCGACACCTGCATGACGGCGAGCGTTCGCCCCTGTGTCGGTCGCATTCCGCCCATCGACAGGGGCAGGTGATCGACTTGCAGCTTCATGATGCCGGTAATTTGGCCGTGCCGCTCGGGGCTGCACCACACATGTCCTTCCGACCACATCGACAGTTCGCGCAGTTCGTGGACGGCCGGGTGATCGTCCCCCGTCACCTGGTCGGGTAGCGGCAGGGTCGAAGGATCGAAGATCCGCGTCTCGCAGCCGAAGAATTGCAGCAGGCGGGCTGCTTCCTCAACGCAAAGCCGGGAAAACGACCGTTCCCGCAGGGAGCCGTAGAGCAGCAGGATGCGCGGAGGCGGATCACCAGCGCCCAGCCCGAGGGCGGGACGGTCGAGCGCATAGCGGCGATCGAGCGCGGGCAGGTGATTGGGATCGGAGAGCGTGCGAAGCGGCATTACAGACTGAGCCTTATGGCGAGCGCGGTGAGTGTCACCAACAGCACCGGAATCGTCAGCGTCGCGCCGACCTTGAAGTAATAGGGGTCACGACACGAAAGTGAGTTTTGCGTACGCTAGGAGCGAACAGAACGTGTCCGTAAACTCGTTGCGCGCCGATCTTGTCCGGCAACCCGTCAAAACCGGGCGCTGCCGGACACTCTGACGCTGACCGGCATACCAGCGTTTGACGGCCACGGCAGCAACTGCCCGATTGTGTTGAAAAAGTCGGCCTTGCAGTGGGGTCGGTGGTCTGATTCAATCTTCGCAAGGTGAGCGGAGACGGGCCGATGATGGGCGAGCGGACGGTAGCGCAGGAAGCGCTGTTCTACAGCTTCAGTCTGGAGCGTCATGTTCCTGCGGACCACATGCTGCGTTCGATCGACCGGTTCGTGGACCTGTCAGGCATCCGCGAACATCTCAAGCCATTCTACAGCGAGATGGGACGACCATCGATCGACCCCAAGCTGATAATTCGCATGCTCATCATCGGCTACTGCATGGGGATCCGTTCCGAGCGTCGGTTGTGCGACGAGGTGCATCTGAACCTGGCCTATCGCTGGTTCTGCCGGCTCGAGCTGGAGGGCGACGTGCCCGACCATCCTACCTTCTCGAAGAACCGCCATGGCCGCTTCCGCGACAGCGACCTGCTGCGCCGGCTGTTCGAAACGACGGTCGAGCGATGCTTGGCCGAGGGGCGTGGCGGTGGCGCAGGCCGCGCGCGAGATGAGCGAGGCAGGCTTGGTGCTCATCGACATGACCCTGCTAGGCAGCATAGCGCTCGGAGCACCAGGCGTAAGGGGGGATGCCGTATTCTTGCAACGTCCCATAGAACAAGACCTAACGATCGCGCATGTTGCTATCGTTTCGGTAACCGGACGCATCCTCATACCGGAAGCGCGGTTGTAGATTTTATCTCCGATAATGCGACGGTCGATGTAATCTCCTGCACGCCCGTGAGCTTAGACAGGCTATCGAAAAAGAATCTCTCGTAGTCCTCAATATTTGCAGTGACTATTCTTAACATAAAATCGACCGAGCCCATAAGTACGTAACATTCCAGTACCTCGGGAAAGCGACGTATAGCTTCAGCGAATTCGTCAAGATTCGCGCGGCCGTGAGCATTGAGCTTAACCTGCGCGAATACCTGAGCATTGAGGCCAACGCTACGTCGATCAACAAGTGCAACCCGTTTTCGGATTATGCCTTCCTTTGCCAAGCGATCCAAGCGACGCCAGCATGGTGACACCGACATCCCGACCGCCTCAGCTATGGCAGCGGTAGGCAAGCTCGCGTCCTCCTGGATCACACGAAGGATTTTTCTATCGCCTTCATCAAGCATCGAGGTCAATCTCTCCAGGAAGCGCAGTTATAGCGGTACGTAATGGTCGATCGGTGTTAGAAAGGCAACGAAATAGGTCAGCAAATTCTGCGTGATGGCGGTAGATTTGCGCATCTTCAAGGAGTGCAGACGATGACCAATTTCCTTCCGCCCGAGCATTCCGTTCGGCTCGACGATCCCCAGAGCGGCTTGCAAGGTTTTATCGTCATCCACTCCACCGCGCTCGGCCCTGCCGCCGGGGGTTGCCGCTTTTGGCACTATGCGACGCACGCAGAGGCGAGCTATGACGCCGTGCGACTGGCAACCGGGATGAGCCTCAAGAATGCGCTTGCCGGCCTCCCACTAGGTGGCGGCAAAGCCGTCATCATGCGACCAGAGAAGGGCTTCGATCGACGAGCCTTGTTCTCCGCCTTTGGACGGGCGGTCGCCGATCTAGGTGGCAGCTACGTAACGGCAGAGGATGTCGGGACCGGTTTGAACGACATGGCCTGTGTCTCCGAGCGGACATCGCATGTTGCAGGGCTTCCCCAACGTCCGAACGTCCCAGGGGGCGACCCATCACCCTGGACCGCTTATGGCGTGTTCCAGGCGATGCGCGTGGCTGTCCGCAGACAGCTGGGCCGAGACCTGAGTGAGGTCTCGGTTGCCGTACAGGGTACTGGCAACGTTGGTATGGAGTTGTGCCGGCTACTTCATGGCGCAGGCGCGCGCCTCGTCATCTCCGAGCCCCGCTCCGAGGTGGCAGCGCGCGCTTCGGTGCTCTACTCTGCCCAAGTTTTGTCGTCCGACGCTATCCTCTCGGCACCGGTCGACGTCTTCGCACCGTGCGCTCTGGGCGGCGTTCTGACTTTGGACATGTTACCCCGCATGAAGGCGCGGGTCGTGTGCGGTGCGGCGAACAATCAGCTCGCCACAGCGGAGGTGGGGGACAGGCTCGCGGACCTCGGCGTCCTCTATGCACCGGACTATCTCGTGAACGCTGGTGGTATCATCAACGTCGCTGCGGAGTATTTAAATTGGAGGCTCGACGATGTGTCCCAGAAAGTCGATGCTATCCCTACCCGGCTGAGCCAAGTTCTCACGCTGGCCGAAGCCCAAGGCATCGGCTCGCATCGCGCAGCGGATGCAATGGCGATGAAAATCATCACTGATGCTCCCCGGATGGTCTCACCGCAGTCCGCTGCGGCATAGACCCGTGACGCGCCTGACCGTGCGCGGCGCCGCAACACCGGAGCTCCTACTGCGTATCATCAACATCTTGCACCAACGGGATATCGAAATGCGTTCTGTTGAGGCCCGCTTCACAGAAGATGAGTGTACCGTGACTGCCGACATCAACAGTGACGGTATCAACGCGTTCGACGTTCTCGTAGAGAGAATGCGCGGACTGGTTCTAGTCGGGAGCGTGGCTGTTCAACACGAACATATCGTTGCCTGATAGACGTTGCTTGCCCCGGAATGCTTGACTGTTTAAGGTTGAAAACGACCTATGCGGCAGGCCGTGCAATGGTAAGACATTGACGTCATGGGCCGTCGCGGTCGTTGATGGTAAGATCGTGACGGCGTAGCGCGCGTTTCCTAGCACGGCCCTTAACGCACGCTGCGCTCGAAACGAATGATTCATCAGTGTGCATATTTTATGTTGTTGGTTCGGTTCAAGCGTGTCACGCTTGTGCCATGCCAGACGAACTTTCCAGCATTGATATCCGCATTCTTGAGCAAGTTCAGCAGGATTGTTCTCTGTCGACCAACGATCTTGCAGATCGCGTTGGCCTATCCCAATCACCGTGCTGGAGGCGTCTGCAACGACTTCGGGACGAGGGTTATATCGCACGACAAGTCGCGATTTTGGATCGGAGTAAATTCGGAAGCGATCAATTTATTTTCGCTACACTAAAAATGAAAACATTGTCCGAGGAACAACGGGTCGAGTTTTCGCGAAAAATCGAGTTATTGCCGGAGATAACGGAGTGTTATTCGATATTTGGCGAGCGCGACATCCTCATTAAGGTCATCGTATCATCAATGGAATGGTATCAGAAGTTCATATTCAAGATGCTACTGCGACTACCCGGCGTGATCGACGTGCAGTCCATTGTCGCTCTTAGTGAGATGAAATATACGACCGCGCTACCGCTTCGAAAAAGCTAACGACGGCCTATCGAAATGATTCCGATCGGGTGGTTATGCTAAGAGCTGCTTGAAGGTGACATCCTCATAGGGCGCTGCCGGCTCACAGGGCATTGCGCGGTCCACTTGGCGTTACAACGATATGCTGCCGTGAATACAAACTGTAGAACACCATGCCGACCGCCAGCCAGCCAACCACCAGGCAATAAGGACGCCAATCGGACTCGATACCGGCGAGGATGATGACGATGCCAGCGACGACTGCCGACCAGCTGACTAGCGTGATCGTCCGCCGGCCGATCCGAAGACGGGATGAACTGGCCAGGTCTGGATCGTTCGCCGCTACCCGCGCCGCACAGAGCGAACATGCTATGTATTTCAACATCGTCGGGATGTTGATGGCAAGCAGAAGGAAAATCAGACTCGGTGGCATTAGCAGGCCCGCAAGCGCCGCTAAATAGCATGCGATCACCGCGCGGTATGGCGTCCCAAAGCGGGGGTGAATGGCCGCGAGGGCGGGTGGTAGAGCGTGCTTCGCTGCCATCGCGTAAATGCTACGGGAGAAGATTAGGGCGGTGGCGTTGATCGCTTTGACGATTGAGACCGTCGCCGCACCGACGATGATGGGAAGCGCCAACCGCCCGAGCGGTCGGATCGCCGCGTCAAGCAACGGAGCCTTGCTGATCGCGAGCGCCTGCGGGCCGATCAGCCCTAGGGCGGTCGCCGCCACAGCACTGTAGACCAGCGCCGTCAGAAGTATGGCCAAGGCGATCCCGAGTGGAATCGTCCGCTCTGGGGAGCGCACCTCGTCGCCGATCTCGACGGCTGACTCTATCCCTAAGAAGAGGCTTATCAGAAGCGGCACGGCCGCGATGATCGGGCCGAAGCCGTCCGTGACCAGCGGTCCGATGCGCGCCTCGCTCACCAGCGGCACCCCGGACACGACGAAGAGCGCGAGGACGGCGATCAGCGCGAGCATCAGTATGACCTGCAGCCGGGCGGCAACGGCTACACCAATCAGGTTCAGGGCGAAGACAAGCGTGAGGATGCCGACGATGACCGGCGTCGGCGCGATCGGGAAGACCATGCTCAAATAGTTGGTGAGGACCCGCGCAAGAATGACGATTGCCCCGACATTGCTGATAATGCGCAGCCAGGCGATCGCAAAGCCGACCACCGGGCTCAGGAACCGTCGTGGCCACTCGTAGGAGGCGCCCGACGTCGGTGCGATCGAGGCGAGCCAGGCGTAGACGGTCGCAAACAACAACATCGGTGCCATGCTAATCGCGATGGCAATCAGCAGGCCCGAGCCGGCGATCTCGGCAGCAGGTTGCAGCACCGAAAAGATGGAGACGCCGATGGCGGTTCCCGCGCCGAACATTACCACCCCGAGGAGGCCGACGTTTCGCCGTAAGGCTTCTGGTGCTGGAATGGTCACGCCCCTTTCCGTTGTCCGACGATGTTACCGAAGGCGGAGAGCGGATCCTATTTTCTTTTCTGAAAGCTAGCGGGCGCAGCGCATATTTTATGCGCGCCCGCCCGCATAGACTGATGCCGACTGTTTGTAGATAATTCTATTTCGGAATCGCCTCAAAATGTGCGCACGAACTCTGCCAGATCGAGCACCTCCCCCGTGGCGCGTGCAGTCAGCTCCGCCATGCGGCGCAGAAGCCCGCGACCTTGAGCCGGCACGCCTATTCGGCCGGCATCACTTTGGCTCGGCCACCATCAGCACGGCGAGCGTCAGCGTACGAATACCCGTGCGGATCGCCTTGTTATGGTCGGGCGCGAAGAAGGGCGAATGATTGCTCGGCACCGCTTCGCCCTTTGCCTTATAGGCGGCGAGCGTCGCTGCATCATAGCCGCCGATCGTGAAATAAACCGAGGGCACGCCCGCATCGACGAACGCTGACCAATCCTCACTCGCCGACCAGCCCGGCGCGCTCGCAGGCAGATAGCTTACGCGGTCGCCGTCCGCCGCCTTCAGTTCCGCCGCGGCGCGCTCCGCGAGCGCATGGTCATTCATAACCGCCGCAGTGCCGTTCAGCCATGTCACCTCAGGCGCGGGCGCGTTCGACATCGCCGCCGAGGCATTCGCGGTGCGCTTCACGCCTTCAAGCAGCATCTGCCGCACGTCCTTGTCGAATGATCGCAAGCTGAGCTTCAGCACTGCAGTGTCAGGAATGATGTTGGCGACCGTTCCCGCCTGGAACGCGCCGACCGTGACGACGCCGAACGCGTTCGCGTCCTTCTGGCGGCTGATGACCGCCTGCACGTCGGTCACGAAATGCGCTCCCATCACGATCGGGTCGATCGTCGCGCTCGGCATCGAACCATGCCCGCCGCGTCCTTTGAACGTCACCTGCACGCTGTCGGAGTTGGAACTGGTAACACCGTCCTTGACCACCACGGTGCCCGCCTCGCCCGATCCGACATGCGCAGCAAATCCGTAATCGGGCTTGATGAAGCGCGTGAACAGCCCGGCGTCGAGCATCGCCTTCGCACCCTTCAACTGCTCCTCGGCGGGCTGCGCAATGAACATCAGCGTCCCCTTCCACTGGCCTTTCATCGCAAGCAGAGTTTGCGCCGTCCCGATCCAGGCCGCCATATGTACGTCATGGCCGCAGCTCTGCGCGACGAACGTCGTCTTGCCCTCGAACTCGGTCTGCGCGCGGCTGGCATAAGGCAGCCCTGTCTTCTCCTCCATCGGGAGCCCATCGAGTTCGGTACGCACCATGACGGTCGGTCCTGCGCCGTTCCTGTAGATAGCGACGACGCCCGTCCCGCCGACCTTATCGGTCACGGTAAAGCCTAGCGCCTTCATTTTGCCGGCCAACAGTGCGGCGGTACGCACCTCCTGCATCCCGATCTCAGGATGCGTGTGGATGTCGCGGTATAGCGCGTCGAGCGCCGGATAGGTTTTCTCGATCTGCGTATCGATCGTTGCGCGGTCGCTCGCCGGATCGGCCGAGGCCACCCCGACGCTCGCCATTATCGCACACCCGGTCAGCAGCGCCTGAATCGCCTTCGTCATGTCATTACCCACCGTTTGCGAACATCTCATGTAGTACGCGGTTGTGCGTGATCCCCTCATCACTGGAAAGCCATGCCGCTTAGAAATCACCATCAAGAGGCATAACCGCCGTGCGTGGCGCGCTGGTGTGGAGTTCCCTATGGCCGAATATACTCGAGGTCAGCCGGTTCCCACCGACTGCATTCAGCGCGTTGCGTAAGTGAGTCCGCGCGCCACTATGTAGTCGAGTATCAACATTGGCGTCGATCACGAAATACGCAGGCGTCACCTCGTAATAGGTGCAGGCGTTGAATGCGGTCGGCCCCCTTGTTGCGCCGACCGCATCGACGTCGAACGTCGCGACCTTGCAGCCCTTACCGGCGCGCCGATCTGCACGCCGAGCGCATATCAAGCCACGCCACGTTGTGCAGTGGATCGCCGCGTCGCCCCGCAACGTCCGCAATGTTGAACTGCTCATCCTGCCTCGAACGCTCATCAGCATAACTATTCGATCCCTTCACGCGTCGCGAGGAGCGAGGTAATTTTATGCTGAAGATCGCAGGAATGCAGTAAGTTTTTCTACTCACAACTCGATATCCATATTACAGGAGGTTGGTCTCACCGCTCATGTCTGATAATGTTCCACTACTCTCGCGTTTGCAGGAGCAGCCCACCGACGGCCTGCTGGCACTAATGCTCGAATGCCGCGCCGATCCGCGGCCCGACAAACTCGATCTCGGCATTGGGGTCTATCGCGACGATTATGGTCAGACGCCTGTTATGGCCGCGGTCAAGGAGGCCGAGCGGCTGCTGCTCGGTCAGCAGGAGACCAAGGCCTATCTCGGCGTCGATGGCGACACTGCCTTTGTGTCGATGTTGGCCCCCCTCATTTTCGGAGCCACCGGCGCTGCCGATCCCCGCCTCATAGGGATGCAGACCCCTGGGGGCACAGGGGCGTTGCGGCTTGCCGCAGACCTGCTGGCCGCGAGCGGCAATGACGTAGTGGTCTGGATGGGGGATCCGACCTGGGCTAACCACCAGCCCATATTTCTCGCCGCCGGTGTTCGCGTGCAGTGGCACCCCTTCTATCAGCCTGCCACGGGCGTTCTGGATTTCGTAGGCATGTTCGCAGCGCTTGAGACCGCGGCGGTCGGCGATGCGGTGCTACTGCATGGCTGCTGCCACAACCCGGCAGGCGTCGACTTCACCCTGCCGCAATGGGATGCGCTGGCTGATGTCATAACCCGGCGCCGCCTGCTTCCGATCGTCGACCTCGCGTATCAGGGCCTGGGGCGCGGCTTCGACGAGGATGCCGAAGGCCTGCGCCGCCTCGCAGATAAAGCCGAGGCGGTGATCGTCACCTATAGTTGCGACAAGAACTTTGGTCTCTATCGTGAACGAACTGGTGCCCTGTGGGTCCGCGTCGGCGACGAAGCGCTGCTTCCCCGCGTGCGCACCGGCATGCGCAATCCGGCCCGTGCTTCTTGGTCGATGCCCCCGGATCATGGGGCGGCGGTGGTCAGGATCATCCTTTCTTCGCCCGATCTCACTCAAACTTGGCGCCATGAGCTGGAGGCGATGCGCCGCCGCATCTTCGACATCCGCACCCAGCTTGCCAATGCTCACCCGTCGCTTGCAGGCCTGCACCATCAGACGGGCATGTTCGCGATGCTTCCCGTTTCAACGAAGGCAGCTCGCGCGCTGCGACGGGACAATGCTATCTACATCGTCGATGATGGTCGCGTGAACCTGGCGGGCCTTACGGCCGCCACGATCCCTGTGCTGATGGACGCGCTCGTCCAGCATCTGCCGTCGCCTGCCAACAGCAGCGATCACAAGTAATGGAGGGAGGGCCAATGGCTTCAATGCTCAAGTCGCTCGTGCTTTTCGGCACGGCACTCGGTACGACAGCTGTCCTGCTCCCACCTGTGCAAAGTAAAGCCACTGCCGCGCCCGTACGCAGCGGTGTGTTTAACGGGCAGCGAGTCGCCTACCGGGTCGACAATACCCCGCTGTCGATCAAAACTCCGGCCGGCGGCGCGCGGATCGTGAGCTTCGCCTATTTGCGCGACGCAACGGCGCTGCCTGCCGACCGGCCAGTTATATTTCTGTTCAACGGCGGCCCGATTGCCTCCTCGATCTGGGTCCACTTGGGGGTCTTTGGCCCCAAGCGGGTCGCGGTGCCCGCCGATCTCACCAAGGGAGCCGCCGCCTATCGCCTCGTCGATAACCCACTTTCCCCACTTGATGCCGCCGATCTCGTCTTTGTCGATCCGGCCGATACCGGCTTCAGCCAACGGGAAGCGGGTACGCCGGACACCGCCTTCAAGTCCGTCGAGAGCGACGCCGGTGAGTTCGCCGCATTCATCCGGGTTTGGCTTGCGTCCCACGATCGGCTGACGTCGCCCGTCTATCTGGTCGGCGAAAGCTATGGCACCGTCCGAATACCCGCTCTGATCGACCAATTGGCGAAGGGCGAACAACCGGTTGCGGTCGACGGGGCAATGCTCCTCGGCCAGGCAGTGAACATCGTCGAATATTCGCAGCGCCCCGGCAATATCATCAGCTACGCCGCCTCGTTGCCGACGCTCACGGCGATCGCCTGGTATCACGGCCGGATCGAACGCCGCGGTCGTTCTCTGGCTGCGGCGATCGGGGAAGCCGAGCTTTACGCCGAGCAGACCTATCTGCCGGCACTCTTCCGCGGCAAGGATCTTCCCGTGGCCGAGCGCCGGGCCGTCGCAGACCGGCTCCAGGCGCTGACCGGCCTGCCGTCCGCCTATTACCTCGCCCATGATCTGCGCATCACTAAGGAACAGTTCCGCCTCGAGCTGCTACGCGACAAGGGTCTTTTGCTGGGACGAAACGACGCGCGCTACGTCGCCCCCGTGACCGACCAAGGTGGTAGGCCCGACCCGTCCGATGTCATCGTCGATGGTTTCCAGGCGCAATGGACGCGTTATTTGAAGGATCAGTTCGGAGTGGCGGATTCGGCGGCCTACGTCCCGTTGGCTGGGGTGAAGAGTCTGGAGGATTGGAAGTGGGGGGCGACCTCGCCCTTCTCCGACTGGCCTTATGCGAAGGCCATCAGCGACCAGTTTGCACGTAATCCCCGGTTCCGTGTGTTGATTGGAAATGGGATATTCGACACCCAGACCACGATCGGCGCCGCGGACTATCTGCGTCGTCAGTCGGGATGGCCAACGGAGCGCACGTCGTTGCGGATATATCCCGCCGGTCACATGGCCTATAGCGATCCCGCGGCAGCCGCCGCAATTGGGGCCGACATCCATGCGCTGGTGACGGGCCAGACGATCACGTCGAGCAGCTTGGGAGAACCCTGATGGTCCGGCGACCTGCCCTGTTAGGCTCTGCGCTACTGGTGGCCTCTGTAGCGCCAGCGGCCCACGCCGCGACGACCGAGCGCTTTACGATCATAGCAAACGGCGAATCCATAGGATCAGTGTCGGCCGTTACGGACGGGAAGCGTGTCGCCGTCGAGTTCAGAATCGACGACAACGGCCGCGGCCCCAAGCATCGGGAAGAGATCACGATCGGTCCCCGTTCTGTTCCGGTGCATTGGACGGTTGACGGCACATCGCTGCTTGGGGGCGCGGTTGCCGAGCGGTTCGACTGGTCCTCCGGCCGATCGGTCTGGACGAGCCAGGCGGATCACGGTGAAAAGCCCGAAACCGCGCCGTCGCTTTACGTTCTGAACGACGACAGCCCATGGGCACAAGTCGTCTATGCGCAGGCTGCGCTGGCCGCGCCCGGCCACACCCTGGCGACGCTTCCCGGCGGCCGATTGACCGCGACGCCGATCGGCGATCGTCCGATCCGATCTGCAAATACGATCATCAACGCGACGGTTGTCCGCCTCGACGGCGTCGCGATGGAGCCTAGTTACGTCCTGCTCGATCGGGCAAAGCGACCGTTCGCGATCCTAGGCGAGAAAGGCGTCACGGTCAGGGTCGGCAGCGAAGCCGCGGCACACGATCTCACCCGTCTGGGAAGCGTGCTAGAACTGGAGCGGGTGAAGGCGATCAGTGCCCAGGTCACGCACCGCTACGATCAACCCGTCCGCCTCCGGCACGTGCACATCTTCGATCCGATCTCGGGACAGCTAGGGCCGCTATCGACGGTCGTGA
Source organism: Sphingomonas sp. NFX23 (assembly GCF_049887795.1). NCBI lineage: Bacteria > Pseudomonadati > Pseudomonadota > Alphaproteobacteria > Sphingomonadales > Sphingomonadaceae > Sphingomonas > Sphingomonas sp. NFX23. The sequence goes on from NZ_JAGEKH010000008.1 coordinate 208,883, forward strand.
CCGCACGTGGCCGCATCACGGCTATCCTGGCCGATGACACGCTGCCGGCACCCGCCGACGAAGTTGTGATCGATGGCGCGGGGGGTGCCATCTACCCCGGTCTGCACGATATGCATTATCATGCGACTCCATCGTCCGGCCTGTTCTCGCTGGCGGTGGGTGTGACGTCAACGCGCGAAATGGGGAACGACAACAGTTTCCTCCTCGACCTCCTGCCCCGCACCGAGAGCGGTGAAATCGCAGGTCCCCGGATCACGCCCAATGGTTTTATCGAGGGCCGGAGTCCGTTCTCCGCGCGGATGGGGATAATCGTCGATTCTCTCGACGAGGGGCTGAAGGCTGTTCGCTGGTACGCCGACCGCGGCTATTTCGAAATTAAGTTCTACAATTCGATGAAGCCCGATTTGATAAAGCCGCTTGCTGCGGAGGCCCATCGTCTCGGTTTGGGAGTGACGGGTCACGTTCCCGCGTTCGATAGTCCAGATAGGGTGATCAACGACGGATACGACACGATCGCCCATACAAACCAACTGATGCTACAATGGCTGCTGAGACCCGGCGAGGATACACGCTCGGCGTTGCGCATCACGGCGATGGCGCGCGCGGCGAGCCTTGATCTGCGGTCACCGCCGGTGCAGCACACGATCAGCCTGATGCAGCAGCACCACGTGTCCCTGGACACTACCGTGACGATCCTCGAGCGCCTCATGCTAAGCCGGGCGGGGCAGTCGGCGGACTGGGACCGCGACTTCATCGATCATCTCCCCATCAGCTATCATCGCTATCTCCAACGCACATACGTACCGATCCCTGACGCTGCGGCAGACGCTGCCTATCGGAACAGCTTCGGCAAGCTGCTTGAGGTCGTCGATCTGCTGCATCGCGACGGCATCCAGCTCCTGCCGGGTACGGACGATCCCTATGGCTTTATGCTCCCGCGCGAGGTCGAACTGTACGCGGCATCCGGCATGGGGGCGGCAGCAGCATTGCGAGCGGCGACCCTTGATGCCGCGCGCTATCTAAGGGCGGATCACGAAACCGGGACGGTCGAACGCGGCAAGCTGGCCGATCTCGTTCTCGTTGCTGGTGATCCGACGAAGGACGTCTCGCGGATCAAGCATCCGATCCTGGTCATGAAGGGCGGTGCGGTTTTCTTCCCGTCCGAAATCTACTGCGCGCTCAGCGTACGCCCCTTCGACAAACCGCCGACGGTATCGTTGCCGTCTGCGGCGTTCACGAACTCGACAGCCAATCCGCCGCACAATCTGTTCGGCGGCGATCCCCACACCCTGGGCGACTAGACCATGACGAGCAAAATCCGCAGACGCATCCTCGCTACCGCCTGCTCGTTCGTCCTCGGAACGGTGCTTCTAAGCGGCGCTCCGACCGCAGCTAGCGCCGCGCCCGAGACGGCATTGGACGCCTCCCCGAGGCGCTTCGTTAGCGACCACATGGCTAAGATCGCGGGCAAGGCCATCCGGTATCGTGCGAGCGTTGAAGAGCATGTCCTCACCGACGCTGCCGGCAATCGCACCGCCAGTGTCTACACGTTCAGCTACGAACGGCGCGACCTTCCCCGATCGTCAGAGCGACCCGTCATCTTCGCGTTCAACGGAGGGCCGGGGTCGGCGTCCCTATGGCTGCATCTGGGGTTGCTCGGTCCCGTCCGCGTCGCAAGCACCGATAGCCTGACACCGACGACGGTCGCACCGTTCCGGACGGTCGCCAATGAGGCTACGCCCCTCGACGTCGCCGACATTGTCCTGATCGATCCGGTCGGAACCGGCTACAGCCGCATGCTGCCAGCGGCCAAGCCCGACCAGTTTCTGGGCGTCGACGCCGATGCGCAGGCGACGGTCAAGATCATCGAACAATGGTTGCGCGATCGGGGCCGGATGAATGCGCCCAAATATTTGCTGTCCGAAAGTTACGGGACGATTCGTGCGGCGGTCGTTGCAAAGCTGCTTGCAGGCGGTCCGACCGCAACCGGCACGATGGACGGCATCACTCTCAACGGGCTTATCTTGCTCGGGCCGACGTTTGATCTGGAGATGGGCGCCGGCTCCGATACCGCGTTCGCGACTGCGTTGCCGACGCTGGCGGCGACCGCGTGCTTTCACGGGAAGGGCCCTGCGAATTGCACTGCGGAAAGCGCGGTGCTGGCGGGACGGCAGTTCGCGCGAAGCGACTATCTCGCGACGCTCTTCCATGGGGCCGACGCCGATAACCGCACTAAGGAGGATGTCGCTAAGCGCCTCGGCACGCTGATCGGCCTAGACCCCAAAATCGTGCTGGCCCACGATCTGCGCATTACTACTGCGGACTACGCCAAGCTGCTGCTATCAGACCAGGGCAAGCAGCTCGGCATGTACGATGCCCGCTTCGTCTTCGACAATCATGCGAGCGGCGGTGATCCCGTTGCGGACGATCCGGCCATGGGCAGCTATGTTCCCGGCTTCGTCGGAGCAATGGACGCCTACCTGCGCAATTCGCTGGGTGTCGATATCAAGGACGACTATCGGGCCATCTCGTTCAGGGACGTTAACGGGCGCTGGGATTATGGTCGCGGTCCCGGGATCCCACAGCAGCATAATTATGCCACCGAACTCGCCGTCGCCATGCGTCGCAACCCCTCACTTAGGGTGATGATCGGCAACGGTTTTTACGACCTCGTCACGACGCTTGGCCAAGCCGAGTATACGACCGCGCACGCCGGCATCGCCAAGAGCCGTCTGCTCTACCGCTACTATCCATCCGGGCATATGTCCTATTTGGGGGAGGCGGCCCGGAAATCACTGGCAAAGGACATCCGGGACCTTGTCAGCGATCGCCCCCTCGAGCCGGCCGCAATCAGCAGGTAAAGTAGCGTCCCGGCCGATGCCAAGCGAACAGAATGAGGCTGACCGCGATGCAGCTAACGATTGACCAGAGCCATAGACGGAAAGGCAGGAGGGAGATCGCACTCGCGACTACTAACCCGTCCAGGATGACCTGAACGATTCCCATGTTCCATCCGCGGGATCGAAATAACCATAGCGAGACGATGCCGGTGCCTCCGACGGCCGCGTGATGCCGCGCCAAGCATAGTACACCCATCCCGACGACTGTTCCGCCGATTATGGACGCAAAGGCGGTGTTGACGGAGCTGGCTTGGAACGAGTGCTGAGCCACCAGCGAAAACAGCGTCACGCTTAGATTCACCGCGACCGTTTTAACGCCCGATCGCCATCCAAGCACTTTGAATGCCAAGGCAATAAAGGGTATGTTGCCCAGCGTGAACAGAACGCCCACCGGAAGCGGTACTACATAGGATAGCAGCAGCGCGAGCCCGGCCATTCCGCCAGTGACCAGCCCGGCAATCTTCAGGAAGATCAAGCCGACGACCAGGAGGGTGCAACCGATCGCAATCCCGTAGACGTCCTCCATAAGACTGTGGTCGGGCTTAATGTCTGTGTTGTCGCTCACTGGAGGATTTTGTCCGCGATCGAAACCGTCACGAACGCGCTAGCGTCGCTTGGGATGTGTGACGGGGAGCGGCCGGGGCAGTGGATCGACCACGCCCCGGCACGAGGGATCAGAAGTTCCGCGCGACCGTTAGGCCGATCGTGCGCGGCTGCGTGAAGATCACGTTTGGCGCTGCCGTACCGTTGCGGTTGGTCGCGGAGACGACGCCGAACTCGTTGAAGACGTTGCGCGCGTAGACGGACAGTTCCCACACCCGGTCGAAGGTCGCGCCTGCGCGCAGGTCGATGAGGACATAAGAGGGCAGCGTGAACCGCGGCCGCGTAGCGCTGGCTGCAGCCGTCTTAAATGCGCTCGCACGGTCATCGTTGAACGTCAGCGATGCGCCGACGAAAGCCGCAAGCCGGGAGCTGAGGTCGAACGTCTTCTGCGGCGAGACATTAAAGGTCCACCGCGGCACGAACGGGATACGATCGCCCTTGCTTCCCGACAAGCCGGTCACGCCTGCCTGAACCGACAGGTCTTCGGTTAAGACCGCGTCGGTGTAGGTCGCGTTCATATCAAGAGAGAACCCGGCGCCGGGTGTGACACGCGTCGTGAACTCGACGCCCCGGCTCCTTGCCTCTCCCCCGTTGGTGAGGAACGTCAGCTGCGATACCGAATCCGTGTTCTGGAGCTGTATCTTGTGCCAATCGATCTGGAACAGTGACGCATCGAATGTCAGGATGCCAGGGACCGCGTCACCTTTGAGGCCTACCTCATAGTTGGTCACCTTGTCGGCGCCGTAGGTCGCGTTCGCATTTGCAAAACCGACGTTCGAGCCACCCGGCCGATAGCCGGTCGACACGCGGGCATAGCCTAGCAGATCCCGATTAATGTGATAGCTTGGCGAAACGAGCCAAGTGAAGACCCCGTCCTTCGAGGGTGAAGTGATCGTCGTCGACGGGCCGAATGCTGCTTGGGCGGGGGTGTCGATCGTGAGCGCCTGGGTCGTCGACTGCTTGTTGTAGCTGTAGCGACCACCCACCTGCAAATCGAGTTTGTCGGTTGCATGATAGGTAGCGTCTGCGAACCCTGCCCATTCCCGGTAGCGTGAAGGCCCCGTCGAGACGTAGGGAACCGCGATCGTCGATCCACCGCTGTTCGCAAAGGTGAGCGTCTGATCGACGCTCGAATGCTCAGCAGTATAGAAGCCGCCGATTAGCCAGTCGAGCTTTGCGCTGGTATCGCTGAGGCGGACTTCTTGGCTGAATTTGGACAGCGTATTGATGTTGGCGATTGCGACGGATGAGCCGGCCGACGCGCCGTACAAGGCATTGAACAACCCGCCGAAGATGGAAGAGACATCATTGTTGAGATTGTTGTTGACTTTCGACCATCCGGCGATGGCGCTCAGTACAGGCCCGCCGAGATCGATCTCCGCCTTTGCCGTGTAAAAGGACAGCTTGGTCCGAGACGTCGACGGGAGAACGTTGATTGTCGTCAAATTGTTGTAAAGCGGCTTGTAATTGGTGATCGCGGTGTTGCCAGTCGCTTGGCATTCCGGACAAACCCGAATACCGCCCGACGTTATCGCCAAGTCGCTATTGTCGGCATCGACTAGCTGCCGAAGGGCACTGACCTGCAGCGTGATGTTATCGGTCGGCTTCACCAACAGCGCCGCGCGACCGCCCCAGGTATCACGCGTATTGACGTCGTCCTTCGTCGACCGGACGTTGATGTTGTCGATCCAAGCCGGATCGCGCCGGTAGAATCCGCTGAGCGAGAGAGCGACATGGTCCTTCACGATCGGAACGTTGATCGTACCTCGACCCGAAAAACCCTCATTCCCGCCCTCGATCGTATTCCCGCCCGCCTCGATACGGCCGGACCATTTTTCGGTATCGGGGACGTGTGTAACGTACTTGATGAGGCCGCCGAGGCTGGCGGCACCATAGAGCGTTCCTTGCGGGCCGCGCAGGACTTCGATGCGATCCAGCGTTGCCGGGTCAAAGTCGGGGATCGGCGACTGGCCTGAGTTCACATTCGCGCCACTGAAGGGCACATCATCGATCAGGATGGCGACGGTCGGGCCGGCAGCGCCGCCCGAATTGATGCCGCGGATCGACAACGCGGTGAGGCGTCGCCCGGAATATTGGAGGCCAGGGACCCGGTCGAAATAGTCGGAAATGCTGACGAGGTTCTGTTTCGTTAGGGTGTCAGCGGAGATTGCGCTGACCGGAACAGGCACGTCGATCAACCGCTGCTGACGCTTCTGCGCCGTCACCACGATGTCGTCGTTGGCCGAGGCCTGTGGCCCGCTCGCGGCCGCCGTCGGATCGCCATTTTCTATGGGAGCGGTCTGGCCGAACGCCATGGAAGGCAAGAGCGCCGTTGTCCCCATCAGCGCAGCCGCGCAAGCCAACCGACGAGCATGACTTTTATCAAACCGCAGCATTTCGATCCCCTTTATTGTACTACTGGTGCCCTCACCCGTTTCTTATATTGCGCAAACCTTAGCTCCCTCGGGGCACAAATTTTTACCTTTATGTGACGTGGATTGGGCGGGTTCCGCATGGATTATGCAAACGCGCTCCACATCGCGCACCGGAATCAAAATTTCGCGGGGACTATCCGATTGCCTTTGGCCGACGTGTCGCGGTCGTGCGGCAAATTTATGCCGAGACCGGCCCTCGGCTATTAAACTAAGGATAAAATTCCTGCCCGATCAGAAGTAAACAGTTCTGACGATCACTCCCGATGGGATGACGGTACGGAGAGCGGCGTCGATGCAGGATTCAAGCTATTCGCAATGGGTAAGAGAGACGCTCGCGCTTGCCCGTAAAGATGGGGCCCGACTGATCCCATTGTTCGATAGCCACCCGGCCGAGCCCGTGGAACTGCTCCGCAACGTCGTTGATCAAGCCTTCTCCTCGCCGATCACGGATCGGTACACCAGCGCGTTCAGTAGCGGGAATCCATTCGTCGTCGCTAACCTGGCGGCGCGCTACAACCGCGATCCGTCTAATATACTCACGACGACCGGTGCGACGAACGCCATCTCGATCCTGTATCGCGCTCTCCTGGAACCGGGTGATCGTATCCTGATCGAGTCTCCAGCATTCGACCTGTTTCACGATCTTGCCGGCGTCGGCCGCTACGAGATCGATCTTATCGAACGCAGGGCGCCGTTCTATAACGTCGACCCGTTCGAACTTGCAGCGCTAATCCAGCCAAATACAAAGCTCGTCATACTGTCCAATCTGCACAATCCGACGGGAGCCTTATTCAGTAGGAAGGACCTGCTGGCGCTGGCAAGCGTCGCGGAACAAGCCGGCGTGCATATCCTCTTCGATGAAGTCTATCTCGGCTACGCAGACCCTTCTGCCAGGGTCGCTGCAGCCAACCTGTCGAAATGGTTTATCTCGATCAACAGCCTCACGAAGATGTACGCGCTGTCGACGCTTCGCTGCGGGTGGATCGTCGCCGACCCGGCCGTGATCGATCGCGCGCGAAATGTCGCCGATCGTGTGGAGTTCGGCGTCTCCAATCTGGCACACAGCGTCGCGGCACTCGTCCTTGAGGATAGCACTTCCTTTGCCGAATATTGCCTCGGGATCGTCGAGGCAGCCCGACCGGTGATGACACGCTTTTACGGTCTCTGGCACAAGGAAGGCTTGGTCGAGGGGCGGATGCCGGACTATGGCTGCGTCTCTTTCCCTAAGCTGGTTGGCATTTCGGATACGACGGCCTTTGCCAGCAGCCTGCTTCGCAACAGCGGCGTCATCGTTGCCCCCGGTGAGTATTTCGGTGCCCCGGGGCATGTCCGCATCGGCCACGCCAAGCCGAATAATCTGCTGGAAGAGGCGCTCGACGCCCTCACCACGGAGCTGCGGTCCTGGAGAGCAGCCGGCGTCCCCGCAGTGACGCAAGGAGCATGGATGTGACTAGATTTTTCAATTCCGACGAGGTTCGCATTCAACTGGATGCGAACCGCTGCTTCGCTGCGGTTCGCTCGGCGATGGTCGATCTGTCTACCATCTCGGTCGCTCAGCCGCTTAGGCAGATTGTCCCTGTCGCACCGGGCAAAGTTTTCGCATCAATGCCCGGTTTGTTGAAGGGTAGCGGCCTCGTCGGTGCCAAGATCGTCACCGCCTTCCCCTCCTTGGAAGATCCTCGGCGGTCGCAACATAGAGGTCTTGTCGCAGGATTTGACGACGAGACCGGCGTTCTGCTCGGCGTGGCAGATGCAGGCCAGGTGACATTGATCCGCACCGCGGTTGCGAGCGCGGTAGCTACACGCGAACTCGCATGCCCCGGCTTCAAAACCTGTGCGATCCTCGGGACGGGCGAACAGGCCTTGTCGCACGTTCGGATATTCTCAGAGCTGTTCAGCATCACCCGGTTCACGATCTGGGGTCGCAATCCCGGCGCTGTCGAAGGCTTCATCGCACAGGCAGGTGAGGTAGGCGCAGCCATAGAGGGCGCAGCCACGGTTGCCGACGCTGTCGCAGAGGCCGACGTGATCTGCACCGTGACGTCGGCTAGCGAACCCATCCTTAAGACGGAATGGGTCCGGCCGGGCACCCATATCAATGCGATCGGCTCCAGCTTTGCCGGACCGCGGGAGATCGACAGCCCGCTTGTCGCCGCGAGCCGGTTCTTTGCCGATTGCCGTCCCTATGCGCTCGTAGCGGCCGCGGAGTTCCTTGATGCCAAGGAACATGGCTTGGTCGACGATGCGCACATCGTCGCCGAAATCGGCGAGGTCATCGCCGGCACCAAGCCAGGTCGCCGCTACGACGAGGAGATCACCCTCTACAAGTCGCTCGGCCATGTGGTTCAGGATCTCGCCGCGCTACGTTGCCTGCTGGATGGCTGATCCCGCCGGCCGTGGATGGCCAGGAAGAACGAGCGGCGTAGCGGGGTCGACGGCTAGGGCCGTCTCTAATGGCGCTCTGCCTGGCACCTAGTTGCGTGTGACTGGCACCCATTGATAGGCCGGCACTGGCACGCCGCGCGGTTGAAAGCGGATCTGACTGGTCTCGCCCTTCCGACGCACGTTCAACGCCACATAGGCCTGCTGGTCGCCCTGCAGGGCATCCTGGGGAAAGCTGTTCAGGATTTCATCGCCATCCCTGAGACCCGCCGTTTCGGCGTTTGACCCCTTTTTCAGTCCATGGACGATCCTAGGGCGAGCCTGAAGCGTAGCGATGTCGAAGCCGAGATCGTATCGCCGCAACGGTCTCGTGACGCGGCGAAACGCTGGGCCGTAGGCATTGGTCGGCGGTACAATCGTCTTGCCCGCGAGCATGGCGTCGAAGTCGGCCACCCCCTTGTCGCCCAACTCCGCCTTCAGCAGCTTGCGGTAGAGAGCCTCATTCATTGGCCGGCCGCTCCGTCGCGTAGCGAGCATCTCGCGCACGATATCGTCGAGCGAGTGCCCTCCCCTGGAGGCCGCCCGGATCTGAGCGTCGACAGTCTCGAAATAGAGGGAGCCGCGATCATAGGGAAGGACGCGAATACGGGTGTCGCGCCAGAAGCCGTCTGGGATCTGAGCATTGGGAGTATTGATTTGAATGTTGGTATAGTAGCGACCTGCGGTGCTGTTCAGGTCGGCTAGAAAGTCCGCCGTCGAGATCATGTGAGCCCGGTAGGGTAAGGCGCGTTGGTAATGCACGGCGAGCCCCTCGCCAAACCAGGAGCGGTCAAGGCCCCCGGCCGCGTCCATCGATGCATCCAGGGAATTGACCCAGCTGTGGAGCATCTCGTGTGCCAGCAGCCCTCGCATCGTGTCGGACGACGAGGTTTGATTGAACGTATAGGCGAAACTGTCCGTCAGACCGATCCCGCTGCCGGGGTTCAAGACGTTGCTGCGGCCGAAGACCCCGAAGCTGGACGGGGTGTAGCCGAAGAAAGCCCCGTAGTAGCGATGCAGATCGCCCGCCCAGGCCATGAGGGATGCCATGTCGAATGGGGGGACGCCCTGCCAAGCCGCAAAGAACCCGTCGCTGGTCGGTCCTAAGACACCGGGACGGCCTCCCATATAGTAGGCAGAGCCGAGGTCGGCCGCCGGGCGCGGGGACGGGACGGTTTTATCGCCCACACCGAGGCTGGATACCCCTACCCCGCCGGCGCCGTAGCGCGTGAAGTCCCACGTCACGCGGAGCGTCCGTGGCCTTGCATCTGTCGGTCGTACGAGAAAGGCCGTCCCCGCCGCGGAGAAGGTGCCGTTGTCAGTACGAATTTCATACTGTGGAAGCGCGAGTGGGGGCGCCGCCGCGTCGATCGGTACGCGGTATTGTACCGTCACCTCGCCATCCACGGGGCGATCGGCGATCCAAGTCCGCGTGATGTTCGATCCATCCTCCGTCTTGTCCTTGGGGGTGACGACGATTTGCCCCCTCGCGTCGGCAACGTAAATTCGCTGAAGATCGCGGCCGCTGGTGACAACGGTATTTGCCACTAAAGGAATCTCGAACAGGGCGTTACCTGCCTTCGCGTGAACGCTCTGCGCAATGATCGTGATGTCCACATATGGGATGTTATTTGCCGCATCGGGTGCCGCAGGGGCAATGTGGGCGGTTAGTTGCGGGCTTTCCGGATCGCCAGCAGCTAAGAGCAAAAACAGCACAGGTGTGAATATGGTAATAAAAATGCTACGGATGGGCATAACGGCAGAATTTGTCTGATTAAAGACCATTTGAGATTCCTGGAAAAACGGCTCAGCCTTCGCGAACAGCAAATACCCCAATAATGCAGGATCGCCGTATAGGGGTCACTGCACGAAAGTGAGTTTTACGTACGCTAAGCGCGAACGAACGGCGAACGGTCGATTTTGGGTGAGAAGCGGCTGTTGGTTTACGTCTTCGGCGACCAGTCGGTGGTATCAAAATCAGGGTGCTGGAACGAAATAATTCCTGCAAGATGAGCGGCCGCTCGTGGCTCATCTGTTGGATGTTCCGCAAATTCGCCAATACCGGAAAGTCAGCGATGCGCTCGGGGGAAGCAAGTTGCTCGCTCAAATTGATTGAGTGCGGCTTGTCCATGGCGCCAAGCGCGAAACTGATGTTTCCCTCACCGTACTCAAAGGTAAGGGGTGTGCCACAATATCGGCAAAACCCACGACGCACCTTATTTGAGCTTTAAAAATAACTTACCTGACCCCGAGTCCAGGTCACTGCATTGAAGGGCGCTCCGACGTATGGCCCGAATAGTCCCCCAGTTGCCTTCTGGCACATTCGACAATGGCAGATGGACGCTTCTTCTAGGTCACCCTCAATCCGGAAGCGCACAGCTCCGCATTGACATCCTCCGGTACTAGTCATCATGGCTGAAGGATTTCATATTAAATGAACGTTCGCAATGGGTCCTTCGGTCATGCAAAGGGCTTCATGCTGCGAGGAACGAGGGCAAGATACGGAGTGACCGGAATTGATCCGGCCCCGGTCGATCGTCCCGCTCCCAGCTATAGTCGCCGGTGAGCGCGATATGCTCCCAGCCCAGCGGTGCGATATGGCGGGCAACGTCGTCCGGCGCGCCCATGTCGGCCAGTGCCCGTTCGAGATAACGAGTGTTCCACAAGATGATTGCGGCGACCAGCAGGTTGAGACCGGAGGCGCGATAGGACTGGTTCTCGAACCGGCGGTCGCGCAGCTCGCCGAGCTGGTTGAAGAACAATGCGCGGGCAAGCGCGTTGCGCGCCTCACCCTTGTTCAGTCCGGCCTGGGTCCGTCTGCGCAGATCGATGTCCTGCAACCAGTCGAGCATGAAGATCGAGCGTTCGAGCCGCCCAATCTCGCGCAGCGCCAGTGCCAAACCGTTCTGGCGCGGATAGGCAGACAGCTTGCGCAGCATTGCGGACGCGGTGACTGTTCCGGTCCGGATCGAGGTGGCAAGCCGCAGCAGTTCGTCCCAATGCGCGGCTGCATGGTCGTGCGCGATCGGATCGCCGACCATGCCAGCGAGCAACGGCCCCGCCTCCTGACCGGGCAGCAGATGCAGGCGGCGCTCCTTTATATCACGTAAGCGTGGCGCGAAGCGGTAGCCGAAGAATGGCATCAGCCCGAACACATGGTCCGACGCGCCGCCTGTGTCGGTGTAATGCTCCTCGATCGACAGCCCAGTCTGGTGGTACAGCAGACCGTCGAGGACATAGGGGGCCTCGCCCGCGGTCGCGGCGATCACGCGCGAGCCGAACGGGTCATACTGGTCCGAGATATGCGTATAGAACGACACGCCAGGTTCGTTGCCATTGCGCGCGTTGATATCGCTGATTGCGGCACCGCGCCCACCGGCATGGAATTGCTGCCCGTCGCTCGACGAGCTGATGCCGCTGCCCCATAATCCGGCAAGCGGCATCGCGCGATGCGCGTCGATCAATCGTCCCAGCGCCTCGCCATAGGCGGCTTCGCTAATGTGCCAGTCATGAAGATGGGCGAGTTGGCGCAGGCTAGCGCCTCGGCAACTGTCCGCCATGCGGGTCAGGCCCAGATTGATGCCATCGGCAAGGATCACGGTCAGCAGCGCGTTGCGATCGTCGGCGGGACGGCCTGAGCGCCGATGTGTGAAGCAGGCGCCGAAGCCGGTCCACGCATCGACATCGAGCAGGATATCCGTGATCTTCACACGGGGAAGACGGTCATAGGCGGTGCGCCGCGCAACCTCTGCTTCGGGCGGCGTTATCGCCTTCGGCGGCGAAATCATCAGCCCGTTTTCGTCGAGGCGGACCTGGGGCAGTTCGCCCTGCCGGGCCAGTACCGTCACCCGTTCAATCGCACGGTCCAACCGCTCACGACGATCCTCGATATGAGACGCGAACCCGGTTTTGATTGCGAGCGGCAGTGGTCCCTTCTCGCGCAGCGCTGCGAAAGTGGCGGGTGGAATAAGATAGCTGTCGAAATCGCGATACTGCCGGCTGCCCGCTACCCAGATATCGCCGGCCCGCAACCGATCGCGAAGCTGAGACAGCGCGCAAAGTTCATAGCCCGCGCGATCAACGACGCCATCGCGGATCACGAAGGGCCGCCAGCCTGCCGGCACGAAGCGCAGCGGTACCTTGTCGGGCAGGCGTCGTTTGCCGGTGTGGTAGAGATCGGCGATGATGGTCAGCGCATCGAGGATGCCCTGGACCGGTCCGGCACCGCGAAACGCAAACGCCCGCAGGAATTGCCCGGCGAACAGCCTCACCGTGCGATGCCGCTCGATCAGCTCGGCTGTACGGTCGATCGTCTCAGGGCGGACGAGGACTTCCGCCTGGGCAACAGCGGAGCCGAACCGCTCCCAGTCGAACGTGCCAATACGTGCAAGGGAGTCGATACCCTTGGCGTGCGCGTCGATCAGTACGCGGCAGCTATCGGTCAGGGCGCGTAGATACCCCTGCATTTCACGCACCGTCCTGATCGCCTTGTCACGCGTCCGGTTTTCCGACCTGCGCACCATGCTGCCAAGCAGCTTGTCGAACATGGTAAGCGCGGCGTCGGTCAGGCTTTCCTCAAGGCGGATGGCTGCGGCCGTTAGTGTCGCATGACGTCGCATGGTCGCAAGTTCGCCGAGATGTTGCGGCGTGATCTGCACCGCCTCGTCCGCCAGTCGATCGAACGTCGCCGATGGGACCATGCCGGCGCGCGCCGGGTCGAGGCCAAGTGTTCGGACATGATCGAGCCGTTCGAGCAGCCGCAGGATGTTACGCGCTGCCGGCGACTGTGGCGCGTTGCGCAGCCAGGCCAGCCATGTCGTTCCTTGATCCGACCGCCGGGCCAGCAGGGCGTCCAGTGCCGCCAGCTTGTCCAGCTCAATGCCGTTGGTCAGGATTTCATGGGTGAGCTGTTCAGCCTGCTGACGCGCGTGTCTGACGATCGCCTCGATGACAGCCGGGGGTGGCAGCAACAGCCGTCGTCGTCGCAACTCATCGATGACGGTGCCGGCAAGCAGGAGAGGCTGGGCTACGGTCTGTGCGACCGGCATCGCGAAGGCCACGATCGCGCGAAAGTGATTCCGGTCGAAAGCGGCATAGCTGAACCGCTGCATGAGATCGGCGAGATGCGCGCGGCGGGTTTCATCGCGGCGGGCGTAATCGTCGAACGCCGTTGCCGAGACGTCGATCTGATCGGCGACGAACGCGAGGATGGCACCCGGCGGCTTCTCGCCAGCCTCCAGCACACGGCCGGGCCAACGCATGTACAGCATCAGCATCGCGAACCCGAGCCGGCTCGACGCTCCCCGACGTTCGCCGACAAGATCGAGATCTTCGCGGCTGAGGGTGAAGTGACGAGCGATTTCCCGTTCGTCGGTCGGGGGATCGTAATGCGGGGCGAGCGCCTCGCGTGTCAGCAACCGCCGCCTTGCCATGCGCCACGACCTTTTCTTGCCTGTCCGTCAGACGGTCCTCTGGCGGTCAGCATGAATATGTCCGTCAACTCTGGACCCGCGATGGCGATTCGGACAAGAATGCAAATCGATGGGAAAACGGACAGATCGGGATCGACCGTGGCGCTGATCGGCTATGCGCGGGTATCGACCGGCGACCAGAAGCTGGCGCTCCAGCATGATGCGCTGAACGCGGCAGGATGCGAGCGCACGTTCGACGACCACGCTTCTGGCGCGAAGACCGATCGGCCGGGGCTGGCCGAAGCGCTTGCCTATCTGCGTGCCGGCGACACGCTGGTCGTGTGGAAGCTCGACCGGCTTGGCCGTTCGATGAGCCACCTGATCGAGAAGGTCGGCGAACTGGCCGCGCGCGGTGTCGGTTTCCGATCGCTCACCGAGCAGATCGACACCACTACGTCGGGCGGGATGCTCGTGTTCAACATCTTTGGCTCGCTCGCCCAGTTCGAGCGAGACCTGATCCGCGAGCGCACCAACGCCGGATTGAAGGCTGCGCGGGAACGGGGGAGCCTTGGCGGTCGGCGTCCGGTCATCACGCCTGACAAATTGCGCAAGGCGCGCGATCATATCGCGGCAGGGCTGACGGTTCGCGAAGCGGCCACGCGCGTCAAGGTCGGCAAAACCGCGCTCTACAAGGCGCTCGAAGGCACCGCGGCTAAAACCCCAGTCAAAGCATGAGGAAAGAGTGATGCACGAACGCGATCCCAACATCGTCACCTCGAGCCTGTCTGGTGTCGTCACCGAGCAGGGCGTCACCGTGAGAGTGAACATCATCCGGTTGGAAAATGAGCCGGGCTGGTCGCTCGAAGTCGAAAACGAGCATGGAACCTCTACGGTCTGGGACGACCTGTTCGCGACTGATGACGCCGCGCATGCCGCTTTCCGTCAGACCGTCGACGAAGAAGGTATGCGCGCCTTCCTCGACCAAGCTGTCGTCATACCCTTCCGACGTTAGCATCGTCAGCGTTCGCCGTTCGTTCGATCTTGGCGTACGTAAACTTCACTTTCGTGCAGTGACCCCTAATAGCCCCAGCCGATCCGGATGCCCTTCTGCCCGAGGACGTGCAGCCAGAGCAGCGTCGCAAGCGAGCCGATTGGTGTGATCTTCGGCCCGAGGTCGCAGCCGATCACGTTGGCGTAGATCATCGCTTCCTTGATCGCCCCCGTGGCGTGCGTCGCGTCGATCGACAGCGCGCCCACCAGCACGGTCGGCATGTTGTTCATTACCGACGACAGCAGCGCGGCGATGATCCCGGTCCCGAATGCCGCGCCCCATACGCCGCCTTGCGCGGTGCGATCGAGCAGGCCGGCAAGGTGGTCGGTCAGTCCAGCATTTCGCAGGCCATAGACGACCAGGTACATGCCGAGCGAGAAGATCACGACCTGCCATGGCGCGCCGGCCAGCACCTTGCGCGTCTGGATGACGTGGCCGCGCGAGGCGATGATGAGCAGGAGGACCGCGCCCGCAGCGGCAACGGCGCTGACCGGCACGCCGATAGGTTCGAGCAGGAAGAAGCCGGCGAGCAGCAGGGCAAGAACGACCCAGCCCGCCTTGAACGTGGCATGGTCCCGGATCGCGTCAGCGGGCGCGCGGAGCTGCGCCACATCGTAGCTTGCCGGTATGTCGCGGCGGAAGAACAGCAGTAGCGCAACCAGCGTCGCGGCGATCGACGCCAGATCGACAGGCACCATCACCGAGGCATAATCAGCAAAGCCGATCCGGAAGAAGTCGCCTGACACGATGTTGACGAGGTTAGAGACGATCAGCGGTAGGCTAGCGGTATCGGCGATGAACCCCGCCGCCATGACGAACGCCAGCGTCGCCTTGTCCTTGTATCCCAGCGCACGCAGCATCGCGATGACGATCGGCGTCAGGATCAGGGCCGCGCCATCATTGGCGAACAGCGCTGACGCCGCCGCGCCGAGCAGCACGATCAGCACGAACAGCCGGCGACCATGCCCCCCGCCCCAGCGTGCGACGTGGAGCGCCGCCCATTCGAAGAACCCGGCTTCATCGAGCAACAGGCTGACGATGATGATCGCTACGAACGTCGCGGTCGCATTCCAGACGATGCCCCACACCACAGGCACGTCGGAGAGCGAGACGACCCCGACGAGCAGCGCGATCGCCGCTCCGCCCAGTGCGCTCCACCCGATGCCGAGGCCCTTGGGCTGCCAGATGACGAGCGCGATCGTGACGACGAAGATAGCGAGCGCGAGCAGCATCAGGCGATGCGCTGCCCCGAGGCGTCCACGATCTGTTCGCCATCTTCCTGGGCAAACGCGCCCTGTTGAGCCTTGGGCAGCAGATCAAGGACCGCTTCGGACGGTCGGCACAGCTTCACGCCAAGCGGCGAGACGACCAGCGGCCGGTTGATGAGGATCGGATGCGCCATCATCGCGTCCACCAGCGCGTCGTCCGACAGCGTGGTGTCACCAAGGCCCAACTCCGCACAGGGCGTCCCCTTCTCGCGCAGCAGATCGCGGGGCGTGATCCCGGCGCGGTCGATAAGTTCGATCAGCAGCGCGCGCGAGGGCGGGGTTTTCAGATATTCGACGACGTGCGGCTCTATGCCGGCATTGCGGATCATCGCCAGCGTGTTGCGCGACGTGCCGCATTCGGGGTTGTGATAGATCACGATATCGACGGCCACGGAGCGTCCTTTCAGCAGCAGGGGGTGAGTTCGGCTAGGAGCGGCGCACACAGTTCAGGTGAGCCGGCGCAGCAGTCCTTGACGAGGAACAGCGTCAGCGCGCGCAGCCCGCCCAGATCGGCCCGGTAGATGATCGACCGGCTATGCCGTTCGGAGCGCACGATGCCGGCACGCGCGAGGATGCCGAGGTGCGCGGACATGGTGTTCTGCGGCACGTCGAGTTGGCGGGCGATTTCGCCCGCTGCTAGGCCGCCCGGTTCGTGCCGCACCAAGAGGCGGAACACGTCAAGGCGGGTGCCCTGTGCGAGTGCGCTAAGTGCAGCAATAGCCGAACCGTTTTCCATATATCCAGCATAGAGGATATTTCAGACGGGGCTAGGTCGAGGTTTCCGAACCCAGCTTTCTCAATTCACCATCCCTCGCGAGAATGCGGGATCGTACCAGAACGCTCGATTGCCGACGTTTGTTGTATCGTTCACGTAGGCAGCAGGGGTAGCTAAGAGGCAATCGAAAATGGGCTACCAGACGGACCGTCGAAGCCGGACGCGAGCCATCGCTGTGTGCGTGACCCTACTAATGATAGGCGCGGTGCTAGGCTTTCTGGTAAGATTCGGCGTGATTACCGATCATATCTTCTGGTAGCGGGAGTCAACGGTCGCTCAATGTCCGCTCGCCTCTCCAAACCCAACATTCCCGTTTCACCATTAATTCCGATAATGGTATCGCGTTCTTTACTGCTCTGCCTTTGCGGAAAACGACGAAAAAATAGTTGACCATGACGTTGCAAAGGCACTGCCAGCTTGTTCTTCTGCTGGGTAAGAGGAGGGGGCGCTATGCATCCAGCAGGACATCGCATCGAGATCGATCCAGACCGTGAGTTCATGAGGGTGACGCTGTGGGGCGACTGGGCCAATGCCCAGACCGACGGTCTTGCCGTTGATCACGCCAAGGCGGTTTTGCAGATGAAGGCGAGGGGTGCCCGGCATGGCCATTTCCTGACGCTGGTCGACATGCGGGAAAAGCTCCTGACCGAGGCGGTTACGGTTGCCGAGTTCCGGAAATCGTTCGAGGCAAACTCTCCATCACGTCGCACGGCGATCATCGTTTCGCCGCCATTGCCGACCTCGATGGCCGAGCGGATCGCACCGCCAGGGCGTGTCCTCATCACGTATACCGAGGAAGAGGCGCTGGCTTGGCTATTCGATGATGTATGACCATCTCACATTGAGATCTAAAATGCTTCGGGATGCGCCAAGCGCCTGCCGCTTGAAAATGGTCCATTCCGGATCTAACCGCGTAAGCCCCTAACATATTGAGACTATAATGAACGATGAGATCAGCGCAGTTGAATTGGCAGCCGAACTGACGGCGGCATGGCTGGCAAATCCCAACACACGCACGAACGCGGATGACGTTCCAGCGTTTCTGGTTTCCATGCATGCCGCGGTCGTACAATTAACAGGTGCAGAGGCTCCTGCGCAAACTGACGAGCCCGTTCAGAAATATGAGCCGGCCGTCACTGCCCGTAAGTCGCTTGCGTCGCCAGACCACATCATCTCCATGATCGATGGCAAGCCATACAAAACTTTGCGCCGCCATCTCGCCACCAATGGGCTGAGCCCGGAGGACTACCGCGCGCGCTACAATTTGAAGGCGGACTATCCCATGGTAGCCCCGACCTATTCGGAAGCGCGCCGTACCATGGCCAAGTCGATTGGTCTCGGGCGGAAGCCTGGTCAAACCGTTGCAAAGGCTGCTGAGGAAACACCTAAAGCTGCGCGGAAGCCTCGTGCCGCCAAACCAGTCGAAGAGGCCTAATACATCAAACCGGGGGAGGCGAACCCTCCTCCCCTGGTAAGACGAAGAGCAGGGACGTTCCAAAGCGGCGTAGCGTATCATGAGAGAAACACCCCGCCCGTTGTCCCGGCGGGCGGGGCGCGGGGACCATCCCCTAGCGCGAACCTGAAGCTGGCGCGTGGAGCATATGTATGAGCGGCTTCTTAAATCGGGCTAAAGGTAGATGCATAACGGCAGTCATGATTACGAGAGACGCGAGGCCTGCTGAAAGGTCCTGTTCGTGCTCGGCTAGGTGGAGAATGCGACGTTGGACACGTCATCTCGATCGAACAGGGAATCGTTGCCCCTGCCGTTGAACGTTGAGCATCATCGGCCTGATAGCGCGCTTTCCGAAGATAAAGGCCTTGCCCGGTCGGTGAAATATTTTTAATTTTATCAGATGAATGGCTCCATTCACCCGACTGCTATCGCGCATAGGCAAGGCTTGCAGGCGGGACTGCTAGCAGTGGCTCCGATTCTAGAATGTCCGTGGCCGCTGCACGATTACGAAGCCTGTCTGGCGTGGTTTGCGGGGTATAGTATCAGCAGGCTGGGCCGGTCCCACCACGATCTGACGCCATCGGTACGCTGCTGCTCCGCTTCGGGGTAACGTGATCGCCACCTTTGCAACCAAAACGTGCCTAGCAGCGCATATCGATCCTCTTGGGCCACCTGTCCCCAAAACCGGATCGCGTCTCCAGATGCACGAGACAGTAACCATATCGGGTTTATCAGTCGCTGTCGGCATATGCGTCCGGCGGCATGGGTGATGATGGCGACATGGTCGAAACGATAGGCACGACGCGCATTCCACGAACGCCAGCGCCCGAATATGACGTCATCGCCACTATCGCTGCGGATCGCTTCGACGTCCCTATCGCGCTCGTAAACGTCGAGGACGGCGGCGACGTCTGGATGAAAGCCAAGGTCGGTCTCGACCTGTGCAGTGCGCCCAAACATATTGCATTTTGTGGCCACGTTCTCGAAACCGCGCAGCCGCTCGTTATCGAAGATCTGACGGCCGACCCACGGTTTGCCGACCACCCGCTGGTGGTAGGCGAAATGAGCGCACAATTCTATGCCGGCGCGCCCCTCATCGGTCGCGACGGCATCGCGTTTGGCACGTTGTGTATCATCGATCGTCGGCCACGAGAATTTGGCGAGCGCGAACTGCGCGCGTTGATGCTCATGGCAGGCCAGGTCATCGAGCGGATCGAACTTGGCGAACTGCGCCAACGCGAGCGGGCAGCAGCGGTCATCGACGAAACCACAACGGACGCATTCATCACCTGCGATCGCGCCGGTAAGGTGAGCCACTGGAACATGGCAGCCGAGGCCTTGCTAGGTTGGTCTCGTGACGACGCCTTGGGCCAGCCTATCACCTTCATCATTCCTGAGGCGATGCGGACGGCTCACACAGCGAGGTTTGAGCGGTTGGTCGCCTCACCCGTAGCCCAACCCATGCGGGCCGTTGAGATACCGGCCCTTCGACGTGACGGTAGCGAGGTGTATGTCGAGCTGACCCTGGCCGTTCACCGCGAGGGCGATGCGGTGACGGTTGTCTCCATCCTGCGTGATGCGACCGTTCGCCGCGCCCTTCAGGCCGAGCGAGAGGCAGGCCGCGCGCTTACCGATGCCATCGTCGACAACATGCCGGCTGCGATCTACGCGAAGAACTCCGCATCCGATCGCTACGTTTTCGTCAACCGCGCTTTTGAGCAACTGAGTGGGCGTACCAAGGCAGAGATCGTAGGCAAAACATGGGGGGAAATATTCCCCCTCGACGATCTTGCTGAATATCAAAATTATACCGATCGCGCGATGGCGGCAGTAGGGCCGATCATGCTCGATCGAACCATCACCCGCCCCGACGGGATGGTCCGACAGATCGAGGCTACCAAAATCAAATCTGTTGGCCCCGACGGTCAGACTATCCTGTTGGGCTTTGCGCAGGATGTGACCGAAGAACGTGAAGCCAACGAGCGCCTCGCCTATCTCGCTCATCATGATCCGCTGACAGGTCTGCTCAACCGCACGCGGTTCGGCGAGATCGTCGATGACTGTATCGCCTCCGGCGGGACGCCGGCTGTTATCTGCCTCGACCTCGACCGGTTCAAGATCGTCAACGACCTTTACGGCCATGCGGCCGGCGACGAAGTTCTGGTCGAAGCTGCACAGCGCATCGTGACCACAGCACGCTGTCCCGTAGCCCGATTGGGCGGTGACGAATTCGCCATTCTCGTTGCTGACAGCGAGACGGCCGGACGTATCGCACGACGAACTATCGATACGCTGGCACGGCCCTTTGGCATTCGAGACCGCGGCGTCGGGATCGGCGCCTCTGCCGGCGTTGCCATTCATCAAGCGGGCGATGCCGATGACGGCGATCTGGTGCTGCGCAATGCCGATCTCGCGCTGTACCGCGCCAAGAACGACGGCCGCAATCAGTGGTGCTTCTTCGAGCCGGCGATGGACGACGCGGCACGCGAGCGCCGGCAGGTGGAGGCGGACTTGAGAAGCGCGCTCGAGCGCGGCGAAATCCATGTCGAGTATCAACCTCTCGCCGATGCCCAAACGGGACGGATCATCAGTTTTGAAGCCCTGGCCCGGTGGGATCATCCGCGTCTGGGCCGCATCGCACCGGCGATGTTTATCCCGATCGCAGAAGAAAGCGGCATCATGCCGGACCTCGGACGGCTCGTGCTCGAGATGGCTGCACACGAGGCCGCGACGTGGAGCCCGGAATTGAAAGTCGCCGTCAATCTGTCGCCGGCGCAAATGGACGATGACAATATCGTCGCCGACATAGGTGCCGTCCTCAAACAATCGGGTCTCGCACCGACGCGGCTGGAAGTGGAGGTAACCGAGGGCATGCTGATCAAGGATACCGCTCGCGGTATCCGCCTGCTTACCGAGTTGCGTCAGCTCGGCGTCTCGGTCGCGATGGACGATTTTGGTACCGGCTACTCGTCGCTCAACTATTTCCGCACTTTCCCCTTCGACAAGGTGAAAATCGACCAGTCCTTCATCCGGGACATGGACGAAAACCCGCAATCCCTGGCCATCGTTCAGGCTGTAATTGGATTGGGCCGAGGGCTTGGCATGCCTGTGGTGGCCGAGGGCGTGGAGACATCCGAACAACTCGACCGCTTACGCGCCGAGGGATGTGATGTCGTGCAGGGCTATCACATCGGCCGGCCCGCAATAATTGGCACCTTCAAGAATGGCGCCGTTCTCGACGATCCCAAGGTAGCTGCAACCGGATGACCCCTCCCCTCCGGCAAAGGCGTTTCAACGGTCGATAAGCGCAGAATAGGTCGTCGCGGTACCGCGCTTTGTATGCTTGCCGTGATACAGCGCGATGTCTGCCTGACGCAGCAGATCCCGTTCGGTCATACCCGCCGTCAGCCAGCTGACACCGATCGTGCCCGATACGCAAAGCTGCTCTGCGTCACCGATATCGACCGAATGATGAAGGTCTGCGAGCAGTCTAATGACCAAGGCCGATACCGCATTCCGGTCTACCCCGCGGACGATGACCCCAAATTCGTCGCCACCAAGCCGCGCGGTGACACAGTCAGCGAGGTAGGGGGCATGTAGCGCCGTCGCGATCGTACGCAGGACCTGGTCTCCCCTCAGATGGCCGCAGCGGTCGTTGACCGCCTTGAAGCCGTCCAAGTCGATCATCAGCAGTGCAAGGTGCGTCCCGTTCGTATGGGCACCCGCAATGCTTGCCGATAACGCCTGGTTGAAGCCGGCGCGGTTGGTCAGTCCGGTAAGCTCGTCGGTATGTGCCGATCGCCGTAACGCCTGCTCCATCTCGTAGCGACGGGTGACGTCCTGGAACACGCCGATGAGCGCGACCGGACGGCCATCGCAGAGTTCGACTTCCCCCATGCTGCGAACCCGCTTGGCCGCCCCGAATGCCGACACGAAATCGATCTCTTCGTCAAAAGGACGTCCTTGCTCGATCGCGAGATTGATCGCGTCGCTCAGAATGGCGCGCGACCGTCCTGGATAGAATTCCATCGCGCGCTCGATCTGTGGCGTATCGCCCAGCGGAAGATCATGAATCGCATAGACCTGATCCGACCATTCGATGGTATTGTGGACGAGATCGAAGCGCCACGAGCCTATACCGGCAATCCGTTCCGCCTGATGCAGCTGCCTATGCATACGCGCCACCCGGTGGAGATCATCGGTGCGCTCTGTCGCAAGCTCGACCAGTTCCAATGCTGCCAGGCGACTGCCGACAAGCGCTGCTGCGATATTTGCGAGCTTCTGCAGTGCGACAATATCATCGTCGCTGAAGAGGCGCGGTTGCCGATAGATGACGCAGAGCGAGCCAACCGTGAGATCTGTGCCGTCTTCGCCCCGCGTTATCACGGGCACCCCGCAATAAGCGCCGATATGGGGTTCGCCGGTAACCATAGGGTTATCGCGGTAAAACGGATCGGCCTGTGTGTCGGGGATGATCACAGGCTCGTTCGCGTCGACCACGCGACCGCAAAAGCTATACTCACGAGGCGCCTTGTCGGCGCCTATGCCACACTTCGCCGTGAGCCACTGCCAATCCTGGTCCAACACCGAGAACGCGCTGATATCGCTGCCGAGGAGTTGCTGCGCCATCTCGGCGACCGCATCGAGCTCTGGCCCGGGCAAGCACCGCGATAAACCGGCCCGATCGAGCAGATCGCCCCGTGACCGATAACGCGTCATTGGCTGGGAGGGCGAGGCGATAGGGCTGTGGAACATGGTTGACGAATACCAGCTGGCAGTAAAGACTTTGTGACCAGATCCTAGTCTAGACCAGCCCTTTGAAGCGTCGCATGCCCGCGCAGTGGAGATATCAGGTAAGCGCCTTCCTTTCTTGAGGTTGACCGCCAGCCGGCAACCTGTGCTCTTTCCATAGCAGCAGGGCTGTTAAGTCAGATTGTAGTTTGAGAACCGATGTTACGTAATTTTTCCAATCGCTACATATCATTGCCGGCGTCCAATATACGATATGACTGCTATATATACGCCGAATGACGGTCAGTTTGTCGTTATAGGCCTTGATAAGAGGTGCGTAGTCCGAATGTGAATACGCGGTGCTCGAGAGCCGGCGGGCCTCGTTTATAACATGAGCACTGAACTTTTGCGAAAACAGCACTCGTTCGCGCGATAATGCGGCATAGTCGGCCTGACTGCTCTTACGCATCAATTCGGCATAGCGTCGCATTGCTTGCCGCAGTTCGTCGTGCTCCGCACGGCTTTGAGGACTCATTCGTAGGCGTTCCTCTTACCTTTGTTCACTACAATCAGAGTCGCGTTTTCATAACGAGGGCGTCGTCGTCGAAATACAGAAAAAACCTTACATTCTGATTTAATTCAAGGAAGCCTACTCGCGATGTCGGTCGTTATGTACCGATCTTCAAAGGGTTTTCATGGCCAACCTCGAACAATCCCCCAAGCGCGCCGAGCCACACCGTCACCTGCGCACAGTGGGGGAAGCACTCTCCAGAGCATTTCTACCCGACGAGTCTTCGAACTTTGACGATCTGTTGGCGGCAATCGACGAAGCCGACGCCCGGCATGCAAAAGGCAAGCAGGGTTAGCCTCAAGCTTGTGGGGGCGCGCGGACGATATCGATCGCATGTTGGAGCTTGCACGCGGCGTAATCGGCGCCAGCTTTGTCCAGCAGAACGAGCGCCCCCAGCATCAGGCGCAAGGCGCTATCCAACGAGGGGGCGTGTGTATCGCTAGGATGAAGCATTTTCGCATCCTTTCGGGTCCGAGGTGCATGATCGACCACTGTCCTTGATAACTGAACGAAGGTTAATGATGTGTAATTTTTACAATTACCTCAAACTTATATTTGCAAAAGCCATGTTCTCGCTTCATCGACATCGGTAAAGTATGCGATACCCTCTCGATTACTAAGGCGCCGTGTCTGCATCCGAGCCAGCGTCGATCCGGTTACAAAGGCGAGCTTACGGGACCGGAAAACCGGATCTCCTACGACGTTGGAAAACACGACGACCATGTCTTGCGTTTGTATCTTCATTGCGCTGACGTCGCACAACGTCACATGATCGTTGGGGCTACACCCCAGTCTATACAAACGCTCGGTCAGCTCCTCTCGAAAGTCGGACACGTCTTCATTACTGAAGAACCCACCCATTATGATATGTACCAGACACCGTTCCGGTTCTATTACGATCGAGAAATGCGCGTCCATAGGTCGTCCACGAGTTGCTTGCCGGGTCATGCTACCAAGGTACGCATGGCCTTGCCACTAATCTGTGCTACGTCTCGACGCTGAGGCTTTCTCGAACGCGAGTGGGGCAATGTACGAGATAAGCAGCGATCCGGCACGGCAGCTTCTGATCGTCCGGGTCAGTGGGTTCTGGACGCGTGAGATCATGGCAACATACCGCGCAGAGGTCGGGCAGCAGGCATCGGTCCTCCGACAGGCTGGCGGGTGTAAGCGTATCTTGGTCGATATGTCGCACTATCCGATCCAGTCGGGTGACATTGCCGATGGCCATGCAGCCGCGCTGCGCTTTGCACGTGAAACGCTCGGCGCGCGCGCTGCCATTGTGATGACGAGTGCCTTATCCAGGCTGCAAGCGACCCGCGTTGCAACGTCGTCGGGCCACCGGCTTTTCAACGATGACGTGGCGGCTATGACGTGGCTGATGGGTAACACGGACTAGCAAGCCGCCCACGGAGCCTTGCCGAACTAGCGAAGGCCGATAGCGCCGGTTTGAAGGGCCGTGGCGTAAAAGGCCCGGGTTTCAAGCTGGACACGGTCAGGCAGGCGACCGAGGATAGTGTGGGCATCGGCCTTGAAGCCAATTCGGTCATCCTGGATCGCTTCCGCGTTCCAGGCTTTCAGAAATTTCGTCCAGTCCGACTTCAACCGCACGAACGCGTCCGCTCCCTCACGCCATGCCTCGATCCAGGGGCCCGAGAGCTGCGTTTCGTCGAGGCCAGCGATGATCAGATCCTCGCGCTCGACATGGTCTTCGACAACGATCGCGAGCGTATGTAGCTGGACCGCCAGGTCGGTACTGCTGGCATAGCCTTTGTCGACTGCTGCGAGTAGCGCGTTGGCGGCAGCCTCGATCGCGTCATGTTCGGTGATCAACTGCTTGTAGCTCGTCTGCATACCGCGCCTTCAGATTCGGTACGCGGCGATTAACCCATTCCGGTTCGAAATCGAGTCGTTTTAGTAGTCTTACGTGCCGCGTACTTTCCCGGGGCGTAAGGCGCTCCCGATATGGGTATTAAGCCATCCGCAGGCAACCAGCGTCGCCGAACATGGCGCCCCGCGGGTAAGGACGGCGATTGGCCTGCGTAGCGCACCGTTTATCGCGCTAATGCGGTCGACGAGCCATCCCGCAGGCCAGGCGGCGTGGAGGACGGTTTACGGGCTGGCTTCTGTATACGCGCCAGGTCTGCCTCGTCGATCGGACGGTGGAACGATAACCCGATCAGGCCATCCCTGGTCCACATCACGGTGGCGACGATAGCCGTCGTGTTGATCGACAGCACAACCTCCTCGCCTCTTGGTATCGGGGTATCTGCGACGTGGATCATGGCGCCGCGGATTGAGATGTTCTGAATGGCGGCGGAAACCGGTTTTTTGCCGTAGCTGCTGATCATGCCGTGCAGATCGACGCCATGTCGAGGTTCTGCCCTGTTGCCATGGCCACAGATCAGTTCATCGAGTCTCCACGATATGAGCTTGGCTATCTGACCCAGCTGGCTACGGCTTGCACTCGGAAAGTCTTGGCGCGCTTGCGGATCGGCGATGCACAAAGCGCCAATGTTGAACCCGGCCGTGGTTTTGAGCGGTGCACCTGCGTAGAAGCGTATGAACGGGGCGGCCGTGACAAAAGGGTTTGCGCGAAAGCGCAGGTCCCTGGAGGCATCCAGTACGACCAGGACCTCGCTCGATAGTATGGCATGCGAGCAAAAGGATTCAGACCGCTTGATAGTCGTTGCAGCAAGGCCGGCTGCGCCCTTTACGATCTGGATATCATCCTCGATGAAGGACAGCAGGCTGATCTCGGCTTGGAACAGATTGCAGCAAAGCTGGGTAACGGAATCGAAGACATTTTGGAGGTTTTCGTCACCGGTCGCGTATTTCCGCGCTTCCAAAACGCGTGAGACCTCGTTGTCGCGCATCGGATAGTCTCGAACGAGCAGCATATCGCCCACCTCTTATGGAATAGTGGTGCTGCTCCCGGGCGCTTAAAAATGTGTTAAGCACCCGTTTCGGGTTTAAAATATCGTTTCTGCACGACTTCGGCAGCCCGCAGGCGAGAAGAAATCCCGTTGGACCTTATCGGCGCCCCTAGCGCGACATGATCAGCATATCTGCTCATAGGTATTAAGGTCATTTTGAGTATGTTGCAGTAGGCGAGTCGCAAATAGAGGACGCGATGAACCCCGTATATCATTCCCATTTCGACGAGGACACGATCGAGGTCCTACGTGAGGCCTTCGATCCGACTGGCACGCTCGAAACGGATTTGCTCGAGATGTGGCCAATCCTGCAGGCCGGCGTGGAGCAGGATGTCCGTAGTTTCTGGACCCCCTTTGCCGGCGACACTACGCCATACCGCCTGTGCAACGCTGCTATCGAAGATCTGATTTCACGGGACGTCCGCTATACTTGTGAGAAGTTCTCAGGCGGCCTGAACCAGAAACTCATCGGCAAAATGGTTCGTAGGGGGCGCGCCAGTAGCAAGGACCGAGCGACGGAAATCGCGTTCACAGCCGGTCTGCTGGCGAGCTACCATGCCCGCCATCTCAGGCTCTACGCCGCGTTCGCAGGCGATCCTGTAAAACTCGCCCGGCTGACCCATTCGCTCTACGCGCTATACGCGTTGGAGAATTCGGTGCTTCTCAATGGCGCGGCGTTGGAGCGCGCCGATCAGGAGTTGCGCGACAGCGCCGAGCACAGAAGCAAATTACAGGCGATCGACCGCTCTCAGTGCTGGCTTGAGATGACGGTCGATGGAATCATCATCACGGCAAACCAGAATTTCCTGTCGACCATGGGCTATTCCTTACGGGAAATCACAGGCCGCCATCATGGCATGTTCTGCACCGAGGAAGACCGGACATCACCCGAATATGTCGCGTTGTGGCGTAGCCTTCGTGCCGGAAATTTCGCGCAGCAGGAGTATCGCCGGCGGACCCGCAGCGGCGCCGATGTTCACTTGCAGGCAACCTACAATCCCATCCTTGATCAGCACGGTCAGACCATCAAGATCGTCAAGTGCGCGACCGATGTGACGGCCATGCGCGTCGCAGAGCAGACCGAATCCAACCGCGCGCGCAGTTTCCGTCTGGAGGCAGAAACCAGGCGTACCGCCCATGAAGATACGCTCGGCGAACTGTCCAAGATCGTCGACGATATCGGTACGGTGACACGGCAGACGTCGATGCTGGCCTTGAACGCCTCGATCGAAGCGGCGCGAGCCGGCGAGCGGGGAACGAGCTTTGCGATTGTTGCAAACGAGGTGAAATCGCTGTCAGGACGAATAAAAGAGGCAACGGTCCGGGCATCGCACGTGCTCAACTCCGGGCAAAGATCTGTCCATACATAACGTCTGCTTTGACCAACTAGCCTATACCTTTAATTCATTGGCTCACCAAGGAAGATTGTCCTAGGCTTATCACTGAAGAGTTTTGAGAAGCCCCGAAAATTTCCGTCAATCATCATTGACGAAAATCTAACCGAACAGACAACATGGCGGTCAGACCGAACGCGCCGGTCAGAGTTCCATACGTCAAACAGGAGGCGGACCGCCTGATCCCCATGGACGATCAACTCGCTTAGCGTCAGGCAGCAACGCTGCGATCCTCTGCTCGCCTTCTAGGGGTGGCGCTCCCTTCGGCGGTCCGCGTCTTCCATCTGTACCGCCCGGCCTGTTTCCAGGGCCGCTTATCGGGCCCGCCCCTGGGGGGCCCGGAGGTCGTCCCCCTGGACCACCAAAATGGTTTTCTTGTGCGATGGCCGCACGATCTACACGAACGGTCAGCGTCACAAGGTAGCGGCCCTTCGTCTCGCGAACGCTTCCCTCCGTAGTGTCGCCGGCCTGGATGGCGATGCCGTCATCGGAGTTGAGTGTGTCGCGTAGCTCTGCTCGCCGGTACGCCGTCACCTGACTGTACAGGAACTCGCTGAGCGTATCGGGTAAGAAAAACTGCGAGGTGAGGTTGGTGCGGTTGCCATGCCGCACCTTGAAATGGATGTGGGTGGTTCGACCATGATACCAGCCCGGATAGATGCTATGAAACAGCGCGCTCCCGTCCGCATTGACCCGCTGTACACCTCGCAGGAATGTCCGACCTTTCATGTCGGTAACAGCCTGTCCCGCAGGTTGCTCGAACCCGGAATAAACCCCCTGAGCATCACAGTGCCAGACATCGATAAGCGCGCCGGTGTACGGCAAGCCAGTCTCGTCAACGACGGTAAAGCGGATATCTACGGGGATACCGGACAGTCCTTCGGTGATGTCGGCCCGTGTAAGATTCAGCGGTAGGTAGTAAGGACCTTCCTCGGCCTGGGCCGTCATAGGACCGATGGAACGTGGTGGCTCAGCCAGCGCTGCACCCGTCTCGGCCGAGAGCGCAACCATCCCGGTTCCAAGAAGCGCTGAGGTAAGCAAGCGCCTGCGATCGAGCGTCGGTGAAGAAGGAATCTTATTGGCCATTTACCTGCTTAGCAGGATGATATTGCCGGCAAATTTCATACCGACGTGCTACCACTGGCGCTTTGGTGCGCACCCGATGCGATTATAGCGGCAACTATCGGTCGCCTGATTTCGGAACATCACCCCGGTCGAAACAGTGCCAGCCGTCTTGATCGCCATTTCAATCGGAGACGAAGCGGAAGTCAGCCGTCCTTTTCGATATTACGTTTTGCGGAACTATCGCTCAATTGACTTTTGCCAAGCTCTTCTTGTTCGGTACCTTCCTTGTCAAAATAATGACCATCAGCATTCTGCTTGATCTTCCCGACAGCGGTGTTAATCGTTCCCTCGATTTTGCTAATACTGGTCACCGGAATCACCTTAAAATATAAGACGCCTATAATCCCGCATTGGAATATGATCTGAACTCCTCGCGGCAGCTAATGGCCCACAAATCTCGAAACTTGCGAATGCAATCACCGCAAACGGCTAGGTTGCCCACCGCTCCTTGCCCGATTTGAAATTAGGGCTGTTGATTCCCAAAATTCGATCCCGGTCGAGAATGGTCGGGAAGGGTATAATTGCCCGATTGCGGGCATCTGTTGGGCAGCGTAGCTGTGCTGGATGGCGACGGAAGACCGAGACACAAGCCGAACTTATGGTGCGTTCGGATGCTTGAAGGCTTTCTTTCTCCCGGCAGCATTGCTGTCGAGCCATCTCAAATGGCACGCTGACATGGTTAAAGGCGGTAGCCTACGTTGGGCTCGCCGCTCTTCTCATGGCCATTCCGTTGTTGTTCGCTGGTCGGAACCATACCGACGGATAAGTTGCGGAAGTTAGGTATTCCCGGAAGCTCGATCGATTTCGAGAATGCCCGCACCGTCTCACCGGCGTTCGATTTTGGGAAAGGCTTCGGATCAAAGTCAAAATCGGATAGGCGGTAGTGATGATTCTACGTTCTGCCTTTGTAGCGCTGACTTTCACAATTGCGACCGCGGCACTGGCGCAGACACCTGCGCCGGGTAGTCGATCGCTGCAAGCGTCTGGCCGTTTCGTTGATACGACCGTCGGCTTTTGGGAAATGCACGATCAGCCAGAGTTTGCCAAAAAGCCGACGCTTGCTGACCTTACCCGAGTCAATCCCCGCGAAGCTACGGCCGATTTCGGCCTGTCGTTTAACTGCGTCGTCAATAGTAGCGGTACGCTTTCCGATTGTCGGCCGATCTACGCATCCCCGGACTCCGCCAACAAGCCGGCATTGGTGCGGGCACTTGCTCCTCTCATTCGGCTGAGCCGCGTGAGCGCAGCGCTTGCACACGATAAGGCTTATCGACTGACGATCGATGTCGCGCTCGACACTATCGGCAGCTATGGCATGCCGAAGGAGTGCCGACCGCCCTTCTGCATGATCGAGGGCGCTATGCCCCCGCCTCCGCCGCCGCCAATCAATGACCCGGTGCTTGCCGCTGCCTTGAACCGTACGCGGACTTGCTTCGACGCCGCATGGGAGCGATCGACCACGCTAAGGTTTTCTGCGGAAAAAGCGTTGCGTGACCGAACGGGGCAATCCGCGACAGATGAAGACCGGAAGCTGGCACTTGACTATGTACATAGCAGGCATGCACTCGCCGCCTGTAGTGCGGACCTTAGTGCGACAGCTCGGGTTCTGCCCCTTAATGCTGCTGATGCACATTCTGTTAAAAGCACGGTCGACGGCATGAAAATAAGCTACGAGGGTCAGACTCGCTATGAACTGGCAATTTTGATTGGCTTACTGGACCCGGCAGCTGCCAAAGTTGAGATGTCCATCCCTTGATACTAGCAACTTCCTGAAACTTGATTGATTCCGAGAGCGCCTACGGCGTCTCGCGGGCAGATCGTTTTCGAGAAAGTACGTTCGCTCTTTTAATGATGGTGTTTTTACTTCAAGACGCAATTAATTATCAAAGGAGCGGATCATGAGTAGTACGGTTAGGTTCGGTTTCTTTGCAGCTAGTTTGCTCGTCACGACGGCGTTGGTTTGGAGTGGAGCCGACTTAGCTATGCTGTTCGTGCGCTGGGCCAGCGAGCATAAAAGCGCCGCCAACGTTATACGATCACTAGCTGCACCCGCTCTGACGATAACGGGAGTTCTCATATATCGTCGTCATAGGCGCACTGCAATTTGAGCCAATGCGCTCCGAAGCTCAGCATTGAATGTTCCCACCTAGCCATCGATTCCGGGAACGCCCGCGCCGTCTCGCCTGCCGTTCGATTTGGGAAGGAGAGAGCGACGGCGCATACCGACAGACAATGCTGGCGCCTTGTTACTTGGCTCTAGCCGTTGCATCATTCTTCAATGATGACGTTCGGCTTTGCTACGCTACTCGACCTTTTGAGTTGGATCGTCGCCATAACGTTGGGTGCGAAAGTTCTGGCAACGCTCATACTGCTCAACTTCGACAAGAGCGTCTGGGATCGGGCAGGTTGGGGGGCGATCCTTTGGTGGTCTACCAAGATCACACCGATAATCGCGGCGCCTTGCGTCATCTGCATCGCGTGGTTGCAAGGCATGACTGATCAGATTTGGATTTTTGTAGGATTAATGGTGTTTGTAATGGTCGCGGTGCCGTTGAAAATTCGCCAGCGCCGAGCGCGGATAGCCGATCGGGCAACCGTTAAATCAAGCTCGTAGTATCAAACTTTTGGGAATGCTCACCGCCGCTGACCATTCCCAAAATTCGATCCCAATGGGAAAGCCCGTTCGCCTTACTGACCGATCCACGGGGGAGGGCTGCTTAGCTAGAGCGCTGACCTAACCGCCAGGTAAGGAGCCGGATGAATGGCCCCGGATCGTCCAGGCGGAACGCGATACGGACGAACGGACCTCGCTTTTTCAGAAATGAGCGACGATGCAGAGGGCGATCCAGCCGCAGCATGATGTTAGGCCAAGCAAGCAACGCCGCATTGAGAGTTGCGGGATCGCGTACCTCCTTGCCGGTGAAGCTGCCTTCGATGGCAACAATCGCATCGAGAGGCAGGAACTGTTCAATCAGAAAGCCGGCCCGCACGCGCACGCCCTTGGGCGTCAACAGCACCGGCCTGAACCGGAACGACTTGATGAGGCCGACCAAGTACACGAACCCCACGTCGCTCAGGACGAACATGACCAGCGTAGCGGTGCGGCTCCAGTGTCCGACGAGCAGATGGTAGACGGCGATCTCGATCGCCGACAGGATCAGCAGCGTCGCGCAAATCGGCGTCAGGTGCTTGTGATAGGCAAAGGCACGGGCGTTTGCGGGCACATCGGCTGGTCCGCCCCAGCGGAACAGCGCCATGTGGATCACCTTCATCTCCGCAACGGCCAAGCGCACAAGCGCTGGCGGGAAGATCTCCGACGCGGCCGACACCCACCGCTCCATCCGTTTGAAGCCTACCCTGCCCGCCGCCCGGCGCGCTCGGGCCGTGGCCCAAGCAACGTGGCCGAGAACGACGGCTGCCATCGTCAGTGCTAGGATCGGCGTCTCGAACAGCGCGTCCCGCATCGCCAATGGCGAACCCAGCCAAACGGTGACGCTGGCGCCGGCCAGCACACCCAAGACGGCGCTCCACGCCGGCTTTCCGGCTGATCGCGCGATCAACGACAACATAAGTGTGTCCGCGACCACCCACAGGAACAGCAATAGCGCTGCAAACGGATGGGCGGTCGCCAACGGCGTCCGGATCGCCATTCCGGCCAGAGCGACGATAACAACAGGCGCAATACCTGCGGCGATATGTCGGCGATCAACGCCATCACTGGTCTGGGCTGCCATATAACCCCCATTTGGCTGCGTGAGCGACCGGGTGCTGGTCTGGCGCAGCGTCAACCGTACTTATACGCTGGCTTCGCGAGCGATCACCAGCGTCGCCATTCTTCTCAAAACAAGATTTCCAACGAGAAACGAGAACGTGTCTGCCGTTCTCGTTTCTCGATCGCAATTGGGACGGGTTCGGCTGTCCCGCCCGCCGTTCGTTTTTGGGAACTTCGGTGCCGATGGCAAACACCTGTTAATCGGCAGATGGTCAAGCCGGGCACGGGCTGGTCAGGTCCGTGATCCGTCATCCCGTGACAGGCGAACATATCTCGATCAGGCATCCATCAATATCACGCACGTAAGCGACGATTTGGCCCCAGGGCTTGTCGGCCGGAGGGGACACGCCGTTCGCGCCCGCGCTGACGGCCCTGTCGTAGGCGGCGCGCGGATCGTCCGTGACCAGCGCGATTTCAAAACCGGAAGCGATATCCCCCTTGCGGTTGGGGCGGATCGCCAAGCCGTTCATTTCCGCCATAGGCTCACCGGCGAAAGCAAGCACGGTCTCCCCGGTGTCGAGTTCGGCATAGAGGTTGCTCTCGTGGACGAAGCGACGCTTCAGCCCGAAGGCGCGCTCATAGAAATCGATCGTGGCAAGCACGTCGGCGACGTAGATGATGGTGTATCCAAGTTTCATGCCGAACATATGGCGCGACTGCGGCATATCGTCTTGAACAAATCGGACATTTAGAGCGGAAGGCCCGCCAGCGTGAGTTCCGGCAGTCGTGCCGAGCCGATACCGCCCATTTGGCGAAAGCTACGCGCCATATGCGCCTGATCGGCATAGCCAGCCTTGATGGCCGTACTTGCAGACCCGATGCCGGTGTGACGGAGGCGAAGCGCGCGATGAAACCGGATGATCGCGGCGAGTTGCTTCGGCCCCAAACCCGTCGCAGCGGTGATCCGGCGTCGAGCTGTTCGAACATCCATATCATGCAGCCTGGCCAGTTCGGCGATCGGCAGGCGTCCTCCGGTGACATGCAGCATGTCGATCATGACCGTCGTCAACGGATCGACATGCGACACGCGAAACCGCCCCGCGACGAACAGGCCGAGCCGTTCGGCCAAGGCGTCGATGCTGGCAACAGGCCGACATAACCCGGCAAGCGCCGGAAGTGCCGTCATGGCCGCTCCATCCACCAGGACGCGATCGACGATCGATCCCGGATCGAGTGCCAGCACGCTGCCAGCCATGCCCGGACGCAATCGCACGCCCACGAACGCCGTGCCTGCGCTGACCGGGACAAGGTGGAAGCGTGTGGATGGCCCGGCGATCCGCACGGCAATGGCCCCGGACGGCTTCAGGCCGTCGGACGGAAACCGCAGGATGATGTCGCATCGCCCATCGGGAAGAACCCTGTGATGACCGTCACATGCCGCGAATGAGCGCCATACGGTTTCTATCGCAAGGGGATGCCAGCCCGCCTTCGGATCTTCCTTGTAGCTGCGCTGCATCAACACGGTCTCGCGTCAGGGTATCGACGCCTTACCGTATATCTACGCCCCTTTTGTGTATCGCCCCTGACAATGTCGCAGGCTGGCTTTTCCGTTAGCAGCTTCGGTGCTGAAGTGGATTCTCGTTTCACCATCGATGGCGAGAGCGTGCCGGCAACGGCAAAGGCGTCTGGTTCGATCTTGGGCGGCACCTTGCCGGTCAGGCTCTGTCACCTCTCGGGCTGCCCGATCGTATTCAGCCGATTTGGCGCAGTAGCGGCCGGGCGCCATGGCGGACGACTGGGTGCATACCATTCTTCACTACGGAGGCTCGTGTCATATTGCACGCCGGTATGCTGGTCGCAGGTGAATCGCCGCGGTTCATCGTTCATGGCGAGCGCGCTGCTGACGCGCCTTCCCGATCGCCAGGAAGCGCAGCTTGTCGCCGGCATGGCACCCGGTGCATCCGGTTAGGGAGCCGATGACGATGCGTTGATTGTCTTCGATGCCAAGGGCCATGAGGGTCTGATTCCGGCGACGTCCGGCGACCAGCGCCGGTTCTACGCTGGTGTTCGTAACGCGATACTTGGTCGCGGTTCCAATCCTGTAACTCCGATCGAGGCTCTGGCGGTGATGGCCGTCATCGAGGCCGGCACGACATCGGCACGCAAGCAGGCCGCTGTCTCACTTTCACTGACCGACGAAGAAATCTCGCAATGGCGATCGGTAGACCACCGGGAGCAGCGGAGCGCCTAGCAGTATTGATCCATGATCTTGCTCTTCTGCAATTTATGTAAGGAAGAGTAGTTCCCCGCAAGCATGGCGCGGACGACATGTTCTGCCGATACGGGATCACGGCTGATCACCGTTTCGAGCAGATCGAGGTGGGACGTGATGAGGTCGTGTAGCGCGTTTTTTGGCGCCACATGAAGATGAAATAGCCAGCCTGAGCGCCGGTACAGAGTCTGCAGTGGCAGGAGTGTGTTGCCTAGCATCATTTCTCCAGACGCAGACAGGATAACAGTGTTGAGTTGACTATCAACAATGTTGAACTCGGCCAGCGTCATGGTTTCGATGCCGCTGCGAAGGGTATTCGCAGCTTCGGTGAGTTGGGCAATATGCTCGCCATCGGCCCGCTGGGCTGCGAGCTTGCACGCAATCGCCTCCATTTCAATGCGCACCGGCAGCAATATCTGCTCTTCCTCAAGATCAAGCGGGGCGATCCGCAGGCCTGATCTTGGCTGTACGTGGATCAGCCGTGCGGTCGAAAGCCGCTTGACGGCATCATGCACAGGCGTGCGGCCAAACCCCGACACGCCTTCCAGTTCGCTGAGTGTGGTGCGTGAACCAGGTCGAAGTTCGGTGGTGACGATCAAAGCCTCGAGGCTGTCATACGCCTGCTGAGACAGACTTCTTCCCTGCAATCGCCGCT
>NZ_JAGEKH010000009.1:0-166316 GCF_049887795.1 Sphingomonas sp. NFX23
TGTAGGGCGGTGAGCCTCGTGGTGATGATCGACCTTTGGGTCATGTTAATAAGGTGGCGTATACCGCTTCTCACATCCCTTGGCGCTGCGATTTCAAGCAGCATTTTCCATTGCCGGTTCCCGGTCTCTGAGAACGTCGATTTGTCTTTGAATATCCAGTTCGTAGGGATACTGCGTCAGGTCCACATGTTCTGTTTTAAACAGACAGGAGGAAGCGTTTGAGTCCCCCAATCCATGAAACACCCTCCGACGTTACAGCGCTAGACGGATGCGTAGTTGTGTCTGGACCTGGAGGGCTCGCTGTAAACCTTTCTGCAGACGCCGCCGAAGAAACTGGAAAGCGTTTTTATAAGTCTGCAACAGAGGCCCGCGATCAGCGTAGCGTTGATCCAGCGCTGCCCGAAACGCGAGAATCGTAAGTTTGCGATGCGCCGAATAATATACATAAGCAGATCGCTTATTGCCGACGATCCCCATGCGATAGATGCTATCTTAGGGTCAGGACTCATTGGTCATAGCCAGAAGATGACGGTGGCCGCGAGCGCGACGGCAGAGAAGAAGACAGTTGGGCAGCGGTCGTAACGAGTGGCGACGCGGCGCCAATCCTTCAGACGGCCGAACATGATCTCGATGCGGCTGCGGCGCCGGTAGCGGCGCTTGTCGTATCTGACCGGCTCGTTGCGCGATCTGCGGCCCGGGATGCAGGGCTGGATGCCCTTGGCTTCCAGGGCGTCCCTGAACCAATCGGCGTCATAACCACGGTCGCCAAGCAGCCACTGTGCTTTCGGCAGATCGTCGAGCAAGGCTGCCGCGCCGGTGTAGTCGCTCACCTGCCCGGCGGTCATGAAGAAGCTCAAGGGCCGCCCATCCGCATCGCTGACGGCGTGCAGTTTGGTGTTCATGCCGCCTTTCGTGCGGCCGATCAGGCGGCCGAGATCCCCTTTTTTACTCGCAGACTTGATGCCGTGCGGTGTGCCTTCAGGTAGGTCGCGTCGATCATGACCGTTTTCGGTACGGCTTCCGCTGCCGCGAGCCCCTCCATCATGCGCAGGAAGACACCCCTCTCGCCCCACCGCTTCCAGCGATTGTAGAGCGTCTTGTGCGGCCCATAGTCCTTCGGCGCATCACACCAGCGTAGCCCGTTGCGATTGACGAAAACGATGCCGCTGAGCACCCGCCGATCATCGACCCGAGGCTTGCCATGGCTCTTGGGAAAGAACGGTTGCAGACGCGCCATCTGCTCATCCGTCAGCCAGTACAGGTCGCTCATCCACGCTCTCCTCACGGAGCCTGAATCAGATCGCGCCTCTCATATCAATGGGTCCTGACCCTAAAGGGATTGGCACGGGTGGCGCCGACGTTGGGAATCATTAAACCGCAAGCGGCGATCGGTATTTCTCGTGATACTGCTGAAGTCCGTCTCTTTGAATGCGACCCGCAGACCTATCGTGGTAAGATGCCTGCTCGACTAGGCGCCAGCGCCTTGGCGGTCGCGGCGAATAGCTGGCCGCGCTATCGAGATTGGACTGTACCGACACTGACCCTTCACGGCACAGATGATACGTATACCGACCCCAAAGGAAGCGCCTTGTTCAATGCTCTGATTCAGCCTCAAGCCAAGATCTTCGTATCGGTTGAGGGCGGCCGTCACGAACTTCTGAATGACTGCGACCGTGAGACGGTACTCAACACTATCTTGTCGTGGCTCCAACATGCGCAAACCTTGTGGATCGGCGCCCAAATCGAGACCCCGCTCTGAGCGAGGCCACCGTCTATAAACCTTTGAGAAATAGGCGATGAAGGGGTCCCGATCGGGGCCGATCGGAACCCCTGCCTCGGTAAGGATTTGACGCACGATCAATAGCTTGACAATAATCTACCGGGGTCCCGCTTTGGGCGCCGATCTACACTCGTAACCCTAGTCGATCCGCGCCGATGACGGATCGAACAACGTCGATTTGAGGGTCGCTTCCCCGGTCTGGCGCACCTTGGCGAAACCGGGCTGGGGGACGCCGAGGTGGGCCGGAATCTCTTCCGCCCGTGCAGCGCTGCCGGGCAGGAAGCGCGCAAAAATCAATACCGTCTTCACGTATTCCCCCGTTCGCGTTCCCCAACGCTGACGGCTTTCCAAGCATGATGACCGCATAACCGTAAGGCAGTACTCAAGTCGTCCCGGTTTATCCGATGAATATTTGTGATAGGAAGCAATTATCCCCGCCAGGCGACGGCCTGGAGGGGACAATGGTCAGCCGACCGCCTCTATGCTGCCGGCGTCGTTCGGTCAGTTGGTCTTGACCGTAGTCTTCCGATCACCATTCGAGCTGACTGCGGTCTCGCGGACCGTTTGATGCTTAACCGTCTTGTGACCGACCTTCACACCCAGCACCTTCTTGGGACGGCGCGTCTTGCGCTTGGTGGTCTCGGTCACCTTGGTCTTGGTCGTGGCTACGCCGTTCTTCACGCTGGTATCGTGACCGACCTTGGTTTCATGCGTCGTCTGGGCGACGACGGGTGCGCCGCACAGCAGGGTAAGAGTGGCAGCGATAGCTGCGACGTTCCGGATTTTCATGACTGCGCCTTTTCATTTCCAAACCGTCCAACGGACGACCAGACATCAACCCATGTGCCGCCTTTATGGTTCAATCCACTGTTGATCGTGCTCCCGCCGACATTCCGGAAACGAAAAAGGCCGGCACAAGGCCGGCCTGAGTTTTAGGAGAGGATGCCTGAAAGGCACGGCCATGCTCTGCCGATAATCTGCCCCATGCAAGCGTTTTGTGCATCGCAGCACGGTTTTTCAGGCAGAGGTTCGTGCTATCGAGGAGGAATAGGCGACTCATCCCTACCGTGCCTCGGCACGTGCCCGCGCGCGTTTCGCCTGACCTGCCAACTCATCCCATTGGGAAAGCCGCGACCGTCTTGCTGGCCGTTCCTTTCTGGGAAGATGGAAGTTGCCTATCAGCGCGAACGAACCCCCGTCCCTCAGGCCGTCAGAACGGCGACTGCGAGTAAGGTGCAGAAGACGCCGATCGGCACCAGATGGGAAACTCGCGCTGACGCAGAATTGTTAGTGTCGCTGCGGCCATGATGATCGCGCCGAGGTATAATCTCGCGATCCGAGTGACCGGAAAGGCGATTAGGACCTCGACCGCGATCTCTCCCACGCCGGTCGAGCGGCACCACCATGCCGGAAAGGCGCGAACACCAGCTCTACCTGAGAGCCACTTGCGCAGGCAGATCGACACCTACTTTTTCGCGCAAGACGGCAAGGGAATCTCATGCTTAACGAGTATGTGATCGACTCATTCGATCACACCGCCAAATCAGTTCCATTTTGCAGTGCAGCATAACTCCCTATATCCGGAGTGAACTAATTCATCGGAGACGACGCATGGCCCTTATCGGCAGCAAGATTAAGCCGTTCACGACCCAGGCGTACAAGGAAGGCAAGTTCGTATCCGTCAGCGAGGCTGACGTACTCGGAAAGTGGGCTGTGTTTTTCTTCTACCCGGCGGACTTTACTTTCGTGTGCCCGACCGAGCTCGAAGACCTCGCCGACGTATATTCGACCCTGCAGAAGATGGGCGTCGAAGTGTTCAGCGTCTCGACCGACACGCATTTCAGCCACAAGGCATGGCACGACACGTCGCCGGCGATCGGCAAGATCAACTACTACATGCTGGGCGACCAGAACCACAGCATCAGCCTGAACTTCGACATCCTGCGTGAGGGCCAGGGCCTTGCGGATCGCGGCACGTTCGTGGTCGATCCGGACGGCGTGATCCAGCTGATCGAAGTGACCTCGGAAGGCGTCGGGCGCAACGCGACCGAACTGCTGCGCAAGATCAAGGCTGCACAGTACATTGCCGCGCATCCGGGCGAAGTGTGCCCTGCGAAGTGGGAAGAGGGTGAAGAGACGCTCGCCCCGAGCCTAGATCTCGTCGGCAAAATCTAACGACGCTGATATCCCTTTAGAGGGAATGAGTAGCGGCGGCCCGGGGCGGAGCGCATCCCCCCGGGCCGTTCGCGTTCAAGACACGGAATTATAGGAGTTTATCCCATGCTCGACGCCACTCTGACGCAGCAGCTGAGGGCCTATCTGGTCAACATCCGCCAGCCCATCGAACTGGTCGCCAGCCTGGGAGACGACACCAAGTCCCGCCAGATGGGCGAGCTGATCGACGAGATCGCCGTCCTGTCGGATCAGATCACGGTGATCACGGCCGACGACAAGCGCAAGCCGAGCTTCATGATCCGCCGCGTGGGCACCGATATCGGCGTGCGCTTCGCCGGCATGCCGATGGGCCACGAGTTTACCAGCCTCGTGCTGGCGCTGCTCCAGGTCGGTGGCCATCCTTCGAAGGCCGCGCAGGATCTGATCGCGCAGGTCCAGGCGCTCGACGGCAAATTCCATTTCGAGACCTATTTCTCGCTGTCGTGCCAGAACTGCCCCGACGTCGTCCAGGCGCTCAACCTGATGGCCGTGGTCAATCCTGGCGTGACGCACACCGCGATCGACGGTGCGCTGTTCCAGGACGAAGTCACCGAGCGCAAGGTCATGGCCGTGCCGACGATCTTTCTCAACGGCGAGCCGTTCGGCCAGGGCCGGATGGAGCTGGAGCAGATCGTCGCCAAGCTCGACACCGGCGCCACCACTCGCATCGCCGAGAAGATTTCGCAGAAGGAGGCGTTCGACGTGCTCGTCATCGGTGGCGGCCCCGCTGGCGGTGCGGCGGCGATCTACACTGCGCGCAAGGGCATCCGCACCGGCATCGCTGCCGAGCGTTTTGGCGGCCAAGTTCTCGACACGATGGCGATCGAGAACTTCATCTCGGTGCCGCACACCGAGGGGCCGAAACTTGCAGCCGAACTGGAGCGCCACGTTCGCGACTACGACGTCGACATCATGAACCTTCAGCGCGCCGAGACGCTGATACCGGCCGCGAGCGAAGGCGGCCTGCACGAGGTCGTGTTCGAAAGCGGCGCATCGCTGAAGGCCCGCACCGTCATCCTTTCGACCGGCGCGCGCTGGCGCCAGATGAACGTGCCGGGCGAGGACGCGTACAAGAACAAGGGCGTGGCCTATTGTCCGCATTGCGATGGTCCTCTGTTCAAGGGCAAGCGCGTTGCAGTCATCGGTGGTGGCAACTCTGGCGTGGAGGCGACGATCGACCTTGCCGGGATCGTCGCGCACGTCACGCTGGTCGAGTATGATACTGATCTGCGCGCGGACGCAGTGCTGCAGCGCAAGCTGGCGAGCCTGTCGAACGTCCGCATCATTACTTCGGCACTGACCACCGAGGTGCACGGCGACGGGGATCGCGTGACCGGCCTGTCGTATCGCGATCGCAATCACGAAACGATTCACCGGGTCGAACTGGAGGGAATCTTCGTGCAGATCGGTCTGGTCCCGAACACCGAGTGGCTGCGTGACGCGATTGCCCTTACCCCGCGCGGCGAGATCGAGATCGATCACCGCGGCCATACCTCTCAGCCCGGCATCTTCGCAGCTGGCGATGCCACCACGATCCCGTTCAAGCAGATCGTCATTGCAATGGGCGAAGGCTCGAAAGCCGGGCTGACGGCGTTCGATTACCTGATCCGCATGCCCGCTGACGAGACCAGAGATTGGGAAGAGGCCGCGTAGTAATCTTTCAAACGCCGCCGGGAAAATCCCGGCGGCCAACACCGAACTGAAACGTGCGAAAGCTGCCGTCTAGCTTCTGAGCCGGGAAAGGACTCGTGCAGCGACATTGCTCCGGGCGGCAAGCTTGCGCCCGTAGCGCAGCGCGGTCGACGGTGAAGACCAGCGCAGGGCTTGGGCGATGCCAACGCCATCCTCGCCGACCGCAAACAGGTCCTGCGTCAGCCCTACCCGCAGCGAGTGGCTTGATAGCGCCCTTGCAGCCTCCTCAACCTGCGCGATCGGCATCTCTACCAGCCCCTGATCGAACGCGCTGAGCGCCACGCGCCGATAGATCCCGTTGACGCCCTGCCGGCTCAGCGACGTGGTCCCCACGGTGTAGACAGTGCGTGCCGGTTCGGCCTTCTTGCCCTTGAGCTTCTCCTGCCAGTGTCGCGTGTGCCCGGGGATCGCTTCGTACGCCATCGGCAGAACCGCGGCGCGCAGACGGCGCCGATCGACCCCGACACGGCGGAAGACCGGCCCCTCGGTAATCGCACTCGCTACCAGCCAGGCGCCGACCCGGCGCATCGTGTCGGCGGACAGCCAGCCCCAGGCCCCCTGCCCTTCCTGATCGGTCTTGGACGACGGAATGAACAGGAGCGCCGAACCATCGCTGTGCGGATCGATGTGCGCGACGGTGACCGCGACGAGCTCGCTGACGCGCAATCCAGCGTCATAGCCAAGCGATAGCAGCGCGCCATCGCGCAGCCCCTGCAGGTCGCCGCCACAGGCGCCTAGCAGCGCCGTCAGCGTGAACCCCTTGGTATGGGGATCTAACGATGCCCCGAAGCGCAACGGGGCCGCCTGGCGCTGAGCAGCGCCACGACGCCGGCGCAGACCCTTGAGTGCCGCCCGGACCATGACGTGGCTCGTCGGCGCATGCCCCCTCTCCTGCATCCCTGACAGGCCGTGTGCGGTGGCAAGACTGGCAACCCGCCGCGCGACCGTGGCGGGCTTGGCGCCCCGCGCTTCGAGCATGGCGATGTAGCGGACAAGGTTTTCGGGCTCGGCCGGCAGCGGGGCGACACGGATGTCCTCACACCAGCGCAGATAGCAGGCCAGGTCCGACGCCAGTGCCGCCTTGCTCGCTGCTGCCATAGCGCCAAGCTGCGCGGCGAAGCCGACCTCGCTGACAGGGACACCTTCAGCCGGCAGCGCAAGACCCAGCAACCGGGTGACGCGGACATCGATCGGTTCGACGAGGCCATGTCGCGCTCGGATCGGAAGCCCCTCCCCGTCGGTGCGATGGACGACGATTTCGGTCATGAGGGCCGCGCCCGCTGGTCCGATTTTCCCTGCATTCCGGCCTCGTAGCACATTGCTGTAGTTACCATAATGTCCGATTATGGTAAGTGCATATAGTTGGCAGATAGCGCGGCCTAGTTATTGCGTGATTACTAGCATATGCTTGGCGCGATGACGTCCGCTGATCAAACTTCGCTCGGCTACGCGCTCGGTCGATTGGCGGGTGCTATCCGCTTTGCCTCCCCAGAAATGCGCAAGGTTGCGAGCCTCGCGACCGTGGCCGACGCGTGGCGCGCGTATCGACGTGATGCCGGCATTGGCGACGTCGGCCCCGCCCATCAGCCCTCTACAGACGCCCTGTCGGTCCTCCTGACCGGCGACCCCCGCCGCGACGCCGTCGTGCTCTGGCTTGCTGCACACGGGGAACCAGCAATTGCCGACGCTGCGACGGTGGTCGTTCGCATGGTCAACGCGACGCGCGGTTTCGAGACGGATGCTCTGGCATTGCTCAACGCCGCCCAGGACGCGGTGGCGCAGGCGGCTGCCGGTGGCCCCCTCACCGGCGCCTGCGGAGTGGCGTACGTTGGTCCGGATCATCCGCTCCACGGGCTGGCGCGCGCTGCGGCTGCGGTCGACCTTTTGATCCACGCGCCCGATTTCGCCGAAGGCGCTGGCCATGAGGCGCTTCTCCCCCTGCCCTCCCGATCGATGCGGCATTACGTCGCGGCGGATCCGGCGGGGTGTTGGGCGCTAAACCTTGCGCTTGTTGCTCGCGGCGCTGCTTCGTTCTTTACGGGGATTGTCCCGCGAACGGCATTCCGTCTCGATCTCGACGACGCCGAGCGAGCCGCGACGCTGATTGACCATAGCAATCATACGGCACTTGCGTCGTTCAAAGAATTGGAACGCATCGAGACCATGCTCGAGCGCGGTCGTGGTGCTCTCGCTGACCTATCTCGCAACGCACGGGCCGCGGAAGCGTGGGCGCTTGTCGTAGCGTTCGGTCCGATCAGGCGGACGCAGATAGCGCGCGCAGTTGGCCTCTCGCGCGCCGGGGCTGATATCCAAGCACGTGCGCTTGCTACTACGGGACTTGTTGAGCTCGTGCCGGGAGGCTTGGTAATCCCTGCCCTCCCTGGCTTGCCTTCGTTGCCAAAGGCTCCCCTCGACGTTGGGCCGCTCCGTGCAGCAGCGGCAAATCTCGACCTTGCTATGGCGGAGATCGATCAACT
The DNA here is from genome assembly GCF_049887795.1 of Sphingomonas sp. NFX23. Classification (NCBI taxonomy): domain Bacteria; kingdom Pseudomonadati; phylum Pseudomonadota; class Alphaproteobacteria; order Sphingomonadales; family Sphingomonadaceae; genus Sphingomonas; species Sphingomonas sp. NFX23. Next base: position 8,164 of record NZ_JAGEKH010000009.1, read on the forward strand.
CCTGTCGCGATCTAAGGGCTAGTTAAGTGAGCCCAGATTAAACATTTCCACCAGGGCCTGCGCTTGGTACCATGCAGTAGCGCCCGGTACCCTCTCGGGTAGACCTACTCGTAACGTTGCCCACCCTAACAGACAGCTCCGTTACAATGACAGTCGTAAGTCTTGCGTTCGCAATGGGTTAACGCATCACGCGCTTACAGTTTTTCCAGTAAAAACACATCAGCGGCCGTGGTACCCGATGGTACCACCGGGTTGCGTACCAACGGCAGGCCCTGCCTAGCAATGTCATTCGATGGCTTGGCCACCCTCCTAATTGAAGGTCATGCCCTTGCATGACGACTATACAGCACGGAAGCGATTGGTAGAGCTTTCGCGCAATGACTATGGTTGCGGTTGAGTGCGGAGCGGTATAATGAGTTGGCAACACAGGGCAGGGTATGGCAGGGCAGGGCAGGGCAGGGCCAGTAATTGGTGCTCAACGCATGAGTTTGGCACGGATCATTTACGACATCGCGATCATGCGAAGGCCTTCGGACTTCGTAAAAAAATCTGTCACCTGATTTTTGGGGTATGAAATGCCAGTAATTAGCTTCGCGAGTCCGAAAGGAGGGGTCGGCAAAAGCACCTCGGCTCTTTTGCTTGCCACGGGGCTGACAGCCGCAGGAGCTTCAGTCACCGTTATCGATGGCGACCCAAACCGTACGGTTGAAGGCTGGGCGACGAGCGCTGCCGAACCGGGTTTTCGATGGGCGCGTTTGCCGTCGGACGACGACATCATTGACGCAATCGAGGCCGCATCCGAGGCAACCCAGTTTGTCATTGTTGATCTGGAAGGCACCGCCAATTTGGCGATGGCTCGTGCTATTTCCCGAACAGATCTTGTCGTGATACCTCTCCAAGCGTCACCAGTGGATGCGAGGCAGGCCAGTCGTGCGATAAAAATGGTTATGGCTCAAGCCAAAGAGTTGCGCAGAGAAATCCCGTTCCGAATGCTTTTCACTCGCGTGAACCCGGCGATAGCTACACGTGACGAGAAAGAGATTCGAAGCCAGTTTATCGAAGCGAATATTCCGGCACTTAAGACGGCATTGAATGAGCGTGCAGCCTTCCGTGCAATGTTCACCCACTACCGGTCCCTTTGGGACTTAGAGGACGACTCGGTAAATGGTCTTACAAAGGCAAAAGCAAACGCGACCGAGTTTGTGCGTGAGGTAACCCAGACTATCAGAGATCTTCGAACGGCAGGGCAGGGGGGGGTAGTATGACCAAGATCGATCTCGGACTAGGTGACTTGAGCGATATTGTACCCGCTTCACCGATGCCTGCTAAGCCAAGAGTTGAAGCTCGTGGAGAACGAGCAGTGGTTGATGCGGTGGGCCGCGATCATGGGTTTACGAAGCCATCACAGCCGCCACCGAAATTAGGACGTAGAAAGAACCCTCACGCTGGCGAGCCGATGCATCAAGTCAGTATAAAAGGGCCCGCAAGCGTCATGAGCAGATTCATAGATCTGTGTGACCGAGAGGGCGCGCCTTACTGGCAAGTAATCGAGAGTTTAATGGACAAGGCGAACGTATAAATATCCTCAGACCTCGCACTACTCGAAGGTTAAGGAGGGTAGGGGCGTCTTTTTCCGCCATATCGTTCCAGGTCAGCACCAGTAGACTTAGTGGTATTACGCGCCGCATGTAATTGCGGTCATCAATACCCACTACCCCCCTCCTTTGCTTCCTGCGTTAGCCGGCCGACGGCGCGGCGATGGAGCACTCCGAGCTGCTGCGCAAAATCGACGATCACGTAGGAGAATTGGTCCGCGACGTCCTGCTCGGCATCGCATGTCGGCGCGATCGAGGCGGCTGCGAGGACAAGGTGCGCAGCGGCGATCGGATGCGCTTCCATCAGGTAGAATGACTGGGTTCGGAAATTATCCGCCAAGTCCGTGTCTGACGTCTCGCCCGGTAAAATCGCCTCGGTCGAAAGCGTTTCTTGCTTAACGTGCTCCATGGTTATGCGCTTTGTCTTGCGTGGTTTGGTGCCGTGAGTGGCTCTCTTGGAGCGTCCCCCGTCTGTTCCTGAAATGTCGAGAGAACGGCTTCACGGATGAAGGGAGCTTGAGCCGCATCGCTCAGCCAGTTACGGTAGCGCGGGTTCCACCGGGCCAGGCCCTCGCAAGCCAGCTTCAAACGAACGCCTTCTGCTTCATCCTTCCCCGAGAGGAACGCGACGCGGCCGTCAGGCAGTACGCGCTCGTAAATACCGGGCACGATCTCGATCTTGTCCGACGCTTTGCCCCCAGGCACCATAGTGATCGGCGCAGTATCGTTCGTTACCGCGGTTGCTTCATGCTCGGTCGAGGCGACGACCGGCGATGCCTCCGTTGCACTAGCCATGGCCTCGCTGGCGGCCGGGAAGGCGACGGCAGGCTCTGGCTTGTCGCCGGCCGCGTCTTCCGCTTCGTCGACATCCACAGCAGGCTTGGCCTTTGACGATCGTGAGCCGATCATGTCGTCTAGGCTGCGGAAATCAGGTTGGTGTTCGCCTGCGAGCTGCCCGCTGATCGCCAACAGCGTCTTGGCTGACACGCCTGTTGAGAACAGCCGGCCGATAGGGGTTATTCCGCCGAATTCCGTCCATGCTGCAATGAAGTTGTCTGCCTTGTAGATCGGCACGTCGGCGCCGACCTTCGAGCGGTCGATCGAGCAGTCCGGAGGGATGATGACGAACGCGCCGATCGTCTCGAACGCAACGTCATGCCGACGCGCTTTCAGCCAGGCCCTTAAAACCTCCCTTTGGCGTCGCGCCTGTTCGAGTGGATTGGGAATGTCGATCGGCCGTCGCCGTCCCTCATACCAGACGTGCCATTCATTATGCTCGTTCTTGGAGATCCGACCACGATAGTTCTTCACTTCGACAACGGCCGCGCTGCGCGACTGACGTGACAGAATGACATGATCGAACTGGGCGAACCCGCCGATACCGTCGGGAAGCCGTAGATCGTGCAAGAGCGCGTGGTTGAGCGCGTATTGGAAGTGACGATCGAGGATATGCGCGGTCGATCGCTCACCGTTGAGCCCGCGCTGGCGGTTTATCGTCTGCTTGCGTGCCCGCTCTGGAAGGCGGTCGAAGTCTGGGTTTGCCATAAATGCGGCAATCGCCGCGCATTCGTCGGCTTTGGTCGACGGTTTTACGATCATGTACTAATTCCCCCTCTAGAACTTTGATCTTCAGCAACGGCCTTCGGTCCGGGCCTGCCAAGGCACCGACGGCGGTGACACGTCTCGCAACGACGTGCCGGAGGCTCTCGCGGAATGGATTTCCACGATTTGAACCTCCCGCCCGGCGTTCACCTCCAGGCGTGCGACGCAGTCGATGGCAGCCTGGACGGAGCGACAGGCACCATCGTTGACCCCGGCTCCCGCCGTTAGAAACAGCACCGATCGAGGGCTTGTGGTCAGCCAGCGGCGAATGGACGTTGTCGTAGACGACGTCCCAGCCGCAAACCGTCCGGCATCTTCCTGCAGGCGTGCCAATGCCATCCAGCCTGCCCGCGTGTCGGTTGCGATGTCGATATCCAGGCGCATCGCGTTGGCCATAGATTCATACCCGAAAGCACGAACTCTCTCCGAAACGTCCCGCAGCCTGGCACCGGGTTTCGCCGCTACTTCCGAAAGCATCTCGGCAAGCACGCAACTGACAGCGTTGTAGATTCCCGGCGCTACTGCGTCTGATCGGAGGATCGCCTCGCCTGCGCACGCGATTTCATGCTGTGTTAGGTGATCGGCAAAGAAGTCCCAGTTGCCGACGGCCGGGTCGAGCAGGAAATCCGTATCCTGGGCGGCGTGAAGACGTGCAAGTTGGCTACCTTCGTCGACGACCATCAAACGTCCGCAACCCCTCCGCGCTTGCGTCAAAAGGAGGTCGAGGATGTCGGATGGAATGGTCTCGTTTGTGCCGCACAGGATCACCGTCGTGGGCGAGTTATTCATCATCACATATCCAGGCTGAGGTTTTTTTCAGGAAGGCCGCGGATCTGTTCGCCAGACTTGAGCATCGCGGGCAGGGCGCTCAGGTCGTCAATGTCGAGTGGAGGCATGCCGAGCTCGTCGTCCGTGCGATCTGCCTGAACATCGCGCCGATCGGCGTCCTGGCCGTCCTTGATCGACGACATCTCCCCATCGAGGTTTTTGATGTCGGAATAGTCAGTGGTCGACGCGCACATTGGAGGCAGGTCGGTTATGTCGAGGCTGGCGGGATCGATCAGGATTTTCTCGCTGCTCGCCCCGTCGAGGCTCTCCATCGCTTTGGTGAGTGCATCGTCGGCCGCTTTGGTCTGTACGGCAGCACCATCGATATTGAGGCGGCCGAGGCTTTCCAGCGATGAGGTTTTGTCGCCAGGGTTTTTATCCAGCTGCATCTCGAGCTTCTGCTGGTTGTCGACGACCATGGTCAGGTCGAGGCGAATGCGGGTGACGCCTACGTTGAAGAGCCGCTGGTTCGACAGATTGCGTTCGAAGCTCTGCATCACCGTGATGGCTTTGTTGACGGTGATACCCTGCGCCATGTGCATGTTGAGCGCGTAGGCGAGGTCCATCCGTTGCATCATCGGGTCGTTCTTCTCGAGCGTGACCTGGTCCTTGTTCGCCAGTTCGACCGTGACCTTGCCGTTCTCAATGCCGGCGATCGTGGCCAGCGAGGCATTGTAGATGCCGCGCTCCTTGTCGTTATCAGTCCACCGAATCCGGTCGCCCTCGTGGATCTGGATCGTCTCGATCGTCGCGAGCGACATACGATCCTTGTCGATCATCGGATCGATCTTCTGAGGGCTGAACTTGATCGACTTACCGTTTTTGACGATCTCGACCTTGCCGTTGGCAAAGGTTCGCCGCACCTCGGCTACACCGCGTTCGAGTTTAAGCTCCGGCACCGAGCCCTTGATCTCCAACCGCTGCCCTTTCTCGTAGGTCTTGGCGTAGCGCAAGTCCTCACGCTCGATGTTCACGTTCTGGATGACCGCAATGGATAGCCCGTCACCTTTGAGCGTGCCCTCGTCCTTCAGGCCTTTCTGCACCGCCTGATTGATCGCTGCACGGGTCTCGCGGCCCGACGCGAAAATGGCCGTGTTGGCACGTTCATCCGGTGACAGGGCCAGCCACAGGTCGGAGGCGTGCGCCGATGGATCCTCATGCTCGACGACTTTGTCGCCAAGCACCTTCATGGCCTGCCCCGCCTTGCCGGTGTTGGCCAGCGCCGCGACCGTGCGCAGCTGGTCAGTCTGCTGGCGAAGGTTGTCATCCATGCGAGCCATGCCGATTTTGTCGGCTTGCATCATGACAAAGGCCTTGCCCGCATCGATCGGGAGGAGCTGCTGGCGATCGCCGATCAGTGCGACTTTCTCGATGCCGAGCGATTCTGCGATCGTCAGCATCTTGAGCATGTCACGGTTCGACACCATCGACGTCTCGTCGACGACGATGACTGTATTCTTCAGCTCGTCACGACGCGCCTGAGCCTCCGGCGTGTTCGGGTTGGCGACGTGCTTTTCGTTATACCAGATAAAGTGAGCGATCGTCTCGGCTTTGACCCCAGAATCCTGCATCTGATCGACGGACATCTCGCGAGTGGGAATAGCGTCCGGCCGCGCCATGCCTTCCTTCATGTCCGCGACCATCTTGTTCTGGAATGCCAGGCCCATCACCGATTTGCCCTCGGACTCAACGACGCGGGCAACCGCCTGCAGCATGGTCGACTTACCGGCGCCGGCGATGCCCTGGACCGCTACGATGCGATCCGAGGTCGAGACGATCAGCGTAGCGGCTGCGAGCTGTCCTTCGTTCAGGGGGTGAGGGGAGGCGGCCTGCAGCCGGTCTGGCGCTTCCGAGGGTGCCACGATCGGGGCGCCTGCGTCTTTACCCCCCTGCACCCGCGCAAGGATGCTCTCTTCAGTCCGAAGCGCTTCTGGTGTCGTGACTGCATCGATCTTCTGACCTTGGTGGGTAATCTCTCCGGATAGGAGTTTGCCCCTCTCGGTGAGCTGCTCGACCCTCGCCTCGACATGGTCGATGGTGACCCCTTTGAGACCGAAGTCGAGGGCCTTCTTGGCGACCTTGTCTTTATCGAACGCCGCTTCGCGTTGACTGAGACTGCGGATCGCGGAGGCGACAGCAAGCTGCGCATTAGCCTGGCCGGTGGACTGCGCGAGGCGAACGAAACCGCGGTCGACCAGTGGGTCCGGTGACCGTAGCAATCCCGATACGGTCTCCATTGCGACTTTCACTGCGTCTGCAATCACAGTGTAGCCGCGTCCGATCGGGCCAGCGTTCTCTCGTTGCTCCGCCTTGGCGGCGTTCTCTAACGCTCCCTCGAGCAGTTTCTTGCCGTCAAAGCCTTGCTCCGCTGCTTTCGCCATCCAGTCGAGAACGAGCCCGTCGCGGTCTTCGACATTCAGCTTTGGATCGCGCGTGTTGACGGTTACGCCATCACGACCCTTTGGCGAGACGATGCCTAGCTCGGCCGCCTTTTCCATGATCTGTTCGCGTCGCTGGCTGAAGACTTCCAGAACCGCTTTTGGGACGCCGACAATCTCGAACGTGCCATGCTTACCGTCCATCCGGGTCTGATAGCCAAGCTTCTCCAGCTCGTTGCGGAGGAAGCTATGATAGATCGAGCCGATGACGGTGTTGCTGGCCCATAGCTTTTGGGCGTCCAAGGCCTGCCATTTGCCGTCAGGCATCTGCGTCATGTTGGCAACGATCGCGTGGATATGCGCTTGAGGATCGAGCGCCCGGCTCGTGTCGTGCTGAAACAAGGCATAGACCAGGTTCCCGGTCTTTACCGTTTCGGTCTTGCCGTCCTTGGTGATCCGACCGGCCGCGATATTCTTCTCAACCCAGGCCATGGTCTGCTGAACCGCTTTGGTCTGGGCGCCATCGGGGCCGAGGATCCGCTTATCCCCAGCGATATAGGCCATGACCGACACGGACTTCGGTGCGGAAAAGGTCAGGTCGAAACCGGGACGCCGACCGTCCCTGACCTCGACCTTCTCACCAGATGGCAGCTCTCCGCTCAGCGCCTTTGCAAATGCCTCCTGCGAAACGGTGCCGGTAAGGCCAGCTGCGGCAGCCCCTTCACCACCCCACATGCTGACGTCACCGGCCTTCTCGTCGGTGTAATATTCGCCGCTGACGAAGTCGTCCTTGGTGAAATATTTTGCGGCGCCGGATGCCGATTTGACGGATGCGATCGAGTGCATCGTTACATCCCGTATCCGTCATCAGGGAAGGCATCGCGCGCCTCCCGGATCGACAGGTCCTCCGGCCGTTCTGCGGTCAGCGTAGGATCGTCTTTCTGGCGCTGCTGGTCTTCACTGTGCGCCTGGACGGACTTACCCTCCAGAGACCGTTCCCGGTCCTTGCGATCGTCATCACCGGAACGCTCACGCATGTCTTGGAGGAGCACCGGCGGTTCGGTTCTGGCGGTGGCTTCGACGGTTGTGGCGTCGCGCGAATTGTCGATCTCGTTCTCGGTCGGCTGTGACAGAATGTTGGTGGCGAAGGTGTTGGCCACGTTTGCCGGCTCAACCTCTTCTTCTGTCAAACCGGGCACATCGCCACGTCCAACATCGTCGTCGCCACTCTGCGGCTTGCCACCACCTCCGCGAACAACCTTTCCAGGCTCGTCCGGCTTAGCCGGTTTCCGCTCGATGAAGCCCTCGGCGACGGTCGGGTAATGTTCCCATTCCAGGCGGATGCGTGCAGCAGGGAAGCCATCGGGAAATTTCACAAAGCCGTGCAGGCTCGGAAGGTTCATGATGTCGTCGGGGATGACCAGCGGTTCGATCTGTTTACGGGGGGTCAGGGTCGAGGCGTCGCGGGTGTTGTTGTACCCATAGCTATACCCCTCGTCCATCTGCCGGATCTCGCGGTTGCCAATGTAGCGGGCACCCTGTTCAGCGGTGTCGAGGTCGGCTGCGGCGAGGATCAATTTGGTGCGTGCGAGCGACGACAGGTTGCGGGCATTTTCCTCGCCGTAGACCTGCGTGAGTTTGTCGAACGAGTGCAACCCGAGCACCATCGCACCACCGAAGTTACGGGCGGTCTGGAGGCCGTCTTCGATAGCCGGAAGGCGGTGGAGTGCGCCCAGTTCGTCGAACACGAACCAGGTGCGCAGGTTGCGGGTTTTCTTCATCGTCATCAGCGCGTGGATGGCGAGGTTCGACCAGAGCGTCAGCAGTGCCCGGTTCATCTCCAAGTCTGTGTAGTTGGAGGTGATGAAGAGGATCGAGCCGGGCTTTTTCTCGGCCGTCATCCAGTCCTTGATCGAGTATTGCGGACCTTCGTCGGGCAGGAAGCGCAGGACCTGCGCGTTGGTGTTGAATACCGCCCGGATCGACTCAGCCATCTTGGCGGCCTCAGGCGCCGTGATGGGGTCGGCGATGGTGTTGGCAAGATGCTTGTGAACTAGCTTGAGGTCAGCGGTCATCAGGTTCTCGGCGAGCGCCTGGTTGGACGTCAGTCCCTTCTCGATGAGCTTCATGCACATCTCGATGAAAAGGGTACGTGCAGCGAGTGCCCAGAACGGATCGGCCGCCCCGCCATCGGAGGGGATCAGGGCTCCAGCGGCTGCGGTAAACTCGCTATAGGTTCGGCAGTCATTGAAGATCGTCCAGGCCGGGCACCGTGCGTCGGCCGGGTTGAGAATGGTGTCACGTGTCGGGTCGTAGAACGCTTCGACATAGGCCCCGGTCAGGTCGAACACGACGGCGGTATCTTCGCGTTCGCGCATCTCACGAAGGAGCTTACGGAACACGGTCGTTTTACCCGAACCGGTGGTGCCGAGCGTCATGAAATGTGACTGTTCGAGACGGTGTGGAAACGGGATGCCCGCAACGGTGTAGGGGTGGTGGATCCCGCCCATCTTGCGGGCCTTGAACTTCAGCTTCAGGACCTGTTCCGGCGTCTTGTCCGGGAAGAGTTTTGCGGCCTCCTTCACGAACTCGATTCTGTTGTGTTGGGCGATCTCGGAATAGAGCAGATCGCGCTCGACCAGCATGGCGCCGCGCTCATGGCGTTCCTGGATCATCGCCTTGCCGCGACGGGCCGAGAAATCGACGTACCAGATCGACAGCGGGATGGTGATGCACGAGGCAATCGCGACCGAGCCCATGAACCCCTTCACGGCCTTGTGCCATGCAAGGATGACCTCTGGCACGTAAGGCACGTAGCCCATGTAGGTGTGGCGCACGCTGTTGTCGGGCAGACGCAGGTTGATGCGCTTCATTTCGTCGAACGAGATCCAGTCCCACAGCCCGGACAGGATACGCATCGAGATGAGCTGGATGTTGTTATCGTCGAGGGTAAGCGACAGGATCGTGGAGTAGGCGATGACGAAGATGCCAAGCCACATGTAGAGCGGCATTTTGGCACCCTGTAGCCACATCAGGACCTGGGTATTGAGAAGCTGGCTGCCACGGGTGAAGTTGCCCGAATTGCGCGGTGCTTCACCGCGCGCGCTATGGTGCTTCTGGGGGATCGGACGCCGGTCGTTACGGATGTCCTGGCGGGGCGCTTTGGGGTCATCACGCGCCATGATGAAGCTTCATGCGACGGTCGGCTTCGAGGACGAGCGTCTCGCGCAATTCCGGGTGGTTTTCCCGGATGATCGCATCGAGCGCGACCTGCATATATTCGGTCACGCGCAAGTGGCGTCGCTCGCTGCCTTCAAGCAGCTTTCGACCATCGAGATGTTGTTCGATCGCCCGACGAATTAGGTCCGACGGCGAGCACTCCAGTTTGGCGGCTTCTGCCTCTATACGGGCACGCAGATCACCGGCTACCCGAAGGGTATAAGGGCGTGAGGTACTCAAGTAACTAGCCTCCTAGCAGAGAGGCTGATGGGTCCTTAGGAGGACGTTCCTTATAACTCTGCAACGCGGCTACAACAAGCTCGATATCGTGGTTTGAGCATAAGCCGTATTACGGTGCCTTACGCGGGAAACGGCAGAAATCTGCGCTTTTTGAGGCGTATTACGTTGTAAGACAAACTGTAAGACGTTGTATACACTATCATGGCCTCCCTAAGGGTCTGATATTCAACGGGAAAGGCAAGCGCAGCTTGCAAGGGTGTGCTCTACTGTAGTCCCGATTCCCGTGTCGATTTGATCACCCCGGTCCTTCGTATCGATATGATGGCATCTCGGTTTTCCGCGGGGCAAAGGCCCGCCTTCGCGGCGGAATGACGGTCGAACTGGTTGCTCTGGCATGGTGTCTTGGGATCGTTCTGCGATGATCGTCATCGGGTTTCCCTTGGTGTTAGAAGTTGGTCGCTGGTTGGCGCTTTTCCCTCGCTTAATCGATGGCTATACCGGTCCCGTTCAGAGCCCGATCAGCCTGACCAAAAGGCAAGTATTATGGCGAAGTCACTGGACGCTGAAATGGCCGCGATCGAGGCCGAGGAACGCAAGCTGGCAGATCGCCGAAAGGCGCATCTGAGGAAGCTTCGGGATACGGCTATTGGGACGGTCGAGAAGGTAGGGTTGCTCAAGCTCCCGCTGGATCGACTGGAGCGGTTGATGGAGGCGGTGAAGACGCTGGGCGTGGACGAGGTCGAGAAGCGGCTCACGGCGAAAGCCTGAGACGGTTCGAGACCGAGGCCCACGCTAATGGCCGCACGGGTTTGCTACCTCGTGCGGCCATTCTTTTTCGACAGAGGAGAGGCGCAGCCTGCTTAGTAGCATCAGGCAAAAAAAGGGACGCGCCAGCCGGTAGGCTGGGCGTCCCTTGCGCTCGGTTTTAGATAGATGCGGACCGATTATATCCACGCCAGCAGGTACTCCCCTTCGATCGGTTTGAGTGCCGCCATCGCCGCCAGCGTTTCAATGCTCTCGGCCATGTCCGGATCGGAATCGAGCCGACGCCTGATGCGGGGATCCGTCAGCCTCCGGCGAAGCTCCGTCATCGGCACCATGCCGGCGACCATGCGGTCGATCCCAAGGCCGTCTAACAGCGCCAGCGCTTGGGGGTTTGCGAGAGCTATTTCCGGGGCCGCATCCGGGTTCAGAGACAGGCGCATCGTGATATCACTAGTGGGTTCAGTCTGCGCCACCCGGACGCGTCGACCGAGGAACTGAGCCTCGTCCAAAATCGCGATGACGGAGGGGTCGTGATCGAAGCATTTTGAGACGACCGCGAGCGACAGATGGCAGACGCGGGCGTCGAACTCAAACCACGGATCGCCGGTGACGCCGTAGACCGGGACCAACATGGCAAAACCCAACCGGAGCGATTGTTCGGCAAGCAGATCGCGTAGCGATGCGAGCTGGTCGGGAGTGATGATTGCCGCCATTGGCGCGAGGATTGCGCGACCGTCTTCGACGCGGAACGTAATGGTCATAGCGACCTCCATCGTTGAAACCGCAAATCCCTCCATCCCTCCTCTCTGGAGAGGTTTCGCGACGCCTGTGATCGAGCATCACGGTCGACGCCGCGACGCGTAGTCAGCGCACGGCCGAAAGGCCGCTGCGCGCAGGCGAGCGAGGCGTGCAGGGTATGACTGTCAGACGTTGGAAAACCGCGTCAGCAGCGCTGGGGCGGGCTCGATGCCCGCACCGGCGCTTCCCCGGCCGATGCGTAGCCAGGGGAGGCCCGACGGGGCCGTACCGAAGCGAGCGAGCCGGTGCCGCGCGCCCGTCGAAATCAGCAACGGAAAAGGGCCAACCGATTGCCCGGATAGCCCTTATCATTTGGAGAATGAAGGAAGGGCCGGAGCCCCTCCCGGACGTTATTTGATGAACTGTGCCCAAGCGGTCAGACCGCCTCCGAGTGCGATCGCGAACGTCATTACCGACCCCGTGATGATGACGTACCATTTGAGACCGTCGATCGACGTCTGCATGCCCTTCAGTCCGGCGTCTAAGCGCGCCTCGATCCCGGTCTGCATGGCTGTTATCTTGCCTTCCAGCGCCCCGATCTTGCCTTCGAGCGCGTCGATTTTGTGTCCCATCGGCTGCATTGCACGACTTACGGCCATGTCGATCTGCTCCTCGACGACGACGACTGCCTTTGCAGCTGCCTCATCGTCGATATTAGCCGATTTTAGTGCTCTGAACAACGCGACTTGCATTTCGTCCTCCTTCTTCTTCAAGACGCATTCCGGATTAGGGCGGCGCGGCGAGGGTCAAGGGATCGCTCTTGCGACCGCTTTAGCGGCGGTAGGGGCAACGATTTTTCGCAGAAAAATGGTGGGACCCTGCCGTCCCTTGAGGCTTGTCGCGCCGCCCGGGATGATAGGACGACTTGAGATAGATTTTTCCCCGCGGCAGCAGCGCCAGGGCGGGCTCGATGCCCGCACTGGCGCTTCCCCGACCGATGCGAGCGAGCCGGGTGCCGCGCCAGCCTCAAACCGTACTATCGGGCAGCTCGTTCGCGATGCTTCTAAAGCTGCGGCAGCGCATTACCGGAGGGGGGAAGGCGACCGGCTGCGCGGCGTCCAGGTGCGGCCCGACGGGGCCGTGCCAAGGATGTCGCGCGGCCGGTCGCCTGGCATGGGGGGAACCGTAGGGTTCCCCCCACAGCAACGCTGACAAAAAGGGCCAGCGCCGGGATTTCGCCCGCCGCTGGCCTAGTTATTCCTGCCAAGGAAAGAGGGGGGGCGGCGCGCTCTCGGCTGCGCCGCCCGGATAGGGTTAGCCGATTGCCTGCCGCTTAGTTGCGGTCGGTGCCGGTGCCTGTCCGTCGATGCGGAAGGCGTGGGTCGGAACGCGGGCGTCTTTCAAGGTCTGCAACAGGTTCGATTGCAGGCCGGAACCTTGGCAAACGATCGCTTCGACGGGGGCGAGTTTTACAAGCTGCTCGTTGCGAACGAACCCGGCGCGGTTGCCATAGCGGCCCGTCTGCGGGGTGAAGGCAACCACGGTGACGCCACGGCTTGCGGCCCATGATGCGGCGATCATATCGCAGCCTTTGCGCTGCGCGGTGGTGCAAAGCGTCATGTGCGGGATACGGGCTTTGATCTGGTCGAGGCGGTCCCAAAGCTGTTTGAAGTCGTGCCACTCCTGACCGCCCGAAAAGACTACAAGCGGGCCGGTGGGGTTGCGCTTTTCGCGGTGGTCCTGCGCGCGGGCCTTCAAGAAATCGAGGGCGGCAATCTGGCTTGCGGTGCCTCCGCTGGAAACCTTCGATCCGCGCGCGGGGGACCAAGGGTGGCCGGACTGCGCCCGGTAGCAGTCGGCGGCATAGTCGCGCATGCATTCGATAGCGGCGCGCTGTTCGGTCTTGGTCTGCGCGCGGAGTTGCAATTCCTCCATTTCGACCGCGTAAATCTCGGACGGATCATAACGGCGCGTCATCTCGCCAAGGTCGCGGCAAAGCGTGTCTTCCTCGCGTTCCAGCTTCTGCGCTTCGTAGTGAAACGAATTGACGAACCCCCATGCAATCGCCTGTGCGCTCGCCTCTAGGCGGGTATCGCGGAACAGGTCGAAAAGCGTTGCCATGATCGCCGCGCAATCGTGCTGCGCCTCGATCGGCTCGGGCATGTCGAGTTCGGCGCGGTCTGCGCCAAGCTCGACAATGGAAAGCGCGCCAACGTCGCCGAACGCTTCCTGAAAATTGGTCGTTGCCGCTGCGTCGGCGATGCTCTCGGCAATCTCCGCCGTGCGGGGGTCGGTCACGTCGTCGGACGCGCTGCCGGTCGCGGGCTTGGCGTTGGTGCCGTTCATGGCTTCGCCCAAGTCGGCAAAGCTGGTAAGGCGCGGGGAGGTCGTTTTCTTGGTCATGGTTCGTAGCCTTTGGCAGGGATTGCGGTTTAGGGTCGGGGGAGGGTTGCACCCCTCTCCCCGCCCGTTTGGGTGGTCTTAGAACGCGGGGATTTCGTCGTTTAGCGGCTCGGAAAGCTGGCCGTTGTCGGTGGCGTTGCCGGTGCCGAAACCGTCATCCGATGCCTTGCGGCGGTTCTGGCGCGTGCCGTCCAGATTTTCGCGGCGCGTGGTCGGGCGGTTCCAGACGACGCGGAAACCCTCTTCGTTATTGCCGAAAAGCATGATCTGGAGGGGTTCGCTGATGCTGGGGTCGTCCAGCTTGCCCTGATAGAAAACTTCGCCGCTGCTGTTGCTGGTCATTTCCCAAAGCGCGCCGATCTGCACCCAACGCTTCGCAACGTTCAAAACCATGATTTCGAAAGCGGGGGCCTTGTCGTTCGTGCTCTCGACGGGACGGAGGCCAAGGCGCGCGAGGTCGATGGTTGCCGTTGCGACCGAACCGAGAAGCTGACCGCCGACCGACTTGAAAGAACCGATGTTCATAGTATTTACTCCACGTTGTGGGGGCCTATCCCCCTGTTTGCCGGTGCTTGGGGCCTTTCCCCTCCGGCATCTTCTTTTTACCCCCTCCACTCTATTTGACCAACCTGATTGATTACTTGACGCCCGATCATCGTACACGGTGAGTCCGAGCATAAAAAAGCCCCCGACTTGGGGGCGTAAATAACAAATCAAAGACGCATTGATCGCTGTAGCGAGCAATTCTGTTTCTACCGTGCTGATGGGCAAGGCCCGGCCTTTGTTATCATCGCACCCGGAGCCGTCCTCGCAGGGGCTCAAGAGGCAGGCACGGCTGGCGGGGTCAACACGAATGACGGAGGCTCCGCCGCTTTAGCGGTGGAAACCGTAGGGCCTTTAGGCCCGGTATTCTTGTTGAGGCGTCTTCAAATCAAACAAAAGCATTGTCCGCTCCAGCGGACAATTCTCCTTTGACGCCGACCCCGTCGGACGGGTCTGCCACGCCGAGACACTGAGAGACGGCGAAGGGTGTGATGAGAACACAGGCCCACAAAGCACACATCATGCGCCCAGCGCATGATTCCACAGCCGAAGGCTGCCTGCGGTGGTCATGGTCCTAGATATGACGTCAGTGGGGATCGACACGCCCGCCCCACGCCATCCGCGAACCTGGCGCACGAGCCCTGTCAGCGTGCCCCGGGAGCCCGACAAGTGATTGTACCCGAAGGGCGGAGACCCGCTCTTCGCGGGGCTCCGGGAGGCTCTTGCCGACTATTGAGCGGTCCCGCCCTCTTGGGCGGGATGTCCCAACCCTTCCTATTTTTCCTTCAACTCTTCGAAGATTTCAGTCGGCTGTACCCCGCCCATAAGCCATATCCGAGACGGCCCCATCGACAAGAAAGCATCACATTTCCGTAGGGGAAAAGCTTGGCTTGAGCCCATCAATCAAGTCTTTAGAGTGGCCTATCGAAGAGGGCGAACGTCACAGCGACGCTGGCCGAAAACACGAAAGCAGATGCCTCGCGATGTATGATCGTCCGGCAGGGGAGGGGTACAAAAATGAATCCGGAAGCGATGCTCGGCACATTGGAAGGGCATCATCGCGACATCATGGCTGGCCTTCGCGAGATCAGACGGCATTGCGGCGCAGAAAACCCGAACAGTCGTGAGCTTGCGTTCGCCCGTGAACAGTTGACGGCGTCCAGCCTGTCGCGATCCAGGTATGTCAGCGAGGTGATCGTTCCAACTTTACTAAAAGATGCCGACGATGGCTTGAGGACGGAGCTGTCCGAGTTACTGTTTGCGACCGCGACCAAGCGGATGTTTTCGCGCGCGCATATTGCCGAGTGGACGACGACGTCGATCGAGGCGGACTGGTCAGGTTATTGCGCCGCGGCGCGGGATATTTGGCCGATGATGGAAGAGCAGATCGCGCGTGAGACGAGGGTGTTGGCCGCCCGGCTAAAGCATCGATAGCGACATCAAGCCGGGTTTGATTCTTTCAGACCAAGGCGGTGCCGAAGGTACCGTCAGGCGCACTGGGTGGCGTTCGGCAGACAAAAAAAGGGCCGGCGTGGGGCCGACCCTGATAGGTTTTAGGAGAGGATGATCGTCTCCGGCTGTCACTGAGGATAGGCCCACGGATCCAAAAGCGTAACCTCGGTGCCTGCGAAGTCGACGACATTTCGGGTGACGATCGTCAGGTCGTGTACGAGGCCCGTCGCTGCGATCCAGGCGTCGCGTTCGCTTTTGGTGTCCGGAACGTGCAGCCGCGCGCAGCGCAGCGCGATCGTTGTGTCGACGGGGAGTATGCGCCCGGCAAAGGCGGGCATGACCTTGTCGTGTAGCCAGAGCCGCAACACGCCGGCTTGCCGCGTATCGCGCCGTTCGAGCAAGGCGATGCCAAGCTCGATCTCCATGATCGTGATAACCGAAAGGAACATGTCCGCCTGATCTACGCTACCGGCCCATGCTTCGACGGCTGCACTGATCTTTCCGCTGCGCCGCTTGCGCAGCTCTGACAGGGCGTTGGTGTCGAGCAAGTACATCAGTCGAATACCGCTGGACGCGGGAACGATGCTGCCCTGCTGAAGTCGACCTCGATGTCTCCAACCTCGTCCATGTCGAGGGCGTCGAGGATGTTGCCGGGAGGCGCTTTCAGCCGCTCGTATTCGGCAAAGGGCATGACCGCCATGATTGGTCGGCCGCGTTCGGTGATGATGACCGCGCCATCAACCGCGGCCCGCTTGATGCGACCTGGTTCGCGATTGAAGTCGCGACTGGAAAAAGTTTGCATGGCGGCTTGACCTTCTTTGTCGTGACGTACAGACATTGCCGCAGGCAGCGGAATTGTCAATGTTCGTCACGCGATCGGGTCTTGCTCGATCGCATGACGATCCCGCCAAATCCGAGGCCTCACCCGAAGGAGGATATGATGAAAGTACAGGATATGATGAGGGGGTACGACTATGACCTCCCGCTATATGACGTGCTGAACAACAGCAGCACCAACGAGAACGGCGACCCCGAAATATCGACCGATCGGCGGGTGCTGGCAGGCGCCACGATCGGGATCGGCCTCGACGTCGCCTATTTCGCGATCACAGAGATGCAGGAAGCGTTCACCGCACTGGCGAGTGAAACGAGCAACGGCATGCGCCGTGGCGAGGGGCACAAGGATCTCGAAGAGATCCTGCGCGACAAGAGCCCGTTCCAGATGCGGCTTTGGTACCTGCTGTACGACACGCCTATCGAGCAGGCGATTACAGAACTCGCTTGGTTGCAGAGCCTGACGTACCGTCGTGGTCGGATGTGCATGGTGATGCGCGAGCAGAAGCTCCCGGTGATTTACGCCACGAACGCCCAGCTGTGCGAGAGCCTGACGGCCGCGCAGATCATGACCAACGTGACGGCCGAGGGCTGACAATAGTCGCCAGGTCAGGCGACCAGGGCGAGAAGACTCTTCGGGTGATGTGGCCGGCACCGGGAGACACGGAAAGGCTGAATGGGATTGTCGGTGCGGACCACAAACTGGTCGACGCCGGTGCTCTCACGAAGCTGAATAGCCACGGCGTAGGCGTTCTCGAGTGAACTCAGTGAACCGCGTCGGGCTGAAAGTGCAATGACGGTCATGGAGATGTCCCTTCGGGGTGAAGTCCTTCGGGTGAAGTGCCGTATGGCGGGTGGAACGGCCGAAAGGCACGTTCATGGAAAATTGACGACGATCCGTATATCGAGGGTGGTGGACCGGATTCGACGCAGATGCGTTAAGCCAGTCTATCCACCGTTTCGACGGAGGATCCTTCGATCGACGGGGTCGGGACCGCTGCTATCGGTTCCGGCCCCGTCTTCGTAAGCGGAAACCGTCGGCGTCAGCCGAGCCAATTCTCCACACGAAGACCCCGTATACGGGTGAACTCGCCGACATTAGCGGTGACCAGCGTGGCACCCAGCGCATAGGCGTGAGCTGCGATCAGGAGGTCGTTGGGGCCGATTGGTTTGCCAGCGGCTTCAAGCTCGGCGCGGATCCCACCATATTCGGCGTCGGCCGGGACATCGAGCGGAAGGATCTCGAGCCCGTTCAGAATGGCTTCGACTTGCTGGAGCAGGCGAGGGGACCCCTTACGGGCGCAACCATAGCGCAGTTCGGCCGCGGTGATGATGCTGACACACAGATTGTCGCTCCCGATCTCGACGATCTTGTCGAACACCGCGCCTTGCGGATTTCGAACAAGATCGGAGACGATGTTGGTATCAAGCATGTAGCGTGAACCGGTCACAGATCGACGGCCCTAAGCGGGAGCAGCGTAGCATCGAGGTCCTCTGGAAACTGATCCTCAGAGGCGAGGGGGGTTAGCCCTTTCAGGATGTCGAGAAGACGGGCCTTGGGTTCGGGTTCGATGATAAGCTTGTCGCCTTCCTTATGGATAAGCACGCGGCTTCCCGAAAATTCGAACTCGGCGGGAATTCGCACTGCCTGACTGCGATTGTTGCGAAACAGCCTGGCTTCGCGCACGTCGAAATTAGCAGATGTCTGGGTCACGACGCCTCCTTTGTATATGCCATGTATATACCTTGTTGGGCTGACGTTATCAATCGCGATGAGCGATGGCGTCGTAGTTACGTCCGTGTCGTCCATCTCAGGTGGCCTCGGCGTGGGAAGCGCGTAGCTTTATGCGGTCCTGGCCTGGGTTGCTGCTTGAGACGGCGAAAGCCGGAACCAAGCCTTGCAAAATCAATACCGAATATCCGCTAACTTACTAATTTAACATAAGATATATTATCGATCCGAGCGGTCCTCATGGCCCTGAGCCATGCCAAGGCCGTTCGTAGAGCTACCGCTGTCGTAAGCGACGCGCCTTCGATCTCGACCCGGTGAAGCCCAACTCGATCAGGTTGGCAATGCGCGCATCACGCGCCGAAACGCTGGTCTCGCCCAGCACGACGACCACGATACGCCGTCCTCGACGCATCGCCGACGCTGCGAGATTGTAGCCGGCGTCGGACGTGTACCCGGTCTTGATGCCGTCGACGCCTGCAAGCCGGCCGAGCAGATGGTTATGATTGGCAGTGCGACGCGATCGCCACTGGATCGTACGCTTGCTGAACCGGGCATATTGCCGCGGAAAGCGCCTGACGATGGCGCGCGAAAGCTTCGCCATGTCGCTCGCCGTCGTCACGTTCCCGGTGCTGGTCAGCCCGGATGCGTTTGCAAACCGGGTGTTCCGCATCCCAAGCTGGCGTGCCTTTGCCGTCATCAGTCTGGCAAATTTCGGCTCACTACCGGCAATGCGTTCGGCGACGGCAACGGCCAGATCGTTCGACGAAATCGCTGCAACAGCATCCAGCGCCTTGCTGACTGTGATCCTTCCACCCGCGGCTATACCTAAATGCGTCGCCGGCTGGCGCGCCGCCCGGCGGGAAATCGGCAAAGCGTCACTTGGTCGTAAGCGGCCATCGGCCAGTGCTTCAAATGCGAGATAGAGCGTCATCAAGTTTGTCAGTGACGCCGGTCGTCTCGCTGCATCGGGTGCCTGTGAAAACAGAACGGTACCGGTTGAGGCATCAACGACGATCTCAGATACACGTGATTGGGCATCTGCAGCCTGCACAGGCAGGCCAAATGCCAAGCCGGCAGCGATAAGACCGATCTGCAAACGCAGTAGGGAACTGAAAAACATGCCGAAGTTGGAATCCTCAATGAGCATTGAAGATGCCAACCCGGACCTGACTGCCGCCTTAAGCGGCACGCTTAGAAGGACGCTCCGGAGCTACCGCTACTCGAGGTCACTTGCTTTCACTGTTATCAGATTGGCCGTTGGCCGAAGCTCGGCAAGATCGGCGCAGATATCGAGAATTTCGTCGCTGAACCGCTCGAACAGTTCCAGCGCGTCATTGTCTGGTTCGTCGCCACTCACTTCACGCAAAACGGCGTACTTCACGGCAAAATCGCGGTCGTCGCTATCGATTTCGGCAGTAAACTCGACCTGCTTTTCGCTGTCGTTGTCGATCAGGCTGTCCTGATCAATCGTGAGACGGTTCGCCATGTATCACTGCTTCCTTGGTTGGCAGGCTCCCCTGCCCGAAGGCTACTGAGCGCGCAAACTCAGCAAAGGCTGATCCCGCGGTACGTCGCATCGCCCACGATGATCTTGGCAGTGCCCGGCCCGACGATCGTGTTCACCTTCCCCAGCGTCGTATCGATCGTGTCCCCTGGAAATATGATCTCAACCACATGGGAGTTTGCGACCGGGAGGCCATCAGCGTCGATTACCATCGGCGCAGGTAGTAGCTGAACACGATAGGCAGGTATGTCGGAATTGGTCATGAGGCCTTCTCCAACCTAGTGGATTGGTGTCAATGCCCAGGGGCTGCGGCGTAGAAACCGTTTCAGCACGAGGCAGGATTAATCGCCTTCGCGTAACATAACTGCGATTAAGTCGGGCAAGTTAATCATGCACTTGGCACATGACCACCAGGCCTTATAGGCATGGCTCTCTTAATCATCGACGCAATCTCGAAAGTCAGGTTCATGCAAGTCATCGTCCGCGACAACAACGTCGACCAGGCTCTTCGCGTTCTAAAAAAGAAGCTGCAACGCGAAGGCGTGTACCGCGAGATGAAGCTGCGTCGCCATTTCGAGAAACCGTCGGAGAAGCGCGCTCGCGAACACGCCGCGGCCGTTAGCCGGGCGCGAAAGGCTGATCGCAAACGCGCCGAAAAGGATCAGTAAGCCCCAGGGTTTGGACAGACCGTCACCGTGTTAGTGCGTGCTGTTTGCTCAGGCGGCGAACGACGGAAACAAGCTTGGCCATTGCCGGGTCACGGATCGGCTCTGCGAGGCGCATCTCACGGCTCCGGCCATCAATCGTCAAACCGACTGTATACGTGCGAGCATCCGGCCTCGCGACATCAGTCGAAGGCTCGCAGCCGAAAAAGTCAGCCTGGTCGGCCAGGCTGGCGAGTTCCTGGCGCTCTGGCGTCGCAAGGTCGCCGAACGAGATCGTTTGTTCCTTTGCCAGCCCCGGGAAATGGGCAAGACCGCCCTCGATCCGTACCCGGGCTTCGCCCGTCACGGTCTCGTCGCAAGCCTTGCCCATCTGCATCAGATCACTCCAACCGTTGTCCATGCCTCGGCGACGGCTGTCGTCTCGGCGCTGTCCGTGCCGTGCAAACGCACCGCAACGTCAATGGTGACGCGGGCAAAGCCGGCGAAATCCGTGTTGGCCCTCGTATTGGGGTCCAAGAGTGCGCTGTACCATATCCGCCCAGCGCGGTCCCATGCGTTTCCGCCGATCGCCGTCGCGGCCAGATAGAACGCCCGGTTGGGGATACCGGAGTTGATGTGCACCCCGCCATTATCCTGATTGGTGCGGACGAAATCGTCCATGTGGCCGGGCTGCGGGTCCTTGCCGAGAACAGGATCGTCATAGGCCGTGCCGGGCTCCTTCATCGACCGCAACGCGACGCCTTTGACCGCAGAAGTCAGCAGTCCGGCACCAATGAGCCAGTCCGCTTGATCGGCCGTCTGGCCCAGCAGCTTCTGCTTCACCAGGCTGCCGAACACGTCGGAGATGCTCTCGTTAAGCGCGCCCGACTGATTGAAGTAGGCGAGCCCAGCTTCCTTCTCGGTGACGCCGTGCGTGAGCTCGTGACCAATAACATCGAGCGCGATCGTGAAGCGGTTGAACAGCTCGCCATCGCCATCGCCGAACACCATCTGGGTGCCGTCCCAGAAGGCGTTGTCGTAGTCCTGATCGTAATGGACCGTGGCATCGAGCGGCAGCCCGACATCATCGATCGAGTTGCGCTGATAGGCCTCCCAGAACAGCTCGAACGTTGCACCGAGACCGTCATACGCCTCGTCGACCGCGATATCGCCCGTTGGTCCCTCCCCTTCGCGCCGCACGACCACAGATCCCGGCGCTTCAGGTTCGCCTCCGGCGTCTCGGATCGTGCGGAGTGGACTGGGCACAGTGATGTTGCCCGCAGCCGACCGCCGTCGGGCAATATCTCCGGTGACGGGCCCCGCGGTGCTGGCCCGGACGATCCGGATGGTCGGGTCGATCATCAGGCTGTGCATTGCCATGGCCCGCAGCGCAGGTGAGCCGTTCTCGGCGATCTTGGAGAGGATGTAGGGCGGCAGGATGCAGTGAAGCGAATGCCGATGCGTGGACATGCACATGATCGTGTCTCCTTATCGATTAGCGGCGGGAGTGGCGAAGCGCGAAGGGTACGAGCGCGACCCACATGATGGTGATGAAAGCGAGAAACTGGCTGGTCTGCGCCGGGCCGCCCGAGAGGTAGCCAAACCCGCCTAGCGAGGCGGCGTAGAGCTCGAACGAAATGACCGACACGCCGATTGCCAGCACATCGGCATCTCCCCCACTCTCCTCCTGCGTTCCGAACCAGCGAAGCGCGATGACGAACAGCGTGATGATGGCGATCAGGATCAAGCGAATGACGATGTCGGTGCCAGCAATGCCTATGGCGAGGGGGTAAAGCGTTACCGCTTCAACCGGGAATAGCTTCACAAGACTAGTGTAATATGTCTCGGGGGTTGGATCAGGCCGGCGCCCGGGTCTTACCAACGGCGTTGATGATCGTCGAAGCCGCAGCGCGCCGCGCAGGGCTGATCGCGAGGGCGCCACCCCATCATTGGTAAACGCCGCAATCGCGCGCTGTACGGCTGCCGCGTACCGCGACACCTCGGCATCGCTGGGTGTAAGTGCCGCGCCGATCATCGTCGCCTGTTCGCAGCGGTCCAGGATCATCGCGAATGCCGGTCGGTCCACGGCCTCGGGGCTGTGCACCGAAGCGAAGCGATCGCGTTCGTTACCGAGCGCCGTGCGTAAGCCGAATATCGTATCGAAGAAGCGCGGGAGATAGCGGGGGTTCTCGGTCAATGCTTGAAGCTGATCGATCAGCGCGTCAGCCACCTCCATGGCCTCGGTGAAGGTGGTCATCGGATCCTCCTCAGACGGGGGTGGCGATCGATGCGATCAGTCCGAGCGCTCGGGTGATGCGATCGATATTCATTCGAGCCGCGGCGCGGCGCTGCTGCGGCGACAAGCGGCCTGCCAACGCATCCCGCAGCCCGGCTTGCGCTTTTGCGGTGAGATCAATCGCGTCTGTCACCTCAGCCGCCCGTACGGGTCCCTGCTTCGCGGCCTCGCGGGCGGCAAAAACACGGATCGCAAGCTGCTCGCGCTGTTCGGCCGTCAAACTGGTGCGATTGCGAAGGTAGGTTCGGAACAGCGCGTTACCGTAAAGATCGTCGGCGTTGCGCGCCGCCCCCCTGCCCCAAGTCGTGACCTGTACGGACAGCGATGCAAGTGCGCGATCGACTACGGCGCCGCGGTCGACAACCAACGCACGTACATCGCGGGCTTGCCGCGCTTCGCGCGCCAAGTCGTTAGCGAAGGCGATCAGTGCAATGACACTCTGCCCTTGTTCGCTGGCGATGGTCGCATTGACGTTCGGCAGGTCGGTGCCGGCGACGAAGTTCGTGAAGCGGGCTAGCCGGTCGGCCTGATCGGCAAACGCGGTGATTTCGGCCGACACGTCGGTCTTGAGGGCGTCGAGGATAGCCGCCAGTGCATCGGCATAACCGCCAATCGCAGCGAGAAGTGCGATGCGCGGCTCCAGCACCGCTCGCGGGCTGCTGCCGATGTCGATCTCGAACGTCGTGTAGCCAACGGCCGGCGTTCCACCCGCGAGGCATAGAGGTGCAGGCGGAGCCGTGGGCGTGATCGGTACCTGGATGCGAAGCGGTGTCGCTGGGAGACAGCTGGGATCGCTCGCTACCAGCGCCGCAGCAGCCTCACGACGGCGTCGCTCGATAGCGTCGAAGTAGATCGTCGTGGCCGAGACCGCCTCACGGCTTCGGGCTTGGACGGTCCCGGCGGTTTCCAGTTGGATCGCGTTCGTCGCACATCCCGTCAGCAGCAGCGGGCCTGTCAGTAGGGGCAGAAGGGAAAAGGCGCGGTAGCGCATAGCGGTCTCCTTCGGTCTTTCGGGCATCATGCCCGTAAACTACGATTCTCTCTTCCTTTTCTGCGCCGCGGGATCGTCCGCGCACGCGAACGGTCCGCTGGCCGATCGCGCGTACGAACAGCTGTGATGATATTAACGACACTGGTGATGAGCGCTGCGATACCCATAAGCATCGGGCCGTCGATCATGTCGGTCATTGTCCGACTCTCCTTGTTGATCCGACCGTTGATGTTCCATATATGTTCTTTGTGGGACAGCGCTATTAGCGGCCGTTACAGCCTAATATCTTCGGCCTCGGTAATCAGCACCCGGACGACGTCGCCGGTCGCCTTCTCCTCGTTCGAAAATCCGTCAAATTCCCGCAACGACCCAAAGACGAGGTTCGTCAGGCCTTCTATCGCGAGGACTGATCGCTGATAGGTCTTGAATGCTCCGAACAGGAGCGACTGCGCATCCAGGTCGACATCGTGATCGATCAGATACGCGGAGGCCGATGGACGACCATCGTCATGGACGAAGGCTACGACCTTCCAATAGGCTAGCGGGATGGCGACGCCGCGATAGACAGGATCGTTCTGTCTGAAGACGGGCCCCGTAAAGACGGTCGCACGCTCGCCGACCCGTCGCGTGTTACCGAGGATGTAATCCTCGAGGCTTAGCCATGATCGCTGATTGAAAATGGAGAGCTGCGGCGCACAGTTGGTGAAATGGAAGGTGTCGCGGTTGGCGACGCTTGCGGTCGGCCCCCAGTTGGGATCCTCGCGGCGCACGAGATGACCGCGATCGAAGTCGTTATGGGCATAAAGCTCATCCCCCGCCTGGGCCTCTTCGGGAATGCGTCCGTCGAACGCCCACGGATCTCCGCCACGCGGTACCGAGACGCTGGCGCTTCCATCGATATTGACGGCGGTGAACAGGGCTAGACGACGGCTTTTCGACATGACGACCGAGAAATGCTCGTAGTCCAAGCGACTACCATCGCTCTCGGGAACTGACAGAACGTCCTCGGCGATGGCCGTCGCGTCAGGAAGCGACACCCTAAATTCGGTAAGAAAGTCTTCGAGGTAACCCGCCCGCCCACGGAACGTGCCTGGTTCGGACGTCCTGACCCCCTCCGGTTCGAACGGCAGCAAGCCAGAGTTCGAACGCCACAGCTGCTGAAGGTCCGCCAAGCGGGGTCGATATGACAGGTTGATCATGGTGATCCTCTTTCTCTCGCTTCCATCAGTGACCAGTATGCTTGCTCCGCGGCGTCGTTGTTACATCCGGATGGGACGGCTCAGGATCAAACGCCTAAGGGCGCGAAGCGGCGAACTCGCGGCATCTTGTGCGGCACCGCCCGGCTTTTCACAGCATCAACCCTACCGGATCACGGCTCTGGGAGGCCGCGTTGTAGCCGCGTTGCCACGCAGCGCGTAGACGACTGCCGCGCCGGCCGCTGGGGCTATCGTTACCCATGACGAAGCAGCGCCATCCCGCTTTCTGGGCTTCCCACAAATCGTCCACCGGCTGCGGTGAAAGCAGCACCATAAGGTCCAGACGACGTTCCTTCACGGTCTTGGCGGCCATGTCAGAGGTCCTAGCGGATCATGATCGTGAGCACCCGTCGGGTCTTGCTGGCGTCACTGGGATCTTCCGACCCATATTCGAGTGCGGCGTCGTAATAATCGATTTTGAAGTAGACCGTCGTGCCCTCGAACTCGAAGTTGCCACGGTCGCGCTCGCCCGCATCTGTTTCGGTGAAGACATGGCGACGCACCGCGGCAAACAGCCTTGCCTGCACCACAATCTCTATGGCCCTGTCCCCCGAAGCGAAGGTGCCGAGACAGGTCCTGGTCACCATGATCCGGGCGGTACGGTCTATTCCCTGTCGGCAACGGTCGTTGAGACGGGCGATAGCTGCGAGACGCGTCTCGGCGCTCGCCAGCGAAGGCTGTGCGATCATATCAGTATCCCTTGGTTAGATCAGGCGGCGATCAGCGGGCGCTCAATCGCAGTGACGCCGGCGTTGAAGCGGTCGATCCAGTTCCGCATCGTTGGGCGTTCCTCCAACGGAATCGAGGCGGCGACGTCCTGAAACCGGATCAGGTCGGTCGGCGCGGTGTTCCAGATGCGGTCGACTTCGTGCGCGGGCAGCAGTCCCTCGTTCCGGATGAAGTCGGTCATCCGGCCCGGCCGTGCTTTCGTGCCCTTGCGCCAGAGCCCCTCCACCTTCGTCAGCCGCGGCGCTGCACGGGCCTCGACCAGGACGATCAGGCGCAGACACCATCGCGGCAGGTCCCGGATTTCTTGTGGCTTGTTCGCGATGCAAAGCCAGCAGCTTGATTTGGGCGGCACCGGCAGGCCTTCCGCGACGATCCTCGCGGTGCACCTCTCACGATCCCATCCCCATTCCCGCAAGGGGTACTCGCAGTCGTAGAGTGGATCGTCGATCGACAGGGCATGGTTCGCGCGTGCCGTGTCACGCGGGCCGGCATCGTAGCCGATCAGCCGTTTGACCCGTTGCCCTCTGTCCCAAGCGTCGATCGCCGGCTTCCAGGTGGCAAGGAAGGCGTCCTGCGGCGCCTTTTTGTATTTGAGGCTGCAGCTGGACCCGCCGAATGATTTGCTCGGCATCGTCGCGTTCGTCAGACACATCTCCAAGAGACCGTAATAAGGCGGCCAATGCTTGAAGCGTTTCGGCAGATACGACACGATCTCGTGGTGGATCCCGCGTGCGTCCATCCACGGACGGATGACGTCGAGATAGGCATAGGTCGCCGGTTTCTCGACGCCGGTATCTGCGGTCAGGACCAGACCGATCTTTTCGCCGCGGGCGATCTTCTCAATCAAAAGGGCGGTGCTGTCGACGCCGACACCGTAGGCGAGGACGACGGGCGGAGGAGGCGGGCTATCCATTTTACGTGGCCTCGGGCGTGCGTTCCGCGACGATGACCGCCAGGCCGTCGCGTGTCATCGTGATCGTTACCGTCCGGTCGGATGGGACCAGCCACGGATAGGAAGACAGCAGCGACCGAACACGGACCTCGATCGCGGCGTCGCTGCCTTCGAGGATACCGACAACGCGCTCGGTTGCGTCCCGGATGAAGCGGTCTCGCTGCGTATCGTAACTGTCAGCGTCGCCGTCGCCAGCCGGATCGAACGCCGATTGTTTAGCGATATCGACGACGTCATTGGTAGCCAGCTCAGTCCCGCGCCGGATAAATATCGCGAGATCGTCGATATGGCTCGAGAGATCATGGTCCGCGGCAAACGCGATATCAGCCGCGCATCGGACATCGACGTAGGCGCCGGCATGGGACACCGTCGCAATCAGATCCAGCATGTCGACATAGCCGTTATCGACGTCGGCCGGAGCACCGGTTTCAGCGTCGATCGCAAAACAGCGGCCGTCCTGGATCACCTCGAAGCCGATCATGTCGACGCGGGCCAGTGTGTCGTACCAGCGATAACCGGCAAACGCCGGCTCTTCGCCGACTAGCGCGCCGCCAAACGGGGAATGGCGTGCTATCGCCAGCGCGGCCGGCTGGGCAATCAAAGCGTCGATCTCCGGCATGATGACCATCGACATGTCCGAGACACGCGTGCCGCTTAGGTAATTTTCGCCGCTGTCGGCATGAGGCGCGACCCAACCGAGAAGATACGGCTCGGCTTCGGCGATTTCGATGCCGATCGAGCGTGCTTTCGACCATTCGTCAAAAGCCAGCCGGTGCGTGGGCTGTGCGGCGATCGTGCGGAAGATGGCTGCTGTGACCGCGGTCTGTAACTCGTCGAGCGCGGCATTCTGCACGGCTTCCTTGCGTGCCGGCAGGACCAGTTGGATCGCAGGGCAGTCGACTATATCAACGCGCGCATTCCAGGTTTGCCCGCGGCCGACCTCGCCGATACCAATCATCGGAAGCGGAATGGTGACGCCGTGGAAATTTAGGCGTGGATCGCCACGCCGGGTGCGCGCCGAGTCCTCGCGGAAGACGCCGATCCTGCATCCGTTCCACTCCTCGACCAGGATCGCACCAGTGAGCCAACTTTCCTGTTCAATCCGCTCGCCATTGAAGGTTACCGGCAGCGGGTAGTGACGTGCGACCTGCCGGACGGCGTCGTCCAGGCCGTCGAACCATTCAGGTGGTATCCGCACCGTGATCGCGGTGCCGCGCGCTATGGGGTCATTGGAGACGACGATTGGCCGGCTGCTTTCCCATGCGCCCGCAGGAATGTGCGTCATCCAACCCTGCCGTTCGGGCTGTGACCAGGACCGAATAATGACGTCGCGGCCCGCGAGACTGAACACGCCCATACCGGCGGGATCCTCGCTTTTCTTGGTTTCCTCTGACCATCCCGACCGGCCGAGCGTCACGACCGCAGCCGGATCAGCGATACCGCTGCCATCGTCGACGATGTGGATCAGCCGGTCGCCGTGACTGCCGGCGGTGGTGATCGTGACCCTGCTGGCACCGGCGCGACGTGCATTCTGGAGCAGCTTGCTCAGGACGTCGTGTGCCGATCCATTGAAAAGGCGGCCGACCTTGGCAATGGTCTCGGGCGCAACGCTGGTGGCGATCGTGGCAGGGAGCATGGCAGTGTCCTCAGGCTCGGCGGGGCCATTCCCCGCATCTGCCTGTCACTTCCCCCTCCCTCTTTGAGTCTCGAGCCTACTTGGTCGGCTTGGGTAAACTGCGATCACGGCACCTCTGTCCGTTCCGCGGACGTTCAGCGCTTAGGCGTAGCGACACTCGTCGGATGCGAAGACTGACCAGAGGTGAGCCTCCGCATCGATCAGGTGGTCGAAGCTCCGGCTGGTGTTGCCGACGTCGACGATCCAGTCGGTCCCATGCGCCTGGACGAAGCCAACCGAGTAGACGCGGCCTGCGCCATCCGATGGTGGGATTGTCGCCAGATCGTGACCCGCTGCGGCCAGGCTTGGCACATCGCGCCCCGTTACACGCCAGGTGTCGAACCGGGCTGCCTCGTCCGAGGCCGTCAGGTAATAGCGGGTGGCGACTTCCCAGGAGGCGTTGACGTGAGTGAGGTCGTTGCCGAGAGCATCGGCATCGCCATTCCCGACGATCGCGGGCGTGCGTGTAGCTTGCCACGCCGCCAGCATGACCATGTTGGCGTCGAGGAAGTTGTGCGACGCACAGACACCAGCTGCGATCGTCTGGTTCCGTAGGCGCATCTGGCGCCACTCATCCGGATCGAGCTGTTCTGCGAGACCGTGCGCGAATGCGCAGGCGAGTGTCTCGATCGCAATATGCTCAAGGGCTTCGGCATAGTCGTCATCCGCATAGGCGACCGTCAGTTCGCCGACTGCGTCACGCCGGCTAAAGGTGAACCTCGCGCTCTCCGGGAATTCGCGCATCGCCGGCTGTTCGTAGTCGATCCAGATCTGTGCGGCCTCGCCCATCGGACCGACGCAAGGTCCGAAGCTCGGTGCCGTTTCGTGCCGCCAGCTCATCTCGGACCATTCCGGCGGGATCGGCACCATCGTGTCGATCGCATAGTCGGGAAAGAACGACGGCCACGTCGGGATTACCTCGTGGGTGGTGAACCCGTGGGACAGGCAAACCAGACCTTCGGTAATGCCTAGCCGTCGGTATCCCTCGATCGTCTCGGCATCACCATCGGCGCCTTCGATCAACTCAGCTAGCACGTAGGGCCATGCCGAGACCGGCACCCTGACGTTTAGGAAGCCGTTCCAGGTCGTGTCATCGGTGAAGCCGGGGAACGTGGCTCCCTCCCCGAACGACCACGCGATCGGACGCAGACGATTGTCCTGTCGAGTGGCGTCCATGGCCTCGGGGCGGACGTCTAAATGGGCCAGTGCGCGGGCAAACGCGGTGCGGTGCTGAAAGCGGCCGAGCGCCGACAGGACGTCGACATAGGAAGAGCGTGCCTCCTCGGTCTGGAACTCGTGTTCGGTTGCATCGCGGGCGGAAAGATATTCCCGGGCAAGTGTCACCGGGTCGGTCCGGATCGTGTCGGCGAATGTTGCGATGTGGCGAGTGCGCATGAGGGAAGGATCCTGTCCGGCCTATTCCGGTCTCCCTCCCCTCACCCCTCTCCTCTCCCGTGCCGCCCTGGCTGGTTAGCGGGGCGTCTCGCTCTTCCGCATCGCGGCGCGTGCGCGTTCTTCCTCTTCGGTGTCCATCAGCAGCACCAATATCGACGGTTTGATGCCTTCAGTGAGAGCGCGCGTATCGACGATATGCCGGCCGCCCTTAGTGATCGCGAAGGCGTTGAAGGTCGGCATATTGCCGCCATCCGCGCTCAGGATCGTCGTCCCGCGATCGTGAAACTGAATATCGACGAATCTAGCCGTCCCGTCAGGGCTGTGAGGCTGGAAACTGAAGGTGACGCGGCGACCGTCGCTGGTCTTGGCGCTGAGCGTGAAGTCGCCGTCCGGCAGGTCAATGACCTTGTGCGGCACGTCGTTGAAGCCGGCAAAGCCGATGGCCTCGGCATCAGCCTTCGTCATCACGGGCAGGTCGCGGATGTCAGACATGGTCGTCTCCTCAAGTGAAGGTGGAAAAGCGGGTCCCGCGGCGTCAGCCGCAGGCGTCCATCAGGCGGGTAGCGCCGCCAAAGGCGCGCAGGGCGGCTGCCATTTCGCGGCGGATGTTCGTCTTGTTAGAGACGGTGATCTCGGTCGCGAGACGTTCTCCGGTGGAGGTGGCGTAGCCTTCGGCGAGCGTGCCGCCTTCGGCCTCGATCCGGATCAGGTGGCCACGCCGCGGCGCTGGGCCGACATGGCGGGCAGTAAATTCACCGAGCTTGCCGGTCAGGCCCTTGATCGCCTTGCCCCAACGGATGTGGCCGGCGCCAAGATTGTCGGTGCCGTCATAGCCTCGGTCGAGCCAGCATCGCAGGTGCGCACGCTGTTGTAGGAGCGAGTTTTGCGATCGCTCCATGTTCGCACATAGCGGTAGTGCGCTTGCAAAGGCGTCGACGATGCGAAGGTAGTCGCCCTGTACCGCGATCAGGACGTCATCGATCTCGTGTCCACTGAGGATGGCCCGGAGGGCATCGCCGTGGCTAGGATGCGCGATCATTTCGTCGGCGCGGGAAGCCTTGATCGGCACTTTCGTCTCAACCGGGCAGCCATTCACGACGAAGCCGTCATGGCGGTCGATCGTGACGATCGTCATGGCCTCGGTGCCGGGTCGGGCGCGGATCTCATCGGCGAGGCGCAGACTCGAGACACGCATCAACCCCGGCGTCACCTCTTCGATCGTTGCGTCAGAAACAATCAGCAGACGCCTCGACCACCGCGTTGGGCGGGCATGATCGTTCGGCTTGGGCCAGCTGCTCGGCGCCGGTCGTGCCCTCGGCGGTAGCGGCGCTACCGGGCGTTGATTATCCCGGCGAATGGCGGCGAGGTTGCTGCGGCGCGCGGCGTCAAACAAGTCGGCCTGGTCACCGCCGCCATCGGCAAAACCACGGTCATAGGTCTCGCACTTTGCGTCCTGCCGGCGCGATCCATCGGCGCAAAAGCGATGCTCCCAACCGGCGTCGGCCGCGGTCCACCCGCTCGCGTAGGCAACGGCAAGATCCCAGTCATAGCCGTAGCGATCCCGACCACGCAGGATCGCAATCTCGCTATCTACAATCGTCCCTTCCCGCGCGCGCGATTCAATGAAGGCGAAGTTCCGTGTCTGCCGGTCGGCCTCCGTCCTGGCAGCGATAGCGTCGTTCAATGGCTTCATCGCCGCGATACGTTCGCGTCCCCGTGCCATCCGTTCCTCCAGTGTCGCCGTGGGTGGCAAGTCCGGGTAGGATCGCCAGATCAGGGCCAGCTCAGTTGCCTGTTCGACCGACCGTCCACGCGTCAGCCAGCAACGCATATCGGCGGAATCAAAATAGTCCGGCTCCACGGCCTCGGCATCACGCGGTGACCGGACAAGGGGGAACGCTCCCGCCGGGACGATCCCGGTGGGCTGCGATTGCAGCATCGGCATTGGCTCAATCCTTCAGGGGCTGGGCAGGATTACGCTGCGGTCAGACGTTGGCGTGCGGCCTCCGCCTGTTGCGGAAAGGCCGCTGCGAGGTTGCCGTAAAGGATACCGAAGTCGGCGATCGGGAACGTCCCGTCAGCGTTTGGCCGCGTCGTCAGCAGCGCACCTATCACCAGCTCGACGTGGTCAGGGCGTTCTATCGTGGCGACCGAACCAGCGTAGATGACGGGGGGCGTAAATCCGGCCTCGAGCCATGACCCCAGACCTTCCTCTACCGCCTCGGCATACGCCTGAACGGCTTCGTCTTCCTCGTCCTCGATGTGAAGGGCAAGCGTCCGATAGACGCCAAAGTCATGCCGGTTCGTATGCGGGCCAAGCTTGCAGCCGGCAGGCGGCATACCGTGCCGCGCGATGATCGCCAGCTTGTAGGCGAGGACCTCGAACGTGTTCACCGCCTCGAAGTCCGATGTCTGGCCGAGTTGGGCGCAGTCCTCGTTGGCCGGTGCGCCACCAATATCGATAATGTAGGACATGGGGTATCTCCATCGATCCACCTGGATCGACCTAAACCCCATCCCCCTTCCCTCTAACCGCCGCGAAGCGTGTTGCTCAGGATCGATAAAGGTACGGGCGCACCGCGCGTTGCGCCGGTCCGTCGACAGATCCCAGCGTCTTCAGGCGGTCGGTTTCAAGCGTGGCGCCAAGCGTTTCCGGAAGGTCGGCATAGCGGGCGGCGATCTCGATCGCCGCTGCTGCGGTCGGTAGCTCGTCGGGCTCCGTACCCTGCCATTCGACCATGTCATCTTCGCCTTTCAGGGTCGGGTGAGGACGCAGGACCTGAACGAAAAAGGTGCCAAGCGGACGGTCATAACCGACCGCTACAGTGGTACCGGCGTTGCCGGTAAAAGTATGACGGCTCATCAATTGATCCCCCGATTGGTCAGGAAGCGAGCGTGATCCACGCAAGCTGCCACGGTCGCGGATGCGGCGTAAAGCGGAGTACGCCGGGGACCTGTTCGGCATCACCAGCCAGCCGCTCGACCAGCCAGTCGATATAAAGGATGGCATCGGCCATATCCCCCTCGAGCAGATCGTCGAGCATCGCCGACTGCCGTGCGTGATCCTCGGTGAGCATCGACCAGTCGAGGGCATCTAGGAAACGCTCCCGTCGCTCCATGAAGTGCGCAATGCGCGTGGCGTCAGCTCGTGCAACCGCGAGCGCGTTTTGGATGTGCATGGGCATCACTCCTTCAGGCGGCGATCAGGACCGGGGCGGCAGCCGCGACCGGTCGGACGGCGATCGACAGATCGCGGCGCAGGCGATCAGCAAAGCGGTCCGGCTTCAGCAGATCGGCCATCGGCGCGTAGTGGTTGGGCGGGCTCGTGCTATCGCAGACAGCCCGGTACGCTACCTCCCGACCCTCGTGGCGTGCGCCGATCCTGACAGTGACGGCAAACTCGCCGGCCGCCAGCAGGACATGGCCGGACTGATCGCGTTCGCTCTGAAGCGACACTATCTCGAATGTCCCCGGCGCCAGGCCGATGCAGACGGCGAGGGCGTTCATCGCCTCGGTCGCTTCGATATGAAAACGCTCCTTGGCGCCGGCATCATATTCCACGCCGCGGATTGCGAGCGCCAGCAGTGTCGGGAACCGCTTCAGGTCTGCGAGGCGGCGCGTGCAGGCGTGGCGAAGTACGTCGCGGGCCGCCCGATTGGTCGACACGGTTGCCATGTGACGCGCCAGCAGCACGACGGCGGGGTCGCTGTTGGGATCGACGCCGGCATTGCGGCAGTCGTCGACCGCTTTTCCCATCGCGTGCAGTGTCGCGACGACGGTGGTGAGGGCGCTCGGGTCCAGCGCTTGTTGGTGGCGGAAAGGTACATCGTAAATCATCGACGCATGCTCCGAATGAGGACCGTGCGCTCTTTCGGCGCACACTCTTCACCCCCTCTCTTCTCCCGCGACACCCGGTTCGCGCTCGTATCGTCAGCCCCTCAGGGCTGGGCGCTTGGGCGCGGCTCGGGAAAGATGTTGCCTGATTTTGGCAACATCTTTCCGGCCTCGAGTCGGCCCCCTGCCCTCCGTTTGCTCAGAAGGGGTAGGGCGACGACGTTCCCGATCGTCACGGCATCAGTTCGACCGCAAGTGCGGCGAAGGTATTGACCGGGCGGGAGCTGTCGTAGCGCGCTGCATCACACAGGCCTTTGAAGTCCGGTCCTTCATACTGTGCGAAGCCTAGGTGATCGCAGCCGGTGATGCGCTGCCCGGTGACGCCGACCTGGCCCTTGGGCACCCAGTCGGCCCAATCTCCGGACGCTGAGCGTACCCCGATCTCTCCAATCGCGGCCTCGTAGAGCGCTACCTTCTTCAGGACGTAGCTATCGCTTGGGCTGATAACCTCGCCGGTGAAGGCACCGTATTGCATCGGCCGCCAGTGACGTGCCGTTTGATGGGCAAGGTTGCGCTCGATGTCGAACAGCGGGTCTTTCAGCGCTGCGAACTCGGTCTCGAACCCGATGACTACGAGCGACCAGTTGACGTCTTCCTCGTAGTAGATGCTGTCGAGGCGCAGGGCTTCCGGCATCGCAGCCTGACGCTCATCCGACAGGACGAAGCCACCATGCGAGGGGGTGGTAACGAACCAGATGCCTGGCAGGCGCTGGATCGCGGTATCGGGAGTGTCCCAGAGCGTATGCACGGGCGCGGAGGTCGAAGTGAAAGCGGGCATGATCGTCTCCTTGATCGATGCCCTTCCCCTCCCCCTTCTCTCCCACGCGATTCAGCGCTCTCGGCTACTTTTGCCCCGGGCTTCGCACGAGAGGCGTTCGCCGCGACGCCATTTTGCCGGATCGATGAAGTAGCCGGCATGCACGCCGGCATGTCTGGCCTCGGCGTTTTCATAAGCGGCGAGATAACGCCGGGCACGCTCGGGGTCGCTCTTCAGGTAGCTGGTCGCCGGCACGGCAAGCCCGGCTGCGATCATGCTCTCACCAAGGTCCTGGCCCCCAATCTCGACCGTTCCGATCGGACGACCGTAGCTTTGCTTGCCCGTCAGGCGGATCGTACTGCTTCCTGATTTAAGGAGCTTCGAGGCATAGTCCTGTGCCGCCTTGCCGCACGGCCAGCAGCCATTCGTATTTCGACACAATTGCCGCTTCTCGAAGGCATCGGCCCCAAAAATCCGGACGTCGAACGATACGGTGTCACCGTCGATCGCGCGTCCGTCGGCGCGGATCAGCCCTGGGTCTTCGGCCTGGGAGGCGGCTCCTCCGCAGGCGGCAAGGGCAAGAGCGAGAACAAGGGTCATGCGCATGCGCGGGTGTCCTCGATCAGTCCGGCGGTCGTCTCGACGATCAGCCACGGCTGCAATGGCTCGCCCGTAGCGACGATGTCGGTGTGGATTCCGTCAAGGCGCATCCATGCGGCGACCCTGACGGCGTTGGACCTGCTGCACAGCACACGGCGCAGCGGCGAGAGGGGAGTGTCGGCAGACATGGGGCTATCCATCATGCAGGTGTCGCATACGCGGTAGGGGCCGCGAAGACGGTGCGGTGAACTTTGGTTTCCGGAACGACAGACCAGGCCAAGTCGCGGAAATGCGAGATGCGGTAGTGGCCGTGCCCCTTGTCGCTCCGGAAGGCGATCTTTTCGCCGCGTTTCACGACGATGAACTCGGTGCCGGTATGGCCGTCGCTGAACGAAACCGGGCGGGAAAGTCTGATCCGCATCCCGTTATCGATTTTGCGGGCGTGCAGCCTAGCCGAACGAGGCAACGGCGCCGCCAATCCAGCGCGCTTTCTTTGCTGGTTGGCGACAGGAGACGCAGGATCCGGGCCGGGCATCCGGCCTCGCAGGGTCCCATCGATTCCTCCTGGTCCTTGTACGCAAATACGTATCCGTCTCTGGCCTTGGGGTTCCAGCGGACCAGACACACCAGTGCGATGACGTAGAGCGGCTCGTCGTCTGAAATGATCTCAGCTGCTGCGTACCAGACGCGGTTTCCGACGAACGCGCTGTCGATAACGCGCATGCCGCGCGTGCCGCCACCATCCAGCGCACGGCTGTAGGTGAACTGGTCGTCGAGATAGGCCTCGGGGTTCGGGTGGCCGGCCATGCCGGCGCTGGTCATCGAGAGCCAACCCATGTCGTGTTCTCCGGTTCATGCGGCGAGCCGCGTTTCTGCTGCAGCCTCGGTCGAGAAGGCGCGAAGGTAGGAGAAGGCCTGTTCGGCCTTGGTTGCGGCCAGGAAGATCGCGGTCTTGTCGGCGCGCAACACCCCCAACCAGTTGGCGAGGTAGGAGGCATGGCTGTCGTGCAGCTCGGTCGGGAGGCCAAGATCGCCGCAGATCATGGCCGAGCCAAGCTCAGCGACCAATTCTTCGACGCAATATGCGTTGTCGCCGAAGCGCTTCCCGAAGGTGCGATCGAGCCGGGAGGCATGGCCCGCCCAATGGACGGTCTCGTGCGCCCGAACCGATGCGTATGCGTCGCCTGACTTGAAGCTGCCGGTGTGCGGCATCTGGATATAGTCGAAGGTTGGGTGGAAGAAGGCGCGGTCACCACCGTGACGGACCTTGGCCGGGATACCGCCAAAGAAGGCGTCGATACGATCCTGCCGCTCTGAGATCAGCAAAGGGTTCGGTGCGACCTCGCGCGGGTAGTAATATTCCGGCAGGCCAACGATTTCGTCGGCGTTGAAGACGACATAGGAACGCAGAAAGCGGATCATCTGGTCAGCGGTCGCACCGAGGAGATTGGGCATTCCGGCCTTGCGGAAGGTCGATGCATAGACCGAGAACGATGGTCTCGCATCACGGTTGATCTCGCCGCCCAGTTCGCGGGCCTGACGGGCGGTCATCCAGTAGCGGCTGCGATAGCCGTAGGTGTCGGCGGTCGCCCATAGCCACAGAGCATTTATTCCCGTGTATGGAACGCCCTCATGGCGCAGTGGCCTGCCGCCCTCGCCGGTAACCGACCAGGAGCGTTGCCACGGCAGGGTCCCGGCTTCGAGCCGTGCGATGATGGCGGCGGTGATGTCGGCCGCAATGTCACGGGTTGTAGCGGTCATGACGCTGTCCTCGTTAGCGGTGAGGAAAAGGCACTGCCGGCAGCCGCGAGGTCGCGGGCCGGCAGTGAGGCTGCTCAGAATTGAGCCGTCGTGCCGCTATTCGGCCGCGACGATCTCGTTCACATGGTCATCATTCTGGTGAGCGAGATCGGTCTGGGCGCTGCCGTTCGTCTCGACATCGTCCGGGCCGTCACCGACCAAAGCGGCAAGATCGTCCTCGCCGGTGTCATCGCTGTCCGCCTCAATCAGGTCCGCGAGATCGCCCTGCCCGCCTTCGTCTTCGCTCTCACCCGCGACGACGGTGTCGCTGAAGCGCATCGCGGTCGGCACCCATTTCAGGGCAGCTTCCTTGACGTCGGTCTCGACGATCGCTTCGCCAGCGAAGAGTTTCTGGCAGGATGCCGAGATCTCGGTCTTCTTCTCGCTGGCGTGGCGGCTCGACAGCGCGGGGCCCCCGACCTCGTGAAGCAGCGAGATCAACGACCCCTTGGAAACCCGGTCGAAGAAGTTCTCCGACGTCGGGCGCCACCAGCTGGCGACATCGACCTCGAGGATGCTGGCCATGCGGCCGTGGAGCGGGTTCTGGCGATTGGAGCCGTAGGACTCCTTGGCCTCCAGTGACGTCGCGACGATGTAGGCCAGCCATGCGCTCTTCACCTCGTCGCCGAGCGCGCGGAATGCCTCGAACCGCATAACCTTGTTGTCGGATCCGCCCCACGATTCATCGAGCCCGTCCCGTACCTCGGCGAGGTAGTCGCGCGCGCGCGATCCCGGCATGTTGGTCGACAGGATCGGATCCTGCGGGGCATGGGCGCTGATCGTCGTGCCGTCGTTCGACGAGGTGCCGCGCCGTGCATCCACCATAGCGAACAGCATATAGTCCAGCGCCAGGCCGGGACTGGCGATCAACGACGCCGCCAGGACATCGCGACGCTGCATCGCGAGTTGGTCGCTCAGGACCTGGCTGAGTGCCTTGCCGCCCGGCGCTGCGTTATCGGGGTCGACCTCCTTGGGACTGCCTGCCGTCACCGGCGTCGCCGCGCCTTCCTCGATGCGGAAGGTCGGCTCCGCCCGGACCCGTTCCGAGCCTTCGCCCTCGCCGTCGGCAACCCCGTCGTCCGTCTCGTCGGTCTCCCCGTTATCGCCTTCGACCGGTTCCGGCTCGACCACCGTCACGCGGATCGGCGTTTCGCTGTAATAGGTCTCATCCAGGACCATCGTACCGGTCTGCGACAGCGTCAGAAACGCGCCGACCCGCGACACGAGTTCAGCGGGGAGTACCGAGGGGCGACGTTGCAGCGCTTCGAGTTCCTCGCCAAGAGCATCATGCTCTGCGTCGCAAGCGGTGAACGCCTCTTCGGTAAGTTCGTCGTTCTCCATCTCCTGCTGCAGTTCGCCCATGCGCTGCTCGATCTCGTCTACGCGCTGTGCCTCGGCCGGCGACATCGGCTGGACCGGCAGGGCGATGCGATGGAGGCCGCGGGCCGCATCCCAGGTGCTGTGGCTGGCGACAGGCCGGATCCAGGCAAGACCGCGTTCCTCGCCGATACGCTTGGCTTCCGCTTCCATCATCGCGGCCGCGAGGGTCTGTGCGATCTCGGGGTTGGTCCAGCGCTCGCCGGCGTTGCTGAACAGGTCACGGTCGACGACGCCGCCTGCGGCCTCGTAGGATTCGACGCCGACCAGGAGTGCGATCGGATCGTTGGCCCGCATCGTGTCGTTGGCGATGACGCGGCGGATGGCGTCGGCGTTGTAGTGAACCATCGAGCTATAGGTCTGCCAGACGCGCAACTGACGCTCATGACTGCCGGTCGAGGCGTAAGCCTTGGCCATGTCGAGGGTCAGTTCGCCGTTCGCGAGAGCAGAGAAGATCGGCTCGGCAAGATCGGCGAGGCGGAGGCGACCGTCGATGAAGCGCCGGGTAACGCCAAACCGCTTGGCCACAGCGTCGATGTCGGTGCTGCCGTTCAAGAAATGCTGGAAGGCGCGGCATTCCTCGGCCGGGCTGAGCTTCATGTGATGGAAGCTTACCGCGAGCGAGGTTTCGGTCAGTTCGGCATCGTCACCCTTCAGGACACGTACCGGCACGTCATACTCGTCGGGATTGATGACGCCACGAGCGACCAGCATGTTCAGCGCACGCCAGCGCCGGCCGCCATCGAACACCTCGAACGTCCCGCGTGGCCGCGAGACCGGCGTGACGAGCAGGTTCTGGAGGACGCCGCGGGCTTCGAGGTCGGCTG
Source organism: Sphingomonas sp. NFX23 (assembly GCF_049887795.1). Lineage (NCBI taxonomy): Bacteria > Pseudomonadati > Pseudomonadota > Alphaproteobacteria > Sphingomonadales > Sphingomonadaceae > Sphingomonas > Sphingomonas sp. NFX23. Next base: position 47,190 of record NZ_JAGEKH010000009.1, read on the forward strand.
CGAACGGCTCGATCTGCAGCGATTCATCAGGGGCGGTGCGGACGTTGCTGGCGGAGAGGCGGAGCTTCGAGAGTTTCACGGACTGGATCATGGGAAATCACCCTTCGTTTTTTTCAGTATCCGATACTTTCGGACACCATTTCCCTTCCCCCTTCCCTCTCTCTGTCGCTTTGGATGTCTTGGCACAGTTCAATGATATTGTTCGATTAAGTATTGTCAGGGATACCGATCGTACTATCTAGCGACGATCCCCAAACAGCTTTCTACCTATATGCGGAAAATATGATGATTGATTATACCAATTCGATCGAACTCGCAACCGAGTTGACCATTGCCTGGCTGGCTAATCCAAATACGCGGACAACTGCTGACGATGTCCCTGCATTTCTGCAGTCGATGCATGCAGCTGTCTCGAAGCTCGGCGGTGAGCAGAGCGTTGATGCTCAGGAAGCGCCGGCTCAGGAGTACACGCCTGCTGTGACGGCACGAAAGTCGCTTGCCAGCAAGGAGCACATCATCAGCATGATCGATGGTAAGCCATATAAGACGCTGCGTCGTCACCTCGCCACCAACGGCATGACCCCGGCGGAGTACCGCGAACGGTACAACCTGAAGGCGGATTACCCGATGGTGGCGGAGGCTTACAGCGAGAGCCGTCGTGCCATGGCCAAAAAGATCGGCCTTGGCCGTAAACCTGGCCAGACTGTTCAGAAGGCCGAAGACACTGCACCTGCCAAGCCGCGTCGCAACGCCAAGGCCGCAGCAACTACTGACGCTGAGTAATCAGTCTTCCGGATCGGCGCGTGGTCGGATGCCTCGCGCCGATGCCCTGCCATATGTACTCTACGTTCAGACCATAAAATAAAAGTCAGCCACTAATGGCTTGAACCTTAAAGTTGGACAGCCCCGCCAGCAGGGGTCGCACTCATCCGGTTTGCCGCTAGCGGCGTGTAACAATGAGACATTCGACCACCCCCTTCCAGTTGTTGAACAGTAAGTCGGATATGGGTGCCTGCGCAGAACGTTCAGTGATTTCAATCACATACCCGCACGCCCCCTCCGCAAGCGGTGTGACTGCTGCCATCGCTTGGTCGCTATTGTCAGGCCGTTTTGAGGATCCGGCCCAGCACGGTCTCGGCGTCGCTTGCGGGCACGAAGACGCGCGTTCGGTAGGCGATGATCTCGGAGAAGCATCCAAGCGATTTCAGCCAGGGCAGCTGCGAGGCGGGTGCGTCAACGATCTCCACCCTCGGCTTGCCGTTCACGATCGAGCGCCGGAGCGTCATCGGGAACGGCCGCACGACGTCGACACTGCGGCCTGAAAGGACCGATCGTGTGATCGCCTCGACCGGTAGATCGTCGGTCTTGGCGATGCCGAGCTTGGTATAGAGCTGGACGACGTGCTGGTCGAACACGAGACGGCCTAGCCACGAATTGCCATGGGCGTCCGCAATCCGGTTCACCGCGAGATGGTCCGACGGCAGCGCCGACCAGATTGGTAGCAGCAGGCCGGTTGCCAGTCTGATCGTCTCGGTATCGACCTGACCTGCCGCCTCGATGACCTCAGCGCTCCATCTGGCCTCGAAGGTCTCCCGGTCGACAACGTCCCATGCCGTCTCCAGCAGATCGGCCTCGCGCAGATACTCACGTCGGCAGGGACGCTGCAGTTCGATGCGCGCGATCGGCTGACCATCGTCGTCCATCCACGACCGTGCCCGGGTCCGGAGCGCGACGCGCCCCGACCGGGCGTTGACCACGAACGCGACGTCGTCCTGCCATTTGGCGAGGTCGAGGATACGTTCGAGCGAGATGGGATTCTTGCGGCGGGCGATCCCGATCGTGAGAAGGTGCGAGGTTGCGCCCGACAGAGGATCGGTGCGCAACAGCGTGTCGTCGAGGACCGTCGCGGTATCCGCCGTGATCGTCTCGACGCCGACATCGAGCGTGCCGGCTTCGCGAGCTGCTGCGACGCGGGTTTCGACGAGTGCCAGGAATTCGTCGAAGATCAGGTTCTGGAGCCCGATCGGCAGCGCAAGCAGACGGTTCAGCCAGCGCTGGATGGGCGGCAGCTCTCCCTTCAGGACGCCGTCATTGTCGTGCAGCTCGAGGCCGGTGCGCGAGCAGAAGTCGTCCATCGTCGTGCTGGTCAGCTTGCCGCCATCGAGGAGCGCAAACCATGTCAGGAGTGCATCCTTGGCATACTCGCTTTCGAGATTGTCGGCTGGATCAAACAGGTTTTGCCCGCCGGTCTGCCGCTGGCCGCGCGTGAGGGCGCCAAGGCTGTCGAGGCGCCGCGCGATCGTCGATGTGAAGCGCAGCTCGCCCTTGCAGTCGGTGGTCACCGGCCGGAACAGCGGTGTCGTCGCCTGATGGGTACGGTGCGTGCGACCAAGCCCCTGGATCGCGCGATCGGCACGCCAGCCAGGTTCGAGCAGGAAGTGGGCGCGCTGCTGCTGGTTCTTGGCATCGAGGCTGGCATGGTACGAGCGCCCGGTGCCGCCAGCGTCAGAGAACACCAGCACCCGCTTCGTGCCCGCCATGAACGCCGCGGCCTCAACCTGCGAGGACCGCCCCGAGCGGGTCTCGATCTTCTGGCGACCGTCCGACGTCGGTACGAGACGCCGCGAGCGCCCCGTCACCTCGGCCACCATGTCGGTGCCGAAATGCTCGATCAGCGCGTCGAGTGCGGATTTGATTGGAGGCAGTGCACAGATGTGCTCGAGCATCTGGTCGCGGGCAGCGAGCGCGTCGGGGTTATGGACCGGGTTGCCAAACTCATCGCTCATCGGCGCCGAGCGCGCGGTACCGGTGTCGTCGGTATAGGTCTGCATCTGCCGCGTCGGGAACGCCCGCATCAGATAATCGGCAATATACTCGGTCGGTGACAAATCTATCGTAGGATCCGCACGCTCGTCGGCCGACATCTGAGCCAGGCGTCGATCGAGGATCGCCTCGGCAGTCGTGACCAGCTGCAGCACCACCGACTGGTCAGCCTTTAGATGCTGTTCGACCGCGGCGATGACCGTCGGCAGCTTCATCGAGAGCAGGACCTGACCGAAGAAGCGCTGCTTGGTCGATTCCAGCCGTGAGCGTGCCGAGGCCTTGGCACCGCTGTTGAGCGTCGTCTTTTCGAACCCGTCGACGACGCCGGTCAGTTCCAGCGCCTCTTCCATGTTCTGGTGAATGACGCTCCAGGCCTTGGCATAGGTGTCGTAGATCTCGATCTGCGCCGGCGTCAGTGCGTGCCGCAGCACGTCGTACTCGACGCCGGCGAAGCTCAGCGCGCGCGAGGTATAGAGACCGAGCGCCTTCAGGTCGCGCGCCACCAGTTCCATCGCTGCGATCCCGCCCTTGCGAATTTCGGCAATGAACGCCTCGCGGTCTGCGAACGCGGTGTCGGGTCCCCACAGGCCAAGCCGCACTGCGTAGGCGAGGTTGTTCACATCGGATGCGCCGGTTGCCGAGGCGTAGAGGACCCGGGCGCCGGGCAAGTTGTTCTGCAGCAGCACGCCGCAGATGCCCTGCTGGGATCCTTCTTTTTTGCCCATGGCACCCTCGCCACCGGCAACGCCGCCCATCTCGTGCGCCTCGTCGAATGCGATCACTCCGTCGAAGTCGGAGCCTGCCCAATCGAGGATCTGCTGCAGGCGGCTATGGTCGGAACGCATCGAGCGCAGCGTCGGGTAGGTGACGAAGAGCACGCCCTCGTCCAGTTTGATCGGCTGGTCGATCCTCCAGTTGGAGACAGGCTGTACGTCGCCCGACATGCCACCGAGCGCTGTCCAGTCGCGACGCGCATCTTCGAGCAGCGGTTCGTTCTTTGACACCCATATATGCCGGCGACGACCCTGTAGCCAATTATCGAGGATGCACGCTGCGACCTGTCGGCCCTTGCCCGCCCCAGTGCCATCGCCCAAAAAGAAGCCCTTCCGGTAACGGCTGCCCTCGGGATCGATGGTGAGCCCGACGCCCTCCTTGGCAGGCTTGAACGACCCGGGGAGCAGCTGACCCCAGGCATGGCCCGCATAGACCACGGTCTCGAGCTGCGATGACGACAGCATCCGCTCCGTCACCGTGCGCTCCGGAAGGTGGGCAATGTGCGTCGGAATGGGTGCGGGTATCGAACCCATCGCCACTGATTCCACAAGCGCGGTCGGGTGGTCGCCGGCGATGTCGAACACGATCCGGCTTGGCCGGTAGGGCAGATAGCAACCGACCTGGTCGGCCAGCGGTGCGGCCGTCGCCAGGGTTCTGTAGCTGACCGGCAGTACGTTGTTGCGCACCGGTGCATGATAGGTGCGTGCAACAGTAGCCTGAGCCTTGCGGGCCGCGCCGAACAGGCTGGGTTTGACCACCGGCAGCGCCGCTATCGGGGTATCAGCCACCAGCGACGCCCGCGGCGGGATGGTCACGGCGTCGAGGAAACCCGCGACCGAACTGCGCTGGATGACAGTGTGTGAGGTGCCGCCTGCCACCTTGTCGATGACGTAAAGTCGTACCGCAATATCGGTGCCGTGCTTGCGGTAGCAATGCTCAAGCCGCAGCGAGGTGCGAACCGTGCAGCCGGTCAGCACCGCCTCATAGGCCGCTTTCAGCCGTGCGCTGGGCGCGAACCAGTCGGGCATGATCGCTACCACTCGGCCGCCCTTTGCGACCCTGCGGATCGCTGCCTGGAGATGGCGAAGTGCAGCAAGATCGTCGGCGCCGCGACCGACGCTGCGTGAGAAGGGCGGATTCATCACCACTACGGTCGGCTTCGGCAGTCGTGCGTGCAGACTGACCAGCGCCGCTCCGTCGTGACCGGTGACGATCGCGTCCGGGAAAATGCCGGCAAGACGGTCGCGGCGTTTGGTGTCGATTTCGTTCAGTTGCAGGCTGGCGCACGCCGGTGCCTGGACGATCAGCAAGCCGTTGCCGGCGCTGGGTTCGAGCACGATGTCGTTTGGACCGATCGCGGCCATCAGAACGGTGATCGCCGCGATATCGACCGGCGTCGAGAATTGCTGAAGGTCGATCTGCTCTTCGCTGCGGACCGTCTGGGTCGGCAGCATCGCCATAACCGCCGACGCCTGTGCCACGTCAGCCATGCCGTTGAGCTGGTACGGCCTCGACGCGAGATGGAGCGCAATGCCGTGTTCGAGCATCTCGAAGCTGTCGCGCTGCGTCCAATGACCGTCGGCGTCCGAGCCGCCGAATGTCGCAGTCATTGCCTCGTTCAGATCGCGGCGGGCGATCGGCGTGCCCGATGCCAGCAACCCGGCAATGCGTGCCGCTGCACTGTGATCGGTGACGGGCGGAAGATCGAGCAAATCGAACATGGCAGGTTCCCTCAGGTTACGCTGCCAATCCGACAGCTCACCGCCTTCCTCCCTCTCCCCTCTCTGCCGCTTCGAGCGCCCCGGCCCAGTCCTTGTAGCCCACCGGGTAATCGACCTGGATGACACGACTGTCGGATGCGAAGCGGGTAATGCTTCGCGCGACCGCACGGCGTCCGGGGAGATCATTATCGCCCGCGAGGATCAGCTTTGTGACGCTGTCAGGGATCGTCACGAGATCGAGCCGGCGCGATCCGAGCGTTGCCCAGCAAGGTAGTCCGCGGATCCGGGACCAGGCCCGCGCCGTCTCGAATCCTTCGGCCAGGCCAATGGTCGCACTAAGTCCGCCGCCCCGCCATGCCCCGGTACCAAGCGTGCCGAGTGTCGCCTTCTGAGAATAGCCTCCATCGGGCTTCAGGAAGATGCGCTGAAAGGCGACCAGGCGTTGTGCTTCACGGACCCCGACCAGCAGTGCCGGCTCGAACACCGTCATCGGTCTGGGACCCAGGGGGCACCGGGGGTGGAAGCGGACGTCGGTCGGCACCGGCAACAGCCCCCGCGAGGCGAGGTAGCGCTCCGCCAGGTTACCAGAGACACTTACCGCCTCGTTCCACAGCCGGTCGATATTGGCCGTACCCTTTGCCTGGGCCGGAACAGGCGGTTCATACCGCCGCCCGATCGGTATCCGGTCCAGTTCACGCAGGATATCGCCGGCGTCGCACCCCGCAAAGCAGGTCACCAGCAGACCGCGGTCACCCTGCCTGATCGAGAGGCTGGGCGTGCCGTCGGCATGCGCAGGGCACCGACACATTGCACTGTTCCCGTGCCAAGTGCCGCCAAGCGCGCCGACCAGATCGACGAGGTGCTGGGATGGTCGATTGGCGATGATAGCCATATCCCATACCCCTTAGCGCGCACCGGCAGGGACGCCGGCGATCGCGTAGAAGGTCTTTTCACGATCGAAGTAGCTGGCGATCTCCTCGACAGCCGCTTCCGGGTCAGATGGCAGGTCGCATCCGGTTTTCTTCGTCACATAGGCGGCCAGAGCCTTTTTGGCGGACATCTCGCTCGGATGGAAATCCAGGACGTCCTTGGCGCCGTGGTCCCTTATGAAAAGGACGTACTTGGTCATGGCTACAGGCCTCGTGCTGAAGGCTGCCTTTCCGGCCGCCCTGGGGTGGAAGGTTAAGGCCGCTTTCCGCGACCCTTTTCTTAGCCTCCCTCTCCACTCCATTTTTTTGACGGACCAAGTGGCGCACCGTCTCATTTACCAGCTGCTAAAATCTCGCTGCTAAGCTGCTCTTGGAACTAGAATCATTCTGCGTAGGTTTGTCGACCGCGCTCGTTTTCATTCGAGGTGTCGATGAACCAGTTTTCGCAGGTCGAGATTGCCAACTGGATCGCAATTTATTTGGCAGCGGCTATGTGCTGCGCAATCGCCATGGCTATGTCAGTCTCCGTGACGGTCCACGGTTTGTACCGTGACAAGGCATGGGAAGATGTTCGTAGTGTTCGTGGAGCCGTACTTTTCCTGCCGAGGGCGTGGTGGCGCTGGCAAAAGCTGTATCTATTGTCGACACCGGTAACGCTTGGAATCGTTAGTTATTTCGCTGCGACGATGACTTGGAGCTGATCGCTCAAATATCCAGGACCCGAAGCAGTTTGGTCGACGCAGAATCCTGATCCATTTCGGACCTATCTAGCGTCACGAGATCACCCAGGACCGCCATGCGAGGGTGCGTCACCGCCTTGGCAGCTTCGTACTCGTCGCTGTCAAATCCCATGGCCTCCACAACCACCGTCCGCAATTCCCCCGTCATTCGCGACCTCGCCTCCAGGACGAAGTCCGGCCGGCAGGGGCCATTTGGTGTCATTGAATCGAAGAGCGGCTTGTTGATTGCCATGTCTACACCCCGGGCATGCAACACGCGCTGGGTATCGAGGATCGCGCGTAGCGCCTTGCGCTCGAAGTCGGACTCGACAGGCACGAACATACGTCCGTTGTAGATCGGCTGCGCATAGGCGCGCAGGGGCGCATAACCGCGCGCCTCGGGATATTCGCCAGCGACGACAAGGACGATGTACGGTCCGCTGATGTGGTTACCCCGGATCGAGGGCGATTGGACGCGCGTCGCGATGTTGACCGGTTCACCGTCAGGCACATGGATTTCATTGCCTTTGATCGCCTTTGCGTAGAGCGCCACGAAGCCTTGCGGAGCATGCGTCTTGGGCCACTTCGGCGCCAGTGCGCGTAGTGTGCCATAGACCGTGTTCGTCTCGAGGGGGCGCGCGTGTGTCCAGAATGCCCTGGCCAGCTCGACGCCCGGCGCGATCTCGATCTTGGCGGCCGCACGGCCGAGCGATGCAAACTCTTCCCTGATGGACCATTCGTAGCCCATACCCAACGGGGCAATCGTATTGCAGCCGGCGCTGTCGAGCAAGCGCCATAGGAGGCGCGCGAGCCGCGGGGTCGAGGCGTTGCGGGTCCGATCGTCGAGACTGTCGTCCTCAGGCCGCTGTGCGAGCTTCTCCGGCGCTGGTCGCAAGACCTCGAAAAAGCCTGAAGGTGGATCGGTCGGGGTGTTGTGGGACCTAACTTCCGTGATGCGATTGGTGGCTTGGTCGCGGAAGAAGGGGCAATCGGAGCGGTGCTCCGGCCGCTTGGTGCTGGTCAACCGGCGCAAATAGTAGGTTTCGGCCTCGGAGAGGTAAGCCGGCGTCAGGATGGGCGGGGCCTTACCCGGTCCCAGACAGTCGCAGGCGATCCAGCGGTGTCCGATCCGGGCATTCTGGACGAGCGTCACGCCAGCTTGTTCGTCGTGGAACGAGCCGTCGCCGACATACCAGCGTACCAGCGCCTCATGCAGGGGTGCCGGCAGCGGGATCCGATCCCCGCTGTTTCCATCGGTATCGCGGTGGATCAACCACATGTTCGAGTGACCTTCAGGCGCTGATTGGGACCAGTTTCGGCAGGTCTGAAGGTCTTGACAAGCACAAACCGCTTGATCTCAACTCTAGGATATCAAGATCATTGGGGGTTTTCCGTGCGTTATCCACTCACTGCTGCTGGCCTTTGCGCCGCCTTGATCGTCAGTTCGCAAGCCGGTGCCGCTCCAAAGGGGTCAGCATTCCGGAAGGTTCAGCTGATCTCGATGACGGGGAGCCTGCCGACCGAAGCCACGAGTTCTTTGCCCGGGATCCCACCATCAGCGGTAATAGTCGAGCCGTCACCGCTGCCGGACGCCTTTCAGGTCCATGATCTTAGTCGCCGCTACGTGCAGTTCCGCATGCAGCAGGAGATCGCTGCAGTGGCGGTAACCCCGGTGGGTTCTCCTATTATGAGTGGCGAGCCCACGGGTGTTGCCGCGTTTTCATCGATCCAGGTTCCGGGCTGGCTCCGCGGGGGGATCGCCGCCCAGCCCGTCTATTTCAAGCCCGGTTGCGCTCCGCTGTCCTATCGTCCGTCAGGGTTTCTTGCACGGAGTGCGGAGACGCGTCGCGCCGCCTACTATGGGATGATGAGCGCGGTGGCCTGCGAGCATGGTATCCCGACCGGTTTGTTCGATGCGATGATTATCCGCGAGAGCGGGTACAATCCGATCGCCACATCGACGGCGAACGCCTACGGCCTCGCGCAGCTAATGCCGGGGACGGCGGTTGGTCTCGGCGTCGATCGGTATGATCCGCTGCAGAACATGCGTGGTGGTGCCCGTTATCTTCGGCAGCAGCTTGATCGTTTCGGCCAAGTTCACCTGGCGCTGGCCGCCTATAACGCAGGTCCAGGTCGCGTGCACGGCGGCATGGTCCCGCGCATCACCGAAACACAGGCTTACGTCTCAGCCATTATCGCGAACTGGTCGCGGCTGACATCGCCAACTCGCTCGCCTTCCCCGATCTATAATCGGTCAGCGGGCTATACCAAGGTCGCCGCGATGCAGCGCTTCTAAGCAGAAATTGACCTCTGCCTAGGCTTCATGCGAACCGATGTAGTGACAGATTTACGGCGACGACCAAGCGAGTCTGTTCGTTCGCCGGATACGACCTCGATCAAGCTGACGTCATACTCTGGTAGCCGGTTTTCTGCTTCAATGCTCTTGAGAAGCTGCTTTAGCCGTTTCATGGGACCCATAGAACCAATTTTGTGATGAAGCTCCTCAAGATTGATGTCGATTGGACCAGCTTCGCAGTAACAATGGGCAATTTCGTAAAGACGACGTTCGATTGCACCCAAACGAAAATAGTCATGGTGATAATGGTAGATCCGCTGATCACGTTTGATTGCGCGGTATAGCCAATTGCATGGGCGGACGCGCACATAGCGAAGGACTTCGTCCCCGTTCGCCATTTTCTCGTACTCGACCTGCGCCTCGGACAGCCACGAGAACCAGCCCCGGTCGATTTTTGATCCGGTCTCGATATTCGTCTTTATCTGAGTGCCTTGAAGGCGTTCCAGCGCTTCACCAAACCGCCGGTAATCGCGTACCGACGGTCGCTCGACTCCAGTGATGCGAAAAAAGTCATGAGCTGAAAAAGTCACGTCCTCATCTGAGGTCTGGCCGTCAGCTATCGCCTGCGCAACGAGGGAGGCAACATACAGAAGGATTTCCTTGTCCCACATTGTCGCAACACCGGTTGCGCTTGGCCGGATTTGAATGGTCACCTGGTCATGCTTGTACTCGATAGGCTCAAGGTGCGCGTTCTTCGAAAGCACGAAGAACGGGTAGTCCATGATGCTCCGCTCGCCACGGACTTTTCCGTGAAGCGGGCTGTCCATGTCGAACAGTGAAATCTGCCGCGCTATCGCTGGTGATTTCGCCATCATCGATCCCCTTTGCAATACACCCCCTTCTTATCATTCTATCCTCTAGAATCACCCCTAGTCGGACATAGGGTAACTGAAAGCACGAGCTTTGGCGGTTCAATCGGTCGCGATCGCCGGATCTCGTCAGGGTACAACGAATGGAGACGCTAGGCCTCGTGCTTTCGGTTACCCTATCCTCACTCACAGCAATGCCGGCCCGACCCGACTTCCAGACCTCAGCGCCGTCGCCAAAAGCTGGCCTACGGATCGAAGGTCTGAGCTGCTCGATAGCGATCGGACTGGTTGCCTTTTGGCGTGGTCCTTCAGGCCATGAAAAGTCCGCCCCAAGTTCAGTTTTCCCGAGGCGGCGTTCTTATTCATGCCGCGAAGATACGCTCCGGGGCGATCGACATCGCCTCGAACGTGTTTATGGGCCGTCGCGATAACCGAGGCTGCCGCGCCCTTCTGACCCATTAGTCGACAAGCCTCACGCCAAACATTGGCTGGGATTGCAGCCTGGGCAATGAGCCTCTCGGCGTCACCGATGATAATACCCCATGTCATTTGTTCGGGAGGACACGAAATGAACTCGGGAGCCACGGCGGCAATAAAGCTCGGATCAACGCCGTGGTGGGCTAGGTCCGCCTCAACTTCACTTTGCGGCTCGTTGTTACGGACGTCGTAGCCTCGCTCACTACTGTTTCTCGCCAAGCCTCTACAGTATGTTGCTTTAGCAATGGGTGGTTGTTTTGTAGTTGTATAGTGGGTGTCGTTTAAGACGCCCGAGGGTGAATCTTTTACCGGTTCCCGTTCCTCGTTATCCCTCCCCGAAACCGTCCTAATGCGCTCATCGAGCGCTGCCGCATGACCTTCCAGCTTTGAAACACACGCCTGGAGCAGACGTTCATCCCGAACCTTCCGCATCTGGTGAGTAGCCAACTGAGTGCTTTCGATGATGCCGGTTGCATCGACACCTCCGATCTCCTCGTCGATGATAAGCTGCACCAGGCTGCTGATGCGGCGGCGGGCTGCGGTAAGACGCTTTCGAAGAACATTTATGCGCAAGTCCGCCTCTGTCCCCTCGTCAGCTATGCGGACGAATTCATCGTAGCGCACGCCAAGCGGGCTAAGATCTATCCCGTAAGCATAGATCAGCCGGCCGTCTTTTCCTCTTGCTCCGATACGCTTGCCATTGGCGCTGTCGCGGTGTGCAACCAGACCCCACCGCGTTGCACTGTTCAGCAGCTTTTGAAGCTGCCGAATACCAATTCCAAGCTTTTGACTGAGCGTTTCGTTAGAGGGAAAGACAATCGGGCGCTGTCCCTCACTCCAGTCTACCTCCCGCGACCAACTCATCAGTGTGTCAACCGCATGCACAAGGCGAGATGGTACACCAATATAGGGAGCCGCACGTTTAAAAGCTGTTAGAACATGCCGATGACTTACGCGTTCGGGAAGCCCGGAAAAGCCTTCAGCGATCCGTCCAGTCGATGCTGTGCGTTCGTCTACTCGCCGATGGCCAGCCCCTGGAGCGAAGGTAATAGAATTCATTCGGAGAACCCCCTTTGGATTTCCGTGCGGACGCAGAAGTCCGTGGCGCGCTAGGCACGCATTCCCGCTGCATCATCGTAATTTGGCTATGCCGCTGTTGTTACGCGGCACTTTCGAAATTCCGAAAGCTCCGACCTATTGCCGGGCTTTTCTTCTTTGCACGGCATTCCCTCAATTAGGTTTCGCGAGGCCAAGCGACCTCGAGATCGCCTCCCGTGATTCCGGACTCGGCGATAGCGACAGCCTAAACGGCAGCGGCATGGGAAGTCGCTCGCGTTGGCTCGTGCTTTCGGTTTCTTTGACGAGGAAATTCTCGTGCTTTCAGTTTCCGTATGTCGGACGCACCAAAAAAAGGGCGTCATAAGATAGAGTAACTGAAAGCACGAGAGGCACGTCGTCACACGACGCGCCCCTCCCTTGCCGAGAGTAGCAGCTTAGAGTATCGCTCGTGCTTTCAGTTACCCTATCTCACTGAGTCCGCGAGAGGGGGGAAACGGTGCCATCCCGGCATAACCAAACGAGCCATTCGGGACCCGTTATTCCTCCCCAAACTCGTCGAGCCGTTTGGACCGGCGCCTACCGATTTTTTGGTATTCCACCTCTATGGCTCGTACTATCAGCTCTTGAGCAGCTTCGCCGTGCTCAGGTCGAACATCGTCAAAACCGAGACCGTCAACATGCCTTACAACGGTAATGATCTGCTCAGGAAGACCGGTCACGACGCCGAGTACCATTGATATGACCTTCAGGAGGTCTCTAAGTTCGACTCCCGCCTCGTTTTTTTGGAGCAGATCCTGAGCATACATTGCTTCGATTTTGCTGATGCCCAATGCCTCGAGGATAGCTGCTATCTCAGGCATCTTGAGAGCGACACGCTTTTCGACCTTACGGTGAAGCCCGTCATGGAGACGGCTCCGACCGATTTTTGTCAATGTCGCCAGTTCCCTGACGCTTACCCGTGAAAGGTCCATCCTGGCTAGGATGTAATCCTCTAATTCGAAACTCGGAATTGCCCCCGCTGGGTTTTCCGCCCAACTTCGCGTCGCTTCGCCCATCGCCATTCTCCCGGCTGATGGCTTATGGGTAGACTCACCAAATCGTAAAAGGCAACCCTAAAGCTGGGTCGAAACAAGTGGTTATGGCCGTTTAGGTCGCAACGGGATGACGTTCGCATCTTTCTTCTTCAGGGAAACGCGATAATTTTCGGCCTCAGAAGCGGAAAGCCCAAGCTTTGTGAGAACCTCCGTAGCATTCCGTTCAACAATGAGATCAAAAAGTATCAGCGATACAGCGTCAGCTAAGAGAACTTTTTGCCCGAGTGCCTCACCAAGCGAGAGTGCAGCTGCCTCAATCGTGCTGGCGCTCGTCTCTAGGATAGAGAAGTCAATCTCGACCTCCCCCTCGCTCGATATTATGCGAAGATGGTTTCGCATGTCCTCAGCGTCATAGCTATCCACCAAGTGGGAAGCACGCTCGGCGCGTTCGTCTATGACCATAGGCAAAGAATAATACGAACGATGCTTGTTCGACAGAAGTCTGACACCTTCGGTGGTCAGCCGGAAATAGTGATCCGAGACGGAAATATAAAACGCCTTTTCAGCCGTCACTTTGGTCAACCTTCAATCCCGGGTCGACTCCGGACCCTTGCATACTCATAAAAGGCGAAAACCGCATTATGCAGCGTAACAGCTAAACCAGTTACGATCTGGATGCCAAACTAGATGACCGGGTATCCCAAAACAGGCCGCCCGCGTTTTTCGGGCAGGTGCCCTGAAATTCCGGGCGGGCGCCCGGCCCAGTCGGGCAACGTGATTCGCAAAAGGCAAGATCGACCCAGAATGTTGAGAAATGCATAAGCGTTAGCAATGTTCCGACGATTTCCGTTTGCGACTGAAGATTGCTGCCGGCCAATCTCCTCTTGGGCGCGCTGAACAGCGCTCGATCGAAGGAGACTCCTTATCATGAAGACCACGTTCAAGATCGGCCGTCGCGCCGAGACGACCGCCCTGGCGGTCATTGGTGCGGCAGCAGCAGCCGCTGTTCTCGCTTCGCCGGCATTCGCCGGTGCAGACGCTACGTTCAACACGGCACTCAATGCCTTCACCGGCTTCCTCGAGGGTTCGGGCGGCAAGATCATCACCGTCCTGTCGCTCGCTGGCGGCGTCGTCGGCCTGGCCTCGGGCCGCTTCTCGCTCGCCCAGGTCGCGATCCCGGTCGGTGTGGGCGTCGGCGCCGGTACCGGCATTCCGATCGTCACCTCGACCGTCACCGCCACCATCTGAACCGACCCGGTGCCGGCGTTGATAGCAGCTTCGCCGGCACCGTCTTTGAAGGTGGCGTGATGTCAGCCGATAAGTACGTGATCCCATCGCACCTCGACGATCCTGAGCTGATCGGATTCTGGACGCTCGACGAGTTCCTCGCGATGGTTATCCCCTTCACTTGGGGGATCCTGTCCCAACACATCGTCATCGGGATCGGCTTAGCCGTCCTAGGCTGGTGGGCCCTTAGGAGGGCAAAGGCGGGACGGGCAACGTCGTGGCTGATTCATCTGGCGTATTGGCATCTGCCAGGCGGCTTCCCGTCGCTGCGCGCCACGCCACCTTCCTACCTCCGACTAATGGTGGGCTGACATGGATTTTTCCTACCAGCACGCGCAAAGCCAGCGCGTCCTTCGCCAGCGTAATGTCCTCGGTATAGCCGCACTCGTTCTTGCCGGTTTTGTTGCACTCCTGCTCCTCATGTCGGCGACACGTAGCCGCGAAATCGTGCTGCAGCCTGTTCTTGGCTCGCCGGTCACGCTGTCCACGTCGGGTGTCCCGCGCGAGTATCTGGAGCTTGTGACCCGCGACACGGCCGTGCTGACGCTTAACCGCACGCCGAGCAGCCTCGACTATTGGATGAAGTCGGTTCTCGCGATCGTCTCGCCCAAGTCGCAGGGCAAGATCAAAGCCGACCTTCTCAAGATCGTTGATGAGCAGCGTGGCTCCAGCATGTCGCAGTATTTCACGCTCGACGGCATGGAGATCGACCCCAAGGCGCTCCAGTCGACCGTCACGGGCACGCTTAACACGGTCATCGGTCAGAAGATCGTTTCCTCCGAGCAGCGTACCTTTGTCTACGACTGGGAATATGCCGGCATGACCCTGAAGCTTGTCGGCTTCAGCATGGTCCAGCCCAAGACCCGTCCGGGAGCCATGATGTGACCCCAATCTATGCCATCGGCAGCGCCGCGCTCGGCACTGCCCTCTCCAGCCGCAACTTTTGCTGGCTGAGCCGCATCGCCGGTGCCGCTCTAATTGCCGTGGCGATCTTCGTCTTTGCGGCCCCCGCCTTCGCGGCTGGCGACCAAACGCTAATGGCCGACGACGGTGCGCAGGTATCCTGCAACGCGTCCGCCAAGGATCTCACCCGGATCAGCCTTGTCGGTGACGAGTTCGCTGGTGTGTCCAAGATCAATACCGGCAACCCCTCGGACGACTTCTCCGTCGTCAACGAGCCGGTCCGGGGCGACATCTACCTGTCGGTCCCGGAGGGCTTCGGTCGCCAACTCCTGTCGTTCTTCGGCACCAGCAAGCGCGGCTACGTCTACAAGTTCCAGTGCCGGATCAGCGGCGACCAGGCGGTGCAGGTGTTCGTCTCGAACCCCGCGATCGCCAAAGCCGACGCTGCGGAAGCCGGTACGACCACCAAAATTGCACAAACCTCTTCGCCGCAAGAGGCCGCTGTAACGCTGGTGCAGGCGATGTACGCCAACAAGACGGTCGACGGCTTTGAGATGCGTCAGCGCTCGCTCAAGCCCGTCTATGTCGGCGACCTCAAGGTTCAGATGATCGCTGAATATCGCGGCGACGCCCTCACCGGCCGCGTCCTGCGCATCGAAAACAAGGGCACCAAGGAGACCGTGCTGACCGAAGCCAGCGTGGCGCCATCGAGCGCTCTCGCGGTGTCGATCGCCGAACCCAAGCTCGCGCCGGGTCGGGTCACGACCGCTTACCTCGTCTCGCGGAACGGAAACTAAGCCATGGGCATCAAAGATATCTTCTCTCGCGAGCGTAAGCCGCTCGACGCTCCTGAAGTCGTTGACGGCGACGGTGTATCCCCGATCGCCTCGGAACTGGATGGCAACGTCGAGACCCGCAAGAAGCAGCAGATGAAGCTCGCGGCCGGCTGCGGCGTGGTCCTCGTGGCCTCGTCGTTCTGGATCTTTGGCGGTGACGACGCGGTCAAGAAAATCGATCCCGACAGCGCGGACAAGAAGACGGTTTCGGTCAGCGACATGACCAACAAGACCAAGTCCGAGCAGGAGTGGATGGCGCAGTCGGAGAACCGTTTCCAGTCGAACGAAAACCAGCTGAAAGGTGTCGAGGGCACCAACGCTCGCGTCGCGCAGCTAGCCGAGCAGCTCGACGCGATGCGCGCGCAGAACCAGTCGATGTCGAGCGATGGCCAGCGCGTCGTATCCGCCTATCAGGCCGAAAACGATCAGTTGCGTCGCCAGGTCAACGAGCGTGCCGCAGCGCCTGCCCCGATGCCCGGGCCGCAGGCAATGTACGGCCTTGGTAGCGCCGCCCTCTACGGTCGCTCCGGCGCGGCAGGCGCTACTCCCGGTCCGGACCTTCCACCTACGCGCATAAGTGAAGTGAAGATGGTCTCGTTTGGCTCCGCCGACGCCGGTAATGCCTCGAAGGTTTCGAAGGGCAGCACGGTCTACACCGACAGTCCGAACTACCTTCCACCCAACAGCTTTGCTAGCGCCAAGGTCATCGTCGGTGTCGATGCCGCAGCCGGCACCAACAGCCAAACTGATCCTTTGCCCGTCGTCCTTCGAGTCACCGGCCCCGCGCGGTCGGTGCTGCAGAACGGCAAGCTGCTCACGACGAAAATCCAGGGCTGCCTCATCAACGGTGCGGCGCGCGCAGAACTTTCGAGTGAGAAGGTCTACGTAAAGCTGCAGAAGATGACCTGCCCGCAACCGGGCGGTCGCTATGCCGTATCTGAGGTAAAGGGTTTCATCGCGTTCGGCGGCAAGACTGGCGTTCGTGGCCGCGTCGTCAGCCGAGAGGGCTCACTGGCGATGCAAGCCTTCTTCGCCGGCCTGGTCGGCGGGGCGGGCTCAGCGCTCAACTCGGCCTTTAGCATGCCGGTCATCAACACCGCTGCCGGAAACGGCAGTATCAACCAGACGCCTAATCTCGGCAACGTCGGGCTTCGTGCCCTTGGCGGCGGTGCGTCAGAGACAGGCAAGGACGTCTCGAAGTACCTGATCGAGCGTGCCGAGCAGTACCAGCCGGTTATCGAAATGCCGACCGGCGTCGACGTCGAAATCGTCTTCCTGGAGGGTGTTTATGTTCGGAACTAATAGCACCGCCGACAGAGGTCTGACCGTTGGTCGGGTGCTGGTCCTTCTTTTGGTCGTCGCAGCGTTCGTTGCTGCCGCGATCGGCGCGAAGGCCGCCTATGCCGCGCTTCGTCCGGCAGACGCATCGGTGATCGCCCTCCTGAAGGCCCGCCTGCCCAAGACGCAGGTCAGCAAGGTCGATTGCGCGATCGTCGATGGCCTCTGCGAAGTGACGGCTGGCAGCAACCTGTTCTACGTCGATCGCTCGGGACGCTACCTCGTCATCGGCCGGGTCTACGACATGGAGACCCGTCAGGATCTGACCGCGACCCGTCTTCTCGAGATCAATCCCGACACGCTGATCGGCGGTGCTGCCAAAGCCAATAATGCAGCCGACAGCGGTGAACCGCCGATCGCCAAGGCGGTCGGTGCCGGCACGCAGCCCACGGCGCCGACAACCCCTTCACGAATTTCGCTCGACGGTCTCCCCAAGGATGGCGCGATCGTGTGGGGCAACCAGTCGGGCAAGACGGTTACGGTCTTCAGTGACTTTCGCTGTGGTTACTGCCGCGCGCTATCGAACACGCTGCGCTCGATGAACGTCAGGGTGGTCGAACGTCCGATCTCGGTACTGGGCAGCCGCGACCTCGCCAACCAGGTCTATTGCGCCAAGAACCGCGAGACCGCGCTTCATCAGGCCTATGCTGGCGAGCCACTGCGCAACGCCGCCACCTGCGACACCTCGGGCCTCGATGCCAATGAGCGCTTTGCCCGGTCGCATAGCCTGAACGGAACGCCCGTCATCGTCCGCGCCGATGGCGCGATGATCGAGGGCTATCGTCCCAAGGAAGCACTCGCTTCCTTCATCGCTGGAGGCCGGTCGTGAACAAGGTCCACGTTTGTCTCGCTGTCGTCCTAGCGTCTGTCACCATGATGACCGGCTGCACGACGATGGGCGGGAACATCAAGGGTAACTTCTCTTGCATGGCACCCGACGGAATCTGTGCGCCCAGCTCCACGATCGATGATCGCGCACTGGCGATGATTGCGGGCGAGGAAGGCGATCGCATGATTACGCCAGCTAGCCCGTACAGCGCGCCGCAAAGCGCCGGCCGCGGTTTCGATACCGCTGCCGCTGCCGCTGCGCCTGCGCGTAGCCAGGAACGCGTGCTTCGCATCGTCTTCCCGGCGCAGATCGACGGTGCCGGTCGCCTGCACGAACAGACTGCGGTCCATGCCGTCGTCGAGCGCGGCGAATGGCAGCGCGCGCTCGCGAGCAACGCTGTCGCGACGACGCCAGCACAGGTTCAGGCGGCAACGGGCGGCGACACGCTGCTTGCAGCTGTCGACCGTGCCGATCCTCCCGTCATGATGGAGGATTCCTCCGTTGCTGATCCGGACATGCCGAGCGCGGCAGCTGTTGCTGCAGCACGGGTCCAGGCCGATCCGGTCGGTGACATCAAGGACCAGGTCGCGCGTCGCCTCTCGAAGACGCCGCGCCGCCTTTCAGTGTCACCCTCCGCTCTCCGCACTCCTACCGCTTTGACCTATGGCTCGAAGCAAGCGGCCCCCACGACAAACACGCCGGTCGCGGTCGGCATGACCACCAACGCCAAGCCTCTCCCGTCACCCGCGCCTGTCCGCCCGGCCGTCACGTCCACCTCGGCACTCACGGTGCCGAAGTATGCAACCCCGGCTGGTCGCACCGCGATCGCCGCAGTCGGCGCCAACCCTGCCATCCGTGCAGGTCTTGCTCGCGCCGAGCCTGAAGCGCGGGAGGCGGCAAAGAGTGCGAACCCGCTGCCGGTGCTGCGCGCGTCCTCGTTCCCCGGAGTTGTCCAGTGAGCATCTTCAAAGGTCTGCTTGCCACGCTCCTCGGCGACTCCGCCAAGCCCGAGAACGGCCGTCCGGACTCTGCTGTCCCGCGGTTTGTGCATTGGCTGCCCTACCGTAGCTATGATCCGAAGACACAGATCTACTACAACAGCGCCTCGCGCGGGTTCTTCCTCGAGGCGACGCCGATGATCGGCGCAACCGAGCAAAGCCACGAGATGCTGGCCCAGCTGCTGTCTGAGGGCATTCCCACGCCGGGTGCTCTGCAAGTGCATGGCTGGATGAGTCCGCGCATCAGCGAGAAGCTCTCACAGTGGTACATGCCGCGCTATTCCGCGTCGGGCATCTACGAGCGCATGGCGCGGCACCGTACCGAGTATTTGATGGGCGGCGTCTGGAACTCGTTGTCGGCATCGGCTCCCTTTTGCCTGCGCAATCACCGCCTCGGCCTGTCCTACTCGACCCCAGAGTCGAGCCGCGTCTCGAACGAGGAAATTACCTCGGTCATGGAGGGGCTGATCTCGGCGCTGGAGTCGCTCGGCGTCCATGCGCGGGCCGTCGACCCAAGGGGCCTCATCTCGTGGATCGATGACATCACCTCGCCGACGACGGCGCCCGGTGACGACACGATCACCTACAATCCGTTCGACCCGATCGCCGACCAGGCAGTGCGCCACGATCTGGAGATGAAGATCGAGCCGGACCGTATTCTGCTGCGCACCGAGCGGTTCCGGCCTACCGGCAAGACCGTCGAGCACGCGCCCGAGATTGGTGAGATCTACCCGGACACGTTCGACGTGCGCTCCTTCTCAGTGCGCAACCTGCCGCAGCGCTGGGCGCCGTGGGACATGGCCAAGCTGATCGGCGACATGTTCGCCGACAAATTGCGCATGCCCTGCCCCGTGTCGACCAACCTGTGCCTCGACTTCCCTGACGCCGAAGCCTCCGGGCAGCGCGCCGGCCGCAAGTTCATGCGCACCACCAGTCTCGCCGACAGCAAGTCCGCTCGCATGCTGCCACAGCTGAAGGACCAGTCCGAAGAGTGGCGTTTCGTGAAGGACGAGCTGCGCCAAGGCCGCAAGCTGGTGCAGGCGTTCTACTCGGTCACCTCGTTCAGCCCGAAGGGCAAGGGCGACGCGAATGAGCGTATCCTGAAGTCGGTGTATCGTGCCGCGGGCTGGGACCTGCTCGATGATCGCTATCTGCAGATCCAGGGCCTGCTCGCCGCGATGCCGATGACGATGGCCAACGGCTTGTCGTTCGACCTCAAGAACATGAAGCGGCTGCGCACCGTCCTCACCACGACGGCGGCTAGCCTCATGCCGCTCCAAGGCGAATATCTGGGCGGCAACAACCCGCACCTGATGCTGATTGGTCGGCGCGGCCAGCCCTTCTTCTGGTCGCCATTCGAGAACACGGCGGGCAACCATAACGTTGCGGTTTTCGGCAAGTCGGGCTCGGGCAAGTCGGTCGCATTGCAAGAGCTTTGTTCCTCGATGGTCGGCGCCGGTGCCAAGGTCGTCGTGATCGATGACGGCCGGTCATTCGAGCATTCCTGCAAGCTGCAAGGCGGTGCGTTCGTCGAGTTCACGATGTCGTCGGGCTTCTGCATCAACCCGTTCTCGATGATCGATCCGGTGTTGGCGGAGACCGATGAGGATTACCTCATGGACTGCTTCGCCATGCTGAAATCGATCGTGAACCAGATGGCGCGGCACATCGACAAGCTCGACGATACCGAGCGCGGCCTGATCGATGGCGCGATCAACAAGGTCTGGGCCGAGAAAGGCCGGCAGGGCTCGGTCAACGACGTCATCGCAGCGCTCGACGAAACCACAAACCCGCTCGCCATCAATCTCGCGATCGCGATGCGCCCCTTCTCGACCAACGGCACCTATGGCCGCTTCTTCGAGGGCGAGGTGTCCTTCCAGCTCAAGAACAACCTGACGGTGTTCGAACTGTCGGATCTGTCATCGCGCGAGGAGCTTCGTTCGGTCGCCCTGACGGCGATCATGTTCATGGCATCACAGGCGATGCGACGCGAGGACCGCTCGGTCCCCAAGGCGCTGCTGCTCGATGAGGCGTGGCAGATGCTCAAGGGCGGCTCGATGGCCGACTTCATCGAAGCCTATGCCCGTACCTGCCGCAAATACGGCGCGTCGCTGGTGACCGCCACGCAGAGCCTCAACGACTATTACAAGTCGGACGGATCCAAGGCTGCGCTGGAGAACAGCGACTGGTTCGTCATCCTGCAGCAGAAGGCGGAGACGATCGCGGACTTCAAGAAGCACGATCGCTTCGAGATGGACGACTACACCGACGCGCTGCTCCGCTCGTTGAAGCGCAACGGCTCCGAATATTCCGACGTGATGATCAAGGGCCCGGAGACGCTGGCAGTCGGCCGGCTCGTCCTCGATCCTTATTCAGCGACGGTCTACTCGTCGTCGCCACGCACGTTTGCGGCGATCCATGACCTGCTCGCGCAGGGTCTGACGATGGAAGAGGCGATCGAGCGGGTCGCTTACCCCGACAACCCCGAGAAATGGACCGATCCGGGCGCCGATGACGCGCTGGCGATCGCAGCGGAGTGACCACCATGGCAACCGTTCTTCAGCCCCTCCACGTCGAGCGCAAGGTCGACTACGGCTATTTTCTTTATTTCGGACTGCACTTCGCGGGCTTTCTGGCCACGACGCTGCTGATGACGTGGGGCTTCTTCGTCCTGTTCTTCCTGCTCATCGGTAGCTTCTCGCTCGATGGCATGATGAACCATCTGCAGAACATGACCAGCCGCTACCTCGCAGCGGACGCTGGCCGGATCGACCAGTTCAAGATGATCGTCGGCATCGTCCATATGGTCATCACCGGCGCGATCATCTTCTTTCGCCGTCACGCCATTTTGCCGCGTGACGCTGCTCGCCGGGAGCACCGCGCATGACTGAGACGATCACCACACCCACGGCCGAACCCATGGCCTCGCCTGTCGCTGTGACGGTTCGGCGCAAGACGGTGTTCGCCGGCTACACCGCCGCGCAGCTGTTGATTGCTGCCGCCCTCGTCCTGGCGCTGGTCTGGGCGATGTGGGTCACCAAGGTTGTGACCGCTGAGAAGCCGCAGCACATCGTCAAGGCAGACCTGTCCCGGATCGTTGGCGAGTATGTACAGGCGCAAGCCCGCAGCGCGACCCCGCCCGACCAGGTCCAGGCGCAAATGCGCACATTCATGGCATCGCTCGACACCGAGTTGCAGCGTCGCGGTGCGGCTGGCCAGGTCATTCTCGTCGGCGAGGCTGTGCTGTCCAAGAGCGTGCCCGACATCACCGCCGACGTCGCGAGAGCCGTTTACGCGTCTGGCGTAAAGACACCGATGCCCGCGACGCCCGCGCAGATGGGTTCGATGATGCAGGGTCAGGTGCCTGCCGCGCCAGCGATCGCGCCTGTGGAAATGGCGCAGGCCGCACCCGTTCCCGCCGCGCCGAACCCCTTTGCCGCAGTGCCTGCCCCCGCGACTGCGCAGGACGTCGCACCGGTTGACCCGTCGGTTGCCGGTGCCATGGTCTCGAGCTTTGGTGGTCCCGGTGGCCAGTAAGGCAATTGCGGCGCCAGCAGTGGCTGAGGGCTTCCGTCCCCGCAAACGCCTCTGGGCAGCGCTTGGCCTGTTCGTCGCCGGTGGGATATCGTTGAACGCGATCGCCGAGTGGCGGGACACGCACGGGCTCCTGATCAACGCGTCGGAATCGCTGCCGAACTGGGCATTCGTCATCCACAAGACGGCAGTGCCGAAGCGTGGCGAATACGTCTTTTTCGTGCCGCCTGCCGTGCCGCTCGTCATCAAGCATTTCGGTGCGAAGAAGCAGATGTTCGGCAAGATCGTCTACGGCATGCCGGGTGATACCGTCGTGCACCGCGGCGCGGATGTGTTCGTCGCCGGCAAGCTCGTCAGCCACATGAAGCCTTTCACCAAACTGGGTGAGCCGCTGGTGGCCGGCCCGACGGGCGTGATCCCGCAGGGCTGCTACTATGTCGGCAGCCCGCACAAGGACGGTTTCGACAGCCGCTATGCCGCGATCGGCTACGCCTGCTCGAACAAGATCGTTGGCGTCGGGGACCCAATCCTGTGAGGACCGCCCTCGATCTCTGTGTGATGTTCGCGGTCAGCGCACTTCTGACCTCCTCCGTTGCGATCGCCAGTGACCACGGCGTCGTCGGCCAGGCCTTTCCGATCATCGAGCCAGATTTGCTGACGACGATCGAGGCCCGCCTGCAGCGTCTCCAAGCCACCGGCGGGATCGACCGCATGAACGCGGAGTTCGCCAAGCGGTCCGAGGCGCGCGTGCGTCGGCCGAAGCCCGTCGCCGGTATCACCGCGGCAACGGAGCCACGCAGCTGGGCCTATGATCCCACGATCGTCATCGAGCGGGACGTGCAGGACCAGAAGGGCAATTACATCGCTCGTGCCGGCCAGACCGTGAACCCGCTCGATTTCGTGGCGGTCCATCAGGCGCTTGTGTTCGTCGACGGCGATGACGCCGCACAGATGGAATGGGCGACGTCGCAGTACAGCGACCTGAAAGCCAAGATCATCCTCGTGAACGGCTCGCCGATCGAGGAGATGACCAACCGCAAGCGGCGCTTCTACTTCGATCAGGAAGGTCGGCTCACCGGCAAACTCGGCATTCGGCACACCCCGGCCGTTGCCGTTCAGAATGGCCGCGTCCTGAAGCTCTCCGAAATCAAGCTGAAGGGAATAAGCTGATGCCGTTGTGGCTCGACCTCCTGCGCACGCCGATGGCGGCCCCTGAAACCGACGACCTGCGCACCATGCGCCGGACCTTCCAGGTACTCTGCGTCCTGTCGGGTATCGGTGTGATCGCAATCTCGCCGCTCGTTGCCCTGTTCGGGCGCCCCGCCTCGTTCGTCGTGGCGGCGATCCTGGCCACGACGGCGTTACATACCGCGCTCTACGTCTTCCGGAAGAACCGCGCCGACAACGCCTTCCTCGACGCCGCACGGTCGTCGGAGGAGCACGCGTGAAGCTCTTGCGCTTCCTGACGCTGATGCTGGGTGCGTTCGTGCTTTCGAGCGTTCTCAGCCCTCGCGCGGAGGCGCAATCGAAGTGCTCGGGCAAATTCGTGAATCCGATCACCGACGTCTGCTGGTCGTGCCTGTTCCCTCTTTCGGTGGGTGGCCTGAAGATCTGGCCGAGCAATCGCGCCGACACGGAAAACCCGTCCCTCCCCGTCTGCGCGTGTGGCAGTCCGGTGCCGCGCATCGGCATTTCGGCCGGCTTCTGGGAACCCGTTCGTCTTGCCGACGTCACCACCAAACCGTGGTGCTTTGTCAATCTGGGCGGCACGAGGATCGCTCCCGGGTTCGACATCGGCCAGGGCCAACTATCCGGCCCGTCGCAGACCGGCGGGAACGGTCAGAACACCTCCAAGTGGCACGTCCACTGGTACGTCTATCCGCTCCTCTACTGGATGGAGATCCTGACCGACTTCCTGTGCTTTGAGCAGGCCTCGTTCGACATCGCGTACATGACCGAGGTCGATCCGCTCTGGCAGGATGACTCGCTTACCGCCCTCATCAACCCGGAAGCCGTGCTGTTCTCGTCGCCGATCGCGCAAGCCGCGTGCGCCGGCGATTGCATCGCTGCAACCGCCAAGCTGCCGCTAGACGCGACCTTCTGGTGCGCCGGCTGTCAGGGTCCGATGTATCCGGTCAACGGCAACATCGCCGCCTCGATCGGTCATGTGCAGGCGTCGCGCCTTGCGTTGGCTCGCTTCGCCTTCAAGATCCACCGCGAGGGCCTCGCCTGGGGCACGATGGGCTCCAAGGGCCTGTGCAACAAGTACCCGATGCCGGTGCTGCGCAAGCAGCAATACCGCGTCCAGATGGTCAATCCGATCCCGATGGTCAGCGGCAAGATGGCCTGTTCGCCGCTTGGGGCCTCGACCATGCCACCGCAGGCAGGCCGGTCCTTCCCCGTGAAGGGCGAGGACATGGGCTACCTCGTCTGGCGCAAGCGCAACTGCTGCGTGCTCTGAGGAGAGACAATCATGCGCCGCATCACCATCGTCATTGCTGCACTTGCCGGTCTCGCCGGCATCCAGGCGATCGCACAGACCGTCGACGGGCTCGACCTCGAGGCCATCAAGCGCCGCTCGGCCGCCATGCAGGGTGACGCCGACATCTTTGCCGAACACGTCCGTAACCGCGGCGATGCCTTTCGCGAAGAGGCCGTCGCCATCCGGGCAAAAAGCGGCGCAAATCTCATATCGCTCGCGAAAGCGGATCTACCGGTGAACGGTGACGGCGCGTTCGACTTCGACGAAATCATCAAGGGCGCGAGCCAGAATGTCGCCGGCACCAAGGGTGACGCGCCGCAGTTCATTGCCTTTGCGAGCCTGTCGATGCCGCCAGCAGCCTTGCGTCAGCTCATTGCCGACACGGCCAAGGCGGGCGGCGTCGTCGTCTTCCGGGGCTTCCCGAACAATTCGATGAAGGCCTTCAGTGCCATGCTGGGCAAGGTCGTCACCGACAATGACCAGCTGTCCAATGTCGGCATCGACCCGCGGCTCTTTCGTGCATTCAACGTCGAGGCGGTTCCGACCTATGTCGCCGTCTCGACCGACTTCGATCTCTGCTCGGGCCTGAATTGCACCACCTCGGTGCCGACGCACGACAAGATCACCGGCAACGTCTCGGTTCGCTATGTGCTCGACACCTTCGTCGCGGCGCACGGCCCCGGTGCCGGCGTGGCATCCGTCGCATTGCGTAACCTCAGCAAGGGCGTCTGAGTGAAGCGCGTCGCTTTCTCTTTGCTACTGAGCGTCCTGGCGGGCGCCACTAGCGGCGTCGTCGCGCAGACGACGATCGAGGAAGCACGCAAGCGGGGCGCGGATCTCGGAAAGTCGATGCGTGCTGACGAAAGCCTTGGCCCGAACGATGCCAAGCTCGCGCAGCTGCCGGGCTATGGCGGCACCGATCTGGCAGAAAAGGTCTATTTCGACGATCCCGACCGCCTGGTAGTCGACGGTGGTTCGAAGGCTGGCACCGACGAGGCGTTCGGCACGGTTACCGATCGCGCACGCACGCGGGCGACCATCAGCAATGCCGAGATCCTGGCGGCGACTTCGCGCGGCACCGCGATCGAGAAGGACCCTGACACCTATCTGGGCGGTCAAAGCCTCGGCGGTGCCGAAGGCACCTGCACGCCGCTGCCGCCATCGGTCGGCTCAAAGGGCTATTACGAGGCTACCTGCAACAAGGGGTCGAAAGTTACGGACACGGTCGAGGCCTGCCGCGGAAACCTCGTGCCTACCGTCGTGAACACCGCGCGCTGGTTCTACTACGGCGTTCTCGACAAAAACGAGGGCTACGGGTTCGCCAAAAACAGCGTCATGCAGGCGAAGGTCACTGCCGGCGTTTGTCGTGCAGAGCCGGTTTCCAAGCACATCTGCGACGCGCAGATCGATCTTGGCGGTGGCGCTAACGACGTCGAAGGCTACCGCAAATACTGCAAGAAGAATGTCAGCGGCACGGCGCAGCTGTATTCCTGCAATCCCGAATTGTCGGCCGCAGAGATCGGCACTCATCAGAACTATGCGACCGGTACTCTCTACCTGAAAAAGGAAGGGACGCTCAGCGTTACCGTCGCCCGCAACGAGGGCACCTGCCCGGCGCTGGCTGCAGACACGACGTGTGTCCCGCAAGCGACCGAGGTCTGCACCGAAGGCCCTGAGACCCGCATCATCGAGGGTGTGCCGGTCACGCAAGCATGCTGGGCCTGGTCGCGTTCCTTCACCTGTCAGCGTCTCACGCCGGCCAGCGACTGCAGCGCGCTCGACGACAACCGCTCGTGCAAATTCCTCCGCGACGAGTGTCTCGACGATCCGCAAAGCGGCGCCTGCAAGGTGTCACAGCGGGTTTATAGTTGCCCGCTTCCCGACGATAAGGCGCCAGCCGATAAGCAGTATGTCTGCGGCGGGGATGTGTATTGCCTCAACGGTAGCTGCGAGACGATCGAACGCGAAGCATCGACCGAGTTCAAGGACGCGCTGGTCGCGCTTCACTCGATCGGCGACGCCGGCAAGCAATTTGATCCGGACAACCTCACCGTCTTTTCCGGTGAGCGCGGCACCTGCAACAAGAAGATTTTCGGCGCGTCGAATTGCTGTTCGGGTAGCGGCGTCCCGCTGCTCACGCCGTGGCTGTGCAGTTCGGCCGAAAAGCGGCTCGACGAGAAAGACGACAAGGGTCTTTGCCACAAGGTCGGGTCCTATTGTTCGGATAAGGTCCTCGGCGTCTGCGTCACGTCCAAGGACGCCTATTGCTGCTTTGGCAGCAAGCTCTCGCGCATCCTCCAGGAGCAGGGCCGTCAGCAGATCGGCAAAGCTTGGGGCAAGCCCAAGGACGAGACCTGCAAGGGCTTCACGATCGAGGAGTTTCAGCGCCTCGACCTGAGCCAGATGGATTTTTCCGAGGTTTATGCGGAGTTCATGGACGCAGCAAAGCTGCCCAGCGAGGCCTCCGTGATGGCCGACATTCAAACCAAAATTCAGGGGTATTATGACCTTCACGGGAGCAAATGATGCAAGCGGTCCGGGGGGGCCATGTTCGATCGACATGTCGGTGCTCGATCTTGCCATTTTCCTTCGCATTCATCGGTCTGGCCGCGGCACCTCGGCAGGCGAGGTCGCGCAGACCATCTCGCACTGGTTTCAGTGCGCGATCGATCCGCTCGAGGTCGAGCAGGCCTTTCCGCGCATGGCGGACAAGGGCTGGCTTGTCCGCCGCGAGACCGGGATGCGCGCAACGATCATGGGGCGAAAGCACGGCCGGAGCCATCTTCGCGGCATCGTCCGGATGCTCGATCAGGGCACCCGGATGCTCGATGTCGCCGCGATGATGTCAGTTCTCAAACTCGCAATGATTGAGCTCGACGGGGAGCATGATGATGACGACGATCAAGACTAAACCTGCCGGCCGGCTGACCGCTGCCATTCTGATGCTGCTTGCAGCAACCGCGCCCGCGGCGACGCCGGCGCTCGCGCAATCCGTCGACCTGCAGAGCGCTGCGATGGCTGACGCGATCGGTGACGAAGATGCGCAGGCGACCAGCGCCGTGGTCGAGCCCGAATTTGACCGTACGTCTGACGCCGCGGAACAGCAGCAGGCCGGCGACTTCTATTGTGGCGAGCGGAAACTCGGTCAGTGGTTCTACTGCGAGCGGCCCAAGGCGAAGCCGTCCGCCCCACAGGCGTCCGCGCAGCCGCAGCAGTCGTCGACGGCGCAGCTGAAGGCGATCACCAAGCAGCTCGACGAACTGAAGGCACGCGCCATCCTCGAGCCGACGGAAGCGAACGTCATCGCCTACGTCCGTTATCAACGCGAACAGCTCGATCGCGCGTCGACCTTCTCCGATACCTGGCAGCGTGCGCTCTGGCAGAACCCGGACATCGACTACACGCTGCAGCGGCCGGTCTCGACCGTCGCCAAGCGGGCATGGACCGAGAACCGCTCAGCGACCCGCGACCAGGTCCTGTCGCAGCTCGGCCAGCGCTACGGCATGTTCTATTTCTTCGCGCAGTCCTGTGCGGCGTGCGAGGTCTTTTCGCCGATCCTGCGCTCGGTCGCCGACAGCCACCGTATCACCGTCATGGCGGTCTCGACCGATGGTGGACCAAGCCGGCAATTTCCCAACTACGTCGTCGATAGCGGACAGCGTCAGCGCATGGGCGTGCCGCTCGCCACGCCTGCCCTGGTCCTGTTCGACACCGTGACCCGCAAGACCGTGCCGATCGGGTTTGGGGTCATGTCGGCCGACGAGGTCATGGAGCGGATCTTCATGCTTACCAACGCCAAGGTCGGGAGCGACTTCTGATGGCGAACACCCCCTCTCCTCGCCCTTCACCCTTCCGCGCCCTTCTTCGCCGAACCGCCGCGGTTGCCATGAGCCTGGGTGCTGCCAGCATGATCCCGGTCGGGATGGCGCGCGCCGATGTCGCGGGCCAGATGAACAGTTTCTTCCAGGATGCTGGCGGTGCCGCCAATGTCACGGGGCCGAGCGCCTATCAGGGACAGACGGCCGGTTATTATTCGATGGGCAACGTCTGGACCCGCTTCCCGCAAAAGAGCGTGCAGCCCTTCAACCTCCAGATGCCCAAGGTGTCCGCGGGCTGCGGCGGCATCGACCTGTTCACCGGCTCCTTCTCGTTCATCAACGGCGCTGAGATGGTCGCGATGCTGAAGGCGACTGCCAACAATGCGCTCGGCTTCGCCTTCCAGCTCGCGATCGACAGCGTCTCGCCCGAGATCGGCAAGGTCATGGATACCATGGCCAACAAGGCGCAGCAGATGAACCAGATGAACATTTCCTCGTGCGAAGCAGCACAGGGTCTGGTCGGCTCGGTATGGCCGAAAATGGCGGGGGCGCGTTCGACGATCTGCGCGGCGGTCGGCAACAGCCAGGGTAAGTTTTCCGACTGGGCGCGATCGCGGCAGGGCTGCGGCGCCGGTGGTGAACAGGACGCCACCCTCGAGGGCAACACCGATCCGGCGATGGCCGACAAGATCCCCGGTAGCCCGCGGAATTACACCTGGGATGCGATCAAGAAGTCGAACAAGTTCGGGAGCACCGATCAGCAATTTTCGGAATATCTCATGACGCTTGTCGGTACGATCGTCATCAATCCGAAGGCCCCGGCGGGAGCGATCGTCGGTTTCGTGGGCCCGGCCGAGGATGCAGTCGTCACCGCTCTCCTCGACGGCACTACGACGGGCACGCCGGTCAAGATCCTGCATTGCGACGAGTCAGAAGCATGCCTCAACATGACCGAGCAGACTCTGCAGGCGGGCCCCGGACTGCGCTCGAAGATCAAGGGGATGATCGACTCGATCAACTCGAAGATCCGCACCGATGCAGCTCTCGATGCGTCTGAGCAGCAGCTTCTCAACATGACGACGCTGCCGCTCTACAAAATGCTCGCGGTCCAGGCGATGGCGCACCAGAACTTTGCCGACGGCGAGACCAGCGCGCTGGCCGAGATCGTCGCGGTCAACCTGCTATCGTCGATGATCGAGAACATGCTCGACCGGATCAGCCAGTCGACCGTGCAGGTGCAGCCGGCCGATGCCGAAATGGGCAAAATGTGGCGGGACCAGCTGGCCGAGGCGCGTACCCGCTACGCGCAGCGCGATATCAAGCTGAAGGACACGCTCAATCAGACGATCGCGCTCATCAACAAGTCGGTCATGCTGGAGTCGACCCTTCAGAACAGCATGTCACCGGCGATGTCTGCATCGCTCAATTTCTCGCGGGGCCTGAGTGCCCAGGGCCTCAATTAGGACGGGTGACGGAGCATGGTTGAGGTCTTCACGATTGGCGGTGGCGAATACATCGTCAACACGTTCAACGCGGTAGCGGCCTGGACGGGCGGGGGCGGTTACCGCTCCCTCCTTCAGGTGGTGATGGTTCTTGGCCTGATCTACTCGCTTCTTGCCGTCGCTTTCACCATGAACGTGCGCGTCTGGCTCAACTGGTTCCTCGGCTCGTCGCTCATCTACATGTGCCTCATGGTCCCGACCGTCACGGTTAAGGTGACGGACCGGATCAACCCGTCACTGGCTCCCGCCGTTGTCGATAACGTACCCCTCGGCTTGGGGGTGATTGCCAGCTTCACCAGTCAGGTCGGTGACTGGCTGACGCGGACGGCCGAAACTGTTTTTACGATGCCGAGCCAGCTTAGCTATTCGTCCAACGGCATGGTTTATGGTGCCCGTCTGCTCGATGCGACGCGCAATTTTCAGATCCGGGACGCCGAGTTCGCGACCAATCTGTCTTCGCATTTCAAAAACTGCGTATTCGGCGACGTCATGCTCGGCCAGAAGTCGATGACCGACCTTGCCTCCGCGAAAGACCTTTGGGCAACGATGGGACCTGGCTCTGCCGCGCGATCTCAACCTTGGGTGGAACGGTCTGGCGCTACAACGTCCAGCAGCATCGTCAGCTGCCGGCAGGCCTACGGTATGCTCGACGGCCTTTGGCACAGCATGATCGACGCTCAGACCTCGCTCTGGGCCAAGGAGACCTATCCAAAGCTCTCGACCGCCGTCGCCTCGGCGAAGCTTCGGGCCGATGTTCCGATCGTCAACCAGGCATTCACGGCGTCCAGCGCCGGCTACGAGAACATCGTCCGGCAAAACACTGCCATCAACGCCTTCATGCAGGCGCGTGACGGCATGGCTGGTGGTCCGGGCGCAGCCTCGATCGATACGTTCGCGACGACGCGGGCTGATATCCAGGCGCGCAACACGTACAACTCGATCGCGCAGCAGGCGATGAGCTGGGTCCCGATCCTGAACATCGTCCTGACTGTCGTGTTCTATGCGATGTTCCCCGTCATCTTCCCGCTGTTCCTGATGCCGCAGACCGGGGTCGGCGCGCTCAAGGGCTACCTGACCGGGTTCTTCTATCTTGCCGCGTGGGGGCCGCTTTATGTCATCCTCCACATGATCTGCATGACGCGTGCGACAGCCGCGGCTCAGGGTGTAGCGGATGGCGGCATGTCGTTGGGGTCCTATGCGGGTATCGGTGCGGTAAACGCTGAAACCGCGACGATCGCGGGCTTCATGCTTATGTCCGTGCCGTTCCTTGCAGCGGGCTTAGCCAAGGGCGCTATGAGCATCTCCGGCCAGGCGACATCGGTTCTATCGCCGGCGCAGAACGCTGCGGAAGCTGCAGCGGCTGAGCAGACCACAGGCAATTACTCCTACGGCAATGCCAGCTTCGCGAACTCGACGTCGAACATGCGTCAGAGCAACCAGTGGTCGGACGCACCGGCATTCTCGACCGGTGCATTTGCTTCCAGCTTCCGTCACGATAACGGCGCGACGACAGCAGCGTTTGGCAATGGCCACTCGGTTATAGACGTGACACCAGGTATGAGCCGGTTGGGCGTTCAGCCAGCGATGAACAGCAGCTACGTTTCGGAAATGCGTCAGCAGGCAAGCCAAGCCGAACGCGCATCTCAAAGTGAGCTTGAAGCGGCAGCGGCGATCCGAACCGCAACCCACACGGATCGGAGCAGCGTCGGTAGGTCGACAAACGTATCTTCAGGGTTTGAGTCCGGCAGCGGCGGACAGTCCGGAACGTCGTTGGAGAGCTTTGACCGAAAGTCTGGCTCGACCTCCACCGGAACCGAAGAACGCTCATCGACTGGGCAATCCCTGCGGTCTTCCGACGGGCACAATCGAGGCGCCGAAACCGTCAACCAAGTCTCCGGTAGCATCGACGCCGGTATGCCTCTGGGAGGTCGAGGAGCTGGCCGTCAGGAAGGTGGTGGTTCTTCCGGAGCTGCTGGCCGCATTCTAAACGCGTTGCCAATACCTAAAATCAGCGGTGGTGTAACCAAAAGTGGCATTCAACGCGATGGGCTTAGCCATTCGTCTGAAAGGTCAAAAACCGACGATTTCAATAGCAGTCAGACCGCCGGTTCTCGCGATGAACATTCCAATGGTGACAGTGCAGGCACTTCGAGCAGCACCTACAATCGCAGCGGCACGTTCACGCGCGCATCTAGCGATTCAACGTCGAGCGTTGGCCAGGAGGACGCCCTTTCGCAGGCGTATTCCCATGAGCAACGTGCTCAGAAGCTCCATGAGCTGTCGCAATCGCTGACCCGTGATGCAAACTTTGCAGAGTCGCATAGCTTGCAAATGAGCGAAAACCTTAGCCAAGAGCTGGCACAGTGGTACGCTGGAGAAGCCGCGACGAAGCCTGGGCTGAACGCTCCGGGACTCCATCAAACTACCTTTACCGATCAAGAGCGCCGAACACGCGATGCAATGATCTCGCAGTTCCTCTCTCAACGCCGGCAAGCAATTTATGATGAAGTTGCGCCCAGTCTACACCAACCCGATCTCGTCCATGTTGCCGCACCACCTGTGGCTACGGACGCCGACGTTACCGCTCGCTACCATCCACATGGTCTTTCGGCTCTGCCAAGCGCTCCAGCGATGCCTGACGGCTCGGCCGCTAGCGAAAGGGTTTCCTCGGGTAAGGATACACTTACGGCTGAACAAGGTGCTCAAGGCGTAATGCGCGCCGGAGCCGTTCAGGCGGGCTCACAAGTGCAGTCAGGCGTAAATAAGGATCTAAATCGGCAATTCTTCACCGATCCTTCGTTGCGAAAATGAGATCCTAAACGGCGAACCAAAAATATAAAAACATTGCGAGTAAAATCATGGAACCGATGAACTGGCCAATTCGCCCTCCCACCGTTGGAGCCCCATTCTCATCACGAGCAATATGGTCCGCGTATTCTTCAACGTCTGGCTTGAGGATTACCAGCGGCCCGCCTGGGCTGTCTGAAGTGGCATAATACAGCGGTAAATCGATCTTGTGCATGGCATTACCCTCTTAATTGAGGGTATCTCACGGAGGCCATCTTGGCAATCACGACCTCAAGTCCATCTCCATCGGTTGATCCGACAGTCGGCGGAAATCTGATCCTCGGGTTCTCGTGGATATTGGTGATGGCACTCGGATTGGTGCCGATTGCCGAGGGATCGTTGCACCGATCCCCATCGATCACCATGCCTACCGTTATTGCGTTTTTCGTTGCTGTCTGCAGTGCCATCCTGTTGCGCCGGCGGTACTCGTGGGTCGGTGTCGTCCTGCACATTTATGGACAGATTGCGATCTGGCTTTCCTTATTCGTCATGTCGCTCACCGCCGTCCTAATCTTAGCAGTAGGCGGTTGATTCCGTTCTGCCTCCTCAACATCGTGGGTCAGTGCGCTATTCGGACACTACTCACGGCATGAATCTATCGGCGTAAGGGCGCCGCCTCACCCTCAACGTTGCTATACTCAAGGGGTGATTGCGCCTCGTAAAGCGTCGTTCGTTCGCGGCGATGGGACATATGGGTGAGCTTCGCGGACCACTGTAGCAGCTTTCTCGATCGCCTCGATCTCCACAGGTTTACCTTTGGGAGTGATCCGCCAATTTGATTTGGGATGGAGAACGATAGGAAGGGCACTGACTGGGCCGATCAGCTTCTTCCAATGAGCGGCTGTTTTCCCAACAGCGCCCTCTAACAGATGTGCAAGAAGGTCCTGCATTTCGTCGGTTGTGGTCGGTTTATCCTGAGCCATCATGCTTCAGTCTACGCTATAGTTTCAGGATCGGAACAGGCGTGATCGTCGCGTGTCCTCGCCGTTTGCAGGTCTGGCAGCGCAGTTTGGTCAATGCCTGTGAGATCGAACCGTCGGTCGTGAAGCGTTCGAGGATTTTCACGGCTGGAAGATTGATTGTTCGACCGCAGGCGCATGCGATACGCATGTCCTCCCGAGATGCCGCCCATTCTCCGAGCGTCGTGAACTTGGACTGGTTCTGCGTCGGCATTAGCCCTCGATGTCGCTCATGACGGTGTGACTTCCTCATAGCAGCCAGCCCGACGGAGCTGGCGAACTATCCCGTTAAACGCGGCTGTGACGCCTTGGGCACGACCAATCTCGTTGTCCTGTGAGGCCGCGTCCCAGAACAAGGTAAGCGGCCATTTCTCGGGGCAATGCGGGAGCAGACAACGAAGAGCGAGGCGGATCTCTGGCACATCAACTCGGACGTCAGAGCAGCGGGTGACGCCGGTGCGCAAAATATGCACGGACAGCGCGATCACGACACGCTGATGCCTCGGCAGCTTGGCCACAGGATCAATGGAAGTCGTGCGACTTGAATCGAACGACTTCCTCCGGATCCATGCCGTCCGCGTGTGGCGGCCAGTATTGGTTGCGGGCCTCAGGTTTCCAGCCCTTATCGCCGCGGTCTGGCGAGCCCGGATGTTGCGCGGCATCGCCACGCCCGGTCCGGTGCGGAAACGACATGTCGCCAACGCGGTGGAGGAGGTCGCCATGGTCGACGATCCGGCTGCAGATCACATGGATGATCTCGCCTTCCTTTTGAACCTGCCCCTTCATGCCGACCATCGACGCCGACATAATCGTCCGGCGTTGTGCCTCGAAACGGTCGGGCCAGAGGATGCCGTTGGCGATGCCCGTTTCGTCCTCGATCGTGATGAACAGCACGCCCTTGGCGGAGCCGGGCTTCTGACGGACCAGGACAATGCCGGCGACCTCGACGTATCGGCCATCCCGAATGTTGGCGAGATCGGCGCATTTGGTGACGCCGCGCCTAGTCAACTCGTCGCGCACGAACGTCAGCGGATGCGCGCGAAGCGAGAGCTGCAGCGCCCGGTAATCTTCGATCACCTCTCGGCCCTCGGTCAACGGCCGCAATGCGACGTCTGGCTCGAGGCCTTCCGCGCTGAAGGTTTCGGCCGATCGATCAGCTGCCGCGAAAAGCGGTAGCGGAGCCTCGCCGAGCCCCCTTACCTTCCAAAGTCCTTGCCGACGATCGACGCTGAAGCCGTGGAAGGCATCGCCGTCAGCCAGCTTTTCGATCGCGGCGCGCTGCACGCCAGACCGTCGCCAGACGTCCTCGACGCTCTCGAAGGGTGTGATCGTACGCGCGCCAACGACCTTCGCGCCATCAGCGTTCGACAGGCCGCGGATTTGGCGAAGGCCGAGCCGCACGGCAAGGTAGCGCCCGCCTGTCTTCTCCAGCGTGCAGTCCCAGCGGCTGGCGTTGACGCATGGCGGCCGCACCTCGACGCCGTGGTCGCGCGCATCGCGCACGATTTGCGCCGGCGCGTAAAAGCCCATCGGCTGCGCGTTCATCAGCGCGGCGCAGAACACGTCGGGGTGATGATGCTTCATCCACGATGACGCGTAGGAGATCTTGGCGAATGAAGCCGCGTGGCTTTCGGGGAAGCCGTAGCTGCCGAAGCCCTCGAGCTGGCGGAACGTCCGCTCGGCGAACTCCCGCGGGTAGCCGCGTTCGACCATGCCCCCGATGAGCTTCTCGCTGAAGTGCGAGACACCTCCGGTGAACTTGAACGTCGCCATGGCGCGGCGCAGCTGGTCCGCCTCGGCCGCGGTAAAGCCCGCACCGACGATCGCGACCTTCATCGCTTGTTCCTGGAAAAGAGGAACACCAAGCGTCTTCTCGAGCACCGCGCGCAGCTCTGGCCGGGGATATTCCGGCTTCTCGAGTCCCTCGCGCCGGCGAAGGTACGGATGGACCATGTCGCCTTGGATCGGTCCTGGCCGGACGATCGCCACCTGGATCACGAGGTCGTAGAAGCGCCGTGGCTTCATCCGTGGCAGCATCGACATCTGCGCGCGGCTTTCGATTTGGAAGGTCCCAAGCGTGTCCGCCTTCGAGATCATGGCGTAGACGTCCGGGTCGTCGTCCTGCAGGTCCGCCAGCCCGACGCGTAGCCCCTTGTCCGCCTCGAGCATGTTGAAGGCTCGGTTCATGCAGCCGAGCATGCCCAGGCCGAGAACGTCGACCTTCATGAATTTAAGCGCATCGATGTCGTCCTTGTCCCATTCGATGATCTGCCGGTCTTCCATCGCGGCTGGCTCGATCGGCACCAGGTCATCAAGACGATCATGAGTGAGAACAAACCCGCCCGGGTGCTGAGACATGTGCCGCGGCACACCGATCAGTTTTCGGGCAAGCTCAAGCGTAAGGCGGAGCCGGCGATCGCCAATATCGAGGTTGAGCTCCTCGACCTGCTTCTCGCCGACGCCATCGGCCGACCAGCCCCAGACCAGACCCGCGAGTGACGAGGTGAGGTCTTCCGGCAGACCGAGCACCTTACCGACGTCGCGGACCGCTCCACGCGCCCGGTAGCGTGTAACGACAGCAGTCAGCGCGGAATGGTTGCGACCATAGGTCTCATAGATCCACTGGATGATCTCTTCGCGGCGCTCATGCTCGAAATCGACGTCGATGTCGGGAGGCTCGCGGCGCTCCCCTGACACAAACCTTTCGAACAGCAGCTCATGCTTGATCGGATCGATCGAGGTCACGCCAAGCACGAAACAGACGCACGAGTTGGCAGCAGATCCGCGCCCCTGACACAGGATCCCGCGCCGGCGTGCTTCCCGCACGATCGCGTAGACGGTCAGAAAGTATGGCGCGTAGCCGAGCTCGCCAATCAGCCGCATTTCGTGCGTTATCTGGTCGGTATAGGCCTGCGGCACGTCGTCATCGAACATGCGCTCGACCGCTTCTGTGGCCAGCCTCTGGAGCGCTTCCTGGGCCGTCAAACCATCGATCAGCTTCTCATGCGGGTATTGATACTGAAGCTCGCCAAGATTGAAGGTGCAGATCCGCGCAATGTCGACACTCGCCTGCAGTGCGTCGGGATAAGCGCGGAAGCGCCTGACCATCTCATCGGGCGATTTCAACGCGCGATCGGCGTTCACCTCGCGGCGATAGCCAAGCTCGTCGACGGTGCATTTCTCGCGCACCGCGGTCACCACGTCCTGCAGCAGCCGCGCTTCAGGAGCATGGTAGAGCACGTCGCCAGTCACGACCGCGCGCACTGCCGCTCCGCCAGCCTGTCGCGCCAGCGCATCGATACGGACCGCGTCCCCTGGCCGGCGCCGTTGGAACAGCGCCATGTAGCCCCGACGCCCGTAGATGGCCTTCAGATCCTTCAGCGCAGTAAGGTTCTCTTCGTCCGCCTCATGCGGAAGCAGAATTGCGATGACGCCTTCAGACCATGGTTCCAGATCGTGCCAGTGCAGCAGGCAACCGCCCTTGCCCGCCCGCTTCTTTCCGACGGTCAGCAATCGGGTGATCCGCGACCAGGCCGGACGATCCGTTGGGTAAAGCAGCAGGCGACGGCCACACGAAAAATCGATGCGCGTGCCCGCAATCGAGCGGACGCCAGTGGCTTTCTGCGCCTCCCATGCGCGCACAACGCCGGCGACCGTGCCGATGTCGCTGACCCCGATCGCCGGGTAGCCAAGCACGGCAGCGGCCGCGAATAGCTCGTCCGGACTGGACGCCCCGCGCAGGAGCGAGAAGTGCGTCAGCACCTGAAGCTCGACATAGTGGGTCATCCAAAGACCCCGTGCATCCACCAGGACAGGTCGCCGGTGTCGTCCTCAAAACCGTCGCCACGACGGAATACCCAGTAGCGACCGCCAGTCTCGTCCTCGACGCGGTAATAGTCGCGGACCGCCCACACCTCCGCATCACGCCGCCACCATTCGCCATGAACGCGTTCGGGACCGTCGCCGCCAACCACCTTGTACGTCGTGCCGCGCCACTCAAAGCGCCGCGGAGGTTGGTCGGGCATCAGGGCGATCACGCGATGCAGTGGCTCTGGATGCGCGAAGAGACGGATCGGCCGCTTCCACTCTGGCCATGTTCCCGGCAGCTCGTTGGGATCGGATTTGACCACGGCCCGCTCCGGGACATGGCTTTCGACGGGAGCGATGCGGAAGACGGAGTGCATCCCGATTCTGCCTGCGATCAGGTCGACCAGGCGCGCCGGGTCGCGCACCAGCGTCTCGCCTGCGAGGACGGCGCCCAGATCAACCGCGTCGAGCGGCTCCGTGTGTGGCGCCACCATTTGAAACTGCTCGAGGCCCATGCCGGGATCGATCCGCTCGATCCGCAGTTTCAGCAGCCGCAAGAGGTGAGAGACTTCCCGTGTCGGCCGGGATGTGCCGACAGCCACGATTTGCTCCGTGCCATCGACGCGCATTCCCGTCAGGCGGATCGAGCGTGCTCCAACGCCTTTCGCCCGCAGCAGCACGACAAGATCGCCCAAGAGGTGACCCATGACCTGTTCGATCGCCTCAGCAGTGCTGATCGGCTCCAGTAGCCGGCATTCGACCGCCGGGACCTCGATGTCCTCTCGCGGGGTGATTGGCTCTGCGACACCGCCCAGGGCTTGATCCAGGCGTGTGATGGTCGGCAGTCCGAGACGGCGCGCGAGGGGTCCGCGCGCGACCGGGAGGAGATCCGCGATCCGCTCGAAGCCAAATTTGCGTGCAGCGGTCAACGCCGTGGGCGTCAGGCGCAACGCGGCGATCGGCAATGGGCTGAGCGCCTCGACCGTACCGTGCGGCTCGACGCGAGTAAGATCTGCTTTGCCAAAACGGGCCAGCGCGTGGGCGGCCCCCGGCGTGTCGGCGACCGCCACGCGCGCGGTAAAGCCTGCACGACGGCAAAAGGCGAGCAGACGACGGCAGAACCGCTCTTCCCCGCCGTGGAGGTGGTCGCAGCCAGCTAGATCGATCCAGAGACCATCAGCCGGTGTGACAGCCGCGATCGGCGACCAGCGCCTTACCGCCAGCAGCGCAAGGCGATCAAGGAGCGCAGCATCGGCTTCCGGCTCGACCGGACGGAAGTCGAGATCGGACACCAGCGCGCGGGCGTGGGTGGCGGCCATCCCGGGATGGATGCCGAGCGCCTGCGCACCGGTGCAGGCAGCGACCACCTCTTCGCGCCGGCCGACCTTGCCAACGAGAGCGAGCGGCGCGTGCTGGACCGGGGGCATAACTGGCGTGGCGAGCCGCAATGCAGGCGCGTGCGCCTTGTACGGGTGGCTCGCCGCTTCCGATCGCCTACCGAGCTCTCGCATTGGCGGCTGCGCATGGACAGGAAGCAACGCGATCTGCGCTTCGGCCTCTTCGCGCGACTGCGCGCTGGTCCGCGCCCACCTGGCACCAGGCCGCCAACCGCCGCCCCGCGGCACCGAACAGGCACCCGGGTCGTCGTCAATCGGCAGTTGCAAGGCGGGCCGCTCAGGCGGCCGCGTAGCGGGCCGTTCCAACCGTCTCAGCCGCTCGATGGCCAAGTTCGGCAGGAACAGCGAGACGACCCGTCTCATCGCTGCCCTCCAGTATAAGGGAAAAACCCTCCCCGCCGCGTTGCCGCGCCAGTTCGACCATCCATCTCGCGCGTCCTACACCCGCGACCTCCAGCCGCGCCGAAGGCGCGGAGCCAATTCGCCAGCGTGTCCACGCGGCGGATGGTTCCGAGAAAGGATCCTGGTCACGGGCGCGTCGACGACGCAACAACAGCACCGGCATGTCGGCCTCCGCCGCGACCAGCTGCAAGCGACGGGTTGCAACCATCGACACCTTGCTCGCTTCCGCGATGATCGCCGATGGCGTCCCGTCGCGAACTGCGTCCTCGATTACGGCGAGCAATGCCGCGTCATCATAGGGTTGAGCATAGATTACATCGGACGAGGAGAGACCTGCCTGAGCCAAAGCCGGTGCGTAGAGGTCGGTGCGGCACGTGGCCCACAAAACAGGGCCGCTGGCATTGGCGGCCTCGCGCGCCGCAATACCGGCAAGGAACAACGTGGTTGCGGCGTCATCCGCCAGTGATCCGCTATGCGCCGTCGCCTCGTGAAGCGCGCCGGCACGCAAGCCTCCAGCCCCAAGTCTGCTGTCGATCGTAGCCAAGCCGAACGGCAGCACGCGGTAGTCGGTGACCGGCGTGGCGATCGTCCGCAGGTGGGCAAGGCTGGTTGCAAGGGACTCGGGGGCGGGGGACATCATGGTCTAAGACTCTACTCGTTCTCTTTATGTTCCGTTACCAAGTCCTACATTGCAAGCGCTTTGATCGTCCCGATCCGGGCTGATGACCTGCTCTTCCCCTCAGCGCACGGAGGGAACGAAAAAAATACGAAGCGGCAACAAATGGCGAATTATTCGCTTTCGTTTGCCCGGTGGGTGACTCATAGAATCGTCATGCCGATACGTCCCGAGAACCGCTGGCTCTACCCGATCGATTGGCGGCAGCTGTCGCAGACGGTCCGGTTCGATCGAGCCGGGGCCAAGTGCGAGGGATGCGGCCGGCCACATCTGCGCCGTGTGGTCCATCTCGGCGACGGACGCTGGTGGGATGCCGATGTCCGGTGCTGGCGGTCAGACCGGGGCAAGCGCATTTCGATGAAAGCCGGGTTCGTGTTGGCGTCGGTCCGGGTGACCTATGTCGTCCTCGCCTGCGCGCACCTCGATCATGATCCGGGCAACAGCGCGTCTTCAAACCTAAAGGCGTTATGTCAGCGCTGCCACATGATCCACGATGCGGCCGAGCATCGCTGGCAGCGCTGGTGGAATGTCTTCCGGCTCCGCGCGATCCGCGATCTCTACGAGGATCCTCGCGTCACGCGCGAGCGCATCGCTGGCCGTTAGAGATCGATGTTTCGAGCGCGCATCGCCTCGGCCGCCAGGCCGGCGATCGGCCCCCGCCCTACGGTCGCCTCGTAGACTTCGGCGACGTCATGATCCGCGAGCTTGCCCAGCATGAGGCGGACCACCGCAACGATCGGCTCGTCCAGTACGGTCTTTGTCTCGTCGTTCGCCATGGCTAAGGTCCCGCCGGTGTTTCCAATGGAGTACGAATAGCATGAACGTAAGTGAACTGGCCAAGGGCGTCGCTGAGGCGACCGGTTCGAACGAAGCTGATGCGAAGAAGGCGATCACGGCCGTATTCGATCAGATCGCGGCCGCAGCCGTGAAGGGCGAGGAAGTCTCGATCCCAGGGTTTGGCAAGTTTACCGTCAAGGACCGCCCGGAGCGCGAAGGTCGTAACCCCGGCACCGGCGAAGCGATCACGATTGCGGCGTCCAAGAAGGTTGCGTTCACGGCCGCCAAGGGTCTGAAAGACAAGCTGTAAGACGCGTGCGCCGACGGGATCATCTCGTCGGCGCCAACCCGAGGGACAGGCTTCGTGTGCAACCGGTATCGTATGACAGCAAAAGAGGTCGACCTCGCGGTCACCTTCGGTATCCGGCCTCCTTATGAAAAGGACGAGGAATACCCCGTCGGTGACATCTTCCCGACCGGCAAAAAGACCCCGTTCTACGGCAAGGTAATCGTGCAGGATGGCACCGAGCGAAAGCTCGAGCGGATGGAATGGGGCGTGCCGACGCAGGTGCCCAGCGCGCGCGACCACTCGATTAAGCTCACAAAGTACGTGACGAACGTGCGCAACCTGAACTCCAGCTTCTGGCGATCGATGCTGATGACACCGGCGCGGCGCTGTCTCGTTCCAGTCACCGCTTTTTCGGAATACGGCCTAGCGCCTGGCGAAGATGGCAGGAAGCCGCTGCACTGGTTTGACGTGCCCAGTCGCCCAGTCTTTGCTTTCGCGGGCATCTGGCGTCCGACCGAGCGCGGCAATGCTTACGGCTTTTTGACGACCGAGCCGAACGCGCTAGTTGCGCCGATCCATCCCAAAGCTATGCCGGTCATCCTCCACGATGACGATTATGATCGCTGGCTTTCAGCGCCCTGGGACAATCTGAAGGAGCTCGTTGCACCCTACCCATCGCAGCTCATGCGCGCCGGTGTAGGTCCAATCACCACGTAACAGAGGATCTGGCGAGTCTGCGATGTTGCGCCTTAAAGAGAATAAGGTGCTCCAAAAGGCCCCGTCCAATCACCTCCAAGGGATCGAGTACCGCTCCACAAGAGTCTCCCAACTATGAAAAAGGGGGATTTAATACACGTGGCGCGCAAAACCGCATCGTCACTAAGTGAAGGCAAGATGCTGCAACAGGTGAGACAACCGCAGCCCCTCCCTTTCAGCCAGCGCAACTCGCCACGCTTGTCGATCACGTGGCCGAAGGAGCCCGCTGGCTCCACGAACTGAAGTTCGATGGCTATCGCTGCCTGATCAGCATCGGCAGCGGGACTGCGCACGCGTTCACCAGGTCGGGCCTCGACTGGACGGACAAGTTTACTCCGGTCGTGCATGACGCCGCCAGTCTCCCTGCCAACGCAGCCATCATTGACGGCGAAGTGGTCGTTGTGGACGTCGGCGGAAAGACGAATTTCCAGGCGCTGCTGTCGGCGATCAAGGGCGAGCCACAGCCGTTTCCCGAACTGCCAATCGTAGCGATTTGACGCAAAGGCAACGCGAACGCAACACTGCTGCGGTTCATGGAGGCAGTTTCATAGAAGTGAATATCACTCGTGACACTTAGTAAAACATGCTGAACAATTCGGGCAACGCCTAAGGTCGGGCTGAGCAAATACTTCTAAATTTTGACAAAATATTATGATTTCAACAATGCATTGATCATCAGTTTTCGCAGCCAATTTTGAGCAACGTTTGTTTCGTCGTTCTCATGCCAATATAGTCGGACTTCGAACGACGGGATGGCGGCGGGAACGGGGGTCGTTTTTACAGCCGCATAGCGCTCGAAAAGCGATCCCACTCGCGAGGGGACGAGCGCAACGAGATCGCTGGACGCGATGACGCTGGGTAGGATCGCAAA
Source organism: Sphingomonas sp. NFX23 (assembly GCF_049887795.1). NCBI lineage: Bacteria > Pseudomonadati > Pseudomonadota > Alphaproteobacteria > Sphingomonadales > Sphingomonadaceae > Sphingomonas > Sphingomonas sp. NFX23. The sequence goes on from NZ_JAGEKH010000009.1 coordinate 90,199, forward strand.
GTGGGGGATCTCGAGCATGATGTGACGCTCGATGCCCGCCTTTTTTAACCAACCGCCTATTTGCAGATGTCCGGTCGCAACCGAAGCCACGTGCACGTGCCGCGCTTGACGAAAAACGTCGAGCGTCAGTGGAACCTCCATCGCCGCATCGTGCGAAAGGAGGCAGACGTAATTTTCTTCAAAAAGAGATACGCTTTGCATGTCGGTGAGCATGGGCAAATTGCCGACTGCGGCAGCGATTACTCCGGTGGTTAGGCCGCGCCGCAACTCATCGGTGGACGTTTGCCGCACCTGTAACTCTATGTCGGGCGCGACTGCCCGCAGCCGCTCGAGTATCGGCGGAAGGAACACCATCTCTCCGATATCCGACAAGCCGATGACGAAGCGGCGGTTCGACCGCGCGGGATCAAATGCCCGGACCTCGTCGACAACATGATCGATGCGCCTCAACGCCGTCAAAAACTCGTCATACAGCCGCTGCGCACGGGGTGTCGGTGCCATCCCCTGGCGATTGCGCGAGAACAGCGGATCCTGCAGCGATAGGCGCAGCTTGGAAAGCGCGTAGCTCACAGATGGCTGTGACAAATTCAGCCGCTCGCCCGCAGCCGTCACATTCCCGGTTTCGTATATCGCCACGAAAGCACGGATCAGATTCAGATCAAGGGGTGCAGCCATCTCGATAATGCCTTCCGTTGCACCAGCACCCCACGCATGCCTGTTGCCAACACTATCGAAATTTTAGATAAACTTCTCCGAAATATCAATTTCCCAAATTTTCTGACCTTCGGCAATCTTAAGAACGGGAACAGTGCCGGTTTGCCATGTATGGCGAAGTTTCTGGCAGCTAGCACCCGTGTAGCGTGGGTTCACTTGGCGATCCCCGAAACACCGAGCGAAACTAAGCCAAAAAATAAAAACAAAAATTCAGTTGGGGACGGATATCATGAAGCTGAAGGCACTACTCCTGTCGTCTGGACTCTCCATTGCTCTTTATGCGTCTCCGACGGTCGCACAGACGGCGCCTAGCTCCGATGACGCAGCCGCGATCACTCAGCCGCAAGCCACCGCTACCCCCGAGCCAGATACTGGCGACATCATCGTCACAGCCAACCGAACGCAGAGCCTGGCCTCCAAGACACCCGTTGCGCTGACCGCGATCAGCGGCTCAGACCTCCTGACCGCCGGGATATCCAATCCAACAAATCTGGGTCAGGAGGTTCCCAACCTAACGGTTAACCGGGCCGCTGGCGGCTTGCAGTTCACCATTCGCGGTGTCACCAGCAACGACCAGACGGAAAAGGGCGATCCGTCCGCGGCCTTCCTTCTCAACGGCATTTACATCGCCCGCCCGCAAGCACAGGAGGTCAGCTTCTTCGACATTGCCCGGGTCGAGGTACTGCGCGGTCCGCAAGGCACTCTGTACGGCCGCAACACGACCGCCGGTCTCATCAACGTTCTTACCAATCGCCCGACCAGTCGCTTCGAGGGCTCGGTCGATGCAGGCGTCGGCAATTATGGAACCTATCAGGCGACCGCTGTCCTGAATGTGCCGGTCAGCGAAAATCTGGCGCTGCGCGGCGGGGTCAACTTCGATCGTCGCGACAGCTACTATAAGGCAGGGACCGGAGTGACCAGCAAGCTCGACCCTTACAAGGAAAACATTTCGGGCAGGCTGCAGGCTCTATATAAGTGGAACAGCGGCGACTTCCTAATTCGCGGGGACTATACCCACATCGGCGGTCAGTTTCTAGATTATGTGCCAATGTCTAACAACTATAGTGGCATCAACATCACCGGTGTTAATCCAATTTATCTGAACAACAGTTCCGACCGGGCTCGCAGGATCAACGCAGCCCTTACCCAAGATCTGGGGCGCGACACCGAGACGTTCGGCGTCGATGCAGAGATCAACCAGCATTTCGGCGACGTGAACGTCACGTATCTCGGTTCTTATCGCAAACTGAACCTCGATCAAGGTGGCGCCAGGTTCGCCGCGAACCTACGCACGTATCAGGAGCTGTCTCATGGCCGCTACAATCAGACGTCGCATGAAATCCGGGTCTCGGACGATAATCTCGGACCCTTGAAGCTTCAGGGCGGCGGATATTTCTTTCGCGAATGGACGCGCCTTGCCGCGTATGTGAACGGGTTCCTTTCACCCACCCCTGGGACTCCCGGCTACGTCTATGGTTTCCCCCAGGATCCGGTCACCTCGCGGACGCTCGGTGCGTTCACGCAGGGTACGCTGAGCGTAACAGATACGTTGCGCGTCACAGGCGGTGTCCGTTACTCCAATGACCACAAGGCACGCAGCGGCGCGCAGGTTCGCTGCGGCACTCTTGCCTGCGACGCTCCAACCGACGTCCGCGCGTTGAACGACGCCAGCCGCAGCTTCAGCAAGGTCACTTGGCGTGGCGGCGTGGACTGGGATCTCAACGCACGCAGCTTGCTCTATGCGTCGGTCGCGACCGGCTACAAGGCAGGCGGATTCAACGACGGCTGTACGGCTGCCTCCGCTGGCTGTGCAACCCCAATTCCCGAAGCCGCTCTTTATTATGAACCGGAAACGCTGACCTCGTACGAAATAGGCCTCAAGACCCGGTTTCTCGACAACGCCGTGCGCCTGAACCTTTCGGCCTTCCATTACGACTATAATAACCTGCAACTGTCGCAGACCTCGACGATCTGCGGCGGTCCCTGCACCGTCACGACCAATGCTGCCAAAGCGAAGATCGACGGCGTGGAGGCAGAAGGCGTGCTTGTGCTCAGCCCGCGAAACCGGGTCGATCTCTCAGCAACCTATCTTGACGCCCGGTATAGCCGCTTCGCGCCACGCCCCGGCGTCGACTGGTCGGGGTTCTCCCTCGACCGCTCGCCGCGCTGGACGACTTCGATGGGTTATACCTACACCCTGCCACTCACGAACGGCGCCGAAGTGAAGGCCAATGTTCGCACCCAACTAAGCGACCGGTATGTCATCAGCGGCATTTCGAACCTCACGCTTATCCGCCAGCCGAGCTACACGCGCACCGATGCGTCAATCACGTACTCGGCAGCGGGATCGAGCTGGTACGTACAGGGCTTCGTCAAGAACCTCGAGAACGCCGTGGTTCTCACCAACGCTGTGGTCGGAACTTTCCCGTCGATCACGCTGGCAGATCCACGAACCTTTGGCGGCCGTGTCGGCTTTAGGTTCTGATCGCGCGGCACTGCCAGGGCCTTGGCCCGGCAGTGCCGCCCGCTGACGCACCTCGGCGCATGACCTCAGCTGCAGCGGCGGCGCGAACAGGAGATCGACTATGATACGGCATCACTATCTGCTCGGAACGGCCGTCGTTCTGGCCGCCTTTTACGGCACGGCGACGTCTGCAATCGCGCAAGGCGACATCCCGGCACCAGCTGCCGCGCCAACTGCTGCTCCAGCCGCTGTCCCGACCACTGCTCCACCGCCGACGCGCACCTGGACCGACCGGAAATTGTCGCCGGACCAACGCGCATGGCTGCTTGAAAAGGAGATGACGCTCAGCGAGAAGTTGCGACTGCTCCACGGACCTATGGGGATGGCGCGCTTCGGTTTCCCGGCACCCGAAGGCGCGCTGGGGTCGGCAGGCTTCATCCCGGCGAATTCCCGTCTCGGCATTCCCGCTTTGCAACTCACCGATGCTGGCGTCGGGATCACCAACCCTCGCGGCGTGCGGCCAGGCGACGCGGCGACGGCACTGCCATCGGGCATGACGCTAGCGTCGACATGGGACATCGCTGCCGCCGAAAGGACCGGCGCGATCCTTGGCAACGAGGCGTTCCTCAAGGGCTTCAACATTGTCCTTGCCGGCGGCGCCAATCTGGTCCGCGATCCGCGCAACGGACGCAATTTCGAATATCTGAGCGAAGACCCGTTGCTGACGGGTGAGATCGTTGCCGGACAGATCCGGGGCATCCAGAGCGCGGGTGTAGCATCGACGATCAAACACTATGCGCTGAACAACCAGGAAACCGGCCGTTTCCAGGCAGATGTTTTGATCGATCCGGCAGCTGCGCGGGAAAGCGATCTGCTGGCGTTTCAAATCGGGATCGAGAAGGGCAAGCCGGCTTCTGTCATGTGCGCCTATAACCTCGTCCACGGGCGCCACGTCTGCGAGAATGCATGGCTGCTCAATGATGTCCTGAAGCGTGACTGGGGCTATCCCGGCTGGGTGATGTCCGACTGGGGGGCGGTACATTCGACCGAGAGCCTGTTGCACGGTCTGGACCAGGAGTCCGGCGAACAGATCGATGCCAAGGTTTATTTCGGCGATCCGCTGACCCAGGCCGCGGAACGCGACCCGCGTTACCGTACGCGGGTCGACGATGCCGTCCACCGCATCCTGCGTTCGCTTTTCGCGGTCGGCGCCATGGACCGTCCACCTGAACCTGGAACGATCGACTATGCCGCGCATGCTGTTGCGATCCGCGCGGTCGCTGCTCAGGGCATGGTGCTGCTCAAGAACGAAGGCAATCTGCTTCCGCTCAAGGACGCCAAGCGCATCGCTATCGTCGGCGGGATGGCTGAATTCGGCGTTTTGTCGGGAGGCGGCTCCTCCTACACCACTTCGATCGATGGTGTGGGCGTCCAGATTCCCGCAATGGGCACCGCACTCGGCGGAACTCCTCGCACGCAAGGCTATCACCCGTCGCCCCCTCTGAAGGCACTAAAGAACCAGTTCCCCCACGCGGAATTTATCATCGTCCCGGCAGGCTATCCGAGCCAAGCAGCCGATGCCGCGCGCTCCGCAGACGTCGCGATCGTGTTCGCGACGCAGTGGATGACCGAGGGACAGGACGTGCCCGACCTCAGCCTCCCCAATGGCCAGGACGCCGCGATTGCAGCCGCAGCGGCGGCAAACCCTCGCACTATCGTCGTTCTCGAAACCGGTGGCCCCGTACGCATGCCATGGATCGACAAGGTCGGCGCCGTGCTCGAGGCGTGGTATCCCGGCGGCCGCGGCGGTGAAGCGATCGTCGATGTGTTGATGGGCAAGGTCAACCCCTCGGGCCATCTGCCCGTGTCCTTCCCGCGCGACGAAAGCCAATTGGCGCGTCCCAAGCTCGAGGGCCCGCTCAATCCCGCGTTGTACCCGACCGAGGCTGGATCATCCTTTCCTCTCCCGTACAAAGAAGGGGCTGATGTCGGATATCGCGGCTACGCGCTGTCAGGAGAGAAGCCGCTCTTCCCCTTCGGATTTGGGTTAAGTTATACGCAATTTACCTACGACAATCTTCGGGTCAAAGGAGGCGCACGACCCAGCATCACCTTCCGCGTTGCGAACACGGGCGACGTAACGGGTGCGGCCGTTCCACAATTATATTTGACCTCCCTGCCCGGTGGCCCGGCCCGCCGCCTACTGGGCTGGGAGAAGCTGACCCTGGCGCCCGGCGAGAGCCGCATCGTGACTTTGCGACCCGATCGCCGCCTGCTCGCGCACTTTGATGTGACGGCGAACCTTTGGCGTTTGGCGGCCGGCGAGTATGCGATCGGGCTGGGCGCATCCGCCGAAGACCTGCCAGTTGCGGCCCGCGTGCGCCTATCCGGCGCAGTGGTGAAGCCATGATATCGGCAGTTTCTCCTCGTCTTCTTCAGGTTGACAGCGCCTCGCGCAATACGCCGCGAAACCACCTCATCTCCTGCGTTTCCTGGCCATGTTCCCACCAATGAAGCCGCACATCGAACGGCGCTACCGGATAAGGCAGGTCGGCAGCACGAACGCGACCTTGCTTTGCAAAGACCGCCGCGATCCGCGACGGCACAACGGCGAGCGAGTCCGTCGTTGCGACAATTCCTTCGAGAACGCCGAGACTAGGAAGGCGCAGCGCCACCTTCGGTGCGATCCCGCAAGCCTGCCACGAGGCCTCGACCACATGATGCCCGGCCGATTCCGCGACTGCGATATGGGTTTCAGCAAGGTACGCATCGAGCGAGAAGGGGCCATCCAGACGCGGATGCGCAGCGCGGTAGATGCACTGATAGCTTTCTTCGAAGATCCGATCCGAGCGGATCGCGCTGCTTTGCGGCAAGGCGGGGCAGAATGCCACGTCAACCTGCCCCCTGAGCAGCCATTCCGAAACCGCGTTGATCTGCACAGTCACGACGTCCAGCGCGACCGACGGCGCCAGAGTCGCGAGGGCGCGCATGATCGCCGGGAGGAAGACGAGCTCGCCGAATTCGGTCATCGCGACCTTGAACACGCGGCGCGATCGAAGAGGATCGAATGCGAGGACGTTGGCAAAGGCGGACTCGACCAGTGTCAGCGCGCTCTGGAGCCCAGGATATATCTCCGCGGCCAGCGCAGTGGGCGCCATACCCTGCCGCGTCCTGGTGAACAGGGGTTGCTTGAGCAGGTCACGAAGTCGCGCCAACGAGTGGCTGACCGACGGCTGTGTCACATGCATACGCAGCGCCGCTGCACTGACGCTGCCGGTTTCATACACCGCCACGAACGCGCGAATTAGATTAAAATCGATATCGGCCATGCGCGGAATATAGACAGGTTTTATATGTTGATCACAAAAATCGACATTTGGCTTATGTCTATGCTGATCGCATCTTGCTGCCATCATATGGAGACGTTTGCGTGACCACTGTTCGCGAAATGATTTACGCTATTCTGCGTGCCCAAGGCATAACCACCCTGTTCGGCAACCCCGGATCGAACGAACTGCCGTTCCTCGATCAGTTCCCGAAAGATTTCCGCTACATTCTCGGGCTGCAGGAAGGCGCAGTCATAGGCATGGCGGACGGTTTCGCGCAGGCAACCGGACGGCCGGCGCTCGTCAACCTTCATTCAGCGGCTGGCACCGGCAATGCGATGGGTGGGCTTGCCAATGCCTGGAATTCGCATTCTCCCTTGATCGTGACGGCTGGACAGCAGACGCGGCCGATGATGGGCGTCGAGCCGTTACTTACCAATATCGACGCGACCACCCTGCCTAAGCCTTTGGTCAAATGGTCGCATGAACCGGCGTCGGCAGCCGAAGTGCCGCATGCAATGAGCCGCGCAATCCATCTCGCCAGCCTGCCTGCACCGGGGCCAGTCTACGTTTCGATCCCCTATGACGACTGGGGGAAACCCGCCGATGAGCAATCCGAACTGCTGACCAAACGTAGAGTGACCTCGGCTGGCATGCCTGGTCCGGACGCTATGCAGGCATTGCTCGCGACTATCGGGGCTGCGAAGAACCCAGTCATCGTGCTCGGCCCCGACGTCGATGCGGCCAAGGGCAACGCGGACGCGGTACGACTTGCGGAGCGGCTTGCGGCGCCGGTATGGGTCGCGCCGTCCGCGCCGCGCTGCCCCTTCCCTACCACGCACGCGAACTTCCGTGGGCTGCTACCGGCGGGTATCGCTGCGATCTCCCGATTGTTAACCGGCCACGATCTGATCCTCGTGTTCGGCGCACCCGTTTTCCGCTATCACCAGTATGATCCAGGCCAGTTTCTCCCGGAGGGCGCTGAACTGATCGCATTCACTTGCGACCCTGACGAGGCGGTGCGTGCGCCGATGGGCGATGCGATCGTCGGCGACGTCGGATTGATCCTGAAAGCGCTCGCCGACCAGGTTGCCGTGTCGGATCGCGATGCGCCTGCGCCTCGCCTGTCCCCTGCTCTAGGCAAGGTCCGCGACGGCGCGCTCATGCCGGAACGCGTGTTCGATCTCATCGACCAGATCGCACCGCGCGATGCGATCTATCTGAACGAATCGACGTCGACCACGGCGATGATGTGGGAACGGCTTCGCATAGAAAATCCGGGCAGCTATTATTTCGCAGCCGCCGGCGGTCTCGGCTTCGCGATGCCGGCCGCAGTTGGCGTGCAGCTCGCCGAACCGGAGCGGCAGGTCATTGCGGTGATCGGCGACGGCTCGGCCAATTACAGCATCACCGCGCTGTGGACGGCCGCGCAATACGATATCCCGGTCATCTACGTGATCATGAAGAACGGCACCTATGGCGCGCTGCGTTGGTTCGCGGGCGTGCTGGGTGCCGAAGACGTGCCGGGGCTCGACGTGCCGGGCATCGACTTCGTAGCGCTCGCACAGGGCTATGGGCTCACGACCTACCGAGCGACCGACGATGGCGCGTTCAGCGCTGCATTGACTGCCGCGATCGCCGCCGGAAAGCCTGCGCTGATCGAAGTCACGACCTGTCCCCCGGTAACGGCATGACAGGGGCCTACGACGTCGAGGACTATCGACAACTCGCGCGTCGCCGCCTGCCCAAGATGGTGTTCGACTATCTTGAAGGCGGCGCCGACGATGAGACCGGCCTGGTCCATAATCGCGCGGCGATCGACCGTATCCGCATGGCGCCGCGCCGGCTCGTCGACGTCGGTCAGCGCGATCTGACGACGACGCTGTTCGGCCGCACGAGCAGCATGCCTGTGGCGATCGCGCCGACGGGCTTGAACGGCATCATCTGGCCTGGCGGCGACATCGTTCTGGCACAGGCCGCGGCGAAGGCAGGAATCCCGTTCCTGCTTTCGACCGCGTCGAACTGCTCGATCGAAGAGGTTGCCCGCAAATCCGATGGCGATCGCTGGTTCCAGCTTTACGTCGTCCAGCGCGACCTTGCGCGTGACCTGACCGAGCGGGCCAAGCATAATGGATATTCCACGCTCGTCCTGACGACCGATGTCGTGGTCAATGGCAATCGCAAACGTGATTTGCGCAACACCTTCGGGGTGCCGGTTCGGTATACGCCGCGTACCCTGCTCGACGGTATCCTGCATCCGCGCTGGTCGCTGCAATTGGTGCGCAACGGCGTTCCCGAGCTGGCCAATTTTGTGTCGGCGAAGGCGACCAGCGTCGACGCACAGGCCGCATTGCTGAGCCGCAAGATGGATGCCACGTTCGACTGGGATGCGCTTGCCGAACTGCGCGACCTCTGGCCAGGCACGTTGGTCGTGAAGGGGCTCGCCCGTCCCGACGACGTACAACGTTGTGCGGCACTTGGCGTCGATGGCGTGGTGCTGTCCAATCACGGCGGTCGGCAGCTAGATGGTGCCGCAGCGCCGATCGAGACGCTCGCACAGACTCGCGCGACAACGTCGCTCCCGCTGCTGATCGACAGCGGCTACCGCAGCGGCGAGCACGTCGTCAAAGCGCTGTGCTCGGGCGCGAACATGGTCCTGCTAGGTCGCGCGACCCTTTACGGGCTGGCGGCACGCGGCCCCGCCGGGGTCGACGAGGTGCTAGCGATCATCCGCGCCGAGATCGACCGGACACTAGCGTTAATCGGGTGTCCGAGCGTGAACCAGCTCTCGTCCGATTTCCTGTACACGAACCACCAAGAGGCCTTGAGATGACCATCAAGATCCGTTCGATCCGCGCGCGCGCCGTCGATGTTCCGCTCGAATATCCGGTCAAGACAGCAGTCGGTCTGGTCGCCTCGTCGCCACTCGTTCTGATCGACGTCGAGACAACCGACGGCGTCATCGGTTCTGCCTATTTGTTCGCCTATATCAAGCCCGCCCTCAAGCCGCTGGCCGAGACAGTCGACGCCCTAGCGCCGATTGTCATCGGCCAGCCGCTGGCGCCGATTGAAATCGATCGTCTGATCGAGCAGCGCCTGCGCCTGGTGGGCCACACCGGTTTGTTTCGCATGGCGTCGGCCGGCATCGACATGGCAATCTGGGATGCCCTCGCCAAGCAGCAGAAGCAGCCACTCTATGCTCTCCTCGGCGCCCAAGCGCGGCCTATCCGCACCTATGACAGCCATAGCATGGACGGCATCGCGCTCGCCACCAAGCGCGCGGCCCAGGCGGCCGAGCGCGGCTTTACCGGGCTGAAGACGAAGATCGGCTATGCCAATGTCGAGGAGGACGTGGCGGTAATCCGCGCGATCCGTGCCGAAGCAGGCGATACGATGGGAATCATGGCCGATTACAATCAGAGCCTCGACGTGCCCGAGGCGATCCGCCGCGGCCGCGTGCTCGACGACGAGAACCTGATCTGGCTCGAGGAGCCGACGATCGAGCGTGACTATGCTGGTCATGCGCGGATTGGCCACGCGATCCGCACCCCGATCCAAATGGGCGAGAACTGGCTCGGCGTCACCGAGATGAACTGGGCGATTGACGCGCAGGCCTGTGCGTTCGGGATGCTCGACATTATGAAGATCGGTGGCGTCACCGGCTGGCAACGCGCGGCGTCGCTCGCGCTGCTTAAGGGCCTGCCGCTCTCGAGCCATTTGTTCCAGGAGTTCAGCGCGCATCTGCTCGCTGCGACGCCGACCGCTCACTGGCTCGAACGCCTGGATATAGCCGGTCCGATCCTCGAACCCCTGCTCACCTTCAAGGACGGCTTCGCGCATCTCGCCGAACAGCCGGGTGCAGGCATCGTATGGCGCGAGGATGCGATCGCTAAATACAGTGTCTAAGATCGCTGACCCTGGTGCAGGGCAGCCTCTAATCGCTAACCGCGCACGTCTATTCGACAGCAGTTCGGCCCAAGGTACCGCGTGAATCCTGCTCAACGGGCACTCGCCCGGAAGTGTCAGTAGGTCTTTTGGTGCCGCGGTCATCACGACAAGCAAAGCGACGGCTTCTCCACCATGGCGGGCACATCGACGTCTAGAGCGATGCCCGTTCTGACGCTGCATCCGCACAATGTCCCGGCGGCAAAACAAATGACGTGTCGAAGTATACCGCGAAGATTTGATCAGTACTGGCCTCTCGGGTCGAAACGGCCTTCTTGCCGCCGCTCTTACCAATTCACCGTTCGATAGGACTCAAGACTATGTCACTGCCGCGCCTGATTGTTGCTTCCGTCATGGCTGCCTCGGCCACCAATAGCCCGGCCTCGGCAAAGTCTGAGCCGGTCGTCACGATCGAAACCGGGAAATTAGTAGGCGACAGCGAAGCAGGCGTTGACAGTTGGAAAGGCATTCCGTTCGTAGCAGCGCCGATTGGCAAATTGCGCTGGCGTAAACCGCAACCGGCCGCGAAATGGCGTGGTACGCGGTCAGCTACTGCGTATGCCCATGACTGCATGCAATTCCCGTTCCCCAGCGACGCTGCCCCGCTTGGCACCCCGCCCGGCGAGGACTGTCTGTATGCCAACGTCTGGAAACCTTCGACCGCGACCACCAAACTGCCGGTGATCCTGTGGATCTATGGCGGGGGTTTCGTAAACGGTGGCGCTTCCTCTTCCACCTATTCCGGCGCGCAACTCGCGAAGCAGGGAGCTGTCTTCATCAGCTTCAATTATCGCGTGGGTCGCTTTGGCACCTTTGCCCACCCGCTGCTCAGCAAGGTCGACGCTGATCACGGCGCTCTTGGTAATTACGGGTTCATGGATCAGATCGCCGCCTTACATTGGGTGCAACGCAATGCGGCCCAGTTCGGCGGCGATCCGGCCAATGTCACTCTCATCGGTGAGAGCGCCGGCGGCATGTCGGTGCATACCCTGCTGACGTCACCGCAAGCGAAGGGTCTGTTTGCCAAGGCAGTCATTATGTCAGGTGGCGATGGTAACCTGCTCGGCTCGGGCGGACTGAAAGAGGCGGAGGTCGTTGGGACCGAATTTGCGCGGTCGCAGGGCATCGAGGCGAACGACCCGCGCGGCTTGGAAGAGTTGCGGGCTCTGTCGGCGCAGGCGGTCACGGGAAAGCTTAACATGGCCGCACTCTTCGCCAACGGACCACGCACGTTCTCAAGCCCCTTCGTTGACGGCGTCATCGCGGTCGACACCAACGCGGCCTATCAGTCCGGGAATTTCGGAAAAGTGCCTGTGATGATCGGTGCAACGAGCGCTGATATGGCGGGCAAAACCGGGTACATGATCGCAGGAGCCAGACGGGAGGCCGCTCGGATCGCCGCGCAAGGCGTACCCGTATACGCATACCGGTTCTCTTACGTCGCAGAGTCTCTCGATAAAGCAGGTGCCGGTCACGCTACCGACGTTCCGTTCTTTCTAGATACGCAAGCTGCGAAATACGGTGCTCACACGACCCAGACCGACAACGTGATGGGCCAGACGATCAGCGCCTATGTCATGAACTTCGCACGCTCGGGGAACCCCAACGGCGATGGCCTACCCCAATGGTCTCAGTACGATCCGTCGAAAGATCAGATCATCGACTTTTCCCGCACAGGCCACGCCGTTTTACAAAAGGATCCATGGGGCGCCGAAATCGACGCCGCGCAGCCGACCGCGACGAAACACTGAGCTCGCGGCTACGCCTTCAGGACCGATTGAAGCACCTTATCCCCCGGGGGCTGTATCGTCATTCGAAGAGCATCTCCGTCCCGCAACACCGGCTGCGCGGTGGGGTGACGCGGGTGTGGACGATCGACTGGACCAAAGTGACACTTGCGGTGGTGGTGCTCGGGATAGCGGCCACCTTCGCCTTCTGGTTTACGGTGCTGCGCGACCTGCCGTCCGTGGACGCGCTACAAAACTATGAGCCCTCGTTGCCGACCAACGTGCGCGGGATCGATGGCGTGCCGATCCACTCCTATGCCCGCGAACGTCGGGTGGAGCTGAGCTACGCCGAATATCCGCCGCTGCTGGTGAAGGCGTTTCTCGCCGCCGAGGACAAGTCGTTCTTCGAGCATCACGGTGTGGATTACCCCGGCCTCGCTGGCGCGGTGTTCGACTACGCAACCAAGATCGGCAGCGGCAAGCGCGCCAAGGGCGGCTCGACGATCACGCAGCAGGTGGCGAAGAACCTGTTGATCGGCAACGCGTATTCGCCGTCGCGGAAACTGCGCGAGGCGGTGCTGGCGTATAAGATCGAGGATACGCTGACCAAGCCGCAGATCCTGGAACTGTACCTTAACCAGATCGCGCTGGGGCGTAACGCGTTCGGCGTCGAGGCGGCGTCTCACGCCTATTTCGACAAGGAACTCGGCCAGCTCGATCTCGCGCAGATGGCGTATCTCGCGATCCTGCCCAAGGGTCCGTCGAACTACGATCCGTTGCGCAACACTGAGCGCGCGATGATTCGCCGCAACTACGTGCTGAACCGGATGCTCGACAACGGCTTCATTACCCGCGCGCAACGTGATGAGGCGAACGCGGAGCCGCTGGGTGCGGTGCTGCGCCGCACGCCAACGTTCGAGAGCGTCGGCGGCTATTTCGTCGAGGAAGTCCGCCGTCAGCTGATGGCGAAGTTCGGCGAGAACGCGAAGGATGGGCCGTACAGCGTCTATTCGGGCGGTCTTTGGGTGCGGACCTCGTTCGACAACCGGTTGCAGGAACTGGCGCAGCAGGCGTTACGCGATGGCTTGGTCCGGTTCGATCGCAGGCGTGGCTGGAATGGGCCGATCCGCCATGTCGAGATCGAGGGCGATAACTGGCTTCAGCCGCTGCTCAACAGCAATATCGCGCTCGACTACGATAATTGGGTCGCGGCGATCGTGACGGGCAAGGACGGCAATGCCTGGAGCCTTGGCTTCCACACCGGCAAGACCGGCACGCTGCCGCGCTATGCCGCGCAGATGCCGGTCCGCGGCCAGGGTGGCAGCGCGTTCGGCGCTATCAAGACGGGCGACATCATCGCGGTCGCGCCCGAAGGTGGCGAGTTTTCGCTCAGGGCCGTCCCCAAGGTGTCGGGCGCGTTCGTCGTCGAGGAGGCGGCAAGCGGCCGCGTTCTGGCGATGCAGGGCGGCTTCGACGACCGGTTGCAAGCGTTCAACCGCGCGACCCGGGCGATGCGTCAGCCAGGCTCGACGATCAAGCCGATCGTCTATTCCGCCGCGCTCGACAACGGCATGACGCCCGCCTCGATCATCGTCGACGGACCGTTCTGCGTGTATCAGGGCGCGCGGCTGGGGCAGAAATGTTTCCGCAACTTTGGTAACTCTCGCGGTGCCGGGCCACGTACTATGCGCTGGGGCATTGAGCAGTCGCGCAACCTGATGACGGTGCGGACCGCCGCGCAAATAGGCATGCCGAAGGTTGTGGCCACCATCAAGAAAATGGGCGTCGGCGACTATTCCCCCTACCTCTCGTTCGCGCTGGGTGCGGGCGAGACGACCGTCGGGCGGATGGTCAACGCCTATTCGATCCTCGCCAACAACGGCAAAGGCGGGCCGCCGTCGCTGATCGATTTCGTCCAGGATCGTCACGGCAAGGTGATCTGGCCCGAGAACTGGCGCGCCTGCGATCGCTGCAACGCGCCCGACTGGGACGGCAAGCCGATGCCGCGTCCCGTCCCTCGCCAACGCCAAGTGCTCGACGCGATGACCGCGTACCAGATGGTCCACATCACCGAGGGCGTGATTCAGCGCGGCAGCGCAGTGAGGCTCCGCGATCTCGATCGGCCGATGTTCGGCAAGACCGGCACTAACAGCGGACCGACCGACGTGTGGTTCGTCGGTGGCACCCCGCAGTTCGTCGGTGGCCTGTATATCGGCTATGACACGCCGCGGAACCTAGGTGGCGCCGCACAGGGCGGCACGCTCGCCGCACCGATCTTCAAGCAGTTCGCGGTCAAGGCGTATGATGGGCTGGAGAAGCTGCCGTTCCAGGCGCCGGCCGGGATCCGCATGGTCCGGATCGATCGTGGCAGCGGCCGCCCGGTCTATGGCGCCTGGCCCGACACCAGCGATCCCAAGGCCAGCGTGATCTGGGAAGCGTTTAAGCCCGAGAGCGAACCACGCCGTGCAGCACGACGCAGCAGCCCCACCCCGGTGGCCGCTGCAAGCGCCGCCTCGAAGAGGGCGGACGGGCCGCGCGACAGCGATTTTCTGCAACGAGAGGGTGGAATCTATTGATGACCGATCAAACGGCCCACCGCCAGCACGGTGTTGACTCGCAGGTCTGATAAAGGGTGAGCCTCTTGGTTGTACTTCTTCAAGGGCGATTGATGTCAGCCCGAAGCCCAACGGTCGCTGGGAGACGCTGTTCTCGAGCGTGGGCGGGCCACTCTGCGCAAAACCTTGTAAGCGCTACGCCGTCTCGATGAGTTGGACGCGCGCTTGAAACGATCAGACGCCCTGGCTCGGGCTTGCGGGGCGGCGCGAGCGCCGACCGTCACAGCCGAACCACGGTGTACAGTGCAGCATAGGCTAGGTCCTTGCCGTCTCCAGTCTCCTTCAAAAAGCGGTCGGCGTCGATATAGGCAAAATAGAGGCCGGATAGGAGAAAGCGGTTCCACTGATGATCAATCCGCCCAGTGGCGCGTACTCCAACCTGCTTCGAACTTCCCTCGTCGGCGCGACGGATGAGCGCGGAGGTCATGCTGTACAGCCCGTCGGCTCGTGTCATCCGGCGCAGTTCAGAGAAGGTCAGTTCCGCGGTGACAGTCCGGCTCGGCTTTAGGCCAAACGTCGGGCCGACAGCGACCAAATTCGAAAATCCAAGCTCGGCCGTTAGCGTCATTCCGCGCGACCCTAGATAGTCGTAGGTGCCATCGGTCCCGTTGCCGGGATGAGAGTCCCCCGAGCCGACGTCGGCGCGGACACCCACGCGCGGTGAGAGCCGCCCCGGCAGCTGGTAAGCTGCGTCGAGGCCGGTGTACCAAGCCTTCACCTGCCCAATCTGCGACCGCCCGCGCTGTCCGACGAATTCCGCGTCGTAATCAAGCTTACCCTTGCGTCCAGCCAAACGCAGCGACAGCGTGTCGCGCTTGCCCACATAGGTCGGCGCGCCAGCCTCACGGTCGGTATGGACAAACAGCGCCTCCAGCTCCGATCCTGCAAACCAGCCATCCAGCTTGCGGGCAACGTTGCCGCCGAAGAAGGTGAAGCCATCATTCGTTCGGTCCTTCCACGACCCGAGGACCTCCTGGACGACGGCACCGCCAAAGGCGCCTGCTCGCCACGCTCCCTGTGCCCAAATCAACCGTCCCGCGTCGTAAGCACGACGCGTGTTCGGACCGTTTCGCGTATCAAAGATCCGCGCTTTGCCGAACGATATTTCCTGCCGGCCACCGCGCACCGTCAGCGAGCCGCCGCCAAGCGGACGCTTAAACTCGACAAACGCCTGATGCAGATCGGTGCCGTTGTCATCGATCGCGCCATATTGATGAAGGCGGCCAGTGGTACCGGAGCTCTGAATTTCGCTGAAGACGCGCACGCTGTCGGACAGATGAACATCCGTCCAGACCCGCGCGCGGTATTGCGGATAGAGCCCTTCGTCCTCTGGACCACGCCCGAAGTTGAGATTGTGTCGCGCCTCGATTCGCCCGCGCAACTCTCCGCCGACGGTTAAGTACACGTCATCGATAACCGGAATATTCTTCAGCCGCGCCCAAGTGTTGTTTCGCAGCGTTGGATCAGCCATCCGTGTATAGTCCTCATCATAGGGCAGCGGCTGAAACGCAAAGCTCGACGGCAGAACACTGTTGGGTACATTGAGAGGGCGCCGCGCAGGATCAGGCTTTGCCGGTATTTTTCCATCACGAACTTCCAAGGTCTGCGCCGTCGCAACTGGGACAGCTTGTAGCGCCGCGCCAAGCAATACGGCTTCGATCAGAGTCTTCATGACGCAGCTCTCCTAAACGGACACGAGCATCCGCTCTGTATTTCGACAGTCACTCGGCTGTTCAGGCGGCGGGCAAAACCTTACCGCGAGCCGGAGGTATATGTCGCGGAAGGATAGCGAGCGCGGTCATTGCGCCAGTCATCGCGACGGTCAGCGTCATGAAATAGGCCGACGATCCACCCTTGGAGATGATCGCCGCGCCTAGGAAGGCACTCAAGATCGCGCCAAGCCGTCCGACCGCGAGCGCAGTCGCCGTACCGCGTGCGCGAATGGCGGTCGGGTACACATGCGCTGTCAGCGAATAGAGCAGGCACTGGACGGAGGTAACGAACAGACCGTGCACTGCCAGTCCGCCAATGAGCCAGTTGGTATCGGTTCCCGAAGTGGCGTCCCGCAACAAGAATGCGCTGAGCGCACCGCCTATGCAGAACAGAATGAGCGGGTAGCGCGAGCCGTATGACGCAACCGCCCAGGCACAGAACATACCGCCGATCACGCCGCCCATATTATATGCAGTGAGCCCCGCTCCGGCGACCGCTGGCGATAGGCCTTGGACCGTCAGCATCGTGGGCAACCACGAGAACGCGGTGTAAACCGACAACAAGGTCATGAAGACTGCCGCCCACAAGCAGAGCGTACTCACAAGCCTGCCCTGCTGAAAAATTGCCAAGAAGCGGACATTTTCCTTTGGCGCATCCTTGTGCCCGGGCTCGACGATCACTGCATCCTCCGGGATCGGGCGCCCCAGACGAGCCATAACCCGACGAAGCCGGTCGCTATGCGTCGGCCTAGAGGCCAGCCAATAAGGTGACTCCGCCATCGCGAAGGCTAGGATCACCGCGAGGATGGTTGGCAGCAGTCCGCCGATCCAGAACAATGCGTGCCAGTTCAACGTGGACAGCACGACCGACGAGAACAGCCCCGCGAGCATGCCGCCGACGGGAACGCATATAATCGTCGCGGTGATCGCATAGGTGCGCAGCCGGACAGGCGCGAACTCGGCGGCCAAGGTCGTCGCGCTGGGAAGGCAACCGCCAACACCCAAGCCAGTCAGGAAGCGCAGAAGCATCAAGCTAAGCGGCCCGATGGCAAAACCGTTGGCGATTGTCGCGCAACCGATCAGCAGAAGCGATCCGACCGTCGCTGCCTTGCGGCCAAACCTGTCGCCGATTGCGCCCGCAACGCTCGATCCTATCGCCATGCCAACAAGGCCGCAGGCAATGATCGGCGCAAACGCGCTGCGCTCAAGGCCCCATTCCTTCAGTAGAATGGGGGCCGCGTAGCCAATCAGCTGTCCGTCAAAGCCATCCATGATGATCGCAAGCGCTGCTAGTAGGACCATCAAGCGCTGCTGCCCCGACCACCGGCCGGTATCTAGCAGTGTAGCAAGTTCGATATTCTTCGGAGCAGACGCGTTGAAATCTCGGCCTGATGTAGGGGACACTGCGTTGGCACGCCAACGATCGGTTTCAGCAACCACGATCTTCCTCTCCCGATGATCAGCACCCTCCCCCATCCTGGGGCGATATGCCGAATAAAGACCGCCGCTCATGTTCCGTTGGCGGGAGAATGGTGCGGTATCGCCGTGCAGAGACAGTGATGACGGTTCTGGAAGCCGACCTGCCAAACTGAGATGGGGTGGTCCAAGACTATCGGGGTATTGCATCGATACCCTGATGCACACAGCCTGCGTGTGATCGGCGAGAGTGATCAGCGATCTGCACCCGATGCATAGAATGTAGCTTCAGAGAGAATTCTAACTTGAGCGCTGCAGATTAAACGAGTGGTGTAGTGCTCTCCCGTACTGCGTTTCTTCACTATTGCGGCCGCGCAAGCGGATTTGGCCGTCAACGTAAACTGGCCTCAGATGGCGATCAGATCGTCTGAAGCGCGTCCGGAACGGCATAGCCCCAATCTGCATATTTTTTGGCGATGATCCTCATGAACGTGACGATCTCAGGCGAAAAATCACCAACGCGGTGGCTCATGATAATGGGCGAATATGCTGGTTCGACCAGTTCGAGGTACCGCACATCGTCGGTTCTAGATCGCCGAACCGACTCAGGTATGATGGCAACGCCTTCCTCCGCAGCGACGAGGCCAATCGCGATCTGCAATTCGCGAACCTCATGGATGAATTCGGGCTCAAGGCCGTTGTCATGAAAAAGAGACAGAACCTGATCGGCGTAACTCGGGCGAGGGGCGCTCGGGTAAAGAATGATCTTCTCGCCCGCCAGGGCTGCAAGCGATATCACCGTCCCATTCTCTCCTAACGAACTGCCCTGCGGAACGACCACCACTAGTGACTCAAGACGAAGGACCGTCCGCCGAACGGCCGGATCATCAAACCTGATGCGCCCGAAGCCGATATCGATCCGCCCTTCTTTGAGCGCTGCGATCTGATCCAGTGTCGTACTCTCGACCAAGGTGACATCGACGTCCGGCATCGTCGCCCGGAACTCCCGGATGAGTTCCGGCAGCCGAGCGTATATGGTGGATGCCACAAAGCCGATGGCAAATCGCCTTCGGTCGGTGGCGATCGCCGAGCTCATCATGGCCCGCATATCTTCCATCCGGCGAAGTACCTGCACGGCCTGGTTATAAAAGAGCTGACCTATTGGCGTGAGACTCAGCGGTCGTGCGGCGCGGTCGATGAGGGACACGCCGAGTTCCGCCTCGAGCTGCTGGATCGACCGGCTTAGCGGCGGTTGAGCCATGTGCAGCTGTTCCGCCGCCTTGTTGAAATTGCGCTCATTCGCCACCGTGACGAAATAACGAAGCTGACGCAGATCCATGACTAGATACCTTTAGAGTATCTGCTAAAGACCACATTGATCTTTGCCGGTCTAGGCGAAAAAGCATACCTTATCTTCAGAAACGAAAAGTTTGGGGATTTGTGCAGGCCATGGTTGGGATCAAAGAGATCGATACCTTTATCGTCGATATCCCGACGATCCGTCCGCACGTCCTGGCGATGGCAACGATGCATCACCAGTCGATCGTGGTCGTACGGATGCGCGACGAAGACGGCATTGAAGGTATTGGTGAAGGCACGACCATTGGTGGTTTGAGCTACGGCGAAGAAAGCCCGGAAGGAATCAAGCTCGCCATAGACACCTACCTGACCCCGCTTTTAAAAACGTGTGACGCCGCCCGCGTAGGCGCGACAATGGCGACAATCGCCAAGAGTATCTGTGGCAATCACATCGCCAAGTGCGCGGTCGAAACGGCGTTACTTGACATGGCGGGCAAGCGTCTCGGCGTGCCAGTTTCCGAACTGATCGGTGGCGGTCGTGTTCGTGATCGCCTGCCGGTCGCGTGGACCTTGGCGAGCGGCGACACTGCACGCGACATTGAGGAAGCTGAGCGTGTTCTTGGTCTTCGGCGCCACAACATCTTCAAGCTCAAGATCGGCAAGCGCGCGGTTCGGGACGACGTCGCGCATGTCGCTGCGATCAAGCGGGCGATCGGCGACCGGGGTAGCGTACGCGTTGACGTTAACCAGAATTGGGACGAGGCGCAGGCCGATCTCGGCATGCGCCTGCTTCACGACGCCGACGTTGACCTAGTTGAACAGCCTGTTGCGCGCCATGATCGTGCCGCGATGGCCCGGTTGTCCGCCAAGCATGTCATTCCGCTGATGGCGGACGAAGCGTTGCGTGGTCCGAACGACGCCTTCGTTATCGCGGCTTGCGCCGGTGCACGCGTATTTGCCGTAAAGATCGCTCAGTCGGGTGGCTTGCTCCCGGCGCATGCGGTCGCGACGATCGCGCAGGCGGGCGGCGTTGGCCTGTACGGCGGTACGATGCTTGAAGCCGGTGTCGGCACGGCCGCCTCTGCACACCTGTGCGCAACGCTGCCGTCGCTGGCATGGGGTACCGAGCTGTTCGGACCATTGCTGCTGACCGAGGATATCCTCGCCGAACCGCTATGCTACTCCGACTTCGAGCTTGAAGTGCCTTCAGGGCCCGGCCTCGGCATACTGCTCGACGAAGACCGCGTCGCCTTTCATCGCCGAGACCGCGTTGCGCCGCGTATCCACGCCGTTGTTGAAAGGGCCTGACCGCCATGTTGTTTCAAGTCGAGATGGACGTACAGATTCCACTGGGGTTCGACGCCGACGAGGCGATGCGTCTCAAGTCTGCCGAGAAGGCGCGGTTTCAGGAATTGCAGGCCGCCGGCACGTGGCGCCACATCTGGCGGGTTGTCGGCCAGTACGCCAATCTCAGCATCTTCGACGTGGAGTCGAATGCCGAGTTGCACGACATCCTGATGAGCTTGCCGCTCTACCCCTTCATGACGATGCGGATCACGGCACTGTGCCGCCACCCCTCGTCTTTGCATGACGACGATCGCTGAGCGGCGATCCAACAATGACCGCCCAAAGGCGGCGTATTGTAGACAAAGGAGAGTAAGATGGACGTTAGCTTTGTTAAGACCCCGCAGATCCAGTCGCTGCTCGACCGCGTTGCGGGCATCGAGTCTTCGGCCGGCAATCCGCGGATCAAAGCGATCGTCCGCGACCTGATCGAATCGCTGATGACGCTGATTGTGCGTCACGATATCACCGAGAACGAGGCTTGGGGCGCGGTCAATTTCTTGCAGAATAGCGCGGGCGAATTCGGGCTGCTGATGCCCGGCTCGGGTCTCGAGCATTTCATGGACTTGTACCTGGACGCCAAGGACTCGGAAGCTGGAAAAGCCGGTGGTACGCCGCGCACGATCGAGGGACCGCTCTATGTCGAGGGCGCGCCACTAGTCGACAATGACGCAAACTTGACGTCCGATCCCGACGATACCGAAACACTCTACATGGCGGGCAGAGTTACCGGACCTGATGGCGAGCCCGTCGAGAACGTGATCCTGCATGTATGGCACGCCAACTCAAAAGGCTTCTACTCGCACTTCGATCCGACCGGCGAGCAGACCCCGTTCAACAATCGCCGTCGCATTCGGCTCGGCTCGGACGGACGCTATGCGTTTCAGTCGAAGATGCCGAGCGGCTACAGCGTACCCCCAGGCGGCGCGTCCGATCAGCTGATGACGGTGCTCGGACGGCACGGCAATCGACCTGCGCACGTCCACTTCTTCATCGAGGCGCCGGGCTACCGCCAGCTGACGACGCAGATCAACTTCGGCGATGATCCGTTCGCCGCCGACGATTTCGCGTTCGGTACGCGAGAGGGTCTGCTCCCGGTACCGAACCGTCAGGGCGACACGGCCCATATCGCCTTCGATTTCCAGCTGCAGCGCGCCAACGAAAGGGATGACGAAGCCTTTTCCCACCGGACCCGCCTGGCAATCGCCTGAATTCTTCAAGGGAGACCTGTGATGACCCAGTCCACCGCCACGCTACGCGAGCGCCTCGAGACATCCGTTGTCGATGATGTCGATGCCGGGATCTTCCGCTGCCGCCGCGACGTATTCACCGACCCGGACATGTTCGACTTGGAGATGACGCACATCTTCGAGGGGAATTGGGTGTATCTGGCACACGAGAGCCAGATCCCCGACAACAACGATTACTTCACCACCTTCATCGGTCGCCAGCCGATCATCATCACCCGCGACAAGGCCGGCGAGTTGAACGCAGTGATCAATGCGTGCGCCCACCGCGGTGCAATGTTGTGCCGCCGCAAGCATGGCAACAAGAGCAGCTTTACCTGCCAGTTCCACGGCTGGACGTTCAGCAATGCGGGCAAGCTGCTGAAGGTCAAGGACGGCAAAACTGGCGACTATCCGGCTACGTTCAACACCGAGGGTTCGCACGACCTCGCCAAGGTCGCACGCTTCGAAAACTATCGCGGTTTCCTGTTTGGCAGCATCAATCCCGACGTCGTCTCGCTCGAGGAACACCTCGGCACGACGCGTGTCATCATCGACCAGATGGTCGATCAGGCACCCGAAGGGCTCGAGGTACTGCGCGGCAATTCCTCTTACATCTACGACGGCAACTGGAAGCTGCAGATGGAGAACGGCGCCGACGGGTATCACGTCAGCGCAGTCCACTGGAATTATTCGGCGACCACCGGCCGGCGTAAGGAAGAGGCTACCAAAGCGGTCGATCCCAACGGATGGTCGAAGAGCGTCGGCGGCGTCTACGGTTTTGACAACGGCCACATCCTGTTGTGGACCCGTCTGCTGAACCCCGAGGTGCGCCCCGTCTATGCGCACCGCGAAGAACTCGCTGAGCGTCTTGGCGAAGACCGCGCCAAGCTCATTGTCGATCAAACGCGTAATCTGTGCGTCTACCCCAACGTGTATCTGATGGACCAGTTCTCGACCCAGATCCGGGTCATCCGCCCGATCAGCGTCGATCGCACCGAAGTCACGATCTACTGCTTCGCACCCAAGGGCGAGGCCGATGCCGAGCGGGCACTGCGCATCCGACAATATGAGGATTTCTTCAACGTCAGCGGTATGGGTACACCCGACGATCTCGAGGAGTTTCGTGCCTGCCAGACCGCCTATGAAGGTGCCGGCGACCTGTGGAACGACCTCAGCCGCGGTGCGACCCACTGGGTCATGGGTCCAGACGACAATGCGCGCGCGATGGGCCTCGAACCGATCCTCAGCGGCGATCGCAGCGAGGATGAGGGCCTGTTCGTCCGACAGCATGAATATTGGGCAAAGACACTGATTGCCGCGATCGACACGGATGGCGGTGGAGACGACGGCAGCAAGACCGGGGCCAGCCCCGTTCGCCATGTCGACCGACTGAAGGTGGCGGCATGACCCTCGCCTATCAGCAGGTCGTCGACTTCCTCTACCGGGAGGCGCGGTTGCTGGACGATCGCGAATGGGACGAGTGGGTGCGCTGCTATGCGCCCGAGGCAGTGTATTGGATGCCGGCATGGGACGATGACGACAAGATCGTCGAGAATCCGCAGCGTGAGATTTCGCTGATCTATTACCCCAACCGTGACGGGCTGGAGGATCGGGTCTTCCGCATCAAGACCGAGCGTTCGGGCGCGAGCATGCCAGAACCGCGCACGATCCATCAGATCACCAACGTCGAGATCGTCAGCGAGCGTGACGGGATCATCGACCTGCGGTTCAACTGGCACACGCTGAGCCACCGCTACAAAGAGACGCTGAGCTTCTTCGGCACGTCGTTCTACACGATCGATGCGACCGGAGCGCTGCCACTCATCACCAACAAGAAAGTCGTGTTGAAGAACGACTATATTCGCCAGGTGATCGACGTTTACCACGTCTGATCGGCCCGGCGTCGGGAGGGAAACCATGGGCTACCGCATTGCACTCAACTTCGAGGATGGCGCAACACGTTTCATCGACTGCAATGCAGGCGAGAAAGTGCTCGATGCCGCTTTCCGCAACAAGATCAACCTCCCGATGGACTGTTCGGATGGGGTGTGCGGCACGTGCAAATGCCGTTGCGAACAGGGCGAGTACGACCTTGGCGACGAGTATATCGAGGACGCGTTGACCGAAGACGAGGCCGAGGAAGGCCTGGTGTTGACCTGCCAGATGCAGGTCTCGTCCGATTGCGTCATCGCGGTTCCGGTTCCCGCCTCGGCGTGTAAGGTCAAGCCAGCGGAGCATAGCGGCACGGTGTCGAGCGTCGAGCTGGTGTCGGACAGCACGATCATCGTGAAGCTGCGCCCCGACGACCCCGCTGCGCTCGGGTTCCTGCCCGGCCAGTATGTCAACCTGACGGTGCCGGGTACCGGCCAGCACCGGGCCTATTCGTTCAGCTCGAAGCCCGGCGCGGAGGAAGTGAGCTTCCTTATCCGCAACATACCCGGTGGCTTGATGAGTACGTGGCTCGCGAGCGAGGGCGCGGTGGGATCGCCGATGGCATTTGTGGGACCGCAGGGCAGCTTCTTCCTGCGCGGGGTCGACCGGCCGACGATCATGCTTGCGGGCGGCACCGGGCTCGCGCCCATCCTCTCGATGCTGGAAGTGCTGGCCGACCAAGGGACCGAGCAGCCAGTTCACGTGATCTACGGCGTCACCAAGGATGGCGATCTTGTCGAGATCAAGCGGATCGAGGCCCTCGCTGCGCGCTTGCCGACTATGACCTGGGCGGCGTGCGTCGCCGATCCGGATACCGGCCAGCCACTCAAGGGCTATGTGACGCAGCATCTGACCGACGAGCATCTGAACGCGGGCGATTGCGACATCTATCTATGCGGACCGCCGCCGATGGTCGAGGCGGTGCGGACGTTCCTGCGCGACAAGGGCGTCGAGCCGAAACATTTCCACTACGAAAAGTTCGCGCCTAGCGAAGCGGTTAGAGAAGCGGCATGATCTTCATTGATCGCTTCCGGGGCAAGGTCATCGTCGTCACCGGCGCGGCACAGGGCATAGGCCGCGGCGTGGCCCTGCGCGCGGTTGCCGAAGGCGCACAGGTGCTGCTGGTCGACAAGGCGGAATTTGTCGCCGACGTCGCGGCCGAAGCAGGCGATCGCGCGCGCGCTTTCAGTTGCGATCTTGAGACTTACGACGGCGCCGCAGCCGCGATCCGCGAAGCCGAAGCAGCATTCGAACGAGTGGACATTCTCATCAACAACGTCGGCGGCGCAATCCGCATGCGCCCGTTCGCCGAATTCGAGCCCGACCAGATCGACGCGGAGATCCGCCGCTCTCTGATGCCGACGCTCTATTGCTGCCACGCTGTGCTCCCTACAATGCTGCGACAGGGAGGCGGAACGATCGTCAATGTCTCGTCCAACGCGACGCGGGGCATCCGCCGTGTTCCCTATTCGGCGGCAAAAGGCGGGATCAACGCGCTGACCCAGAGCCTGGCAATGGAATATGGCGAGGCCGGCATCCGGGTGGTTGCGACGGCACCCGGCGGCACCCAGGCCCCTGCCCGGATCGTGCCGCGCAATCCGGACGGCGACGATACACGCGAGCAGGTGTGGATGGCGGATGCGGTCGCGCAGGTGACGGGATCGACCTTCGTTAAACGCTATGCCTCGCTCGACGAACAGATCGCCCCGATCCTGTTCCTCGCGTCGGACGAGGCATCCTACATTACCGGCTCGGTGCTGCCCGTCGCGGGCGGCGATCTGGGCTGAGGAAAACGACATGAAGACGGCAATCGTAACCGGCGCGACCTCCGGCATCGGTAAGGCGACTGTGCGGGCCCTCGTCGGCGCTGGCTGGCAGGTGATAGCGACCGGACGTCGGGCCGACCGTTTGAAGGCGCTGGCCGACGAATTGGGGGCCCATGTCCACGCGGCGGTGTTCGACATCCGCGACGCGGCAGCGGCCCGCGGCGCGATCGATGCCCTGCCCGACACGTTTCGTGGGGTCGACCTGCTCGTGAACAACGCCGGACTCGCGCTTGGTACTGCGCCTGCGCAATCGGCCGATCTCGATCATTGGCGGACGATGATCGACACCAACGTCACCGCGCTCGTCACGATCACCCGAACGCTGCTGCCGACGCTGGTCGAGCGGCGCGGGGCGATCATCAATATGGCGTCGGTCGCCGGGACCTACCCTTATGCCGGCGGCAACGTCTACGGCGGCACCAAGGCGTTTGTGCAGCAATTCACGCTGGGGCTGCGGTCAGACCTACACGGTACCGGCGTGCGCGTCAGTGCGATCGATCCCGGCATGGTCGAAACCGAATTCACCGTGATCCGCACCGGCGGCAACCAAAACGCATCGGACACGCTCTACGAGGGCGCACATCCGATGACCGCAGAGGACATCGCTAGTACGGTTCTGTGGATCGCCACCCTGCCGTCCCATCTCAACGTCAATCGGCTGGAGATCATGCCGGTGAGCCAGTCGTTCGCCGGTTTCCAGGTCGCGCGTGAGGATTCCAAATGAAGAACAAGATCTACAACACTCCGGCCACCGCGCTCGACGGGCTGCTGTTCGATGGTATGACGATCATGTCGGGCGGCTTCGGCCTGTCCGGCAATCCCGAAAGCCTAATACCGGAGATCAGGGCGAGTGGCGTTAAGGACCTGACCGTGGTCTCGAACAACGCTGGCGCCGATGGCTTCGGCCTTTGGATGCTGCTGGAAAGCCGGCAGATCGCCAAGATGATCTCGTCTTACGTCGGCGAGAACAAGCTGTTTGAGCAGCAGTATCTGAGCGGCGACCTTGAGCTGGAACTGACACCGCAGGGCACACTCGCCGAGCGTATCCGCGCGGGTGGCGCGGGTATCCCGGCCTTCTATACCAAGACGGGCGTCGGCACCGTCGTTGCCGAAGGCAAGCCGGTCGAGACGTTCGAAGGAGAGGAGTATGTTCGCGAGACCTGGCTGCGATCCGACCTATCGATCATCAAGGCCTGGCGCGCCGATCCGGAGGGCAATCTGATGTTCCGCAAGACCGCGCGCAACTTCAACCCGAACATGGCGACAGCCGGCAATGTGACCGTCGTCGAGGTTGAGGAAATCGTCGAGGCCGGCAGCTTCGATCCCGACTGCATCCACACGCCGGGCATCTTCGTCGACCGGATCGTGCTGTCGACGATCAACGAAAAGCGGATCGAGAAATTGACCCTCCGCGAACTGGAGACCGTGTGATGGGCTGGACCCGCGAACAGATGGCCGGGCGCGCCGCAAAGGAATTGCAGGACGGCTTTTACGTGAACCTCGGCATCGGCATCCCAACGCTGGTGGCGAATTACGTTCCCGAGGGCCTGGACGTGACTCTTCAGTCTGAAAACGGCATGCTCGGAATCGGTCCCTTTCCTACCCGCGACAAGGTCGATCCCGATCTTATCAACGCCGGCAAGCAGACGATCACCGCGCTGCCGACGTCGAGCTTCTTCTCGTCGGCGGATAGCTTCGCGATGATCCGCGGCGGGCATATCGACATGGCCGTGCTGGGTGCGATGGAGGTTAGCGAAGCCGGCGACATCGCCAACTGGACGATCCCCGGCAAGATGGTGAAGGGCATGGGTGGCGCGATGGACCTGGTCGCGGGCGTCAAACGCGTGGTGGTGGTGATGGACCACGCCAACAAGGCTGGCGTGCCGAAGATCCTGCCTGCCTGCACGCTGCCGCTGACCGGCAAGGCATGCGTCGATCTCATCATCACCGATCTCTGCGTGATGGCCTGCGACAAGCGCGCAGGTGGCCTGACTCTTATCGAACTGGCGCCAGGCGTCTCGCTGGAAGAGGTTCGCGCCAAGACCGGCGCATCGTTCGCGGTGAACGCCGTTCTGAAAGCGGCCGCCTGATGCCCTTTGTCCGGTCGCAAGACGTCGAGATCTACTGGAAGGTCGAAGGCCGGGTATCCAACCCACCGCTCGTCCTGCTGAATTCAATAGGGACCGACTTGGATTTATGGGCTTCGGCCATTCCGACGCTGCGGCGCAATTTTATGCTGCTACGGATCGATACGCGCGGGCATGGCGCCTCCGATGCATCAGACGGCGATTACGAGATGCAGATGCTCGCGGGCGATGTCGAAGCGGCGATGGATGCCGCTGGCATCAAGACGGCGACCGTCGCCGGCGTATCGCTCGGCGGCATGATCGCGATGCAATTGGCGCTCGATGCACCCGAACGCGTCACCGGGCTCGCGCTCGTCTGTACCTCCGCCACGATGGATCCCGCCGCCTGGACCGCGCGTGTCGAGACGGTGCGGACGAACGGCATCGAAGGGATCGTCGATCTCGCAATGGGACGTTTCCTGTCGCCGCAGTTCATCAGCGACCATCCAGACGTCGAGGCCACCATTCGCCGCAACCTGCTGACGATGGATCCCGCGGGCTATGCGGGGTGTGGTGCCGCGATCCGAGACATGGCGCTGGCGGGTCGCCTCGGCGACATCGCCATGCCCACGCTTGTCGTGACCGGCACGCGCGATACGTCGACGCCGCTGGAGGGCCACGGCGAACATCTGATCGCGCGTATCCGTGGCGCGCGTCACGTCGTGCTGGACGCCGCACATCTCGCACCGCTGGAAGCACCCGATACGCTGGCCGCTGCGCTTATCGCCACTCTGGTCCACTGAGGTCCCATGTCCGACGCTTTCATCTGCGATGCGATCCGTACTCCTATTGGCAAATTGAACGGAGCGCTCTCATCGGTGCGTGCCGACGATCTCGCCGCGATCCCGATCCGGGCGCTGGTCGAGCGCAACCCGGGCGTCGACTGGTCGGCGGTCGATGACACCATCCTCGGTTGCGCGAACCAAGCGGGCGAGGACAATCGCAACGTCGCACGCATGGCCGTGCTCCTCGCCGGCCTGCCCGACCTCGTACCCGGCACCACCGTCAACCGGCTGTGCGGCTCCGGGTTGAACGCAGTCGGCATTGCTGCACAGGCGATCCGCAGCGGCGATGCCGAATTGATGATCGCTGGCGGCGTCGAGAGCATGACCCGCGCGCCGTATGTGATGGGCAAGGCGGCGACCCCGTTCGATCGTGCGCAGAAGATCGAGGACACGACCCTCGGCTGGCGCTTCGTCAATTCGGCAATGCGCCACGCATATGGCGTGGATTCGATGCCCGAGACCGGCGAGAATGTTGCGGCCGAGTGGCGTGTCAGCCGCGAGGAGCAGGACGCCTTTGCCCTCGCTAGTCAGGAAAAAGCCGCCGCTGCAATCGCTAGTGGTCGAATGGCGGCGGAGATCGTGCCCGTCACGGTTCACCAGAAGAAGGGCGACCCCATCGTCTTCGCGCAGGACGAACATCCGCGCCCGACCAGCCTGGAGGCCCTCGCAAAGCTGAAGCCGGTCGTCCGTAGCGACGGCACGGTGACGGCGGGCAACGCGTCTGGGCTGAACGATGGTGCCGCCGCGATGCTGGTGGCGTCCGAGGCCGCCGCAGCTCGTCACGGGCTGATACCGCGCGCACGTATTCTCGGCATGGCAGCGGCGGGCGTCGCACCACGGATCATGGGGGTCGGCCCGATAGAGGCTGCGCGAAAGCTCAGCCGGATCACAGGCATCACTATTGATCAGCTCGACGTGATCGAGCTCAACGAGGCCTTTGCCAGCCAGGCGATCGCCACGCTCCGGGACCTCGGCATCGCATCCGACGACCACCGCGTGAACCGTAATGGGGGCGCCATCGCGCTCGGCCACCCGCTTGGCATGTCGGGCGCCCGGATCACGATGAGCGCGGCCGAGGAATTGCAGCGCACCGGCGGCCGTTATGCGCTCGCCTTTATGTGCATCGGCGTCGGTCAGGGTATCGCGCTGATGTTGGAACGCGTCTGACCCTACCGGCCGCGCGTCGCAATCGCGACGCCGGCCGATGCAACGATAAGTCCCAAGATCTGGACCCCGGTTAACGCCTCGCCGAATAGGATGAAGGCAAGGATGGCGACGACCGGCGGAACCAGATAGAATAACGACGCTACAACGGCGACCGCGCTGCGCCCGATCATTATCAGCAGCAACGTCATGCCGCCTACGGACAGGCCGATGACTGACCAGCCGAGCGCTGTATAGGCCTGCCAGCTCGCGTCGAACTCACCCTTTTCGGTTACGAGTACGGCTGGCAGCAAGAACAGTGCTGCGGCCGCGAACTGGATTGCCGCTCCGACACGAAGATCGGCCGCGCCGCCCGTCCGCTTCTGCCAGATCGTGCCGAGCGTGATCGCGAGCGTTGCGGTAGCCGCTGCGACCATCGCCACCGGTGCCGCGACCTGCACGGACGAGAAGACCTGCGGTGCTAGCACCAGCGCCGCGCCGATCAGGCCGATGACGGTGCCCGCCCATTGCCGACGCGAAACCCGTTCGCCGAGCAGCGGTCCTGCCAGCGCCGCCGTCAGCAAAGGCTGCAATCCGGTGATCAGCGCACAGACTGCGGCGGGCACCGATGACGACGCAGCCCGCCATGGTGTTGCCGGTCGTAACCCGCGGCATCACCGATGCATCGGCAATCCGGAGACCTTGGATGCCGTGGACGCGGAGCTCACCGTCGACCACCGACATTTCGTCGCGCCCCATCTTCGCGGTGCAGCTCTGGTGCCAGTAGGTGACTGCGGCATCGCGGGCGAAATTCTGCAGATCGGCACCCGTTATCTTGCCCGGCATCACCTCACGCTTGTTGAACCTGGCCAGCGGCCCGGTGTTGCCGATCTCGCGACACAGCTCGATGCAACGCAGGATTGCGGTCATGTCATCCGGCTCGGCCAAGGTGTTGGCATTGATCCGCACAGGAGCGCTCGGGTCCGCGCCGGAGATCGTGACCTCGCCGCGGCTTTTCGGCCGTACAACGGCTGGCGACAATGACCAGCACCCTGCCGGAGGATTGTACCGTTTGCCGGTAACGTCGCTGACGTACGGGATCTCGATCTGGAACGGCTGAAGGTCCGGGGTTTCGAGTTTGGAGTCGCTTTTCCAGAAAAAGGTCGCTTCGGCTGCGTTGTTTCGCGGCGCGAGCGGTTCCTTATACTCCCATACGCAGCCAGCGATCATGAAGTGATCCTGGAAATTTTTGCCGACGCCGGGCAGGTCGGCGACTACGGGTATGCCGTACTTGCGCAACTGTGCCGCTTCGCCGATCCCTGACTGCATGAGGATCTTCGGCGTGTTGATCGCACCGGTCGACAGGATCACCTCGCGCGATGCCGCGATGGTCATCAGCTTGCCGCCATAGGTGAACTCGACACCGGTAACGCGCGTGCCTTTGGTGGTCAGCTTTCGGATATCGGCATGGGTCAGCACGGTGATGTTGGGCTTGTCGAGGATCGGGCGGACATAGGTGGAGAACACGTTCAGGCGCTCGCCGGGCTTGTAACGGACGTTCGGGATGGCGGCGCCACCCTCGCCTTCCATCAGCACCGCATTCTGGTCGGGGAAAGTCGGGATGCCGACGCCTCGACATGACTCGAGCATGGCTGGCGCGATCGGCAGCGGCTTGGGAGTATCGCCGACATAGACCAATCCGCCCTTGCCACGGCGATGTGCGTCGGCAGGGCCCTGATAGTCTTCGATCCGACGGTAGATGCCAAGGACGTTCTCGTAGCTCCAGCGATCGTCGCCAGACTCGCTCGCGAAATAGTCCCAGTCGTTCTTGTGGCCACGCGACCAGATCATCACGTTGATTGACGATCCGCCACCCAGTACCTTGCCCATCGACAGAGGCATTTGGCGGTTGTTGATCTTGGGGTTGGTTTCGCCCTTGAAGCCCCAATCGAGTTCGCCGCCGAGGTTGGTGAACCAGACGCCGGGATTGGTGACGCTGGGCACCTGATCGCTACCGCCGGCCTCAAGCAGCAGGACCTTCACGGCGGGGTTCTCCGCAAGACGACGTGCAACGACCGATCCCGACGATCCGGCGCCGCAGACGATATAATCGTATTGCTTCTCGAGCGAGGCGCCTAGGCGGAGCTGGTTTGTGCGGACGTTTTCGGCGAACACCACCCGGCTCATCGCAGTGGTCGATGCTATCCCGGCCATGGCCGCGAAACGCAGGAAATCCCGGCGCTCGATGCGGCCCTGTATCAGAGCATCTTCGGCAGCCAGCACGGCACCAAGCGCAACGGCGCTCGCGTCGTCTTTCATCAATCCTCTCCCCGGCGACCGCTGCCGCCTTCTTGGTTTGGACCGGCTCACGCCGGCCTCATCGCCGCATTTCAGCGTGTCGACTGCCGCGTCGTAACGAGTGCCGTTTCACGCCGTCCAATATATATCGCGTATGCGACCGATACCCTGAAGGTGGCCCCCTGGATCGGGCACCTTGCTCGAGATCTGCGACATTCCTGTGCTGAATCAATGATGTTTGCGCCGAAAATACCCAAACGGTATGGCGCCGAAACCCGAACAGTGTTTGCCGCTCCAAGAGCGATGCCTACATCCTGCCTCAATGAACGCAGGAGAGCGGTGATGACGGACAGTGCAAAGATGATTGGCGACGCGCAGCTCGCGGGCGCGATATTCGATGGTACATGGCAGACGACCGCAGCTTCGGCGGACGTAGTCGAGCCCGCCACCGGCGCGGTACTTGGCAAGATAGCAATCGCCACGCCTACTGAGATCGCCACCGCGGCTAAGGCTGCGCGTGCAGCACAGCGCGATTGGGCCGCAGCCACGCCCGACGCGCGCGCGGCGGTGTTTACCAAAACGGTTCAGGTCGCCAACGAGAGTTGGGACGAGATCGTCGAATGGATCATGCGCGAGGGCGGGTCCGTACGTGCCAAGGCTGAGTTCGAGCTGTCGATCACGATCAAGTCGCTGCAGCTGGCCGGCGCGATGCCGCATCAGGCGCAGGGGCTCGTCCTGCCCAGCGAACGCGACCGGATCAGTCTCGCCCGCCGACGTCCGCTCGGCGTGGTCGGGATCATCTCGCCCTTCAACTTTCCGCTGTACTTAGCGATGCGCGCGGTCGCTCCAGCGCTGGCGGTGGGAAATGCAGTGGTCCTGAAACCTGACCCCCGCACTGCGGTCTGTGGCGGCCTTGTGATCGCGCGTATCTTCGAGCTCGCTGGGCTTCCCATTGGTCTGCTCCAGGTGCTCGCCGGTCGCGGCGACGCCGGTGAGGCGCTGTGCAAAGATCCCAACATCGCAATGATCCAGTTCACCGGATCGACCGGCGCCGGACGCATGGTCGGGCGTACTGCCAGCGAGAACCTCAAGAAAGTCTCGCTCGAACTCGGCGGCAAGAACTCGCTGATCGTTCTCGAAGACGCCGATCTGGACCTCGCTGCGCGCAACGCCGCTTGGGCGAGCTACCTGCATCAAGGCCAGATCTGCATGTCGGCAGGACGTATCCTGGTACACGCAGACATCATCGAGGCTTTCTCGCGCAAGCTCGCCGAGCATGCCAATGCGCTGCCGGTCGGTGATCCAATGTCGGGCACGGTGGCGATTGGGCCGATCATCAATCAGGGCCAAGTCGATCACGCACGCGATGTCGTTGATCGCAGTGTTGCCGCGGGCGCCGAGGTGATCGCGGGCGGCACCGCCGACGGCCTGTTCTTCAAGCCTACGGTACTGACCGCCGTGACCAAGGACATGCCGGCGTTCGGCGAGGAGATTTTCGGCCCCGTCGCGGTCCTCGTCCCGTTCCGCAGCGACGAGGAAGCCATCGCCCTGGCCAACGACACCGAATACGGCCTTTCGGCAGGGATCATCACCAACGACGTCGCACGCGGAATCGCGATCGGCGATCAGATCCAGGCAGGTCTAGTTCATATCAACGATCAGACCGTGAACGATGATGTCGTCAACCCCTTTGGTGGAGTCGGAGCATCAGGTAACGGTACGTCGATCGGCGGTCCTGCCAACTGGGAGGAGTTCACGCATTGGCAGTGGACGACGATCAAAGGCAAAGCTCCCGCTTATCCGTTTTGAACGCGCGTGACGAAACAGGTGGCGGCGGGGAACTGTTCTTCCTCGGCCATGCTTACGGAATTTGGCAACCATGAGCGCTGGCTGCAGTCGCACCCGGGGCTCATCCGTACTGTCGGTCGCTCGGCCATATGCACCCGCGTACGGTAGCGACCGCCGCCACTCATCTGAATTTCGTGAGAAACGCTTCGATGATACGCCGTGATCGTAACAGCCTACGGTGAACGAAGTCGGAGCGAGCGGTAACCGCAACACGTTGGGTGCACGCCGTCACGAAGCATATTGGGGGAGATCAAGCATGGAACAGCGAAGCCGGTACAAAGTTGCTGCCGTACAGGCGGCCCCTTCCTTTCTCGATCTGGAGGCCGGGATAGAACGGGCGATCGGCATGATCGCAGAGGCGGCCGGAGCCGGCGCCACGTTGATAGCCTTCCCCGAGGCCTGGCTGCCCGGTTACCCATGGTGGATCTGGCTGGACTCGCCGGCTTGGGGCATGCGCTTCGTCCAGCGCCATTTCGAAAACGCCTTGGAGATCGGCAGCCCGCAGTTCGAACGGATACGCAGTGCCGCAGCCAAACATGACATCTACGTGGTGCTCGGCTTCTGTGAACGAAGCGGCGGCACTCTTTACATTGCGCAGGCAATCATCGACGATCACGGCACAGTGATAGCTACCCGGCGGAAGCTTAAACCCACCCACGCCGAACGCACAGTATACGGCGAAGGGGACGGTTCAGACATCGCCGTGCACGAAACTGGGATCGGAAGAATTGGCGCCTTGTGCTGCGCCGAGCACATTCAGCCGCTCACCAAATACGCGATGTATTCGCAACATGAGCAAGTCCACGTCGCAGCTTGGCCGAGCTTTTCCGTCTATCGCGGCATGGCCTTTCAACTCAGCGCGGAGGCCAACAACGCTGCCAGTCAAGTCTATGCGTTGGAAGGTCAATGCTACGTGCTCGCCCCGTGCGCACTGGTGTCTCCTGAAATGATCAAGATGCTTGTTGAACCTGGCAAGGAGGCGCTGCTCCTTCCGGGAGGCGGCTACGCGATGATCTACGGGCCCGATGGGGCACCGCTATGCGAGCCGTTGCCTGAGACTCACGAAGGTCTGCTATATGCGGACATCGATCTCGGTACCATCAGCGTCGCGAAGGCAGCCTACGATCCAGTCGGTCATTACTCCCGACCGGACGTTTTGCGGCTGCTGTTCAACCGCGAACCCCACGCGCGCGTAGAAACGTTCGAACCCATTCGGCCAAGCGAAACCCTGTAGAGATCATTTAACGAAATGACCGCTGTAGGCATTGGTCCTCCAAGTGGGTCTGGCCTGTCGCCGACAATAGCCGTCCGCGACGATCCGCGCGAGTTGCTTCGAGACGCGATGGTAGACTTTATCGGGGTTGCCACGTCCAACGCCACCCATGCTGAATGGGCGCTCGCGGCGATTGAGGCGGGGCGGCACGTGATGGTAGAGAAGCCGTTGCACTGACTAATAGCTGCTTAACATCGTATGGCATTTAGGTCGCCTTTGCTTAGCGGCTACTACCTTTTACAGCGTCAACGATGCTGACGGGAGGGGGCGCAAAAAAACGGCTGAGGACATGGCTTAGCCCGCCATGGTTTCCCCGATGGAATGAAGAGCCCGTGCCAAGTCGGTTTGCTAGGCGTTGATGCGCTTTGCCGAGATTGTGATAAGGTACGGAGGGCAGCAAATGATGCAGTCCGTGATATCGCAATCCGACGGGTGCCCACAGTGCCGGCAGGGTCGCAGGCGGAGGCACGTTGACGGAGTCCAAATACTGTTCCGTCAGCGTCATTGGAAGGCCGCCTTCGTTCTCCCAAAGATGCGCGGCCAGAGTACGAACCTGATTTATCACCGCAACGCCGGCACCGATCGCAAAGCCAATCGTAAGACTCCTCAGGGTTATGGCATCGGTGAGTGCCAGAATGATCAGGGCCGTTGCCCACACGCTGGTAGCAGCCTCCAGTACGATCCACTCGCGCCGAAAGGCACCGGTGGGTGGACGGCGACGGAAGGCGGGATTGATAGCCAATGCCGAGTAGCGCTCCATCACCGATCGACGGATGCGGCAGCTGACGAAGCTGAGAGGGCTGAACACGGCGAAACGGATCAGCAATCCGAGAGGTGCCAAGGCCGAGACGACGACGAACATGATCACCGCGGTCGCCCGCATGGAAGCCAATGGCAGGTATTCGGGGTCGCGCGCCGTACCGTAGCTGGTCCTTGCATGATGAAGGGTGTGCACGTCGTCATACATGAACGACGGCACTAGAAGCGGGATGCCGATCATCAGGTTCCACGCGGTTCTAAACCCTTGCAGGCTTCCACTCTTGATGTGGGTGAGTTCGTGGATGAAGCTGATCCCGCGATAGAAAGCGAGCATGCAGACCACGATCGACAGCGAGCTCAATACACCGAACGGCAAAAGCAGCGCTCCGGCAAACGCGCCGTAAGCGACACCAGCTGTGAGCAGCAGGTCGGTCCAGTAGATCCACGGCTTCACCCGACCGAAGTCCCTGCTTATTGCCGCAGCAGCGGCCAGCATTTCGCGATCTTTCGTGCGTGATGGAGCGGCGGGTTCAACCCCCGCTTCCAAGGTAGCCATAGTCGTCAACGTATCAGCCCTTCATACCGCGCCGGGCAGCTTGCCAGCTCGTCACGAAAGCGCGAGCATTTGCCTCCACGTCGCTTGCTGTGCTGCCAGGCCGATATAGCGCCCCGCCCAAACCAAAGCCGCTCGCGCCAGCGGCAAGATACCTACCAAGATCGGATGGCTCGATACCGCCTGTTGGACAGAGGCGAACGTCAGGCCCGACAACCGTCCTAAAAGCCTTGACGACCGAGGGCGGAATTATTTCGGATGGGAAGAGTTTCAAGCCATCCGCGCCAGCGTCGAGCGCGGCGAATGCCTCGGTAGGCGTAGCCACCCCAGGCAGTGTTATAAGCTTGCGATCGACAGCCGCCCGGATCAGCCGGGTATCCGCGTGCGGCGTCACCATCAGACGTCCGCCGACATCGACAAGGCGATCAAGGTCGCTGATTTGCCGCACTGTACCGGCGCCCACGATGATGTCGGAACTGAGCCGTTCGACCATCAAGGCGATGCTCGTGAAGGCATCCGGAGAGGTGAGCGGCACCTCAATGAACCTGAAACCAGCCTCCGCCAGGAGATCGCCGATCGGCGCAGCCTCATCCGGCGTGATGCCCCTCAGGATCGCGACGAGCGGCAGCTCCGCCATCGCGGCATCGAACAGCGTTTTCATGCGGCAAGCTTCATCTGGGGAGCGCCGTTAATCTCGTTGCTCACGGCAATAAGAGCGGCAACCAGACGGTCGGCGTGAGCCGGGGTATGGAATGGCGTCGGCGTGATCCGCAGCCGCTCCTGGCCAACCGGTACAGTCGGGTAATTGATCGGCTGCACGTAGATCCCGTGTTCTTCTAGCAGCAATTCGCTCGTCCGACGACACAGGTGGGCGTCGTTGATCATCAGGGGCACGATGTGGCTCGCAGTGTCCGTGCCGACCGGAAGACCTGCCGCGAGGAGCGCTGTCTTCACATAGGCGACATGCTCCTGCTGAAGCTGGCGTTCGGTGCCGCTCGCTTTGAGGTGGCGCACCGCAGCAAGTGCACCGGCCGCAAGATGCGGGCATAGCGAGGTGGTGAAGATGAAGCTCTCCGCAAAGCTCCGGATAACGTCGATGAGCAAGGTGGGGCCCGTTACATAGCCACCGATGACGCCGAAGGCCTTGGCGAGCGTGCCTTCGATCAGGGTGATCCGGTCAGCCAATCCCTCACGTTCCGCAATCCCGCCGCCCTGCGCGCCATACATGCCGACAGCATGAACCTCATCGAGGTACGTCATTGCCCCGAACCGCTCAGCCAGCTCGCAGATCGCGGCGATCGGAGCGACGTCGCCGTCCATCGAGTAGACGCTCTCGAAAGCGATGATCTTGGGTCTGTCCGCGTCTACCGATCCCAGCAGCTCTTCCAGATGCGCTACATCGTTGTGACGGAAGATAAACCGTTCCGCGCCAGAGCGCTTGATGCCCTCGATCATGGAATTGTGGTTGAGTGCGTCCGAGAAGATCGCGCAGTTCGGCAGCAATCGTCCGAGTGTTCCAAGGGCTGCCAGATTGCTGATCCAGCCGGACGTGAACAACAGTGCGGCTTCTTTGCCATGGAGTCCGGCAAGCTCCTCTTCCAAAGCGACGTGCTCGCTGACCGTGCCCGAGATATTCCGTGTACCGCCGGTGCCGGCACCGGAGCGTGTGATGGTCTCGTGCATCGCGGCAAGGACGTCAGGATGCTGCCCCATGCCGAGATAGTCGTTGCTGCACCATACCGTCACCTCGCGCATGGTACCGTCGGGACGGTGCCAGCGTGCCTTCGGGAAGGCGCCCGCGATCCGCTCCAACTGTGCGAAGGTCCGGTAACGCCCTTCAAGCCGGGTTTTGGCTAGAAGATCTTCAAAATGAGCATCGAGGTTCATGGTTCGCTCCTACGGAACGTCAGAGAAAGTTTAGGGGTGTACCCACCAGCGGATGATGCTGGCGACGATCCCGAGGGCCACCACGCTGAGCGTCCAGATCAGCACCAGCCAGCCGATCCGTCGCCAAAGCGATGCCGGTGGGGTGTCAGCCATCAGTGATAGCCTTCGGTGACGGTTTTGCCGCGGAAGACCCAATAGGCCCAGGCGGTGTAGGCGATGATGAGCGGCATGATGAAGACGGTACCCACCAGCATGAAGATCTGGCTCTTCTCGGGCGCTGCCGCATCCCAGATCGTCAGTGCACGCGGCACCACATACGGGAACATACTGATCCCAAGGCCCAGGAAACCGAGTGCGAAAAGAGCCAGCGTGACAAGGAACGGGAGGCGTTCCCGGCCGCGCTTCAGGCTCCAGAAGAAGATGCCTCCGACCGCGATCGTCGCGAGAGGGACCTGTGCCGTGAACAACACGCGGGGCATTTCGAACCAGCGGTGCCAATAGTCGATCGCCAGGAACGGCGTCGCTGCGCTAACCGCTGCCATCACAATCAGGGTCGTTATGCCCAGCCGGAACGCCATTTTTCGCGAATGTTCCTGAAGCGAACCGTGCGACTTGCCGATCAACCAGCTCGACCCCAGCAGGGCATAGCCGGAAAGAAGCGCGGCGCCGGTTAGCAAGCTGAAGGGCGACAGCCAGTCCAAAGACCCGCCGGCATAGGCGCGACCCTGGACCTTGATCCCTTGCAACACCGCTCCGAGCAGGATGCCTTGCGACAACGTTGCCACGACCGAGCCGACGAAGAAGGCAGTGTCCCAATAGGGGCGATGGCGCGGGTCGCGCCAACGGAACTCGAATGCCACGCCGCGGAAGATCAAACCGAGCAGCATGCCGATAACCAGCGGGTAAGTTGCCGGCAGGATGACGGAGTATGCGAGTGGGAAGGCCGCCATCAGGCCGCCCCCTCCCAGCACCAGCCAGGTTTCGTTGCCGTCCCACACCGGAGCGATCGAGTTCATCGCCTGATCGCGTTCCTCCCCGACCTTCAGCGTTGGGAAGAGAATGCCGATGCCAAGATCGAAGCCGTCCATAACGACATAGGCGAAGATCGCGAAGGCAAGGATGAAGGCCCAGACGGTAGCCAGATCATAATTGTAAAGCATGGCAGCTTACTCCTTGCTCAGAGCAGGGGCGGGCGTGAAGCCCGTCGCCCGCTGCGGGGTGGAGGCCGGTTCGCTCTCATGGGGAGCAGGTGCCTTGGCCATGAGGCGGAGCAGGTAATAGGTGCCCGCGCCGAACACGATGAAGTAGACGATCACGAACGTCAGCAGCGACGTCGCAACGGCTGCGGCACGGAGCGGCGAGTGCGACTGGGCAGTCAGCAGATACCCGTAGACCGTATAAGGCTGCCGTCCGACTTCCGTCGTAATCCAGCCGGCGATCACCGCGACAAAGCCTGCCGGACCCATGATCATCGCAGCCCGGTGCAGCCATGGCCAATCATAGAGCTGCCGACGGAACCGCGCGAAAAGGCTGAACAGTCCAAGCCCCAGCATCGCCATGCCCAGTCCGACCATGACCCGGAAGGACCAGAAGACCACGGTGACGGGCGGCTCACGGTCGTCAGGGATCGTGTCGAGGCCGGCGAGCGGCGCGTTCGGGTCGTGCTTCAGGATCAGGGACGATGCCTTGGGTACCTCGATCGCATAGTCGATGCGTTTCTCGGCCGCATTGGGGATACCGAACAGGATCAGCGGAGCCCCGTTGGGATGGCTGTCGTAATGCCCCTCCATGGCCATGACCTTGGCTGGCTGGTGCTCCAGCGTGTTGAGCCCATGAGCATCACCGGCAAGAATTTGTGCCGGTGCCGCAATCGCCACCATCCACATCGCCATCGAGAACATCTTTCGCGCCCCGGGATTGGTGCGGTCGCGCAGCAGGTGCCAGGCGCCGACGGCGCCGACGACAAGCGAGGTCGTCAGATAGGCGGCGATCACGACGTGTGTCAGACGGTACGGGAAGCTTGGATTGAAGATGATCGGCAGCCACGATCCGGCTGGTACGAACTGCCCCTGTGCGTTGATGGCAAACCCCTGCGGCGTATGCATCCAGCTATTGGTACTGATGATCCAGGTCGCGGAGATAAACGTTCCGAGCGCCACCATACAGGTCGCGAAGAAGTGGAGCTTTGGTCCAACCTTGTTGATGCCGAACAGCATCACGCCAAGGAAACCGGCTTCCAGGAAGAAGGCGGTCAGCACCTCATAGGCCATGAGCGGCCCAACGACAGGGCCGGCCTTATCGGAGAATACCGACCAGTTCGTGCCGAACTGATAGGACATGACGATCCCCGAGACGACGCCCATGCCGAAAGCCACCGCGAAGATCTTCAGCCAGTAGCGATAGAGATTGGCGTAGACGCCCCGGCCGGTCCGCAGCCACGCGCCTTCCAGCACCATCAGGAAGCTTGCAAGCCCGATGGAAAATGCTGGAAATATGAAGTGGAATGATACCGTGAATGCAAACTGCACTCGGGCAAGGAAAAGGGCTTCGTCACCCATGAAGGGGTCCTCTTGTAGTTCGCTATACCGGGACTAACCCGGCCATCACGTCGCGCCTGATCGCCCATCTTTCTGTGATGTGATCGATCAGGTACAACAGTATAGGTTCAGACCAGCGAGATCTTTCTGGTCGCGTTTGGGGCGGTCATCGCACCCAGTAAGCGCAAGCCACGTTCAAGACGTTCACGGGGAAGAGTGCCCCCGATCGACACGCGCAACGCAGGTGAAACGCTTGTCCGGTCAACTGCGAATACCTCTGCACCTACCACGGATAAGCCGTGCGGACGCAATGTGTTCACGATCTCACCAGGATTGGCGTCCGCAGGGAGCGGCATCCACAGATGATACCCTTCCGGCTGCGACTGGAACCCTTGCGGATCGAGAAACTTTGCCACGATCGCCTGACGAGCTTGTGCTTCGACCCGAACCGCGTTGGTGAGCTGCTGAAACACTCCGCTGCCAATCCAGTCCGCCACGACCGCTGCATTGAGCGGTGGTGCCATGATTGCGGTTTCGTGCACGTCTGCCGCTAGTCGCCATGCCTGTGCGACTGTGGGTGCACGCAGCCACGCGATCCGCAGACCAGGCGATAAAATCTTCGACACGCTGGCGATGTGCCAGGTCCGATCCTCTGCGAACGATGCGATCGGGGGCAACGGCCGTTCCGGCAGGAGACCATACGCGTCATCCTCGATGACGATCAGACCGTGCTGTTCTGCGACAGTGGCGATCGCCTTGCGCCGGTCCACGCCCATTGTCGCAGTCGTCGGATTATCGTTGGTAGGTACGACATATACAGCACGCACACTGCCTTGAGCACAGGCGGCGTCGAGCGCTTCCGCGACCAGGCCTTCCGCATCCGACGCTACGACGTACAGGCGCAAGCCGTACCGGCGCGCGACCGATTGAAACCCCGGATAGATGTGTGCGGCGACTGCTACGGTGTCGCCAGGTTGCAGCTCTGCGCTAACGATCGCGTGCAGGGCATGCTGCCCGCCCGCCGTCACCAGAACGGTGTCGTCGTGGCATGGAACGCCGCGAGCGCTCAACAGATCGGCACCAGCTTCGCGAGCCACGATCATGCCACCACTCGGCTGATACTGGAACGGCGCAGCCACATCAGAACGGGTCAGCAATGCGTCGGCAGATCGTCGGAACGCTGCGGCAAGGAGTGCGCCTGGAATTTCAGGCGGCGCGTTCATTCCGGTATCGGCCGGCTCGCTGTAGCTGATCTTTGGAGCGTCGACCTTCTTCTGCCGAACGAAGCTACCACGCCGGCCGTCACCCTCGATCAGCCCGAGCCGCTGCGCCTCGCCGTAAGCACGAGTCACCGTCGTCAAATCGACGCTCAGCGTCTCGGCAAGAACACGCTGGGGCGGCAGGCGCGTACCGGCGAGAAGGCGTCCGGCCTCGATATCTTTCGAGATCGCCTCAGCAATCGCAAGGTACTTTGGTCCTGAAAAGGACTCGATATCGGGTTTCCAGGTTTGCATGGTTCTCATATATATGTTCCACCTACAAAGTCCATGCATAGCAAGGGCAAAAATTGTCTTCTAATTCAGTCGCGGTGAAGGGCGTAAAGCTCCTTGCCCGCAAGCGCCGACCGCGCGGTTTCGCCATGATCGTGGAAGGCGAGCGAGGCCTCCGCGCAGTCAGCCTCCCAGAAGGTTTCATCGGCGTAACAGGCTAGCGCCCGCTCGGCGCGACCCATACGCGCTGCAACTTCACCGAGCGCCTGTAGGGCGACCCGGACTTCGACATAATCGTCTCCGCTGCCGGCGAGCACCGTGCGAGCGTCGTCCGAGCGCCCCGTAGATGTTAGGTATGAAGCGGCGATGCGCCGGGCATCAGGCATAAATGAGCGCATAGGCCGCTCCAAGGAATGAATCAGAAAAGACCTGTGGCCGGATCAATCGTCGAAGTTGCTGCTATCTTTCGTATTTTCGCGACCGTGAAGCTGATCCCAGATCTTGCCCGTACCAGCCTCTTGAGCACGGTTGACGTACTGAGAGGCGACCAGCCAGCCTTTGATTGGGTGCAGCGGCAGCAGACATCCTAGAAGCATGACCGGGAGCGACGTGAACAGATGCACCCACCACACCGGATCAAATTTAACCTGAATCCACACGACAAAGAAAGCGAGCGGAAAGGCAACGATGCACAGGGAAAAGAAGGCAGGACCATCGTCAGGCGCGGCAAACCGATAGTCGAGACCGCAGGCCTCGCATCGGTCCGCGACCTTCAGCCACGACTTAAACATGTGTCCCTTGCCGCATCGCGGGCAAAGGCCCTTCCAACCGGTCTTAATAATCCAGCGGAATTTGTCACCATCCGTATCCTGAGTCACATGCGCACCGTTTGTTTGTAGCGATGTTCCGTACATAGTACGCATTGCATGGACTTTCTAGGGTCTTTGTGTGCGCCATCTCTAAGCTGTGACCCGATCATATCGACGAGCCGGTTTGCATGTGTTCGTCCGCGCCGGTCCGCGCTTTGCTCCGCGCAAGCCTCAGTGGCCGATTGTAAGCGCCGCGGGCGAGACGGTCATCCATAGCGCCATCGTAATCATCATGAGGTTCTCAGTCAGCGACAGGAAACCGAGCGGCACGTTGCTAGACCCGCCCACGCAGGCGCACTTCAGCTCGCGCTTATCAAGGTACACCGCCTTGAACACCGACACGGCACCCACGGTCCCGATGAACAGCGCGACCGGCACCGACAACCAGGTCAGCCCGCCCGCGATCATCAGCACGCCCGCCAGGCCCTCAGCGAAGGGGTAGATGTAGGAGTAGCGCACCCAGCGCTTCGCGAGCAGGTCGTAATTGAGGAACATAGTGGCGAAGCTCTCGATGTTCTGGAGCTTGAGCAGCGCCAGCACCGC
Organism: Sphingomonas sp. NFX23; assembly: GCF_049887795.1. Classification (NCBI taxonomy): domain Bacteria; kingdom Pseudomonadati; phylum Pseudomonadota; class Alphaproteobacteria; order Sphingomonadales; family Sphingomonadaceae; genus Sphingomonas; species Sphingomonas sp. NFX23. The sequence goes on from NZ_JAGEKH010000009.1 coordinate 133,859, forward strand.
CATGCTGAACCCGATGAACCACTCGCCCGCTCGTAGGGTAAAGGGCGTGCCATAAGCGGCATGGCTTGCAGCGAGCGCCATCAGCGCGGTCACTGCGAACAGCGCGACGACCGGCTTGTATGTGGTTGCCTTGGGATCGGCGACGGCTTTACCGAAATGGCGGCGCACGTCGTCGTAACCGCCAATCCGCTTGCCCCCGATGAAGGTCTGCGGGGTCGTCCTCACACCGTTCTCGGCCGTAAAGGCGTCCGTTTCCTTCCGCGTGGTCAGCCAGTGGTCGTCCACGGTGTAGCCCTCGCGTTGCAGCAGATCCTTGGCCTCCAGGCCGTAGGGGCAGACGTGCTTGTCCATTACCATCCGGTACAAGGTGGCGCGGCGGGAGGCGACGATCGTGGTCATGAGCAGCGGCTTTCGAGCTGGTATCTTTCAGGCTGCCACCCATATAGGGTCCGGACCATGGTACGGAGTCAAGGGTTGGCGCAAATGACCATCGCCGGGCTGGCGCGCGGGGCCGGCGTCGGCGTCGAAACCGTACGCTACTACCAGCGCCGCGGGTTGCTGGAGGCGCCCGAGCGGCCGAGCAGCACCGGACACGGCGGGGGCGTGCGCCGCTATGGTATTGAAGACGTACGCCGGCTGCGCTTCATCTGTTCGGCGCAAGCGGCTGGGTTCACGCTCGCGCAGATCGAGGAATTGCTGGCGCTCAATGCGATCGACGATCGAACACGGGCGCGTGAACTCGCCAGCGAGAGGATAGCGGCGTTGGACGCCAAGATCGAAGAATTGGAGCAGGCCCGCGCATCGCTGCGCCGGCTCGCTCAACAATGTGGCAGCGGCGCGGCCGGTCCGTGCCCGATCCTGACCTCGTTCGAACAGTCGGACAACTAGAGTCGAATGGCTCGGACTGGGCTGTTACGCCTCCTAGCCCATTGATCGATCCGGTCGATCATTCCCAGACCTATCCGAACCCACCTCAGACCGTCCGAAAACTCGTCACCTGCCTCAATCGGCGCCCAGCAAGCACAACGTAGTTTCGCCCGCACGCACCTAAGTAACGATCTAGGCGTACCCATGGAAGCGCAGCTATATTAATTCGCTAAGTTCGCGCTGAGAGTTTTCGGACGGCCTGACCTGTTTGTCGTCACTGACGGTTGGAGGTGAGGGCAAAGGCCTCGTTCAGCGTCGCATACTTCGATGCCAAATTCAGGTGTATCTTCTTCACCGCTGAATCGCCTGCTAGCGCTGCCGCGTCCAATTCCTGCTGCGCTCGCCGTGCATAATATACCGCCTCCTTAGGCGCACCGCCGATTGACGAAGCAGTTGGGTGCCGGTTCAGCCTTCCCGCTAGGTGATCACGCTAGCTTGGATCGGTGCCCGGCCGAGTCATTCCCAAAGCCCAAGCTTGATCTCACGCAAAGCCCGGACCCACTTCGGTCTCGTGTTCGAGGATATGAGACAGGAAATCGAGCGCGCTACGAACTTCCGCTCGACTGAGCACGCCACCAAGCGAGATGCGTACAGCTTCAACGGGCGGCCCCGCCACGGTGAAAGCGTCACTGACGACGATACTGAGGTCCGATGAGCGCATCCGGGCTGCGAACGCCGATCGCTGCCATGGTTCGGGAAGGGCCATCCAGAAGTGGAATGCTTCGGGATGCGTTACATAGCTACCCTTCGGTAGAAGCTCGGCGAGCAGCTTCTGCCGTGCCTGAGTCTCCTTGCGGATAGCGTCGATGACCGCCGATGCCGTGCCGTCCTCAATCCAGAGCGTGGAAAGCGCGGTTGTGAGCGGGGATGCCATCACCGTCGTGGTCCGCAGCGAGCCTGAAATTGGCCAAAGCCGTCGCTGATCGGGCGCCACCAGATAGGCTATCCGCAGCCCTGCTCCGACGCATTTGGATAAGCTCACGACATAGTAGGTAAGGTCGGGGGCCAGCGCGGCGAACGCCGGAATGGGCCTTCTTAGCAGGGCGCCGTAGGCATCGTCTTCTACGATGATCATACCGTGCGCACGAACAATCTCGATCGTGGCTAGCCTCCGGGCCTCAGGCATAGTGGACGTCGTTGGATTAAGTAGCGTCGGGTTGAGATACAGCGCCTTTGGCTTTTGCTCACGACACAGTTCTTCCAGCGCGGCCGGATCAATTCCATCTTCGTCGATCGGCACACCAACGAGCTTTATTCCCAATCGGCCTGTGACCGCCTTGATACCCGGATATGTAAGCGCCTCACACAGGAGGGTCTCGCCGGGCTGCATCGTTGCTTGCAGGATCGCTTGAAACGCGACGTGCGTTCCTGGACAGATTAAAAGCCTGTCAGCGGTAACCTCGACCCCGCGCAATCGCAAAAACCGACAAGCAGCCTCGCGTTGCACATACGTCCCTCCAAATGCCTGATACCGCATTAGGGTGGGGAGATCGTGAGCGACCTTTTGTAGCCCTGCCTGCATCCGATCAAGTAGAGAGCGATCTTCCGGTTCGGGGGCAACGTTCATGGTCAGATCGACAACGCTCGGCCGGACGGCAGCGTGAGATCGACGCGGCTGACCTGCGACAAAGGTGCCATGTCCGACGCGAGACTCAATCAGCCCGCGTCGCTGTGCCTCGACATAGCCGCGCGCGACAGTGGTGAAATTTAGCTCCAGGCGTACAGCCAGCTCGCGTTGCGGCGGAAGGCGGTCGGAAGCACGCAGCCGGCCTGCCTGGATGTCTTCAGCAATGGCATCGGCGATTGCACGGTAATGCGGCTTTCCGAACTTCTCGACATTTGGCGTCCACGACTCCACGAACATCACCTCCCGATCAATGATTGACTGCATTTCATGGCATGACAAGCCAGTCAATTTCCGAAGAGCTAACCCACATTGCGCATCTGATTCGTTTCACGAAGTGCTCGCATTATAGGCACCGGACGAAGCAGGTGCGCAAACGTCAGGCACTTGCTAACACGGCGATAAATCGCAATGAAATTATAAATTCACCGAGATTGCGGTTGGCCGACAAAATCGAACGGCTCACCGTGACGCATGGTGTAAATTGAATGCATCTTCCCGATGCGCTGTGACTGCATCATTGACCACATGTTTGTTTCTATCAGTTTAAAGGTCGCCCCGCCGATGCGGGACCATTTGAACCCGGAGCAACTCATGCCAAGCGTCACCGCCGCCGCCCATCAGAAGGGCGATTTCTTCGTCGATTACGAGCAGAAGGTTTTTGAGGATGTGAAGGCGGAGCCCGGCGAAAAGGCGCTTGTTACCTTCCATACCGTCGCCTTCGAAGGCTCAATTGGTCTGGTCAACATGCTCCAGGCCACCCGATTGCAGCGCAAGGGCTTCGAGACCAGCGTTCTACTTTATGGCCCCGGCGTCACGCTCGGTATCCAACGCGGATTTCCCAAGCTCGGGGACGAAGCATTTCCCGGACACATGGCCGTCAACAACCAAGTCGAGAAGTTTATGGCCGAAGGCGGCAAGGTCTATGCCTGCCGGTTCGCGCTGCAAGCACTTTACGGTCATGGTGAGCCGTCGTTGATCCCGGGCATCGGGCCATGGGTCCGCAGTAGCGTCGTCGAAAGCACGAACATGCTCATGGCTCTCCCGCATCGTCCACAGGGCTGAGGCATTCATAAAAACCCTTCGCCGGCATGTTCCCGGAAGCGCTCGTGATCGCGCACATACTCCGCCACCATGTCGATCGAGGCATGCCGGCTATGCTCACGCATCTTGAACAGATTGGCATTCTGCCGCCCTGCCTCGGTCAGGAACCCAGCCCGCAGTGAGTGGCCGGAGAATAACGCTTCTGGATAACCAGCGGATCGGGCAGCTGCTTTGACAACAAGCGCAACACCCTGCGCGCTCATCGGCTGCTGGGTGAGCCGCCCTTGCGGGGTCAACTTGCGAAAAACTGGGCCGGTCTCGATCGCGGCTTTCTCGAGCCAGGCGCGATAATGCCGCACCGGCTCGAGGCGCCGGCCATCGGGAATGGCGACGCTATGCCCCCTGCCCTCCTGGTCGGTCTTCGACGTCGGCACGCGGACCAGCAATCCGCGCGTATCGTCCGACACCCGGCCGACGGTTATCGCCACTAGCTCGGATCGGCGAAAGGCCCCCGCCATCCCGATCGCCAACAAGGCCCGGTCGCGATACGACCGCAGATCATCGCCATCGATCGTCCGCAACATGTCACGCAACACGTCGCCATCCGCCGGGCGCTTCTTACCTGATGGATCGTCGCGCTTGTCGCGGCGGATGGCACGCATGGCTTTTTCCAACCGCGCGCCGTCTGGCTGCTGCGTCGGTGGATCGAACCCCGCTGCGCGGTGCGCAAAAACGATCGCCGACAGCCGTCGACCGATCGTCGACCGTCCAAGCGGCTTGGCCAAAGCCTCGCGCCCTCCGCGCGCCCGATGCGGCGTCCGCGGTGCGAACCCACGCTCCGCCAGTAACGTCAGGAAGGCAGCGACGATCGCCGGCGTCGCGGGCAGCGAGCGATATCCGCTTTCCTCGCACCAGGCGCAAAACAGCCTCCAGTCGGATTGGTAGGCGCGCAACGTCGCTTTTGCCGACGCACGAGCGACATACCCATCGACGCGGTGGCGATCGTCCGGCGCCAGATCGGGTAGGTATGCAGCGAGTTCGTTGACCTGATCGGCCACGATAAGGTCGCCGGCCAAGCTCGTGTCAGTTTCGGCGTCGTGTGACACGTCGGGTCGCTCGATCATCAAATAGGCCGGATGTCACGTTGTTCATCGCCTGACAGGTACGCGAACGCTCAATTTGACGCCAGCATGTTTCTAGCGGGAATTAAGGTTATCGCTAGAATGATCGACCGGATATTCCGCCCTTGCAACTTCGTCCTAGTTATCCCGTTTACACGAGTTTTCCTATCGCTACGCATCTTGACGGTTGTCCGTGTTCTGCCTATTTCATGGATATTGGCTTAAAGCCGGTCGTGCTTCTACTACCGATCTGCGCGTGCAGGCTGAGCCGCACGCACGACCGCCCCCCCGCGTACAGGCAGCAGCCTGCATGCGATCGAGATCCCGCCGAGCAAGGCAGCAGCCTGCAACGCATTCAGCACAGGAACACCCGCTCATGGCGACGAGCATGGAAATCGTACCCTCGGGCGAATTGCAAAAGCAGTTCGGCCGCTATTCCGACGAGGCGATGATCCGCCCGGTCGGAGTCAGTCGGAACGGCCGCGTGCGCTTCGTCATGGTCCCCGTCGACGAATATGAGCGCCTGCGCCGTCGTGAACGGATCGCTGGTCGCGTGGAGGATCTTGATGACCAAACCCTCGAAGCCATCCGGGACGTCGAACCCGGCCGCGGCTCCGAAGCGGCCGAAAAAAGGCTCAACGCTTCCTGAACCCGGCGAGGTTCTGAACTACAGCTACCTGTGGGAATACGAGTACGTTAAAGGTCGAGATGAAGGTATAAAAGACCGGCCGGTTGCGGTCGTCCTGGTCACCCAGACCAATGACGGAATCGATCAGGTCCACGTCGTGCCGCTGACCACCAAGGCCCCTACCCGGGATCAGCTAGCAATCGAAGTGCCCGACGCCGTTCGGCGCGACCTCGGGCTGTCGGGTGATCGGTCGTGGATCATCATCACCGAGTGGAATCGCTTCGCGTGGCCGGGCTACGATATCCGCCCTGTGCCCGGGCGTGAGCCCTCCGTCAGCTATGGCTATCTGCCGGCAAGCCTCTTTCGGCGGGTTCGTGATGCGATCGTCGCTGCCGGGATCGGGCGACCGGTAGATCGCGATATCTGATAAGCAGTGTCTGCATAGACCAAGTCTACGCGGCGTCCATCGGGTCGCCGCGACAACGGCGTTTACCGCATAAGGCTATTACCACTGATTCAGGCAGGCCGCGCTGCACGCCTGTTTTCCTCAGCATCGCCTTGGAGCAGATATGCAAGGAACTGTCCGCCGCCCCTATCGGCCTTTCGTACCGGACCCGAAAGGCCCATGCCTGTGCGGCTCGGGTCTGCGCTACAAAGCCTGTTGCAGCGCCAGATTGCCGGGCCACAGCAACGGTACACGGTGGAAGCGCTTCGCCAAGGAGCAGCGCTGGACGGAAATGATCTGGCATCTGCGCGCTGACGTTACGCAATACACCATCTGGCATCTCAGTCATACGGCACCTGCGGTCGCCAATCGGCCTGAGCTTCGCCACGCCTACCTCATGAATCTCAATATCGAAGCGCTGTCCGATTACGTCGAGAGTCTGATGTGGGGCTACGCTCGCAAGGGGTGGCTGGGTCGCCTTCCCGCGACGTTAGACCGCCTGAGGACCAATATCAACGATCCTCGCTGGCATGCCAAGATTGCCTATCAGCGCGGCATCTGTGCGCTTTGGCAGCATGATCGCGCGCAAGCTGCGCGTGAGATCGCGGGCCTCCAACCGATCACGCCTGATCAACAGGACATCGACCTGCTTCAGATCCACCTCGACCTACATGGCCAAGCCATGGGCATGAGCGAGCGCGTCGCCTTCTTCGATGCTATTCGAACCCGCTCCAAGAGCCGCTCTGACATGCTGCAATATGGCGGTGCCCGCGCATTCGAGATTTTGCTGACTGGCGACGATGCCGGTGCTCGTGTCGCCTTTGGTAAGGTCCTCACGCTTGGGCGTGCAATGGAGGAGGAAAAGCCGTTCAACTCCGCCTGCCAGATCTGGTTTTCCAAGGCGCTGGAGGGCTTGGCCGTTCTTAATGACGACGCCGCTCTGTTCACCGAAATTGACGAGCGCCTGAGCGGCTTGATCGCCGATCCCATCCAACTGGCTGCCTCAGGATGCGCCAACGTCTGGAGAACGATTGGCGATGCCCGGCGCTACGCCGGCCGCCATGATGCTGCGATCGATGCCTATCGCGCCTCAGTCGCCCTTGAAGCGGCGCCCGAGTTGCGGACATTCGAGGCTGAATGTGAGCTTCGCCGAGGTAATCCAGACGCTGCCTTCCGACTGCTACGCTCGATCGCGATTGATGTGCTCGAACCGCCGCAGCGTACCGATCACGCCTTCACATCCTTCTATGTGGCCGTCGCACGGGGTGATCGGCAGTCGTTGCTTGATGCCAGGGAGCTTCTCAAAGCCGTAGTGACGCCGCAGCCCTATTTCGAGAACCACCGACTGCAGCATATCATCACGATCGGTGACGCACTCGAAGCGTTGGACGACAAGGCAGCCCTACCACCGCCGGGTCCGCTCTTGTCCGCACTGGAGAGGGTGTCGCGCTACGTTCAGCTGCAGCCGAATTGGAACGGCTTGGGTATCGACGGCAACGCAATGATCGACGATTTTCTGGCGAACGCGCAGGAACGGTTGAAAGCGCTCGAGGATCGCACGCCGACTTACCCTGACGCATAATCAACAGCCTAGGCCGGCTCGCGGGAGAGGAGGATGTTCGCCACCTGGTCACGAGCATCTGCCATTGTGCCGAGGTGACGCGTTCATCTGATGGCGGCTGCTTTCAGCCGGCGTTGGTGCCGAGCGGAAGCCTCTTCAAATCGGAGGCGGCTCATAAGCCGCCCGACGGCGGGCGCGTTCGACATCGAAAACAAAGGTCGGCCAACCACGTTCAGGATTCACCGTCCGCTCCTGCAGACGAAGAGCCAACTCGTTGCGAATGTCGGCCGCTTCGCGTCGCACCGCTGGAGGTGTCTGCGACCATACAACTTGGCGGATCAGAAAGAGCGCTGGGCGTGCTCCAAATGCAGCCGCTAACAGCAATCGGCCTTCGGCGTGCCCCGTTCCCAAAAGCCAACCCGTGACAAGGAAGATCGCCAAGATCGTAGCGGCGACAATCGCGCCACCGGTTTTCGGTCGCAATTGCACGACCATCGGCAATTGCCACACGTCCTGCACCAAGCCTAGCAGCGGCCAGATCATCACTGGAAACAAAGCAAGGCCCAGCGCTAGCCCGACGGTTTGGCCTAGCGAAGAAGAGACGAACTCCGTCACGCCTCACCCTCCGCGTCTGCACTATCAGGCGCTATTTCCTCCAAAAGACTCTGGGCGACGCTGTGGACGACGACGTTGGTGATAACGCGGTTATCCAGCTGCACGACGCCGCCTACAGTATCTTTGCCATGAAGGGTAAAGCCGGTTGGTCGATCTAGTTCACCGCCTTGATCCTGACGGTGCCAGAACCAGCGGGTTTTCTTGCCGGGAAAGGCGCCGATTTCATACAGAAAGCGTTCCGGCCGCGCGAGCGCGATGGCAATCAATTCGCCGTTGGCGCCCTGCCGAGCGTCGATGACGATGCCCTTGTAGGCGACGCCGTATGCGCCGCTAGTCGTTGAGGTAAAGACATGGCCAATCGGGGCATAACCGTTTTCCGCGGGTCGGGTGATATGCTGGAACACCCACCCCTGCCCGTTCCAATCCAGTCGCTCGAACAGAAGATCGAAGGTCTCGCTACCGACGAAGGCCAGGACGCTGAATACCTCAAGCGCCAGCAGAGCTGCCGTTGCGATCGCGGTACGTCCAGGCATTGCGGTCCCGCTGGTGACAGCGAGGTAGTAGGCGCCGACAGGATTAGGCACCACGGGGCCGAAGTCGAGTTTGGGATAGGCCTCATGGACTGCTAGTACGGCATCGATCATGCCCGCTGCGACGATGTAGCCGAGATAATGGGTGCCAATCGAAAGGATCACAGCGGCGACTAGGGAATTGATCGCGGTCAGCTGCTGCTCTGGCCGACGGGCACCTGCCCTCCCAACGCGCAAGTTGAATGTGGCGAGGGCTATCAGGCCGGGGAGAAGAATGACGACGCTGGCCAGAAACCCCAGCGTGAGCGGCATGATCTACTTCTTGGGCGCGGTGATGCCAGGCTTGAAGGAATAGCGGCCGCTCGCGCCATCGCGCACCACATGCCCCTTGCCCTTCGCCTGACGCCGCTCGGTTTCGAGACGAATGAGTTCCGAGTAGCCGCCTACTTTGCGAGCGGCTTCGCCGGCACGGCGCTGTTCGCCGATGGTCATGATCGTCGCCATGAGCGTTAGATAGAGCAGATAAGACGCATCGTCTACCTAACGTACCAAACGCTACGCGGATCCGGCGTCAGGCTAATGACCGTTGCGCTCCTGTCCCCTTAAATTCACCCGTTGCGCACCGCCCTGGCTTCTGTTGTCTTGGGTGCGAAGCAAATGCTTCCAGATTTTGTGGAGTATAAAATGACCCCGGAAGAACGGCTAGAGCTTGATGGTGCCTTCAAGAAGGTCGCTCGGACGCAGGACGCGGTTGGCCGCTTAGCCGATGAAGGAATGCAAAAGGCGATGGCCCGTGTCGATCAGGGAATATGGGACGGATACTTTCCCCGTCTACAGGCGGCGCGCACTGCGGCCGACGCAGCCCAGACCGAGCTGGAAGAGGTCTATCGCCGTGTCGTGCCAACGCAGTCGCTTACCTAAGCTGATCGTACCCAAAGCGATTAAGCAAAGATAATGACCATCCACTCCAGAATGGGCCTGCCATTAAGCGACCGGAAGCTGCGCAGCACCTCGAAAACGCCCTTCTGATCTTAAGGATTTTCTGCCAAATCCGCTCTAGGCACAGCAAGCGACCGGTGACCCGATAGACATTGCATTAATAGGGGATAATTTGTGGCATTGGATTTGAACAAGCTTAAAGCAAGCAACTCCTTAAAGAAGCAGACTGACCCCCGGAAGATTTTCACGACGCTAAAGCGCAATAACCGGTTCAAGCGCCCATCCGATGAGCAAGGCGATGTCCTAGATGGTTGGTACGCTGCCCGGCAGCAGCAAAGCGTGACTTTGAAGATGAACACAGGCTCAGGGAAAACCGTTGTCGGGCTTCTTTGTCTGCAAAGCTGCCTAAATGAGGGCAAGGGACCGGCTGTTTATGTAGTACCGGACAATTTCCTCATCACCCAAGCTGTTGCAGAGGCTGCGGACCTCGGCATCACGGTGACAGAGGACCTCACAGACGCGGCGTTTCTGGCAGGTGACGCTATTCTGATCATCAACGTATGGAAGTTGTTCAACGGCAAATCGTCGTTCGGGGTAGGCCAAGGCGGGAGCAAGGTCCGGATAGGCTCGGTGGTGATTGACGACGCGCACGCCTGTCTTGCCACTGTCGCCGATCAGTTCCGGATCAAGTTGGATGCCAATCATCCTGCCTACACGCCACTGCTGGACCTTTTTGCCGAGGACCTCGAACAGCAGTCTGATCAGTTGCTACTCGACGTGCGAGCGGACGATCCAACGGCCGTCATGACAGTGCCGTTCTGGGCATGGAAGGATAAGAACAAGCAGGCCAGCGCGATATTGCACCCGCACCGGTACGACGACGATCTGAAGTGGCCCTGGCCACTTGTCCGCGACGTCCTTCCCCTATGCCAGGCCGCATTTGGCGGTGGGCACCTCGAGATTGCGCCCCGCTATCTGCCGATCGACAACATTCCTGCGTTCACCGACGCCGCCCGTCACATCTATATGACCGCAACGTTGGCGGACGACGGTATCTTGGTTTCCCATTTTCAGGCCGATCCAGAAGAGGTCGTTCACCCCATCCGCCCCAAGGGCGGCGGAGATATTGGCGATCGAATGATCTTGGCGCCGCAAGAAATCAATCCAGACATCACGGTCGATGAGATTAAAGAGATGGCTCATCGCCGGTCGAAGCAAGTTAATGTCTGCGTGATTGTGCCCTCCAAGGAGCGGGCAAAATACTGGTCAGATGTAGCCGATCAGACGCTTGATAAGGACTCAATAGAGGCTGGCGCCGAGCGGCTACGTAAAGGCCACGTCGGCATAACCGTATTTATCAATAAATACGACGGCGTTGATCTTCCGGCCAAGGCCTGCGAAATCTTAATCATAGATGGCATCCCTGAGGTGGAAGGCCTCTTAGGCCGTGCCGAGCAGATGGCGCTTAACGAAACCCGCCGGCAGCTCGTCCGCCAAATCCAACGCATCGAGCAGGGCATGGGTCGTGGGGTACGGTCGAGTGAGGATCATTGCGTCGTTTTGCTGATCGGCTCGCGCTTGACTCAGCGTATCCATAATCCGGAAGCCAGCGCGTTATTTTCTCCTGCGACGCGCGCTCAATTGAAGCTTGGAAAGGACGTTACTGAACAAATTCGCGGCAAGCCGTTAGCAGAGTTGGAAGAGGTAATGGATCTGTGTCTCTCGAAAGCCGAGGGCTGGGTTGAAACTAGCAAGGACGCGATCGTGAACGCAGATGAGGCAGAACCCGGCCATGTTGAGCCCGCGACGGTTTTCCTTCGTCAAGCCTTCGATGCAGCGCGCCTGAAGCGCTTCGACAAGGCGAAGGCACTGGCGCAACAAGCTGTCGGAAGCGTCAGTGAACGTCGCGCTAAAGGGTATCTAAAGCAACAGCTCGCCGAGTACGTCCACCACAGCAATCCAAGCGAAGCACAAGAGATACAACTCTCTGCTGTAGAAATGAATCGAGCACTTGTCAGGCCGCTACAGGGTATCACGTATAATAAGCTCGATGCCCCGCGCGACAGTCAGGCCGTAGCAGCTACTGCCGCTATGAAGCGCTTTCTTGAAAAAAATGACCTTATTTTATGGGTCAACGCGCTAGTCGAGGCGCTCGCTTGGGGAGAACCTCAAACAAAGCGGTTTGAAAGAGCCATGCGTGATCTTGGTCAATTTTTAGGTTTTGGCTCTCAGATGCCCGAGGATGATTACGGTAAGGGTCCTGACAACCTATGGTCACTTGGAGGGCTCGAATATATTGTGATCGAATGCAAAAGTGGTGCGACTAGCGCAAAGGCGATCAGCAAGCATGATTGCAATCAGCTTACTGGATCAATGATCTGGTTTGGAAAGCAATACGACCAGTCTTCCTCGGCCACCCCTGTGATGGTTCATCAAAAGATCACGCCGGAGAACGCGGCGACGCTTCACCCCGATGCTCGTATCATCACGATTGAAAAGCTGGATAAGCTAAAGGACCGGTTGCGGGGTTATGCCCGTGCAATCAGTGAGGCGAATGGCTTCGCGGATGCAAAGACTGTTGCCAAGCAGCTGACCCATTTTGGTTTGACGGCAGACTCCTTCGTCAGCGAATTCACTACAAAGGGGAAATAGGGTACTTTGTCGCCGATCCATTGCGATCGGCGACATTCATATCAACACGTTTCTGCGGACCTTGCCACCTCCTACACCCCAAGTGATTAGCCCGGTTCGTTTCGAGCATACCCTCAGCGCTCTTACTCTAGCCGGTCTGATTTGCGCTGGAAGATGACGTCAAAAATTTGCCTCAGATTGGCCCATTGGTCCGCCTGAGGCCCTAGGGTCAGGACCCATTGATGTGAGTGTCGCGATCTGATTCAGGCTCCGCAAGGAGATCGGAATGAGCGACCTGTTTTGGCTGACGTATGAGCAGATGGAGCGGCTGCAGCCGTTCTTCCCCAGGAGCCACGGCAAGCCTCGAGTGGACGACCGTCGGGTGCTGAGCGGCATCGTGTTCGTCAACCGCAACGGGCTGCGCTGGCGAGATGCACCCAGCGCCTACGGTCCGCACAAGACGCTGCATAACCGCTGGAAGCGATGGGGCGAGGCTGGTGTGTTCACGCGCATGATGGAGGGGTTGGCGAGCGCAGGCGCGGAGCCAGGAACGGTCATGATCGACGCCACCTACCTGAAGGCGCACCGCACGGCTTCGAGCCTGCGGGTTAAAAAGGGGATCTTGGCCGCCTGATCGGCCGCACCAAAGGTGGCATGAACACCAAGCTCCATGCCGTTGCCGATGCAAACGGGCGCCCCTTGAGCTTCTTCATGACCGCCGGGCAAGTCAGCGACTACACTGGCGCGGCAGCGCTGCTGGACGACCTACCAAAAGCGCAGTGGCTGCTCGGTGATCGCGGCTACGACGCGGATTGGTTCAGGGACGCTCTTCAGGCCAAGGGCATTCAGCCCTGCATCCCGGGTCGCAAATCCCGCAACGAGCCGGTCAAATACGACAAGCGCCGCTACCGGCGCCGCAGCCGCATAGAGATCATGTTTGGCCGCCTCAAAGACTGGCGCCGGGTCGCCACCCGCTACGATCGATGCCCAACCGCCTTCTTCTCGGCCGTTGCGCTCGCGGCAACCGTCATCTTCTGGCTCTAATCAGTGAGTCCTGACCCTAACCAAGGAAGACCATACGGCACCCTACCAAACGGCACCGCAAATTTATGAGGAGCTAATCGGTAGTGTAGGATTACTCCTCCGGCTCACCCGCAATGTGTTCGATCACCGCTTTGACAGCGGCTGAGCGGTAAAGCTGGGGACTGGTCACGATCCATGCAGTCGCCCGATCGTCCGCATGGTCGTTCAGCACCGTGACAGGAGCGCCACTGCGTAGATCATCGCGGACCAGGAAGTCCGGCAGCAGGGCGATCCCTTGATCCAGCCGGGCAAGCTCATGCGTCACCAGCATGTTACCCGCGGCGATCGCCCATCGGACCTCGCAATGCCAGTTGTCCGCCAGATACCAGACGTCGGGCGCCCGGCTGGTCACGATCGCGCGATGGACGGCGAGATCGGCCGGCATCAGCGGGGTGCCGGCCGTCGACAGATAGCGCGGCGACGCGACGAGAACGCGCCGGACGGTAGATAGCCGTCGCGCAATCAGCGAGCTGTCCTAAAGCGTGCCCAAGCTTGGGCCGTCTCGGAAAGAAGTGCATGGCACCATCAGTTCACGCCGGCGTCATGAACAAGGTGTAAGGGAACGATGGGCGCCCGATCGCGTCACGTCTTATTCCCGACAATCAGAACGAGAGATTTGATGAGTTTTCGTAAAGCGACGGTTCCGATCCTCGCGGCGCTGGCCGTAGTCGCCGGTTTGCAGGCGCAAGCCTCTGCGCAGCGAGAGGGAACGTCAACGCAGCGAGCCGACAATCTCCGCGCCACAGCCGATCTGAAGGCGCGGATCGAAACCACGGACGCCAGGATCACCACGGCACAGCGCGGCGGCAAGATAACCCGGACCCGTGCCACGGCGCTGCGTCGGCAAGTCTCGCGTACGCAGGCAAGCATGACCCGTCTGTCGCGTCAGCAGGGCTTCATCAGTGCCGCCGAGTTGGCCTCCTACGAACGCACGCTGGCCGCCATCGATGTCGAGCTCGATCGTCGCGGTGTGGAACGCAGCTACGGCAACGACATGCTGCCGAGCGCGGAAACGATCGCGTTCCAAAAAGTCGATGCCCGGCTGAAGTATCGCAACGCTCGGATAGAATACGACGCGCGCAGCTGCGCTGTATACCAGGGGACGGCGCGCGACGGTAGGGTGCGGACCGAACCGCTTCTCTCACCCGAGGGTCGCCCGATCTGCACCCGTCGCTGACGGAGTGCGCACCGCCGCCATGACCTGCGGCGGTGCGCGGCAGCGGCATGGCATAGCGTAGAAAGCGGATTGTTCTGATACATTCCCTTTTTGGGGATGCAGACCGTCCGAAAACGGCGTTATGGATTCCACGGCGTACCGGGTCGGTGTAGCCTGCGGCCATGGCATATATCGAAGGTCATGCCCGGAACCAGGCGCTGCTGCTGCCAGCGTCGGTCGACGACTATGTGGCGGCTGACAACCCGGTGCGGTTCATCGACGCCTTCGTCAACGACCTCGATCTGGGTAGCGCGGGTTTTCAGCGGACGCAGCCGAAGGCGACGGGGCGTCCCGGTTACGATCCGGCCGACATGCTCAAGCTGTATCTGTAAGGCTACCTCAACCGGGTACGCTCAAGCCGGCGCCTAGCAGCGGAAGCGACCCGCAATCTCGAGCTGATCTGGTTGCTGCGCGGGGTGCGACCGGACTTCCGGACCATCGCCGACTTCCGGCGCGACAACTGGGCCGGGTTCAAGGCGGTGTTCCGCGCGTTCGTCCTGCTGTGCCGCAAGCTGGATTTGTTCGGACGCGACCTGCTGGCGGTAGACGGCACGCGGCTGAAGGCAGTGAACGGCCGGGCGCGCAACTTCAGCCGCGAGCGCTTGGCGACCTATCTCGCCTCGGCCGACGCTAGACTGGAGCGCTACCTGGCCGAGCTGGATCAGATCGACCGCGGCGAGGATGGTGCCGGCACCGGCCGTGCCGACGCGCTGAAGACGAAGGTCGCCAAATTGCGCGAACAGCGCCAGGCCAGTTCGGCGCTGCTCGATCAGCTTTAGGAAAGTGGCGAAGGGCAGATCTCGCTCACCTTGACGTCCCCCCTGTTTTTTAGTCCATTTTGAGCGAGAGTTTTCCGGCCTTGAGAAGCCTTCGGGCAAGGAGCTGGAAATGAAGAAATCTAGGTACACAGACGAGCAGATTGCCTTCGCGCTGAAGCAGGCGGAGACCGGCACACCGGTGGCCGAAGTCATCCGGCGGATGGGGATTTCGGAGCAGACGTTCTATCGTTGGAAGAAGGTGTACGGCGGTCTGGGTGTCGGCGAATTGAGGCGCCTGAAGCAGCTCGAGGATGAGAACCGGCAGCTGAAGCAGCTGGTTGCCGACCTGAGTCTGGACAAGCACATCCTGCAGGACGTCCTGGCAAAAAAGCTCTGACGCCTGGACGACGGCGCGAGCTCGTCGCGCACGTCCAGGCGTCCCATGCAGTGAGCGAACGGCGCAGTTGCTCGGCGCTGGGCGTCGAGCGGTCGTCGGTGCGCTACATCTCGCACAAGCCGGATCAGACGCCGCTGGTGATGCGCATCCGTGATCTGGCGGCGACGCGAACGCGCTATGGCTATTTCCGGATCTACATCCTGCTGCGCAGGGAAGGATGGGTCGTGAACCACAAACGCGTCTACCGGCTCTACCGTGATGATGGACTGAGCCTTCGGCTCAAGAAGCCCCGGCGCAACGTCAGCGCTGCCAACCGCGAGCGGCAACCAGCGGCGCTGGCGGCGAACGAGATGTGGTCAATGGATTTCGTCTCGGACGCCCTGTTCGACGGTCGGCGGTTACGAGCGCTGACCGTGGTCGACGCCTTCACGCGCGAAGCGCTGGCGATCGACGTCGACCAGGGGATCAAGGGCGAGCAGGTGGTCGAGGCGATGGCACGGATCTCGTCGACCCGCGGCGCGCCCAAGACCATTCGCGTGGACAATGGGCCGGAGTTCATCTCAAAGGCTCTCGACCGCTGGGCATACGAGAACGGCGTCACGCTGGACTTCAGCAGACCGGGCAAACCAACCGACAATGCGTTCGTAGAGTCGTTCAACGGTCGCCTTCGTGACGAGTGCCTGAACGCACATTGGTTCCTATCCATCGCGGACGCTCGAGCCAAGATCGAGGCCTGGCGACGGGACTATAACGAGAGCCGCCCTCACACATCGCTTGGCTGGATGACGCCGGTCGAATATGCTGCTGCAGCGGCTGCCAAGGCGGCCGAATGAACGCCGGAAACTCACCTTCAGGTTGGATGAGAAACCGGGGGACCCTCAACCTTGATCCAGACTGTCATAGTCGATGGACCACTCAGAAGGGGGCAGCTCAAGGTGCCGAAGGGGATTCATCTACGCATCGTCGGTGCGGCAGGCGCCGGCTTTCCAAGCCCTGCCCAGGACTGGCAGGATGACGCAATAAGCCTGATCGAGCTGCTACGGCTCGATCGGGCGGCGAGCTTCGTGTTCCGGATCAGCGGCAGCAGCATGGTCGAGGCCGGAATCCATGATAACGACGTCGTTGTGGTCGATCGGGATACGCGCCCGGCAGAAGGGCATATCGTGATCGCGATCGTCGGCGGCGGGTTCGTCTGCCGCCAGCCCGTCCGGCGCCGCGGTGCCGCCTGCCTCGAGGCCCGCAACAGTCAGCAGTCCTATGAGCCGACCTCGGCCGACGGCGTAGAGATATGGGGCGTCGTGCGGATCAGCGTCCGCGATTACCGGCGCTAGGCCGTATGTCGTGGGCGATCGTCGACGTTTCCAACTTCTACGTCAGTGCAGAGCGGCTGTTCGATCCCAACCTGCGGGGTGTGCCTGTCATCGTCCTGTCGAACAACGACGGCTGCGCGGTCGCGCGGAGCGAGGAAGCGAAGGCGCTGCACATCCGGATGGGCGAGCCGGTCTTCAAGATACGCGACCGGCTCGCACCTACGCAGGCTTTGGGGTAGAAAGCGGTCTGAGTTTGGAAGGGTATCGGGTCCGAAACGGAACGACGGCGATCATGCCGGCTCATGAAGTTTTTTTACTCGGCTGTCCGTAACCGATGGCTGGATCTCGTCTATCCGACCGAGCGGGAGGCTACCGAGACGATGAAGGCTGTCGGGTCGAAACCCCGCACCCGCCAAATCCGTAAATACCTTGGTATCATGGTAGGCCGCTACACCT
Source organism: Sphingomonas sp. NFX23 (assembly GCF_049887795.1). NCBI lineage: Bacteria > Pseudomonadati > Pseudomonadota > Alphaproteobacteria > Sphingomonadales > Sphingomonadaceae > Sphingomonas > Sphingomonas sp. NFX23. The sequence continues at coordinate 151,144 of NZ_JAGEKH010000009.1, forward strand.
AGCCGACGATGCGTCGAAGCCAGGACAGAATGATATCGAGGACCTCATCATGGCCGAGGTCATTCAGCAGTTCGTGACGACCGTCTTGAATCGATGCGCGTTCCTTGACCGTCGAGCGGATCAGCGCGTGGAACAGAACGCTCCCCTTAGGATCGGTGTAGGTATCGTCCGTGCCATGAAGTGTCAGCGTCGGCACCGTCCAATCGCGGTATCGTGGCCAAGTATCGTTCGCGACTTCAAGAGCACTGACACCCAAGCGGGCAGGCATCTTGCCGCGGTAGATTTGCGGATCATGCTCGAACAGCCGGACCTCGGCAGGATCACGCGAAATCCCGGTCGCTGCCTGCGGTGGGACGATCCCCAACGTCGGAGCCACCCATGCGAGCCCCTTGGCGATCAGCCGCATTGCCGGCGGTGCCGCCAGTAACAGCGCAGGTGCACTGAGAATGACCCCGGCCACCTGGCGTTGGTCGCGCGCAACGCTCGCGGCGGTGACGAGCCCGCCGAGCGAGTGCCCGAACAGGAAGGTAGGCTTGCTGCCTTCGAGCATGTGTCGCGCGGCTAGATGGTCTTGAACCGCCCGCTCGATGTCGGCCGCCCCGCGCGCGCCCGGAGACGCTCCGTGGCCGCGCATATCGAAAGCGTGAACGTCGAATCCGGCGTCGACCAGATGGGGAATGAGCCGGCTGTAACGCGTCACGAAGCGCCCGGCATATTCGGCGTAGCCGTGCTGCAGCAAAAGGGACGCATGGGCATTCGGGGCGCGCCAACGATAACCGCTGACGCCGGTCCCGATATCCCAGGCTTCGGCTACCGCTTCGATCATGGCGCTAGCCGATGCTGGCGGCGATGAATGCAGCGCTCTCATCCAGCGCCCGCTTCGCCTCGGGAATGGGCGCGCAGACGAAGCCGTGAAACATCCCGGGGAATTCCTGCAGAACCGCCGCATGATGCGACGCCGAGAAACGGCGAGCGTCGGAAAGCAGCAGATCCTTCGTTCCCACCAGAACCAGCACCGGTGGCAGTCCGGCATGATCGGCGAACAATGGGCTGGCTCTATGATCGTCGGCCTGGTCGCCGGACCACTTTCGACCCGCTTCCCGCAACTGGTCGATCGACAAGACGGGATCGATCCGCTCAAGATCGGGCTGCTCGGGACCGCTGACAGACGCATCGAGCCATGGGAAGTAGAGGATCAGCGCACCTGGCGCCGCCACCTTCGCCTCGCGCAGGCGATGCGCGAGCGCCAAAGCGAGCCCGCCCCCGGCAGAGTCGCCTGCGATGACGATGTTCCCAGCACCGACTTCGTCGACGAGCGATCGATAAACCGCCTCGACGGAAGCCAATCCGGCTTCCGCCTGATGTTCCGGTGCCAAGGGATAGATCGGCGCCACGACCTCGGCATCGGTCCGGTCGACGAGTCCTGTTACGATCGGCCATTGCGACGCCATCAGGTCGAAAACGTACGCACCGCCATGAAGGTAGAGAATACGCTTTCCCGGCGATGGGACGTCCTTCGACCGTAACCGAAAGCTGCGTATTCCCGCGATCGTCACATCGGTGAACACGTAGTTGGATTGGATCTTCGCGGACGGCAGCGCCGGACCGTTCGCCCGATCCTGGGCGATCCGTTGATAGAAGACGTCGAGACCGCCGCCACGCTTGCCGTATAGTGCGGGAACAAGAACATTGGCGACGAGCCAGCCACGCCGGCTGACCTTCTCGCGGCCGGCCGCGACCGCGAGCGCGCCGACCGCGAGCGCAACGCCCCCACTGGTGGCTGCCAAAATCTTCTGAGGTGTGCTCAACTGCATCGTCGATCCTTCATCCGGGTCAGGCGCATTCACAAAAAAGAGGCGGCAGATGCCGCCTCTATAGGTTGGAGAGCCGATCAGAAGCGCCATTCCAGAGCCGCGCCGATACGCCGGAACGCGTTGTCGGGCAGGATTTGCGAGAAGCCGCCGGTATCGAAATAGCTCGGGAAGATCACCGCGGCATAACGCTTGTCGAACAGATTGCGCACGAAGACACTGACGCGGACTTTGCCATCGGGATCGCCCACGCCGATCGTACCGTTCACTAGGGAATAGCCGTTCTGCACGGTGCCGGGATTTCCGACGATGAAGAACTGGTTGCTACGATAGGACCAGTCGGCGTTGGCGAAGACCTTGGCCGACGACGAGATGTTCGTTTCGTAGGCAGCGGCAAGGCTGGTCGTCCATTTCGGCGCGGTCGGCAGGCGCTTGCCCGAAGCATCGAAGCTCGGTCCCGGCAGCGTGCATCCCTGCGCTGCGGTCTGTCCGGCATAGCACGGCGGGAAATAGTCGCGGAATTCGGTGTCGAGGTACGTCACACCTCCCGAAATGCTGAAGCCCTTCGCCGGGCGCAGAATGGCTTCCGCCTCGATGCCCTTCGTTCGCAGCTCGCCAGCGTTGCCGGTCCGGAACACCCCCTGGGGCGGAACGGTCGGATCGAACACCTGCGCTTGGAAGTTCCTGAACTTGTTGTAGAAGGCTGCGAGATTCAGGCTCACGCGGCGATCGAGCAAGTCGGTCTTCAAGCCGACCTCATAGGCGTTCACGGTCTCCGGATCGACCGCGTAGAGGTTCGCATTGATCGAGCTGATCGCCGGTCCCTTGTAGCCGCGCGAATAGGTTGCGTAGACGTTCGTCCGTTCGGCGAGATCGTACTGCACGCCAGCACGCGCCGACCAACCATCGGCATTGCGCGCCGCAGAAACCGAGTACGGGAGTGCCCTGGGCTGACACACGACGCCACCCGTCAGCGCGAGGCTTACCGAACACACGCCCGGCACGGCCGATACCGTCGTCGTGTTCTCGATCTCGTCCCGGGTGTAGCGTCCGCCCCCGATCAAACGTAGCCGATCCGTCAGATTGAGCGTGAGCTGGGCGAACGCGGCGTAGCTCTTGTTGTCGAGGTCGTAGCCGACCTGACCCCCGATCTGCGACAGGAGAACGGGCGACGCATTGGGCAGGAACCCTAAGGTTCCGTACTGTGCATTGCTCGCGTCGACCGACTGCTGATAATAATAGAGACCGGCGACGTAATTCAGGAAGTGCGTTCCCGACGATGCCACGCGCAGTTCCTGTGTGAACTGGTGAGCATCCTGCTTGCCGAGATTGTTGTCGTATACGCGCAGCGGCGTACTATCGACCTCGAGGTTGTTGAACGTCTGGATGGCATCCCGGTAGGCCGTCACAGAGGTGAAGGTGGCGCCGCCAACGTCATAATCGAGGGTGAGCTGACCTCCGAAAGAGTGGATGTCGGTGGCGTTATAGGCGCCGATGCCTGTGTCCCGGTTGTTCGGCCCCGGTACGATGCCCAATGCCGTGAGCTGAGTCCGCACGAAGGTGTTGCCGGCGGCCGGAGCAAACGTCCCCGCCCCGAAAGAGCGGATCGTCCAGACACCGGGATCGCCGCGGTTGTTCTGATAGTCGGCGATTGCATAGGCAGTCAGCCGATCGGTGATGTTCCACAGCAGCTTGCCGTTGAAGTTGTAGTTGCGCGTGTCTTCGATGCTTCCGGGGCCGCGGACGCGCAGGACGGGCTCCTGATACTGATATCCACCACGGACGCGCAGTGCGGCGTTCTCGCCGAGCGGCACGTTGATGACGTCGTACACCTGGATCTGGTTGCGGCTGCCGACCTGCAGTCGGCCTTCGTTGCTGTAGACACCGAGTTGTGGGCGCTTGGTGGTGACCGAGATGAGACCCGCCGTCGTGTTCTTGCCGAACAGCAGACCTTGTGGGCCGCGCAACACCTCGACGCGCTCGACGTCGGCAAGCGAATTGACCGGATTCAGCCGCGGCAGAGTGATGTTCACATCGTCGATCGCCAATCCGACCGCGGACTCGACGCCATAGTCGAACGAGTTCGTCCCGATCCCGCGGACCGAGAAGGTCGGTGTGCCCGGCACGGGCGTGAATTGGAGGCTCGGAACCCGCTGCGTGATGTCCGAAAGCTGTACCGCACCGGTTTCACGGATCGAGTCACCGCTAACGACGGTGATTGCGATCGGCACGTCGCGCAGGTTCTCGGTGCGCCGCTGCGCAGTGACGACGATGTCGCCAACGGTCGATGAATCGGATGTTGCCGATGCCGTCTCGGTCGAGGCGCTCGGAGAGGTCTGGCGACCGTCCGCATCGGCAGGATCGCGCGTCGCCCCAGGCACTGCCGGGGCCGTTTGGGCCTGAACGGCCGTGGCCAATGACAACAAGCTGACAGCGGTCAGGACGGCAATGCGCTTCATCGATCCTCTCCTTCGTATTCGGCCGGATATTTTTTCCGTTGCGGCCGACATCTGGATAATCTAACTTCCTGTCAAGACAGAAAGTAAGTTGGAGAGGATTGGATGGTCGCTGGTGGGCGAGCATGTCGGCTTGCCACCGGAAATCGGCCCTTACCCCCTTGGCAGGGTTTCGAGCGGCTGACGGCTGATCGCAGCGTCGCCTTCATACCTTCTGGCGACCAATGGACATCCCTCGCTTTCAAAGCGGCGGAGTGTTCGGATAGAGTAGGCCGCAATGTCGAACGCGAGCGAAAACTCGGCTGCAAAGCCTCCCAAGACCAAAAGCCCTTCGAGACGCACCCAGCCGGAACGGACTGCCGAGGCTCGCGCAACGCTGATCGACGCTGCCATCACTGTTCTACATCGGTCGGGCTATGTGGGTGCGACGACAGCGGCCATTGCCGAAGAGGCCGGCTGGAGCCGCGCGCTGATTACCCATCACTTCGGTGGTCGGTCGCAGTTGATGGCGGATGTCATCAGCGCGGTCTACGAGCGCGAGCATCGCGAATATCAGGAACTGGAAGGCCTCGATCACCGCGGTACGCGCATGTCGGACTGGCCCGAGTTGCTGTGGGAGGTGCTCAGCAAGCCGTCCGGCCTTGCCGTGCTGGAAATCCTCCAGGCGTCGCGCAGCGATCCGGAACTGGCCGCGCTCGTCGGACCGATGCAGGCGCGGATCGAGGAAAGAGCATTGGCGGGGATGCACCTGCGTTTCGGTGCGGGAGACGAGGCCGATACGCTTGCCGGCATGCGCCTGCTGGTCTGGGCGATCCGCGGTCTGTCCATCGCGCAGGTTCTCGTGTCGGACCCGGCCGAGATAAAGCGGTCCGTCGGATATCTTCGCAGGCTGATCGAAGGCGCTATCGCCTCGGGAATGCTCGTCGAGCAGGCATCCCATTCTTCGATGGCCCCGTAGAACCGAACCTCTGCTGCCCTCTCAAGTTGCGGCGGCAGGCTACCGACGACGATCATGCTCAGCACATGTCGGACGGTCGCGCCATACGCGTAGCCGCGCGATCGATCGCGTCCGGGTCTGACCGGGGACGTCCACGCCGGCTCCCGAAAAATTCCGAACACACAGCACCACCGGTTCCACGAAACCGGGCAGGAGGATGATCCATTGACCGGCAAGATCGATATTCGCGGCACGACCTTCCGTGACGCCGCTCAGCGGCATGTGATCCTGCGGGGGGTCAACCTGGGTGGCGATACCAAGGTGCCCTTTGCACCTGATGGGCGGACGCACATTCCAACGGACTTTGCCGAGCATCGCGATGTCAGTTTCGTGGGGCGTCCCGCACCCCTCGCTGAGATCGACGGGCACCTCGCCCGGCTGCGGCATTGGGGCTTCAACTGCCTGCGCCTGCTGACCACTTGGGAGGCGGTCGAACACGCCGGTCCCGGGGCTTATGACGAGGCGTACCTCGACTATCTTGCCGAGGTCTGTCGCCGCGCCGGGCAGCATGGTCTCCACACCTTCGTCGACTTCCATCAAGACGCATGGTCGCGAATGTCGGGCGGCGATGGGGCGCCGGGGTGGACCTTCGAGGCGGCCGGCCTCGATTTCAGCAAGTTCGCCGAAACAGGTGCCGCGCACCTGATGCAGGCGCGTTATGACCCTGCCGTCGGAGGACGTCAGGACAGCTATCCCGTCATGAGCTGGAGCGGAAACTACGCCCGTCCGGCTAACGGGATCATGTGGTCCCTGTTCTTCGCGGGCGCGGATCTTGCGCCTGGGCTCAAGGTCGAGGGCCGGAACGTCCAGACGTATCTGCAGGATCATTATTTCGGCGCGATGCGCGCCGTGGCCGAGAGGGTCGCGCATCTCGATCATGTCATCGGGTTCGACACGCTCAATGAACCCAGTTCCGGATATATCGGCGCGGCGCTGAGCGCCCCTGTCGTGCGCTACCGTGGCCCCATATGGTCGGTGCTCGATGGGCTCGCCTTGGCCGCAGGGTCTACACGCGAACTTCCGGTCGTCGCGCCGGGGCAGGGCGTCGTGGGTTCCGAGCGGTTCAACGAGGCCGGCACTTCCATCTGGCTGCCTGGTCGCACCGATCCGTTTCGTGACGCCGGCGTCTGGGACATCGTCGACGGCAAGCCGGTTGCGCTCATCGAGAACCACTTTCAGCGCGTCGGCGATCGCGAGATCGAGATCAACCGCGACTATATGGCGCCGTTCTTCCGTGCCGCTGGCGACACGATCCGCGCGGTTCGACCGGACTGGTTACTCTTCGCCGAGGTCGATCCCTTCGACCTCATCAAGGGGCATGGATTCCCCACCGACGCACCGGACCGGACCGTCAACGCGAGCCATTGGTACGACATCAGCTCGCTTGTGACGAAGCGGTTCGCACCTGACTATCTGAAGCATGTGCTCACGGGCGAGGAGCGTCATAGCCCCTCCGAGATCGAAGACGGCTACGCCGACGAAATGTCCCGTATCGCGGCGGCTGCGTCGGTACTCAACGGTGGCAGGGGGTCGCCGACACTGCTCGGCGAGTGCGGCATCCAATACGACATGAACGGCGCGGAAGCGTATGCCCGCTGGGCCGCGGGAGAGCGCGATCCTTCGATTTGGCACGCGCAATCCACTGCGCTCACGCTGATGTACAACGCGATCGATCGCGGACTCCTGTCCTCGACCCAGTGGAATTACACCGTTTCGAACGGCAACGATCCGATGATCGGCGACGGATGGAACCAGGAAGATCTATCTATCTGGTCGGTCGATCAGGCAACGGATCCGGACGACCCGGACTCCGGTGGCCGCGGCATCGAAGGGTTCTGCCGCCCCTACGTCCGAAAAGCGCAGGGCACGATCGTCAGCCAGCGGTTCGATCGCGAGAGCGGGGTGTTCGAGGCTCGGGTCGATGTCGATCCGTCTATCCAGGCTCCGACCGAAATCTATGTTCCGAAGCTCCAATATCCCGATGGCTTTGGTTCTGATGTGACGGATGGCGCGAAGACCGAGGTCGGCGATCAGACGTTTGCGGTTCTGACGACGGCAGCGGGTCTCCTGTCGATCCGGGTCGAACGGCGATGACGGGGCGTTCGAGCGTTCTGCTCCCAAGCCCTCACCTCAGTTGGGGTGGCCGGGTCGGCTATGGCATCGGCGATTTCGCGTTCAATCTGTTCTTCACCACTGCCAGCCTCTTCCTGCTGTTCTACTATACCGATGTGCTGGGCCTTACGCCTGCCGTCGCCGGGTGGGTGTTCGCAGGCGCGTTGATCTGGGACGCGATCTTTGATCCCTGGATCGGCTACATCGCAAGCCGAACGCGAACGCGGTGGGGACGTTACCGTCCCTATGTCCTTCTGGGGGCGTTGCCACTTGCAGCATCGTGGGCACTCATGTTTCTCCCCACGACGCTCGGCGGGTCGGCGCTCGTGCTCTTCGCAGCCGCTACCCACATCCTGTTCCGCACGATGTTCGCCGTGGTCGGCATGCCTTTCCTCGCCATGTCCGCCGTGCTCACGCGTGACAGCGCGGAACGTGGCGTACTCGCCGGCATCCGCATGGTCGCAGGCGCAGCCGCGGGTCTGTTCGGAGCAGTCGCGACCCTCAAGCTGGTTACGGCGTTCGGCGGGGGTCAGACGGGGTTCTTCTGGACCGCGGTCCTCTATGGTGCGCTCGCCACGGCCATTCTCATCTTCGTCTTTACCGCGACTCGCGAGGCACCGGTCCTGGAAGACGAACCGCGCCCCGCGGTCGGCGAGATGATCCGTATGCTGTCTTCGAACCGGGCATTCTGGCTGGTCAGTGCAGCCATGCTGCTCGGTGCTGTAGGACAGACGTTTTTCCAGAAAACGCTGCCATACTTCTTCAAATACCAACTCGGTCGCGAGGATCTCATCAGTCCAGCGCTGGGCATTCTTGCTGCGTCGGTGATGGTGTCGATCCCGGCTTGGACGTGGTTGAGCAAGCGAACATCGAAGCGGACGATGTGGCTGACCGGATCGGTGGTGGGCGTCGTCGGCTCCGTCCTGCTCTGGGTAATTCCGGAGACACCCTCGAACGTCCTGCCGGTATTGATCCTCGTCGGCGCCGGCGCCGGTGCCAGCTATCTCGGCTTCTGGTCCATGATCCCGGATACCGTCGAGTTTGGCGAATGGCGCTCGGGCGTGCGCGCGGAAGGCGCGGTGTTCGGGCTTGTGTCACTTATTCAGAAGGCGAGTCTCGGTCTGGCGGCAGCCGGGCTCGGCGAGGCCCTGTCAGCGATCGGCTACACGGCCAATGTGGCACAGACCCCGGCGACGTTGGCTTCGATGCGTTTCCTGATGATCGTGTTGCCAGCAATTCTGCTCGTCGCGGCCGCGGCCGTGATCGCCTTCTATCCCCTCGATCAACAAACGCACCGGCGCATCGTGCGCGTCCTTGGGCGACGCCGTGCCCGCCTGCCGCAATAGGGATATCCCGATGCTCAACACGAACGATCTCGCCTCACGCGCCGATGAGGATACGCGACTACCCGCTCTAACGGTAGCGAGCGCATTTCAGCATGGCTTCGGCACCGTAGCTCAACTGATAAGAGGGCATGCAAAGGCGGCCCCGGAGCGCCGCGCGGTCGTTCAGGAAGATCGCGCGATCTCTTACGGCGATCTCGACGCTCTCCTCGATCGGATCGCCACCGCGTTGCATCGCGACGGGCTGATGAAGGGTGACGTGGTGGCAATCGTGTCCGCGACCACGATCCCGGCGGTGACGGCATTTCTCGGCGCGCTGCGCGCGGGCTGCGTGCCGGCGCCGATCGCGCCATCGTCGACACCCGATCAGCTTCGCCGGATGATCGCCGATTGTGGTGCAGCACGCGTTTTCGTGGACGGGGACGCCGCATCGATCTTGCTCACCGATCCCGCCAGCATCGTGGAGCTGGATGGTTTGGAGGCGTGGGCGCCGGCAACCGGCGAGGTGACGTTCGACGTTGCGATCGATCCCACGGACAGTTTCAACATCATCTACTCGTCGGGCACCACGGGCACCCCTAAGGGCATCGTCCATACCTATCAGATGCGATGGAGCCAGATCGTCTCCTACGCGATGTTCGGCATGACGGATGCCGTGATGATGGTCTCGACGCCGCTCTATTCCAATACCACTCTGGTCAGCCTGCTCCCCACCCTCGCGCTCGGCGGGACCGCGGTACTGCTCGGCAAGTTCGATGCGCGCCGGTTCCTCGAGCTGGCGGAGCGCGAGCGCGCGACGCACGCGATGCTGGTCCCGGTCCAGTATCAGCGGATCATGGCGGATGAGGATTTCGATCGGTTCGACTTGTCCTCTTTTCGGCTCAAGACATCTACCAGTGCACCGTTCTCGGCCGATCTGAAGGCGGATATCGTTCGACGCTGGCCGGGTGGATTGCTGGAAATCTACGCGATGACCGAGGGCGGGGGCACCTGCCTGCTGCCAGCGCACGATCGACCGGACAAGCTGCACACCGTTGGTCGACCGGCACCGGGCAACGATATCCGTATCATCGACGATAATGGCAACGAGCTGCCCGTGGGCGCGATCGGCGAGATCGTTGGGCGATCGGGCATGATGATGAAGGGCTATCACGGGCGCGCCGACGCGACCGACGAGGCGGCTTGGCACGACGCGGAAGGAAACCGCTTCATTCGACACGGCGATCTGGGCCGGTTCGACGAGGAGGGGTTCCTGACTCTGCTCGGCCGGACCAAGGACATGATTATCTCTGGCGGGTTCAACATCTATCCTCCCGATCTTGAAAGCGTCGCGAGCGAACATCCCGCAATCGCGGACATCGCCGTAGTAGGCGTGCCGTCCGAGGCGTGGGGCGAGACGCCCTATGCCTTCTATGTGCCGCGGAACGACGGGATCGAGCCTGCCGCGCTGGTCGCTTGGGTCAACGAACGCGTCGGCAAGACACAGCGTCTGTCGGGCGCTGAAGCCGTGCCCGAGCTGCCGCGCAATGCCATCGGCAAGGTGCTGAAGCGCGACCTGCGCGACCGCTTCGATGCGGCCTGACCACACCGATTATCGATGGAGAACGACATGGAACTGAACGGACGGGTCGCGATCGTGACCGGCGCAGGGGCCGGGCTGGGGCGCGCGCATGCGCTGCTGCTCGCGCGTCACGGTGCAAGGGTCGTGGTCAACGACATCGGCGAGGCAGCGGACCGAGTAGCGGCTGAGATCGGGGCGGCGGGCGGCGAGGCACTGGCGGCGCGCGGCTCGGTGACCGACGAGGCGCAGGTTGCTGCGATGGTCGAGGCGGCTCGGGAGCGTTGGGGCGGTGTCCACATTCTGGTGAACAATGCCGGCATTTTGCGCGATTCTTCATTCGCGAAGATGAGCCTCAAGGACTTCCGTGACGTGATCGACGTCCATCTGATGGGCGCGGCGATCTGCACGCAGGCGGTATGGGGCCTGATGCGCGAACAGGGTTACGGCCGCATTGTGATGACGACCTCGTCGTCGGGGCTGTACGGCAATTTCGGGCAGGCGAACTACGGTGCGGCCAAGATGGCGCTGGTCGGCCTCATGCAGACGCTCGCCATTGAGGGGGCGAAAAACGACATCCGCGTGAACTGCCTGGCGCCGACCGCAGCGACTGCAATGACGGACGCGCTGTTGCCGCCTCCGATGAAGGCACTGCTGGTTCCCGAACGAGTCAGCCCCGGCCTCATCAAGCTCGTTTGCGACGACGCACCGACCCGCGCGATCCTATGCGCGGGCGCCGGCAGTTTCGAGCGCGCCTTCATCACACTGACGCCGGGCGTCTATATCGGTGCTGGTGACGATGCTGCGGAGCAGGTTGCGGCGCGGTGGGACGAGATCGCCGACCGCACCGGCGAGACCGTGCCAGACGCGGGCGGCGCCCAGATCCAGTGCGAGGTTACGGCCGCGTCGCAGGCGGCGAGCCAAACCTAATTCGCCGACACCAGTTTACTCAAGGAGAATATGATATGAGCGATCTAAACGGCACCTACGCCCTGGTGGCGAACACCCCGATGGGCAATCAGGACATGACCCTGACGATCATCGTCGATGGCTCGACCTTCACCGGCACCAGCGCCGGCGCAATGGGATCGTCCGATGTCGTCGGTTCGGTCGACGGCAATGCGATCGCCTGGAAGCAGCCGATCACTGTGCCGATGCCGCTGACGCTCGAGTGCAAGGCGACGATCGACGGCGAGACGATCAGCGGCACCGTCGATACAGGCGCTTTCGGCTCCTTCCCGCTTACGGGTAAGAAGACCGCCTAAAGGTGTTGGAAGCGCCGGTGATACCTAAATCGGCGCTTCCCATCTGTCGTAATATCCGGCCGACTGCTTCCAACGGGCTATCAGCGGTAATACGGCGACCAAAGCACCCGCGATGCAGGCCGCACCCGTCACCCATTGCTCTGCCAACCAGTTGGTCAGATGCTCAATGCGCATACCCCTGATCGCCTCCTTAGCCAGCTTATGGATACATCCTCCAGTTCGGCCAAGACGTGAAGCGTCCAACATAACCGCTTTCTGCCAATCCCGCCCTTCCCGATTGGGATGGGAGAGTGTCCGAAAACGCCGTTCTAGATTCCACGCTTGGCCGGAGCGGTGTAAGCTGCGGGCATGGCGTATATCGAGGGACATTCTCGGGATTAAGCGCTGCTGATGCCGGCATCGGTCGAGGATTATGTGGCAGCGGACAACCCGGTGCGGTTCGTCGACGACCTCGATCTGAGCGGTGCCGGTTTCATGCGGTCGCGACCGAAGGCGACGGGGCGGCCCGGTTACGATCCGGCCGACATGCTCAAGCTCTACCTGTACGGGTACTTGAACCGGGTGCGGTCGAGCCGGCGCCTGGCGGCGGAGGCGACCCGCAATCTCGAACTGATCTGGTTGCTGCGCGGGATGCGGCCGGACTTTCGGACCATCGCCGACTTCCGTCGAGATAATCGGGCTGCGTTCAAGGCAGTGTTCCGCGCCTTCGTGCTGCTGTGTCGCAAGCTCGACCTGTTCGGGCGCGAGCTGCTGGCGGTGGACGGGACGCGGCTGAAGGCGGTGAACAGCCGGGCGCGCAACTTCAGCCGCGAGCGACTGGCGACGTACCTTGCTGCGACCGACGCGCGACTGGAGCGGTATCTGGCGGAACTGGACCAGATCGACCGCGGTGAGGATGCTGCCGGCACCGGTCGCGGCGACGCGCTGGCGACCAAGATCGCCCGGCTGCGAGAGCAGCGTCAGGCCAGCGCAGCGCTGCTGGGCCAGTTGGAGAACAGCGGCGAAGGACAGCTTTCGCTCACCGATCCCGACGCCCGCCTCATGGTCGCGCATTCGAAGGTCACGGTCGGCTACAACGCGCAGGTGGCGGTCGACGCGAAACATAGCCTGATCGTCGAGCAGCACGTCACCAATGCCTGCAACGACATGGGTCTGTTGGCGCCCACCGCCGGTGCCGCCATGGATGCACTCGGGGTCGGGCGTATCGATGCGGTCGCCGATATGGGGTATCATTCGGGCGACGATATCGTCGCGTGCGAGACGGCGGGCATCACGCCGTACATTCCCCGCCCGCGTCGCGGTACCGCCATCGGCAACGGCCTCTTCGCCAAGGAGCGGTTCCGCTACGATCCCGAGGCTGACGCCTATCACTGCCCTGGCGGCCAGGTGCTGGACACCCGCTATGCTTCGGTGACGCGCGGGCATCTGTCGGTTCAGTATTCGAGCCCCGCCGCCTGTGCGAGCTGCCAGATCAAGGCGCGCTGCACCACGGGGCGCTGGCGGCGCATCAACCGCGGGGAGCACGAGGCGGTCATCGAGCGCATGGCGGCACGCCTGGCAAAGCGCCCCGGCATCCTCGTCATCCGCAAATCCACCGTCGAGCACCCGTTCGGTTCGATCAAGATCCCATGAGGAATGGACTGCGACCAGCGCTCTGCCAGAGTACGGTAGCGAACCCAGTTCTTCGGAGGATACCATGTCGTTGGAAGCACAATTGCATGAAAACCCGGCCGCCATTCATTGGCAGTTGGGTGCCATTTTCGTATCGTTGGAATTATCGCGGTCCAAGTGGCTGATCACGTCGCTGTCACCGGGCGGCGGTGAGAAGATGCCGAAACACATGATCGTGGCAAGCGACCTGGCCGGCCTGTTCTCCCTTCTGCAGGGTCTGCGTGGAAAAGCCCGTGAGCGGACCGGCATGGATTACCCGGTCATTGCGATCCAGGAGGCTGGTCTAGACGGGTTCTGGATACACCGCTCGCTCGAGGCTGCGGGCGTCGAGAGCCATGTGGTCGCCCCTGCCTCCATCGCGGTGTCGCGTCACCGACGGCGCGTGAAGACCGACCGGATCGACGGCGAGGCATTGTTGCGCGCGTTGATGGCCTACAAGCGTGGTGAGCCCCGGGTCTGTGCGATGGTGCGGGCACCAACACCGCGGGACGAAGATCGGCGACGCTTGATCCGGGAGCGCAAAACGCTGGTCACCGAACGGACACTGCACGTCAATCGAATCAAGGGCCTACTCTTCTCGCAGGGTATCGGCGATTATGAACCCAGGCATCGTGATCGGCATACCAGCTTGGCGACCCTGACGACCGGCGACGGACGGCCTCTGCCACCACACCTTCGTGCCTTGATCGAACGCGAGCTGGAAAGGCTGGAACTGGTAATGGAGCAGATCCGCAAGATAGAGGTCGAGCGCGACGCCATGATCGAGGAAGAAAAGGCCGATGCCCCGACCCCTCCGCCTGTGATGCTGCGCACCCTGAAGGGCATCGGGCCGGAATTTGCGGCGGTGTTGTGGTCCGAGGGTCTTTTCCGCCAATTCGACAACCGACGACAGGTAGCAGCCTATGCTGGCCTGGCGCCGACGCCATGGCAAAGCGGCATGATCAACCATGATCAGGGCGTATCCAAGGCGGGAAATCCGAGGTTGCGAACGACCATGATCCAGATCGCATGGCTATGGTTGCGGCACCAGTCGGACTCGTCGCTGAGCCGCTGGTTCCAGCAACGCGTCACGCTCAATGGTGGCCGTCAGAAGCAGCGGGCTATCGTCGCGCTGGCGCGCAAACTGCTCGTCGCTCTGTTGAAATTTGTCACCGCAGGCGTCGTCATCGAGGGGGCCGTCATGAGCAAGCCCTGATCCATCCCCTCCAACCGGATCCTCAGGACCTGATCACGTCCTGACGGATGCAGGCGGACGACCGGTCCATTGTATGGCTGTCAAATAGCCGGGATTAAGAATGGTATCGTCCACCTGAGCCTGACCCGCCGAACGCGGGATAATGGTACCCGAGCAAGACGCGGAGGACCGTATGTGAGTTGGACCGGGCCGGCTGAACGGACCGTGTCGACAATAGGCTCGAACCTGCACTCCGCCACTTTAATGGAGAAGCCTTATGCGTCGGTGAAACCTTGGCCCCTCATTCCTCATGTGAGCAGTGGATGAACCAGGGCGCTTTCCTCATGCGCGGGCTAGAAAAGGTCCGCGCCGAGTTCAGCCTGACGGCATTGGCCTACAATCTCAGACGCGCCATCACTCTCATCGACGTGCCGGGGCTGATCCGGGCGGTGCAGGCCTGATCCAGGCGACCATATCTCCCGTCACGACCGCGGGAATGACCGTCCCAGAGCCAATTTGGCCGTCACCGGAGCGCAAAAGTCAGCAAATGCCCGAGATTGTGCAATTCCCCCCCGCGCACGTTCCAGCCCAACCATCTCGCGTCGCGTTTTCGGACACTCTCGACCTGCCAGCGAGAAGGCTTCGGCATTCCCATTGGGATCGAGAAGCGGGAATGACAAAATGCTTCTTGAAACCGCACCATCGAGAGATTTGAGAAGCGGTATACGTCACCATATCAGCATGACCCAAAAGGGCGATTATGACCACGGGGCTCACCGCCCTACG
>NZ_JAGEKH010000010.1:0-145611 GCF_049887795.1 Sphingomonas sp. NFX23
TTAAGGTTAAGGGTCCGTTAGCAACGTCCCCCAGCTGGGCCCCGGCCTTCGCCGGGGTGGTGTTAGAAGGGTATGGCGAGATGTCTGTACGATCCGCCCCCCCTCCCCACGCCCCCCCCCTAATCATTGACACGCGCGCGCGCGATACTCACTAGTCCGGCATGACAACGCCTGACTCGTCGCGCACCATTTCCCTGCCCGCAGACCTCGGCAGCTACATCGACGAATTGACCGGCGGAGGGCATGGCGACGCCGCCGCCATCGTCCGCACCGCGCTCCAGCAGATGCGCGACCGCGACGCCGCCTCGGCCGCACCAGCGGAAATCCTGATCGGCGGCGGCGAATGCGGGATGCTCGTCCGCCAGCGCGACTGGAGCGCGACCTCGCTCGGACCGATCGACTCGTGGCCCGCCGAACTCCGCGTCACGCTCGCCAACATCCTCAACTCGCCCGTCGCCAAGGTCGTAATGTGGGGCCCTGAGCACATCATGCTCTACAACGACAGCTACCGCGCCGTCGCAGGAGACCGCCACCCCGCCGCACTCGGCAGCCCGGTCGCGACCGCGTTCCCCGAAGTGTGGGACTGGAACCGCGCGGTCCTCGAAACAGGCCTGCGCGGCGAGACCGTCGCCTACCGTGACCAGCCGATCCCGTTCCAGCGCCCCGAAGGCCTCGAGACGCTGACGCTCGACCTGTTCTACACGCCCGTCTATTGCGCCGGTGGCACAGTCGGCGGCGTCCTGTGCACGATGGTCGACAATAGCGGCCGCGTCGAAGCCGAGCACCGCCTAGCCGCCAGCGAAGCCGAACTGCGCCGCGTCACCGACGCCGTTCCGATGCTGATCTCGTACATCGATCGCGACCACGTCTACCGTCTCGCCAACGCGCAATATGACGAATGGCTCGGCGTCGCGCCCGAGTCGATGATCGGCAAGTCCGTTCGCGACGTGCTCGGCGACGCGGTCTACCAAGATCGCCGCCCGTCGTTCGAGCGTGCGCTCGCCGGCGAGAGCTTCATCGCGCAGACCGTCTTCCCGCACCGCGACGGCCGTCCGCGCCGCTCCGAATTCCGCTATGTTCCGCATGTCCAAGCGGACGGCGCGGTCGCCGGTATCTACGTGCTCGGCATCGACGTCGAGGACCGTGCCGAACGCGAGGCCGCACTCGGCATCAGCAACGGCCGCTTCCGCACCGCGATGGACGCGGTCCACGGCGTGCTCTGGACCAACAGCCCGGACGGCCGGATGATTGGCGAGCAACCCGGCTGGGCCACGCTCACCGGCCAGTCGATCGACGAATACCAGAATTTTGGCTGGGCCGACGCGATCCACCCCGACGACGTCGCATCGACGATCAAGGCGTGGACCGCCGCGGTCCTGAACAAGTCGATGTTCGTGTTCGAACATCGCGTCCGTCGGCATTGCGGCGCATGGCGCACGTTCGCCGTACGCAGCCTGCCGATCCTCGATTCAGGCGGCGAAGTCATCGAATGGGTCGGCGTCCACACCGACATCACGCATCAGCGCGCAGCCGAGGCCGCCTTGCGCGAACAGGCCGAAGCGCTCGCCCGCCAGGTCCGCCACCGCGAGCGCGCCGAAGATCAGCTCCGGCAGCTCAACGAGACGCTGGAAGCGCGCGTGATCGCCGAGATCGGCGAACGCCGCGAGGCCGAAGCCAAGCTCGCGCAATCGCAGAAGATGGAGACCGTCGGCAAGCTCACCGGCGGCGTCGCGCACGACTTCAACAATCTCCTCCAGGTCGTATCGGGCAATCTCCAGTTGCTCGGCAAGAACCTCGCCGGCAACGAGCGTGCGGAACGCTGGGTCGCCAACGCGATGGCTGGCGTCACACGCGGCTCGAAACTCGCCTCGCAATTGCTCGCATTCGGGCGTCGCCAGGCGCTGGAGCCCAAGGTCGTCAACGTCACGCGGTTCGTGCGTGGGATGGACGACATGCTGCGCCGCGCGATCGGCGAAGGCGTCGAGATCGAGACGGTGGTCGGCGGCGGCCTCTGGAACACCTTCATCGACCCCGCGCAGATCGAGAACGCGCTGCTCAACCTCGCGATCAACGCGCGCGACGCGATGGACGGCCAGGGCAAGCTCACCATCGAACTCGGCAACGCGCATCTCGACGACGCCTATGCCCGCAGCCACGAGGAGGTCGAAGCCGGGCAGTACGTCCTGCTCGCAGTGTCCGACACCGGCAGCGGCATGAGCCCGGAAATCATCGAGAAGGTCTTCGAACCGTTCTTCTCGACCAAGAGCGAAGGCAAGGGCTCGGGCCTCGGCCTGTCGATGGTCTACGGCTTCGTCAAACAGTCCGGCGGCCATGTGAAGATTTATTCTGAGGTCGGCGAAGGCACCACGATCAAGCTTTATCTGCCGCGTGCGATGGAGAGCGAGGATTTCGAGGTCATCGCCGATGCGGGGCCGATCTGCGGCGGCACGGAAACGGTGCTGGTGGTCGAGGACGACGACGAGGTTCGCACCACCGTGGTCGAGCTGCTGACCGACCTCGGCTACAGCGTCCTGAAGTCGGTCGACGCGGCCAGTGCGCTCAACGTGGTTGAGAGCGGCGTGCCGATCGATATCCTGTTCACCGACGTGGTGATGCCCGGAACCCTCAAAAGTCCGGAACTCGCGCGCAAGGCGAAGGAGCGGCTGCCCAATCTCGTGGTGCTGTTCACGTCGGGCTATACCGAGAACTCGATCGTGCACGGCGGCAAGCTCGATGCCGGCGTCGACCTGTTGTCGAAGCCGTATTCGCGCGAGGCGCTGGCACGGAAATTCCGCGACGTGCTGGCCAATCGGCAGCGCGGCGACTCGCCTGCCGCCAAGGTCGCGCGCGATGCGCGGATCGAGGCGGAGCGACGGCTCGACGCGTCGGCACGGCGCACCGTCCTGCTGGTCGAGGACGACGAGATGATCCGCGCGAATACTGCCGAAATGCTGCAGGGCAGCGGCTTCGTGGTGGTGGATGCCGCCAGTGCGGAGGATGCGATGACCGCGCTTCAGACCGTGCCGATCGACGCGCTGGTGACCGACATCAACCTCCCCGGCGTCTCTGGACCGGACTTCGCCCGCACCGCGCGCGCGCTGCGGCCGGGTGTGGGGATCGTCTTCGCGAGCGGGGACACCGCGTCGGTTGAGGGCGATACGGATGCGATCATGCTGGAGAAGCCGTACGGGCTCGATGCGCTGACGGCGGCGGTGCTGGCATCGTTGGGTGAGACGGCGCTGGCGGAACCGCTTGCGGCGGAACGGGTGGACTCGGCGGAGTAAGCCGGTCGCAATTGAACGATCCTCCCCCGCCAGGGGGAGGTGGCAGGCACTTGCCTGACCGAGGGGGCGGCGGTGCAACCGATGTTCCGTGTCCTCCCCCTCCGTCACCTTCGGCGACACCTCCCCCTGGCGGGGGAGGATCACTCGATACGGATCTCGGCTTTCGCGAGCCTCTTCGAAACTAGGCTACGCGCCGCGGCAATGCCGCGTCGTCGGACGGGGCTTTTGGCCCCGCCGGCCGGGCGTGATGCCGGATCCACGCCGGAGCTTTCGCTCCGGCTTGGGCATCACGCCGCAAATTGATTCATCGTATTATGCGCTCCCCCAGCCTTCAGAGCCGCGTCACCTGCAAAATACTCCTTATGGTCATCGCCAAGATCGGAGCCCGACATGTTCTGGTGCTTCACGCAGGCAATGCCCTCACGGATTTCCTTGCGCTGGACCCCCTTCACATAACCGAGCATCCCCGCATCGCCGAAATACTCTTTCGCGAGATTGTCGGTCGAAAGCGCCGCCGTGTGATACGTCGGCAGCGTGATCAGATGGTGGAAGATCCCCGCCCGCTTCGCCGAATCCGCCTGGAAAGTGCGGATGCGTTCGTCGGCTTCGTCCGCGAGCGTCGTGCCGTCGTAATCGACGCTCATCAGCCGCGCGCGATCATAGGCGGAGACGTCCTCACCCGCCACCGACCAGGCATCGAACACCTGCTGGCGAAAGTTCAGCGTCCAGTTGAAGCTCGGCGAGTTGTTGTAGACGAGCTTTGCGTTCGGCACGACCTCGCGGATGCGATCCACCATGCCGGCGATCTGTTCGATGTGCGGCTTCTCGGTCTCGATCCACAGCAGGTCCGCGCCGTTCTGTAGCGACGCGATGCAGTCCATCACGCAGCGATCCTCGCCGGTCCCCGCACGGAACTGGAACAGGTTCGACGGCAGGCGCTTGGGACGGAGCAGCTTGCCGTCGCGGTTGAGGATGACGTCGCCGTTCTGCGCGGTCGCCGGGTCGATCTCCTCGCAATCGAGGTACGAGTTATACTGGTCGCCCAGGTCTCCCGCTTCCTCGCTGACCGCGATCTGCTTGGTGAGGCCAGCGCCGAGCGAGTCGGTGCGCGTGACGATGATGCCGTCCTCGACGCCGAGTTCGAGGAACGCGTAGCGGCAGGCGCGGACCTTCGCGAGGAAGTCCTCGTGCGGCACGGTGACCTTGCCGTCCTGGTGGCCGCACTGCTTCTCGTCGCTGACCTGGTTCTCGATCTGGAGCGCGCAGGCCCCCGCCTCGATCATCTTCCGCGCGAGCAGATACGTCGCTTCCGCATTGCCGAAACCCGCATCGATGTCGGCGATGATCGGCACGACGTGCGTCTGGTGGTTCTCGATCGCGTTGAGCAGGCACTGTTCCTCGATCGCGTTGCCCGATGCGCGGGCGGCGTCGACGTCGCGGAACATCATGCCGAGTTCGCGTGCATCGGCTTGGCGGAGGAAGGTGTAGAGCTCCTCGATCAATGCGGGGACGCTGGTCTTCTCGTGCATCGACTGGTCGGGCAGCGGGCCGAACTCGCTCCGCATCGCCGCGACCATCCAACCGGAGAGGTAGAGATAGCGGCGGTCGGTGGTGCCGAAATGCTTTTTGATGCTGATAATTTTCTGCTGCGCGATGAACCCGTGCCAGCAGCCGAGCGACTGGGTGTAGTGCGCCGGATCGGCATCATAGGCCGCCATGTCCTTGCGCATGATCGCCGCGGTATAGCGCGCGATGTCGAGGCCGGTAGTGAACCGGTTCTGCAACCGCATCCGCGCGACGGACTCGGGCGAGATCGCGTCCCACGTTCCGTTCTGGTCGGCGATGAGGTTGGTCAACTGGGCGATGTGGGTCTGGTAGGTCACGGGCGATCCTCGTCTGCTGCGATGATCGACGTGTAGGTATATTTACATGGTTAAGTGGCCAAATCGCCCCGAGATTGGCGTGCGCGTGTAACGAACGCCGCTTCCCGAATGTGACGATGTAAACTTCGTGACACAAGGCGGATTCGGCGCGGCGTCGAATGTCCTGATCGATATCAAGTCTTGCAAATTCAAGACCAAGGCGGCGGAACATAGGTCTTCGGACACTGTTGGAAGGACTTCGCAGCCAGGAGACGGTGATGACTGAAAGCGATCCAAGAGATGATGCTCCACTAAGCACGTCCAAGCGAAGCGACGCCGTAGCGGACGCTACGCAGCACCTTGCGGACGGCAAGGGCAGCAGCATCGTTGCCCGTGCGGTTACGATCAATCGCCCGGTCGGCGAACTGTTCGCCTATTTCCGCGATTTCGCGAACCTTCCGACCTTCATGGAGAATGTCGAGCGTATCGACGTCCTCGACCAGCGCCGCTCGCATTGGGTGGTCAGGGGTCCAGCGGGCAAATCCTATGAATGGACGTCGGCGATTACCGACGAAGCGCAGGACAGCTTCATCGCATGGTCGTCGGAGGATGGCGCCGATGTGCCTAACAGCGGCCGCGTCGAGTTTCGGGATGCGGGCGCGCGCGGCACGGTGGTCGTTGCGACCATCCTGTACGATCCGCCGGGTGGCGTGATCGGCAAGTTGATCGCCAAAATGTTCCAGCGCGAGCCTGCGATTCAGGCCCGCCGGGACCTGCGCCGTTTCAAGCAGTTGATGGAAACCGGCGAGATCGCGACTGCCGCGATGAACCGCAAGCAGCATGAAGAGGAACTCGCCTGATGCGCGCTCTGGCATGGCACGGTAAGCACGACGTCCGCGTCGATACCGTCGACGATCCCGAAATCGTCAACCAGCGCGACTGCATCATCAAGGTCACCGCGACCGCGATCTGCGGTTCCGACCTTCATCTGTACGACGGCTATATCCCGACGATGCAGGCCGGCGACATCCTCGGCCACGAGTTCATGGGCGAAGTCGTCGAGGTCGGCGCCAAGTCGACGCTGAAGAAGGGCCAGAAGGTCGTCGTCCCGTTCACGATCGCCTGCGGCAGCTGCTACCACTGCGGCAAGCATCAGTATTCGGCGTGTGACAACGGCCTCCCCGCCGACAACCAGGACATCGCGCAGGAAATCTACGGCCAGCCCATGTCCGGGCTGTTCGGCTACAGTCACATGACCGGCGGTTATGCCGGCGGACAGGCGGAATATGTCCGCGTGCCGTTCAGCGACGTAGGGCCGATTGTCATTCCCGACGGCGTCGAGGACGAGAAGGTGTTGTTCCTTTCCGACATCCTGCCGACCGGCTGGATGGCGGCAGAGAATGCGCAGATCGAACCCGGTGACACGGTCGCGGTCTGGGGCTGCGGCCCGGTCGGGCTGTTTGCTGTCCAGTCGGCCTTCCTGATGGGCGCCGAACGCGTCATCGCGATCGACCACTTCCCCCACCGGCTGGAGCTTGCCAAGAAGTTCGGCGCCGAGACGATCAACTATGAGGAAAGCGCGGTCTACGAGGCGCTGATGGTGATGACCGGCGGGATCGGTCCCGACGCCGTCATCGACAGTGTTGGGCTCGAGGCACACGGCTTCTTCGTCGACAACGTCGTCGATCAGATCAAGGCGTCGACATTCCTCGGCACCGATCGGACGCATTCGATCCGCCAGGCGATCATCGCGTGTCGCAAGGGCGGGCGGGTGTCGATGCCTGCGGTGTACGGCGGGTTCGTCGACAAGTTCCCGCTCGGTGCCTTCATGGAGAAGGGGCTGACGCTCAAGACCGGCCAGACGCACGTCCAGCATTACATGCCCGCGCTGCTCAACGCGATCATGGAGGGCAAGATCGACACCACCTTCCTGATCTCGCACCGCATGGACCTGGAGGACGCCCCCAAGGGCTATGACATGTTCAAGAACAACCAGAACGAAGTGACCAAGGTCGTGCTCAAGCCCGGCTTTAATTGAGGATATCTGACAATGGCTGATAAATTCGCAATCATCACCGGCGCGTCGACCGGTATCGGTTTCGAGCTGGCGACCCTGGCGGCGAAGGACGGCTACGACATACTGGTCGTAGCCGACGAGGCGTTGATCGACGCCGCCGCGCAGGACTTCAAGCAGTTCGGCACCGATGTTCAGTCGCTCCAGGCCGACCTCTCGACGATCGAAGGCGTCGACCAGTTGCTTGCGGCCACGAGCGGCCGGACGATCGATCTGGTCTGCGCGAATGCCGGGCGCGGGCTCGGCAAGGCGTTCCTCGACCAGGATCTGGCCGAGTGGCGCAAGGTCGTCGACACCAACGTGATCGGCACGGCGTATCTGTTGCAGAAAACCCTGCCGCCGATGGTTGCGCGAAACGCAGGCAAGGTGCTCGTGACCGGATCGATCGCAGGCTACATCCCCGGTGCGTTCCAGGCCGTGTATAACGGTACAAAGAGCTTCGTCGACAGCTTCGTCGCGGCGATCCAGAACGAGATCAAGGATACGGACGGCGTCACGCTGACCAACTTGATGCCCGGCCCGGTCGATACCGAGTTCTTCGACCGCGCGCACATGCTCGACACCGACGTCGGCACCGATCCCAAGAAGAGCGATCCGGCCGACGTCGCCAAGGACGGTTGGGACGCGCTGATGTCCGGCAAGGCCGCGGTCGTGTCGGGCTGGAAGAACAAGGTCCAGTCGGCGATCGCCAACGTCACGCCCAACGCCGTGCTCGCCGAGATGCACCGCAAGATGGCCGAGCCCGGCACTGCGAACGATTGAACGACAGTTTCAACAGGAGAGAGAAGACCATGACACGATTTCTGACTGCCGCCGCGCTGATCGCGCTGCCAATCGCCGCCGTCTCTGCACAGGCACCGATGCCCGCATCGACCTACGTGATGAAGGCCGGTGCCGGCGACCTGTACGAGAAGACGTCGAGCCAGATCCTGCTCGAGACGACCACCAATCCGAAGCTCAAGAGCTTCGCGCAGATGATGATCACGGACCACACCAAGAGCACCGAGGACGTAAAGGCCGCGGCGATGGCGGCGCATGTGAAGGTCGCACCGCCCAAGCTCGATCCGATGGGTGCCAAGAACGTCGCGGCACTTCGCGCGGCGAAGGGCACAGCGCGCGACCGGCTGTACGTGACGCAGCAGAAGGCGGCGCATGCCAAGGCACTGACGTTGCAGCAGGGCTATGCCGACAAGGGGACCGTGGCGGGCCTGAAGACTGTTGCAGCCGGGATCGTACCGGTCGTCCAGTCGCACATCACCGAACTGCAGACGATGTAATCATACGGCGTCCTATCGACAGCCATTTACAGACGGCGCTCGCTTCACAAAGCGGGCGCCGTTCTGCATTCGGAACTCCTAATCGTCTGGAAAGCCATCCCCGGCCCCGCTAGGTCAGCGCCATGGAAACCGATATCGCCATCGCTCGCAGCGTCGCCCTGCGCCCTATCGCCGCCATCGCCGCGAGCCTGCAGATTCCCGACGACGCGATCGAGCCTTATGGCCGGTACAAGGCGAAGATCTCGCTCGAATGGCTGAACGCGCGCAAGTCTTCGCCCAACGGCAAGCTCATTCTCGTCACCGCGATCAACCCGACCCCGGCAGGCGAAGGCAAGACCACGACCTCGATCGGCCTCGCCGATGCGCTCCGCCATACCGGGCGCAAGGCCGTGCTCGCCCTTCGCGAACCCTCGCTCGGGCCCTGCTTCGGGACCAAGGGCGGTGCGACCGGTGGCGGTCGTGCTCAGGTGGCACCGATGGAGGATATCAACCTCCACTTCACCGGCGATTTCCACGCGATCACCGCGGCGCATAATTTGCTCGCGGCGATGATCGACAACCATATCCACTGGGGCAACGCGCTCCAGATCGACGTCCGCCGCGTGGTCTGGCGGCGCGTGCTCGACATGAACGACCGGGCGCTGCGCGATATCGTCCAGTCGATCGGTGGCGTCTCGAACGGTTATCCGCGCGAGTCAGGCTTCGACATCACGGTCGCGTCGGAGGTAATGGCGATTCTGTGCCTCGCCGACGGGCTCGCGGACATGGAGCGACGGCTGGGCGATATCGTCGTCGCCTACACGCGCGACCGCACGCCGATCACCGCCCGCGACCTGAAGGCGGATGGCGCGATGGCGGTGCTGCTGGCGGAGGCGATCAAGCCGAACCTCGTCCAGTCGCTGGAGGGGACGCCCGCGTTCCTGCACGGCGGGCCATTCGCCAACATCGCGCATGGTTGCAACTCGGTGATCGCGACGCGGGCGGCGCTGTCGCTCGGCGACTACGTGGTGACCGAGGCGGGCTTCGGCGCGGATCTTGGCGCGGAGAAGTTCTTCGACATCAAGTGCCGCCAGGCGGGGCTTGCCCCCGACGCGGTGGTGATCGTCGCGACGGCGCGCGCGCTGAAGATGAACGGTGGCGTCGCCAAGGCTGATCTGGGGCGTGAAGACGTCGACGCGGTACGTCGCGGTGCGGTCAATCTCGTCCGGCATATCGAAAACATCCGCCAGTTCGGCGTGCCCGCAGTCGTCGCGATCAACCATTTCTACACCGACAGCGATGCGGAGATTGCCGCGATCGTCGAGGCCGCCGCGCACCACGGCTCGCGCGCGATCCTCTGCCGACATTGGGCCGAGGGTGGTGCCGGTGCGGTCGAACTGGCCGACGCGGTCGCCGAACTTTGCGACGGGCACGGGGGCGGGTTCGCGGCGATCTATGGCGACGAACTGTCGCTGTTCGACAAGATCGACACCGTCGCCCGCCGCATCTATCGCGCCGAGCACGCCGTCGCCGAGCCGAGCGTACTCGCGCAGTTGAAGCGCTGGGAGGATGCGGGATACGGTCACCTGCCCGTCTGCCTCGCCAAGACGCAGTACAGTTTCTCGACCGACCCTGCCCTGCTCGGCGCGCCGACCGGGCACATCGTGCCGGTGCGTGAAGTCCGGCTCGCGGCAGGTGCCGGGTTCGTAGTCGCGATCTGCGGGGAGATCATGACGATGCCAGGCCTGCCGCGCGTACCCGCGGCGGAAGCGATCCGGTTGAACGAAGACGGGCTGATCGAAGGGCTGTTCTAAAAACCCTACAATCCTCCCCCGCCAGGGGGAGGTGGCTGGCCCTTGCCAGACGGAGGGGGAGGAAAACGAAACACAGGTTCCGTGTCCTCCCCCTCCGTCACCTTCGGTGCCACCTCCCCCTGGCGGGGGAGGATCAGCAGCCCCTACCCGAACATCCGCTTCATCGAACGTTCGAGCATCACGAATTGCCACAACGTCCGACCATGCTCAGCACGCCCCATCCGGTGCTCGTCGGCGATCCGCGCGATCGTCGCCATGTCGAACCACCCCGTCTCGCCCAGCGTACGCGATTTGGCGAGCGCCGACGCTTCCCCCGCCAGCGCACCACGGAACCAAGCGCTGATCGGCGTCACGAAGCCCATCTTTTGGCGATAGAGAATGTCGCGCGGCAGATACGGCTCCATCGCTTTCTTCATCAGCCATTTGCCCTCGCCGTGCCGCAACCGCATGGTCGCCGGCAGCGTCGCGCAGAACTCGATCAGGCGGTGGTCGAGCAGCGGTTCGCGCGCTTCGAGGCCGACCGCCATGCTGGTCCGGTCGACCTTGGTCAGGATGTCGCCGGGCAGCCAATGCTTGACGTCGGCATATTGTGCGCGGTCGATCGCGTCGCGGGCGGGCGCGTTCGCCATCGTCGCGACATAGCGGTCCTCGGCCCGGTACCCACCGAGCTTCGCGCGAGCGCCGGCGTTGAATAGCTGCGCGCGGAGTTCGGGCGTGGTGACGCCAACCGAGCGCGCATACGCCTCGCCGCCACCTTGCGCGAGCGCGAGCAGCGTCGACTTCGCGCGCAGCGGTCGCGGCGCCCAGTCGGCCTTCGGATACCAGCGGCCGAGTGTCCCGAAGACGTCGGCGCGGAGATGCGACGGCAGCAGACCGCGGACGCGCTCCTCGACCGACTGGAACTTGTAGCGGCGGTACCCAGCGAGTGCTTCGTCCGCCCCGTCTCCGGACAGCGCGACGGTGACGCTCTCGCGGGCCAGCGCGCAGACCTGGTAGGTAGCGAGCGCGGATGCGTCCGCGAAGGGCTCGTCGAAGCTCGTGACCAGCGTATCGATCAGCCCGAAATCGCCCGACTGGACGACTCGCTCGCGGTGATCGGTGGCAAAGCGCCGCGCGACGGTGTCGGCATAGCTGCGTTCGTCGTGCCCAGCTTCGTCGAACCCGATCGTGCAGGTGCGCACCGCCTTGGGGCTCGCCTCCGCCATCAGCGCGACGACCGCGGAACTGTCCACCCCGCCCGACAGGAACGCACCAAGCGGCACGTCAGCGACCATCCGCGACCGCACCCCCGCCCGCATCCGGTCGACCAGTTCCTCCCCCAGCGCCTTGGCCGAACCGGTTGCGCGGTTGGAGAAGTCGACGTCCCACCATTTGCGCGGCTGCGGGACCGACTTGCCGCGTTCGACCAGCAGGAAATGCCCAGCCGCGAGCTTCTTCACGCCCGCGACCATGCAGGAGTCATCGGGGACGTACCCGAACGCCAGGTAATCCTCGACCGCGCCCAGATCGGGTACGCGGCGGAGTTGTGGATGCGCGAGCAAGCCCTTCAATTCGGACGCGAACGCCAGCGATCCGTCAGCCAGTTCGACATAATATAGCGGCTTCACGCCCATCCGGTCGCGCGCGAGGAACAGCGCGTGCGCGGCGGTGTCATGGATCGCGAAGGCGAACATGCCGTTCAGCCGATCGAGCATCGACGGCCCCCAGGCGCGCCACGCATGCAGCAGGACTTCGGTGTCGCCAGACGTCCGGAAGATCGCACCCTTGGCGGTCAGTTCGTCTCGCAGTTCGGCGAAGTTATAGACCTCGCCATTGTAGGTGATCGTCAGCGAGCCATCGGACATCGGTTGCGGCGAGCCTTCGAGGTCAATGATCGACAGGCGGCGATGGCCTAGGCCTACGCCCGGCGCAGTCCAGATGCCGTCGCCGTCGGGGCCGCGATGCGACAGCGCCGCGATCATCGCGTGGACGCGGTTCGGGTCGACCGGCTTCGGTGTGCCGGGGTGGAAGATCCCGGCGATGCCGCACATCTAGCGCATCCCCGCGGCGTGATCGGCGACCGGCGCGATCGGTCCGAGCGCGGCGAGGAAGCGCGCGATAGGGCGCGGATCGGCGCCCTCGACCGACAGGTGGATCGCCACCGCGCGTTGCGGCCCCCCGAGCAACCGCGCCTTCATCGTCTCGATCTTCACCAGCGTTTCGTCCTGCGTGGTCGCGTCGCCGACCCGGTACCACGTCGCGACGATCCGCTCTACGGGTCCGGGCGCAGTGATGCGCATGACGCTTCCGCCTTCGATATTGGGCAAATCAGCGACGCGGACCCAGCGATCTTCCTCGCGCAGCACGCCGGTACCGTAAGCGATCAGTTCCTTGCCCTCGTGCTGACTGCCGAACACCGCGATGCTCATGTCGACCTGCGCACCGGTCGCGTCAGCATAGCGGCCGAACAGATAATGGTCTGCGCCGGGGTAATAGGGCGTCCACGGCGCGCGCGTGCTGATGGGAACGCGGTGCCAGCCGGCGATATCGGGTAGGTCGATATGCGCGGGAAGTGGCTGTGCGCGGCTGGCGACTGCTGCGCTCCAGGCCGGGAACGCGGCAACCGTGGCTAAGACCAACGCCGTCGCGATGGCGAGATCGGTCCGTTGACGGGGTGTGACCTGGAGTTTCGCCGGATCGAAGGCGAGATCATCGGGCGCTCGGTCGAACCAGTGCCAGCCGATCGCCATCACGCCCGCCATGACCAGCGCGAAGAACACCCAGCCATAGACGATATGATCGATCCCGGTGGCGGCCTCGACCGAAGTCAGGTCCGCCGCCCAGATCGTGCCGAACGCGCGGAAGCCGTTGGCGATGACCGGCACGACGACCGACACGACGAGGAACACCGCACGGCGCTTCCACGACACGAAGCAGAGGTTGGCGACGAGCACGCCGAACGCGACCATAGCGATGACGAACTTGGCGCCCGAACACGCCTCCGCGACCTCGAAATAATAGCGCCCGGCGTGGATCAGCACGCCGTCGACCACTGCGGGTACGCCGACGAGGTGAAGCAGCGGCATGACGATCGCGACCGTGACGCTTTGCAGCGGCGGTTCGAGACCTTCGCCGAACGGCACGAGGAAGAACGCATACGCGAGCGGAAAAAGCAGCCCGCGCGCGACGTTGGGGCCGAGGATCGTCACGACCGCGCCTTGCAGCATCATCACGAGCCCGAGTTGGCGAGCGAACCCAACGGAAGCAGCGTCGCCCATCAGCCAGCCGCCGCCCCCGATTGCGACGAGTGCCAGGCCGGGCCACCAGCCGGTCGGGGTCAGTCCGGCCAGTTCAGTGCGGCGCTGCCACACGAGCCATGCGATCACCGGGCCAATGAAGAGGCAGTGGCCGAAGGTGGTGCTGGTCCACCAGATATGCACGAGATCGGCGACGTCGGTTCGGAACGTCAGGAGTATCAGCACCGTGACGACCGCAAGCGCGACGCCGTGGCGACGCCATGCGGTCATGGCGCGAGGCCGAGCAACGTGTCCAGCGGCGCGAGGCGGGCGTCCCAACCGTAGCGGCGGATGACTTGCGCTCGGGCGGACTGACCGAGCGTCGCAGCGATGTCGGGCGCTTCGAGCAGGTCGCAGATGCGGTCGGCAAACTCCTGCGCCGTCGTGGCGACCCGGATCGTGCCGGCATGATCGATGCCCTCGGCCGCGGCCGTGGAGGCGACGACGGGGCGGGCCATCGCCATCGCCTCAAGCACCTTATTCTGGATGCCGCGTGCAAGTTTGAGCGGCGCGACGCAAACGTCTGCGGCGGTGAGCCAGCCTCGAACGTCGACGACCGCGCCGGTGACGGTGACGTGATCGCTCGCGAGCGCTTGGACGGGGGCGGCAGGCGCGCGGCCGACGATCGCGAAGTGGGCGGGGTAGCGGTCCCGGACGAGCGGAAGGATGTGGCGCGCGAACCACGTCACCGCGTCGATGTTCGGACGGTAGTCCATCTGGCCGGTGAAGACGATGAGGGGCAAACCACTTAAAGGCTCTCCCCCGGCAGAGGCCGGGGTCCAGTTGGGGGACGTCGGTAACGACGGATTGCGCTCCGTCACAGCGACCTCTCCAACTGGGCCCCGGCCTTCGCCGGGGTGGTGGCTCTCGGTAAGTTTCGTAAACTCAGCCGCCGGATCGTACTTCGCCGAATCGATGCCGTTCTCGACCGCAATGATCCGCCCGGTTGCCCCACCCTCCCGGAACAGTGCAGCTTCAGCCTCGCTGACGAACAGGCTGGCCAACACCCTGCCCGCCACCTCGCACTCGAACGCGCCGAGCAGCCGAGCCTCGCGGCGCATCATCCACCGCATCGGCCCCGATACATCGTCTGCAAACCCGCTGAACTTCGCGGAATCGACATCGACGAAATCCATCAGGACCGGCGAACCTCCGACCGGCAGATACTGTGCCATCTGGCCGGAGAAGCAGTAAACTGCGCTTACGTCGGGCAAGACACGATCGACAGCATCCTGCATCGCGGCGCTCGCAAATGCAGTCAACGAAACGGGCTTACCGGTCGCGAGCGCCTCGATCGCGGCACGTTTCTGCGACTTCCGACGCGGCAGAATCGTGTAACTCGCCAGCATATTGGTGAACACCGCCGGCGGATCGACGTCGGCCTCGTCGTCAGCGAACGCCACCAGATGCACCGGCGTTCGTTTCGCCAGATACTGGAGAATATGGAAACTGCGGATCTTGTCGCCCCGGTCGGGCGGAAAGGGAACGCGGTGCGCCAGGAAGAGCAGGCTCACCCCAGGCCTCGAGAAATCCACGGTCCTGCTGCGTTGGCCGCCCAGAGCGGTAGCTTCTTCCACGTCCGCACCATCAGCGCGTATTTCGGGTTCAGCGGGTTCACCTCGCGCGCCGGCCCGTTGCTGCGCTTGGCGTAGAGCCGCGGTTCAGGCATGAATCCCCAGTTCTTCTTGAACGCCGCCGCCCCCGTGCCGGTCTTCGAACGGCCAAAGTCGAACCGCGTGCAGCCCCGCGCGCGCGCATGCGCCATCAGTGCGAAATACATCCGGTCATTGGCGCGCAGTCCTCGCGCGGCATCAGTCCCGCCGCCCCAATAGGGATAGACGGTACCGTTGAAATACAGGCTTAGGACGCTGGCTACCGCGCGGCCTTTGTGTCGAACGGTAAGAACATCGACGTCCATCATGCTCGCGACGCAGCGGAAAAGCTTGGCGGGAAAAACAGGTGTACCGAGATTGCGAACCGACTCCGCATAAACGCGGTAATGCTCGGCGAGCAGTTTCCGATCGTTGCCGATGACGATTTCAAGGTCGAAGCCAAGCGCCCGACGGACTTCGGCACGCTGCTTTCGAGGGATCGCGAGCAGTTCCGCATCGTCGTCCGCGGCTAGATCTCGAACGAAGCCGAGATAGCTGGTGTCGTCGCTATCCCAGCCGCTTGGCGCAGGACCGCCGCGTAACTCGACCGACGGACAGCTGATCCGCAGCGCGAGGTTCCAAGCCCCCGCCGACAGCGCTTCGACCGCGTCACCCAGAACGCCGCCATCGACACCGAACCCGGTCGACGCCAGCGCGCGCCCGAACAACGGCGAACGCATCTCGGTTAACGGCAGCACGCCATCGATCGCGCCTTCGCTCTCCAAAACCAGATAGTGCGCGCGCTGGCCGCAACCGTCCTGCACCGCGAGGCTCCAGGTTGGCAAATGGAACGGCGTAGCGCCGCCGCTTGCCTCGACGAACGCCGTGATCCGAGCGCACTCGGCCGGATCGCGAAGGTCCGCTTCGCGCACACCGACGGGCATCGGCGCGGTCACGCCAGCCGCGCCGCTTCGCGCGCGACGACCGTATCGACCCGGCCCCATTCGTGGCGATCGAGCAACCCGCGCAGCTTGCCCGCCATCGCACCCAGCCGCGAGTAATGACGGATCTTCGAACGCATCGGTGCCGCATCGACTCGCGGCTGCGACGGGTCGATCTCCCACGGGTGGAAGTAGAACATCGCCGGACGGTCCTCGCGATTGACCTGCCGTACCGCGAGATCGGTGATCGCCGCAGGGAGCAGGCGGAAGAACCCGCCGCCGGTCGCCAACTTGCGCTCGCCGAACTTGGCCACCGTCACCGGGACCTCGATCAACGCGCTGTCGCCGAGCGGCTTGAACCCGTAGCGCGGCGCGTCGAGCCAGCCGTAATGATCATGCTTCACCGGCGCGACGCTGGAGGAATAGGCATAGCCCGCCTCGGCCAGTTCGACGTGCGCCCAAGGCGTCCGCTGGTCGATCGAGAAGCTCGGCGCGCGATACCCCGTGACCTTCGTCCCCGCCGCGTCCTCGATCGCCACCCGAGCTCGCACCAGATCGGCGCGGAAGAGCTCGGGCGTCATCGTGAAGACGCGTTGGTGGTCCCAGCCGTGACTGGCAACCTCATGTCCGGCGTTGACGATGCGGCGGATCAGGGCGGGGTAGCGGTGGGCTACCCAGCCTAAAGTGAAGAACGTTGCCTTCGTGTCGCGCTCGGCGAACAGGGCCAGGACCGCGTCGGTGTTGGCCTCGACGCGCGGCTGGAGCGAGTCCCAGTCGGCCTTGTCGATCACCTTTTCGAACGCGCCGACCTGGAACCAGTCCTCAACATCGACGGACATACCATTGAGAACAGGCATTTCAGGCAGCATCGTGCCAAGCGGCCACACCGCGGATCGGTGCGTATTCGGGCTTAGTATCGTCGCCCTCGACCCAGTCGACCAGCAGCGTCAGCACGCGACGTAGCGCCTTGTCCTGCATGTCCACCCGCGCCTCGAGTTCAGCGAGCCGCTCCTCGACCGCAGGATCGATGCTCGGCGTGTCGACACGCGGCTCGGAAACGGGTTCGCGCGGTTCGTGCGCGTTACGCGCACCTTTTCCCCGGTCCTGCGCAATCATCGGCAGGTCGCCCTCAAGGTCACGTTGCACCGCCCGCACCGTATCGCCGTCGATCACCGTGAGGTCGTCGATCGCCGCGTGCAGCATCACCCGCCCGGCAAGCTGGTTCAAACGACGCGGCACACCAGCCGACCCGGTGAAGAACGCCGCGAACGCGTCCTCGGTAAAATCGGGGTTCCCCGTCCAGCCGACCACCGTCAGGCGGTGCGCGAGATAGTCGGAAACCTCATGCTCCTCCATCGGATCGAGATGGTGGATCGCGATCACGCGCTGGCGAAGCTGTTCGAGACGCTCCGAGCCGTGGAGCCGGTCACGGAACTCGGGCTGGCCGAGCAGGACGATCTGCAACAGCGCGTGGCCGCCGGCCTGGAAGTTCGACAGCATCCGCAGTTCTTCGAGCGCATCGACGGGCAAGGCCTGCGCCTCGTCGACGATCAACAGCGTCCGCTTGCCGGTGCGCGCGACCGCGTGCAGCCCGCGCTCGATCGCGGTGAGAAGCTCGGCCTTGCTCAGCCCAGCGGGATCGACCTGCAGGTCGGTAGCGACGATCCGGAGCAGGTCGTCCGCCTCGATCGCGGTCGAGACAAGCTTGATCGCGTTCAGTCGCTGAAGGTCGATCGTGTCCATCAGGTGACCGACGAGCGTCGTCTTGCCCGCGCCGATATCGCCGGTGATGACGATGAAGCCCTCGCCCTGCGCCAGACCATAGCCGAGATACGCCATCGCTTTGCGGTGGGTGGCGGTCTCGAACCAGAATTTGGGATCGGGGGTGAGCTGGAAAGGCCGACCCGTCAGTCCATAATGTTCATCGTACATAAGCTGCTCGCCTTCAGAACTGGTACCGCGCACCGATCAGCGCCTGCGCCGACCAGTCGCTGTCGAGGTCGCCGACCTTGAAGCTGTAAAGCCCGAGCGACGCGGTGGTGCCGAGACGCCCGAAATTGTGAAAATATGTCCCCGTCCCACCGTAAGACCACACGCCGGTATCTCCGGTGATGTCGTCGACGCCGCTGTCGTAATAATTGACGAACAGGTCGGCGTTGACGCCGGAAACCGGGGTCAGCCTGCGCGTGTAGAAGAGCTGGCCGTAATAGCTTTCGTCATCGAGACCCGCGACGACCAGGCCGGGCGCGAGCCGCGGTGCATAGAGCTTGCGGTTGGCGTAGCCGATGCCCGCGCCCCAGGTAGAGCGCCCGCGCGTCGCCGAGATCACGCCGTCGATTCCGCGCGCGCGGTAGCTGGCGGTCGAGATCGACTGGAACACGTCGTTGAGGCAGCCGCCCGGTTGCGCACCGGTGGAGCCGAACACGCAGCCATTGAACTGCTGGCCGAAACCCTGCTGGTTGCCGCTCAGGAAGCTGGTCGGCAGATTGCCGATACCGGTCCGGAGCTGACGGCCGAAGGTCTGCACGCCGTCATACACGTTGACCGCGAGGCCGACGGAGTCCGATGCCTGATAGGTCGCGGTGCCGGTGTAGCTGAGCGATCCGTAGCGGCGCCCGACATGCCCCTCCACCGAGGTTCGGCGATTGGGCCGCCAGACGACACCGGCGTCGTAATAGATGCCGTCGGTGCGGTAGGCGACGCGGCGCGGCGATGCCTCGTTGGTGACGAAGCGACCGTCGCGATCGAGCACGGGCGTGCCGGTCGCGTCGACGACCGGATCCTTCTGGCTCGTCTCAATCTTCTCGTAACCGACGCCGGCGGTGAGCGCGACATAGGGCGAGATCGGCTGGAGTATGTCGCCGCGGCCGTAATAGCCCTCGTAACGCTGCTTCAACTGGCTGGCGGTCTCGCGGTCGTAAGCGCCGCTGACCGTGAGCCCGAACGGCGCGATCGCACCAGGGCGCACCGACGCGCTCGCGGTCACGGTGTTGCCGATCGAATCGTCGTAATAGTCGAGCCGTTGCCCGCCCAGGCCCGCATCGCCGAACGTCGGCGTATCAACCTTGGTATAGCCGAGCCGGTAGTTCGCGTTCAGCGCCACCGGACCGGCGTTGCTGGTGAAGCTGGGGCCGGCATAGACCGAATAGATCTGGCTGACGTTGCTGACATTGCCGACGAGGACGCCCGGCGCCGCGCCGCGGATATCGGAGCGCGACCGCGTGGCGATACCGGCAGCCTCCAGCGTGAGGTTCGGCGTGACGCGGGCATCGACGCGCGCGAGGCCCGAATGGATATCATCGTCGCCGAGACGATCGCCCCAGCCGAATCGATGCTCGTACCGATAGCTGACTTGGCCCGAGATACGCTGGGTCTGGACCGCCGCGTCGACGCCGGCGGCGAGGCTGGTATAGGTCAGCACGTCGCCACCGTTGAGATCGGCGGACAACGTCTGGTTTGCCTCGACATACGGATTGATCGTGATGCGGCGCGACGATTGCGCGGGTTGCGTCGGCAGATCGGCCTGCGCGACGACCGGCGTCGCGGGCAGTGCGGCGAGCACGCAACCGCCGGCGATCAACGCCAGCTTCCGGGCCATACGCCTGGTGTGCAGTGTCCGCATCACGACGCGTGCCCGTAATAGCTACCGAAGCGTGCGCCGCCCTGGACGAACGACACGGCATTCAGCACGAGCTGGATATGCTCGCATCCGTCGAGCAGGTTCACTGCCGCCCGCAGTTCGTTCTCGGGGGTGTGGTCCGCGCGGACGACGAGCATCACCTGCCCTACCCGCATCGCCAGCACCGATGCCGGCGACGCCGCCAGCGCAGGGGGCGAATCGAAGATCACGACGCGGCGCGGATTGGCCTCGAGCAGGCGCGCGATCACCGACTTGGTCCGCGCGCTGGCGAGGAGTTCGGTATCCATGCTGGTCTTGGACCCGGCAGGCAGGATCGAGAGATGCGGCACGTCGGTCTGGATGACGAGATCCTCGACGTCGATCCGGGTATCGCCCAGCGCATCGAGCAGTCCGGGGCCATCGGTGAGGCCGAGCTGCGCGACGACATCGGGCTTGGCGACGTCGGCATCGACCAGCAGCACTTCGGTATCACGCTCGGCGGCGATCGAGAGCGCGAGGTTGATCGCGCAGAACGTCTTGCCGTCGCCGGGGCGCGCCGAGCAGACCAGGATCATGCGCGCCTTGTCGGCGCTCCCGCTCTCCGCGATCCGCGCGCCGGTGATCAGCAGCTGCCGCTTGATCAGCCGGAACTCCTCGGCAAGCGGGCCGACGGGCGCACCGGGGACGATCATGCCGTTCGCGGCCAGCATCCCGCGATCGATCCTCACGGTGTCGGATGCTTCGTCGGGCAGGTAGAATTCGTCGGGAAGCTCGTCACCGACCGGTGCGCGCAGTTCTTCCGGGATCGCCAGGAAGGTGGGGTCGACGAATTCGTGCGGCGGCTCGGCCTCGGATACCGGCGCAGACGCCGCAACAGGCGTCTCTTCGACCTGCGTTTCAAGCTTCGGCGACTCGGGTTCCGACACCTCGACGACTGGGGGGGCCACGGGCGCGACCGCGGGCGCAACCGGGGGCGCGGCGACCTGCGGCGGAGTCGGCACGACGGTACCACGCAGCCGGGCGTGCGCGTTGAAATCATACACCTTGGCCGCTCGTTCGAGCAGCGAGGGTTCGCGATCAGGCTTCGTCACGGTCATCCCCCTATGCCGCCAGTCCGCGCTGGAGGATCTCTACCCCCAGCAACAGGACATAGGCGACGCCCAGTGCGGCCGTACCGCCCAGGAACATCTTCAACTTGTGCCGACGCTGGCCGGATTGCACGCGCGTCACCACTTCGCCGATCGACCCGATCACCGGCATCCCCGCCGCCTTTTCGAGCCGCGCGGTCGTCGCGAACGTGGATCGCAGCTGCCCCATCGCGAAGGCCGCGCCGATCCCCGCCGCGAGTCCCGCGATCAGAACCCCCGTGAGTAGCAGCAATCTGTTCGGCGCGCTCGGCTTGCTCGGCATGGTCGGCGGATCGATCACGCTGAACTTCACGTGATCGCTCTGCGACTGCGCCTGGCCGACGATCGCGGTCTGCTCGCGCTGTTTGAGCAGCGCGTCGTACTGGTCCTTCAACACCTGATAATCGCGATCGATCGAGCCCTGTTCGGCGGCGACTTCGGGATCGCCCGACAGCTTCGAATTGAGCAGGTCGAGGTCGCCCTGCAACTGGCTGCGCCGCATCCGCAGCGAGGCGACCGTGGCGGTGCGATCCGCGACCATCGACTGGAGCGACGCGTAGAGCGGATTCTGCGCGCTGCCCCCTGCACTGCCGCCCGCCAGCGGCTCGCTGCGCGCCGCCGCAGTGGCCGATGCAAGCTGGCTTTTCAGCGCGATCACGTCGGGGTGGTTCTCGGTATAGCCGCGCGCGCGGGCATCGGCGAGCTGACCCTGGATCGCCTGGAGCCGTGCGCGCGCCGGCCCGGCCGCGCCAGCGACGCCCCCCGTCCCTGCGACCGTCGCCGGCGTCCCGGCCATCTGGCCCTGGACCGCGGCAAGGCTCGACTGCGCGGCGGCGAGATCGCCGTCGACCTGCGACATCTGCGACCGCGCGGCGCTGATCCGGTCGCTGACCGAACCCGTGCCGGGGAGAGCGCCGAGATAGCGATTCTGGAAGTCGGCGCGCTTGGCCTCGGCGTCGGCGAGCTGCTTCTGGCGCGAGGCGAGCTGCTGGTCGAGGAAGGTCAGGCTCTGCGTCGTCTTCGAGCGATCGCCGGCGAGGTTCTGCTCGACGAACAGGTCGATCAGCTTCTGCGTGATCTGGCGTGCGAGCTTCGGCGTCGCGGCGCTGGTCGTGATCTGGAACAGATTGTCCTGTTGCGACACGATCTTGATGTTCGGGGCCAGCGCCGCGACGCGGTCGGCGACGTCCCGGTCGCTCGACACGGTGTTCGCGAGATCGGTGCCGCGCACGACCTTTTCGAGGTTCACCGCGGAGATCAGCGTCGTGCGGATCGTGTCGACCGTCATCGGCGCGACCTGTGGCACGCCGTCCATGCCCGAGGGCAGGATCGTCTGCATCTGCACGAACACGCGCGCGGTCGAATCGTAGCGGCTCGGGATCTGCGACACGACCAGCCAGCCGAGCACGCACACGCCCCATGCCACCGCCAGCGCCAGCCAGCGCCGCGTCCAGATCGCATGGAGCGCAATCCGCACCTCGTCGTAGATCCCGTTCATCCCGATCGCCTCAGAACATCGATTCGGGGATGATGATCACGTCGCCCGGCGCGAGCCGGACGTTGGCCGACGAGTCGCCCTTCTTCAGCAGGTTGTTGATCTGCAACCCGAACTCGGTCTGCTTACCGGTCGCGCGATCGTAGCGCACCAGCCGTGCCTTGTTGCCCGCCGCATACTGGCTGAGCCCGCCGACCGCGATCATCGCGTCGAGCAGAGTCATGTTGGCGCGGTACGGGATCGACGCGGGCTTCTCGGTCGCGCCGACGATGCGGACCTGCTGGCTGTAGGTGCCGCTGAAATTCTCGACGATCACCGAGACGATCGGGTCCTTGATATAGGCCCCCAGCGCCTTCTTGATGTCGTCGCTGAGCATCGCGGGGGTCTTGCCGACCGCGGGCAGGTCGTTGATCAGCGGCGTCGTGATCCGGCCGTCGGGACGCACCTGGACCTTCGACGACAGTTCTGGATTGCGCCAGACGAAGATGTTGAGCTGATCGAGCGGGCCGATCACATATTCCTCGCCCGGCAATTCCTGCTTCGCGACGAACGAGGCGGGCGGCAGTGCGGGCGGCGTGCTGCCGGTGGTGCACGCGCCGAGCGTGGTCGCGGCGAGGCCTAGGGTCAGCAGGGATTTCGATACAGATCCGGAACGCATGGGTAACTTTCTCCTGGCGCCGCACCGTCCATCGGTTGCCCGACGGGCGGCTAACTCAGCCTTCGCTATGCAAGTAACAGGTGAAGATAGCGTTAGGAGCGCCCCGTAACCATGCCCCGCCAAGGCACTGCAACTGCACCTTATATACCAGTAACGATCTCGGACGCTGGTGGATGCCCGAGAAACGCGCTCGGGCTGGCGCTCGCCCCGTAGGCACCCGCCATGAAGATCGCGATCAGGTCGCCGACATGGACGGGGGGGAGCGCGACCTTGTCGCCGAGCCGGTCG
The DNA here is from genome assembly GCF_049887795.1 of Sphingomonas sp. NFX23. Classification (NCBI taxonomy): domain Bacteria; kingdom Pseudomonadati; phylum Pseudomonadota; class Alphaproteobacteria; order Sphingomonadales; family Sphingomonadaceae; genus Sphingomonas; species Sphingomonas sp. NFX23. The sequence continues at coordinate 23,286 of NZ_JAGEKH010000010.1, forward strand.
AGCGGGGTGCAGAGCGGACCGACGACGGAGACGGTTTCGGTCGGCGCGTGGCCCATCCGCGCCGCGACCGCGATCGGGTAGTTGCGGCGGACCACGGTGCCGAAATTGCCGCTGGCGGCGAGCTGGTGGTTGAGGCCGCCGTCGACGACGACAAAGGTCTCGCCTTGGCTTTGCTTCATGTCGATGACGCGGGTCAGGTAGACGCCCGCTTCGGCCACGAGCCAGCGGCCGAGTTCGATCGCGAATCGTGTTTCGGTGAGGATCGCGGGGCGGAATGCGAGCGCTTCGGCTAGCGCCTCGCCGACGCGCTCGACGTCGAGCGGCATGTCGCCGTTGAAATAGGGCACGCCGAAACCGCCGCCGAGGTTGACGAGCGGCGGCGCAGCGCCCGCTTCGTCCGCCAGGCGTGCCGCGAGTGCGATCGTCGCCGCGTGCGTCTCGATGATCGCACCGGCATCGAGCGCCTGGCTGCCGGCGTAGATATGGAACCCGCGCCAGTCCGCGCCCGCTGCGACGATCGCTTTCACAAGCGCTGCCGCCCGTACCGCATCGACTCCGAACGGCGATGCGCGACCGCCCATTCGCATGCCCGAACCGCGGAGTTCGATGTCGGGGTTTACGCGGACCGCCATGCGCGGTGTGTGGCCGAGCCGCTCGCCGATCGCGAACGCCCGCGCCGCCTCGCCTTCAGATTCCACGTTGAGCGTGGCGCCGGCGGTGATCGCGGGGGCGAGTTCGTCGTCGCGCTTGCCGGGGCCCGCGAAACTGATCGACGCGGCGGGTTTGACGATCATAGCCTTCGCGAGTTCGCCCGAGGAAGCGACGTCGAGCCCGTCGACCAGCGGTGCGATGGCGGTCAGCAGGTCGGCGTGCGGATTGGCCTTTATCGCGTAATGGAGGTCGATCGCCGGCATCGCCGCACGAAACCGCGCGATGCGCGCAGCGACGATCGCCATGTCGTAGACGAACAGCGGAGTGTCACTGGCCTCTACAGCCCAACCATCGGCAGGCCGATCGCCGATCGTTAGCGCCCCCGACTGCGCAGCAAACTCAGGAGGAAGAGCACCCATCGGTTTCATGACGCGCTCCCTTCCGTGTTCCCCCACGAAGGCGGGGGCCCAGACTGGACTCCCGCCTTCGCGGGAGAACAAGCTTTTACCTCCGACGCAATGGCAGACCGATCCAACTTCCCATTGGCATTACGCGGTAATTCGTCCCGCCAGAGGTATATCCCCGGCTGCATGAAGCTCGGCAGAGCAGTCCGCAACCGCGCCCGCAACGTCGCCTCCTCGCTCGCATCCCCCGCCAGCATCACGACGATCGCCTGCCCCAGCCGCTCGTCCGGCACGCCGACCGCGACCGCCTCGCGCGCTTCGCCGCCTGCCAGCACCGCCTCCTCGACCTCGAGCGGGCTGATCCGGTTGCCTGCGCTCTTGATCATCTCGTCATCGCGGCCAACGAATCGGAGCAAGCCGTCCTCGCCCTCGACGACGGTATCCCCTGACCAGACCGCCATGCCGTTGCCACCGGGAGCCGGGCGGAACCGCTGCGCCGTCCGCTCCGCATCCTGCCAATAGCCTTGCGCGACGAGTGGGCCCGCATGCACGAGTTCCCCCGCCTCCCCCGGCGCGGCGCGCGTGCCGTCGGGTTTCACCACTGAGACCTCGGCGAACGGGATCGCGCGCCCCATCGCGTCGGGATGCGTATCGATTAGCGCCGGGTCGAGATAGGTCGATCGGAACGCCTCGGTCAGCCCGTACATCGCGTACATCTTCGCCGCCGGCAACCGCTCGCGCAGGCCCCGTACGAGTCGCGGCGTCAATGCGCCGCCCGAGTTGGTCAGGCGTTTCAACCGAGCGGCGGTTTCCGCCGGCCACTCCGCTTCCAGTAGCTGAACCCACAAGGGCGGCACGCCCGCGAGCGTCGTCGCCTCGACCCGCTCGACCGCCTTCACCACGTCGCGTGCGACGAGGTAGTCGAGCGGCGCTACCGACGCGCCGGCCGCCCATGTGGAGAGTAGCTGGTTCTGGCCGTAGTCGAACGACAAGGGGAGTACGCCGAGCACGCGGTCTTCGGGCTTCAGCTTCAGATAGTGCGCGACGGAGATCGCGCCGAGCCACAGGTTTGCGTGGCTTAGCATCACGCCTTTCGGCCGGCCGGTGGAACCGGACGTGTAGAGGATTGCGGCCAGGGTATCGGGGTCAGCGTCGGAGGGACCCATCATTCCGTTCCCCCGCGGAGGCGGGGGGCCAGGAATCACGGGCGTCGCGTTCTGCAATCCTGGGCCCCCGCGTTCGCGAGGGAACAGAGAAAGAGGATCCATCTCGTCTACGATCGCGCAGCCGTCCGGTACGTCGCCATCGTCTAGCGTCCCGGCCCTCGCGCTTTGGGTCACCAGTAAGCGAGCGCCGCTGTCCCCCAGGATATGCGCGACCTGCGCTCGCCGGAGCAGTGGGTTGACCGGCACATGCACCAGCCCCGCTCGCGCCACCGCGAGCGGCATCAGGCAGGCGACGCGCGTCTTCGGCAGCCACGTCGCGACGCGGTCGCCCGCCGACAGCCCCCGGGCAGCGAGCCACCCCGCCAGTTCACCGACCCCTGCCTCGAGCTCGGCAAAGGTCATCGCGCCCGCCTTGTCGACCAGCGCAATCGCGTCAGGCGCACCACGCAGCGCGATGTGGTCGATAGGGTACGGCTTGGGGTCGAGCGCGATCATGCGCCCCTAATAGCGCCAAGCCCCGTTAGCGCGAACCCGTTGCCGAATTCACCCCCACACGCTAGCGGGGCCGGGTTCCTAACCGTTCAGGCGATGCTCGTGATCTTCGAAGGCACTTCCCAAGTCGAAACGACGGTACGCGCCGTCCTCGCCGATATCCTCGGTCTGAGCGCGGACCGCGTCGCTGCGTTCACCGCCGACACACCGCTGTTCGGCGCGCTGCCCGAGCTCGATTCGATGGCGGTCGCAAGCGTGCTGACCGAACTCGAGGACCGGCTCGGCATCCTGATCGAGGACGACGAGATTGACGGCGAGATGCTCGAGACGTTCGGCGCGCTCGTCCAGTTTGCAGCGAGCAAGGCACTGGTCTAGCTTCAAAGGGGGGTCTAGCCTCACCCAGGATGACCGCCCTGCGCTTCGATACCTATGACTGGAGCGGCGGCCGCGAAGCGATGCTGCGGTTCGGCGCCGATGCCGGCCCGATCGTCATCGGCGCCCTCCCGCTGTTCGAAGAAGCGAACCGGACCCGCCAGTTCCTCGTCACGATTCTACGCGCACTCGCGGTCATTGGGATCAGCAGCGTGGTTCCCGATCTCCCCGGCATCGGCGAGAGCATCGTTGTCACAGGCGAAGCGCGACTCCGCGACCAGCGGACAGCCTATACCGATCTTGCTCAACAACTTGGCCGGAACATTTACGGCCTTTCGATAAGAAGCGGCGCGCTTTTCGATACCGACGCGGCCCTCGCCGGACGATGGCAGCTGTCCCCGCAAACGGGCGAAGACCTGTTGCGTGAACTGGACCGCGCGCGGGTGGCCTCCCGCTCCGCTCGCGCCAGCGAACCCGACTATGCGGGCAACACGCTGTCCCGCGAAATGCTAGCCGACCTCCGCGACGCCACACCCTATGCTGGAACCGGCCCCCTGCGAGGTGTCCGGCTCGAATCCGACCCGCGCGACGCAGACGTGAAATATGCGGCAGCGCCCCTGTGGCGCCGGTCGGAGCCGGACAATGATATCTCATTGGCTCAAATACTTGCTGGCGACATCTCACACTGGATTGCATCGTGCGAACGCTGATCGCGTTCGCTTGCGAAGGCGAAAGCCTTGCCGCGACGCTGGATGAGGCAGACGGGTCTACAGGACTGCTCATCGTGTCCGGCGGCAATGAAATCCGCAGCGGCGCACATCGCGGCATGGCGATGCTGGCGCATCGACTGGCCGCCGCTGGCATACCCGTGTTCCGTTACGACCGCCGCGGCGTGGGCGACTCGACGGGCGACAATAAGGGCTTCCTCAGCGCCGAACCTGACCTGATCGCAGCCGTCGCCGCGTTCCGCCGCGCGGCACCGGGGGTCAGCCGGTTGGTCGGTTTCGGCAATTGCGACGCCGCCAGCACGCTCGCGCTGTTCGGACGATCGGCGGGGATCGACCGGATCATCGTCGCGAATCCCTGGGTCGTTCAACCGGTCGACGACCTCCCCCCTGCCGCCGCGATCCGGGCTCGCTATCACAGCGCGCTACGCGACCCCGCAACCTGGCGACGCGCGCTGACGGGACGGGTCAGCATTGCCAAGCTTCTCAGAGGCTTGAAAAGAGTTGTGACCGCCAAGACTGAAGAGCGTGCTTCACTAGCGACCAACGTCTTGACCGCACTTGACGGCTGGCACAACGACGCCGCCATCGTCCTTGCGACGGGCGACGCGACCGCGATCGCCTTTGCCGCACGGTATCGCGGTGGCGCGAAAGTGAAGCGGTTCGACACGGCGTCCCATAGCTTTGCCGGGGCGGAGAACGCCGCAGCGCTCCACGCCGCGATCGTCGACGGGATCGAGCAGGAGTAGCAGCGCGTCATCCGGACGAACGGCAGGACCAGAGCCTTGAACGCTATCGTTCTGAACTCTGGGTCCTGACTTTCGTCAGGATGACGATGACGAAGGACGCGGGCGTTATTCCGCGGCTTCGGCCAACTCAGCAAACTCGGCTGCCGCGAGGAAGCGCTCGGCATCCAGCGCCGCCATGCAGCCCGTCCCGGCCGCCGTCACGGCCTGCCGATACACCTTGTCCGCGACGTCGCCGCACGCGAACACGCCCTCGACGTTGGTCCGGGTCGAGCCGGTCTCGACCGAGATGTACCCGTCCGAATCGAGTTCCAGATGCCCGCGGAACAGCTCGGTTGCAGGATGGTGGCCGATCGCCACGAACCCGCCATCGACTGCGAGCCGTGAACGCTCGCCGGTCACCGTGTCCTCGAGTTCCAGCGCGACCAGGCCTGCATTGCCGCCACCATCGACGAACTCGCGAACCTCCTTGTTCCAGAGCACGGTCACGCCCTTGTGCGCGAACAGCCGCTCCTGGAGGATCTTTTCCGAGCGCAGCGAATCGCGACGGTGGATCAGCGTCACGTCGGGCGAATGATTGGTGAGGTACAGCGCCTCCTCGACCGCGGTGTTGCCGCCACCGATGACGGCGACCTTCTTGCCGCGGTAGAAGAACCCGTCGCAGGTCGCGCAGGCGCTGACGCCCTTACCCTTCATCGGCTCTTCGCTGTCGATCCCGAGCCACTTCGCCTGCGCACCGGTCGCGATCACCAGCGTGTCGCCCTCATACACGTCGCCGCTGTCGCCGATCAGACGGAACGGGCGGCTGGTCAGATCGACCTGCACGATCGTGTCCCACATCATCCGCGTGCCGACATGCTCGGCCTGTGCCTGCATCTGCTCCATCAGCCACGGCCCCTGGATCACGTCCTTGAAGCCGGGATAGTTCTCGACGTCGGTGGTCGTCGTAAGCTGGCCGCCGGGCTGGATGCCCTGCACGACGATCGGCGCCATCCCGGCACGCGCGCCATAGATCGCGGCGGAGAGCCCGGCGGGGCCCGAGCCGAGGATAAGCATGCGGGTCGTGTGCGTCGTCATCGGAGTTCCTTGGAGATTCGAGACTGCATCTAGGGGATGCGCGTCCGGATTTGAACCGCCGGTAAATCTGTGGTGCCTGCATCGAAAGCTTTGCCACTGCGTTGGACTATAAAAGCGGAGATAAGCATGAGCGACGACCGGACCGTAGAGATCGAGGATTACACGGCACCAGCAGGCGGCTGGGGGTCGATGAAGTCGCTCGTCGAGATTTCCGCGCGCGAGAAGGTCGGGCCTGAGGTGATCCGCGAACTCGCCCGGCAGAACAAGCCGGATGGCTTTGCGTGCGTGAGTTGCGCGTGGGGCAAGCCCGCGCATCCACATGTCGCGGAGTTCTGCGAAAATGGTGCGAAGGCGACGGCTTGGGAGCTGACCTCGTTCCGCGTGACGCCGGCGTTCTTCGAGCAGCACACCGTCAGCGAGCTGATCGGCTGGAAGGATTACGATCTCGAACAGGCGGGGCGGCTGACGCACCCTCTGAAGTATGATGCCGCGACGGACAAGTATGCGGCGTGCAGTTGGGACGAGGCGTTCGCGGGCATTGGCGCCAAGCTGAAGACCTATGATCCGACCAAGGTCATCTTCTACGCGTCGGGCCGCGCCAGCCTCGAGACGTCGTACATGTATAGCCTGCTCGCGCGGATGTACGGCAGTCAGAACCTGCCCGACAGTTCGAACATGTGCCACGAGACGACCTCGGTCGGTCTGAAGTCGGCGATCGGGTCGGCGGTCGGCACGATCCACCTGTCGGACTATGAGAAGTGCGACGCGATTTTCTATTTCGGGCAGAACCCCGGGGTTAACAGCCCCCGGTTCCTGCATCCGCTGCGCGATTGTGCGAAGCGTGGCGTCGAGATCGTCGTGTTCAATCCGCTAAAGGAGCGCGGGCTGGAGAAATTCCAGGATCCGCAGAACCCGATCGAGATGGTGACGGGCAAGTCGACGCCGATCGCCTCGCAATATCACCAGCTGAAGACCGGCGGCGACGTCGGCGCGATCATGGGGATGTGCAAATACCTGATCGAAGCCGACGACAACGCCAAGCGGATCAACGGCTTGCCGGTGCTCGATCATGCGTTTCTTGCCGAGCACACCACCGGGTTCGAGGCGTTCGCCGATGTCGCGCGCGCAACCGAGTGGGCGACGATCGAGCATGAGAGCGGCCTGCCCCGTACCGAGATCGAGGCGGCGGCGAAGGTCTATGCCAAGTCCAAGGCGGTCATCGCGGTGTACGGCATGGGGCTGACGCAGCATGTCGGCGGGATCGACAACGTGCACATGCTCGTCAATCTGATGCTGCTCCGCGGCAATATCGGCAAGCCGGGTGCCGGCATGGGGCCGGTCCGCGGTCACTCGAACGTGCAGGGCCAGCGCACCGTCGGCATCACCGAGAAGCCCGAACTCGCGCCGCTCGACAAGCTTGCCGAGCAATATGGCTTCGAGCCGCCGCGTGAGAAGGGTTGGGATACGGTCGAGGCGTGCGAAGCGGTGCTCGACGGCAGCGCGCAGGCGTTCGTCGGTCTTGGTGGCAATTTCGTGCGCGCGATCCCGGATCATGCGCGGATGGAGCCGAAGTGGCGCGCGCTCGACCTGACGGTGCATATCGCGACCAAGCTCAACCGCTCGCACCTTCTGCCGGGCGAGACATCGTATCTGCTCCCCTGCCTCGGCAGGATCGAGACGGACATGCAGGGCACCGGGCCGCAGAGCGTGTCGATCGAGGATTCGTTCAGCCAGATCTACGGGTCGAAGGGCAAGGCGACGCCGGCTTCCGAGACGCTGCTATCGGAGCCTGCGATCGTCGCGGGGATTGCCAAGGCGACGCTCGCGCCCAATCCCAAGCTCGATTGGGATGCGTGGGTGCGCGATTATGCGCGGGTTCGCGATGCGATCGAGGTGACGTATCCAGGCCTGTTCAAGAACTTCAACGACCAGATGTTCACGCCCGGTGGCTTCTGGAAGGGCGTTCCGGCGGCACATCGCGAGTGGAAGACGAAGAGCGGCAAGGCGGAGATCAACGTCCCACAGGCGCTGAACGTCACCGGGTTCGAGGAAGCGGAGGGCCGCTTCCGGCTGATGACACTGCGGTCGAACGACCAGTTCAACACGACCGTGTATGGCTATCACGACCGCTTCCGCGGCGTGAAGGGTACGCGCGACATCGTGTTCATGAACCGCAGCGACATGATCCGGATGGGGATCACCGATGGCGACGACGTCGATCTGGTCGGTGACGCCGGCGGCAATTCGGACCGCCGCCTGAACAAGCTCCGCGTGGTCGAATATGCGATCCCCGAGGGCTGCCTCGGTGCGTATTACCCCGAGTGCAATTTGCTCATACCGGTTGCTCACCATGCCCGCGAAAGCCATGTTCCGGCAGCGAAATCCGTGCCGGTGCGGATCGAGAAGACGCGCTGACCGAGCAGCGCATTCTGGGTGTCGTACTGGCTGGCGGGAGGTCGTCGCGCTTCGGGTCCGACAAGGCGATGGCGGTGTTGGACGGACGCGTGCTGGCTGAGCATGCACGGGCGCTGCTGTCGCCTCATGTCGAGACCGCGGTGATCGCGGGACGCGACGGCGCGATACCTGACCTGCCAAGTCCGAATATTGGGCCATTGGGGGGCATCGCTGGCGCGCTCGGTTATGCGGGCTCGCGCGGGTTCACCTCGGTGCTGACGATTGCGTGCGACATGCCGTGGCTGCCGGACGGGTTGCTGACGGTGCTGTCCCGACGTGCCTCTGCCTATTGCCCCGACGCTCCGGTGCTCGGGCATTGGGAGACGGGTTTGCTCGGCAATTTGCTGACCCACATCGAGGCCGTGCCGCGGCGATCGGTGCGCGGATGGGCGGAGGCGATTGGCGCTATCCCGATCCCGGCGGGTGCGCCTATTCCGAACGTCAACACGCCGCAGGACCTCGATATCTTATGAGTACGTCGCGCAACGAAGCGATCAAGATCCTGCGGCCTGATTCGATTACCGCGGGCGAGCGCGCCATTGCCGTCGAAGTTCCGGTCGCGATCGAGATCGACGGGCTCGGCTATGCGGTGATGATGATGACGCCCGCCGACTTGGCCGAATTCACGACCGGCTTTCTGCTGACCGAGCGGCTCGCGGACAGCGCCGACGACGTGCGCGACATCGATGTCTTCGAGGCGGAGGCTGGCTGGATCGTCCGCGTCGGACTGTCCGAGCGATGCAAGGGCCGCATTCACGACCGCGTTCGCCACCGGACCAGCGACACAAGTTGCGGGCTCTGTGGGATCTCCGGGCTCGAACAGATCCGCAAACCGGTCCCACAGACGCCGCCCAAGCCCGGCACGCCTGTGGACGCGCTGTTCGCCGCGCTGGGTGGGTTACGCGCCCACCAGCCTCTGAACGCGGCTACGGGCGCGATCCACGCCGCCGCCGCCTGCGATCGCGAGGGTCGGATCGTTGCAGCGTATGAAGACGTCGGCCGTCACAATGCGCTCGACAAGCTCGTCGGCGGCATCGCGATCACGGGGCAGCCTATCGCCGGCTTCATCCTCGTCACGTCGCGAATCAGTTTCGAGATGGTCGATAAGGCACTGATCGCCGGTGCGCCGATGCTGGTGGGCATCTCCGCACCGACCAGCCTGGCGATCGATCATGCGCGCGAGCACGGCCTGACATTGCTCGCGCTCGCCCGCAGCGACGCGATCCTTGTCGTCAACGATCCGTGGGAGATGTTCGCGTAGCAGCAGGGCCGCCGCTGCTACGCGAAAACGCGGTTACTTAGCGGCCTGCACCGCGTCCGTCTTCGACGCGACCAGATAGCCGCCGACGACGAAGACCAAGGCACCGATCGTGTTGCCGACGGTGACGATGGCAAGATTGCGGACCATGCCGGCGAGGTCGATCGACGAGTTGGGCACCAGCAGGCCGAGCGTCAGCGCGGTCATGTTGGCGACCGAATGCTCGAACCCGGCGGCGACGAACGCGAGCAGAATCCAGGCCATCGCAATGCACTTGGCGGTGTCGCCGGTCATCCGTGCCGCGGTCCAGATCGCGAGGCAGACGAGCCAGTTGCACAGGATCGCACGCGCCATCAGCGCGGTCGCGTCGACCGACACCTTATGCAGGACATAGCCGTGGAACATCGTATCTGCGTTGGCGAAGATGGCACCGCCACCGCCTGCCGCGAACACCACCGACAGCACGACGCCGCCCACAAGGTTGCCGATCCACACGACGGCGGCGAGCTTGAGCGCGTCGCCGATCGTGATCGTCCGGCGTGCGAGGCCGAAGCCGAGATACATCACATAGCCGGTGAACAGTTCAGCCCCGGCGAACACGGTCAGGATGAGCCCGAGCCCGAAGGTCGCGCCCATCACCAACGGTCGCACGCCGGGTTCGAGGCCCGAGCCCGTGCTGAGCGCGAGGATCATCGCAATGCCGATATACGTGCCCGCTAGGATCGCGCCAGCGAAGAACCCCGCGGGAGAGCGCCGCAACGCCTCCGCCTTGGTCGCAGCTAGGGTCGCGTAGGTGTCGATCGTCGACGAATAGCCGGTGCTCATGCGTGTACTTTACTCTCGTGCCCGACGATCCCCGCGCGCACCACGCCGCGATCCGAACCCATGTCGGCGGCGGCGGGACGGACGGTCACCGGGATGGATTTGTAGGAAGGGGTGAAGCTCTGCGGATCGTGATCCTCGAGCGCGATCAACGGCTGCGTCTCGGGGTAGTAGGAAGCGACGCAACCATCGGGCAAAGCGTAGCGGACCAGCATCAGCTTCTGCACGACGCGGTCGGGCCGGGCGAACTGAAGCGCGGTGGCGATGTCGACGACGTCGCCTTCCTTGTGCCCGAGCCGTGCCATGTCGCGCTCGTTCATGAACAGGATGTCGCGGCGCCCGAATACGCCGCGATAGCGGTCGTCGAGGCTGTAGACGGTGGTGTTGTACTGATCGTGCGCGCGCAGCGTCGTCAGACGCAAAACGGTCGGATCGCCCGCGCTTTCGTCCTCCTCGACGCCCTTGGCGACGATGAAGTTCGCCTTGCCGCTATCCGTCTTCCACTCGCGCATCGCCGCCGAGTTCGGCAGGTGGAAGCCGCCCGGCTTGCGGATACGTGCGTTGTAGTCGGCGAACGCGGGGAACACCGCCTCGATCTTGTCGCGGATCAGGCTGTAGTCGCCGACATAGGCATCCCAGTCGATCTCGACCGGCGCGCGGCCCTTGGCGGCGAAGGTCGCCTTGGCGATCTCGCCGACGATCCAGATCTCCGACTTCACGTTGTCGCCCGGTGGCATCAGGAAGCCGCGAGAGGCGTGGACCATCGACATCGAATCCTCGACCGTGACCGATTGCTGGCCGGTCGCCTGCATGTCGAGTTCGGTCCGACCGAGGCACGGCAGGACGTAGGTCGCCTTCGCCATCAGCAACTGCGTGCGATTGAGCTTGGTGGTGATGTGGACCGCGAGGTCGAGGTTGCGGAAGCCCTCCGCGCATGCCTGCGGATCGGACGAGGCGATAGCGAGGTTGCCGCCGAGGCAGACGATCGCCTTGGCGTGGCCGTCGCGCATCGCCGCGATGCTCTCGACCACCGAATGGCCATGCTCCCGGGGTGGTTCGAATCCGAACACGTCGCGCATGTTGTCGAGCAGCAGGGGCATCGGCCGCTCGGTGATGCCGACGGTGCGGTCGCCCTGGACGTTGCTGTGGCCCCGCAGCGGACAGATGCCCGCGCCTGGCCGGCCCATATTGCCGCGGAGCAGGAGCAGATTGGCGATCTGCTGGACGTTGGTCGTGCCGGTGCGATGCTGCGTGACGCCCATGCCGTAGCAGCAGATCGTCGACTTCGACTTCGAATAGGCGAGCGCGACTTCTTCGAGGTCCTTCTGCGAGAGCCCGCTGGAGCGCTCGATATCCGCCCATTCGGTGGTGGCGAGATCGGCGATATAGTCGTCGAGCCCCGCGGTATGCTCGGCGATGAACGCGTGATCGAGCGCGCGCTCGCCGCCAGAGACCTTGGCCGCCTCGTCGAGCGCGACCAGCGCCTTGGCGATACCCTTCAGCGCGGCTGCATCGCCGCCGACCTTCACCTGGTAATAGCTGCTCGCGATCGGGGTTGCCGACATCGTCGCCATCTCGACCACCGACTGCGGCGATTCGAAGCGTTCGAGCGAACGTTCCTTGAGCGGGTTGAAGACGATGATCTTACCGCCGCGCTTCGACACTTCGCGCAGCGTCGCCATCATCCGCGGATGGTTGGTGCCGGGGTTATGGCCGATCGACAGGATCAGGTCGGCGTGGTCGAAATCCTCAAGGCTGACGGTGCCCTTGCCGATGCCGATCGACTTCGGCAGCCCGACCGACGTCGCCTCGTGGCACATGTTCGAGCAGTCGGGGAAGTTGTTGGTGCCGTAGAGCCGCACGAACAGCTGGAACAGGAACGCCGCCTCGTTCGAGCAGCGGCCCGAGGTGTAGAACTCCGCCTGATTGGGATCGGGGACGGCGGCGAGGCCTGCGCCGATCTCGCGCATCGCATCCGCCCAGCTCACGACCTCATAGTGATCGGTGGCGGCGTTGTAGCGGAGCGGCTCGGTGACGCGGCCCTGGTCCTCGATCCAGTGATCGCTCTGCTTCCAGATGTCCGACACGCTGTGCGTGGCGAAGAAGTCCGCGCCGATCGTCTTGGCGGTGGATTCCCATGCGACGGCCTTCGCGCCGTTCTCGCAGAATTCGAAGGAGGAGGTATGTTTCGGGTCGGGCCATGCGCAGCTCGGGCAATCGAAGCCGTCTGGCTGGTTCGACTTCAGGAGCGTCTGGCCGCCGCGGACGACGATCTGCTGCGCCTTGAGCGAGACGGCAACCGCCTTCAGCGCGCCCCAGCCACCAGCCGGACCCGTATAATCGGCGATCCCATCAGGGCGTTTGTCGCGCATACTCGTATCTCCCGAACGGCCGGGCCGACGCGTGCGCCCAAGATGCGGCACACTGGCTGACCATTAACCCAAGGCAATAGAAGCGCATTTTGCGATTGCGAAGACGAGTTTCCCGCAGTTGGTGATCGCTTGCGTCGGTCTGCGGGGATGTGCCGGCGGCGCCATGCGCCAGGTCTGAAATGGTAGCGAAGGAGGGACTTGAACCCCCGACCCCAGGATTATGATTCCCGTGCTCTAACCAACTGAGCTACTTCGCCGTACCGTCCGTCAGGGAAGCGTTCTTCCCTGCGAGGCGCGGCCTATAGGAAGCGGTTTCGAGGCGGTCAAGCGAACATGTGCCGGGAAATCGCTTCCCACGGTCCGCCGCGATACCACCACGCGCCCAGACCGACGATTTCGACGTCCTTCGTCGTGAAATCGCGCTGCAGATTGCCGAGCAGGAGCTTGGCGACTTGCGGGCTGACCTTGTTCTGGATCGTGACGTGCGGACGCCAGCCGCCGGCGTCCTGCGGGGTGAGCATGCCGGTGAACGCGTCCGCGAGGCGCGCGCGGATACCGACGAGATCGGGGGACTCGATCCGGTAGGCGACACCGCGACCCAGCGACATCAGGCCGCCCACGCGCGCCTGTGGAGCACGGATGCCGCGCGTTTCCTGGTTGAGCCGGTGCTTGAGCTCGTCGAGGCCCGAGGGCGGCAGGTGGTGGAACAGCGTCAGGTGCGCGTCGAGCTGGTTGCGCTCGGGCGGGAAATGCTCGCGGCGCATCGAGTCGAAGAACGCGGTGTCCTTGCGGCCGAACAAGGCGGTGACGATGATCGGGGCTACTTCGGTTGGCACAGCCGTCATAGAGGCTCCCCCCCGGCGGAGGCCGGGGCCCAATTGGGGAACGTCAATGACGATCGCTGCGCTTCGTTACTGCAACCTCTCCCATTGGGCCCCGGCCTTCGCCGGGGGGGTATTACTGTTTGCAGATGATACGTGCCTATCAAGCTGAGGCTTACGAGGTGGACCGAAGGAGCCATCAAATCTCGACCTGGCTACCCAGCTCGACGACGCGGTTGGTTGGCAGGCGGAAGAACTCCATCGCGCTTTCCGCGTTGCGCAGCATCCACGCGAACAGCTTTTCGCGCCAGATCATCATGCCGGGCTTGTCCGACGCGAGCAGCGTCTGGCGCGACAGGAAGAAGCTGGTGTCCATCATCTTGAAGTCCGCGCCGCAATTATGGACCTGGCGCAGCGCCGCGGGCACGTCGGCGTCCTCCATGAAGCCGTAGCGCAGCACGAGGCGGTGGAAGCCATCGCCAAGCTCCTCGCGCACCGCACGGTCATGCGCTGGCCAATAGGGCTGGCCGACGATCTTGACGGTGAGCAGGATGACGCGCTCGTGCAGCACCTTGTTGTGCTTGAGATTGTGGAGCAGCGCATGCGGCACGCCGTCGGCGGTTGAGGTCATGAACACTGCGGTCCCCGGCACGCGCGACGCCGAACTCGCTGCCGAGCCGATGAACACCTTAATCGGCATCGCTGCCTCGTGCATCCGGTCGATCATCAGCTGGCGCCCTTTCGACCAGGTCGTCAGGAACGTGAAGATGATGAACCCGACCAGCAGCGGGAACCACCCACCTGCGGGGACCTTGGTGAGGTTCGCCGCGAAATAGGCGCCATCGACGGTGAAGAAGATCGCCAGCAGCGGGATCGCGGCGATCTTCGGCCAGTTCCAGAGGCGGAACAGCACGACGCCGAGCAGGCACGTGTCGATGAACATCGCGCCGGTCACCGCGATGCCATACGCGCTCGTCAGGTTCGACGAGGTGCGGAAGAACAGCACGAGCAGGATCACCATCACCATCAGCGCGCCGTTGACGAGCGGGATGTAGATCTGGCCTGCGGTCGAGGCGCTGGTGTGCTCGATCCGGAGGCGCGGGATGAAGCCGAGCTGGATCGCCTGCTGCGTTACCGAGAACGCGCCCGATATTACCGCCTGCGAGGCGATCACCGCGGCCATCGTCGCGAGGATGACGAGCGGGAGCTGGAGGCTCTCGGGGGCGAGGTTGTAGAACGGGCTGACCAGCGCCTCGCGGCCGTCGCGAAACAGCAGTGCGCCCTGCCCCATGTAGTTGAGGATCAGCGCGGGGAGCACGAAGAACAGCCACGACAGGCCGATCGGCTTGCGACCGAAATGGCCCATGTCCGCGTACAGCGCTTCCGCGCCGGTGACCGCGAGGACGACCGAGCCCAGTGCGAGGAACGCCCGCTCCGGGTCGATGATGAAGAACTCGACCGCGTAGTGCGGCGACAGCGCCCAGAGCACCTCGGGGGTCTGGACGATGCTGAGGATACCGAGCACCGCGATGACGCTGAAATACACCAGCATGATCGGCCCGAACACGAGGCCGATGCGCGCGGTGCCGCTCTTCTGCACCCAGAACAGTCCGATCAGGATGACGATCACGATCGGCAGCACGAGGCCGCCGAAAGCGGGCGCGGCGACGGCGAGGCCTTCGACTGCGGACAGCACCGAGACGGCGGGCGTGATCATGCTGTCGCCGTAGAACAGCGCCGTCGCGAACACGCCGAGCAGGATGATGCCCTTGCTCCAGCGCTTGGTCTTGGTCTTGCCCGAGACGAGTGCGAGCAGCGCGAGGCTGCCGCCCTCGCCCTTGTTGTCGGCGCGCATGATGATGATGACGTACTTGACCGTCACGACAATCATCATCGACCAGAACATCAGGCTGATGACGCCCATGATGTGCGCGGCGTCGAGCGCGAGCTTGTGGTGGCCAGCGAAGGTCTCGCGGAAGGCGTAGAGCGGGCTCGTGCCGATATCGCCGAAGACGATGCCGATCGCACCGAAGGCGAGCTTCAGCATGCCGTCCGAGTTATGATGCCCCGTCTCGAGATCGAGATTGGCGGGTGGCACGGTCGAAGCCGCGGCGGTCTGGTCGACGCTCACTGGACGGTGAATCGACCCGGAAGTGCAGCAATCTTCATCGAATTTCCGATTTCACCCTGTGCCCCAAGCGCGCGCATTTAGCATGAGGGCTGGAAGGCGGCAACGGCGAGGCGGGCAACGTGGATTAACTGGGGCTGATCGGACCGGCGCTTGAGGGCATAACGCACCCCCTTCCGTTCTCCTGCGAACGCAGGAGCCCAGGGTCACGGGCGCCGTCGTTCTTAACCCTGGATTCCTGCGTTCGCAGGAAAACACTAGCGCCTGATCACCTCTCGGATCACGAAATGCGACGCCAGCCGCGTCACCCCCGGCAGTTGCGACAAGGTCTCGCGGTGGATGCGCTCGAACGTCTCGCCGTGGCGGATCTCGACGTGGAGCATGTAATCCGCCTCCCCACTCATCAGGAAGCATTGCACGACCTGCGGACACTCGACGATTACCGCCTCGAACGCCGCCATCGTCTCCTTGCGCTGATCGCGCAGCGTGACGTTGACGAGCACGATGCTCGGATCGCCGCGCGCGGCCTGCGACAATACCGCACGATAGCCGGTAATCGCGCCGCTCTCCCGCAACTGCGCGACCCGGCGATGCGCGGCGCTTGCCGACAGGCCGACCGCGTCGCCAAGCTCCGCGCTGGTCAGGTCGGAATTGGCGGCGAGCAGGTCCAGTATCCTGCGTTCGATCGTGATGCTCAAGATTATCCCGTTTTGGCGACGACGGATGCAATCATCTTGCAGATGCGGTATCGCACCGCGACCAGTTTGCGAACCCTTCCCGTCCAAGGCGCGCTAGTATGGCGCAAACGATAATGGAGTGGAATCAATGCGCGTCGGTGTCCCCAAGGAAATCAAGAACCACGAATATCGCGTCGGCCTTACCCCGCCATCGGTGGCCGAACTGGTCGCCGCCGGTCACGAGGTCGTCGTCGAGACGCTGGCCGGATCCGGCATCGATTTCGAAGACCAGGATTATATCGACGCGGGCGCGACGATCCTGCCGACCGCTGCTGCCGTATTCGCCGGCGCCGACATGATCGTGAAGGTGAAGGAGCCGCAGCCGGGCGAGATCGCGATGCTCGAACCGCGCCACCTGCTGTTCACCTATCTCCATCTCGCCGCCGACAAGCCGCAGGCAGAGGGGCTGATGAAGTCCGGCGCGACCTGCATCGCGTACGAGACCGTCACCGACAATCGTCGCGGCCTGCCGTTGCTGAAGCCGATGTCGGAGGTCGCAGGCCGCATGTCGGTGCAGGTCGGCGCACATTATCTCGAGAAGGAGCAGGGCGGACGTGGCGTGCTGCTCGGCGGCGTTCCCGGTGTTGCGCCGGCCAAGGTCGCGATTCTCGGTGGCGGCGTCTCGGGCGTCAACGCGGCGCAGATGGCGGTCGGCATGCGCGCCGACGTGACGATCTACGACATCTCGAACGATCGCCTCGCCGAACTCGACATGTTCTTCTCCAGCCAGATCAAGACGGCGTATGCGTCGAAGGCCGCGATCGCGGCGGCTGTGAAGAACGCGCATCTGGTGATCGGCGCGGTGCTGGTGCCGGGAGCGGCTGCGCCGAAGCTCGTCACGCGCGAGATGCTGAAGACGATGAAGCGCGGCTCGGTGCTGGTCGACATCGCGATCGACCAGGGTGGGTGCTTCGAGACGTCGCACGCGACGACGCACGAGGATCCGGTGTTCGAGGTCGACGGCGTGATCCATTACTGCGTCGCCAACATGCCGGGCGCCGTGGCGCGCACGTCGGCATTCGCGCTCAACAATGCGACGCTGCCGTTCGCGCTGAAGCTCGCCAATTTGGGCGCCGAGGCAGCGATGAAGGCCGACCCGCACCTCGCCAACGGGCTGAACGTCTACAAGGGCAAGATCGCGTACAAGGCGGTCGCCGATGATCTAGGTTTACCTTGCGAAGCTTGGGCGGGCTGACTCGGGAACGGATACGGAACACGGGTGTTGGACAGGGGAAAGGAATTTCCAATGTCCGACACCCCGAACCCCAAGTCCGAACCATTCTCGAACGCCGAGAAGGACCCGGACGACTGGACCACCGGCGACGAGAAGATGACCGGTGCGCAGGCGAGCTACCTCAAGACGCTGTCCGAGGAAGCGCATGAGGAATTCGACGAGACGCTCACCAAGGCGGATGCGTCGAAGAAGATCGACGAGTTGCAGTCGAAGACCGGCCGCGGGCAGTAAGCGCTTCATCCCGTCATTCTGGGTTGCGCCAGGATGACGGGATTATTTTTGACCTGCGTTCGGCGTATCCTGAATAGCCAGAAACCGATCCAGCAACGCGAGCCGAGTGGCGATCTCGCCCCGATATGAGATGTTGGCCGGTGTCAACGCCAGCGCCCTCGCCCAATATGGCCGAGCCGTCGCGAACTCACCCGCCCGCACATACGCCAGCCCTAGAAAGAACGGCGGAGCAGGATGCTTCGGCGCCAACCGCATTGCCTGCTGAAAGGCGAACAACGCGGGCGGCGAAACCTGGTTGGCATCGTGCGCCGCCAGCGCGTTGGCGAGGCCCGTCCACATCACCACGCTCTTCGGGGCGATCCTGAGCCCTCCGAGCAACACCTGCACAGCCGCGCGCCGGTCGCCGATCCGCGTCATCGCGTCCGCCGCAACCAGGTACGCTGCCGCGCCCGTATACCGCTCTAGCATTTGGTCGCGCAGTTCGAGCATCGCGCTGTCGTCCGGCGTTGCTGCAAGCCCGGGCGACGCTTCATGGCCGGCAAGTCCTGGCTGCCCCTGCCACGCATACCCCGCCGCACCGAGCATCAGCGCCGCCGCGACCATCGTCCAAAGAACGCGGTTCACCTTCAATGCCGCGAGCAGCGCAAACGCACCGGCGCCGATCGCGGCCAGCCAGACGTAACCCATCAGCGTGTCCTCCGCCGGAAGCTCGACCGTGCGATCCAGCCGCCGATGCCGAGCAGCAGGATCGGCGCTAGCCACAACGGCCATGTGAGCCCCGATAACGGCGGATCGTACGTCACGTAGTCGCCGTAGCGTGCGATCAGCCAGTCGCGGATCGTGGCAGGCTTTTCGCCACGCTCGATTCGCTCGCGGACGAGCGCGCGCATGTCGGCCGCCATATCGGCATCGCTGTCGGCGATCGACTGGCCCTGGCAGACGAGGCAGCGCAGCGTTTCCATGAGCGCTCGGGCGGAGGCTTCCTTGGCCGGGTCGGCGAGTTGCACGTTGGCGTAATGCGCTAGTGGGATGACCGGCTGGGCGAAGGCCGGCGAGATACAGAGCAATAGCGCGGCAAGAACCTCCCCTCCCGCTCGCGGGAGGGGCCGGGGGAGGGCATGACGCGCGCGGGTGCTTGGTGAGATACGAGAAGCCCCTCCCCTAGCCCCTCCCGCAAGCGGGAGGGGAATGAAGTGCGAGCCCCTCACTTCGCGTCCTTCACGGCTTGCACGATCTCCGGCACATTCTCCGGCCGGATATCGCCGATGATCTGCTTCACGACGATCCCGCGGCCGTCGATCACGAACGTCTCCGGCACGCCCGACGAGCCCAGCGCCAGTTGCACCTGGCTGGCCCGATCGCTGCCGATCCGCTCGTACGGATCGCCGTTGCGGCGGAGGAAACCGCTAATCGCCGGGGCGGTGTCGCGGATCGCAATCGCGTCGATCGGCACGCCCATCGCCTTCAGCCGCATCAGCTGCGGCGCCTCGGCGATGCACGGGATGCACCAGCTCGCGAACACGTTGAGCAACCGCGGCTTGCCCTGCCGGAACGACGCGCTGGTCAGGCCGGGCTTGCCGGGGACCATCGCGGGCAGGGCGAAATCGGGAAGCGGTTTGCCGACCATCGCCGATCGCACCACCTTTTCCGCGGGCCTGAACAGCCCGCTCGCGACCACCGCGAACAGCAGCGCGAAGATCGCCAGCGGTGCCCAGAGTGCGAACCGCTTCATGCCCATTCAGCCCGTATCGCGGCACGTCGCTCGCGCCGCACCCGGCCGAGCAGCGACAGCATACCGCCGAGCGCTATCAGCACGCCACCGAACCAGATCAGTGTAACGAACGGCTTCCACCAGAGGCGAAGCTGCCAGCGCCCCTGCCCGTCCGGCTGGCCGAGTACGGTATAGAGCTGTCCGTCGAGCACCGTCAGGATCGCGGACTCGTTCGTGCTCGTCGGCGGGTTGGCGAAGAAGCGGAGTTGCGGGCGCAGGATGCTCTCGCTGCCGCCGCGTGTCGCGGTGAGCCGCGCTTCCAGTGCCGACCAGTTCTCGCCGATCACCGGCGAAATGCCGTCGAGCGTCACGGTGTACGGACCGACCCGCGCTGGTTCGCCCGCGCGCACCGCGACCAGCGTTTCCTTGGTGAAGGCGCTGTCCGACGCCATACCGGCGAGGCTGACTGCAATGCCGAGATGCGCGATGACCATGCCGTAGGTGAAAAGCGGCGTGCGCCTGAGATTGCGCTTCCAAAGAGGCGCAATGCTGGCGACGGCAAGACCGGCGGCCAGCGACAGCCCCGCCCACGGCAGCACGCCGGGCCAAACGAACAGGAGCGCGATTGCCGCAGCCAGCGTTGCGCCGATCGGCAGCATCACGCGGCGCAGCACCGCCTTCGCATCGTCACGCCGCCAGCGCAGCAGCGGACCGACAGCCATCACCGCGACCAGCAGCAGCGCGATCGGCCCCGCCGCCTTGTTGAAGAACGGCGGCCCGACCGACAGCTGCACGCCGAAGCTCGCCGCGACGATCGGGTAGAGCGTGCCGATCAGGACGATCCCGAGGATCACCGACAACAGCAGGTTGTTCGCGACCAGCCCGCCCTCGCGGCTGACCGGATCGAAGGTCGTGCCCGCACGGACCGTGCCGATCCGCGCGGCGAACAACGCGAGCGCCCCGCCGATGTAGATCGCGAGCAACGCCAGGATGAACGCGCCGCGCTCGGGGTCGACCGCGAAGGCGTGCACGCTCGTCAGGATGCCCGAGCGCACCAAAAACGTGCCGATCATCGACATCGAGAAT
Source organism: Sphingomonas sp. NFX23 (assembly GCF_049887795.1). Classification (NCBI taxonomy): domain Bacteria; kingdom Pseudomonadati; phylum Pseudomonadota; class Alphaproteobacteria; order Sphingomonadales; family Sphingomonadaceae; genus Sphingomonas; species Sphingomonas sp. NFX23. Next base: position 43,773 of record NZ_JAGEKH010000010.1, read on the forward strand.
GCCACGACCGCCAGCATGATCGTCCACGCACGCAGACCGTCGCGGGTCGCGAGCACGGTTACCGAATGGAGCAATGCGGTCGCGGCGAGCCACGGCATCAACGACGCGTTCTCGACCGGATCCCAGAACCACCAACCGCCCCAGCCGAGCTCGTAATACGCCCAGTACGATCCGGCGGTGATGCCGAGCGTCAGGAATATCCACGCGACCAGCACCCAGGGGCGCATCGCCTTCGCGAACGCCGGGCCGACGTCGCGCGTGACGAGGGCACCGACCGCGAACGAGAACGCGACGGAGAGACCGACATAGCCGGTGTAAAGCGTCGGCGGATGGAACGCCAAGCCGGGGTCCTGCAACAGCGGGTTGAGCCCGAGGCCGTCGGCGGCCGCCGGGTTTAATCGCGCGAACGGGTTCGAGGAGAACAGCAGGAACGCGTAGAAGCCGAGCGCGATCGTCGCCTGCGCGCCGAGCGTGGCGGTGAGCGTACGTTCGGGCAGCGAGCGTTCGAAGATCGCGACCGCGCCACCGGCCAACCCTAGAATCGTCACCCAGAGCAGCATCGAGCCCTCGTGATTTCCCCATGCCCCGGCGAACTTGTAGAGCCAGGGCTTGGCCGAATGACTGTTCTCGACGACCAGCTTTACCGACATGTCCGAATCCAGGAATAGCTCGATCAGCAGCGCCATTGCGAGCAGTGCGAGCAGGCCCTGGACGATCGCCACCGGCCGGACCGCCGCCGCGACATCGTCACGACCGCGTGCGATGCCGATCGCTGCCATCACGAGCTGCAACGCCGCGAGCGCGCCTGCGAACCAGAGCGCGGCTAGGCCTGCTTCGGCGATCATTGCTTGGCGTCCGGTTCGAGCGTCTTGGTCTCGTGCATCTTGCCGGCCATTTGCGGCGGCATGTATTTTTCGTCGTGCTTGGCGAGCAGGTTCGACGCGACGAAGCTGCCGTTGGGCTGGAACTGGCCTTCGGCGACGACGCCCGATTTTTCGCGGAACAGGTCCGGGACGATGCCGGCGAACACGACCGGTGTGGTCGCCTGACCGTCGGTGACGGTGAAATGCACGGTGATGCCGTCCGCGGCGCGCTTCACCGAACCACCCTCGACCATCCCGCCGAGCCGGACCGCACGCCCGAGCGGGAGGCCGTCGCGGCGAACGTCGGAGGGCGCGTAGAAGAACGCGGCCTGGTCCTTGAGCGCAGACAGCGCGAGCAGTCCCGCGACGACGACCGCGCCGAGCGCCAGCAGCGCCAGCGTCAGGCGTTGATGCTTGGCCTTCATTTCTCGGCCCTACGCATCGCGAGGTAGCTCAACAACGCGATGATCGCGCCGCCTCCCAGAGTCACGACATACGCGGCAGTCACGAATGGCCAAGGGTTCATGCTCGCGCCATCCGACGCATGCGGGCTTCGGACTTCGCCACGGCCAGCATCGTCCGCATCCGCATCAGCACGATGCCGGCGAACACGAAGGTAAAGCCGGCTAGCATGATCGGCAGCGGCCAGAGGATCGAACCGTCGATGGTCGATTGCGTGAGGCCGATGCTCGGCCCCTGGTGCAGCGTGTTCCACCACACCACCGAATAGCGGATGATCGGCAGCAGAACCGACCCGGCGATCCCGTAGAGCGCCGGCACGCGCCCGTCGCCGCCACGATCGGCATCGGCCTTCGCGAGCGCCATGTAGCCGAGATAGACGAAGAACAGCAGCAGCATCGAGGTCAGCCGGCCGTCCCACTGCCACCACGTTCCCCAGGTCGGACGGCCCCAGATCGAGCCGGTCATCAGGCACAGTGCGGCGAACACCGCGCCCGGCAGAGCGATCGCGCGCGCGGCCACATTGGCGAGCGGGTGGCGCCAGACCAGGAACATGATGCTGGAGATCGCGATCCCACTCCACCCGCCCATGCCGAGCCAGGCGGCGGGGACGTGGATGTAGAGGATGCGGACGGTCTCGCCCTGGAGATAGTCGGGCGGGGTTTGCGTCAGGCCTGCCCAGCAGCCCAGCACGATCAGCGCGACGCCAGCCCAGAACAGCGCTGGCGTCAACGGCTTGGCGATCTTCAGGAAGCGCGCCGGGTTTGCGAAGGCGTGTAGGGTGGCCACTGGGGACAGCCATTATGGCAAGTCATCGCGGACTTAAAGCCCCTCTCCCGTCGAGGAGAGGGAGGGGCCCGCCCCACTTGCGGTGGGAGGGTGAGGGGGAGTGAGGCTAGGGTCGTTTACCAAACCGCCCCTCATCCGGCACTGCGTGCCACCTTCTCCCCGGAGGGGAGAAGGACCGTTACCGGCCGATCAGGCGCTTGGCGATCGAGTCCGACACGTCCGACGCCGGCTGGCCGGTGCGGTCGCTCTCGTTCCAGACTTCGATCAAGCGCTCGGGGATGCGCGCGATCCGGGCCTTCACCTCGGCCTCGTCGCCGTGACCCAGATACTCAAGGCCGACGTTGATGATCCCGCCTGCGTTGATCACATAATCCGGCGCATACAGGATGCCGCGAGCATGCAGCCGAGCACCGTCTTCACGAACGCTCAGCTGGTTGTTCGCGCCGCCCGCGACGACCTTTGCCTTCAGCGCCGCGATCGACATCTCGGTCAGGATCGCGCCCAGCGCGTTCGGGCTGAAGATATCCGCTTCGGTCGTCAGGATCGCCTCGGCCGCCACCGCGGTCGCGCCGAGCTCAGCCGCCAGCTTCTGCGCCCGGCCCTCGTCGACGTCGGCCAGCGTCAGCACCGCGCCGTCCTTGGCCAGCAACCGCGCGAGCCCACCGCCGACCGAACCGACGCCCTGGATCGCGACGCGCACGCCCTTCATGTCGGTCGCGCCGAGGCCGCGCTGGGCCGCCGCCTTCACGCCGAGATAGATGCCGAGCGCGGTGTACGGCCCCGGATCACCACCCGCAGCGCCGCTCGCGACCGGCAGGCCCGAAACGTAGCGCGTCTGGCTGGCGATCACCTTCATGCGGTCTTCGGACATGCCGACGTCCTCGGCCGTCACGTAGCGCCCGCCGAGCGAATCGACCGCGCGGCCGAACGCCTCGAGCTGGGCGGTCGTGATGACGTCGCCGGGCTTGGCCGCGAGAACCACGCCCTTGCCGCCGCCGAGCTCCAGGCCCGCCATCGCGTTCTTGAAGCTCATGCCGCGCGACAGGCGCAAGGCGTCGGTCACCGCGCGGCCGTTGTCGGCATAATGCCAGAAGCGTGCGCCGCCGGCTGCCGGCCCAAGCTTGGTCGAGTGCACCGCGATCACCGCGTGCAGGCCCGATTCGGGATCGGTGAAGGCATGAACGCCCTCGTGGTCGTCGAAATCGGGAAGGTCCCAAACCGCTGTCATCGCCGGCTCCTGAGGAGAATAAAATTACCGGGAAGCGAAATATTATTTTCCGGCGGGTTTTACCAGCTCAAAGCGCTCACATTGGGGAGGCTCGGAAAAATAATGGGAAAATGGGGCGACCGACGGGACTTGAACCCGCAACATCCGGCATCACAAGCCGACGCTCTAACCAATTGAACTACGACCGCCGCGTAGGCATCGCCCCCTAGCGGGGGTCGCCGGGCGGCGTCAACCGTCGACTTGCCAAAAAGACGTCAAAAACGTCCCTCGATGGCGAGCTTGTATCCGCTCGGGCCGCTCACGAAGCCCGCCTGCTCGAGCTTCTGGATCGCCAGTGGATCGGAGGGACGCAGCGAAAGCTCGGCGCGATAGGTCCCTGCCCCCTCGATCCGGAGCGCGATGCTCTCGGTCCCGGACTGGCTCGCCAGCGGCAGCAGCAGTGCCGTGCCATCGCAGCGCGCGGTGCCGCTCACCGACTGCGGCAAGGTGATCCCGCCGACGTCACCCGCGAGCGTTGCGCGGACGCGGCCCTCGGCGGCTTCGCACTGGCCATCGCGAAAGCGGACCGAGACGTCGTCGAGGTCGAGCGCGGAGACGGGCACCGGCGCGAACAGCCGACCAGTCGCGACCGTGGCGGTCATGTGGTCGACGCCGAAGCCATGGCGACTGACGCTCGCCGACCCGCGCAATGGCTTGGCCGACACCGATTCGGGACCGGCGAAGACGATCGTCGCGCGGCCGACCAACAGCGGCAGCGGCGACAGCCGCGCGTGGAGGTCCCCAAGCGCGAGATCGCCGAACCGCGCTTCGGTCAGCGTCGCGCCCCAGATCGTTCCCGACACGCGCCGCGCGACCAGCCCTTCGTCGCCGACGCCGACCCAGCCGAGCACCGCGCGCATCGGCAGGAAGACGATCAGCGCGATCAGCAGCATCCCGCCGAACAGCGCGGCGGGGCCGGTACGCAAACGGATCCGCCTCATGCCGCGCGCACCTTCAACGTAAGCGCGACGCCGACGGTCTTGTCGCCCTTGTCGGTCATCGCCACCGAATCGACGAGGATGCCGAGCCGTTCGAGGCGCGCGAGCCACGCGACCAGCGCCGCGGGGCGTGCCGACTGGATGCCGATCCGTACCCGGCTCGCGCCGTCCTGGTCGAGCGAGGCGAGCGCAAAGCCGGCCTGGTCCGCCTCGGCGCGCACGACGTCGGCGAGCGTGCCGGTCAGCGGCGTGGCGCGCGTCCGCTGGATTTCGCGCAACGTCGCGACTTGCGCGCGCGTCTCGCCGAGCCGCGTGACCGCATCGGCATGACGCTCGCGCGCGCTCGACAGGCCGTCGCCGACCGGGCGGATGATCAGCGCCCACAGCAACGTGAGGACCGCGAGCCCCGCCATCACGAGCAACAGCCGCCGCTCCCTGAGCGAGCGTCCCTCGAACCACGTCTTCAGTCCGGTCATCGTCCGCTCTCCGGGCTGATCGTAAGTTCCCCCGTCACGCGGCCGGCGGCGGCCTGGAACACACCCGCGCGGACCGAGAAGCCTGCGGATTCGAGCGCGCGCTTCAGGTCGGTCGCCAAGGCTTCGCGCTCGACCGCCACCGACAGGCGCAGGTCGCCGTTCGCCTGGAAATCGAGTGCGGTGACTTCGGTGCCCGGCGTGGCGCGCACCGCCGCGAAGACTGCCGCGGTCGTGCTGGTGAACCCCAGCCCCGGTCCCCGCACGCGCGACAGACGCTCGTCGAGCTGGCGGCTGGCGTCGACCACCGTCTCGCCGCGCGGCAAACCGGTGACCGCCACCGTGTCGGCTTCCGCCTCCAACGCATCCGCGCCGAAGCTGTACTTGGCAATGCGGACAAGCGAGATCGCCAGCGTCACGGCCAGAATCGTCAGCGACAAAAGCGCAAGCCGCCGGATCAGCCCCCAGTCGATCGCGAACCGTCGCCGCCGCGCGAACGGCCCCTGGCGTAGGTCGAGCGGTGGCGACGCGACGGCGGCGACGATCGCCGCTTCCAGCGTATCACGGTCGATGGTCGAGGGCGCGGTGCCGCCGGTCACAAGCTCGGTCAGCCGGGCTTCATCGGCGAACCCGCTGGAGGTGCCACGCACGACACCGCTGCCAGCGAGTTCCGCCCGCGCGTAGCCCTCTTCTGGTCGCGGGAGGAGCATCGGCGCAGGAATGACGGCGACCGGGTCGACGCCTGCCTCCGCCAGCATCAGCAGCCAGTCGCGCATCGTCGCGGCACCGACGACGCCGATCGGTCGGTCGGTCGCGCCTTCGTCTCCAACTGCGACGTGGAGTTCGGCGAGCGGCGACGCACTCGCCTCGCTCGCAAGGATTCGCGCGGCCGCCGTTGCCTGCGCCGCAGACCGCGACGGCAGTTCCGCCCAGTGCAGCGTCACCGCGTCGGCGGGCGCGACCGCGATCGTCTCGTCGTCGATCGCATCGGGGATCCCCTCCCCCTCCCCGACCACCCGCGCGTCCGCGACACGCATCCAGCGATATCCGGTCTCGCCGGCGGGAAGGAACAGCAAAGTGGTCATGATGGCTCGCCCCATTGCCGTGATACGAGCTGCGCGGGAAGCCGGTTCGCGTCGATCAGCGCACGTTCCTGCATTTGAGTGGTGCCGAGCGTCACGTCGATATCGAGCGTGAACCATTTCGACAGCACCTGCGCGTCCGCGCCGGGCGCGATATTGGCGGCGCCGAGCAACGACGCGCCCTTCTGCATTTCGTCAAACGTGGCGTAGCCCTGCACCGGTCGCCGCAGCAGCAGTTGCTGGGCGGCGCCGACCGACAGCGTATCGGGATACATCATCGCCAGCAGCACGGACTGTTCGGGCAGCAGCGTGTTGACGTTGATCGGCGAGGGCTTGGCGAAGGGCAGCGTGCAGATCCACGGCCGGATCTTCGTGTAGATCTCGGGCGTCATCCCGGCGATCGCGCGCAGTTCGCTGGGGTCGCTCATCAGCGTGCCGGCGGTGCGGTACGACGGCACGCGACCGAGATACGCGCCGTCCTCGGCCCCCATCGGTGACTGGTCCTGATCGCTGTCGATCCAATCGGTCGTGCCCGCCGCGATCTGTTCGGCAACCTGCACCGGCACGTCGAGCAACCGCATCAGGCGAACGAACTGCGGCCTGACTTCGCCGCGCGCGACGTACACGCCGGGGGTCGTCATGCCGACGAGAGAGTTCAGGTTGAAACAGTTCGCACCGTCACGCACCCGCGCGGTTGCAAAGCCTCCGGGGACCGGGAGGCCGAACGGGGTGTTGCTCCAGCCGCCGGCCAACGTGACCCGCGTAGGCTTTGGCGCGAGCAGGTTGGAGACGCGAGTCAGTGCCATCGTCTCCGCCGCGAGCGCATAGGCGCGCGCCTGCTCGCCGGTCGCGGCGTTGCTCGCGAGCCGGGTCGACAGCCGCAGTTTCTCCAGCGCCGCGCCTGCCATCACCGCGATGATCGCGACGAGCATCAGGACGGTGAGCAACGCTGCACCCCGTTCCCGCCCACGCTCGAGGCCGCGATCAGGTGCGTGCACCGGGCGTCTCCCGTCCCGGAGGGGTGCCCGCGGGTGGCGTGGCGGCGGGACCCGTTCCATCAGATGGCGCCGGGACGTAGCTGGTGCCGACGAGAAACATCTGGCGGAACTGCGTACCGTCATCGCGCTGGACGGTGAGTTCCATCGCGTCGGGCAAAGGCCTGCCGCTCGCGCCGTCCCATCGATCGCTCCAGGCGCCCGCGATGCGATAGCGCAGTCCGACCTGACGAACTTTGGTGAGCAACGCGGCAGGCGGCAGCGGCTGCGCGCCGTCGACCATCGGATACGCGATCCGTTGAAGCGCGCCGCCATCGACGCGGTAGGCGACCTTCTGCATGCTGGACCGGGCCGTGCCGTCGATGTTGCTCCAGCCGGCGCGGACGAGGCGGAGCATCGGCGTGACGCCCGACCCGCTCTCACCGATGAACGCGGGAACGCTGGTGCCGGCCTCGTCACGGCTGGTGCGGTTCGATGCCTGGGCGAGATCGGCGGACAAGATCGACATCGTCCGCGTGAGCGCGCTGATGTCGTCGAGCTTGGCGCCCGTGCTGCTTTGCGCCTTGACGCTGAACGACAGGATCGCGACGCCCGCTGCGGCGATCATGCCGAAGATCATGAGCGACACCATGACTTCGATGAGCGTGAAGCCGGATTCGGTTTTCGGATGAGTCACATCACCATCCGCGGCGCGGGTCGCACCATCGTCAGGCGGCCGAGTTGCGTGCCGGTCCGGTCGGCGACGGCTACGTCGATCCGCAGCACGCTCGATCCGCCGAGTGCGCGGACCTGTCGGGTCCACGTCCAGGGCTGGCCGCCGTTGGTCTCTGTACCGGTGACGCGACCTGCCGTCGGTGGCTGCGCGCTGGTGACCGCGTCGATCGCGACGTTGCGCGCGACCATCTGCGCGACCAGCGTTTCGTCGAGGATCGAGGCGCCGCGGATCGTCGCGCTCTCCAGACGCACGAGCGCCATCGCCGCGAGGCTGAACACTGCCAGCGCGACCATGATTTCTATCAACGTGAAGCCGTGTTCGGCGTAACGTCGACGAAGGGTGAATCCGTGATCAGCCCGCATCGGCTCTTACGCTGCCGTCGGCGTCGATGTGGACGGTCGCCGCGACGCCGCCGCGATCGAGGCGGATCTCCGCGGGGCGGTCGACGAGGCCGGTCGGGTCGAACGTCACGCGCATCCGGCCGGTGGTGTCACCGATGCTGGCCCTGGTACCTTCGTTCCAGCGTTCGACGCGCATGGGTTTCTCGGCGATCGGCGTCCAGCCGCCAGCGAGCCGCCGGTCGAAGCCGTAGCCGCCGCCACTGATCCAGACGCTCACCGGGCGTGCCTCGACGATCGCCGAATCGTGCGCGGCGCGGGTGCGCAGGGCGAAGCGCGTCGCCTCGTCGAGCACCCGGCCGCGCGGGTCCGGCATGACGAGCACGGCCACAGCGGAGGCCAAGCCGATGATCGTAACGACGACCATCAGTTCGACCAGCGTGAAGCCACTTTCGCGTCTCCGCGAAAGTGTCCCCGCGCAGGCGGGGACCCAGTCCAAGGACTTATTGCCAGCTGCCGATATCGGCATCGATCCCCTCGCCGCCTTCCTTGCCGTCCGCCCCGAAGGTCCAGACGTCGGCCTCGCCATGCGCGCCGGGCGAGGCATAGAGATACGGGCGACCCCAGGGATCGTTCGGCAGCTTCTTCAGATAACCGCCACGCTGGTACCGCGATGGATCGGATAGGCCCGCGGGTGCCGAAACGAGCGCGTTCAGCCCCTGCGTGGTGTTGGGGAAGGTCATGTTCTGGAGCTTGTAGAGTTCCAGCCCGCCCTCGATCTGGGCGATGTCGGCCTTCGCCTTCTGGATCCGCGCGGTGTCGCCCGAGGGCAGGACGTTGAGCGCGACGATGGTGGCGAGCAGGCCGATGATCACGATCACGACCATCAGCTCGACGAGGGTAAAGCCAGCCTCGCGGCGCTTCTTTTTATCTTCGGGACGCATACGAAACCTCATTGTCCGGCCAGCGTGTTGAGCTGGAGGATCGGGAGCAGGATGGATAGCACGATCGTCGCCACGATGCCGCCCATCACGACGATGATTAGCGGTTCGAGCAGCGAGAGTGCGGTGGCGGTGAAACGGTCGAACTCGCGTTCGAGATAGTCCGCCGCGCGCTCGAGCATCTCGTCGAGGCGGCCGGCGGCCTCGCCCGATGCCGCGAGATAGGTCAGCAGTGGCGGGAAGACGCCCGCGCGGCGCATCGCGGCGGAAAGCGAGCCACCGCCGCGGATCGCGTCGACAATCTGGTCCGAGGCCTGGCGGAGACGGCGGTTGTGGATCGTGCTGGCGGTGAGGTTGAGACCGTCGAGCAACGGCAGGCGGCTAGCGACCATCGTGCCGAGCGTGCGCGCCATGCGTGCCGCGTGAAGGTCTCGGATCAGGCGGCCGAGCAGCGGGATACGCAGCAGCCAACCGTCGAAGGCGAGCCGCAACGTCGGATCCTTGAGCGCCCGCCACCCGGCCAGGCCGCCGCCAACGACGATCAGCAGCATCACCCACCAGTATCCGACGAGGAACGCCGAGAACGCCATGACCATGCGCGTCAGCAGCGGGAGTTGCTGGCCGACCGTGTCGAATTGCTCGACGACCTGCGGCACGACGAACATCATCAGCGCGGTAACGACGCCGAACGCGACGAGCGCGAGGATCGAGGGATAGGCCAGCGCGGTGATGAGCTTGCCGCGGATCTCGGCCTGGCGTTCGAGCAGGGCTGCGAGACGGTCGAGGATGGTCGGGAGCGAGCCCGAGCTTTCGCCGGCGGACACCATCGCGCGGTAGAGCGGCGGGAAGCTTTTCGGCTCGCGCGCCATCGCGTCGGCGAGGCGACGGCCTTCGACGACGCCGGCATGGACGTGCTGGACGATCGTGCGGACGCTGTCCTGTTCGGTCTGGCGCGTGATCGTACGGAGCGATTCTTCCAGCGGGGAGACGCGGTTGAGGGTCGCGAGCTGGCGGGTAAAGAGCGTGAGGTTCTTGCCCGACATCTTGGGCGTGCCGAGCTGGAGGCCGAACAGCGGGCGGCCCTTGGTGGCCTGTGGCGGCGCGCCTGGGGTGATCTTGACGACGTAGAATTTGCGCGCGTCGAGGGTGGCGCGCGCGACGTCGATATCGGCCGCGGCGACATGACCGCGGCGTTCGGCGCCCTTGGTATCGATCGCGATATAGTCGAAATCAGCCACGACGCGCCCCCCTCCCTGGAAGGGAGGGGTTGGGGGTGGGTCGGCTTGTTAGGCGGGAGGCGGTGGCCGAAGCGGGCCGACCCACCCCCGGCCCCTCCCTTCCAGGGAGGGGGGAAGAGGCGTTACGCATCGGCCACCTCGGGCGCGACTTCGGTCGTGTCGCGGCGGGATACTCGGACGGCTTCTTCGGCGGTGGTTTGCCCGGACAGGACGAGGTCGCGGGCTGATTGCGCCAGGTTCGGGGACTTCGCAAACGCGTGCGCGGTAATCTCGGATTCGTGGCCGTCGGTGTTGATCAGGCGGCGGATGGTGTCGTCGATGCGGACCGCCTCGAAGACGCCGATGCGGCCCTTGTAGCCGGTCTGGTTGCAGTCTTCGCACCCTTGCGCGACGTAGACGACCGCGTCGGAGGCGATGCCGAGCAGCGGCGCTACCGTATCCGACGCGGGTACCGCCTTGCGGCAGGTCGGGCACAGGCGACGGACGAGGCGCTGGGCGATCACCGCACGCAACGTCGAGGCGAGCAGGAAGCTCTCGACCTTCATGTCGCGCATGCGCGTGATCGCGCCGATCGCGTCGTTGGTGTGGACCGTCGACAGCACGAGATGGCCGGTGAGCGACGCCTGCACCGCAATCTCGGCGGTCTCGCGGTCGCGGATTTCGCCGACCATCACGACGTCCGGATCCTGGCGGAGGATCGCGCGCAGGCCTGCCGCGAAGGTCAGGCCGACCTTCGGGTTCACCTGCGTTTGGCCGACGCCGTCGACGGCATATTCGACCGGGTCCTCGACCGTCAGGATGTTGCGGCTGCCGTCGTTGAGCAGGCGCAGCGCGGCGTAGAGCGACGTGGTCTTGCCCGAGCCGGTCGGGCCGGTGACGAGGATGATGCCGTTGGGTTCGCTCAGCGCCTCGTTGAGCAGTGCGAACAATGCGGGCGGCAGGCCGAGCGCCTCCAGATCGATGCCGGCGTTTTCCTTGTCGAGGATACGCAGCACCACGCGTTCCCCTGCGCGGCTCGGCAGCGTCGAGACGCGGACGTCGAGCAGCTTGCCACCGAGCGTCAGGCCCATGCGGCCGTCCTGTGGGACGCGGCGCTCGGCGATGTCGAGGCGCGCCATGACCTTGATGCGGCTGACCACCACCGGGGCGACGTTGGGCGGCATCCGCAGCGTTTCGCGCAGCACGCCGTCGATGCGCATGCGGACGACTAGGCCGGACTCATATGGCTCGATGTGGATGTCGGACACGCCGTTGCGCGCGGCATCGGCGATGATGCCGTTGATGAGGCGGATCGCGGGAGCGTCGTCGGCGGTGTCGAGCAGATCCTCCGCGGTCGGCATGTCGCCGGCGAGCAGGTCTAGTTCGTCGCCCATGCCGACTGCGGCGAGCGCGTTGGCCTGGCCGTCCATCGCGTAGACGTTCGAGAGGAGGCGGTCGAAGGCGACCTGCTCGACGAATGTCACGTCGAACGGGCGGGCGAGGTAGCGGCGGAGTTCGAGCAGGACTTTGGGATCGGCGCCGGCACGCATCGCGATGGTTAGGTGGGAGTCGATGTCGGTGTGGTCGACTACGACGCCGAATTTTCGGGCGAAGGCGTACGGGATGGTGATCTGGGGGAGGTCACTGCTCCCCTCCCGCTCGCGGGAGGGGTTGGGGGAGGGAATGACATACCCCTCGATCACATCGTCCGTGATCGAGGCAGGCCCTCCCCCGACCCCTCCCGCAAGCGGAAGGGGAGTAGCAGCGTCGATCTCGTGGCCTTCGCGGATGATCATTTCTTGGGCCGCACGACCATCGTCGAGGTGCGGACCGGCACCGCGATGCGCGGGTCCTCGATGTTGCCGGGGATCGGCGCGCTCGGGATCGGCGGGGCAGCGCCCATGTAGTCGCGGACGAGCTGGTCGATCGACGGCTCGGCGCCCGGCTCCTGCAAGCCCTGTTGCAGGCGGACGTAGCCGTAGCGCTGCTCGGTCAGCTTGCGGCTGTCCTCGGCAGTGCGCAGGATCGTCGGGCGGATGAAGATCATCAGGTTGGTCTTCGACCGCTGCTTCGCCTTCGAGGTGAACAGATGGCCGAGCACGGGGATGTCGCCGAGCAGCGGAATCTTCTCGATCGTGCGCCGCTCGTTATCGTCGAGCAGACCGCTGATCACCGCGATCTGACCGTCGTCGACGGTGCGGACGGTCTCGACCTCGCGCTTGTTGAGGATTAGGTCGCTGTTGTCGCTCGATACCGGGCCAGCGATCGAGCTGACCTCGAGGCGAAGGTTGAGCTTTACGGTACCCGACGAATTCACCTGCGGCCGCACGGTCAGTTCGATGCCGACATTCTGGCGCTGCGTGGTGCGGAAGGCGTTGTCGAAATTGGTGCTGAGCGCCTGCCCCGTTGTGATCGGGATCTCCTGCCCGACAAGGCTGTGCGCCTCCTGATTATCGAGCGTGACGAGGTGCGGGACCTGGAGCAGGTTCGAGGTCGTGTCGCTCTTCACCGCGTTGATGATCGCGCCGAAGAAGGTGCTGCCGATCTTGCCGCCGAACCCGCCAAAGCCGCCGGTGGCCGCAAGGATCGACGCGATCGCCGACTGCTGCAGCGCGTCCGCCGCGGCATTGGGGGTGTTCGTTTCGGTGCGCGTGCCATCGGGCGCGACGACCGTCGTGCCGTTGCCGCCGATCGAGCGCGCGCCGATCGCGCCCGCGATCTGGAGGATGTTGGGCGCGGAGTTCGAGAAGGTCGATGCGCCGAACGCGCCGCCGCTCGGGTCGCCGACGATGAACTGTGCGCCGAGCGTGCGCGCGGTCGAATCGGAGACCTCGGCGACGATTGCCTCGACCAGTACCTGTTCGCGGCGCGTATCGAGCTGGCGGACGACTTCGTTCAGCTGACGCTGGATCTCGGCGGGTGCGGCGATGACGATCGCGTTGGCGCCAGCGAAGCGCGTGACGACCACCGCCGACCTGCCAGCAGACGTGATCGCGGCCTGGCCCGATCCACCGCTGCCGCCGCTCGGCGACGGTCCCGACTGCGGGATCTGTGGTTGCGAGAAGTTCGACTGGCCGCCGGACGCGCCGCTTGTGCTGCTCGATCCGAAGTTCGAGCGCGACAATGCGGTCTGCACCGGCTGCGTCGGAGTCTGGCCGACGAGTTCCTGCAACACCGGCAGCAACTGTTCAGCATCGGCGTTCTCGAGGAAGACGACCTTGATCTCGGTCCCGTTGCGCGCCTTTTGATCAAGGTCGGCGGCGACCTGTGCGAGGCGGGCGACGGTCGTCGGATCGCCGCGCAGGGCGACCGCGTTCGAGCCTTCGACTGCGACCACAGATGCGCTCGGGCCGGCGGCGGCACCACCGCCCTGCCCGCCCTGTCCGCCGCCCGTGCCGGCGCCGATGAGCCCCTGGAGCGCAGTCGCAATTTCCTTCGCGCTGGCGTTCTTCAGCGCGACGACGCGGGTGGAGGACGTGTCGGTGTCGATCCGGCGAAGGACTTCGCGGATGCGGCGGATGTTGTCGGCGAAATCGACCACGACGAGGCTGTTGCCGCCGCGGTTCGCGCTGACCGAGCCCTGCGCGCTGACCAGCGGGCGGACGGTCTCGACTGCGGACTGCGCGTCGATCGCGCGGAGGCGGATGATCTCGGTGACGTAGCTGTTGCGCGCGGCGCCTGCGACGCCGATCCGGCTCGGCTGCGACGCGGCGTTGTCGAGCGGCTGGACGCGGAACGCACCGCCCGAGGTCGGCACCGCGACGAGGCCGTTGGCGCGCAGGGTCGAAAGGAATATCTCGAAATATTCGGAGCGCGACAGCGGGCGATCGGTGACCACCGTCACCTTGCCGGCGACGCGGTTGTCGATGATGAAAGTGCGCCCGGTGACCTTGGCGGCATCGGCGATGAACGCGCGGATGTCGGCGTCGCGGACGTTTAGCGTGGTCTGGGCATGAACGCCGGCCGCCAGCGCGAGGGCTACGACGGGGCCGAGAAACAGTTTTTTCATTGGGGGGGCGCGATCGTGATGGCGAGCGGCAGGGTATCCTGGCCGCGTTCTACAGTGATGGGGACGTTGCCGCCGCCCGCGAAATCCTTGGCGATGCGGTCGAGATCGCCGGGACCGGAAACGGGACGCCCGCCGATCGACGTAACGACGTCGCCGTCCTTGAGCCCGGCCGAGCGGAACGCGTTGCCCGAGCCTTGCGAGCGGACGGTGAGCCCGCTGATGCGGCCGCCGTCGATGCGGGGAATGAAGCCGATCTCGCTCCGCAACTGCGCCACGGGAATACCAACGACCGGCGCCACCGCTCCGGTCGCACCTGCCGGTGCCGCCCCCGGAACGACCGGCGTGACGGCGCCCGACTGGTCGAGGAACAGGTCCTCGTCGGCACCGCCGCGGTCGATCGTGACGTGATCGAACGCAACCGACTTGAGGCGCACGCCGGGCTGGATCTCGTCACCAACCGCAACGCTCTGCTGGACGCCGTCGGGACCGGCGATGATCGCGGAGCTGCGGCCCATCGCTTCATCGATCCGCGTGCCGAACAGGGTCAACTGAAGCGACGTGACGGTGGCGGGTGCGCCGGCCGCGCCACCAAGGCGGAAAAACGGGTCGAAGCCACGCAAGATGTCGGCGGGCGAACCCACCACCATCGGCGTGGCGGGACGCCAGTCGCCGAGTGGCGTGATCGGCGTCACGATCGTCCACGCCAGCCGCGCGCACTGCACCGCCAGCCCGGCCAGCAGCGCGAGTTCGACGACACTATAGACATTCACGACGGGCATACGCCGCAAGATACGGCGCGCCCGCGCGTCCAGCTTCAATCGCATCCGCGACCCACCCCAATTTCCCGCTCTCTTCGTCGCGTAGGCATGCCATGTTACAATTCCGCGTCAATGGCTTGCGCGTTGGTTGCTTCGATTCTGATGGGGTAGCGCTTCGCGTCAGCGATGGGCAGAAGACGCTCATGTCCGATCCTGTCCCGTCCAGCGGCTCCGGCCTGCCTCCCGAAGCGATCATCGCGCGGCTCTCCGTACCCGGCGTGCAGCGCGTACCAAGCCCGAAGCTCGACCTGTTCGTGCGGCGCGATTTCCTGCCGCCGGACCTGTGTGCGACGCTGATCGAGCGGATCGACGCAGCGCGACGGCCGTCGACGATCTCCGATTCGAACGGCGATGCGAACTATCGGACGAGCGAGACGGGCGATCTTTCTCCGCTCGATCCGGTCGCGATCGAGGTCGAGCGCCGGATCGCCGCGCTGACCGGCCTCGACCCGGTGTACGGCGAACCGCTCCAGGGGCAGCGCTATGCGGTCGGGCAGGAGTTCAAGGGACACACCGATTATTTCGAGCCGAACGGCGTCGATTATCAGCGCTATTGCGGGGTCGCGGGCAATCGGACGTGGACCGTGATGATCTACCTCAACCAGCCAGAAGCTGGCGGCGCGACGCGGTTCAAGGCGATCGACAAGATCGTCCAGCCGGAGACTGGCAAGCTGCTGGCGTGGAACAACCGGCGGGCGGATGGGAGCATGAACCCGGCGACGCTGCATCACGGGATGAAGGTGCGCGCGGGGGTCAAGTATGTGATCACCAAATGGTTTCGCGAGAAGCCTTGGGGTTAGGCTTGGTCTAGGGCCATGATTGGTCTGGCGAGAACGGACGGATTGGCGCAACGGCGACTCCTGCGCCTCAGCACCTAGCACTCTCAAAGCACCTCCCCGGCGAAGGCCGGGGTCCAGTTGGGCAACGCTGGTGACGAAGGACGGCGCTACGTTACACCGACCTTTCCAACTGGGCTCCGGCCTTCGCCGGGGAGGTCATCTTCTTGGGAGGTCGGTCGCTCCGACTGCGCTCGCCACTGGAGCGGAACCCGAACGACCGCCCCTTCCTCAGAACGTCGTGCTGATGCCCAGCGTGAACACCTGACCCAGGTTATACCGGTTAATGTACACCTTGTTGCCGTTCTCGAACGTCTGGCCCTCGGTGAAGCGCGTCTTGGTGAGGTTGCGTGCCTCTGCCTTCACCTCGAACTTGGCGCCGCGCAGTTCGACACCCTGGCGGGCGACGAGGTCGAGGCGGATGCCGGGCTTCTCGATGATGTCGGGCAGGAAGCCCGTGCCGCCGAGGTTCGATGGGCCGCGGTTGGTTACGCGGTCGCTGGCGTAGTTGAACAACAACGTGATCTGCGACAGCCGCTTGGTGTCCTCCAGCCCGAGCTGGACGTTGACGAGGTGGTCCGACTGGCCGGTGAGCGGCGCGCCGTCGCGGAAGTTACCCGTGGCGGGCGCGAAGCCGGTCTGGCAGCCCGCAACCTTGGTCGTCTGGTCCACCACGTTCGGGACGCAGCTGCCGTCCACGGTGATCGACGACTGCGTATAGGTGTAGTTGGCGATGAACAGCAGGCGGCGTGTCGCGAAGAAATCGCTGCCGAGCGTGTCGAGCGGGACGTATTTCTGGAACTCGACCTCGCCGCCGTACAGCTTGGCCTTGGGCAGGTTGGTGAAGCCCGTCTGGAGACGATCGTCGGCGCCGGTGTAGAAGCCGACCTGTTCGATCGGCTTGTCGATCCGCTTGTAGAACGCGCCGAGCGTGAAGCGCTGATCACGCGCGAAGAACCACTCGTAGCGCGCGTCGAGATTGTAGAGCTTGGTATCCTGCAACAGCGGGTTACCGAAGAACAAGCGATCCGATTCGGGATCGCGGAACTGCTGTGGTGCAAGCTCGCGGAACTGCGGGCGCGAGATCGTCTTCGAGGCGCTCGCACGAAGCTGCATGTCGGGCGCGAAGTTCCAGGTCAGCGTCGAGGCCGGCAGGAAGTAATCGTTCTTCAGACGCGTCGTGGTCGCACCGATTGGGGTAACCCGCTCGTCCGCCGTCTCGTAGCGTACGCCGATCGTCGCGCGGACGCCGTCGGTCGCCTCGGCTTCAGCCTGGACGTAGCCCGCATGGATCCGCAGCGACGCATCATATTGATACGCACCGAGCGGGGTGTTGAACTGCAATTCGAGCGAGTTGAGCGGATCGTTTGTATCGATCGCCAGCAGGTAATCCGGACGGAGCAAATTGTACGGATAGCCCGGCGCGGTGCCGCCACCGCGCGGCGTCTGGTAGTTGAACTGCAGACGCGACGACGTACGCTTCGTATCCGAGTAGAAATAGCCGGTCGACAGCGTCATCGGCCGATCGGTCGACAGCTTGTACGCGGCGTCCGCCTGGCCGCTGTAGAGGTCTTCCTTCAGTTCGCTGAAGATGATCGACGCGAACGGCGAGAAGCGCTGCGTCACCTGGTACGCGCCGTTGCACTGCGCACCGCCGGTCCCGTTCGGATCCTGCACCGTGATCGGCTGGCCGGTCGTGGTGGTGTTCGAGCAGAGATAGTCGAACTGCCGCTCGTACGGCGCATTGCGCTTCGAATTGGCATACGCGCCGCGGACGTCGAGCGTCAGCGCGTCGACGGGCTTGAACGCACCGACCAGCTGGCTCTCGAACAGCTGGCGTTCGAACCAGTTGGTATTCTGCTGGAAACGAAGACCGCTCGAGTTGTTATAGGTGGTCGCCGCCGACCCACGCGCCTGCTTCAGCGTGTCGTGGATATAGACGTTGGTCAGCTTGATGCTGTTCTCGCCGAACTCGTAGCCGACGCCGATCAGCGCGTTGGCGACGATCCGGTTGTCGGTCAGCAGGGTCTGGAAATCGTTGCGGAGCAGACCTTCGTTGGTGACCGAATCCTGCTGCGTGATGCTGCGGGTACGGAAGGTGTTGCTCGCGCTGACCGACGCGATCACGCCGAGCCGGCCCGAACCGATGTCGAACACCGAGCCGCCGCTGATCTCGCCCGAGAAATTGGCGGGGAGCTGGTTGTTGCGCTGGAGCAGCGAAGTCGAGGCGTTGCTGAGCGTCGCGGCCTGCGCGGCCGAGATGTTGCCGGTGCCGCTCGGTGCGTTCTTGATGAAGCTCGGCACCTTGCGCGTGCCGTCGTCGAAGCCGATCCAGTCGGCATCGCCACCATAATAGGTGTAGCCGAGTTCGCTGGTGGTCGCGGTGTCGGCCGAGACCGAGCCGCCGAACGACAGGAAGTTCTTGTCCGGGATTGCCTTGGTCGTGAGGTTGATCACGCCGCCGCCGAACTCGCCGGGATAGTTCACCGAATAGGTCTTCTGGACCAGCGCGGAGCCGACGATCGTGGTCGGGAAGATGTCGAGCGGGACCGAACGGCGCAGCGGCTCGGGGCTTGGCAGTGGCGAGCCATTCAGCAGCGACGACGAGTAGCGATCGCCGAGACCGCGGACATAGACGAAGCCATTGCCGACGATGCTGAGACCGGTAACGCGCGACAGCGCGCCGGCGATGTCGCCTTCGCCGGTACGTGCGATGTCCTCGGTCGACAGGATCGAGACGACCTGCGGGGTCGCGCGGACGAAATTCGGGATGTTGCGGCCAACGACGACGATGTCCTCGCCGCCATTGGGATCATAGCCCGGCGTCGACACTTCGGCCTCTGCTCCGGCTGCTTGTGGCGCAGACACGTCCACCGGCGTCGAGGTCGGACCGGTCTGCGTCGTCGAGGCGGGTGGCGAGGCGGCTGGAGCGGGTGCAGCGCCGCCGGTCTGGGCGAGCACCGCGGGCGCGACCAGCTGCGAGGTCAGGAGAAGTAAGGTGGCATAGCCGAAGCGCGTTTGCATGGCCGAATATCCAGATCAGGGGGTCTATGGGCGAATGCCGGGGTGGTCTTTGGAACCACCCCGGCATCGCTGCTCACATCATCGACTGCGGAGAGCCGACCGGAAGCGTTACCGGCCGTTGCAGTTGAAGTAGACCGAGGTGAAGATCGGCGGGCCCTGGTCCTGCTTCGAGGCATCGGCCGCGCGGATCGTCGAGCGATCGGCCTGGCTGGTTTCCTGCGCGATCAGGTTGAGGCAGGCGACGGTCGCCGGCGACTTCACGATGCCGTTGATGAAGCGCATGTCCGAACCACCGCGCTGGCGGATAGCGGCCGGCGCGAGCGCGGTCTGCACGAACGTGAAGTTCGAATACTGACCGAACGTACGAGGCAGCAGGTCCTCGGCACCGTTCGAGTCGATCTCGGTCGAGAACGAGTCGGCGGTCGCACCCAGCAGGCGCTGTGCGGCGATGATGAACTGCATGAAGCCGCGATAGCCGTTGTCGATATCGTAGCCGTCGTCGTCTGCGCCGGTGACCGCGAAATACTTGATGTTCGTGGTGCCGCCGAAGATCTCGATGCCGTCATCGGCCGAGTTGTGGCTCTGGACGTGATCGATCGTCGTCCCCGAACCGGTGCCGCCGAGCGTCAGGCCCTGCAGCTCGTTGCCGTCGCTGATCGCGATGCCGCTGTAGCGGATCTGGACATACTGCATCGTGCCGCTGTTGTCGGCTGCCGTCGGGCCACCGTAGAAGCGGCCGGTGACGCCTTCGATCGCCTGCTGGCAGGTCGTGCTCGTGCCGCCGGCGTTGTTCGGGCCGGTACCCGTGGCGCAAACCGCGACGGGCGCGCGGCCGAGCAGGATGATCCCGCCCCACTGGCCCTGCGTCGCATCGCTGACGCCGTTGGCGGTCAGGTTCTGCTGCGACGTGAAGATGATCGGCGCGTCGCGCGTACCGACGGCGCTGATCTTCGACCCGCGATTGACGAGCAGGAGATCGGCGGTGACTTCGGTCGAGTCCGCGGCGACGACGACGCCCGGTGCGATCGTCAGCGTCACGCCGGTATCGGCACCGGTCGTGCCGACATCGGCGCCGACTTCGGTCTGGCCACGCAGGCGGTAGAACACGCCAGCGATCTTCGGCAGCGTCAGGCTGGACGTGATGTTGGTCGGCAGGCGGCAGGCGCGGAACGTCTGGACCAGGCCGTCGTCGATCGTGCCGGTCGGGCACGCTGCGGCCGAACCGCCGGCGCCGACGGCAGGAACCGCGGTGCAGCGCGCGGTCGTGCTGCCGCCGAACTCGGCCGACGTGGAGGCGCAGGTCCAGCCCTGGAATGCGGTGTCGGTCGGGCCGTTGAGCGCGCCGACGAAGTTGGTGCTGGCGAAGAACGGGTTGATCAACGACGGGTCGGTCGCGGTCGTGGCGGACGTCGCGGCGGTCGGGTACACGCCGGTCAGGACGTTCGTGCCGCTGACGTTGTTGTTGGTGCCGGCGTTGACGATCGCAAGCTGCTCGTCGGCGCTGATCGTGATCGTGCCGTCCGAGCGGCCGCCCGAAGTCGAGGCGAACTGGGCTGCCGTGATCGCCGATGGGGTCGGCGTCGGGGTGGACGGCGTCGGAGTCGGCGTAGCTGGCGGGGTGATGATCACCGTGCCTGCGCCCGGCGAAGCGACGTCGTCGGCACCGCCGCAAGCGGTGAGTGCGAGGCAGGCCGTGCCGGTCAGCAGGATCGTGCCGAGGCGAGTAAAGCTGGTCATGCGAAGGACTCCCGAGTCGTACCGTTGATTGTTCGGATCGACCCAGGCTCCCCCCTGCCGACCGTGACATGGCGGTTAGGCTGGCCAGATGACGCCGCGATGCGATTTCGATGACGCTTGCATGACTATGATATGACGGTTCGATGACTGTCGATTGGGGTGCCGCTGGCCTGCGGGGTTGAAAACCGCGCTATCGAACACATCTCTTCCGATCCGGCGCGCGATGATTTACAGGCGCTGCCAGAGTCACTGCTCCCAAGACCTCTGGCGCAATCCTGCGTCCGGACGGTCAGACCGATATTACAGGATTATCTCACGACAATGGCCTCTTTCAAGGACCCCAGCTTCCAGGACCGTACGAGCAGCGCAGCCGCCGCCAAGCAGAAGGCGCTCGAAGCGCTGCGTGCCAAGCCGCCGATCGACGAAGCCGTCGTAGCCGAGCGCCTTGCCGCGCGCGAGGCCAAGGAATTGGCCGAGCGCGAGAAGCGCGCTGCGAAGCGCGCTGCAGAGGACGAGGCCAAGGCTGCGAAGAAGGCTGAGGCCGAGGCTGCTGCTGCTAAGAAGCGCGAGGCCGAGGCTAAGGTCGAATTGACCGACGCCGAGAAGAAGGCGATTCGTGACGCTAAGTATGCGGCGCGGAAGAACAAGAAGAAGTGATCTTTGGGCGGTCGTTTGGCCGCCCGCTCTTCACCTGCGCGACTGATTGACTTTTCAGGCCAAGACTTACTACCCCGGCGAAGGCCGGGGCCCAGTTGGCAAGGTCGAGGTAACGAAGCGCAGTCTTCCGTTGGCAACGTCCCCCAACTGGGCCCCGGCCTTCGCCGGGGTGGTGGCTAATGAATGGACGAGCCCTACTAACAAGCGTGTTCTCCCGCAAAGGCGGGAGAACAAGTAGGTTCGGGTGACGGATGTGGTGAAGCGGCCCCCTACTCCGCCTGCTCCCAACCGCCCCCCAGCGCCTTGAACAGCGTCACCGTCAGCTGCCGCAACTGCGCATCGCTTGACACCAGCTGTTCGCGCGCCGTCAGCACGTCCGTCTCCGCGTTCAGTAGCGTCGTCTGCGCCACGAAGCCGGTCCGGTACTGCGATTCCGCCGCCTTCGCGCTGCTCTGCGCATCGACCACCGCGCGCTGCAACGCCGCGTTCCGGCGACGCTCGGCGGCAATCTGCGCGAGCGGATCCTCGACGTCGCGCAGCGCCTGCAACACGGTGGAGCGATAGCGGAGATACGCCTGCTCTCGATCTTCTTCGCGCGACTTCACGGTTGATTTGCGCCGGCCCCAGTCGAGCAGGGGAAATTGCGCCGCGCCGGAGGCGGTCAGCTGAAGGCTGTCGCCCGAGAACAGATTGCCGAGTGCGGTCGAGATCAGCTGGCTCATGCCTGTGAGGCTGAACTTCGGATACATATCCGCAACCGCAACCCCGATATCCGCGGTCGCGGCAGCCAAGTCGCGTTCGGCCGCACGGATATCGGGGCGACGTCGCAACAGTTCCGAAGGCAGGCCAGCCGGAATAGCCGGTACGCCGAGCGGCGCTACCGATCGCGCGGCGAGTTCGGCCATCAGCGTCGCAGGCGGCTCACCGAGCAGGATCGCCAGCGCGTGCATGCGGACATCGACATCGGCGCGGACCGGCTCGGCGCGCGCTTCGGTCGAGGTGATCGAGGCGCGCTGGCGGGTGACGTCGATCGGCGGGACGAGACCTACCTTGGCCGTGTTGCCCGCGATCTCGAGCGCACGACGCTGGCGGACGATCTCGCCCTCGATCGTCACGATCTGCGCCTGATCGAGCCGGAGCGCGAAATACGCCTGCGCGACTTCGGCGGCCAAAGTCACTGCGGCGTCGCGCTTCGACCAGACCGCCGCTTCCGTTCGTGCCCGTGCGCCTTCGGTGCTGCGGCGAACGCCACCGAACAGATCGAGCTCCCAGCTGGCGTCGAAGCCGACGGAATAGGTCGTGATCCCGCTGCCAGGCAGCGCGATGCCGCCGGTCGAGCCGGTGCCGCCTGCCCCCGTGCCGCCGCTGAACGCACGCGCGATCGACGAGAGGCCGGCGTTCTTGCTGAACTCGATATGGCTCGGGCTGGCGCTCGCGTTGACGCTCGGCAACCCCTGCGAGCGCGCGACGATCTCCTGCAACCGCGCCTGGCGCACGCGCGAGGCGGCGATCGCGATGTCGGGATTGCCCTTAAGCGCGCGCTCGACGAGGCCGTCCAGCTGCGGATCGCCGAATGCCGACCACCAGCGCGCTGGATCGACCGTCGTCCCAACTGTGGCCTGCGGACCGACGAACGCCGGCGGCAGCGTCATCTCGGGAGCGATGTAATTCGGGCCGACGGTGCACCCCGCGAGCAGGGCCGCAACCGCAACCACCATGAACCGCGCACGCATCAATGCATCCCTCCCGAGGGGGCGCCGCCGGTCTTGCCGGAGCGCATGAATAGAACCAGTGGCGCGACGACCAGCACGACCACCATCATCGCGCGGAACACGTCGAGGAACGCGAGCATCGTCGCCTGCCGCTGCATCTGGCTGTAGAGAACGGCCAAAGGCGTCGTCGCATCGCCCTGCCCGCCGAACACGCTCGTCGCCTTCTGCATCCAGTCGTTGTAATTCGGATCGAGCGGGTTGAGCGTCTGCGTCAGTTCCGACTGGTGCCGCTGCAATCCGCCCGCGAGCTGCGTCTGCGCGAAGCAGATGCCGATCGTCCCGCCGAGGTTGCGCGAGACGTTGAGCAGGCTCGACGCCTGCGCGGTCTGCGTCTGCTTGAGCCCGACATAGGCGATCGCGTTGATCGGCACGAACAGGAACGGCAGCGCCATCGCCTGGAACAGCCGCGCGAACGCCGCGTCGGAGAACGCGATGTCGGCGGTCAGGTGGCTCATGTTCCAAAGCGCGAACGCCTGTACCAGCAACGCCGGGAACAGCAGGAAGCGAACGTCGACCAGCCCGCTAAGCCGCCCTGCGAACGGCACCATGACGAGCGTCGCGAGACCGCCCGCGGTCAGCGCTAGGCCGGCATCGAGCGAGCTGTAGCCGAGCACCTGTTGCAGCATTTGCGGTATCAGCTGCGTGGTGCCGAACAGGATCATGCCGGTGACGCCCATCACGCCGATCGTCAGCGCGAAGTTGCGGTTCTTCATCAGCTTGAGGTCAATCACCGGGTCCTTGTGGTTGAGCTCCCAGATGACGAGCGTCACCAGCGACACCGCGGCGATGATCGCCGACATGACGATGAAGCCGCTCGAAAACCAATCCTCGCGCTCGCCGCGATCGAAGGTGAGTTCGAGGAAGCCAAGCCCGAGTGCAACCAACGCGACGCCGACATAGTCGATCGTCAAGCCGTTCTTGAAGCGCTCGTCGCGGTCCTTCTTCACCTGGTCCGGCTCGTCGACGAACGTCTCGACCAGGAACCACGCGGCGATGCCGACCGGCACGTTGATCAGGAAGACCCAGTGCCAGCTCGAATATTCGACGATGTAGCCGCCGAGCGTCGGCCCGAGCACGGGGCCGACGACGACGACGATCGCGAAGGCGGCGAACGCCATCCCACGTTGTTTCGGCGGGAAGGTATCGGCAAGGATCGACTGTTCGACCGGCGCCAGGCCACCGCCGCCAATGCCTTGCAGCACGCGGGCGACGACGAGCGTAGCGATATTGGGCGCTAGGCCGCACATCAGCGAGGCGAGCGTGAACAGGGCGATCGACAGCAGGAAATACCGCTTTCGACCGATCGCGTCCGACAGCCAGCCCGAGATCGGGATGACGATCGCGTTGGCGACGAGGTAGCTGGTCAGCACCCAGGTCGCCTGATCGGTGGTGATCGACAGCCCGCCCGAGATATGATCGAGCGCGACGTTGGCGATCGAGGTGTCGAGCACCTCCATGAAGGTCGGAATCGAGATGATCGCAACGATCAGCCACGGGCTGTACTTGCCCGCCGCCGACCGGCTTGGCGACCAGGTATGACCGCCCCCCGCATCGGCTTTTGCAGGAGCTTTCGCCACCTCAGCGGACCTTGACGGTCGGCACCACCGACATGCCGGGACCGATCGGATAGCGCTTCGGATCGGGGCCGTTCTTCGCGTCGAACACGATACGGACTGGGACGCGCTGGACCACCTTCACATAATTGCCGGTCGCGTTCTGCGGGGGCAGCAGGGCGAACGCCTGGCCAGCGCCGCGCTGGATCGAGTCGACATGACCCTTGAAATCGACGCCGGGATACGCATCGACATGAATGTCGACGGGCTGGCCGATCTTCATCAGCGTGAGCTGCGTTTCCTTGAAGTTGGCCGTCACCCACATTGTGTCGGGGACGATCGCCATCAGCTGCGTGCCGGGCGCGACATAGGAGCCGACGTTGACCGAGCGATTGACGACTTGCCCCGCGACCGGCGCAGTCAGGCGGAGATCGCCGATCGTGACGTTTGCCTGGTCGACCTGCGCGCGGCGGGCGTCGATTACCGACTTGGCCGCACCGACCTGCTTCCTGGCGACGCTGATCTGCGCGGTGGCGGTGTCGATCTGCTCGCGGGCGGCGGCGGCATCGGCGGCGGTCTGGCGAGCGGTGGCGCGCGCCTGATCGAGCTGTTGACCGGCGACCGCGCTCGGATCGAGCCGCAGCAACGCCTCGTAGCGCGCGAGATCCTGCTGGGCCTTTACCGCCGCCGCCATCGGGACGCGCGCCTGTGCCGCAGCCTGCTGGCGTTGCGCCTCGGCGGCGGTGACCTGAGCCTGCGCCTGCGCGAACTGTGCGCGGGCCTGCGATTCGTTTGCCTGCGCCTCGGCGACCTGGGCATCGCGACCGGACGCCTTGATGACCGCGAGCAGGCGGCCGGCCTCGACGTGGCGGTTGTCGATGTCCGCGACCTGGACCAGCGTACCCGCGACCTGTGGCGCGAGGCGGACGATATGCGTGTCGACAAACGCGTCGTCGGTCGATTCGAACTGCCGCGCGTGGAGCCAGTAGAGCACGCCGCCGATGATCAGCCCGCCGACGACGATGACGAGGATGATCCAGAACAGCGGCTTCTTGAAGACCGACGGCTTCTTGTCGTCGCCCTCGGCCTTGTCGTCGTCAGACTCGTCCTGCTGGTCGGTATCGGACTGCTGGTCCTCGCCGTTCGGATCGTCCTTGGGATCCTCGTCGTCGTGGTTGGCGTCGGAGTGGTTCGTCTGGTCGGTCATGCCTGGCCCTGTTCTTCAGCACGCATCGAATCGAGAATGGCGTCGATATTGGCGTCGATACGCGCCTTGATATCGAGGATGTCGTTGGGTTCGAGCGTGTCGCGCTCAAGCAGTTTGAGGCAGGTCGCGCGGTTCGCCCGCAGCGTGATGACCTGCCCCATCAAGGTGATCGTCGCGATCCTGCCGGTGCGGATCTCGGCACAGCCGGTGGCGATGCAGACCAGGTCGCTCAGCCTGCGCACCATCTGGCCCATCACGCCGCCATAGATGCGCTCGAACGCCTCGCCCGGCTTCATCTGTTCGCGGAGCACAAACAGCGTCCAGTCGGCGCTTTCGTTGCTCGCCATCTTGTCCGCCAGTCGGCCGAAGATGCGGTGAATCTGGGCGCGGGCTTCGCTGGCGTCGTCCGCTGCGACGTCATGCGACAGTTCGGACGGGTCGCCCAAAACGGCCGTCATGCGCTCGGCGATCCGGTCGGCGGCCGCGAGGTACAAGCCCTCCTTGCCGCCGTAATGATAGGTGATCGAGGACATCGCAGTGCCCGCGGCGGCGGCGATCCCGCGCGTGCTCGCGCCCTCCAGCCCCTTGGTGCCGAATTCGCTGATCGCGATGTCGAGGAGTCGGGACTGGAGCACGAGGGGCGTTTAGTTCGATCGAACGAACCAGCCTAATGAAGAAGCTGTCATGTTGTGTGGAGGAGTGATCAGCAGGTCACGCGGCCTTTCCCCGCGCGCCCGTCATCCTGACGAAAGTCAGGATCCAGAGCCATGGGGTGCGACGCTCGTTACCCTGGATCCTGACTTTCGTCAGGATGACGGATCTTTGGGGGCGAAGCATGCCGCCAGATAATGTTGCCTGCATTGCCAGAAACAGCAACGCCGGCCCCTTCGTGCGAAGGAACCGGCGTAAATCTGGTGGGCGCGGCTGGGATTGAACCAGCGACCCCACCCGTGTGAAGGGTGTGCTCTACCACTGAGCTACGCGCCCGAAACTCGTTCGGAAGCGGGCCTTTAGGCAGACCCCGTCCACCTGTCCAGCCCTATCGGCACCGGTCCTAGTTGACCGCGTCCTTCAGGCCCTTGCCGGCCTTGAACTTCGGCTGGGTCGAGGCCTTGATCGTCATCGGCTCGCCGGTCCGGGGATTGCGGCCGGTCGACGCCTTGCGCTTCGAGATCGAGAACGTGCCGAAACCAACCAGGCGAACCTCGTCGCCCTTCTTGAGCGATGCCTCGATCGCGTCGAACACCGCCTCGACCGCCTTGACTGCGTCGGCCTTTACCAGCCCGGACGTATCGGCGACCGTCGCGATCAGCTCCTGCTTGTTCATATAATCCCCCGGAAAAACTCGAATCGGCCGAGATGGACTCGCGACCGCAATCAGCGCGCAATAATGCGGCGGCCCCGTCTGCTGTCAAACGAAACCGCCGTATTGTCGCTTACGATCCAAACATGGATCAGTGGTGAAGGCCACCCCCGACCGGCGCGATCGGCGCCGGTGGCAATGCCGCCAACTCGTCCGCATCGGTCCACTCGATCGCTTCGAGCGGCTCGGTGAGGGCCAGGCGAAGTACCTCGTCGACATGCGAAACGGGGATAATCTTGAGCCCCGCCTTGATGTTCGCCGGGATCTCCGCGAGGTCCTTCTCGTTCTCGGCCGGGATCAGCACCGTCTCGATGCCCCCGCGCAACGCCGCGAGCAGCTTCTCCTTGAGGCCACCGATCGGCAGCACGCGACCACGCAGCGTCACCTCGCCGGTCATCGCCACCTCGCGCCGGATCGGCACGCCGGTCAACGTCGAGACGATCGACGTGACCATGCCGATACCCGCCGACGGACCATCCTTCGGCACCGCACCCTCGGGCAGATGGATATGGATATCCTTCCGCGCAAACAGGCTCGGCTTGATCCCGTAGCTCGGCGCACGCGCCTTCACATAGCTGAACGCGGTCTCGATCGACTCCTTCATCACGTCGCCGAGCGTACCGGTGAGCTTGGCTTGCCCCTTGCCCGCGACGGTCACGCTCTCGATCGTGAGCAACTCGCCGCCGACTTCGGTCCAGGCGAGGCCGGTGACCGCGCCGATCTGGTTCTCGGTCTCGCCGAGGCCATGGCGATACTTCTGCACGCCGGCATATTCGCCGATGTTCTCGGGCGTGATCGTGACGCTGGTGGTCTTGTTCTCGAGGATCTGGCGCAGCGCCTTGCGGCACAGCTTGGCGATCTCGCGCTCCAGCGTACGCACGCCGGCCTCGCGCGTGTATTGCTGGATGAGCGTACGAAGCCCTTCCTGCGTCAGCGTGAACTCACCCGGCTTCAGGCCGTGTGCCTCGATCTGCTTCTCGACAAGATGGCGCTCGGCGATCTCGACCTTCTCATCCTCGGTATAACCCTCCAGACGGATGATCTCCATGCGGTCGAGCAGCGCCTGCGGCAGGTTGAGCGAGTTGGCGGTGCAGACGAACATCACGTCCGACAGGTCTATATCGACTTCCAGATAATGATCCTGGAACTTGCCGTTCTGCTCCGGGTCGAGCACCTCGAGCAGCGCCGACGCCGGATCGCCGCGGAAATCCTGGCCGAGCTTGTCGATCTCGTCGAGCAGGAACAGCGGGTTCGACGTGCCGGCCTTCTTCAGGTTCGTCACGATCTTGCCCGGCAGCGAGCCGATGTACGTACGGCGATGGCCGCGAATCTCCGCTTCGTCACGCACGCCGCCGAGCGACTGGCGGATAAACTCGCGCCCGGTCGCCTTGGCGATCGACTTGCCGAGCGAGGTCTTGCCGACACCCGGAGGGCCGACGAGGCACAGGATCGGGCCCTTCAGCTTGTTGGTGCGCGCCTGCACGGCGAGATACTCGACGATCCGGTCCTTGACCTTCTCGAGCGCGTAATGATCCTCGTCCAGCGTCACCTGCGCGGCGGCGATGTCCTTCTTGATCTTCGACTTCTTGCCCCATGGGAGCCCGAGCAGCACGTCTAGATAATTGCGCACGACGGTCGCCTCGGCGCTCATCGGCGCCATCGTCTTGAGCTTCTTCAGCTCGGACGTCGCCTTGCCACGGGCTTCCTTGCTCATCTTGAGCGTCGCAATCTTCTGCGTCAGCTCGGCGATCTCGTCGCCTTCGCCCTCGCCGTCCTCGTTGCCGAGTTCGCGCTGGATCGCCTTCAACTGCTCGTTGAGGTAATATTCGCGCTGCGTCTTCTCCATCTGGCGCTTGACGCGGCTCTTGATCTTCTTCTCGACCTGAAGGACGCCCAGCTCGCCCTCCATCGCCGCGAACGCCATTTCGAGACGCTTCGACGGATTGGTTTCGAGCAGGATCGCCTGCTTCTCGGCGACCTTGATCTGGACGTTGGCGATCACCGCGTCGGAAAGCTTCGACGCGTCCTCGATCTCGGACAGCTGCACCGAGGTTTCCGACGAGAGCTTGCGGTTGAGCTTAGCGTAGTTCTCGAACTGGTCGACCACCGATCGCATCAGCGCGATGAGCTCGGGCCCTTCCACCTCGGCATCGGCGACCGGTTCGACCGTGGCCGTGAGGTACTCGCCCGACTCGTCCAAGGTCTCCAAAGTCGCGCGGCCCTTGCCCTCGACCAGCACGCGCACGGTGCCGTCGGGGAGCTTCAGAAGCTGGAGCACGGTCGCGGTGACGCCCATCGAATACAGATCGTCGCGCGAGGGATCGTCCTCTGCGGGATCGACCTGCGCGACGAGATATATCTCCTTGTCCGCCGCCATGGCCGCTTCGAGCGCGGCAACGGACTTATCGCGGCCGACGAACAGCGGCACGATCATGTGCGGGAACACGACGATGTCGCGAAGGGGAAGGACGGGGTACTGGGTCATGAACGCTCCGGTAGGTGCCTGCATGGGGGCATAATCTACAGCTTATATGGTGAGGATGAACCGTCCATCAATTGGTTGGCGGTGGTTAGGGGTTTTCGCGCGTTCCCCGAAGCCCCGCCGTTCTCCTGCGAACGCAGGAGTCCAGGGTAACGGGCGGCGGTTTGAGTGATCCTGGGCTCCTGCGTTCGCAGGAGAACGGCGGTGGCGGATCGCACTTGTGCGCGAGCCGCCCAGGCGCGAGAACGCGGCATGATTTCGCGTTTTCTCCTCGCCGCCAGCGCCACCGTGCTTCTCGCCGCCGCCCCGCTCCCCAAGAAGGGCGAGCCTGCGATTACCGCGCAGACGCAGCGGTCTGGTGGCGTACTGACACCCGAGCAGACCGCACTCCAGTTCGACAGCGCGGACCTGGCGTTCGAAGTGCTGCCCGAGACGGAGAGCTTGAACGGCGTGGCTACGCTGGTCTTTACGGCGAAGGCCCCCCTCACCCGCCTGCCGATCGACCTCGACCGCAACCTGCCGGTCAGCAAGATCGCGATCGACGGCGTGCCGCTCGCTCCGTCGGCCTGGAGCAATCCCGAGGGACGGCTGACCATCACGTTGCCCAAGCCCGTCCCCGCTGGCGGGAAGGTCACCGCGAAGATCATCTATGGCGGGACGCCACACGTCGCGGTGAAGGCGCCATGGGACGACGGGATGGTCTGGTCGAAGACGCCGGATGGCCGCACCTGGTTTGCGACGACCGCGGAAGGCTATGGCTGCGACCTGTTCTGGCCGTGCCTGGATTTCCCGACCGGCGAGCCCGCGCTGGTGACGCTGCACATCACCGTGCCCAAGGGTCTGAAGGCGCCTTCCAACGGCGTGCTGCTCGGCGTCGACACGCTGGCGGACGGGCGGACGACGTGGAACTGGCGGGCCAAGCATCCCAATACCTATGGTATCGCGCTGAACGTCGGGCCGTATGAGGAGATCAGCGGTACCTACAAGAGCCGCTTCGGCAACAGCATCCCGATGTATTACTGGTACCTGCCAGGCGAAAAGCTGCAGGCGGAAAAGCTGTTCGCCGAGTTCGCGCCGACGCTCGACTTCTTCGAGCGCATGATCGGCCCTTACCCGTTCGGCGACGAGAAGGTCGGCGTGGTCGAGACGCCGCACAAAGGCATGGAGCACCAGACGATCAACGCGTACGGCAACGAATATGCCAAGGCGCCCGAGGGGTTCGACTGGCTGTTCCAGCACGAGTTCGCGCATGAGTGGTTCGGCAACCAGCTGACCGCCGCCAACTGGGACGATTACTGGCTGCACGAGGGCTATGGCACGTACATGCAGCCGCTCTACGGCCAGTGGCGCGAGGGGCGTGCGCGGTACGCGACGATCATGCAGACCGAGCGCGCGTCGATCATGAACCTCAAGCCGATCACGCAGCAGCGCGTCACCACCGAGGAGGAGGTGTACGAACTCGACAAGGGCGGTGCGGGGCAGGACATCTACTACAAGGGCTCGTGGATGCTCCACACGCTGCGCGCGCTGATCGGCGACAAGGCGTTCTTCGATGTGACGCGGCTGGCGGTATATGGGCGCGCGGATCCGAAGCCG
Organism: Sphingomonas sp. NFX23; assembly: GCF_049887795.1. Classification (NCBI taxonomy): domain Bacteria; kingdom Pseudomonadati; phylum Pseudomonadota; class Alphaproteobacteria; order Sphingomonadales; family Sphingomonadaceae; genus Sphingomonas; species Sphingomonas sp. NFX23. Next base: position 74,904 of record NZ_JAGEKH010000010.1, read on the forward strand.
GGGAATTTCGCGCCGCGGTTCGGGTCGACGAAGGAATATGAAGCGCTCGTCCGGAAGGTGACGGGGAAGGACTATAAATGGTTCTTCGACGTGTATCTTCGGCAGGCCGCGCTTCCTGAACTGGTTGAGACGCGGACGAGAAATACGCTGGGCTTAGTTTGGAAAGTGCCGGGGAACGGCCCGTTCCCCCTTCCGGTGGAGGTGCAGATCGATGGGAAGACGCGGACTTTGCCGATGACTGGGGGGAAGGCGAGCTTGTCGGTCCCGGCCGGCGCGCATGTTGTGATCGACCCGGATGCGCTGGTCCTGCGTCGGAGTATCGCACTGGAAGACGTGGCCGCCTGGAAAGCCGCGCAAGCTGCGAAGGCCAAGTCCCAATGACCTTTCCACCGTTCCGCCGCGAAGGCGGGGGCCCAGGGTCCCAGGAGACGACGCTCGTGACTCCTGGACTCCTGCGTGCGCAGGAGAACATCTGGGCGTCTCGCGCGGCGGAGATGGCGGCGATCTTCATGGTCGGCGACGGCTTGATCGGCTTGCTCCAACCCAGCCGCCACGTCGATCTCTGGAAAGACGATGCGCTCGGGACCGAAAAACTGGTGAAGCCCTTCGTCGACCGGCCGGGCCGCCGTCGCCTCTACGCCGTCGTGCAGATTGCCGCCGGTCTCGCCTTGGCTGCACGTCAGAAGCGATGACCCTGCCGCGGTGGCCCCTGCTGGCGCTGGCGCTCGCCGGCTGCGGTTCGAACTCCGACACCGGCACGATCAGCCAGATCGCCAGCGGCGAACGTGTCTTCCGCCGCTGCACCGCGTGCCATACGATCGGGCAATATGCCGGCGATACCGACGGCCCGAACCTCTACGGCGTTATGGGCGGCCCGATCGGCGAGCGGCGCCCGCGCTTCTCCTACACCGCCGGGCTGAAGGCGCTTGGTGGCAACTGGGACGCCAAGCGTATGGACGTTTGGCTCACCAACCCGCGCAAGATGGTGCCCGGCACGACGATGGCGTTTGCGGGCCTCCCCGATCCGAAGGACCGCGCCGACGTCATCGCCTATCTGTCTACGCAGGGCCCCTGAGCTTACGGCACCACCGTCGTGAACAGATAGGCCGCGAAGATCACGAGGTGGACGACACCTTGCAACACCGTCGTCCGCCCGGTGCCGAGCGACAGCGTCGCGACGAACAGCGACAACGCGAGCAGCGTCATGCTCTTCGCGTCGATGCCGAGCGCAATCGGCAGGTCGAGGACCAGCGACACGATCGCGACGCTTGGGATCGTTAGCCCGATCGTCGCCAGCGCGGAGCCAAGTGCGAGGTTGAGGCTCGTCTGCAACCGGTTGCGGCGCGCCGACTTGTAAGCAGCCAGGCTCTCAGGCGCGAGCACCAGCGCGGCGATCACCACGCCGACCACGGTAAGCGGCAGCCCGGCACCGAGCACCGCTGCCTCAATCGTCGGCGACAGCGTCTTCGCGAGGAGCACGACCGAGACTAGCGCGACGAGCAGCGCAGCGAAGGCGATGCCCGTCGCGCGGCCCGATGGCGGCGCAGCGTGATCGTCCTTGTCGTCGGTCGACGGCAGGAAATAATCGCGGTGGCGCACCGTCTGTACCAGCACGAACGTGCCGTAGAGGATCAACGATACGACCGCGACGAACATCAACTGCGATGCCGCGTAGGTCGGGCCCTGTGTCGACGACGTATAGTTGGGCAGGATCAGCGACAGCACCGCCATCGCCGCGAGCACGCCGAGGGCCGCCGTCATGCCCTTCAGCGTGAACCGCTGCTCATGATGCCGCACCGCGCCCGCGAGCAGGCAGATGCCGATGATGAAGTTGAGGATGATCATGATCGCCGCGAACACCGTGTCGCGCGCGAGCGTGGTGGCGTCGCCGGCGTTGGAGAGCATCAGCGAGACGATCAGCGAGACCTCGATCACGGTGACCGCGATCGCGAGGACGAGGGTGCCGAACGGCTCGCCAACCTTGTGCGCGATTACTTCGGCGTGGTGGACGGCGGCGAGCACGCTGCCGATCAGGACGATGACGGCCGCCGCGGTGCCGAGCGTGCCCATCTTGGCGAGTCCGACGAGGACGGCGATGAGGCCAAGGCCCGGCGCGATCAGCGTCCAGATCGGGAGCGCGAGGCGGTCGGGCATCGTCTCCACAATTTCTTCACTCGGTCGGTCGGCCACTTCGATCGTCATGCATGCTCCCTCGTTCCACTTGGTCAACGAATGCGTGAGGGCCGATAAGGGTCCGAGTCGGGGCGATTGCGGGGCGGTAAGGATCGGCTAGGTTGCAGCGATGTTGGCTTGCGATCTCCGCGAAACGCTCGTCATGACCGCCGGTGCGATGCGGGATGCTCACGACCCGTGGTGGGTCATTTCCAGCGCGGCGGTGGCGCTTCACGGCGTGACGCCGATCGAGGTCGGCGACGTCGATGTGCTGATGAGCGTGGGCGATGCTCGGCGAATGATGGACAGGCTTGGCGTCGTACCGATCGAGGATGGCGCGAGTTTGTTGTTCCGGTCGACGCTGTTCGGGCGGTGGACGATGCCGCCTTTGGTCGTCGAGATCATGGCGGGGTTTCATGTTGCGACGAGCGCGGGTTGGGCGGAGGTGCTGCCTCGGACGCGCGTGCCGATTTTTGTGGATGAGCGCGTGGTTTATGTGCCTGACCGTGCTGAATTGGCCGAGATGCTCAGGCTGTTCGGACGTCCAAAGGATTTGGAACGCGTTCGGCTTTTGACCTCATAGATTTAGCACCCGAGCCGTCCGCGCTGTTTCTACGGCGCAGTCGCCGTGGGGCGTTTCCCAATTCCAGTTGGGAGAGGGTGAGACGTCGGAGACCGCGGTGGGTCAGGACGCGACGGTTGATACGGATGCGCTGCCCTACCCTTCCCCGTCATCCTGACGAAAGTCAGGATCCAGGGTTACGGCGGGCTGATCCTCGTGGTTCTGGATCCTGACTTTCGTCAGGATGACGGACGGGGGTTTTCGCGCGTATGCCCCAAATAAAAAAAGGGCGCCGATCGCTCGACGCCCTTTCCCGTATTCCCAAACCGATCAGCGCTTACGCAGCGTCGCCAGTCTTCTTCTTCTCCGCATAAACGCGGATCGGTTCCTTGCGGCCTTCGATCACGTCCTTGTCGATCATCACCTCGTCGACGCCGTCCATGCCAGGCAGGTCGAACATCGTGTCGAGCAGGATGCTCTCCAGGATCGAGCGAAGACCGCGCGCGCCAGTCTTGCGTTCAATGCCCTTCTTGGCGACCGACACAAGCGCATCGTCGGTAAAGCCGAGCGCGACGTCCTCCATCTCGAACAGCTTCTGGTATTGCTTGACCAGCGCGTTCTTCGGCTCCTTCAGGATCTTCACCAGCGCGTCGACATCGAGATCCTCGAGCGTCGCGATCACTGGCAAGCGGCCGACGAACTCGGGGATAAGCCCGAACTTCAGCAGATCCTCCGGCTCGACCGACTTCAGCGTCTCGCCCGTCTTGCGCTCGTCCGGCCCTGCGACATACGCGCCGAAGCCGATCGACTTGCCCTGGAGGCGGTCGCCGATGATCTTCTCGAGACCCGAGAACGCACCGCCGCAGATGAACAGGATGTTGGTCGTATCCACCTGCAAGAATTCCTGCTGCGGATGTTTCCGCCCACCCTGCGGAGGAACCGACGCGGTCGTGCCTTCCATCAGCTTGAGCAACGCCTGCTGCACGCCCTCGCCCGACACGTCGCGCGTGATCGAGGGGTTCTCGGCCTTGCGCGAAATCTTGTCGATCTCATCGATATAGACGATCCCGCGCTGCGCCCGCTCGACATTGTAGTCGGACGCCTGGAGCAGCTTGAGGATGATGTTCTCGACGTCTTCGCCGACGTAACCCGCCTCGGTCAGCGTCGTCGCATCGGCCATCGTGAACGGCACGTCGAGGATGCGGGCGAGCGTCTGTGCCAGCAAGGTCTTGCCGCAACCGGTCGGCCCGACGAGCAGGATGTTCGACTTGGACAGCTCGACATCGGCACCCTTGGCGCCGTGGTTGAGCCGCTTGTAGTGATTGTGCACCGCCACCGACAGCACGCGCTTGGCGCGCTTCTGGCCGATTACGTAATCGTCGAGGACGTCGCAGATCTCCTGCGGAGTCGGCACGCCGCCGTCCTTCTTGGACACCAGCGCCGACTTCGTCTCCTCACGGATGATGTCGTTGCATAGCTCGACGCACTCGTCGCAGATGAAGACCGTCGGCCCGGCGATCAACTTGCGGACCTCGTGCTGCGACTTCCCGCAGAACGAGCAATAGAGGGTGCTCTTCGAGTCGCCACCGCTCAGCTTCGTCATTCAATCACCTCTCGCGCATGTCGGTGCACGTGCCGTTTCCGGGGCCGCTACCGTAACGCACCCCGGAGTTCCTACAATCAAATAAACCGGCGGGGTTTACGATTCGCCCCATGCCAGTGTCGCTTAGGCCGGTTTCGCACCATCCTCGGATACCGCCGGACGCTTGTCGAACACTTCGTCGATCAGCCCGAAATCCTTCGCTTCGTTCGCTTCGAGGAACGTATCGCGGTCCATCCGGCGCTCGATCTCTTCGATCGGCTGGCCGGTATACTGCGAATACAGCTCGTTCATGCGCTTGCGGATGCGCAGGATCTCGCGCGCCTGGATCTCGATGTCGCTGGCCATGCCCTGTGCACCACCCGATGGCTGATGGATCATGATGCGTGCGTTGGTCATCGCGACGCGCATGCCGGGCTCGCCGCTCGCGAGCAGAAAGCTGCCCATCGACGCGGCCTGGCCGATGCAGACGGTGCCGACGCGCGGACGGATGTACCGCATCGTGTCGTGGATCGCCATGCCCGCCGTGACGACACCGCCCGGCGAGTTGATGTACATGAAGATGTCCTTCTTCGGGTTCTCGGACTCGAGGAAGAGTAGCTGTGCGGTGATCAGCGAGGCCATGCCGTCCTCGACGCCGCCGGTCACGAAGATGATGCGCTCGCGGAGCAGGCGCGAGAAGATGTCGAACGAACGCTCGCCGCGGTTCGACTGCTCGATGACGATGGGAACCAGGCCTGCTTGCGTCTGCTGCAGGCCGAGCCCGGCGCTGGCCAACGGGCTCGCGAAATCGCCGGTCTCGAACGGATTGTGCATGGAAATCTCTCTTATGCCCCAGTGAACCGCTAACATCGGCGGTCCGAGAGGGGAGTTCAAGCCCTGCTTAACCCCTCGCCCCTCCGGGGGGAGGGAGGGGCCCGCCCGCACTTGCGGGTGGGAGGGTGAGGGGTGGTGGGGATCCGCCAACCGCCCCTCACCCTCCCGTCGCCGAGTGGCTCCTCCTTCCCTCTCCCCGTAGGGGCGAGGGAGTCAGATGCCTGGGGCGGGATAGGCCAGGTACGCGAGGCGGCGGACTTCTCGGCGGCCGCGAACGACCGTGTCGAGGATCAGACCGGTGAAGACGTTGAGCGCGGCGAAGATGCCGAGGCCGGTGATCAAGATCGCGGTCGGGAAGCGGGGGACCTGGTGGATCTCGATGTACGTCAGCACCAGCGGGATGCCGAGGATCAGCGCGAGCAGGCCGAACACGCTGCCGATCGCGCCGAAGAACCAGAGCGGGCGCTCGATCCGGTAGAGCGTCATGATCGTGCGGAGGATGCGCCAGCCGTCGCCGTACGTGCTGAGCTTCGATTCGGAGCCTTCGGGACGCGCGTAATAGGGCGTCTCGACCTCACCGATCGGCATTTTCAGTTCGAGCGCGTGGACGCTGATCTCGGTCTCGATCTCGAACCCGGCGGAGAGCGACGGGAAACTCTTCACGAACCGGCGCGAGAAGACGCGGTAGCCCGAGAGGATGTCGGTGAAGCTGCGGCCGAACAGGCGGGCGAGCATGCCGGTTAGCAGCGCGTTGCCGAAGCGGTGGCCGCGGCGGTAGCTTTCCTGGACCTGGCTGATGCGGGAGCCGACGACCATGTCGAGCTGCTCGTCGAGAACGCGAGCGACCAGATTTGGGGCGGAAGCCGCGTCGTAGGTCGCGTCGCCGTCGGCCATTACGTAGATGTCCGCGTCGATGTCGGCGAACATGCGGCGGACGACTGCGCCCTTGCCCTGGATGCGTTCGGTGCGGACGACCGCACCGGCAGCGCGGGCGACCTCGATCGTGCGATCGGCGCTGTTGTTGTCGTAGACGTAGATGGTGGCGCCGGGCAGCGCGTCGCGGAAGCCCGCAATCGTCTGCGCGATCGCGGCTTCCTCGTTGTAGCACGGGAGCAGGACGGCGGTTCTTGGTTCGGTCATGGCCTGCCCTGCCCAGCGAAGTTCAAAACGGTATTATCGGCCACCGAACCACCTTCGAAACGCACTTCCCCGGCGAAGGCCGGGGCCCAATTGGGAAAGGTCCATAACGAAGCGTTGCGCGCCGTTACAGCTACCTTTCTAATTGGACCCCGGCCTCCGCCGGGGAGGTGACCCGGTGGGGTGGAGCGCCTCAACCCTGAGGCGCTCGATGGTGCGTTACGCCTCGGTCTTGGTCGGAGCCTTCTTCGCGCGCGGCTTTTTCACCGGTGCGTCGGCAGCCTCGGTGCCCTCTGCGTTCTCGGCAGCAACCGGCGACGACTCCGTCACGGCGGTCTCTGCTTCGACCGGAGCCGCCTTCTTCTTGGCAGGCGCCTTCTTCGCAGGCTTGGCCTCGTCCGTCGCGTCCGAAGCAGGCGCGTCGTCCGTCACGGCGTCATCCGAAGCAGCCTCGTCCGACGCTGGCTTGGCCTTTTTGGCAGCAGCCTTCTTTTTCGGCTTGTGGTTGTCGTGGTCATGCGTGTGCGTGCCGCTGGCGAACCCGTCCTCGCTCTCGATTGCTGCCTCGAGCTCCTCGCGCGTCGCTTCGCGGTCGGTGATCTCGGCCTTCTCGAACAGGAAGTCGACGACCTTGTCCTCATACAACGGCGCGCGCAGCTGGGCGGCCGCCATCGGCTCCTGCTGGACGTACTGCATGAACTGCTGGCGCTGCTCGGCGGGATATTGCTGCGCTGCCTGTGCCAGCAGACGCTGCATTTCCTGGTTCGAAACTTCGACGCCGTTGGCCTGGCCGATCTCGGACAGGAGCAGGCCGAGGCGCACGCGACGCTCGGCGATCTTGCGGTAATCGTCGCGCTCGCCTTCCATCTCGGCCATCGCAGCCTCGGGGTCGGCCTCGTGCGTGGCTTCGTGCTGAAGCTGCGACCAGATCTGGTTGAACTCGGCCTCGACCATCGACGGCGGCACTTCGAAGTCGTGACCCTCGGCGAGTTGGTCGAGCAGCTTGCGCTTCATGTGCGTGCGCGTGAGACCGTTATGCTCCTGCTCGATCTGACCCTTGAGCAGCCCCGTGAGCTGCTCGAGGCTTTCGAGACCCAGCGACTTGGCCAGGTCCTCGTCGATCTTGCTCTCGCCCGCGGTCTTCACCGACTTGACGGTGATGTCGAACGTCGCCGGCTGACCTGCGAGCGACTTCTCCTGATACTCCTCGGGGAAGGTCACGTTGAGGACCTTGTCGTCGCCGGTCTTCACGCCGACGAGCTGATCCTCGAAGCCCGGGATGAGACGACCCGAACCGAGCTCGACGCCCATGTCGGTGCCGGTGCCGCCGTCGAACGCAACGCCGTCCGCGGTCTTGCCGACGAAATCGACGGTGACGAGATCGCCCATCGCCGCGACATAATCGTCAGCTGCGTCGTCCCACTTCTTCTGCTGGTCGGCAAACTTCTGGAGCTGCTCGGTGACCGCGTCGTCGGCGACGGGCACGGTCAGGCGCTCGAGCTTGATGCCGTCGATCGCGGGTGCGGGGACCTGTGGGAGGACCTCCATCTCGACCTTGACCACGGCGTCCTTGCCGAGGTCATAGCCGTCTTCCAGCTCGACCGAAGGCTGCATCGCGGGGCGAAGCTGCTTCTCGGCGACGAGCGTCTGTACGCTCTCCTGGATCGCCGCGTTCAGCGCGTCCTGCGTCAGCGCCGGGCCGTGCATCTTGCGGATGAGGTTCGCCGGCACCTTGCCCGGACGGAAGCCCGGCATCTTCATCTGCGGCGCGAGGCGCTTCAGCTCGACATCGACCTTGGCATCGATATCCTTCGCGGTGATGGTGAGCGTAAAGGCGCGCTTGAGGCCCTCGTTCAACGTCTCGACAGTCTGCATGTCCGGCCTTTGTCTAAAAGAGCATTCAGGATAATTCTTCGGGCGGTCGCCTCGCCTGCGCGGCGGGCTGGTGCGGGCGAAGGGACTCGAACCCCCACATCTTGCGATACTTGGACCTAAACCAAGCGCGTCTACCAGTTCCGCCACGCCCGCACAGGACATCGCCGTAGCGGGCGCGTCTATACCAACGTTGCATGCGGGGGCAAGCAGATAGGCAACTCCCGGTGATTACGGGCGTTGAACACCTCGAAGGAGAGACATCATGGCTACCCAACCCCCGGCAGAATTTCCGACCCCGACGTCGCCCGTCGAGCCGACTGCGCCGCCGCCCGAGTTCAATCCGCCCGCACCGGACGTCGACGTTCCCGCGCCGGGAACGCCGTCGAACGATCCCGCGCCCGTCCAGCCGGAGTTTTGAGCGTGAGCGATCCGCATTCCGGCACGAATCCCGAAACGCTCCCCGAGGACCGTGACGAGGACACGCGCAGCGACATCGAACAGGCGGTTGAGTCGCGTTCCGACGCGGTCGAGCGCGGCGAAGGCGGCGATGAGCCCGAGACGTTCACGGATACCGGCATGCCCGATGGCGTCGGTGGTACCGGTGGCATCGTGAAGAACCAGGACGGCGACGCGCAGTAAGCTCGCGTCAGCAACCGTACAGGCGGGGGTGGATATCTAGATAATGCCATTCCCGCCAATCAGGACCTGATAATTTACACGATACCCACCTTTGCCGAGCACCAGAGCCTGTATATCGCGCTCGGGTTCGCCGTATTGCTGCTGATCCTGGCGCAGCGCATCCCGATCATCCGAACGCTCGTCAATCTGGCGATGACGTTTGTCCTTGTCGGACTGCTTTTCGTCGCGATCGACCAGCGGCGTCAGTTCGATCCCTATGTCGGCAAGATTGCGCGGTTCCTGAAGATCGAGGACCAGCAGGTGGTTGGCGGCGAGGTCCGTATCCGGATGTCGCCGGATGGGCATTTCTGGGCACGGGCGACGATCGATGGGGTGAGCCAGCGGCTGCTGATCGATAGCGGCGCGACGATCACGGCGATTTCGGCGAAGGCGGCTGAGAAAGCTGGGGTTGAGGCGCGGGTTGGCGTGGTGCCGATCGTCTTGCAGACCGCCAACGGGTCGATCGCGGCGAAGACGGGGACGATTGCCTCGCTGCGTCTCGGCGCGATCGTCGCGCGCGATTTGCAGGTGGTGGTGTCGCCGGCGTTTGGCGAAACGAACGTGCTGGGGATGAACTTCCTGTCGCGCCTGGCGTCATGGCGGGTGGAGGAGAACACGCTGATCCTCGTGCCGCATCATCCGCAGAAGGTGGACTGGTAACGGTGCATCCGCACAGCCCTTGCGCTTGCTTTTAAACTGACCCCACCTCACCCAACTGCACTACCCCGGCGAAGGCCGGGGCCCAATTGAAACGTCTGCAGTAACGAGGCGCTGCCCTCCGTCAGCAACGGCCCCCAATTGGGCCCCGGCCTTCGCCGGGGTGATGCCTTTTGAGTGCGGGCGAACTACACTTCTGCTAGTTCCCTCGCGAACGCGGGGGCCCAGGAATCAAGCAGCGCTGCGTTCGGTTACCCTGGACTCCCGCCTTCACGGGAGAACGGAAAGCACGGGAGACCAGCAGGTGCGGGAGAGAGCGCGAAAGTCGGTAGCCTTACGAAGCCACCGACTCCCCAAGCATCCCCTTCAGAACCTCGTTCACGACAGCAGGGTTGGCCTTCCCCCCCATCGCCTTCATCGTCTGACCCACGAAGAACCCGAACAGCTTGTCCTTCCCGCCGCGGTAGTCCGCAACCTTGTCAGCATTCGCCGCCATCACATCAGCGATCACGGCCTCGATCGCCCCGGTATCGCTGGTCTGCTTCAACCCGCGATCCTCGACGACCTTCGCCGCGCCGTCACCAGTCTCGAGCATCACCTCGAACACCTGCTTGGCAAGACTCCCCGACAGCGTCCCGTCCGCGATCAGCCCCAGCAGTTCCGCCGCCTGCGCCGGGGACACCGGGGAATTCTCGATATCCTTACCCGTGCGGTTCAGCGCGCCGAACAGTTCCGATGTCGTCCAGTTCGCCGCCGCCGCCGGCTTCACGCCCGCGTCGAGCAACGCATCGAACCACCGCGCCGCCTCGACCTCGGCGGTCAGCACCGTCGCCTGATACGCGGTGATCCCGAGCGCCTCGTACCGCGCGCGCTTCGCATCCGGCAGCTCGGGCAGCGACGCCCGGCACTCGGCCAGGAACGCATCGTCGAGCACCAGCGGCAGCAGGTCGGGATCGGGGAAGTAGCGGTAATCATGCGCATCTTCCTTCGACCGCATCGACCGCGTCTCGTTGCGATCGGGATCGTAGAGCCGCGTTTCCTGCTGGATCTTGCCGCCGGCTTCGAGCACCTCGACCTGACGCTTGGCCTCCTGCTCGACCACCGCCATCACGAAGCGCACCGAATTGACGTTCTTCGTCTCGGTCCGCGTGCCCAACTCGTCGCCGGGCTTGCGCACGCTGACATTAACGTCGGCGCGCATCGAGCCCTCTTCCATATTGCCGTCGCACGACCCGACATAGCGCAGGATCGATCGCAGCTTCCGCAGGTAAGCCCCTGTTTCCGCTGGCGAAGCCAAATCGGGCTTCGACACGATCTCCATCAGCGCGACGCCCGAGCGGTTGAGATCGACGTACGACTGGGTCGGATGCTGGTCGTGCATCAGCTTACCCGCATCCTGCTCGACATGGATGCGCTCGACGCCGATCCGCTTGCCGGCCGCGTCCGGATTCTTCTCGTCGAGGCTGATGTCGATCGCGCCTTCACCGACGATCGGATGATAGAGCTGGCTGATCTGATAGCCCTGCGGCAGATCGGCGTAGAAGTAATTCTTACGGTCGAACCGGGACCACTTATTGATCTGCGCCTCGATCGCCATGCCGGTGCGGACCGCCTGGCGGATGCACTCGCGGTTCGGCACCGGCAGCATCCCCGGCATCGCCGCATCGACCAGCGACACCTGCGTGTTGGGCTCCGCGCCGAACTCGGTCGCCGCGCCTGAGAAGAGCTTGGCGTTCGACGTCACCTGCGCGTGCACTTCGAGGCCGACCACGACCTCCCACTCGCCGGTTTCGCCCTGAATCCTGTAATCGCTCATGTTACCACCAAGCCTCTGGTCGCGCGGTAAATCCTGCTCGCTGTTCGATCGCGAGCCCTGCGTTCAGCACGCCTTGCTCGTCGAGCGGCTTGCCGATGATCTGCAATCCGAGGGGCAGACCCTGCTTGTCGAGACCACCCGGCACCGACATCGCCGGCAACCCCGCAAGCGACGACGGCACGGTGAAGACGTCGTTCAGATACATCGCGATCGGGTCGGCCGACTTCTCGCCGAGCGCGAACGCTGCCGAGGGGGCGGTCGGGGTCAGCAGCACGTCGCACGTCTCCCAAGCCCGCTCGAAATCGCGCGCGATCAGCGTACGAACCTTCTGCGCTTGCGTGTAATACGCGTCGTAGAAACCGGCCGACAGCACGTATGTGCCGATCATGATGCGGCGCTTCACCTCGGGGCCAAAGCCGTCCGCACGCGTCGCGGCGTACATGTCCTGCAAACCGGCCCCGGTCGGCAGGTCGCGGATCCCGTAACGGACGCCGTCATAGCGCGCGAGGTTCGACGACGCTTCGGCGGGCGCGATGATGTAATAGGCGGGCAGCGCGTATTTCGTGTGCGGGAGCGAGACCTCGCCGATCGTCGCGCCGGCGTCCTTCAGCCAGTCGATGCCCTGCTGCCAGAGCGCTTCGATCTCCTCGGGCATCCCGTCGACGCGATACTCCTTGGGAATACCGACGCGCAGGCCGTTGAGATTGCCGGACAAACCCGCTTCCCACTTCGGCACGTCGAGCTGCAACGAGGTGCCGTCCTTCGCATCGAACCCGGCCATCGCCTCGAGCAGGATCGCGCAGTCCTTGACGTCGCGTGCCATCGGCCCGGCCTGGTCGAGCGACGACGCGAACGCGATCGTCCCCCAGCGCGAGCAGCGGCCATAGGTCGGCTTGATGCCGGAGATGCCGGTGAAGGCGGCGGGCTGGCGGATTGACCCGCCCGTGTCCGTGCCGGTCGCACCTGGGCAGAGCCGTGCGGCGACCGCCGACGACGAACCGCCCGACGAGCCGCCGGGGGCGAGCGAGGCGTTACCGCCGTCATTGCGCTTCCACGGCGAGATCACGTTGCCGAACGCCGAGGTCTCGTTCGACGAGCCCATCGCGAACTGGTCCATGTTCAGCTTGCCGAGCATCCCCGCGCCCGCGTCCCACAAATTCTGCGAGACGGTCGACTCGTAGGTCGGCGTGAAGCCTTCGAGGATATGGCTCGCCGCGGTCGTCGTCACGCCCTTCGTGCAGAACAGGTCCTTCATGCCGATCGGCACGCCGGCCAGCGGCTTGAGCGTCTCGCCGGCTTCGCGCGCGGTATCGGCCGCGGTGGCGGCGGTGATCGCGTGTTCCGGCGACTCGACAAGAAACGCGTTCAAGGCCTTGGCCTGGCTCACCTTTACGATGAACGCATCGGCGACTTCGCGCGCCTTGAAGCTGCCATCGCGGACGCCGTCGCGGATGCCTGCGATTCCGAGATCGGTAAGGTCGGTCATTATTCGATCACCTTCGGCACGGCGAAGAAGCCGTGTTCGGCCACGGGCGCGTTGGCGAGGACCTGCTCGCGGATGCCGCCGCCGGTCAGCGGGTCGGCGTTGACGACGTCGTCGCGCAGCCGCAGCGTGTTGGGGATGACGGCGGTCATCGGCTCGATACCGGTCGTGTCGACCTCTTCGAGCATCTCGATCCAGCCAAGGATGTTACCGAGTTCCGGCGCCATGCGGGCGGCGTCCTCGTCGGTGATCGCGATGCGCGCAAGGCTCGCGATCCGCTTCACGGTTGCAGTATCTACGGACATGGGCTGCGGCTAGCACCCGGCGCGGCGGGGGCGCAACACCCTTCTAGCGCAGCATCCTCTTCTGGTTCCCCCGCGGAGGCGGGGGCCCAGGATTACAAACGATACCGCCCGAGATCCTGGGCCCCCGCCTCCGCGGGGGAACAGGCCACTTTCCGGCCGCCGGCGTTTTCCTCTACAATCAGGCGCCCGTTGCAACCTTCCTCCGCTTGCGGCACGGGGGCCAAACCGCCTGCACGGAAGGTCCCGCTTGGCCCGCAAGTTTCTCTATTTCGTCGCCGCGATGATCGTCCTCGCGATCGCCGCCCTGCTCGCCTACCGCCTGTTCGGCACGCAGTTGATGCGCGCAGTGATGGTGCCGAGCGAGAATTTTCAGGCGCAGCGCGAAGCCCCGCGCAACATCTACGCACGAAAGATCATGTGGCTCGCGCGCCCCGATGCGCCGGGTAATCCGGCGCTCTGGACGCCGCCCGGCTACACGCCCGGCAAGCCCGGCACGGGCGCAGCGATCTTCTTCATTCACCCGACCTCGTACATCAACCGCGACCATTGGAACGCGCCGATCAACGACCCCGAGACCAATGCGCGAGCGGAACTGTTCCTGCGCGGCCAGGCGAGCGCGTTCAACGAAGCGGGCGACATCTGGGCGCCACGCTATCGCCAGGCGACGTTCGGGGCGTTCCTGACCAGCGTCGCGGATAGCGAACGCGCGCTGGCGCTCGCCTATGGCGATGTCTCTGCGGCGTTCGACCGGTTCCTCAAGGAAGCCGGCCCGACCCGCCCGATCATCCTCGCCGGCCACAGCCAGGGCGCGCTCCATCTCACCCGCCTACTCCGCGACCGCATCGCCACTGATCCCAAGCTGAAGGCACGGATCGTCGCGGCCTATGTCGTCGGCTGGCCCGTCTCGCGTGCGACCGACCTGCCGCGCATGGGCCTCCCCGAATGCCGAGCCGCGGACCAGACCGGCTGTATCCTGTCATGGGAGAGCTTTGCCGAGCCTGCCGATCCGTCGCTGATCGTCGATGCCTATGACCAGACCACCGGCTTCAACGGCCAGCCGCGGAAAGCCACGCCGATGGTCTGCACCAACCCGCTGACCGGCACCGCCGACGCGACCGCGCCCGCAACCGCCAACCTTGGCACGCTTGTCCCGTCGGCCGACCTGAAGACCGCGACGATCGCGATCGGTAGCGTCGCCGCACGCTGCGCCGACCGCGGCTTCCTGCTGATCGGCGAGGGCCCGAACCTGGGGCCGTACGTGCTGCCCGGCAACAATTACCACGTCTACGACTACAGCCTGTTCTGGGCGAACATCCGCACCGACGCCAACCGCCGCCTGAAGGCCTTCAAATGATCACGCTCTCCGCCGCGCAGTTCCGCGACGCGCTCCCGAACGGCGGCCGGCTGATCGGTCTCGACGTCGGCACCAAGACGATCGGCACCGCGCTCTGCGACGCCGGCTGGTCGTTCGCGAGCCCTGCCCTCCTGATCCGTCGGACCAAGTTCCAGAAGGACAAGGCCGCGCTTGCCGAGATCATCAAGGCCCAGGCGGTCGTCGGGCTCGTCATCGGCCTGCCGATCAACCTCGACGGTAGCGAGAGCCCACGGTCGCAATCGACGCGGGCATTCGCGCAGAACCTCAAGGACATGGGGTTACCGATCCTGTTGCAAGACGAACGCTGGTCGACCGTTGCGGTCACCCGCACGCTGATCGAACAGGACGCCAGCCGCGCCAAACGCGCCGAACTCGTCGACAAGATGGCCGCCGCCTACATCCTCCAGGGTGCAATCGATGCACTGGTGACAGCGCAGATCTAGCGCGCCACCCGGTAGAGGGTGGACTGGCCGTCGGTCCAGATGACGCGCAGGTCGGCGGCCTTTGCAGCCCCTGGCGGGAAGCCGATCGTCCAGACGTGTGTGAAGGCGGCGCGGGGAAACTGTGCGATCGTCTTGACGAAGTTGGAGCCGACGGTCGAACAGATCGACGGAAAGACGCTCTGGGTCGGGTCCCCGGTATAGGGTGCGGCGACCGCGTAGCGGATGTGCAGCGATTGCTGTCCTTCGATCGCCCATTGCTCGTTGGTAAACACGTCGCGTCGGACGATCGCGAGGGCTGGAAGGTGATTGCGCCGCAGGTCGTCCCATGCGCCCCCACATGGCAACTCGACTAACGAGAGTACCGCAGCGCCGTGCGGGATGGCTGCAACAGCCGCAAGTTCGCGTTGTTGGTCGCTGGAGCGCTCGACAAAGCTCAGCGTCGTGCCTGCCAGGCGCAGGACCAGGAATGCAGTGCCCATCACGGCCAGCGTGCGTGCCATTCGCGAATCGCGCGGCGCGATCGCGATCAATCCCAGCATCACCGCGGCGGGTGCCATCCGCATGTCGACATAGGCGCCCCCCATCAGCAATCGTGGGAGGACGACGAACGCTGCGAGGCACAGCAGCGCGGGTATGCCCAATAGCGGCGAGAACCCGAGGCGGGCGCTCCGCATTCCTGCATACAGCATGGCGATCAACGGCAGCAGCGAGAGGAGATCGAACCATGGCCAGTGATCGCGGAACAGCGAAACAAGCCATACCAGCTTCACCGGTGCGTCGAACCAGCCTTCCCCACCGAGTCCGCCCGCTGCCGCGCCCGTCCCGGCCCCGATAGACGCCAGCATGACGAGGAGCGGGACCGTCATCGACAGACACTGGATCGCGCCACCGACGAGCGCCGCCGGCCAGCCACGACCTGCCATGCGGAGCCGCGCGATGTCCGCGCCTGCCGCCATCAGCCCCAGCAGCCCCCAGCCGAAGCTGTGCGAAATCCATATCACGCACGCAATGGGTACGAAGAGCAGCGCGCGTACGATCAGGCGATCCTGTCGCCCTAGCCGGATCCACAGCGCCAGCGCGCAGAACGCCAGCGCCTGAGACAGCGCGAAATTGACGAAGCCGAACTGGAACGGCCACGCATAGGCGAGCGGCAACGCGAACATCGCGGTCGGCGGTATGCGCCACTGCGCCTCGCGCGCGGCCCATAACAGTCCGGTGGCGGTCAGCATCGGGATCGCGATCACCGCCAGCTTGGTCGCGACCTCGAAGGGGAAGAGGTGCGACAGCGCCGGTACGAGCAGGTCCATGCCCAGATTGGGGATCAGCGCCCAGTGGTAGGCATAATAGCGCTGCAGATCGGGCGAGCTCGGCAGTGCCATCGCAATATGCCAGCGGCCCATATGGCCGGGCAGGTCGCCGAGCGGGGGCAGCGCGGGCCATAGCAACGGCACCGCGGATGCCAGGACGAGGGCCAGCGCGAACCACCGCGTTTCCCACCATCGCACCATCGTCCGTGCCGCTGCGTCCTGCATCATTTTCCCCGTTCGCCATCGCCATCCCATGCCTGCGCTAAAATGCAGTTAACCATGCGGTTGTGGCGAGGCGTCGCGCGACGCTTGCCCCCTGCCCCCGCGGACACTATCCCGCGCTTTTAATGCGAACCTCAGATCACCGCCCCGCCGCCCTCATCGAAGGCGGCGCCGTCTTCCCGCACCGGCATCTCACCGGCATCGACGGGCTCCAGCCACATGAGATCGCGTTCCTGCTCGACGAGGCGGAGACGTGGGTCGAGGCGAACCGCACGCACGCGACTCCCGACAAGCGGCTGGCCGGGCTTACCCAGATCAACGCGTTTTTCGAGAACAGCACGCGGACTTTGCTGTCGTTCGAGATTGCGGGAAAGCGATTGGGGGCGGACGTCGTCAACATGCATGCGGCGCAGTCGAGCGTGAAGAAGGGCGAGACACTGATCGACACGGCGATGACGTTGAACGCGATGCGCGCGGACGTGATCGTGATCCGGCATATGTCGAGCGGCGCGGTGCGGTTGATCGCGGACAAGGTGGATTGTCCGGTGCTGAACGCGGGCGATGGACGGCACGAGCATCCGACGCAGGCGTTGCTCGATGCGTTGACGATCCGGCGGCGGAAGGGCTCGATCGCCGGCCAGCGCGTCGTGATCTGCGGGGACCTGCTGCATAGCCGGGTCGCGCGGTCTAACATCCTGGCGCTCACCGCGCTTGCCGCAGAGGTGCGCGTTTGCGCGCCCTCGACGCTGATGCCGCCGATGATCGAGCGGATGGGCGTGCGTGCGTTTACCGATTTCGACAAGGCGCTGGAGGGTGCGGACGTGGTTATGATGCTGCGGTTGCAGAACGAGCGGATGGATGGCGCTTATGTGCCCTCCACACGCGAATACCGTATGCGCTACGGCCTGACGCTCGACCGGTTGGCGAAGGCGGCGCCTGACGCGCTGGTGATGCATCCCGGGCCGATGAACCGGGGTGTGGAGATCGACTCCGCAGTGGCGGATCACGCACGCTCGGCGATTACCGAGCAGGTCGAGATGGGGGTCGCCGTCCGGATGGCGTGCCTCGATGTACTGACGCGAAGAGCGCGCGGCGTGGAGGGTTGGGCATGATCCTCGCGCTCACCAACGCAACACTCGCCTGCCCGGTCGGGGGCGTGACCAAGGGTAATCTGCTGGTCCGCGACGGCGTGATCGTCGCGACCGGGATCGTCGACATTCCGGCTGATGCGGACATCGTCGATTGCGGCGGCAAGACGGTCGCGCCCGGGATCGTCGATCTCGGCGTGGCGAAGGTGGATCGTGCGGCGTTTCGCGCCGGCGGGATCGTGCGGATCGGCCTCATGCCCGACCAGTCGCCCGTTCTCGACGACCCCGGCATCGTCCAGCGGGCGGCGTTGATCGGCAAGCCCGACCTCTGGATCCACCCGATCGCCGCCGCCACGCGCGGACTTGCAGGCCATGACCTCGCCGAGATGGCGATCTGTCTTTCGGCTGGCGCGAAGGCGGTGGGCACGGGCAAGCACTGGATCGCCGATAGCGGCGTGATGCGGCGCGTGCTCGCCTATGCGCGCGATCTCGACGTGACGGTGATCGCGCATGCCGAGGATGGCGGACTGACCGCCGGCGCGGTCGCGACCGAGGGTGAGACGGCGACGCGGCTTGGCCTGCCTGCCGCACCGGCGGTGGCGGAGGCGCTGGCGATTGCGCGTGACCTGATGCTTGCCGAGGATACTGGGGCTCGGATCCATATTCGCCAGGTGACGACGGCGGCCGGGTTCGACCTGATCCGTGCGGCGAAGCGTCGCGGCGTGCCGGTGACCTGCGGAATCACGCCGGCGCATCTGCATCTGTCGGAGATCGCGGTCAGTGATTTCCGGTCGTTCGCGCTGCTGTCGCCGCCTTTGCGCGCGGAGAGTGACCGACAGGCGGCGCTCGATGCCATCGCAGACGGGACGATCGACGTGCTGTGTTCGGGGCACGAGCCGCGCGGGCCGGAGGAGAAACGGCTGCCGTTCACCGATTCGAGCAGTGGGATGGCGGGGGCGGAGACGCTGTTGCCGCTCGCGCTGATGCTGGTGCGTGACGAACTGCTGACGCTGGAGCGGCTGATCGCGCTGCTCGCCAGCAATCCGGCGCGGGTGCTGGGGCTGGATACGGGGACTCTGGAGGTCGGCAAGCCTGCCGACCTGATGCTGTTCGACCGGCTGGCGCCTTGGCAGATCGTCGGGGAGGCGTTCCTGGCGGAGGCGGGGAATACGCCGTTCGATGGCTTGCCGGTTCAGGGGCGCGTGTTGCGGTTGTGGAAGGGTGGGCGCGAGGTTCCGTGAGGGTGCACCACCCCGGCGGAGGCCGGGGCCCAGTTGGGGGACGTCGCAAACTGAGGACAACGCTCCGTTACGCCTACCTCCCAACTGGGCCCCGGCCTTCGCCGGGGTGGCGTCTATCGAAGCGGTGGGACGAACAAGGCGGCAGCGCCCGTTACCGCGACGCCATCTGCATGCCGGGCTTGCGCAACCACTGTGCCATGATGTCGCCCGCGCCTTGGCGGACGAAGCAGGCGCCGCCCTTGGCGCGGTACTGGCGGCACATCGTATTCGCCGCCGACTTGCTGAACCCGCCTACCGAGAGGCGGTAGACATCCTCGCCCCGCGCCTTGAACGTCATGCCGTTCGGCGAATAGCTGGCGAGCACCGCGAATCGGCGTGCGGCGCGGGCCCAGCCGTCTCTTGCGACCCCCGCGCTCTCGAAGGCGCCGAGCTGGACGTACCAGTTGCCGGTTGCCGGCGCCTTCACCTGATACGCCGCAGTCGCCATGGCGCGACCCGACGACATGGGCGCGGACGCGAGCTTGATCGGGCCGCCGGCCGGACGGAGCATCATCGTCGGCAACGCCTGGACGACCTCCTGCCGCGGTCCGAACGCGATCTTCGAGACGCCAGCCGCTGACACCGAAGCGAGCTGCACAGGGGCAGCTTCGGTCGGCGCGACGACCGGATCCGCGGCCGCCAAGGCCTGTTCGGGAACACCCGGTGTCTCCGGCGAAGGCGCGTTCAACGCCAGCGCGACCGGCTGTCCCGCATCCGCCACTGCGCGAACGCCAAGCAGGCTCGCCACCTGGTCCGACGCTTTGGCCGGCTGAGCGAATAGCGCCCATTGCTCGAGCCGGGCGCCGACGTCTGCTGGTGCCATGTCCGTTGCCGCGACGACGCGTGCCTCCTGCCAGCGTCCCGCCAGCGCGAAGCTCAACGCCAAATTCTGGCGTATCTTCGCATTCGAAGCTGGCGAACGGGCGGCCTCGGTCAGGACCGCGATCCCGCCCGCGGTGTCGCCCGCCAGCGACAACGCAAGGCCACGATCGACCGCCGGGATGATCGCGGCGTTCGCTTCGAGGCTGTGGCGCGCCGACTGCCAGTCTCCGGTCGCGATCTGCGACAGCGCGAGGTTGAGCGCCGCCCTGCCGTTGGTCGGCGACAGTTGCAGCGCGTCGGCGAACGCGTGCGAGGCCGAGGCGAACCGCCCGCCCTTGAGATAGCTCTGGCCGAGCAGCATCCGGTAGTCCGCCTGCTGCGGCATGAGTGCCACCGCACGCTCTGCGTAACCGATCGCGATGGGACCATCGTTGCGCGCGAGTGCCGCCTGCGCCTGCCCCGCAGTGCCGGCCGCGGCCTTTGTCGCGAGCGCTGCATTACGGTCGCTGGCCGAGGCGATGCCGCCCCCGTTCGCGGCACAGCCGACCATCGTACCCCCGAGCAGGAGGGCGGAGATCCCGCCGAGGAGGAGAGCGCGCGTGGTCATCGGGGCAATCCCTGTTTCATGGCAAACGCTAGACCGCACATAGTTCCCACTCCCGGTATTCGCATACGCAGTGCCATGTCGGTTTAAAGAAGCGGTTAACGCGACTTCATAATGACTTACTGAGGCGCGATGTTGGGCATCGGGAACGGTCGCCCTTTGCCTTGGGCGACGAACGGCGGCATGGTGGCGGCGAGACGGTATGAGGGATGGCGATGACGGTTCGGCGTAAGCTTTTGGTGGGTGCGATCGCGTTGAGCGGGATGCTGGCCGCCGTCCCCGCGTTTGCCGATGTGAAGGCCGGCGTCGATGCCTGGGCGAAGGGCGATTATCCGCGTGCGATCACCGAGTGGCGCCCGCTGGCGGTGGCAGGCGATGCGGATGCGCAGTTCAACCTGGCGCAGGCGTACAAGCTTGGTCGCGGCGTACCGCTGGATCCGGTGCTGGCCGAGAGTTGGTTCCGGAAGGCGGCGATGCAAGGGCATGTGCAGGCCGCCGACAATTACGGGCTCGCGCTGTTCCAGGCCGGCAAGAAGACGGATGCGCTGCCGTGGCTGCAGAAATCGGTCGCGCATGGTGAGCCGCGGGCGCAACTCGTGCTCGGGACGATGCTGTTCAACGGCGACGGCATACCGCGCGATTTCCCGCGGGCCTATGCGCTGATGACGCGGGCCTCGGCGTCGGGATTGCAGTCGGCCTCGCAGACGCTCGCGCAGATGGACCAGTATATCTCGCCAGCCGACCGCGAGAAGGGCACCGCGCTGGCGCAGCAATATGCGTTGCAATCCCCGCCGCCGGGGCCTTCGCGTGCTACGGTCGGGCAGACGCCGATGGCGCCGTCGCGTATCGCCAGCGCGCCGCGTCCGTCGAAGCTGCCGCCGAGTTCGCTTCCTGCGCGCATTCCCGGGCCGACCCGCGAACCGGCCCCTACGCGGGAACCGACGCCGACGCGCGAGCCGGCACCGGTCAGGCAGGCGCAGGTGAAGCCGCCCAAGCCTGCGCCGACGAAACCTGCTCCGGCAAAAGCTATAGCGGCCAAGCCCGCGCCCGTGCGTGCGACGGGCAATTGGCGCGTCCAGCTTGGCGCGTTCCGCGACCAGGGCAATGCCGAGACGCAGTGGAACAAGGTTCGCGGCAAGCTACGTGGTGCTCAGCCCTTCTACGCGAAGGCCGGCAGCGTGACGCGGCTCCAGGCGGGTGGCTTTGCGTCGAAGGCGGATGCGACGCGGGCTTGCTCGGCGTCTGGCGTGGCGTGTGTGATCGTTGCGCCCTGAGCGGATGAGCCCGGCGGCTACGATACTCATGACGAGGATGTGCGCATGTTCTTCCTGACCTTGGCGTTGTTGTCGGCGCCATCGACTTGCACCGAGGTCAAGCAACAGTGTCGCGCGTGTCCTACCGCGGGTAGCGTCAAAGGGTGTTCTACGGTCGGGATTGCGTGCCAGCCGACACGTCGCATCTGCGAACCTGCCGTCCCTTCGAAGACCGTGGCGCGAGCGGACTTTCGGGTTGAGAAGAGGGCGCGCTGAGCGATCGTGCCTTTGCCCGGCGGGCGAGCGATCGGATGCGGCAGGGATCAAATAGCCGGACCGGTCGTTTCGTTTCGACATCGACCGGGAGCTAGATGCATGATTTTGAAGACCTTGGCGCTGGCACTTGCCGGCGCAACGCTGTTGGCCGCGTGTTCTGGCGAGCAGCCTGCGACTAACAATACCGACGCGATGGTGGACAACGGCGTGTCGTTGCGCAATCTGGCCGAGACCGAAGTGGCGGTGCCCAAGCCCGAGCAACTGACGGTGAAGGGGCGGCTGATCCCTACCCCTTCCGATCCGACGTCACGCCATTTCCTGTTGCGTGAGCGTAAGGCGGCAAGCGGCACGATCATCGCGATCCTGCGGCAGGAGCATGATGGCAAGGTCGCCTATGCGCGTACCGAGACGGATTGCGGCAAGCGGCTGTTCCATGTGCTGGGCGTGGGTCCGAACCGAGCGCTCGTCGAGACCAACGTGGCGCATGATGGACCATTGCGGCCGATCAAGGGGCTGCCGTTGCGTGAGGAACTGGCGACGTATGTTTGCGCGGCAAGCGGTACGCCGTTGGCGAAGGGCTGATTCTCACTTCTGCGCCCCTCCTTGGAAGAGAGGGGTGAAGTTCAGTGATTATACCTTTCGCGCAGGCAGCCGTCATTCCCGCGCAGGCGGGAACCCATACTGGCAAACCTCGCGGCGAAATCGCCCACGTCGGAGGATATGGGTCCCCGCCTCCGCGGGGATGACGATAATTATACGTCGGATGAGCATAATCACCGTGAAGTTCTAGGCCGTGACCCAGTCGCGCTTTGCGATACCTTGGGCGTAGAGTAGCGCGGTCAGGTCGCCGTGATCGATCCGGGCGGCTGCGGCCGCTGCGACGATCGGCTTGGCGTGGTAGGCCACGCCCAGCCCCGCTGCCTCGATCATCGCAAGATCGTTCGCACCGTCGCCGACTGCGAGTGACTCTTCGACCACGATCCCCCGCTCGGCGATCGCGGCCCGTAGCGTCGTGAGTTTTGTGTTCGATCCGACGATCGGCTTGGTGACCGTGCCCGTCAGGACACCGGCCTCGATCCCCAGCACGTTGGCGATCGCGCGGTCGAAGCCGATCTGCTTGGCGACCGGCTCCGCGAACCGCGTGAAGCCGCCCGACACCAGCACCGCCAGCGCGCCCCGCGACCGCATCGTCCGTACAAGAGCTTTCGCGCCCGGCATGATCGTGACGCGTTCGGCTAGGCAGCGTTCGATGTCGCTTTCCGCCAGCCCCCTGAGCAGCGCCACGCGGGCGTCGAGTGCGGATTCGAAGTTCAGTTCGCCGCGCATGGCGCGTTCGGTGATGTCGGCGATCTGCGGCTTGATCCCGGCGTAGTCGGCGAGTTCGTCGATGCATTCCACGGTGATCATCGTCGAGTCCATGTCGGCTACGAGCAGCGTCTTGGTTCGCGTCAGGCTCGATTGTACGACGACGTCGGTCGCGGGGAATGCCCCCTCGAGCGCGACCCGCGCCGCGTCCGGCGCCATCCCGAAGATCAGGTCGGCCGCCTCGCCCTCATCGATCCAGCCGCTAGCGCCCGGTGCGCAGCCTGCGTCGCGCAAGCGGTCCATCGCGGTCGAAATATCGCCTGCGGTCAGCGTGCCCGAGGCTATAAGCGTTGCCGTGAACATTAAACATCTCCCGAAGGTCGCGCTCATCGCAGGGCCGACCGCGAGCGGCAAGTCCGCGCTCGCACTGGCCATCGCCGCGCGCCACGACGGTGTGATCATCAACGCCGACTCCGCGCAGGTCTATGCCGACCTCCGCATCCTGACCGCGCGGCCCTCAGCAGAGGAAGAGGCCAGCGCCCCGCACCGGCTCTTCGGCCATGTCGATGCAGCCGATGCGAGCTACTCGGCCGCGCGCTGGGCTGCCGAGGCGACGCTGGCGATCCGCGATACGCTTGCCGAGGGGAAGCTGCCGATCCTGGTTGGCGGGACCGGGCTCTATATCCGCACCTTGCTCGACGGTATCGCGCCTGTTCCCGAGATCGACCCGGCCCTTCGCGAGCAAATCCGTGCCCTCCCCGTCGCCGAAGCGCACGCCGCGCTCGCGCAACTCGACCAGCAGGCTGCCCAGAAACTGAACGCAGCCGACACAACCCGCGTCGCCCGAGCGCTCGAAGTCGTTCGCGGTACCGGCCGGACGCTCGCCGAGTGGCAGACCGAGAAGGTCGGCGGGATCGGCGACACGATCGACGTCCGCGCGCTGATCCTGATCCCCGACCGCGACTGGCTCAACGCGCGCATCGACCAGCGCTTCGCCGAAATGGCGGACACCAGCCGCGAGGAAATCACCGCGCTACTCGCCCGCACCGACATTCCGCAGGACGCTCCGATCCGCCGCGCGATCGGCGTGCCCGAGATCGCCGCGTTCGTCCGCGGCGAGACCTCGAAACGCGACGCCATCGCAGCCGGATCGCTCGCCACGCGGCGCTATGCCAAGCGCCAATATACGTGGCTCCGGCACCAGCCGCCCGCCATCTGGACCCGCACCGAAGCCCTCGATCTTTCAACGCGCTTGCGGCAATTTGAAACTATATTGCTCAAATGATGTTTGACACGCATCTTTTATATCGGTAGCCGGCCCCTCCACGAGACGCTAAAGGCAGCGTTCTCGCAAAGGATGATATGAAATGACCGAGAAGAGTGGAGCCGATATCCTGATCGAGGCGCTGTGCGATCTCGGCGTGGAGGTCGTCTTCGGCTATCCGGGTGGTGCCGTGCTGCCGATCTATGACGCGTTGTTTCGCTCGGGTCGGATCAAGCACATCCTCGTGCGCCACGAACAGGCTGCGACGCATGCGGCCGAGGGTTACGCGCGCTCGACCGGCAAGCCCGGCGTGGTGCTCGTCACCTCCGGCCCCGGCGCGACCAATGCGGTCACCGGGATCACCGATGCGCTGATGGATTCGATCCCGATGGTCGTGATCACCGGCCAGGTGCCGACCGCGCTGATCGGCACCGACGCGTTCCAGGAGGCCGATACCGTCGGCATCACGCGCCATTGCTCGAAGCACAACTACCTCGTGAAGGATCCCGCCAAGCTTGGCGACGTGATCCACGAGGCGTTCCACATCGCCACCTCGGGGCGTCCGGGGCCGGTGGTCGTGGACATTCCAAAGGACGTGCAGGTCGCGACCGCGCGCTACAAGAAGCCGGGGCCGATCCAGCACAAGACCTATCGCCCGCAGGTGAAGGCCGACCAGTCGCAGATCGAGCAGCTCGTCGACATGCTCGCCGCGGCCGAACGTCCGATCCTGTACACCGGCGGCGGCATCATCAACTCGGGGCCCGCCGCGAGCCAGTTGCTGTGCGAACTCGTCCGCATCACCGGCGCACCGGTGACGTCGACGCTGATGGGCCTTGGCGCCTATCCCGCGTCCGGCCCGCTATGGCTCGGCATGCTCGGGATGCACGGCACGTACGAGGCCAACATGGCGATGAACCAGGCCGACCTCGTCGTCGCGCTCGGCTCGCGCTTCGACGACCGCGTGACCGGGCGGCTCGATGCGTTCAGCCCGAACTCGCGGAAAGTGCACATCGACATCGATCGCTCGTCGGTGAACAAGACCGTGCGCGTCGATCTCGGGATCATCGCGGACGTCGGTCATGCGCTCGAGGACATGGTGCGGATCTGGAAAAGTCGCCAGCATCCCAAGCCCGACACGACCGATTGGCAGCGGCGGATCGCCGGCTGGCGTGCGGTGAAGTGCCTCGATTTCCCCGAGAACGACCCGACCGAGATCATGCCGCAACGCGCGATCCGGGCGCTGTTCGACGCGACGCACGCGCGCTCGCCGATCATCACGACCGAGGTCGGCCAGCACCAGATGTGGGCGGCGCAGCATTTCGGGTTCGAGAAGCCGAACAAGTGGCTGACCAGCGGTGGTCTCGGCACGATGGGGTACGGCCTGCCCGCCGCGATCGGCGCGCAGCTCGGCAACCCGAACGCGCTGGTGATCGACATCGCCGGCGAGGCGTCGATCCAGATGAACATCCAGGAGCTGGCGACCGCCACGCAATACCGGTTGCCGGTGAAGATCTTCATCCTCAACAACCAGTATATGGGCATGGTCCGCCAGTGGCAGGAGCTCACCTATGAGAGCCGCTATGCCGAGAGCTATTCGGATTCGCTGCCCGATTTCGTCAAGCTCGGCGAGGCTTACGGCTGGAAGGGCATCCTGATCGAGACGCGCGACCAGCTTGATAGCGGGATCGCCGAGATGCTGGCCTATGACGGCCCGGTGATCGTCGACTGCCGCGTGTCGCAGCTGACCAACTGCTTCCCGATGATCCCGTCGGGGGCGGCGCATACCGACATGATCCTGCAGGCGAACGAAGTGTCCGGCACGATGGACGACGAAGCGAAGGCGCTGGTGTGATGACGGCCCAGATCGCAACAGAATCCCCCTCCCGCTTGCGGGAGGGGTTAGGGGAGGGCCTGATGACCACGTCGTCGGCAGCCCTCGCCTCCCCTCCCCCGACCCCTCCCGCAAGCGGAAGGGGAGAGTAAGAAACCATGCACATTTCCCAGGAAAAGGCCGAGCGGCACACGCTCGCCGTCATCGTCGACAACGAACCGGGCATCCTCGCCCGGATCGCCGGCCTGTTCACCGCCCGCGGCTATAATATCGAGAGCCTGACGGTGTCGGAGATCACCGCCGACAAGTCGGTCAGCCGGATCACCATCGTCACCAGCGCGTCGCCGGCGACGATGGAGCAGATCATCGCCCAGCTCGACCGGCTGGTGCCGGTGCACAAGGTCACCGACCTCACGGCACAGGGCGCGCATGTCGAACGCGAGCTGGCGCTGGTGAAGGTCCGCGGCACCGGCGACCACCGGATCGAGGCATTGCGCCTCGCCGACGTCTACCGGGCGCGCGTCGTCGATGCGACGACGTCGAGCTTCGTGTTCGAGGTCACCGGCGGCATCGACAAGATCGACAAGTTCGTCGAACTTATGGGTGAAGTCGGTCTGATCGAAGTAGCCCGAACCGGCATCGTCGCGATCGCTCGCGGCAAAGAGCCGGCTTAACTTTTCCACTACAAAGTTTTGTTCTCTCGCGAAGGCGGGAGCCCAGCCTGGACCTCCGCCTTCGCGGAGGGACACACCTTATCGAAAGGACCATTTCAATGCGTGTGTATTACGATCGCGACGCCGACCTGAACCTCATCACCGACAAGAAGATCGCGATCGTCGGCTATGGTTCGCAGGGCCATGCGCACGCGCAGAATCTCCGCGATTCAGGCGTCAAGGACGTCGCGATCGCGCTGCGCGAAGGCTCGGCCACCGCCAAGAAGGCGATCGAGGCGGGCTTCGCGGTCAAGTCGAACAAGGAAGCTGCCGCCTGGGCGGACATCGTCATGATCCTCGCGCCCGACGAGCATCAGGCGGCGATCTACGCTGCCGACCTGCACGACAACCTCAAGCAGGGCGCGACGATTGCTTTTGCCCACGGTCTCAACGTGCATTTCGGCCTGATCGAGCCGCGCGCCGATCTCGACGTCATCATGATCGCGCCCAAGGGCCCCGGTCATACCGTGCGCAGCGAATATGTCCGCGGCGGCGGCGTCCCCTGCCTGATCGCGATCGACCAGGACAAGTCGGGCAACGCGCATGACATCGCGCTCGCCTATGCCAGCGGCGTCGGCGGCGGTCGCTCGGGGATCATCGAGACCAACTTCCGCGAGGAATGCGAGACCGACCTGTTCGGCGAGCAGGCCGTGCTGTGCGGCGGGATCACGCATTTGATCCAGGCCGGGTTCGAGACGCTGGTCGAAGCGGGCTACGCCCCCGAGATGGCGTATTTCGAGTGCCTGCACGAGACCAAGCTGATCGTCGACCTGCTGTACGAGGGCGGCATCGCCAACATGCGCTATTCGATCTCGAACACCGCCGAATATGGCGACATCACGACGGGTCCACGGATCATCACGGCGGAGACCAAGGCGGAGATGAAGCGCGTGCTGGCGGACATTCAGTCGGGGCGGTTCGTGAAGAACTTCATTCTCGACAACCGTGCGGGGCAGCCTGAGCTGAAGGCGGCGCGGAAGCAGGCGCTGGCGCATCCGATCGAGAAGATTGGGTCGGAGTTGCGTGGGATGATGCCGTGGATCGGGAAGAATGCGCTGGTGGATCGCGAGCGCAACTGAGCGAAGCGAACGTGCGTGAGCGCGGCCGGCACGACGGAGCCTGCCCATAGGGCACGGCTTCGCCGGGTCCGACGGGCTGGCGTTCCCGCGCGTGCCACCACCCCGGCGAAGGCCGGGGCCCAGTTGGTAGACGCTGCTAACGGAAGACGGCGTTCCGTTACTCCGGCCTTTCCAACTGGGCCCCGGCCCTCGCCGGGGTGGTGGCGTTTTGGGAGAAGCGTCAATCGCTGCCTATCCTGTTCCCCCGCGAACGCGGGGGGCCAGGATCTCGGGCGGTGCTCGTGGTTTTAGCTGGGCCCCCGCGTCCGCAGGGGAACGAGAGCTTGCGGTGCACTCTACCGGGAACGGCGCCCCCCCACCGACCCAATTCCGAAACACAGCGTTGGCATAACGTTGTTTGACGCGCCCCCTCCCGTCGGCCAGCATCGCGCGTTCAACAGGAGATATCCATGCGCCTAGTCCTAGCCACGATCCTCGCCCTTACCGCCGCGCCCGTGCTGGCCCAAACCGCAGGCGTCCCCGGCGCCCCCGTCAAGGCACGCGTTGCCGCCGGCACCTACGCGGTCGACCCCAACCACACGCAGGTGACGTGGGCGGTCAACCACATGGGCTTCTCGATGCTCGAAGGGCAGCTCGGCGCGTCGGGGGGCAGCATCACGATCGATCCCGCCAAGCCGAACGCGACCAAGGTCGAGGTGAACTTCGCAATCGACCAGCTCTCGGTCACCGCAGCGCCGTTCGCCGGCCATCTGAAGTCGAAGGACTTCTTCGACACCGCGACCTATCCGACCGCCAAGTTCGTCTCGACCAAGGTCGTCGCGACCGGCGACAAGGCGACGATCACCGGCGACCTCACGCTCAAGGGCGTCACCAAGCCGGTCGTGCTCCAGGCGACCTTCATCGGTGCCGGTGCGAACCCGATGAACAAGAAGCTCAACTTCGGCTTCCGCGCGACGACTTCGATCAAGCGTAGCGACTTCAACATCGGCGCCTACGCCCCGGTGGTGTCGGACAAGGTCGACCTGACGATCAACGCCGCCTTCGCCGCGCAATAATATACCAATTTCCCTATCGCGCTGGACATGGGACGTGTCCGCGCGATAGGACGCCATCAATGACGCACGGCCGCCTCCTGCTGCTTCGACTTACGCGCCCTTAGGCGCGCCGATCGTTTGCGCGGTGGCCATGCCTCGCGCCTCGCGCCTAAGGGCTGACCCGAACGCTCCCGACGACACGAGAGACACGAGCCATGCTGCGCGACCCATCGACCAAATACCGTCCCTTCCCGCAAGTCGACCTGCCCGACCGCCAATGGCCGTCGAAGACCATCGTCAAGCCACCCCGCTGGCTCTCCACCGATCTGCGCGACGGCAACCAAGCGCTGATCGACCCGATGGATGCCGAGAAGAAGACGCGCTTCTTCGACCTGCTCTGCAAGGTTGGCTTGAAGGAGATCGAGGTCGGTTTCCCGAGCGCAGGCGCGACCGAGTTCGACTTTATCTCGGGACTGGTGAAAACCGGCCGCATCCCCGACGACGTGTCGATCCAGGTACTGACCCAGTCGCGCCGCGACCTGATCGAGACGAGCTTTGCCAGCCTGGTCGGCGCGAAGACCGCGATCGTCCATCTCTACAACGCGGTGTCGCCGGCGTGGCGCAAGATCGTGTTCGGGATGGACCGCGCGCAGGTGAAGCAGATCGCTGTGGACGGCGCCCAGGTGCTCCGCGACGAAGCCGCCAAGCAGCCGAACGTCCGCTGGCAGTTCGAATACAGCCCCGAGACCTTCTCGACCGCCGAGCTCGATTTCTCACTGGAGGTCTGCGAAGCGGTGATGGAGGTGCTGATGCCGACGCCCGAGAACCCGATCATCTTCAACCTGCCCGCGACCGTCGAGTGCGCGACGCCGAACATCTATGCCGACCAGATCGAGTGGTTCGGCCGCAACATCCGCAACCGCGATGCGGTGGCGATCTCGCTGCACACGCATAACGACCGCGGCACCGGCGTCGCGGCGGCGGAGCTCGGCATGATGGCGGGCGCGGACCGCGTCGAGGGCTGCCTGCTCGGCAATGGCGAGCGCACCGGCAATTGCGATCTCGTGACCGTCGCGCTCAACATGTACACGCAGGGCGTCGACCCGAAGCTCGACCTTTCGGACATCGACGGCGTCGTGAACACGGTCAATTACTGCACCAACATCCCCGTCCACCCGCGCACGCCCTATGCTGGCGACCTGGTCTTCACCGCCTTCTCGGGGTCGCATCAGGACGCGATCAAGAAGGGCTTCGCGGCGCAGGAAGCGAAGAACGACACGTTGTGGGAGGTCCCGTATCTGCCGATCGACCCAGCCGATCTCGGTCGCAGCTACGAGGCGGTGATCCGCGTCAACTCGCAGTCGGGCAAGGGCGGCGTCGCCTGGGTGATCGAGCAGGACAAGGGTCTGAAGCTGCCCAAGCGGTTGCAGGCGGACTTCAGCCGTCACGTGCAGGCCTATGCCGACGAGACCAGCCGCGAGCTGAACGCCGCGGATATCTGGAGCCTGTTCGAGCGGACGTACATGCCGCAGGCGGACGACCGGGTCGAACTGCGCGATTACGAGGAAAGCGGTGCCTCGGGGCAGCGCGTGTTCATAGGTCGCGTGGCGATCGATGGCGAGGAACGGTCGATCTCGGGGCGAGGCAACGGGCTGATCTCCGGCGTGATCGCGGCGATCGCGGAGTCGACCGGGCCGACGCTCGACGTGGTCGACTACAACGAACACGCGATCGGCCACGGTGCGGATGCGCAGGCGGCGGCGTATGTCGAATGCCGGACTGCCGAGGGTCGGACAGTGTTCGGCGTCGGCATGGACACCGACATTGCCACTGCCTCGGTGCGTGCTGTGCTGAGCGCCGCCAATCGCGCCTGACCTTATGAAAGACGGCCACCGGCTGAACCGGTGGCCGTTTCCTCTTACGCCAGTTTCGCCAGCAGCGCCTGCGCCGCCTTTGCCGACGAGGCGGGGTTCTGGCCGGTGATCAGCAAGCCGTCCTCGACCACGTACACGCCCCAGTCGGCGGTCTTGGAATAATTGCCGCCCTTCTGTTGCAGCATGTCCTCCACCAGGAACGGCACGACCTCGCTGAGCCCGACCGCGGCCTCCTCGCTGTTGGTGAAGCCGGTGACGGTCTTGCCCTTTACCAGCGGCGCGCCATCGGCGGCCTTCACGTCGCGCAGCACGCCGGGTGCGTGGCAGACGAGAGCGACGGGCTTGCCTGCGCCGATCGCGGTTTCGATCAACGCGATCGATGCCGGATCGTTGGCGAGATCCCAGAGCGGTCCATGCCCACCGGGATAGAACACCGCGTCATAATCGGCGATCCGCATCTCAGCGAGCTTGCGCGTATCGGCGAGTGCGGCGGTCGCCTCAGCGTCCGCCTCGAACCGGCGTGTCGCGTCGGTCTGTGCGTCGGGCTTGGCACTGCTCGGATCGAGCGGCGGCTGGCCACCGGCGGGCGACGCGAGCGTGATGTCCGCACCCGCATCCTTGAACACGTAATAGGGCGCAGCGAGTTCCTCGAGCCAGAAGCCGGTCTTGCGGCCGGTAGCGCCGAGATCGGCATGCGAGGTGAGGACGACGAGAATTTTCAACTTTGGTCTCCGGATCGGGGTTTATGGGGAGAGAACGACCCGGCACTAGGATCGGCGCCTTACGCTTGTGAAACGAATTGCGCCCGAACGTGGGACGATCGCCCTGGGCAGGGCCGGTCGGCAATCATACGACGCCATGCCCCTCCTTGTTCTCCCGCGAAGGCGGGAGCCCAGTCTGGATCCCCGCCTTCGCGGGGAAACAAGTCTTTCCCAAACGCTGTATTGATCTCCCGCTAGATCCGTCGCTCCCGCACGATGCGGCATCCGATGGCCGCGTCCGGGTAGATGTCGGTCTTCATCGTCTCGATCTCGACCCGCCGCACCCGTTCGTCACCCAGGCACAGCGCAGCAATCGCCTCGCACAGCGTCTCCTGAAGCGCGAACGGGCGCTCCGCTACCATCGCAAGGATCCCTGCGCGGACGAAGTCGTAATCGAGCACTTCCTCGATCGCATCCTCGCCGAGCGGGCCTGGATACACGACCGTCATCTCGACCGAGACGACCACGCGTTGTGGCGCGAGCTCGTGCGGGTGGATGCCGAGGCGCATCATCACCTCGAGCCCGTCCAGGATCGTCGTGAATTCAGCCATTCCGCCCCCCAGGGTCCCGATCGAACATCACGTCACCGTCTCGCGTCAGAAACCGTTGTCCGCAATCGACGAACACATTCTGCCCCGTCACGCCTTTTGCGATCAGCAGCCACGCGACCGCATCCGCCACCGCCTCGGCGCCGACCGGTCGCTCGAGCAAATTGTCGCTTGCCACGGCCGCGAACTCTTCTTCAGTCTGGTCTCCGCTCGGTAAGGTCAGCCCTGGCGACACCGCGTTGACCGAGATGCGCGGGCCGAGCGCCTGTGCCAGCATCATCGTAGCCCCCTCCAGCGCGATCTTGCCGCAACTGTACGAGAAGAAGTCCGGGTTGAGGTTCGCGACCTTCTGGTCGAGCACATTGACCACCGCGCCGTCCGCGACGTCGTCCTGCGATGCTAGCGCGGACGCCAGCAGCACCGGCGCGCCGCAATTGATCGCGCCAAGCTCGGCGAACAGTACCGGATCGACGGCCGGCGGTCGGTCGAATTCGAACTTCGACGCGCAGTTCACCAGCCCGTCGATCGGCCCGCCAATCGCCGAGCGTGCCGCCGCGAACAGGTCACCGATCGTGCCCAGATCGCTCAGGTCACCCGCTATCGAAGCAGCACGCCCTCCCCCGTCGACGATCTCCGCCACCAGCGCGGCCGCCTCGTC
This sequence comes from Sphingomonas sp. NFX23, assembly GCF_049887795.1. Taxonomy (NCBI): domain Bacteria; kingdom Pseudomonadati; phylum Pseudomonadota; class Alphaproteobacteria; order Sphingomonadales; family Sphingomonadaceae; genus Sphingomonas; species Sphingomonas sp. NFX23. Next base: position 107,742 of record NZ_JAGEKH010000010.1, read on the forward strand.
GGGGGAATGTCCCTGGTGCACGACCATCGCGTGTCCGTCCGCCGCCAGCCGCCGGACGATCGCCGCACCCAGCCGCTTCGCCCCGCCCGTCACCAGGACGGTTCGCATCAAACGCCGCGCCCCATCAATGCCAGCACTTCCTTGCGGCTGCGCTCGTCGTCGCGGAACACGCCCATCATCCGGCTCGTGACCATCGTCACCCCCGGCGTGCGGACACCGCGCGCGGTCATGCACGCATGGCTCGCCTCGATCACCACCGCGACGCCCTGAGGTTTCAGATTGTCCCAGATGCAGTCGGCCACCTCCGCGGTCAGCCGCTCCTGCACCTGCAACCGCCGCGCGAAGCCGTGCAGCACGCGCGCGAGCTTCGAGATGCCGACGACATGATTGCGCGGCAGGTAGGCGATGTGCGCCTTGCCGATGATCGGCGCCATGTGATGCTCGCAATGCGACTGGAACGGAATGTCCTTGAGCAGGACGATCTCGTCATAGCCGCCGACTTCCTCGAACACGCGTTCGAGATGTTTCGCCGGATCGTCGCCATAGCCCGCGCAATATTCCTTCCACGCACGTGCAACACGGCGCGGTGTATCGAGCAGCCCCTCGCGGGTCGGATCGTCGCCCGCCCAGCGGATCAGCGTACGGATCGCCGACGCTACGTCTTCGGGCACAATCACCTTGCCGTCGGAACCGAGCACATCGTCTTCAACCGGCCGCCTCTCGGACCCGTTCAGTTCATCCCGCATCGCAACACCCTTTGTCAGCATACCCAACCATCGGAACATGGGTCCTCTTTTGCAACTGTTTCATTTCAGCAACGCGCCGTAAATCCCCGTATTCCGGGGCTCAAAATGCGTTGACGCTAGATCGTTTTCGTCGTTACTTCGCCATACCTGAAAAACTAAATCGTGAATCGGCACAGACCGGCACGATCGGGGAGAGGACTGACATGGCCAAGTTCGAATTGCTCGCCGCCTCGGCGATGATACTCCTGTCGATTGCGCCGGCAATGGCCCAGACGGCCACCACATCGGCTGAAAACGCCGGCCCCACCAATGGCCCCGGGCAGGAAGCGCCGTCGACGCCCAGCACATCGACGCAGACCGCCGCCGCCGATACCGCCGCCAGCGCCTATGCGTCGCAGGATATCGTGGTTACCGCGCAACGCCAATCGCAACGTTTGCAGGATGTTCCGATTGCAGTGAGCGCTTTTACCGCGGATACGATCTCGAAGCAGCAGATCGTCAACCCGAGTGCGCTCCAGCAGACGCTGCCCAACGTCACCTTCACCAAGACCAATTTCACCACGTCGAGCTTCACGATCCGCGGGATCGGCGATCTGTGCGTCGGCGCGACCTGCGACCAGGCGACCGCGATCCACGTCAACGACATGCCGCTGGTCACCACGCGACTGTTCGAAAGCGAGTTCTTCGATCTAGAGCGGATCGAGGTCCTGCGCGGCCCGCAGGGTACGCTGTTCGGCCGTAACGCGACCTCGGGCGTGGTCAACTTCATCACCGCCAAGCCCGACCTGTCGGGCATCCACGCGGCCGCCGAGGCCGAATACGGCAACTATGACTCGAAGCGTGCGCGGGCGATGATCAACCTGCCCTTCACCGATACGCTCGGCATCCGCGTCGCGGGCACGTATCTCAACCGCGACGGCTATACCAAGAACACCTATGACAATTCGAAGATCGACGGGCGCGACCTGTATTCGATCCGCGGCACGTTGTCGTGGGAGCCGACCAGCGATACCCGCGTCGACCTGATCGGCTATTATTTCCGCGAGAAGGACAATCGCAGCCGTATCCAGAAGCAGCTATGCCACCGCGATCCGACCGGCATCCTGGGCTGCCTTCCCGACCGGCTCGCCAACGAGACGCCGAACGGCAACTCGACGCTGGCCGCGACGCTCGCCTCGACGCAGTATTTCGGGATCGCCGGCACGCAGCTTGGGCACCCGGAGATTGCCGCGATCGGCCTGCAGAACCTGTATGCGACCGACACCTATGCCGGGGTCGTCAATCCCGGCGACGTCCGCACCGTCCGGATCGACTCCAACCCGACCTATTTCGCCGAGGAAGAGCAGTACACCGCCAAGATCTTCCATGATTTCGGTCCGGTCTCGTTCAACTTTACCGGCGGGTTCTCGCGCAATACGGTCGACAGCACGACCGACTTCAACCTTGCGGTCGAGAATCCCCTCGCGGCCAATGTCGGCCTGAACACGCTGAACGCGATCGGCCGCCCCGGCGTGGTGATCCCGCTTCCCGGCGGTGCGCTGGTCAATACCGGCTATCTCAATGGCGTCCGTTCCGTGCTGATCCCCAATGGCCCCGCCGGCGGCGCGTGCCAGTCGGGTGCCGATCCGAACAATGTCGGCGTGTTCGGCGGCAACGGCATCGGCTGTTACGCGCAGAGCCTCGACGTCGATCGCTCGCGCCAGGTGAACCGGCAATATTCGGCCGAGGCGCATATCGACAGTTCGTTCGACGGCATGTTCAACTTCCTGCTCGGCGGCATCTATGTCGACTCGCGCAGCCAGAACACCGACTATTTCGTCAACGCGTTCGGGCTGGATTACGCATCGGGCGTGCTCGGCGCAGCCAGCTCGGCGGCGATCCCGGGCGTCAACGGCAACGCGTTCCTCGCCACCCCGTTCTACCGCAACGACGGCGACGATTTCCGCCTGAAATCCTACGGCATCTTCGGCGAGACCTATTTCGAGTTCAACGACAAGCTGAAGCTGACGCTGGGCCTGCGCTACAACCACGACGAGAAGGACGTGAAGGCGCGCAACATCACGCTGAACGTGCTGACCCCGATCGGCGCGTCGAACATGACGCAGGGGCTGAACTACACCACTACCGACTTCGACTCCACGCGCGCCGGGGTGCAGGAATATGCGCTCGACAAGGTCAGCTTCTCGCGGCTCACCGGCCGCGCGGTGATCGACTACAAGATCTCGCCGGACAATCTGATCTACGCGTCCTATTCGCGCGGCTACAAGTCTGGCGGCATCAATCCGCCCTTGCCCGCGACCTTCTCGGTGCCGACGACGTTCACGCCCGAGAAGATCGACTCTTTCGAGATCGGCTCGAAGAATACCTTCGGTAACGGCGCGTTGCGGCTCAACGTCACGGGGTTCTACTACAAGTACAAGCAGTTGCAGCTGAGCCGGATCGTCGCGCGGACCGCGGTCAACGACAATGTCGACGCCAATGTCTACGGCGTCGAGGCGGAGGCGATCCTCAGCCCGATCCCGGCGTTCGTCGTCAATATGAACGCGAGCTACCTTCACAGCGAGGTGTCGGCGGACAAGTTCCTGGTCAATCCGCGCGATCCGTCGGGCGGCCGCTCCGACGCGGTGATCATCAAGGACCTGCAGAGCGCCGCCAACTGTGCGGTCGTGCCGACCACCGCGGGCAATATCGTCGGGGTGAACACCTATGTCGGCGCGGTGAACTCAGGTCTCGGCCTGCGCGCACCCGTGGCGATCCCGACGACCAACACCACCGGCGCGTACAGCCTGTGTTCGGTGCTGGCTTCCACTGCGGCCAATCCTCCAGCGACGCTGCGCGCGCTGTTCGGCGTGCCGACCGGTGCCCTGCCGTACAGCGTCATCGACGGCGTCGGCGTCAACATCCGCGGCGGCAAGCTGCCCCAGGCACCGACCTACAAATTCTCGGCCGGCGCGCAGTACACGATCGGGTTCGGCAACGGAATGTCGATCGTGCCGCGCGTGGACCTCAACTACACCGGCGGCTTTACCGCATCGATCTTCAACCAGCTGGTCGACCGCGTGCAGGGCTATGAGGTGATCAATGCGCAGGTGCAGCTGAATGGCGCGGAAGACCGCTGGTTCCTGCGCGGCTTCGTGCAGAATTTGACGAACAATGACTCGATCACAGGTCAGGCGGTCGGCGACCAGTCGTCGGGGCTGTTCACGAATATCTTCACGATCGACCCGCGGCGGTATGGGATTGCGGCTGGGTTCAAGTTCTGAGGGACGGCGCAAACGATCCTCCCCCGCCAGGGGGAGGTGGCGCCGAAGGTGACGGAGGGGGCGGACACGGAGCAGAGTTCGGCGCGTGCCTCCCCCTCCATCTGGCAAGAGCCAGCCACCTCCCCCTTGCGGGGGAGGATTTCAAACCCTCCCCCGCCTCGCAATGGCGGGGACACTAACCGGTCTCCCGGCGGCGTGACAGAACCGGAGCAAGGTGCCTGCCGTACGGCACAGACTTAAGCTTTCGAAGGGCTAGCCACCGATTTGCTCCCCTGCCTGGAAGGGAGGGGTTGGGGGTGGGTCGGCCCGGAATGGCCGCGGTGGTTGCCAAGCAGCCGACCCACCCCCGGCCCCTCCCTTTCAGGGAGGGGGAAGATAGCAGATGCCCCTCCTCACCGGAGAGGAGAGACGATTATTTCAGGCGCTCGGCGTGCCACGCCACATGATCCGCCATGAAGGTCGAAATGAAGTTGTAGCTGTGGTCATACCCAGGCTGCATCCGTAGCGTCAGGTCGATCCCCGCCGCCTTGCACGTGTCTGCCAGCAACTCCGGCTTCAGCTGCTCGACCAGGAAACCGTCTGCATCGCCCTGATCGACCAGGATGTCCTTCACCCGCGCGCCATCCTCGATCAGCGCGCACGCGTCGTACGCCCGCCACGTCGTTCGATCCGGTCCGAGATATCCGCCGAGCGCCTTCTCGCCCCAGGCGCACTGCAACGGCGCGACGATCGGGGCGAACGCAGACACGCTCCGGAAGCGATCTGGATTGCGCAGCGCGATCGTCAGCGCGCCATGGCCGCCCATCGAGTGGCCGAAGATCCCCTGCCGCGCCATGTCCGCCATGGGAAACTCCGCCGCGATCAGCGCTGGCAGTTCGTCCTCGACATAGGACCGCATGCGAAAACTCTTCGCCCAAGGCTGTTCGGTCGCATCGACGTAGAAGCCTGCGCCCTTGCCGAAGTCGTACGCCTCGTCATCCGGCACGTCGTCGCCACGGGGCGAGGTATCCGGTGCGACCAGGATCACGCCAAGTTCTGAACACGCGCGGCGATACTCGCCCTTGTCCATGACGTTGGCGTGCGTGCAGGTCAGGCCCGACAGGAACCACAGCACCGGCAACCGCGCGCCCTCGTCATGCGGCGGCACGTAGACCGCGAAGGTCATGTCGGTGCCGGTCGCGGTCGAGGCGTGGCGGTACACGCCCTGCGTGCCACCGTACGCCTTGCTGGTGGAGACGGTCTCCATCACGCGACCCGGTGCGTAGCGCAGAGCTTGTTGCCCGACGGATCGCGCAGATAGGCGAGATACAGCGTGCGGCCGGCGGTACCCTGACGGATACCGGGAGGGCTCTCGCACGCGGTCCCGCCATTCGCGATCCCCGCGGCATGCCACGCATCCGCAGCCTCGGGCGACGCGGCGACGAAGCCCATCGTGCTGCCGTTGCCGTGGCTCGCCGGCTGCCCGTCGATCGGCTTGGTCAGCAGGAAACGGCCGCCAGCGTGTGCGTAGACCACCCGCCCCCATTCATCGACGACGCCCTCGGGAACGCCGAGCGCGCCCAACGCCGCGTCGTAGAACGCCTTCGAGGCCGCGATATCGTCGGCGCCGAGCATGATGTGACTGAACATGGTCCCGCCCCTCAGTAGATCACGACGGAGCGGATGCTCTCGCCGGCGTGCATAAGGTCGAAGCCCTTGTTGATCTCGTCGAGCGTCAGGCGGTGCGTGATCATCGGGTCGATCTCGATCATGCCGTTCATGTACCAGTCGACGATCTTCGGCGTATCGGTCCGGCCGCGCGCGCCGCCGAACGCGGTGCCGCGCCAGTTGCGCCCGGTGACGAGCTGGAACGGCCGCGTCGAGATCTCCTTGCCCGCCTCGGCTACGCCGATCACGATCGAGGTCCCCCAACCGCGATGGCACGCCTCGAGCGCCTGCCGCATCACCGTTGTGTTGCCGGTCGCGTCGAACGTATAGTCCGCGCCGCCATCGGTCAGCGCGACGATGTGCTGGACGATGTCGCCGACATCCTTCGGGTTGGCGAAGTGGGTCATGCCGAAGCGCCGGCCCCACTCCTCGCGGTCCGGGTTGATGTCGACGCCGACGATCATCCCCGCGCCGGCAAGTCGCGCGCCCTGGATAACGTTGAGCCCGATCCCGCCGAGCCCGAACACGACGACCGTGTCGCCCGGCTGGACCTTGGCCGTGTGAACGACCGCGCCGACGCCCGTCGTCACGCCGCAGCCGACGTAGCACGAGGTATCGAACGGCGCGTCCTCGCGGATCTTCGCGACCGCGATCTCCGGCAGGACCGTGAAGTTCGAGAAGGTCGAGCAGCCCATGTAGTGGAAGATCGGCTGGCCCTTGTAGCTGAACCGCGTCGTCCCGTCCGGCATCAACCCCTTGCCCTGCGTGGCGCGGATCGCGGTGCACAGGTTCGTCTTCTGGCTGAGGCACGACTTACACTGGCGACACTCGGGGGTGTAGAGCGGGATGACGTGATCGCCGACCGCGACGCTGGTCACGCCCGCGCCGATCTCGCGGACGATGCCGGCGCCTTCATGGCCCAGTACGCTCGGAAACAACCCTTCCGAATCAAGCCCGTCGAGCGTGTAGGCGTCGGTATGGCAGATGCCCGTCGCCATGATTTCGACGAGGACCTCGCCGAATTTCGGCCCTTCGAGGTCGAGTTCGACGATCTCGAGTGGTTTTTTTGCCTCGAAGGCTACAGCGGCGCGGGTCTTCATGAGTGGGTCTCCTTGATTGCCGCCCTGATGCCCCCCGTGCCCTGCGTCTGCAACCCATACGCGATGCAACCAATGCCGCGTTGCCGCGCTTGATCCTTTCAAATCAAGGAGATGGCGCGATGAAGGATCCGAAGAAGGGCGACGAGGTCACCTGGAAATCGCACGGCGGCGAAGCGCACGGCACGGTCGAGAAGAAGCAGACCAGCGATACGAAGATCAAGGGGCACACCGTCAAGGCGTCCAAGGAGGAGCCGCAGTTCATCGTAAGGAGTGACAAGGGCGGCAAGGCAGCGCACAAGGCGGACGCGCTCACCAAGGCGTGACCACGCGCGCAGTGCCCAACGCACGCGCGCAACAGGAAGGAATGCTTATGGCTACAGCTCCCAAGACCGGCGGCATCCACGCCCCCGTCCAGCCCTCTCCCGAGCTCGGCGAGATCGTCGGCAACGACAAGCTGCCGCGCAGCGAAGTGATCAGCAAGGTGTGGGTCTACATCAAGGCCCACAACCTCCAGAACCCCGAGAACAAGCGGGAGATTCTGGCTGACGAGAAGCTGAAGAAGGTCTTTGGGCGTGACAAGTGCACGATGTTCGAGATGAACAAGTACATCTCGCAGCACGTCAAGGCCTAACCGCCCGCACTGCACGACAAGCGGCGACGGGGCATCGTAAGCGATACCCGTCGCCCCTTGATCGAACCCCGCCTAGGGTTCGCAACATCGAGATTGTCGTCGTGGCTCGCACGTTACCGCGCACGACCGGACGCTAGCCCCGCGCTTGATCGTCCCACCCGACCGGCGTATTGCGCCCGCCAATGCCCCCGTAGCTCAGCCGGATAGAGCGACGGTTTCCTAAACCGTAGGCCGCGTGTTCAAATCTCGCCGGGGGCACCAGCTTTTCCGCCACATGCCGCTGCCGTTTTGGGTGGCATCCGGACGCCGGACGGCCGGCACTTCTATCCGCAGCAGCGTTTGGATTTCTTTCCCGAACCGCATGGGCATGGATCGTTTCGGCCGATCTTCGTCGGCGTGGCGACCGCCAGTGTGGCTGATGATGCACCCGCGTTCTGGGAATGCGCTGCACGGAGTTTCAAGACGGCGGCAACGATCTGCGCGGGGGCGTGCGCGTCGAGGGCGTTGACCTCGACGCTGTCGAGCTCGGTCTCGTTGGTGACAACTGCGATCAGGGACATGATCTGCGCCACCGCTTCGGCGGTATCGGTATCGGTGCCGTTGCCCAACGCCGTCCAGCTTTCTGGCCTGAGTGCCACCGCTTCGGCGAAACCATCGATCCAGGCTTCCCAGAGGACATCGCCATTGCGGTCGTCGGTGTCGAAGATCGGCTGAGGCTTGCCGCGGGTCAGGTCGCGAACGATCTCGGCGTAGCGTGCCATCACCGCATCGACGAACCACTGGACGTCGGCAGGATCGTCGAACGGCGGGTCGACGCTGTCGTCCGAGCCCCAGATGCTTTGGAGCCACTCGCTCTGCGGGATCGTGTCGGGGCCGACTGCCAAAGCCGTCAGGAAGCCGTCGAGTTCGGTGAGCAGCATCGGCTCCTCGAGTGGAAGATCGGCGAGCGCGCCGTCGAGGCGACGGAAACGGGAGGGAAGGTTTTTCATGGGTTCGGGTCGGCTGCCTTGGAGAATGCAGTGCGTGATAGCTGCCGATGATGGGTGCTGCCAGCGACGAGTGGTGCAAAGCCCTGCGCCAACCGGAATGGACGGGGCGCGTGACACTTGCCTCGTGCGGGCGATCCTTCCATTGCATTCGAGTCGCCCACCGGACCGGGAAATTTGTACGTGATAAGAACGCTTTGCCGTTTCGCCGTTCTGGCCTCGATCGCGACGATGGCTCCGGCGCAAACAGCCCCCTCCCCCATAGCGATCCAATCTCCGGCCAACGTTTACGGGCCACTGTTTCGGGCCGTGCAGCAAGGCCATGTGTTCGCGGACGGGAAGACATTCGTCGACGCGGTGCCGAAGCGGTCGGCGGAGGCGATCATGGCCGACTATGTGCGGACCAAACCCGCCGGCCCCGCCCTAAAGGCGTTCGTGCTCGCCAATTTCGTGGTGCCGGGGGAGAATGATCGCGGCTCGGGCGATCTGAGGACGCATGTCCGGTCGCTGTGGCCGCAACTCGTGCGCCAGCCGGTCGCACCGGTCGCTGGCAGTTCCGCGCTGCCGCTCCCTGCCCCCTATGTCGTGCCGGGCGGGCGCTTCCGCGAGATCTATTACTGGGACAGCTATTTCACGATGCTCGGGCTGAAGGTCGATGGCCAGCAGCCGCTGGTGGAGTCGATGCTCGAGGATTTCACCAGCCTGATCGAGCGGTATGGGCATATCCCGAACGGGACGCGGACCTATTATCTCAGCCGGTCGCAGCCGCCTTATTATGCGCTGATGCTCGATCTTTCGACCAACACCGATTTCGCGATCGCCAAGCGGCGGCTGGCGGCGTTGCGGGCCGAGCACGCGTTCTGGATGAAGGGCACGGGCTGCATCGACGGCAAGCCCGCGTGCCTGCGCGTGGTGCGGATGCCCGACGGGAGCATGCTGAACCGCTATTACGACGACCGCGATACGCCGCGTGACGAATCCTATGCCGAGGACGTCGCGACCGCGGCGAAGGCAGCACCCCGCCCCGCGGCCGACACGCAGCGCAATCTGCGTGCGGGGGCGGAGAGCGGGTGGGATTTTAGTTCACGCTGGCTGCGTGATCCGCGGTCGCTCGCGACGGTCCACACCACCGACATCGTGCCGGTCGATCTCAACAGTCTCTTATGGGCGATAGAGCGTCGCATCGCGGAAGGCTGTCGTGTGGCCGACGACGCACCCTGCGCGGCTGCGTTCACGACGTTGGCGGCCAAGCGTAAGACGGCAATCGACCGCTATCTCTGGCAGGCGACGACCGCCCGTTATGCCGATTGGGATCTGTCGACGCGCAAGCCCACCGCGAGCATCAATGCGGCGATGCTGCACCCGCTGTTCGTCGGTCTCGCCTCGCAAGCGCAGGCAAAGGCCATTGCCGCGACGGTGCGTAGATCACTGGTGGCCGAGGGCGGCTTGCGGACGACGACGCTAAACACGGGGCAGCAATGGGACGAACCCAATGGCTGGGCGCCTTTGCAATGGGTGGCGATCGCCGGGCTGGCGCGGAATGGCGAACCGGCGCTCGCGAAGGACATCGCCAAGCGCTGGGTCGGGACGGTCGGCGCAGCCTATGCCGAAACGGGCAAGATGCTAGAGAAATACAATATCGAGCAGCGTACGCCGGGTGGTGGCGGCGAATATCCGGTGCAGGACGGCTTCGGCTGGACCAACGGCGTCACCAGCGCGATCCTCGATCGGTATCCCGACCTGGCGCAGAAGGCGAAGTAGGGCGCGAACCCAAGCGAACGTTCCGGCGGCAATGGTTGCTTACGGCACCCGGCGCCACATATGGACGTGCAATGCTCGACCCAGCGCCCGCCAGCCAGACCGACGTCGCCGATATGCTCACACCGGATTTCGTCGTCATCGACGTCGAGACGGCATGCTCGCGAGTCAGCAGCATCTGCCAGGTCGGCATCGTCGGATTCCGCGACGGCCGCGAGATCTTCGAATACGAGACGCTGGTCGATCCGCGCGACGAGTTCAATGTGTTCAATACCCGGATCCACGGGATCACCGAGGATCACGTCATGGGCAAACCGTGCTTTGGCGACATCCACGGCATCGTCGACGGTCATTTGTCGGGCCGGACGACGGTGGCGCATTCCTATTTCGACAAGGGCGCGCTCGCCGCGGCGTGCCGCATCCATGACCGTCCCCCGATCGAGACGGTCTGGCTCGACAGCGTCCGCGTTGCGCAGCGTGCCTGGCCCGATCTGGCGAGCCACCGGCTGGGCGGCCTCGCGCAATATCTCGGGATCGCGCACAAGCATCACGACGCGCTGAGTGACGCGCGCGCCGCCGGCTGGGTGATCGTCAAGGCGATAGACCATACCGGCATCGCGCTCGACGAATGGCTGAAACCGCCGCGCAAGCCGGGGCCCGCCCCGCGCCCCGCTCCCACCGGACCGCTCAGCGGCGAACGTATCGCGATTCTCGGTGAACCTCGCGATGGCCGGCTTGCGTGCGCGATTGCCGCGCTTGGCGGACGGATCGTGTCGGCGGTTGGCAACACGACGACGATGCTGGTCATCACCGGGCGCGCGCCGTTCAGTTATTCGGTGCGCAACAGCGGCGCGTATCGCCGGGCGGAGCAGTATCGACGGCTTGGCGGAACGATCCGTGTGGTCTCTGAGGTCGAGCTCGATCTGCCGGCTATCGCGACCAGCTTTACGGAAGCCGAGCAGGCGCGTGCAGTCGGCAATGTGAAGGAATAGCGACCGTCCGTCTTGGCAAACGCCAGGTGGGGTGCGACCATCGTCCCAAAGCGATAGCGGAGGGCGATATGCGGTTGGCGACTTGGGGGATGGCGGTCGGCTTGCTGGCCGCACCGGCGACGGCGCAACGCGTGCAGGTCGCGAGCGGCGCGCTTGAAGGCACGCACGTTTCGACCGCCGCGACGCCGGTCGATGCGTATCTCGGCATCCCCTATGCGACGGCACCGATCGGCCCGCTGCGGTGGCAGCCACCGCGGCCGGCTGCGCAATGGACCGGTGTGCGCAAGGCAGACCGCTTCGGTGCGCGCTGCATGCAGCAACCGCTGTTCGCGGACATGAAGTTCCGCTCGCCGGGTATCAGCGAGGACTGCCTGACGCTCAACGTCTGGACGCCGGCGGGCGCGAAACCGGGCGCGCGGCTGCCCGTGCTGTTCTACATCCACGGTGGCGGCGCGATCGCGGGTGACGGGTCGGAACTGCGCTATGACGGCGCGGCGATGGCGCAGAAGGGCATCGTCGTCGTGACGATCAACTACCGGCTCGGCGCGTTCGGGTTCCTCGCGACCAGCGCGCTGGCGGCGGAATCGCCGACACATTCCGCGGGGAATTACGGCCTGCTCGATCAGGCTGCGGCGCTGGCCTGGGTCCGGCGCAACGCCGCCGCGTTCGGGGGCGACCCGGCCCGGATCACGATCGGCGGGGAGAGCGCGGGTTCTATGTCGGTAAGCGTGCTGATGACCTCGCCACTCACCCGGACGCAGTTCGCCGGGGCGATCGGTGAGAGCGGCGGCGTGCTGCCGCCGACCTTCCGCCCCAAGCCTCTCGCAGTGGCGACGAAGGATGGCGATGCGTTCGCGGTGGCGGCGGGGGCGCCATCGCTCGACGCACTTCGGGCGATGCCGGCCGAGGCTTTGCTTGCTGCGCAGGGGACGCAGCGGTTCCGCGCAGACTTCATCGTCGACGGGCAGTTTCTGACGGAGCCGCCGATCGACACCTACGCGGCGGGGCGCGCGGCGCGCGTGCCGTTGCTGGTCGGAGCGAACTCGCAGGAGGGAAGTTGGACCAGCATCCTCGCCGGGCAACCGCCGACGGTGGCGAATTATCGCGCGGGCGTCGCAAAGCTCTTTACCGATCCAGAAGCGCTGCTCGCCTTGTACCCGGCGAAGTCGGATGCCGACGTGCCCGTTGCGGCGACCGCGCTGGCAAGCGATGCGTTTCTTGGCGCCTCGACGTGGCAGTGGTTCGACCTGCATCGCCGAACGCGGCAGCCGACCTATTATTATCATTTCGCGCATCCCCGCCCGGCTGCGCTGCCGCCGCTGACCAATCCCGACGTGCCGCCGATCGGGGCGGTGCACAGCGCGGAGATCGAATACGCGCTGGGCAACCTCGACACGAACCCGGCCTATGCGTGGACGGCGGACGATCGCCGCATCTCGACGGTGTTCCAGGGGTATTTCGCCGCGTTCATCAAGACCGGCAACCCGAACGCGGCCGGGCTGCCGAACTGGTCGCCTGCACCGCCCGCGGGGGGCGTCATTCCGCGCCAGATCGTCGACGTACAGACGCGTTCGGAACCGTTCGTCGAGCAGGCACGGTATGTCGCGGCGACACCGTTGCTCGAACGGCGGGTGCCCTGAAGCTATATCTGGCCAACGAAGACCACACCGGGCACCGAGAGCGTCTGTCCGGTTGCAATTAGTCGGCCATCGGGTTCGATCCGGAATATCTCCAGTGTGCCGGACCGCTCGTTGCCGACGAGGACACGGCGCTGTGCTTCGAGGACCAGAAGGAAGCGCGGCCACTTGCCGCCGCTGGGGATATGCTGGAGCAGGCTCGGCACGCCTGACGCGTCGAGCGCGAAGACGGCGACGCTGTCATGGCCACGGTTCGAGACGTAGAGCCGCCGCCCGGCCTGGTCGATCGCGATATGCGCGGCCTGCGACGCGCCCTCGTACCCGCTCGGCAGCGTCGAGACCGTGTGGCGGGTCGCGAAACTGCCGTCTGCGCGGGCGCCCAGCATGATGACCGCGTTGGACAGCTCGCATACGACGTAGGCGAGTGGACGGCGTGGATGGTGGACGAGATGGCGCGGCCCCGCGCCCGGCGGCGCTCGCCATGCCGCGATCGGTTCGGCCAGTGCGCGCGCATGCGGGTCGAAGCGATAGGCGAAGATCGTGTCCGTCCCCAGGTCGACCGAATGCAGCCATCGGCGATCCGGGCTGAAGCCGACCCAGTGCGCATGCGATGCCTCTTGCCGGGCCTTGTTCGGGCCTTGTCCGGTGTGGCGGAACACGACCGGTTCACCTGGAACGCCAGTGCGCGGGTCGAGGTGGTGGAACGCCACGCTGCCGCTCGAATAATTGGCGACCGCGAGGCAGGCACTGGCGCGGTCGATCGCGACGTAACACGGGTCGGCGCCCGACGTGGCGGCCGTGCCGCGGTGCGACCAGTCGGGGGCGTAGGCAGCGATCTCGCCCGCGGCCTTCTCACGGACGAAGTAATACGCACCAGCAGGGCCGCCGCCGACGCCGAACGACGCGTCGTCGATCCCCGATACCGGCGTGCCGACCTGCCATGCGTCGCGATCCGGGTCGAACGAGATCGGATACACGCCCTTGCCGCCTTCGCGCGCGTAGGTGCCGGCGATCAACCGTACCCGCCGCTTGCCGCCGCCGGCCGCGACCGCGGGGAAGGCGAGCGTGGCCGCCATCGCGGTCAGGGCCGACCGTCGTGTCGTGGTCCAGTCGATCATGCCCGTTCCTTCGCAGCTATCGGCGCGTGTCATGCGTCAGCGGTGCCACCTAGGCAACGAACGTCGCTCAGGTTTCGACCGCGTACAGCGCGTGGTGCGTCAGGATGAACAGCGTCCGCCCATTCGTGCCGCCGAAGATCAGTTGCAGCGGGCGTTCGGGCACGTCGATCCGTCCGGTCTCGCGACCGTCGGCGTCGTGGACGAACACCTGTCCGTTCGCCAGGTAGACGCGGCCGTCCGGCCCGACTGCGACGCTTTCGCCGCCGCGGTTGGCGAACGGCTTCAGATCCGTGACGCTGCCGCCGGCGCCGACCAGCCCGCTATACGTCTTGGTTTCGGAGCCATTGCTGACGAACACGCGTTCGCCGAGCTTGGCCTTCACGAAGCCGTAGGTGTCGAGTGCGTCCGAGAAGCGCCAGCCGAGGTGGTTGGGTGGCCCCTGCTGGACGGTGCGATACGCGGGCAGGACCAGCGAGCCGTCTGGCGAGACGTATTCGCGGGGTTTGGGCAGGGCCATGTCGCGCGCGAACATCTCGCCGAGCGCCGTGAACTGGTAGGTCGTCGGATCGATCTGATCCTTGAACTCGCCATTGACCCATAAGTTGCCGGGTAGTGCTACGCGCACATCGCGGTGCGTGGCGACCGGCGTCGATGGGATCACGACGATGCTGTCCGGATCACCAGGCTTGATGCTGTAGACCGTCCCCGCCGCGCCATCGGACGACAGCACCATGAGGTTACCCGAGCGATCGACCGCGAGATTGACCGGATCGACGGGCGCATCGGCGGCGACCGTCAGCCCCTCGCTCGCCGTCCAGCCATAGATGCGGTGCGTATTATGCTCGACAAAGTAGAGCTTGCCCTTCGCATCCACCGCCGCGCCGGCGATCGAGTAGAACCCGTCTTCCAGCTTGCGAACGGCAGGACCAGTGGTCGTCGCAACCGGCGTGGCGCCGCGCTTTACGTCCAGCACCGCGAACTCGCGTTCGCGTACCTCCGCTCCGGAGGTCATATCCTGGACCGCATTCTCGTACGGGAACTTGCTTGCGCGCAGGTCGGTGCCGCAGCCCTCCGCATCGCAGAATGCCAACCCGCTCTCGCCGTTCACATGCACGTTGCGGAAGCGGATATCGTCGGAATTGTAGATCCGTACCGCCGATGGCGCCGGCTGGAGCGACCGCGTCACGCGATAGGCGTGATAGTTCGCGAACAGGATGTTGCTCGAATTGCGAACCTCGAGCGACAGCGCGTTGCGGCTCTCGCCCGCCTCTTCCTCGGTTTGCGGCGCGAGGAACTCCCAGTTCTTGACGCCGTCGAGCACGATTTCGGCGCGCGCGTGATGCTCGGCGGACATCTCGTACACATGGCCCGGCGTGCTGGTGTTCGAGACGTGGAGGCCGGCGGCGGCAAAGGTGTTGGGGGTCCACAGATTGTTGAACGTGCCGCCGCCGCCATCGGTGACCGAGAGGCTCGCATATTGCCCGTCCCAGCGCTTGCGCGGATCGGCGTCGCCGGTGTGGTCGGCATTGTACGGATCGATCCGGCTGCCATCGGCGCGGCTGGTACCATGACCGCCGTGGAAGCGGACGTCGTCGACCAGCGAGTCCGCGCCCGCCTTCCACAGCAACGCGGTCGCGCGCGAATTGATGCCGCCGGTGGTCAGGCCGATGCCGGAGACGATCGCCGCGCCACCCTTTGCGCTTTCGATCAACCCCTTGGCGGCACCGATGCCGCGGAAGGCCGGCGTGTCGTCGGCGAGCACGATCTGCGTCATGTCCGGATGCAGGCCGATCAGCACCGTTTCGGGTCGCAGCTTCAGCGTATCGGAAACGCGGTAAAAGCCGGTCGGGAAATAGACCACGCGGTGCGTGTCGATCGCGTGCTGGATCGCCGCGGTGTCGTCGGTCGCGTCGTCGCCCTTTGCGCCCGCGCTCCGGACGTCGAACCACTGCGCGACGGGCGGCAGCGAGCGGATCGCGGGCGGTATCCGCTTCGGCATTGCCGGGATCGTCGCGGCATCGACGCGCGTCTCGTACTTGCCGGTCGCGCCGAGACCCGGCAGCGTCAGGCCGTAGGTGAACGCCTTGACCCGGTATTTTGCGCCCTGCCCGGCCACGGTTTTTCCGCTGTCACGGAACCGCGCGAAGATCGGCACGGCGCTGGCAACGGCGTCCTGGAAGCCGATCTGCGTGTAGACATTGTCCTCGTTGCTGATGACGACGGCGGCGTCCGAGACGTTCTCGAACCGCACGTCGCGGCCCCATAGCCAGTCGCCATAGCCACGGTCGATCTCGATCCCGACGGGGACGTTGCGGATGCTGGTGTTGACGAGTGTCAGCCCCGCCTCGTGCTCGCGGATCGCGGCCTCGCGCTGGCCCTCGAACGACGAATCCAGCAGCGTGTACTGCCATGCGGGCGAGGTCTTCTCGCTGAGGATGCCGTAGCGTCCGCCGAAGAAGCGCAGGTCCTGCCCGACATTGCCGACCTGATAGATACCGGCGAGCCCGGAGCCGATGTGGAAGTCGACATGGCTCAGGTACGCGTGCTGCGCCAAGTGGAACCGCACCGCGGTCGCCGCGGGATTGCCGTCGCCGATCTCGAAATTGACATTGCTGAGCGCGGAATAGAACGTCCCCGAATTGGCGTCGGCGATGGTGGCGTCGAACGGTACGCTGGTCGGCGGTGGCACCGGTACCTTTAGCGGTGCGGCGCGGGTGTCGGCGCGTGAACCGGTGAAGAACAGCATGTTCGCCACGCCGGTTTGGAACCCCGGGGTTGCCGCGCCGAGCATGATGACAGGGCGCGTCTTGCCGGTTCCGAACACGCGCACGCCGGGCCAGACGAAGATCGTTCGAGAGATGCGGTAGCGGCCGGCGGGCAGGAAGACGATGCCCTCGCCGCCTTTCGCGCTCGCCGCGCTGTCGATCGCGGCCTGGATCGCGGCGGTATCGTCGGTCCGGCCGTCACCACGGCCCCGAACCGTCACCGCGCGTGGATCTGCCGGTGCGGTGAGAAATGCCGATTGAGACGGAGAGGCCGAACGGGGGGCTGCAAACGCTGGAACGGTCGTCCCCAGAAGCGCGATCGCTAGTGTCAGTTTCACAGGCTCACCCGAGATTGTTGTGGGACGCGCCGGACGATGTCCGCCAGTCTGCACCGCAGGTAGTGGCGCATGCGACCACAGGCGATCACGACCAAGGTCGTAGTAGCCGATCCCGCGCGCACGGACGATAGACGGTGACGAACCGACCGCGCGCAGCTTATGGAGAGCCAGTGCCTCCTTCCTCCGAAACGATCCCCAATCCGGCCGACGCGCTACCCTATGCCATCATCGTCATGGGCGTCAGCGGCAGCGGCAAGTCCACGCTGGGTGCCGAACTTGCGCGCCGTCTGCGCTGCGAATTCCTCGAAGGCGATGCCTTCCATAGTTCCGACAGCGTCGCGAAGATGCGGTCGGGTCAGCCGCTCGACGATCAGGATCGCTGGCCTTGGCTCGACCGGATCGCAGCCGGATTGCAATATGCGGCCCGGACGGATGGTACTGCGGTCGCGGCGTGTTCGGCGTTGAAGCGCGCCTATCGCGATCGACTGGCGGACGCCGTCGCCATGCCGTTGCTGTTCGTGTTCCTCGATACGAAGGACAGCGGCGAGCTCGCCCGGCGGCTGGTCCACCGTGCGGACCATTACATGCCGGCCAGCCTGCTCGCGAGTCAGCTCGATACCCTGGAAGAACTGGGTCCCGACGAGCGCGCCGTCACGCTCGATGCGGAGGACGCGCCCGATCGGCTCTGCGCCGAAGCGCTCGCGTGGATCGAACGCGAGATATCCGGCGCGACCAAGATACCCGAAGAGGCACGACGAAGGTCGTAATAGCCAAACCGACCGGCAAGGCCGACACTCGGCGGCAGTACTCGCGCAGGAGTGCGGTCGAGGATCGTTGATGTCGCTACGCGTTGCTTTCGCCCTCATGCTGGTTGCAGCGCCCGCCGCTGCACAGCAGGCCCCCGTCGTGGCGCTCTGGCCGAACGGCGCGCCCGGATCGGAAGCGCGGCGGACCGAAGCCGAGACGGTGAAGGACAGCTATGTCAGCAACGTCCACAACCCGACGCTGACGATCCACCGCCCCGCCCCGAGCCATGCCAACGGTGCGGCGGTGATCGTGGCGCCCGGTGGCGGTCACCGGATGCTGGTGTGGATCAACGAGGGCGAAGTGCCCGCGAAGGCGCTCAACCGCTACGGCGTCACGACGTTCGTCCTAAAATACCGCCTCGCGCGCGATCCCGGCTCATCGTACGATATCGAGCGCGACGCGGCAGCCGATCTGCGGCGTGCGGTCCGATGGGTCCGCGCGCATGCGAGCGACTACGCGATCGATCCTGCCCGGATCGGCGTGATGGGCTTTTCCGCAGGCGGCGAACTCGTGTCGCTCGTCGCCGACAACCCCGCGCCCGCACAGACACCGACGGACTCGATCGACCGGGTGAGTGCGCGGCCGGACTTCCAGGTGCTCGTCTATCCGGGGCCGCTTGGCACGCCGGCCAAGGCCGTCGCAAACGCGCCGCCCGCGTTCCTTGTCGCGGGGTCGCTCGACCAGTGCTGCGCGACATCGGCGATGGCGCTGTATTCGCAGCTTCGCTCGGCGGGCGTTTCGGCGGAGTTGCACCTTTACGCGGACACCGATCACGCGTTCAATCTCGGCACGCGGTCGGAGCGCATCTCGATCCAGCACTGGCCCGATCGACTGGCGGATTGGCTCGCCGATGGCGGCTGGCTCATTCCACGCGGATTGGCAAAGATGCTTCCAGTTTCTCGAAAGGAACCCTGATGGAATTCGGCAGGCGTGATCTCCTGGTCGCCGCGGCAACACTGGCCGCCACATCGAGCGGCATGGCGCGTGCGGCGCCCGACCGGAAGCTCGGCTATGCTATCGTCGGACTCGGCTATTACGGGTTGCAGACGATCATGCCGCAGTTCGTCAATTGCGAGCATTCGCGCGTGACTGCGCTGGTCAGCGGCGACCGGGCCAAGGCGCTCGCGACTGCGGCCAAATACGGCGTGCCCGAGCGGTCGATCTATACCTACGCCGACTTCGATCGCATCCGCGACAATCCCGACGTCGACATCGTCTATGTCTGCCTGCCCAATTCGATGCATGCCGAATACACCATCCGCGCGGCGAAGGCCGGCAAGCACGTCATGTGCGAGAAGCCGATGGCGGTCTCGGTCGCCGAATGCGAGGCGATGATCCGGGCGTGCAAGACCGCCGGCAAGAAGCTGATGATCGGCTATCGCTGCCACTTCGAACCGTTCAACCTGGAGGCGATGCGGCTCGCCAAGTCCGGTGCGGCGGGCAAGATCCGCTACGTCCGTTCGGAGCATGGTTTCGTCCAGGGCGATCCGAACAAATGGCGGTTGAAGCGCGCCTTGTCCGGTGGCGGGTCGCTGATGGACATGGGCATCTACAGCCTGCAGGCCGCGCGCTACATGACCGGCGAAGAGCCGATCGCGGTCACCGCGCGCGAATCCACCGACCGCCGCGATCCGCGCTTCCGCGAGGTCGAGGACATGATCGAATGGACGCTCGAATTCCCGTCGGGCGCGATCGCCGGATGCCAGTCGATGTACAGCGCCAACCAGAACCATATCCTGCTGATGGGCGACAAGGGCCGCATCGAGCTGGAACCGGCGACGCGCTACGACGGCAACAAGATGTGGACCGGCCGCGACGGACGCGAGACCGCGATTACCAGTCCCCCGCCCGGCCCTGGCAAGACGCAGTTCGCGGGGCAGCTCGATCATCTGGCCGAATGCATCCTCGACGGGCGCGAACCGATCGTCTCGGGCGAAGAGGGTTTGCGCGACATGCGGATCGTCGAGGCGATCTATCGATCGGTGCGCGAAGGCCGGACGGTGAAGCTGTGATGCGGCCGTTGCTTGCGGTCGTGCTGGCTATTGGCGCGACCTCCTCCCTGCCCGCACAGACTGCAGGCGATCCGACGAGCTTCGCTGCATCTGCCGACGTTCGCGCGCGGATCGTTGCGTTGGAGAAGGCGATGAAGCCGGGCCAGGGGTTCGCCATGGCGCCGCTGGTGCAGGCGGACGGGACGAGCGCCGCGCTCGAATATTGGAAGGCGCCGGGCAAGCCCGCGGTGCATCCCGACGAGGCCGAATATGCGACCGTGATGGCGGGATCGGGGACGCTCGTCTCGGGTGGTACGCTGGTCGCGCCGAAGCTGCGCTTTCCGGGGCTGGTCGAAGGTGATCGGATCGAGGGTGGCACGACGCGGAAGCTTGCGGTCGGTGACGTGTTCCTGATCCCGGCGGGGACGCCGCACTGGTTCGGCATCGATGGCAAGCTGGTCATGCTCGGAACGAAGATTCGGACGTCAGGTCAGCGGAAGCCCAGCCAGTAGAGCAAGCCGATATTGACCGCGAGCAATGGCAGCGCGGTCGGTATCTGCGCGCGGATGACCGCGTTCTTGTCCTTGAGATCGAGCAAGGCGGCGGGGACGAGATTGAAGTTCGCCGCCATCGGCGTCATCAGCGTGCCGCAGAACCCGCTGAGCATGCCGATCGCCGCGACCACCGCGGGGTCGCCACCGTAATGGCGCACGAGCAGTGGGATGCCGATCGCTGCGGCCATCACCGGGAACGCCGCGAACGCGTTGCCCATGACCATCGTGAACAGCGCCATGCCGAGCGTGTAGGCGAGCACTGCACCGATCAGGCTGCCCTCGGGGATCGCGTGGCCGGCCAGACCGCCGACGACGTCGCCGACGCCGGCGAGTGCGAACACTGCGCCGAGACTCGCGAGCATCTGCGGGAGCACGGCGGCCCAGCCGATCGCGTCCATCAACCTGACGCCTTCCGCGAGTGGTGTGGCGATGCGGGGGCGGAACCACAGGTGCATCGCGACCAGTGCGATCAGGACGCCGCAGGTCAGCGCGACGAGCGTCGCTTGCTTGGGGTCGACGAGGCTCGGGACTGTGCGGAACAGGACCGTTCCACCGAGTGCTGCGGCCGGGATGATCAGTGCGGGGAGGAATATCCGGTTGCCGTGCCGGGTGGCTTCGGCACGCCGTTCGTCGAGCGTAGTCGTAGCACGCCCGCCCCTCCCCATCGCGCCCGAGCCGGCGATCGCGACCAGGGCCAGGACGAGAACGCCGTTGCCGACGTCGCCGAGCTTCCCACCCAGCAGGAAGCTGATCGCCAGCACTGCGTAGAACGCGGCATTGCCGAAGCGCTTCGGGTTGGTGCGATCGGTTGCGCTCAGGACTGCGAACGCTGCGAACATTAGGCCGGCAACGCCGTAGATGAAGCCGGTGCCGATCATCGCGCGCGCGCCAGTCGACGGTCGAGCAGCCACAGGCGGAAGCCGTGGATCAGGAATGCGGCGATCGCGGTCGGGATCGCCCACATAGAGAGGTGGAGCGGCTGGATGACGATGCCGTATCCTTCGAGGACGCCCTTCATCAGCAGGATCGAACCGATCGCGATGAAGATGTCCTCGCCAAAGAAGAGCCCGATATTGTCGGTTGCCGCGGCCATCGCGGGGATGCGGTCGCCGCCGGGCGTGACGCCCTGCGCTTCGGCGGCGGCTTCGGCCATCGGTGCGACCAGCGGGCGGACGCTTTGTGCGGGGCCGGCGATCGAGGTCAGGCCTAGCGCTGCGGTGAGCTGGCGGAACAGGAGGTAGCCGGTGAGAAAACGCCCCACGGTCGCGCCCTTGAGCTTGCCGATCGTGAGCCGGGCGCGTTCCTGCAATCCGTGTCGTTCGAGCATCCCGATCACTGGGAGGACGATGTAGATCACGGTGACGTAGCGGTTCTCGTTGAATGCCTTCCCGAACGCGGCGAGGATCGCGAGCGGCGCGATGCCGGCGGCAAGACCGGTGACGAGCGCGGAGACGGCGACGACGAGCAGCGGGTTGAACCGGAGCAGGAAGCCCGCGACGATCACCGCGATGCCGCACAGGACCAGCATCGTCGCTCAGCGCGCCTGCTTGGCGAGGTCGGCATCGAACGCAACCTTGGCCTTCGCGACGATCTTCGGGAGCAACGTCGGATCGACGAACGCGGTCCTGTCGCCTGCTTGGCGACGTTTGCCCTTGGGTTTGACGTCGGCGAGTTCGGGGTGCGACGGGAGGACGATGTCGGCGTGCAGCGTGCCGAGCATGGCGATGCTGCGGCGGTAGTCGGCGACGATGCCGGGATAGGCATGGTTGCCGATCAGGTGGTTGCCCGCGACGCTGACGCTGCACGGGAACACGACGTCGAGCGGGCGCGGCTTGGCCGGGATCTGCATCGTCCAGGTCGTGCAGCCGAGCGTGTGCCCTGGCGTGGCGCGTGCGGTCAGCGTGGTGGTGCCGAGCGTGACCGTGTCCCCATCGCGGACGCCACGATCGACGTGGACGGGCGGGAAGCGGATGACGCCGTAGTTGGTCTCGCCGGGCGGTACGCCGGTTTCGAGCGCGCGGACATCGCGAGCGCCGGCGACCACGCGAGCGCCGGTTGCGCGCTTAAGCGCAGCGACACCCGCAGCATGATCGAAGTGCGCGTGCGTGACCAGGATCAGCTTTACGTCGCGCGGGCGTACTCCAGCGGCGGCAACGTTGCGTTCGATCATGCCCGCATTCTCGGCGAGCGTGCCGTCGATCAGGATCGCGCCGGCCCTGGTCTTGATGAGGTAGGCGGCGATACCTTCGCTGCCGACATAGGTGATCGGGCCGGCGATCGGGAACGGGGCTTGGGCGCGCGTCCAGGCAGGCGGGTCCGCCGCACCGAGTAGCAGCGGTGCGCTGGTGGCGATCGCCAGTGCGCCGATCACCGACCGTGCGCGAGAGCTTAGCGATCCTCCCCCGCAAGGGGGAGGTGACAGGCGTAGCCTGACGGAGGGGGCGGTCAGCGGTAACCTCTGCATCTTATCCTCCCCCTCCGTCTGGCAAGTGCCAGCCACCTCCCCCTTGCGGGGGAGGATTACATGCTTCGACTTATTCCCACTCGATCGTGCCGGGTGGCTTCGAGGTGTAGTCGTAGGTCACGCGATTGATGCCCTTGACCTCGTTGATGATGCGGGTCGCGACGCGCGGCAGGAAGTCGCCGGGGAACTGGAACGCCTGTGCGGTCATGCCGTCGGTGGAAGTTACCGCGCGCAACGCCAGCACGTTGTCGTAGGTGCGGCCGTCGCCCATCACGCCGACGCTGCGGACCGGGAGCAGTACCGCGAACGCCTGCCAGATCGTGTCGTAGAGCCCCGCCGCGCGGATCTCCTCGAGATAGATCGCATCCGCTTTCCGCAGAATGTCGCAGCGTTCCTTGGTGACTTCGCCGGGGATGCGGATCGCGAGGCCGGGTCCGGGGAACGGGTGACGGCCGACGAAGATCTCGGGCAGCCCGAGTTCGCGCCCCAGCACGCGGACCTCGTCCTTGAACAGCTCGCGCAACGGCTCGACGAGCTTCATGTTCATGCGCTCGGGCAGGCCGCCGACATTGTGGTGGCTCTTGATAGTCACCGACGGCCCGCCGGTGAAGCTGACGCTCTCGATCACGTCCGGGTACAGCGTACCCTGCGCGAGGAACTGCGCGCCGCCGAGCTTCTTCGCCTCGGTATCGAACACGTCGATGAAGGTCTTGCCGATGAACTTGCGCTTCAGCTCGGGATCGGTGATCCCGGCGAGGCCGCTGAGGAACAGCTCCTCGACGTTCACGTGGATCAGCGGGATGTTGTAGGCACCGCGGAACAGGCTGACGACCTGCTCGCTCTCGCCCGCGCGCATCAGGCCGTGATCGACATAGACGCAGGTGAGCTGCTCGCCGATCGCCTCGTGGATCAGCACCGCCGCGACCGCCGAGTCGACGCCGCCTGACAGGCCGCAGATGACGCGGCCCTTGCCCACCTGTGCGCGGATCTCGGCGATCTTGGTCTCGCGGAATTCGGCCATCGTCCAGTCGCCGCTCAGCCCGCAGACATGGCGCGCGAAGTTGGCGATCAGCTTGCCGCCATCGGGGGTGTGGACGACCTCGGGGTGGAACTGCACGCCGTAGAAGCGTCGCGCCTCGTCCGCGACGATCGCGTAGGGCGCGCCGGTCGAGGTGGCGACGGGGGTGAAGCCGGGCGGGATCGCGTCGACCTTGTCGCCGTGGCTCATCCATACCTGGTGGCGCTCGCCCTCCGCCCAGAGGCCGTCGAACAGCGCGCAGTTGGACTTGACCTCGATGAAGGCGCTGCCGAACTCGCCGCCGTCGCCCGAGACGATCACGTTGCCGCCGAGCTGTGCGGACATGACCTGCTGGCCGTAGCAGATGCCGAGGATCGGGATGCCGGCCTCGAAGAAGCGCTGCGGGACGCGCGGGGAGTTCTCGGTGGTGACCGATGCGGGGCCGCCGGAGAGGATGATGCCCTTGGGCTGCATCCGATCGAACGCGGCCTCGGCGGACTGGAAGGGTGCGATCTCGCTGTAGACGCCAGCCTCGCGCACGCGGCGGGCGATCAGCTGGGTTACCTGGCTGCCGAAATCGACGATGAGAATGCTGTCTGGGTGCTCCATGTCGGGCGCATAGCCGGATGAGCCCCGTAACGAAAGAGGCCGCGCTCCCCGGATGGGAAACGCGGCCTGCAATTCGAATACTACTAGGCGGGGATTATGCCGCTTCGTTGTAATCCTCGTCCGACATCACCGGACCCGAATCCTGGCCCTTTGCCGAGACGTCGCGGTCGACGAACTCGATGACGGCCATCGGCGAGGCGTCCGACATGCGGATACCGGCCTTGATGACGCGGGTGTAGCCGCCGTTGCGATCCGCATAACGGGTCGCGAGCGTGTCGAACAACTTGATCAGCTGCGCATCGTCGAGCAGCTTGCCGTGCGCGAGACGACGGTTGGACAGGCCACCCTTCTTCGCGAGCGTGATCAGCTTCTCGACGTAAGGACGCAGTTCCTTCGCCTTGGCGATGGTGGTGGTGATCTGCTCGTGCTTGATGAGCGCGGCGCTCATGTTGCGGAAGAGAGCAAGACGGTGGGCCGAGGTCCGCTGAAGCTTACGGCCGCCTACGCGATGGCGCATGTTTAATACCTTTTCGTTCGTTCAGGGGCCGTGTGAGGTACCCGGGAGCAGGCAGTGTTGCGGCCACCGCCAATCGCCGTAGTCCAAAGGTCACACTAAGGTTACGCCAACGACGCTCCCTCAGCCTTTCCCTCAATTGTCTCCCCGCGAAGGCGGGGATCCAGTCTGGGCACCCGCCTTCGCGGGTGAACAAGAAATCGGGACCGATCTTACTCGGCCCCGAACCACTTACCCCATTATTTCCTGCTCAAGCTTCTTGGCCATCTCTTCGATGTTCTCAGGTGGCCAGCCGGGGATTTCCATACCCAGGCGAAGACCCATCGACGACAGCACTTCCTTGATCTCGTTCAAGGACTTGCGGCCGAAGTTAGGCGTACGCAGCATCTCGGCTTCGGTCTTGCCGACCAGATCGCCGATGTAGATGATGTTGTCGTTCTTGAGGCAGTTGGCCGAACGCACCGACAGTTCCAGCTCGTCGACCTTCTTGAGAAGGTAACGGTTGATCTGCTGGGTGTCGCCTGCTGGCTCCGCACCACCGGCAGCGGGTGCTGCCTGGCCGATCGGGGCCGACGAACGCGTCACCGACGAATCGTCGAAGTGGACGAACAGCGCGAGCTGGTCCTGGAGGATGCGACCGGCATAGCCGACTGCGTCTTCCGGGGTAATCGTGCCGTCGGTTTCGATCGTCAGCGTCAGCTTGTCGTAATCCAGGTCCTGACCGACGCGGGTCGGGTCGACCTTGTACGACACCTGACGTACCGGCGAATACAGTGCATCGACCGGGATCAGACCGATCGGCGCGTCGGCCGGACGGTTTGCGGTCGCGGGCACATAACCCTTACCGATGTCGGCGGTCAGCTCCATGTTGAGCGTCGCACCCTCATCGAGGTGGCAGATCACGAGATCCTTGTTCATGATCTCGATGTCGCCCGAGACAGCGATGTCGCCGGCCTTGACTTCACCCGGACCCGTTGCCGAGAGCTGGAGGCGCTTCGGCCCCTCGCCCTGCATGCGGATCGCGATCTGCTTCACGTTGAGGACGATGTCGGTCACGTCCTCGCGGACGCCGGCCAGAGACGAGAACTCATGTAGCACGTTCTCGATCTTGATCGAGGTGACGGCCGCGCCCTGCAGCGACGAGAGCAACACGCGACGCAGCGCGTTGCCGAGCGTCAGGCCGAAGCCACGCTCGAGCGGCTCGGCGATGAAGGTCGCCTTGCGCTTGGTGTCGCCACCGGCCTTTTTCTCCAGGCCGCTGGGCTTCTTGAGTTCCTGCCAGTTCTTTGCGTTGACAGACACATGCTTCCCCTAATTTGGGGGCCGACGGAAAGGACTTCCGCCGGCCATTAAAATGCATCCGCGACGCACGTTCGACCTGATCAGGGACGACCGCGCGCGGACAACGTCGGAGAAATCAGACGCGACGACGCTTCGAAGGGCGCACGCCGTTGTGCGGGATCGAGGTCACGTCGCGGATCGACGTGATCTGGAAACCGACTGCCTGAAGCGCGCGCAGTGCCGATTCGCGACCCGAGCCGGGGCCCTTGACCTCGACTTCGATCGTGCGGACGCCGTGCTCGGCGGCCTTCTTGCCGGCATCTTCCGCTGCGACCTGGGCCGCGTACGGAGTCGACTTGCGCGAGCCCTTGAAGCCCATTGCGCCGGCCGACGACCACGAGATCGCGTTGCCCTGGGCATCGGTGATCGTGATCATGGTGTTGTTGAAGCTGGCATTCACGTGAGCGACGCCAGAGGTGATGTTCTTGCGCTCGCGCCGCTTAATGCGCTGAGGTTCGCGTGCCATGGTGTATTTCCTGACCTGTATCTGCGTGACGCCGGGCGGCCCGTTGGGACCAGCGCCGGCGGAGTAATCCATTGAAAAAGTGGATTACTTCTTCTTGCCGGCGATCGGCTTGGCCTTGCCCTTGCGGGTGCGCGCATTGGTATGCGTGCGCTGGCCGCGGACCGGGAGGCCCTTGCGATGACGCAGGCCGCGATAGCAGGCGAGATCCATCAGGCGCTTGATGTTCATCGAGGTCTGGCGGCGCAGATCGCCCTCGACGGTGTGATCGGCGTCGATCGTCTCGCGGATGTGCAGGACTTCCTGGTCGGTCAGGTCCTGGACGCGTGCGGTATCGGCGATGCCGAGCTTCGCGACGATTTCCTTGGCCTTGGTCGAACCGATGCCGTGAATATAGGTCAGCGCGATCACCACGCGCTTGTTGGTCGGGATATTAACACCCGCGATACGTGCCATGAACTTGGTTCTCCTGCTCCACGAGGTCCGGCATGGCTGCACAGACCCCATCTCTTAGCGATGAACCGAAACGCACGATAGCGACGAACGCAAACAAGCGCCGCCGGAACCGTCGTGTCGGGGAGAGTTCGAATAGGCGCGCGCTAACGCAGTGTCAAGCGAGCGGTTCCGCGGCAGGCGGCACGGCTTGGCGCATCTTGAGCCAGCGGCGGAACGAGACGACCGTCCAGATCAGCTCGACCACCCCGAACGGCCACGCACCCTGGAGGAAACCGTAGATCGACCCGAGCACGCAGCCGAATGCGAAGCCGAGCGTCCACCAGTGCGAACCGGCTTCCTTAGCGTAGCATAGCAGGGTGAACGATACCGCGGCTAGGCCGAATAGAGAGAGTGCGTCCATTTGCGACGCTGTGCCCCCATTAAGAAAAAAGCGCCATGCCCTCACCCGCCATTCACCACGGGAAGTAGAGCGGCGCCACGCTATAGCGATCGAATTGACGCATTTACGAAAAAGGCCTCCGCCAACCGGCAGAGGCCTTTTCCATTACGCGAGGCGCGATTTACTTCTCGCCATTGTCCTTCACGCCGATCGTCGGAACGTCGACGGTTTCCGTCTCGGTCTTGACCTTCGGGACTTCGACCTTGGTCTTCGACGTTCCAACGACGACTTCCTTCGAGTCCATGTCGACCTTGGGCAATGCCCCGCCCTTGACCGAGACCTCGGGAAGCGCGCCACTCTTGGTGACGTTCGCGCTCCAGAAGCCGGTGGCGAACAGCAGGCCGACGATCACGACGATGACGAGCAAGACGATGGCGATCGTGGTACCCGGGCCGCGGCGTTTCACGACGACGGTATCGGTGGTGCGGTAATCTGACATTATACTCTCCCTGTTACTGTCCGGAAAACACCCGGAAGAACAGGTTGTTCCGTCGGCGCAACGGTAGGAGCGAAAGCCCGCATTTGTTCGCCGAATCTACCTTGAGTATCTTGCGCGCGCCGGGCGTTTACGGCCGGACAGCATTCCGATGTGGCCGCGCAAGTTTCACCCAAGTTAAGGCCACAATTGCAACCGCACGTGCTGACGGTGAACGTTCGGAATGGGAAGGGATGCAGACCGTCCGCTTTGGGGAGCGAACGGCTGGTTAGCTGCCGTCCCTCCGTGTAGGGTC
Organism: Sphingomonas sp. NFX23; assembly: GCF_049887795.1. Classification (NCBI taxonomy): domain Bacteria; kingdom Pseudomonadati; phylum Pseudomonadota; class Alphaproteobacteria; order Sphingomonadales; family Sphingomonadaceae; genus Sphingomonas; species Sphingomonas sp. NFX23. The sequence goes on from NZ_JAGEKH010000010.1 coordinate 136,110, forward strand.
AGGCAATGTTTGACCGATATCCGCACATCGGCAGTACTGCGTTTGACCGTGCAGGTGACGGATTCGTCTATTATTCGAACGCGTGGTCAAAAGGCGTTTTCGTCTCCGCGACCGCCCGAAACGCCTATCTTTTCGGACCTAGATCGGAATGGTTCGACGCACTTTTAGATCGTGAAGCAACGGTCGCTCGCCGACCGTATTGGCGCAGCCTTCGACGAATGCTGACGGCAATCCTTTTCCGTTACGATCCCGCTGAGGTGGATGCCTAACTCTGTTGTTGGGAAACCTCGTCGGTAGGCAGAACGTCCGAAAGTGGGCGGAAGCGGTCGTTCCCCGGCGGTTCCGGGACCTTTACTATGACCATAGAGCAAAATTCGTAAGCCGTTCACTTGCGCCCAAAAAGCTTCTCGATATCCGAATGCGCGAGCTTTACCCAAATGCAAGCATGTGGCGCACACGCAAAACCGCGTTTTTCGCGCTAGCCCCGCCCGCGCCAGCGTCCGATCAGGATGCCTACGAATAGTCCTAGCGCGATCACCGCTGCCGAGTAGCACCAGATGAAAGCGTAGCTAGAAGGCGACACACTTAGCGCCGCGCCTTGGGCGAGCGCGGTTCGCTGCATGCCGTTGGCCACGAACATGACCGCGACGACCGCCGCCAACGCAACGCAAAGTGCTTTCAGCCAAGTAAGGCGAGGTCGTCTGTAGCCGACGAATGCGAAGACTAACGCTAGCGGGATCATTGTTGCTTCGTGTCCATCATGGGAGGCTATGACGAACCGAACAGCTTAGAAAGCCCCCTACCCGCGCAATCGCTGCTGCAACCGTTTCCAGTGGCGTTCGTCCCGCCCGTAGTTCGGAAAGCTAGGCGGATTTGGAGTTGGCACGATCCGCGATGGCCTTGCACCGCACGCGCTGCACCGAAGATATCCCGGCAGGCATTCGAGCGCCGAGTTCAACCGCTTTACGAAACACCATCGCGCCAAGATATCGCGGTGAACGACGCCCTTGCGCCCGCACTGGCCACAGATGCAGCCGACATTCGCTTCATGCTTGGCGAAGCCCCCTAGCGTCCTGAAACGCGTGTTGCCCATGGGGTTACCAAGGCAACGCCATTTGCGCCGCCTCGACATTCACCGGAAACAATGCCGAATAGACATGCTGCGCGAGTTCGAGCCGTGCATCTGCCCGCAAGCCTTCTCGTGGCGCGGTAAGCCCTACCAGCGCCCACGCGGGAGCATCCTCGATAAGTTCGGCGATCCGTTCGGCTGTGATGATGCCGCCCACGGCTATTGGACCGTCTGGTAAGGATCATGCCCGCGCCGCCGTAGCTCTGCTTCAAGCGGCTTTAGCAGGATTTCGGGACCGTCTTCGACGGACTGCGATAGGATCACCTGTAGCTCGTAAACCGAGAAACGGGCGATGTTCTCAAGAATCGGGTGCTGTTCCATGCCCCGATCTTACAGGAACAGATAGGGAACACCAGCCCTCTAGGCGATTAGATGGCGCATCCATCAGATACCCGCCCGTCTCGAAATGATTTTTCGTTCCGGTTTTACCCCCTTGCGCTTTCCGTGTTCCGCGAAAGTTCACGCGTCGCGAATATTCCGCTCGACCAAGCCGCACCCGAACACGACGAAGCGAGCCACTGGCAAACCCGTCAGCTACTTGCTGTTTGGCACGCTTTGTCGCAAAGTCTCTGAGTTGCGTTCGGGGGTGGACCCAATCGCCGGTAGAAAAACCGGCGAATGTTACACAATAACACCTGATTTGGTGAAAGGCCGCGCTATGCGCTACGAACGCGATATCCTTTATACTGCCACTTTGCCTGCGCCAGCTACTTCGGCTGCTTGTTCGGCTATGACAGTCCGATTGGCTGTTATTACGGTTATGTTGACGGTGCGGTCAACATTATTGTTTTGGTCGTTAAAATGGTCGTTGTCCTGTTCGTTGGCTTTTTCGCTAACTTCGTCGTTTATGTTGGCATTGTCCTTTAGGTTGGCGTTCCTGCTATTCCGGCTCTTACCAGCGTTAATGCGTTCATTGCTCCGTTCGAGTTCGTTGCGATGAAACCAACGGTTCCTGAAAAAGTGAAGCGTCCGGTCGTTCCACGCGTTCGCAAACCCGATAAACCGATCCATCGCCTTATTGATCGCATCACGATCACGGTTGATGTGGCTAAGTGCATCTACGCTAGCGCGGCGTTCGTCGGCGCTACGAATGTGCCAAGCGTTGCAGGCGTCGTTATGCGCTCGTTAGGGATGCACTAATCGGGAGCGCCATCAGCTAGCGCGTCCGCGATCTGCGATAGGCAACCCTGCCGGTACGCGTCGGGTTCGCTTGGGCAGGAACGCCCGTTCGTCAATCCGCGATCAAGAGCAAGCCGCCTGCCCGCCCGATACGGTCCACAATCAGCCCCGCTACAAACGAACTCCCGGTAATCATCCAGACCGTGCCGAACCAAAAAGGCGCGTTGCCCAGACCGATGGTTCAGCCATAGGCCGAGCGATCCCAAGACGATGACGATTAGAACGATTGCCTCTTTCGATTGGCGAGACTTCCGCCCCACCCCTTCAATCGTCAATGCCACGTTCCTGCATCGCCACCGCCAAGGCGTCCTGCCAAGGATCGCCCGCTTCCGCATCGCTCGCCTCATACGCGGCTAGCACTTCGACATCGGACATCCGCGCGATACGGTCTTGAAGCTCTAGCGCGGTCGCTTCGTGTTCGTGGTCCTGCATCACTCTTCCTCGATACACACTAGGCGTAGGTGGCGTGGCGGTGGTCGTCCTTCGAGCATCCACGCATTTTCAGGATCACTCAACACATTGGATATGGCTTCGAACCACATCGAGCTTTCAAAATGCGCCTTCCGCTTCTTCGGGTCTGCGCACTGTTCGGAAAGGTGTTCGTGTTGCAGCGCTGCGCGGTACAGGCTTGGAAACTTGGGTTCAGTCATGGCCACCCCCGGATTCGGTAGCGGGATTATTCCGCAAGCCCGAAGGTGGATCAAGCCCGTTACGGCGTTCCGTTGCCCGTCGCTGTAATGCGTGCTGCGGCGATTGTGGCCTTCTCTGCGGCTTCCGATGCCTCTTGCTTGGCTCGCATCTCCCGAACGCGCTTAGCGGCTTCCTGTGCCTTCTGCGGGTTCTCTTCGATCAAAACCAAGAGCATCGTAAGGCACTGATCTAGATTGTTCATGCGATGGCGCATGGTTGAGATGTCGCTAGCGTGCGTAACGCGTTCGAACTCGATACGCGCTTCATACATGCCGCGCTGATCTTCTAGCCGCTGCTCTAGCCGAGTAACACGCGCGCTATGGTCGGCATCTTGTTTAGCGAGTTCGCCCATAAGATCGGCTCGAAGGCTGTTATCGCCATCGAGTTTAAGCTTCGTCATCGGAACGCGGGTCTTCCACATGACACCTATCAGCGCCAAGAAACCGGACGAAAAAACGAAGCTCATAAGGATTGATCCCCATGTTAAGCCAGTCTGCGCTACTTCGATTGGTGTAACGCCGCTCATTTTGCAGCACCTTCATAGCGCCAAAGCGTGCGGAAGAACGACACCGCTAGAAGTGTCGAGAACGCGTACAGCCCCGCGAATAGTTCGACGGATTCGGGAAGATACCAGCGAAGGCTAAACGCGGCGAATAGGAAGCCGGTAGCCGAGATTAAAGCGCCAAGCTGATCGAAGTACCGGTAGTTTCCCTTAAAGATACGGACGAACGACGTTAGGCGCGATATGCCTACGCCAAGCCAAACTACCATGCTGATAGCTCGAAGGATGTCGATTAGCGTCATGACGGATCAACCGGAACCGGCTGCGCTGGCGTGTTATCGATAGTTACCGTGCGAGTAGACGGAAGCTTGATAACGCCGATTAGTCCGACGATGATGCCACCGAAACCCAAGGCTTCGGTGTAGCGAGATATAAAGGCTGGGCCCGCTACTATCGTAGCGAGATAGCAGATAGCCGCCAGCGTTGCATAAAACGCATATAGTTGCGACTTTTCCATTACGCTTCCGACGTGTTGCTTTCGGAAGGTTCAACCGGCAACGGCTGAACATCTTCGGTAGTCGGTTCTGCCGCAACGGACACGCCGAGCATTCCCGCCAGATAGTCAAGAATCCGAACAACCGCCATCAGGTGCGAACCTACCGATTCGTCACTGGCGTATTCGTCCTGAACTTCACGCAAGGCCCCTAGAGTTGTCTTGTAGGCGTCACTCGAAGCGATAGCCTTTATGTTCGCTAGATGTGCTTCCTGCGCTAGGCGAGCGGCTTCGAACTGTTCTGCACGGTAAGCCATTACGGCTTTTTCCATGCCTTCGATTTGTGCGGGTGTGTAGGTCTTTTGAGTCATACGGTATTTATCATTGGGGGCGCGTTACCACGCCCCCATACCGGTTCATCATTCTACCGTGTTGATACTGACACCCTGTCTTACAGTCCCGCCACCGGGCGTAATGCCCGAAGATCGTGCAAGCGTGGCGGTGTATTCGCGGTTGTTCGTGTTCCGAGTTGAATCGCTATAGGTGAACACGATTGATGCCGAACTTGTAATGGTCAACTGTCCATCTTCACCCGCGCCCTGATTTGGTTCAGTCCCAAAAACCGAGAAAACAACCGAGTTGGTGGTCTGTGCCTGAACCGGATTACCGTCCTTCGAAAGAGTTAGTGTGGAAGTCCCGTTATCTCTAACTTGGCTTCCCGACCAACTACCCGAACCGTTATTGACGCCGCCATAGCTTGCGGCGACATTTCGGAAGTTCTGAAGACCGGCTTGGGTTCCGGCATAGTAGGCAACCTGTGAGGTGTTGTAGGACCAACTCACATTGATAACGACAACACCACCATTCGAACTAATCGGCCCAGAAGTTGCGGTAACGCTCGCCTGAACCGAAGGATTAGTGTTGCTCGTGCGCAAAGTTCCCGCGAGCAATGCACCGCCGAAGTATGCCTGTCCGTCCGTTCGAAGATATGACTTCGCGTTCGCTTCCGAACACGCCGAAATCGCCATGTTTGGACCGAACCATTCGATGAACTGATTCGTGGTTCCAAAGCCCGTTCCTTGCACCTTCATATAGCTTCCGTTGGTTGATACGATGCGCCCCGAACCCATGAACAAGTCGCCAGCAATCGAAACATTGCCACCGGCAACCGTGAAGGTTGGTGCGAGAATACCACCCGAAGAGTTCATGAAGCGGATTTGCGATGCCGCAAGATCGATCTGCGAGCTATTCGTAACACCATCGGCTTTCAGCGAGACGATAGCGCGACCATTGCCAGCCGAGACATCTTGCTGAAGCCACGCCATGTTCTTACCTGATAGGGTCGAGATAGCGCCCGCCTGCGTGGTAACCCGCGCGTCTAGACCCGCGACCTTACCCGACTGGATTTCTTGCTGTGTAGCACGACGCGGCCCAACCTTATGCCAAGTAAGAAGCTTTTCAGCGCGCGCGCCGAAGCCTGCCCACTGCGTCATAGCATACATACCAACCGATGCAGTCGAAGCCGGAAGCGTTACCAGTTCCGTAAAGCGATATCGCGATCCCGCCATACCGTCGCCGGTTGCGGCATCAGGCGAGATATCCGACTTCATCGAACCGAAGTTAAGCGGAGTATCTTGGACGATTCCACCGTTGGCATCGAACGCGCGGAACAGCACGCCGGAGCCGTAAAACGATCCGCCATCTAGGGTGACTTCCGCATCAACCACATAGGTGCCAGACTTCAGCGCGGTAAACCCGTTGTCGAATCGAGCATCAGAGTAAAGACCGGTTTCGGCTGCGCCATTGGCTGCGTATTGCTGGAAGCCATAGCGCCCAACGATACCGATCTTCCGGTTATTGGCAGAGTTACCCCACCCGCTCCAATAGGTTGGAATGGCTGCTGCGTCTGGCCAGTCGCTGAAGGTTGCGCCCCTGTTCGCCAGACCAGACGACACAGCCGCCGAGAGTGTCGCGCTCGTGGTTGCAAGTGCGGCTTGCGAAGTCGCCGTTGCCGCCGCCGTAGTTGCAATGCCAGCTTGTCCGAGAGACTTGTCGCTTGCGGCCTGTGCGTCTAGCTTCGACTGATTTGCAGCACTCGCATAATCGCCAGCCTTACCAGCGCTCGCGCTAGCGGCCCCTGCGCTAATGTTCGATGCAGACGCGAAGTCCTGCGACTTCGCCTCACTCGTGATGTCTTCTAGAACAAAGCTTTTTAAGCGCCATTGCTGATTCTGAGAGTCATTGTTGTAGCGGAATAGGCCACGAACACGGATTGAGCCGTTTGCCAACATGTCATCGTCATTGTAGTCAAAGACGCTGACCTGAAAGCCGTTGTTATCGCCCCAGCCGGGACCACTGCCCGGAATGACATAGTTTGCACCCGGCGTGAAGTTACCCGCCATGTTCACATTCAAACCGATGAAATACAGGGTGCAGTTAGCCGAAGGAGCGCCAGCCGCATTGATGACATTCCACACAGCGGTAAGACGATGGCGCTTACCCTTAACAAGCGGGATCGAAGCCAAGTGCGCGATATCATTGAACCCGCCGCCAGTAGCCCGGAGAACACCTGTATCGGTCTCGAAGTTGTAGTGTGCAGGGATAGCCTTATCGCGCGTATCCGGTCCGCTATAGTTTGCGGACCAAAACAGCGAACCTTGCGAGAAATCAGAAGGCAGGGTCGAAGCAACCGTAGTGGTAGCGCCCCTGTTCGCAGTAGCCGCCAGCGCCGCACTACTCGTGGCGGTGTTAGACGATCCTTCAGCATTGCTAGCGCTGATAACGGCTGCATCACGCGCGGCTTCAGCGCCACCCTTCGCAGTGACTGCCGCCTGTCGCGAAATCTCCGACGCCGAAGCGCTCTGTTCAGCGCCCTTCGCGCTAGCGGCGGCAGATGCTGAACTATCGTTCGATGCCTGTGCCTTGTCCCGCGCGTTCTTCTCGCTCGTGATATCTTCGAGATACAGCGCGTTAATATCCGAGATACCGCCCGCAACGCTATCGTAGTTCAAAAACGCAAGAGGCTGAACAAACTTGGTCGCGGCTGGAAACGAACTGCCGTGTCGAAACATTGGCGTAGCTTCAGGGTAGGAACCCGAATATTCGTTAGACACCGTTGGGACGATGGTTCCACCGGGCCGAATAATCGGCAGAATCTGTGGCATGTAGATGTTGCCAAGGAATGCCTTTTGCGCGTCGAAACAACCAACGCCCACATAGATTGTCTGTGCAACGCCGTGAACGACATAGGCGGTAGTCAGTCGGTAGGTTCGGCTGATATCTACCGGGATAAACTGTTCAGAGGTAACCGTCCCAGCTACGCCAGTATTCGAACGATAGCCAACGCCTTGGTAAAGGTTGCCGTAGTAGACGCCGGATCGTGTAAAGCCGACATCGCCCGCCGCAAACATACCGTTGGTCGAAAGACCACGAGTAGCACCCGCCGAAGCCGCAAGCTTCTGACTTGTAGCCGCGCTATTCGAGGAACCCGCCGCGTTGGACTCACTGATAGCTGCCGCTGCGCGTGAAATCTCCGCCGCACCCGCTGCTGTTTCCGCCTTAGTCTTCGAGCCTTCAGCCGCGCTTGCGCTCTGGCCTGCCAAATCCTTCGAAGCTGTTGCGGTAGACGCGCTAGCAGAAGCCGCACTTGCCGAGCCTGCCGAAGCAAGCTGCCCTTCTACATCTTCGATATAGAGAAGTGCGATTTCTTCGGCGGTGCCGCTCGTGCGATACATAACACGCATAAATGCGGTTCCAGCGGGTGCCCCATAAGTGCCCCCGCTTCCATCGCTGCTAAAGTCGCGGCTCAACTCCTGCCAACCGGCTGCAACCGTAGTTGGTCCCATTGCAGTTAGCGTGACGACATTACCGGTAAGGATAGTTCCGTTAGCATCGAAGAACGAAGCGAAGAGATAGTGGTGGCTGCTCTGTGGACCGTCTTCCGTCATACGGAAACGAACGAAAGCGCGGTAACGCTTACCGGGCTGCATTCTAATCGGTGCAACCGGATGAATATGGAACGCGCCCGCGCTGCTCACACGAAGTGTTCCGGCAACCGATGTGATCGCCACCGACTCTGTTGTCAGTCGCGTGGTTGGTCGGAAGGTGTTGTAGTCATTGTAAGACCACAGGCTCAAAGCCGCGCCGGGGCTTCGATCCGCGTTTGCTATCGTTGCCGCGCCATCAGATGCAGCACGCGCGCTTACACCCGCCTGCGTCGAAGCGGTTGCAGCACTCTTGCCTGCTTCGGATTCGCTCGTGCTGGCGTTTGAGGCGCTTGTCTTGGCTTCCCCCGCGCTTGTCTTGGCGTTGGTCGCGCTCGTGCTAGCCGCTGAAGCTTGGTCGCCAGCATCTTTCTTCGATGCCGCTGCGGTAGACGCGCTAGTAGCGGACGCCGTTGCAGATGCGAGCGCCGCTTGCTCGCTCGTGGCATCGAACATTTCAAGCGCCGAAACGCTTACGATGGCGTTCAACGCGGGGTAGGACGGGTAGACGATAGGCGCGACCAACGAACCGTTGGTAGGAGCGTCTAGAATGACTTCATACCACGCCCACGAGGTTGTAACGGCAACTACCGCTTCAGTGTAGTAAGGCGTTGGCGGGTTCGTTGACTGCCCGTCATCGGTAAAGGCCATGACGCGCATAAGCGTGTTCGCGCCCGCGCGATCCGCCTTGGCGCGCATTCGCACCTTCCACTTCTTACCCGGTGCATTGCTGGATACGCCGCGACGGAGGATGTTCGCAAAGGTGCCAACCGAGGCGTTGCTGAACACATACGCACCATCGATCACCGTGCGAGGCAACGGCGAACTAAAGTAGACTAGATTGTCTTCGAACGTCGTCGGGAAGGTACGCTTCGCTGCGGTCTCTGCCGCTGTCTTTGCCGTCGCTGCCACATTCGAGGAAGTCGAAGCGCTCGAAGCCGATCCAGACGCATCACTAGCGCTCTTTGCGGCCTTGCCCTCGCTGGCCAATGCTTCACCCGCCTTCGTGCCTGCCGTAGCTGCACTACCGCTTGCCGCCTCCGCCTTCTGCCCTGCCAAGTCTGCCTTGGTTGCAGCACTCGAAGCCGATCCAGACGCGGCAACCGCGCTGGCATCCGCCGCCAGCTTGGCTTCGACATCTTCAGCATAGAGCAAAGCAATGTCGGTAGGCGTGCCGGAAGAACGATACATGACACGGAAGAACGCCGTGGTAGCTGGCCACTGCAAAGTTCCCGCCGCACCATCGATGCTCAAAGTCTGTGCGAGTTCAACCCAACCAGCCGCAACGGTGGTCGATTCGATACGCTTTGCCAAGACGGTGTTACCCGTCAGAAGTTCTCCCGCTGCGTTCCAGAAGGTGATATAGAGACAATGGCCGTTCGACTGCGGACCATCTTGCTGAGGTGGCCCCCTAAATGACCTGACAGGGCCCCGCTCTTAGATAAGAGTGAGGCATATGACTGACGGTACGACCAGGCGTTACAACGATGGCGAGGTTCTCTCCGGTGTTCAGCGCCGGAGGCGGT
>NZ_JAGEKH010000011.1:0-117293 GCF_049887795.1 Sphingomonas sp. NFX23
CCAACTGCCTGGCTGGTTCGCCCACTATAACGAGGTGCATCCGCACCGCGCTTTGCGCTATCGATCACCCCGCGAGTTCATCGCGCAAACCTGCGAGGCCCTGTCAGGCCTTTAGGGGGCAACAACAATCGGCTGCTTACCGCTATTGGTCATGGGATAATCTCCTCCCTTAGCGAACGGGCAGGCCCGCATTTTGATCCTCCACACTTTTTTAAGATGGGAGAACAAGCGTTCGACGCTTGATCAAACCCACTCGATGCCAGAATTATCCCCGTTCATCTTCTGCTGCCCGATTGCCATAGTCCCGGCTTTGGAAAGCTGTTCGGCAAGCATCAGCGCCTCCTCACCCGTCATGGACAACGGTACAGGCCGCTCGCTGAGAAAGACAGTTCCCGCCAGCGCTTCGACCTTGATTCCAAGTGGTCCGTACTCGCTAGCCATGCGCGTTCTCCGATCATCCGACCAACGTGCGCGGGTCTTGTACGGTTCAAGCTTCGAATTTTATTGGCAAAAATTGACGGGGTGCCCATCTAGGTATGTCACCTAGTGGCATACCCGTTACCCGCCTTTCGCAAACCGCGCGCTCGCGACCGCGGAGAGTGCCACTTGACGCACGTCAATTTACTGGCGCGTCCCAACGTTTATTTAGCCAAGATGACGAGATCACCCGCTGAAATTCGCGCGCAGGCCGAGACGTACCGAGAGTTGCACGCCTACCTGCGGGGACCGATCCTGACGCAAGCCATCGAGGACGTTGCCATCGCATTGGACCGGCTGGCGGCCGCGGTTGAGTGGCAGGATGAGGCGGCACGGGACCCATCAAGACCGGCACTGGACTTCAGGTGATCGCGTTTATCCTGGCGGGGAAGGGCGGACGATCCTCAAGGAGCAGAATGCGTCATAGCGGAAGTCTGCGTTGGAAATGTCCGCGTCGGACAGGCTGTTGACGCAACGACCGCCGCGACGCAGTTTTATGCAGCCCGCTCATCGGGCAGGAGAAAGCCAGATGCGTAAACTGCTGTTCGCTGCCGCCTCGCTGTCCTTGCTCGTGGGAGCGCCTGCGATCGCGGCGCCATGCAAGGACGCCAAAGGCCGCTTCACCAAGTGCCCCAAGGCACCAGTCAAGACCGTGCGATGCAAAAGTGCGAATGGCAGGTTCGCGAAGTGTGGGACTGCCGGTGCTAGGCCGGTCTGAGGCAGATGGGCGCGGGTACCGTTGTCCGCGCTCATAGTCTGCTGTGACGCTGGGCATCTGTGAATATGCCCGCGATTCATGATAATCTTGCCGGGATCACACGGTCGTTTGATAATTCCAGGTACCAGGACTGCAAATTCTCGCACTTGAGTTTGCTTGGTAGTCAGCTTTCGATTTGATATTACTGTTATTTTACGTGACGTAGCGCTGTATAATTAAGACTATTGGCAAATGCGAAAACGATTTCGTCGTATGCCAACTGTTAAGTAAAGCAGAATAGCCGTTTTCAGGAAGGCGGGCGGCAATAGCCGACATTGGAAAATGCTGCCACTTTCCCGGGAGGATAGATTTTCGTAAATTTACGGCCTGGGTAGGCTGCGGACCGCCACTCATCGCGATTCATCCCAACTGGTACGCCTCTCCGCAAACCGTACACACCCGGTATAGTATGAACCTCCGTTTGCATTCTACATTCTTGCTGAATGCTTCTAGCTTTATGAGTGCTTGAATACTCGTCGGGAATGACACCTGACGCAGGTTTTGCGCCCCGGGTAACGATTGCTTGGCGTAAACACGTGACCGCCACCTAGGACACATCGCAACCACTTAAAGAACCGCATGAGGGTGCTCCATAGAAGACGAAGAAACAGACGAATCGCAACGCTACCGAAATGATGCCGCTATTGTCCAAGGCATGCAAAATATTCCGTTGGCGATTCTGATGGTCTTGAACGTTTCGGTCTCGCCGGAGCTTGGGTTGGCTCGGCGACAAACCTGCCTTTGCCGCACGCGCCGATCGCATAGGCGATAGTATTACTGGAGCACCCTTGCGTCAGCACGGCGAAGCGCCCGGAACCTTCGGAACTTTTCCCGGCAATACTAGGCAGTTAGGACGCCTCGTCGTCCAGTACCGATCCGTCACGGTCACTGCCCGCTTCCGCGGCGGGTTACCAGCGCCTATGACCGCAGAATGGACCTAGCCGGTTTTGACCTGAACTTATTGAAGGCCTTCGATGCCCTCTACGCAGAGCGTCACGTCACACGCGCCGGTCAACGTATTGGTCTGAGCCAGTCAGCCATGAGTGGCGCGCTTACCCGCCTGCGCGAGGTGTTCGCGGACGAATTGTTTATACGATCGCCAACGGGGATGCAGCCCACACCCCGGGCCGATGACCTTGCCAGCCCTATCTCTACTGCAATCCAGCTGATGCGCGGTGTCCTTCAGGATGATGGCTTTGATCCTGAGACAGCCGATCACATCGTCACGATCGCGATGACGGACTATGCTGCCTTCGTCCTCTTGCCACAGCTTCTCGCACGCCTTGCGATTGAAGCCCCCCGGCTCGATGTGCGGGTGCGCGGCATCTTCGGGAAGAACGAGGTTATCGATCTCCTCGACAGTGGTGAGGCAAACCTCGCGATCAGCGTCCCCATCGATAGCGCCGCACGGATCCTCATGCGGCCGCTACTTAACGAAGGCTTTGCGTGTATCGCGCGACCCGGCCACCCGGCTTTTGCAGAAGGCGCCGGTATCGAGGCCTTCGCTGCGGCCTCTCATCTTCTCATGTCCCCAGAAGGCGACCGTGCGGGGCTGGTGGATCGCAAACTGGCCGCTATCGGGCTCGAGCGCCGCGTGGTGCTGAGTCTGCCGCAGTTTCTTGTTGCACCGTTTGTGGTCGCCAACACCGATCTCGTTGCCACGCTCGCCGCACGGGTGGCCCAGCGGTTCGCGGCGGTGAATGTCGGCATCGCCGTACACGCGCCGCCTATCGCGCTTTCCGACTGGCCGCTGGCGATGATGTGGCATCGTCGGGTGGACGATCACCCGGCCACCATCTGGTTGCGCGACTGCATTGCCGAGATTGCGCGATCGGTCTGACACCATCGCCGACGCCGATATCGCCGTATCAAATCTGACGATTTCACTTGCGCCTGCAGGTGGGCTCTACGTCTCGGCATCGAAGAAATGAGGTGCTGACATGCGGGTATTGGTGACGGGCGCGACGGGACTGATCGGTGGCGCGATCGCACGCCGACTGACGGCAGCGGGACAGGACGTCGTGGGGTTGGCGCGTTCAGCTGCAAGCGCGGCCAAGCTCACAGCTTTGGGATATCAGGCAATTCAGGGCGACCTCGCCGATGCGGCCAGCCTTGCCGACGCAACGCTGAACGTCGATGCGGTCATTCACGCGGCGTCACCGAATGATCAGAATACGGCAGCCTATGACGAAGCGGCGACCCGCGCCATTGTCGGCGCACTCCGCGACACGTCCAAGCGCTTCATCTACACGAGTGGCTGCCTGGTGTATGGCGCGACCGGCGACGTGCCCGCGACCGAAGACAGCCCGCTGCATCCGGTCGAGTTGGTCCAGTTCCGTCAGGCCCTCGAGGCCGAGATCCTGGATACTGTGGCCGAAGGCGTCCATCCGATCGTGATCAGGCCCGCCTGGGTCTATGGGGACCACGGTGGCACTGCGATGATGATGTGCGCCTCCGCGACGGAAGATGGCGCCGCGCGTTACGTCGGCGACGGGCAGAACCGCTGGACGTGCGTCCATGCCGACGATCTGGCTGACCTCTATTTGCTCGCCCTCGACAAGGCACCGGCAGGCTCGATCTTCAACGGCGCCCATGGGCCCGCCATCGCGCTGATCGAGATCGCGCGCGCCGCCAGCTATGGCGCAGGTGCTGAGGGCCGGGTGGCAGAATGGCCGCTCAAGGACGCACGGCAGGCGCTATGGAGCTTTGCAGACGCGATCGCATGCGATCAGCTCGTCTCAGGCGAACGTGCCAAACATAAACTTGGTTGGCGCCCATCGCGACATTCGATCGTCGATGAGCTGCGATCCTATGCGCCATTGCTCGGCCGGCTTTGAACGCCACCCGCTTTGGTACCGCGACCCCCAGGAGGAATGGTAGGATGCTGCACAATATCACTGTCGGGCTGCTCGTTGCCGCTTTCGTCGGCACCGGCATGTTTAATGCGATTGGTACGCCGGCCGCGCAGGATGACTTCGCCCGATGGGGCTATCCGCGTTGGTGGTGCCGCATCACTGGGGGTCTTGAGATCGTGGCTGCAGCGCTCATCGCGTTTCCCGCTACCCGAAGCGCCGGGATCGCGCTTGGTATCATGATCATCATCGCTGCCCTCGTTACAGTTTTGCGCCAGCGGGAGTTCTCGCATGTAGCGGCGCTCGGCATTTTCACCGCTTTCCTCGTAATCGCAGCTACGCGGTCTTGACCAGTTGACCATTTATACAGAAAAAAGAGGCGCAAATTAAGTATCATCGGCAATTACGACCAAGTCCTATATCTGTCGATAACGATAGCACGCCAGAATTTAGGCGTTAGATTCCTGCAGATGGAGGTACCGTGGATTGTACTCTCCGGCATCCATTAGGGCATGCATATTGGGCACGCTTATAAACCGACCCAATTGCTTTATCAGTGTTTCGGTCTGCAGAGCTTTGAGCATGCGATTGACATGAACGGCGGTCATTCCGGTCGCGTCGCCGATTTGCTCTTGGCTTAGTCGTAACTCGTATTTCCCGTCGGCGGGATGCCCCTGCAAACTTATGCGGTCTAAATACTCGCACAAGAAATGTGCTAGTCTCGTTCGAGCGTTTCGACGTCCGAGGTTCAGCATCCATTCGCGCGCTGTCGAAGCTTCGGTAAAAGCGCTAATCAACAGCGAACGAGCCACTGCCGGTCGTTCAGCCGCCAAGGCTCTAATTGCTGACGCATCGACGAAAGACGCTACGCAATCCTCAACCGAACGAATGTCGTAATCAGGAACACCAAGAAACGCGTTCTGAAAATTGAGCGCGTCGCCGGGACCATGGAGCGAGACAATTTGGCGATCACCTGAGCCGGTCAGTTTTTGCCGGACTGCGAACCCGCGAGTGAGTACCGCGCAGGTAGAAGCGGACCGCCCTTCTCTTCCAATAAAGTCGCCCGAGGAGAAAGATCGTAAGGTCATAGGTATCGACGAAATCGCATGCCGATCCTCCAGGGAAAGTTCACCTTGAGCGCTCAGTAGACGGACTAGGGCTTCGTGGCTGTTTATCAAAGTTAGAGAACCCGGATATGAGACTCCGGTCGAGACGCCGGTCAGTCCTAATTTACATCAATATAACGACAACACGTAGACTATTTTTGAGATGCTCGCTTTGCAGCGGCAACCGAGGGGCGGCATATCGCTCCGCAGCACGCTTTCTCGATGGGCTGAACGCCTTATCAAAAACTCAAGCATCAGCTCGGCGAGGGCAGGGGTCGCCGTTATCCGCCACCCATTCGACAGCAGATTAAGCCAACCCACCAATTGTATGGGCCCGCTACATGGCTCGCGCCTGGCTCGAGTTCCACGACAGGGCTGTATGCACACGGTCTCCGAGAACGGCCGAAGATTGTAGCATACATCTTCGACTGTGTTTCAAAGGCTCTATAGAACAAGCACTTACGCCACGTGTAGTTTTGTCGACCCGTCGACGTGTCCACACACCGACACCAATTCATGAAACGCGACCGCGAAAAGGATCGGGAAGCCCAGAGCTCGGTACGCCGCAAGCGTCCGTCGGTCCGGCGTCCAGCCAGGCAACCGCCTCGACGATAGCGCACAAGTATCGGCGCGCACTGAAGAACGGCACTGGCGCTACCCTGACGTTCCTCGAACTGCAGTTGCTCGCGCGTCTTGGCGCTCTGGATCTCGTAACCCGTGCAGAAAACGCGGAGCTCATGAACTGGCAAGAGATACTAGCCGGTTCGTCGTCTGGGGCCCCTAGCCCGACCACCGCCATGGTCGGAAGCCCCCCAGCATCTGCCAGCGTGCCGCAAAATCAGGCGACAGACGATCGAGCCTATATAAAAGCGCTCGGCCTTGCGACCTAAAGACCGCGATCCACGGCCTCGTCGGGCCAAACGTGCCATGAGGCTTTCAAGGCAGAAAGCGCGCCCGGATCCTACCTAAACACGCGAATGCTAGTGCCAAAGTCGCTAGGGTATCAATGAGGCAAGGAATGGGTGGTGGGCGATGACGGGCTCGAACCGCCGACATTCTCGGTGTAAACGAGACGCTCTACCAACTGAGCTAATCGCCCCCTCTCGGGTGAGCCTCCGATGCCAAACCCCGGCGCCGCGGGCAAGCTAAAAGGGTTTGGCGGTCACACAATTCGCAGTGATGCGCTATCACGTGATTGAACGTGCCGCTCCCTGACATTCGGCACGGTTAAGCGTCAACGTCTGGGCGATACCAGCCCAACGGGCTTTCCCACAAACGAACGGCCAGCGAGACGCCGCGGGCATTCTCGAAACCGATTGAATTTTAGGAAGTGCCGGCCGTCCCAAAACCCGCAACGGCGTAAAAAGCGGAACGGATTGCCATCCACAATAAATTAAGTCTGTGCCGCGCTATCGACTAACCGCAGCTTATTAGCGCGATACGTTCTGCCACCCTGATTGCAAAACGGTGCGGAGCACCTGTCTCGTATGATCGCCGGCCGTCGAATTTCCTCCTGCCCAGGCGATGGCCAGTGCACCCCAGAAAATATCCCGTCCGGTCATCGCCCGCCGTGCTAGCCCCTGATCCTGTGCGGCCTGCAACAATCTTTCCGTCGTTTCGATGACGGCGTGGCAAGTCGGGGTCAGGGGAGACTCTACCCGGCACGCTGCCCGCAACGGCTCGGGCAGGCCTTCATAGGCCAGCATCCAATCGCCCAACGCTTCGATCCAGAGTTCGAGCGTTCGGCCCGGATCTGCGCCCTGTGCTTCGATCTCAACCCGCCGTCCGTCCAACTCCTCGTAGTGAACGACCAGCAGCGCAGCCAGCAGCGCATCCTTGTTCGGAAAATTGCGATAAAGCGTGCCGGCGCCAACGCCGGCTAGCTTGGCGATCGCGTCCATGGAGACGTCGACGCCATCGTCATCGAACGCCTGGCGCGCCACTGCGAGAATGTGCGCTCGGTTAAGCCGCGCATCCCTCCGAGGCGGCGTTGAGAGAAGCCTTTCAGACATAATCAACATCCACCCTTGAACATCGGAGACACTCTCCACATCTGTCGGACGTAACGGAGAGTATCTCCATATAGGCGTCCTGTCTGATTTGAACAGATCAGTGGTCGCTACACAGAGGGTCTGATGACGAAGCAGATGATTATCGGCATGCATCTGGGCAACGGCTACGGAAACCTGCTTGGAGCCTGGCGCGCGTCATCGCTCGATCCCACCAGCTACACGAGTTTCGATGCAAAGATCCGGCATGCGAAGGCAGCAGAGCGCGGCAAGCTTCAGTTCCTGTTCCTCCCCGATGGCCCCACTCATGTCGGCGACATCGCGAACGAGCCGCCCAACTTCAACCTCGACGTGATGGTAACGCTGGCCGCTGTCGCTCGCGACACCACGCGCATCGGCCTCGTCGCCACCGGCTCGACCACGTTCAACGAACCGTTCAACCTCGCGCGGCAGTTCAAGGCGCTCGATGTCCTGAGCCATGGTCGGATCGGATGGAATGCCGTCACGTCGAGCGGCGAGGATGTGGCGGCGAATTACGGGGTACGCCTGCCTTCGAGTGCGGACCGGTACGGGCGAGCGCACGAAACGGTGCAACTGGTCCAGGCGCTATGGGGCAGCTGGGGCAAGAATGCGTGGATACACGATCAGGCCAGCGGCCGGTTCGCCGACGCTGGGCGGATCGCCCCCATCAACATGGGCGGAACCTACGTCGCCTCGCGCGGGCCGCTGTATATTCCGCCGTCGGAACAGGGGCAGCCCGTCGTCTTCCATGCTGGCGGCAGTCCGAATGCCCACGCCTTCGCCGGTCGCTATGCCAATGCCGTCATCGGCGCGGCATTCACGATCGATGACGCGCGTGTGCAGCGTGACGCGTTTCGCGCCACAGCTGAACGCGCCGGGCGCGACCCCGACGAGATCAAGTTCTTCGCCGGGCTGATGACGACGATCGCGAGCGACCGCCGGGCGGCGCTGGATCGCCGGATCGGCTTGAGCGAGCGCATTTTTCCGCAGCGTGCCGCTTATCTGGGGCAGATGCTGGGTATCCGCATCGATCCCGCCCGGCTCGACGAGCCATTGTCGCTGGAACAATTGGCCAAGGCGCGCCCGTCGCCTGCCGATCCGCGATCGGCATACGCCCTCAAGATTGCCCGCGAAGGCTGGAGCCTCCGCGACGTGCTGGCGCATGGCGTCATCGATTACCACCCCGTCATCGTCGGGCCAGCCGTCGAGGCCGCCGACCACATGCAGCAATGGTTCGAGGCCGGCGTGGTCGACGGCTTCTGGGTGTCACCGGACGTCTACGAGAATGGGGTCGACGCCTTCGTCGATGGCGTGGTGCCGATCCTGCAGCATCGCGGGCTTTTTCATCGGGATTACGACGGCACCACCCTGCGCGATCATCTGGGCGCCCCCGCCCAATACGGCATCGATCCGCGCATCCCGCGGTGAACTCAACAAACTATTCTCTGGAAGGAAATCGACATGAAGATCGGCATTATCGGTGCAGGCAATATTGGCGGCACTATCGCGCGCAACCTGACGGCGGCCGGCCATGCGGTGAAACTGGCGGGCGCGAAGGAGCCTGAAGCCATCCGCGACAAGGCTGCAGAGGTCGGTGCGATCGCGGTCGCGGCGCAGGACGCGGTCAAGGATGTCGAGGCGATCATCCTCTCGATCCCGTTCGCGGAAATCCCCAAGGTCGCCGACCTATTCGCGGACGTACCGGCCGACGTGATCGTGATCGACACCGGCAACTATTATCCCTTCCGCGACGGGAACATCGCGGAGGTCGATGGCGGCAAGCCGGAAAGCGTCTGGTCGAGCGAGCAACTAGGCCGCCCGGTGGTCAAGACGTTCAACGCGCTGCTCGCCGAAACGCTCGCCAACGGCGGTACGCCGAAGGGCACGACAGGCCGGATCGCGATTTCCGTCGCGGGCGACGACGCGCGGGCAAAGGCGATCGCGCGGCAACTGGTCGACGAGGCCGGTTTCGACACGCTGGATGCCGGTGGTCTGGCAGACTCCTGGCGCCAGCAACCGGGCACCCCGGCCTACTGCACCGAACTCACCCTGCCCGAATTGCGCAACGCGCTTTCCGCGGCCGACAAGTCGCGCGCGCCGGTCGATCGCGACGCGCTGATCGAGAGCTTCATGGCGGAGAAGTCGCCGCTCGATCATGCACAGATCGTCGCCCGCAACCGTGAATTCACGGCTTCACGCTGAGCTTGCAGGGCCGAACGGAGGTCGCGCGTGCCACCTCCATTCGGCTTCGGCCTTCGAACGGAAAGGAACGGACATGAAAATCGGGATTCTCGGCTCCGGCCACATCGGCAGAACCCTCGCCAGAAAGCTGGCCGCGACCGGCCACGAGGCCAAAGTCGCCAATTCCCGCGGACCGGACACGGTCGATGCCGATGCGCTGTCCACCGGTGCACGAGCGGTCACCAAAGAGGAGGCCGTCAGCGGCGTCGAGGTCGTGATCCTCTCGATCCCCTTCATCGGCATCCCCGCGCTCGCGCCGCTGCTCGCCGGCCTTCCCGTAGAAACCGTGGTGATCGACACGTCGAACTACATCACCGCGCGTGACGACAAGATCGCCGAGATCGAGGACGGGATGGCCGACAGCGTCTGGGTGACGAAGCAACTCGGCCGCCCGATCGCCAAGGCGTGGAACTCAATCTATTCGGTCACGCTGGCGGAAAAGGGCAAGCCGGCCGGCCATACGGACCGGATAGCGGCCCCGGTTGCCGCCGATCGCCGGCGCGACCGCGACGTCACGATGGCACTGGTCGAGGACACCGGCTTCGACGCCTATGATGCCGGACCGATCGCGGAATCGTGGCGGCAGCAGACCGGCTCGCCATCCTATTGCACCGAAGTGACGCTCGCCGAGCTGCCGAAGGCTTTGGCATCGGCGGATCTTGCCCGATCGCGTAGGCGGTCGGACCTGGCGTCCAAGGTGTACAGCGAGCGCTTCGAAGCCGGTCACAATCCCGGCGGGGACTTCATCATCCAGCTTTCTCGGCTTTTGTACGCGGTTTGAGCGGCCCGGGACCACGACGACAGAACCGACGGGATGGGTGCCGGCGCGGTGATACCGCAGCCGCTCGGGAGCGCAGCTTGCAGATCATTGGCCGCGCCGCACAGCTTCAAAAAGTAGCGAGGATCTCTAATGGAACGAGCGAGCTGTTCGAGGCCATCGCTTGCTTGGGGAACACCCAACGGGCGATTTCGGCATCCGACCTGGTATCGACGCGAAAACCGCCGCACTCTGAGACCGGCAACGGCAACCCACGCGCGATCGATCTGCCCGAAAGCCATGCTTTCAGTATATCAGATTCGACGCCTCGCTTATTCATAGGCCACCATAGCGAGCCGGTCGGCCAAATCTCATCCGGACCAATTCTCGAAAAAGGATCGTAAATTGAGAAGGTTGGCCTCGGAAATCTCGAACTAGCCAAGTCTGACATATCCTCTATGCTGGATATATGGAAAACGATTCGGCCATTGCTGCACTTAGCGCTCTCGCACAAGGCACACGCCTCGACGTGTTTCGCCTACTGGTCCGGCACGAACCAGATGGAATGGCGGCCGGCGAAATCGCCCGTCAGCTCGACGTGCCGCAAAACACTATGTCAGCGCACCTTGGCATTCTCGCGCGTGCCGGCATCGTCCGTTCCGAACGACATAGCCGCTCGATCGTCTACCGCGCCGATCTGGACGGGCTGCGCGCGCTGACGCTGTTCCTCGTCAAGGACTGCTGCGCCG
The DNA here is from genome assembly GCF_049887795.1 of Sphingomonas sp. NFX23. NCBI lineage: Bacteria > Pseudomonadati > Pseudomonadota > Alphaproteobacteria > Sphingomonadales > Sphingomonadaceae > Sphingomonas > Sphingomonas sp. NFX23. The sequence continues at coordinate 10,970 of NZ_JAGEKH010000011.1, forward strand.
GCTCGCCTGAACTCTGCGCGCCGCTCCTGGCCGAACTCACCCCCTGCTGCTGAAAGGACGCCCCGTGGCCGTCGATATCGTGATCTATCACAACCCTGAGTGCGGCACGTCGCGCAACACGCTGGCGATGATCCGCAATGCCGGCATCGAGCCCCATGTGGTCGAATATCTGAAGACGCCCCCCTCGCGCGCGCTGCTGGTCGAGCTGATCCATCGCGCCCAGGTCACGCCCCGGGATCTGCTGCGTGAGAAGGGGACTCCTTATGCGGAGCTTGGCCTGGGCGACACGTCGCTATCCGACGACGCGCTGGTGGACGCGATGATGGCGCATCCGATCCTCATCAACCGGCCGCTGGTCGTATCGCCGCTTGGTGTAAAGCTGTGCCGTCCGTCCGAAGCAGTCCTCGATCTGCTGCCTGAGCCGCAACAGGGTGCGTTTGCCAAGGAAGACGGCGAACAGGTCGTAGACGCCGCTGGTCAGCGCGTCGCCTAATGCTGCTCGCGCTCGCTATCTTCGTTGCGACGATCGCGCTCGTCATCTGGCAGCCCAAGGGCCTCGGCATTGGATGGAGCGCATTTGGCGGCGCGGCGATCGCGCTGCTCGTCGGGGTCGTCTCGCTCTCCGACGTGCCGGTGGTGTGGGGCATCGTCTGGAACGCGACCGCGACGTTCGTCGCGATCATCATCGTCAGCCTGTTGCTTGATGAAGCCGGGTTCTTCGAATGGGCGGCGCTCCATGTCGCGCGCTGGGGCCGGGGGCATGGTCGCCGCCTGTTCGTGCTGATCGTGCTGCTCGGCGCGGCTGTGTCGGCGCTGTTCGCCAATGACGGCGCAGCGCTGATCCTGACGCCGATCGTCATCGCGATGCTGCGCGCGCTGGGATACAAGGACAAGGCGACGCTGGCGTTCGTCATGGCTGCGGGATTCATTGCCGATACCGCCAGTCTGCCGCTGATCGTCTCCAACCTCGTCAATATCGTGTCGGCCGACTTCTTCCGGATCGGCTTTGCCGATTATGCCTCGGTGATGTTGCCGGTCGATCTGGCGTCGATCGCCGCGACGCTGATCGCGCTGCTGCTATTCTTCCGCCGTGACATACCGGCGAATTACGATGTGGCGCAGCTCCGCACGCCCGGTGATGCGATCCGCGATCATGCCACGTTCAAGGCGGGCTGGGTCGTTCTCGCCCTGCTGCTCGCCGGCTTCTTTCTGCTCGAACCGATCGGCGTGCCGGTCAGCGCCGTGGCCGCTACCGGCGCGGTCCTCCTGCTCATCATCGCCGCGCGCGGACACGTTATCCAGACCCGCAAGGTGCTGGCCGGCGCACCGTGGCAGGTCGTGATCTTCTCGCTCGGCATGTACCTGGTCGTCTACGGCCTGCGGAATGCTGGCCTGACCGACCACCTTGCCGGCCTGCTCGATCGCACCGCGCAAGGCGGCGTTTGGGGCGCGGCATTCGGGACCGGGATCATCGCCGCGCTGCTGTCGTCGGTGATGAACAACATGCCGACTGTCCTGGTGGGGGCGCTGTCGATCGACGCGACCCACGCCACGGGCGCGATCAAGGAAGCGATGATCTACGCCAACGTGATCGGTTGCGACCTCGGGCCGAAGATCACGCCGATCGGCTCGCTCGCGACGCTGCTGTGGCTGCACGTCCTCGGGCAAAAGGGCATCCGGATCGGCTGGGGCTATTACTTCAAGGTCGGCGCGACGCTAACGATTCCGGTGCTGTTGGTGACACTCGCCGCGCTCGCCATAAGGCTCAGTCTGTAATGCCGCTTCGCACGCTCTCCGATCCTGATAATCTACCCGCGCTCGATCGGCGCTATGCGCTCGATCGTCCTGCCCTCGGACTGGGGGCTGGTGATCCGCCCCCACGCATCCTGCTACTCTACGGCTCTCTGCGGGAACGGTCCTTTTCGCGGCTGTGCGTCGAGGAAGCTGCTCGTCTGCTGCAATTCTTCGGCTGCGAAACGCGGATCTTCGATCCTTCGACGTTGCCGCTGCCCGATCAGGTGACGGGGGACGATCACCCGGCCGTTCACGAGCTGCGCGAACTGTCGATGTGGTCGGAAGGGCATGTGTGGTGCAGCCCCGAGCGGCATGGTCAGATTACCGGCATCATGAAGCTGCAAGTCGATCATCTGCCCCTGTCGATGGGCGGAATGCGCCCGACGCAGGGACGAACGCTCGCCGTCATGCAGGTGTCGGCCGGATCGCAGTCGTTCAACAGCGTCAACACGCTGCGGGTCCTCGGCCGCTGGATGCGAATGGTGACGATCCCCAACCAATCCAGCGTAGCCAAGGCGTTTGCGGAGTTTGACGACGCCGGCCGGATGAAGCCGTCCAGCTATTACGATCGGATCGTGGATGTGATGGAGGAACTGGTACGCTTCACGGTCCTGCTACGCCCGCACACCACGCAGCTTGTCGATCGCTATTCCGAGCGAAAGGAGGCAGGCGTGCCGATCGATAGCGCCACAGACCTTTCGAGCATCGCAATCTCGCCAACGTACCGGAAAGGCGAGTAAGTCCGCTTAGTGTGGCAAGCCGCTCCTGCGACATTGTGCATCACTGAGTGTGCTTCTAGATGCATCCAATGAAACGCCGGGCTCGCCCACTCTCCAAGATATTGCATTCCATGGCGTTTTTCGTCCTGGCAATGATGTTGCTGGTCCGGCTCGGCCCGCTCTGCGAGACGATGGCGATGGCCGCGCCTCCGGCTGCGTCCGCGATGATGGACTGCGCCAGCAAATCAGGCGCTCCCATCAAAAAGGCGCCTGCGTCGGCCTGCGCCATACCGTGCGTTGCGGTTGCGGGCGAAACCGTCGAGCATATCGAGCTGGTTCCGTCCTCCCGTCTATCGCCTTGGCCGGCCCTACAGATGAGCCTCTTGGGCATGGCATACGCTCCGGCCACACCCCCTCCGCAAATCGTGTGAAGATGAACATCATCACACGTAAATTTCGGAGAATATAATGACCAAGTTCAAGCTCATCAGCGCTGCCTTCGCCCTCACTCTGTCGACTGGCGCATTCGCCGCTGTCGCCAATTGCTGCGCCGACATGGCGTGCTGCAAGGACGGCGCGGACTGCTGCAAGGATGGCGCAAAAGCTAAGGCAGCGGACTGCTGCGATCATGCCAAGGGCGGCATGAAGAACAGCTGAAAACTGGACAGGGGCGGGGCAACCGCCCCTGTTTCTTAGCTGGCTGCGGTACGCCTTCGCGCCACAGCTGCTGATCGGGCGCACAGCTATCCAGAATTAAAACGCTGCATACCAGCGTTCCCGAAAACGATCGAATTTCGAGAATGTCAGGTAACCACGGCCGATCTAAGCGGCAATTGCCAGACGATCGCGACCTGCATCCTTGGCTCGATAAAGCGCGACATCGGCTGTCTTGAGAACCAGATCGAGCGAGTCATCAGTAACTGAAATTGCTGCCAGACCAGCGCTTACCGTCACGTGGGCTACACGATGATCGCCAAAGGCAAATTCCTTACACCCGAACTCTTGCCGCAGGCGCTCACATATCTTGTGTGCCTGTTCGACGTCGGCTCCGATCAGCAGCGCGGCAAACTCCTCGCCTCCGAGCCTTGCGACCACATCACTGGTGCGAACCCCAGATCTTAAAGCCTCAGCGAACCCTTTTATCACCTCATCGCCGGCATCATGCCCGAAGGCATCATTGATCCGTTTGAAATGATCGAGGTCGAAAACAGCCAAGCACCCTGGCGTTCCTTTCCCGCCCGTTTGGTGGATCGCGCGATCGAATGAAGTCAGCAGCGAACGTCGGTTTGCCAGGCCAGTCAGCGGGTCGGTTTCCGCGGCGCGTGCCAGATCCAGTTCCTTCGCCTTTCGGTCTGACACCTCTCGAATGATGTTCACTGTGCCCGTGACCTGTCCGCCTTCGTCGACGATGGCCCGGCCGTGAGATTCAAACCAGCCTAGTTCCCCCGAGGCGCGTGGAGCCCGGAACTCCGCCATGAAGGTCTGATCCGGATTGGCGATAGCGAGCGCTTGCCGCTCTGCGACCAACGCAATATCCTCTGGAAAGATGATTACACGCGCGTTGCGCCCGCGCATCTCTTTCGGATCGTAGCCTCCGATCGTGCGGAGGGATGGCGAGGCGTACTCGATAGTCCCGTCCAGCTGCACCGCCAGGATGATGTCCCCGGTGCGGTCGGCGATTACCTTGTAGAGCGCTGAGCTTTGCTGAAGTCGGCTGTACAGCTTTTTCCGGCGCTTCAGCTCGGCAGCGGCCGGCAATGCCATCAACATCGCAATAACGAGGTAGAACTGGAAAAATTGCACCTTAAGTCCAGTACCGCCTCGGATAAGGCTGACAGGTCCGTGCCCTTCCAGGGTCAAAGCCGTGCCGACGATGGTCAGCAGGAGGAGCGAGGCCGCGGCGCCGAGCCGACCCATTCGAAATACGGCGAGCATCATTGGTACGAAGGGCAGGAACAGTAGCGGCAGTCGCTCCTGCGCAAACACGACAACCGATATCGCCATGACCGACGAGAGGAGAATAGCCGCCTCCACCCACTCGCGGCTGCGAGCTTGTCTGGCCCAACCAGCGATATCACCCCCAATAGCGAGGCTCAGGAAGGGCACGACGGTGAGGGAACCAAGAGCATGACCGGCGAACCACGCAATCCAGTTGGGCCAGTAGGGCACTCCGGCAACCTTGTGAGCCACGTAGGCGGCAGGGAATGCCGTCAGTACCGGCATCACAAGGCCAGCGATCAGGATCAGCGCTCCAAGCTCCGTCAGCGAGGAGAAATTGCCTGCTACTGGTCGAAACTTTCGTATTAGAATCGCGCAGCCGAGAGCCTCGGTGATATTGATGACACTCAGAGGCAGCGCGGCGTCCAGCCCAAGACCGAAGAACGTAGTAGCGAGGAGGCCCCCGACACCGCAGGCGAGGCTGCGTGAGACCCATGACTGATCAGGTCGATATCTGAGGTCCGCAAAGAGGAAGGCGCTCGCTATCCATATCAGCGCAACGCCGCCTTCAAAACGCGTATAGCGTACCGCAAGGCATGCTGCCAGAAAGTAGGTCGCACCCAGTATCGCAGCTCGCAACACCTCGCGTGTCCACTTGGAAAAATTCAGTGTCTGCCAAGGCATCGTGTATGGTTACGGACGAATAGTTAATAAGGGGTGCTGCCGGTATGACTCGATGATACCAACTGTAGCACGAAGCTGATCGCGTCATTTTTACAGTATTTAGCGAGCTGGTATCACAACCGAATTGATCGTATCAACTCGAACCGAATTTCAAGAGTGTAAAAAGATAAGTACCGGCCACTTGCCATCCACGTATCACGCCAAATAGCATGATGCTACGGACTGATCTAAGCTACCTTCATCTAGGCCATCAGCCCAAACTGTTTTCTCGCAGCGAACAGCTTGATGACTATCAATTTTTAACCGAGACTTCATTGAAAATAAGGAAGCTTGCGTGTGCCTCTGGGCTCATTAAGTGCTGCATCAAAGACCAATAACCTTCGACCGACTTCACGCCAGCGGCCGCATAGGCGCGAGCCATATTTTCATGAAGCTCGTCAAAAAGCTCATTTTCGAGAGACGAACCTTTATTAGTAAGATACAAAAGCTTAGTGCGCCGGTCACGCTCTCCAGTTTTGGTTTCAACCATGTCTTTCTCGATTAGATCTTTCATTATTCTACCGAGCGATTGCTTCGTGATACCAAGTATCTCGAGTAGGTCTCTTACTGTTCCCCCGGGTTTTCGCGACAGGGAATAAAGAACTCGGTGATGTGCCCTGCCTAAACCGCGCTCTGCAAGTGCTGCATCTGCATGCGCGAGATGCGATCTGTGAGCGAACATCAACAAATCCATTCCGCCGCGGATGGCATCTGTGCGAAGATATTGAGCAGACGGCGGAGAGATAATTTTGTTCATCACGACCACATTTAGGGGCTAACCACTGCCGCAATATGAACAGTGGCACTCGGCCGAGCAATCGTTTTCTCTAAGGGAGCCTCAACGTTTTCAATACGTTATTCCGTTCAGGGGAGGTCGCTCTGCTACAAAGCGAATAATGATGGTCGCAGCGCAATAACCCGGTCCACGCCTGCGACCGCGCGTTCGAGTTTGGGCGCTTCCTACCTATACCGCCTTTGCCAAAAACGAACGGCGATCAAGAAGACCGGAGCGTTCTCGGAATCGATCGGATTTCGGGAATGTCCGGGTTGGAGAGGAAAGCGGACTGGCGGCTTTGAAGGCCAGTTCAATTGAAAGCGGACTCACCGCGTAAGCGCTGACTCCCAACCATTTTCTGTCAGGTCGATCTGGTCGGCTGCGAAAGCTGTGTCGAACCCGTGCTCCCATGGGAAAACGCCACTCCGATCCGGCCAGACAATTTGAAGGCATGGGAACTCGTCGCCGCCGTAAAACCATCGGCTCCAGCCCAAGTGATCGCAGTAGAACCGCTTCGCCACCGGAAATGCATAGGCAAGAAGGTTTTCGAACGCTCTATCCGTTGGCTCGCCTACTGGCAGCGGTAATCCCGCCTTAGCCTCTCGGAACAACTCCCAGAACACGTCATGAGCTATCTCACGCTTCATGCCGAACATGATCAACTCTGGCTGACCCGTGTTAACCCATAACCCCGTGGTAAATGAGAAACCTGGCCCTTCGACGTCGCTAAACACTGCGGTGTCGAACCAGCCATGCTCTCGGACTTTTGCTACAAACGCTCGCTCGGGATCATCTAGTGCCTCAGCCGGCGCGTTCATGGCGGTTCGCATGAGCGTTAGCTAACCCTCCTAATGAACGTCCGCAATCAGGAAGCGCAACAGCCACTCCGAATGCCCTATTCTGGGCGTTCGTGTCCGATCCGGCTTTCTCGCGAGGGATCGGGAAAAGAGAACGGCAGAGACGTTCTCAAATCTGGTCAGAAAGGGTGTTCTGAGAAGATGGTGACGCTGGCGGTCGCTCGCAAATTCGGCGTATAAGCACGGGCAACGCGGCGCCAGACCAGCATTCGGTCGTTCGCGCAGGCGAACGGGGGTTTCTATGGTAGCCCAGACCAGTGACGGCGTTGGTCGCCGACATATTGCCGCAAGCATCGCACCCGTCGTCATCGTCACGCTGGCTGGAATGGCGGTACGAACGCCATTGGCGACCGCCTATCCGTTTGCAGCGCTATTGCTGTTCCTGTGGGTAGTCGCGGACACGCTGATGCTGTCGCTGATCGCTCGATCAGCCGGAAAGCCGGCATGGAGTGCCGTCTTGGGCGTGCTGGCCGGCGCCAGCGTCACCGTCTGGCTTGGTTCGCCATCGGCGATGCGGGATGCGCTGTTTGAGACGCCGGTCCTGGTGGTGACGATGGCAGCTGTCGCTCTGGGTCATGTCGCCTGGGCAACGGCCCGAGCGCGCCAAGTGGTGGGCAGGAAAGGCACGGACCGGAAGGAGCGATGGGTATCAGCCGCGTCCGGGTTATTCCCGCCGGCGCTGGTTCGCTTGGCCGTGGCGGAGATGACGGTAATCCACATGGCGCTGTTCCGCTGGGGCGGACCGGCAGATATTCCGGCGTACGCCCGTGCTTTCGCCTATCACAGGCACCTGACGCCGATGTGTGCGACGCTGCTGATCCTGTCGGCGATCGAAATAGCCGTCTATCATCTGCTGGTCGGGCACTGGAGCCGCACCGCCACGCTGGTCATGTTCGTGCTGAGTGACGTGGGCTTCGTATACCTCGTCGGGCTCATCAAGTCGTTCAGGTTCAGGCCGGTGCTGTTGACACCCGAGGGTGTGCGCGTGCGGGCCGGCTTCCTGATCGACCAGCTTGTGCCGCTCGATGCGATCGTTGCCATCGAAGGCGGCTTCACCGGTGAGGACGTACGCGATCCCGCGACCCTTAATGCGGCGCTGCTTGCCTGGCCCAACATCATGCTGCGGTTGGATAGCCCTCTGCATCGTCGCTCGCTTCTGAAGAAGCGACGTCCGTTCGTGCGGGTCGCGTTCCGCCTGGACGATCCGGAACCTTTCATCCGGCTCCTTGCCTGGCGGTTAGGTCACCGCTCCAGCTAACCAGCCTTTCTTTTCGAGAACGGCACGCAGAACGGCGTGGCTTTCCCGTAAGGATCGAATTTCGGGAATGGTGAGGAAAGCGGATCTGCGGCTTTCGGGCTGATGCGCCGGAAAGTTGACACCGTGGATTACCGATTTGTGAGCAACCGCTTCCTATACAGCGCGTCCGGGGCCTTAGCCGCTTCGATCCTGATACGGCGATGAAGCACCCCCACCATCAACGGACCGCCTACTAGCATCAGACCGACCAGCGCCTCTATGAAATTCGGTAACCAGCCAGCAGAGCCGCTCCATAGATCAGCACAAAGAACCCGAACCATGTAAATGCCGCAGCATCAACGATGAGAAGCGGCGTCCTGTTTTGATAGTGCTGGTGTGCAAAACGCCAAAATGCCGCTTTCATGCTGCTCCTATCTCGATTTAGGGCCAACCGTAACGTCGGCTTTCGGGACGCGCTACCTGCGCTTCGAACGGCAACAATTGGGCGTTATCGGAATGGCTGGAATGGGAAGGTTAGCGGACTGGCAGCTTTTGGGGCATAATTGGCGTTAGCAGCCAGCATCTAACTGCTACGTCGGCCCTAACCTCAACCTTCCGTGCAGCCATTTGCTGTTATCGATGTTTGAGGCGGCGGAAACACGTCAACCAGTGCCAGCCGAAGGCGGAGCAGAGCGCGCTGGGTTTGGGTGGCAGGTTGCGGGCTAAACCGGTGTTTGGGCAGTGCTGAAATTCGGTGAAACGTACGAAAGATTTCAGGACGCTGGCTTGAGATTGGACGCCGTCGATGCGGCTGTTTCCGGGCCGAGATCCGCGCGAACCAGACGGGGCGTTGGGTCGCGGGCCAACAGGCGCGACCCCGTCACCGCAACAAGGTTCGCGGTAAAGGTATAGCGTTCTCGCCCATAGCTTGGCTGCGCTTGTGTGGCGTACCGACGGACAGATACGGCGCGGACCACCTGCTCGGCCCAGCCGCCCTCCACCTTTGTATGATCGCCATGCCGCGAGATGTGCGCGTCGCTGATCCGTCCATTGGTTCCGATCGTAAAGGCCACATCGATCCATTGCCCGACATAGCTACCGATCCCCACGAGCGGCATTCCGGCGCTGGACATGGCACCAGCGCCAAGGCTCGGGTCGGACCGGTTACTTGATCCCTGGACCGACGCTGTCAACGCCACGGCGGGGGCGTATAATAACCGCGCAGGAGCTCCGGCGGGCTGCCTTGGATATTGGGCAACCAGGCGATCCAGTTCGGGCCCGGGGGTTGTCTGAGCGGCGAGCAAGAAGCTCAATTGTTGGGCGGCTACTTGGTAAGGCTGCAACGCTGGTTCGCGCCGCGCGATCAACGCATCGATAGCCCGGCGTGCCGAGGAGGCGAACACCGCGTGATTTTGTTCAGCGAGACGAGTGTTGAGCGTCGCTACCCGTAGCAGAGCAAGGCCTTCGATCTCAGCAAGGCCGAGCTTGTGCGCGCGTCGGGCAATGCCCGCATATTGCGTCTCGCTTCCTTTAAACCGGCCCGAGCGAGCATAGGCATCGCCGAGCTCGATCTGCTCAAGGAATACACGTGGATCGTCTTCGGCCATTCCGGCTTTGATCGCGCTGACTGTATCGAGAGCGCTGGACCATTCGCTGTCGGCCAAGCCGAGATGCCCTGCTATCAAGCTATTGGCATGGTGTAGATTAGCCACCGCCACCGGATATTGCTTTGCGAACCGTGCATTGCGACGTCTTGCTGCCAGCAGCGACGATCGTGCGGCATCATATGTGCCGGCTTCGAACTGAGCTTGTGCCAGCGCAAGTGTAGCGGCAATGTCCTTGTCAGGCGCGCAATGCTCCGCAAGGCATGCGTCGAGGTGCCTTTGATAATCAGGGATACGGCTGCCGATGACGACTATATCGCGACCCGGTGCCGGCTGTGCGGAAGGTGGCGGCGGCGAGACTTGGGCGGTCAGGGGGGCGGTGGCCAACAAGCTGCCTGCAACTAACCAACGCGCTCTCAGCATCGCTTAAGCTCCGGAGTTCGTAGCCAACGCTAGGCGTCAATCAGATCCTCGTCCACCCGTTCCGCTCAAAGGGTGCGCGGTAATTAGCTCCCCGCCTGTTTACCTGCGTCAGACCACCTCCGCGGGCAATTAGCGGGAATCTGAATGAGCGACCGCTTATGAGAATTCTTCTAAGGCGCTTGAATGTCGGAAATTGGACGTTTCTGCCGGCCTCGCCCTTCTCGAAAAGGAACCAATTACGATAACATCTTATTGGCCAGCCTTTCTCCTTTGAAGTGGAGACCCGAACGTCCTTCCCTGCTGGCTAAAACAGTGCCGGCAAGCGGGAGTAGAAGCCGCTCCGGCTCGCTTGCCCCTCCCGGAAATTTTAGCAGCTAAAAATTTGCGCCCGAGTTTTTGGCCAAATCCGTGCTCGTTATCGGGTCCCCTTCGGCGGAAGCTTGAATTTCACGCGCTGAACACAGCCTCGACGGCCCGAACCACTCTCTACTACCCGGGCATTGGAAAGCGCATTGCGCGCGGTATCGCCGAACGCTTCGTCCGGTTCAGAACCGAGAACCCTTACGTTGCCTACCGCTCCCCATGGCGCTGTATCGTAACCAATTACCGCCGCCCCTTCGATTCCGCGGCGCGAGAACGCCCTGGGATAAGCGCTGCCGTCGAGAAGCCCCGGGATCGACTTGGGATCCACGATGCAACCGGGCTGGTCTCCAGTATCCAGAGGCGTGTCTGGCACCGGTACGGGTGCCGCAAGGTTGGCGCGTCCGTTATGGTAAAAGTGATAGGTGCATCCGTGAAACCCCGCTCCCGGCTCATAGCGGTTGGCGAGTAAAGCTTCCCGGCCGGCGCGCTCGAGCGCCGTGTCGCCGGACATACCCAATGTCTGGACGTTGCCAGGCTTACCCGCGGCGTTCACGTCGAATGCCAGAAACACCCAAGCCGGTCGTCGCGCCGGTTGCGGCAGCTTTTCGAAGGCCGGCAGGTTAAGACGCCGGTACTGGCCTGGCTCGCGGGGGCAATTTGAACCTGCAGGGCGAACTCGTTCAAACAGGGCAGGCGCAAACCCTGTGGCATCCGGACGGCTCGCCAGCTCGTACAAATCCGGCATCGACGCCTTCTCGATCGGCGTGACCGATGCTTTGAAGGACACGCTGCATTTCGCCTGCGGTATTCCGGTTGGAAAGCTCGAAGCCGCCAGCGCAGGGGCAAGATCGCTAGTGTCGACATACCAAGCCGGCGATTCCGTCATATCACGGCGGATCGTGCGGGCACGCCCCTGCGCATCGATTACGAAGGAGAACCGATATATGGGTGAGGGGCGTTCGGTAACAGCGGGACCGTAACGCGTCGCAACCGCAGTGAAGGGCCGAACGATACTATCGGCTACTATCGGCTGTCCTGAACAGGTAAGATCGATTGCGGTGAACGACACGATCTCCGTCCGCTGTGTGGCGAACGGTACCGGGGGGGCAGGGACGCTAAGCAGCGCGAGCATCGCAACGGACATGGCGTGATCTCCAAATTTACGACATCGATTATCCCGCTGGCGGCAACGTGCCTAGCGATCTCACCAATGAATATTCCTCGGCGAGAAGAACTCATAGCCAGCCTAGATTTCCACTTTCTCAAAACACGTTCTCATTGTATATTCTCATTGAACGCTAACATTGTTGGCTAGCTGAGAAGGGTCGAACCATGACGATCGACGACGCACTGCGCGCTTATGCCTCAGGACACAGCTCAGCCAAGGAGACGAAGGAGCGTACCGGGCTGGATTATGCTCAGGTCCTGGATGGTCTCGGTCGACTGAACCTTCGCGTACCACCGCCCGCCTTCGACGGCCCCGACGGCGACGCGCTGCGTGAAAGCGCAGATCGCTTCACCGCGTTCCTGAAGCAGGCGCGCTGACATGGCGGATTATGGCCTGATCGTCTTCGATGCGTCGCCCCTTATCACGCTCGCAAAGGCCGGCGAGCTTGATGTCCTCCTCCGCCAGCCCCTACCGATCATCATTCCCGATGCGGTATACCGGGAGGCGGCAAATCCGAGCTACGACGACGGCGTACGTATCATGGAGTGGATCGAGACCAACCAAGCTCGCGTCCGCACGGCAAACACCCGGGCAGGGCTTCAACAAGATATTCTCCTGAAGAACGGGGTGGGGGCAACGGACCTTGGCGAAGCAGCCGCGATTGAAGTGACGGACCGTTTTCTGGCCGACAATCCCGATAACCGGGTGGCGCTCATTTACGAGGATGCCGGTGTCCGGAAGCGCGAACGCGATCCTCGCGTGGACATATTTTCTACCGCATCCTTCCTCCACGCGATGGAGGGCGGGGGCTACATTCAATCGGCCGATCAGATCCTCGAACAGGCGTCGCAAGCTGGGCGAAATGTTGCAGAGCAGAAGGCGATGCATACCCCTGAACCCGGTGCCGGCCTCCTTGCACAATTTCGCAATGCAAGGACGGGAAGCACAGGGCTTCTCGATACGACGCCGAACAGCTTGCACAAACCGCCTTACGAGCCATCGCCAACCCAAGGCCAGACGCGAGGACGTTCGCACTGATGCTCATCGGATATGCCCGGGTCTCGACGTCGGACCAGAATTTGACGCTGCAAACGGACGCTCTGACCGCTGCGGGATGCGAACGGATCTGCAGTGACACGGCGAGTGGCGCAAAAACCGACCGTCCGGGTTTGTCGGAAGCGTTGAACGTCGCTCGCCGGGGCGACACGCTCGTCGTCTGGAAGCTCGACCGCCTCGGCCGTTCGATGAAGGGCCTTGTCGAACTGGCGGCTGACCTTGCTACCCGCGGTATCGAGTTACGGTCCCTGACCGACGGGATCGACACAGCGACGCCGACCGGCCGGTTGCTCTTTCACATTCTGGCGTCCATCGCAGAAATGGAGCGTGAGCTGATCCGCGAACGAACAATGGCCGGGCTACTGGCGGCTCGTCGCAGGAACGGGCCGGGCAGGGGGCGCAAGTCGGTCCTGACGCCAAAAAAGAGGGCCACAGCTATGAAGTTGCTCGCTGCAGGCGATCGTCCGCGAGACGTGGCCGAGGCGATCGGCGTCTCGGTCGCAACCTTTTACAGGCATTTCCCAGCTGGTGGAGGCGAGCCGGCATCTTGAGACCTGCCGCCTACACATCGTGCCCTTTGGCGGCTATGATCGCCGTCTGACGACCCTGGAGGCCCTAACGCCATGAACGTCTATCGGCAGATCGAACCACCCTCGATCAGCGCGGAAGAGCAAGCCCGCCGGCGGTACGCTATCGACTTTGCCCGCGGCAGTGTCAGGATGGAGGGGTTCGTACTCGATACTGATACCGAAGCCCTGTTCGCCGACTATGTAGCTGGCAAGCTCGACCGCGCTGCCCTCAACTCAGCTATCTTAGAATATTGTGGCGTTGCAGCCGCCTAAAAACATCGAGGCCATCGAAGCCGCTCTCGTTGCAAACCGCATCGCAGAGATAGTCGAGCGGCCGATAGACGGGAATTACGACGCAGCGCATCTGCGCGAATTCCACAGGTTCATCTTCCAGGATTTGCCTAAGTACGCGCCGGGTGAATATCGTCCTGACGCGCCATCGCACGGTAAGGAACGCCAGCTCGAATCCGAGCCGATCAATCTACATAGGGTAGAATATGCCCTACGTCCTGAAGTGGACGATCGGTTGGACACAGTGTTGCGAGCGCTACGCGGCAGGGACGCTTTGAGGGGGCTTTCCACCCCCGACTTCGTCAGCACGATTTCCAGGCTCTATGGCGATCTCGATCATCTCCATCCTTTCTCGGAAGGCAACAGCCGGACGCTTCGCAGCTTCACACGGCAGCTTGCCGAGCAAACCGGGCATGAGCTGGATTGGAACATCGCCAACGCGAATGCGGTAACGCGCGATGCGCTTTACAAAGCGCGTGATATCGAGGTTTTACGTCGGACATATCCGGCGATCGATGCCGTCAGCGCGGCTCAGCAAGACGGTGACCGTCTCCTGCTGAAAGCTGCGGAGACCCTTCGGCGGTTCGCAAATGCGGATCGGCTCGACGAATTGATACGTCAGTCAGCCGAACAAAGCCGCGTCACCGCGGTAAAAAAGTGCACGGTACCGATTTGCGATGCTGAAACAGAAATAGCGACACTACTGCCTGCAGCACAGCGACAAGCTGCTGCAACGGAAGAAGCGACACGCGTGGCCTCCCTACGCAACCGTTCCCTCATGCCGACACATTCGGAGGCCCTCTCGAGAAAATCGATGTTGGAGGGAGCGCGCGCGCCAGGCCGGCTCCTTGGTGTCCTTCGCGACCAAGGTGTGCACAGTATCACACTTGATCGGGTGCCTGGAGAGCCGGCGCTCGATCGTGTGCTTGCCTACCGAGAGGGCATGGAGAAACAGTTGGCTGACCAGATAGGGGATACACTGAATGGACCGACCCAAGCGCTTTCTCCAACGCCAATCGCGAACAGCCCGCCCCATCCAGAACGTGTCGCAGTTCACAGCCGCGATGCTGGACGCAGCTCGACCTCTCGAGCCGAGCCAGCCACCGCAGAAGGACGCGACATGCAAGGACTTCTGAGCTTGGGCCGGGGAAGCACTCTGGCAGGGCTGGCCGACAAGGTGCCGGCTGGTCGATCCATCTCCGACGGTGCGGAACAGGTCGTCGTCATGAACGGCAGTCGGCTTCACGAACGTCGATATGAGGGCAAGTGGGAGGTCCAGAAGTTGGATCCGCAAGGCATGCTGCCAAAGGGCGTCTTCCGCCTCGATACCGCAGCATCAGCCAAGGCCGACGACGGGGCAAAGTACGCCGGATCAGTCCTACACGTCAGCGCAAAGGGCGTTTATCAGGTACACGGCAACGGGGTCGCTAGGCACGAGCCTGCCGCTTTCCAACAGGTCCCGAAGATCGGCAACAGTCCCAAGATCGTCTATGCCAACGGGCGTGCGACAATCACGGGCCTTGATCCACAATCACAAGGGCAGGGACGCAGCCGCTAGCCCCTCGCCCCGCACCGCGGCCTGAGTAGGTCGCCGGGACTGTATCAACGTGCTAGTTTCCATGATCACAGGCCGTTTCAAAGGCGTCCGCGACCATGCGAGTTGAGGACGGAATGCGCCGAACGATCTCCCCAACTTCGAGAAATCCTCAATCACAGTTGACGCCATTGGAGCTTGCGCTCCGTAAATCGGCGGACTTGAACCGTTCGGGAGCTGCCGTCGGACTGACGATTATTTGGGTAATCGTATTCATCCTGGACGGATCCACCGGACCGCACTTCTCTCTGAATACGGTCTACCTGCTGCCACTATGCTTTACCGTATGGTGTCTCGGCCGGGTCGCAGGGTTGCTGTCAGGTCTGCTGGGCGTGGCTGTAACCCTGTATCTCAATGGCTTTGGAGACGGCCTCTCCGCGCAGGCGTCGACCGTCCCTACTGCAACCGCTATCTGGAATGTAGGTGCGAGAGCCTTCGGGGTACTCTTTATCATTCTGTTCGTAAGCGCGTTCCGGCGAACCTTCGATCGGGAGCGGGCCACAGCAAGCATCGATCACCTCACAGGCCTCGGCAACCGACGAGCCTTTCAGATCGAATGCGCTCGCCTGGAATTAGCAAGTGCGCGTGACGATCGGATTCTCCTATGCGGTGTGATCGACGTAGACGATTTCAAGGCGGTAAACGACCAACACGGTCATGCGGCCGGTGATGAGGTTTTACGCGTCGTAGCAACAGCGCTTGCTTCCGCCGTTCGCCCTTACGACATCACGGCACGGCTGGGGGGTGACGAATTCGCCTTCTGTCTCGCAGTTCGCGACCAGGCTTCTGCAGAGAGGAAAAGTGGTAAGATCCACCGCGCTATCATGGCGGCGCTTCAATCAACTGACGTGCCGGCAACATGCAGCCTGGGGGCGGCAACAGGAACTGATTTTGCGCAAACATTGCTCACCGCCGATCTAACCATGTATGGCGCCAAACAGGCGGGGAAGAGCTCATGGAGGTTCAACATTGAATCGGCCCCAAGTTACCGGTAACTTCTGTAGGTATTCGCCTGGTGGAACAGCTACTCAGGCACGCGCTGCCCGATTGACATTTTCGAGATACTAATATAAATCGTAATTCCAAATTTGAGATTTGCACTAGCTTGAATTTCAGGTATTTTCGCTTGACTACGAGCCCTCAACTTCAAGCGAGATACTGATGAACGATGATACCAACGCGGTCGAATTGGCTGCTGAACTGACGGCCGCGTGGTTGGCAAACCCTAACACCCGCACCAATGCAGACGACGTGCCTGCCTTTCTAATCTCTATGCATGCCGCAGTATCGCAGCTCTCAGGCACATCTGCGCCCGTTCCTGCGGGGGAACCTGCGCAGACCTATGAGCCGGCCGTAACCGCGCGCAAGTCGCTGTCCTCGCCAGATCACATCATCTCGCTGATCGACGGCAAGCCGTATAAGACCCTGCGTCGCCACCTTGCGACCAACGGCCTGACGCCGGAGGAATATCGCGCCCGTTATAACCTCAAGGCCGATTATCCGATGGTCGCGCCGACCTACTCGGAAGCACGCCGGACAATGGCGAAGTCGATCGGCTTGGGACGCAAGCCTGGTCCGACTGCGACAAAGCCTACTGACGAAGCTTCGAAGGCGCCTCGCAAGCCCCGGGCAACCAAGACGACTGAAGAGGCCTAACGCAAAGCGGGGGCAGTGAGTTAACGCGTTACCTTATGCACCACTCACTGACCCCCTTTCGTAAGTATGCAAGATTTCAGCGGACGCGCCGGGCGCCGTGAGTTTTGGCCGTTTGCGATGACGGTATTATTCATCGTACTCGTGACAAGCGTCGTTCTGCCTCCCCTTGGCACACTGGTCGGCTGCCTATTGTTCTTACCATTATCGAGTTGCGCCGTCCGTAGGCTTCATGACATTGGTAGGTCTGGGGCCTGGCTAATACCGCTGATTGCCATCCCCGCCTGTATGATCGTCTTGTTCGCAATCGGATTATCGATCCTAGGCGTGCTACTTGTTGCTACGCTCGGAATTAAAACGAGCCCTAGCCAATAGGAAGACGGCATACGTGCAATCGAAACTGCACTGACTTGGACGTTCGCGGTATACTTGGCATTAATGATGGTAATGCTCTCTTTGACAGGCAGCCAAGCCTCAAATCAGTTCCGCGAACTCTAGCGATTATCTGCGGGACCGCCCTTCGCACCGGATAAGCTTGATAGAGGTGCGCTTGCTCATCAGAAGAATCTGTATGTTAAAATGGATAAGGATCATTCTGAGCTATCCACGCCCGGTCATGCGGTGGTTCCGGCTGCTTCTAGGTTTTCTGGCCTGCGTGCCCGCAACCAGCCAGGCGCAGCGGGCGGGAATATGGGAGACCCGGACCAACGTCGCCGGTGCGTGGGTAGGTCAACCAGTTCGATATTGTGCACCTGCTGATGCGCCGTTGCACTCAATGAACTTATGGCCGGCGAACTGTACCGCGTTGAAAATCAGCAAGACGACCGCCGGGATGGTTTCCAAAGGTGAATGTCAAATTGGCCAGTCTGGTACGCTTTGGATCATACAGCGAGAATTGTCGGGGGATCTAAGCCGCCGATATCGCTTCGCCACCGAAAGTCACCTGGAACAGGCAGGCAAGCCGGCGCAGTGGGCGCAACGCGTCGAGACAATAAATCGCTTTATCGGACCATGCGAGGAAGCCGTCCAGAAAGCGGTACCCAACTCGATAAAACGACCTGAAGGTGCGTGGGCAATCCTGGGGTTTGCGCTGGTTTTCGGCCTGCAACTCATGGCGTTCGTCGGACTACTATATGCGACATACCGCGGAATGGCCTGGCTGTCGTTGCGACTGGGACGCAGCGCCTACGAAAGAGCCGTGGTCGCCAATATCACCGTCGACGAGGCAGGCGCGGCGACCATACCCGTACTCGCGACCTTCACGGGAGTCCGCGGCCTGCCGTGGTGGTATGCGATCGCGTCGAACAACGCCAAACCGCTCCTCGTGATCGAACCTGGCGGCATTCGTTTCCGTGTCGTTTGCGAGCGCGAACGTCGTTACGGCGAGATCGAATGCGTCGATGTCAGGCAGGGCAGGGGAACCGTCAATCTCAACTTCACCTTCCACGGATCGCTACTAAATTTCACTGCCAATCTCGGTGCCGTGCCCTTGGCTGCATACGCACTCTCTCTTCTACCTCAGTCCGTGCCGCTGTCTGCGCGCGCCATCGCCGCAAAGAAAGCGGGCGCATGACGGTTTGATCCTTGCCATGTTCGGCAGCACGAAGATGACCCGCTTCAAGGGAAAGCCTACACCGGAAGCCCACGTAAAAACGTCGAGATCAAAGTACCTGCCTGGCGATGGTCAGGATAAGTACTTTATGTTGATCAGGTTAGCGTTAAAATATCATACATCATTGATTATTATATACTGCCTACTGCAATAACGCCGGACAGGTCGCGTCAACGTCCCGCGATCAGCTCGGCCCGCCGTCCAGATCACCGACGCATTGCACGTCGGGCTCCATTTTCGCCAGGCGTTGCAAGTGCCCGGTTCGCGCGACGATGCCCGGAAAAATCGCGTCGGGAGTAACCGTGTAGGTCCGGAGAAGCTGCAGGGCCCAGGCATAATGCCGCGCGCCGATCTCGCAGCTGTTGCTGCCGCCATCACCCTCGCCCCAAACTTTGCGCCACCCAGCCTGGACGTCGTGCTTCAGAATGGCATGGAAGGTCCCAACCGGTCCTTCACCGCGAACATACGCGATCCCATCCGGGCCTGCCAAAAGGACGCGAAACGCGCGGAAGGTGAAACGCGATTGTGCACTATCGTCACCCGCGTGGAGTGTCTTGACGATCGCGGTGCGTTCTGGGCTTCCGGGAGCGGGCGTATGGACGGCGGGCGGCGCGGCCAGCGCCGCTCGCGCCAGCGCCAACGCAAGCATCATCTCGACGCAAGACAAATAGTAACGCCTCATATCAGGCGACCAATGCTATAAACAGGTCGCTCGCGCCAGCTGGCTGATACCGTCAATACGGACGCGCCACCAGAAATCGATCCTGATCGGTGTTCGGCGGGGTTCCACTACCCAGATCCTCCCCAGTGATCGTCCCGACCGACCCGAGTCGACTTTGGTTGGTTGGTGAACGGTGGAATTGGGGAGGCGGAAAGAGCGACGCGACTCGCCAAATAAATCTTTGCGCGCGCCGAACGTGTCGAGCTCATGTTTTGCAGATCAATAGCTTCGCGGTTCAGACTGCTAGCTCGCTCCGGTTTCTTTCGCCGCTCGTTTCCTGGCAAATGCCGACGACACGTTTATGGAGTGCGCATGACTATCCTCTATGCGGTGACATTAGCTCTGGTACTTCAGAACGCCGGCAGCCCGAACGTCGGTCCTGCTGCTACGTCAGAAGCGGACGCGATCAACTGCCGGCTCGACGTGCCGAGCTACATGCAGTTCGCGATGGCGATCAACGGCGAGGAGAAACTCGCGCAGACGCGCCGCTGGAAACGGGTCGCGTCGCGCAATGCGTTCATAAACATGGGGTAATCGCGGGAGCGAAGCCTTAGCGTTCATGATGCAAGCTGGTGGCTGTTCCCCGATAAGATGGAAGTACGGGCTCACGATCCGAAGCCGGGCCCAAGCATCTGATGGAGAACAGCCATGGACGAGTATATCGGGCTAGACGTTTCCTTGAAAGAGACTGCCGTATCCATTCGGCGTGACGGCAAGCGTGTTTGGCGTGGTAAGTGTCCCTCGGATCCACAGCTTCTGGCGGCATTGATCCGCAAGCATGCGCCGGGCCCTGGTGGAGGCAGCCATCGTGCCTGACGCGTCGGCTAATCCCGTCCGTCGCTATCATGCCGATCAGCAGATCGCGACACTACTCACGGTCGTATCCATGGCGGCGCTGGGTCTTGGGGTAGATGTTCGCGCCGTTGCGAAAGCTGGCGGCCGCGTCACCCGGGGCTGTCGTGTTGTCGCTTATCGGTCTTGGCGGGATCAGTTTTGGGTTGCTCACGCTGCTGGGCGTGGCTTGAAACCGAAATTAACGAAGATTTGAAGGTCTTGGTCGAAGTTTTGCAATCGCGGAGCAAGCGATGCGATGCGATGCGATGCTGGAAAAACCATAGTGTTTACTGGCCATACCCTGATGCACGTCACGTTTTCGATATAAAAGCATATCTTTCATCGTAGCATCTAGCGCCAATGCTTAGCGTTTGCATATGGCCACTCCCCTCGAAGGGGCTCATGACTGAAGTCGGCTGGCTAGACAAAGCTACACTGGCAAACGTCACTTCATTAGGACGCTGGCACCCGAATTGAAAAAATATCACGTGACGGGGAATAAACTGCCGGGTGGCGACGTCTAAGCTGACATACCGACTCTGCGTAGGAGACAATCTTGCCTGCCACCCGATCATTGGTCCGCTTTACCATAGCCATAGTTCTTGCTTTCGGGGGCGGTGCCGCCTTCGCAACAGTTGCGAATGATGAAAAGCCTTATCTGACCGAGGTCAACGCCGCGATGGAGCGGATGATGGCCGGCATGATGGTCGCCCCGTCAGGCAATGTAGATGCGGACTTCGTGACGATGATGCTACCGCATCATCAGGGTGCCATCGACATGGCCGTGGCTGAGCTTCGATACGGCAAGAGCGAGCAACTCAAACGCATCGCGCAAGAGATCATTGTCGACCAGCAGCAGGAGATCGCCGCCATGCGCCTTGCGCTTGGCCAGCCGCTCCCGCCGTCGGCTCCAGTTCCTACTCAGCAGTCTGGCCTTCCCCATCCGCACCTGGAGCCTTGAAATGAAGCGACTTTTTCTACTGTCGGCAAGTTTTGCCAGCGTTGCCTCCGCGCAACCGGGCGTTTGGGCGGCGCCAGCCGCGCTCGACATCCCAATCGTCTATGACGACTCTGCAACCGATCAAACCGACGGGAAGCACGGGCAGGCGCCTTGGGATCGCGAAAATCAGAAGGTCGGCAGCGGCGACCGGGTCTATGCGGCGGAGCAATTCTCGAACACGGTGTCGGTGACCGACCCGTCAACGAACACCTTGCTCGGCGTCATCAAGTTGGGTGATCCGCAACCTGGTAATTTCAGCCCGCTCTACAAAGGGCAAGTGCTCGTTCACGGTCTCGGCTTCTCGCCGGACGGCAAGACTCTTGCGGTCGTCTCGATCGGTTCGAACTCTATCACTTGGATCGACACCGCAACGAACTCGGTCAAGCATACGACCTACATCGGCCGCAGCCCGCATGAAGCGTTCTTCACGCCAAACGGCAAGGAAGTGTGGGCGACGGTCCGAGGCGAGGACTATATTTCGGTGCTAAATCCGAAGACGTACGAAGAGACGAGCCGGATCAAGACGCCCGGCGGTCCCGGCATGACCATATTCTCTCCCAACGGAAAATACGGCTATGTATGCTCGTCGTTCAACCCGGAGTTGGTGGTGTTCGACGTCGCGACCCACAAGGAAGTGGGGAGGGTGCAGCAACCTAGTCCATTTTGCCCGAACATTTCGGCCAGCCCTGATGGCAAGCAGGTATGGTTCACGCTCAAGGACGTCGGCAAGACGGTCGCCTTCGACGCCAAGCCCCCCTTTGTGATCCAGAAGGTGCTCGATACCGGTCCGATTACAAATCACGTCAATTTTGCGGTCACATCGAAGGGGCAATTCGCCTATGTGACCGTCGGCGGTCTAAACCTTGTCAAAGTATTTCGGACCAAGGATTTCAGTCAGGTCGCGACTATCCCCGTTGGGAAGCTTCCGCACGGTATCTGGCCGTCCGGAGACGGCAAGCGCATCTACGTAGGGCTTGAGAACGACGACAAGCTGGCGGTCATAGATACGGCACGCAACGTGGTGACCGGTACGATCCCCATTGGGCAGGCACCGCAGGCGATCGCCTACGTTCCAAACGCCGTTCCCGATGGTCCAGGCACGGCCAACCTTCAGCCACTCGGCACGGCCGGGAACGCCACCCACCTGATACTTGCAGCGCCCGGCAACGCGGTAGCGAGCCCGACGAGTATCACGTTGTTCGATCAGGGCCTGATCCAGGTGGTACAGGGATCGGTGACCGGCTTGGCACCCAAGCGTTCGTATATTCTTGCACTGGCCGGCAAAGCCGACGGGTCGGGAGAGCTCGAACCCTTGGCAAATTTCATGACGAACCCCGCAGGCTCGGCGGTCGTCAACGTTTCCGGACCAATCCGACAGATCGTCACCGCTAAAACGGTCTCCGAGCGACGCTTTCTGGTGGTGGCGGAGAGTAATGGCGGTGTTCCAGGCTCAGTCTTGCAAGTGCAGCAGAACTGATGGACGCACGCGCCGCCTTGATCGAGCCCCTGATCCCTGGCCTTCGACGATATGCCCGCGCTTGGCTTCGAGATGCCGCGACGGCGGACGATCTCGTACAGGATTGTCTCGAGCGAGCCGTTGGATCTTGGCGTAAGCGTCATGGCGACGCGGTGCGTCCCTGGCTCTATGCGATTCTGCACAATCTGTTGGTCGATCATGGCAGGCGACAGGCGCGGCGTGGCACGCCGGTAGCAATCGACACGGTCGCCGACGCGGTGCTTGCGGTACCGGCCGAACAATCGACAGGGATCGAACACAACGACCTCATGCGCGCATTGGATATCTTGCCAGCAGACCAGCGTGCCGCGATCTTGCTCGTGTCGGTAGAGGACCTGTCTTATGCGGAGGCTGCAGCCATCCTCGGCGTACCGACCGGCACGCTCATGTCGCGCCTTTCGCGGGGGCGGGATCGTCTATCTGAGCTGATCGGCGCTGGTGAACGTCCAAAATTGCGGAGAGTAAAATGACGACCCCGATCGGCGAAGACGATCTCATGGCTTGGGTCGATCGCCGCCTGACCCCAGAGCGGCACGCGACCGTCGATGGTTATCTCGCTGATAATCCAGATGTCGCGCGACGGCTTGCTCTGCAAGCGGAGCACCGAGCCGCCATTGCGGGCATGTTCGCCTCCGTGTCGACCGAGCCGATCCCGTCGGCGATGCGGGTCGGCACGATTGTATCGCACCATCAAACGAGGCCACAGTGGTGGCAGGCGATCGCCGCTGCACTGCTACTTGCGGTCGGTTTCGGTGGCGGTTGGGGTATGCGCAACTCGACGCTACCACCGCGTGCCGGCATCGGTGCACTGGCGCAGGAAGCGACGGACAATTACCGAGTTTACGCTATCGATGCGCAGCGTGGGGCCGAGTTTGGACCCCAGGCTCAGGCCGAGCTTGTCAGCTGGGCGTCTGAACGGCTCGGTAGCCGTGTAGCCGTCCCCGACCTCGCTGCGGCGGGGTACCGATTTGCCGGAGGCCGTCTGGTCGCAACGCCGCACGGTCCCGCCGCGATGTTTCTCTATGACGGTCCTTCGTCAACCCGGCTCGCTGTGGTGACCCGCCCTATGGAGATCGACAAGGCGGCTCGCATGACGGAGAGCGCGGACGGTGACCTCGGTCGGGTGAGTTGGGCTGATCGTGGTGTTGGCTTCAGCATAGTTGCCGCCCGGCCAGCAACAGAACTCCAGTCGGTTGCAGAGGCGGTGCGGCGCCAGTCGCAACGTGTCTGAAATTCCATCAGATCGACGCTGAACTTCTCCCTGGTGTGGCAGGAAGGGCCGAGTAATCGCATTGCAGCGGTTTTCCATAGAGATGTTTCTAACACGATTGCGCTGTCACTTGTCATTAGGCGGTCATCTGAGATCGCCCAGTAACAAACATCGCAGTTAGAAGGATTGAGCCGTGACCTTATGACAAATACGACGGCCATATTGACGATGGCGTCACTGTTTATGGTGGCGACACCGACGACCTTTGCGAATCCAGCTGCTGCGCAAGGTCATGATCGGCGCCTCGCCAATCCATTGCGTGTATCCGAGCAATTAGTCGAGTTGCGGCTTCGTCAGGGCGAAACGCAGAAAGTGCTGCTGGTCGCTCCTCCAGGTGCGCGTGCGGCGATTGTCATGCTTCCTGGGGGAGCAGGCGATGTTGGTCTCACCGGAAGCGCCGACATTCGGCACAGCGATAATTTCGTCGTGCGGACCCGTACGATGTGGGCGCGACGCGGTTTCACGGTCCTCATTCCGGATACGATCGGCCACGCGAACCTCAGGGGAATCCGTAGTTCACCGGGTTACGCCAGCGTGGTCAACGACTTGGTCAAGCTCGCGCACAGGCAAGTAAACGGTCCTGTCTTCTTGCTTGGCACCAGCCAAGGGTCAATCGCGGCGGTAAACGCTGCTGCACATGCAACTGCGGGTACCATCGCCGGTGTCATACTCACTGAATCCGTATCGGTAATGGGGGGAAGCGGGGAGACAGTTTTTAGCGCCAGTCCCGAGCTCGTCCGCGCGCCTGCTCTGATCGTCGCCAATCAGGACGACCAGTGCAATGTGGCCCCGCCAGAGGCCGCCTCACAAATCGCTCGGGCGATGACGATGAGCCGTGACGTCCAAGTGCTGATAGTGACGGGCGGTTCTAACCGGTCCGCCAAAAATTGCGGCTCTCTCACGCCTCATGGCTATAACGGCATCGAGGATCAGGTGATTGCGAAGATAAGTCGGTGGATGGACGCGCATGGCGGATGAATTACGAGGCGGTCTGGCAGGACAACCAGCCGACTTGATCCAGGATGTCCATGAGTTGCCAGACGGGAGAAGCCGATGATCGTTCGCACGGAATTGCTTGAGATCGGCTATCTGAGCGGGGGGCCAGAGCATGGCCCCCCATTACTTCTTCTCCATGGTTGGTCTGACGATCCGACTGGTTGGACAGGCGTCACCCCGGCGCTCGAGGGGGCAGGCTATCGATGGTACGCTCCGTGGCTGCGTGGCTTCGGCCAAACACGCTTTCGATCACCCGATATCATGCGCGACGGCAGCTCGGTCGCGATCGCACAGGACGCCTTCGACTTCGCCGACGGGCTCGGTATCGAGCGATTTGCGGTCGTTGGCCACGATTGGGGAGGGCGTGCAGCATATGCGATGGCGGCCCTGGCACCGGAGCAACTGGCCGCTATGGCGGTTCTCGCCATAGGTTACACGCCACGGGGGCGGTATGAGGTGCCGTCCCTCGATCAGTGCCGACGCTGGTGGTACCAGTGGCTTATGACGTCGGAAGCGGGGGCAATGAAGGTGGCCTCGGATCCGCTCGGCTTCGCGCGTACGCAGTGGGACACCTGGAGTCCGCCTGGCTGGTACACCAATGCTGACTTTGAAAGCGCGGCCTCAAGCTTCGACAACCCCGACTGGGTCGCGATCACGCTGCATGGCTATCGGCACCGCTGGCAGCCTGAAGCGCTGGACGCCCGTTATGCTCTGCAACGCGCGGAGGTAGACGCTACGGAACGGCTCGGCGTCCCGACCTTGATGATCCAGGGGGGTGACGACCAGTGTGACCCGCCTGAGGAGTCCGAGGGTCAGGAACAGTGGTTTACCGGTGGGTATCAGCGGATCGTCGTCGATGGCGCTGGACACTTTCCTGCCCGTGAAGCGCCAGCTGCGGTGGCAGGTGTCGTAATCGCCCATTTTGCTGAACAGGGGTACGCGCGGTGAGAGCGTTGATCGGTCGGTCTTGTACTGGTGCTTCGATGATCGCAGCGCTTCTTGGCTGTTGGGCACCGCTTGCGGCGCGTTCGGCATCGCAGCATTCTACCGCTCTAGTCATGCGCGGCGATTGGGCGGTTGTCGAAGTGAGGTTGGGCGCCGACCGTCATCCGTACCGCTTCATTGTCGATACCGCCGCGGGCGCGACGGTGATTGATCAGGCGCTTGCCCCCCGTTTTTCAGAGGCCGCGTCCGGGACCAGCGATGTGCAGGGTGCCAGCGGCGCTCAGTCGTCGTTTCAAAATGCTCGGCTGCGCAGGTTCAAGATCGCGGGCTTCAGCTTCCACAACCTTGACGTGGTCGTCACCGACATGGCGCAGTTCAGCGACAAGTCTGACCAGCATTACGACGGCATACTGGGTAGCGATGTCCTTTCGCATTACTCCTACGTTTTTGATGTCCCCAATGGGCGCCTTTCCCTGATCGACGCTGCTCGACCTGATCCACGCCGGTGGGGACGATGCATCGACAACGCGCTGTTAGCTCGGCCTGGCGGGGCAAATGGCTTTCTGTCCGTACCAGTGTCGCTGCATGGGGGCGTTCATGCCCTGGGCATCGTCGATACCGGAGCGGGAGCTACAATTCTGAATTGGCCTGCCGCGTCGGCTTCGGGATTATCGAAGAACGGTAGTGGCGTCAGTGCCGCAAAAGGGGTGGTGGGCTTCGACCCAAGGGCGATCACCGCGTCATACAAGGCAACGATCGCCGACGGGACGATCGGATCAAAGGCGCTGCCTGCTTTTACTGCCCGTCTGAGCGACTTGGCGGTGTTTGAAGGCTTTGGGCTCAAGGACAAGCCGGGGATGATTATCGGGGCAAACATTTGGCGTACTGTGCCGTTTGCAGCTGCTCGAGGCGCGAAGGCTTTCTGCGGCTCGACGATTTAAGCGCTACGCGACACGTCAACGACGTTGCGAAATAAAGGCCACCATGCTGATCAAGCAGAGCGTCAATCGAGGTATACCCTGTCCCACAACCGCGTTTTGGCGGACCGCGTTCGATCGTAGCACATGTCACATTGATACCACCCTGATAAGACAATCGTTTGCCGCGGCCGTGCTGCAAATTACGCCAGAGGCGTGTACCTAGACGGCACCGTTGATGAGCGCCGGGCTAACGGCAGACTGGAACGTAGGGGGGATACCGGCTGTACTGCCGGGCGGTCAGCTACGTTCGAACATTGGTTGCGGTGATAGCGACGTCCGCCTTCGTCAGGGCGGCGTCCGTTGTATAGATGTCTGCATCTAGCTCGATCGCCAGCGCCAAACACGCGCGATCGCCCAGTGACAGACCAAGCGACCGGGTGGCCGGACGTAGGTCGCCGATCAGCATCGCCTGTGTCGACGTCAGTGGTCGAACGTCAAGGTGCAGCCCGCCCAAGGCTTCCCGAACCTCATCGAGCGAAAGACCGCGCTCACGCAGCTTGGATGCGACCTCGGCAAGGTTCGTTGCACCGATCAGCGAGCGGGTTAGAACCTCTGCCACCCGGTCAGCGCCGGGTTCGTCATTGAGTAAGCAAAGCAGTGCCGAGGCATCTAGTACGATCTTACTACTCATGCTCTGCCTCGGCACGACGGTCATCGATGAGCTCGTCGGCCAGGTTTGAACCTTCGGGAATATGGCGCCGTAAGATAGCACGGGCGCGTTCGAGAGCCTTTGACACCGATCGTACCCGCAGTTCGCCATTGTCGATATCGACCATCACCGTATCACCAGCGCCGATGCCTAGTTCACGGCGCATCAGGGCAGGTATCACCAGTTTGCCACCCTCAACGATTTTGACCCGTTGCGCTTCCATTCGGCAGTCCTTCTTGTTCTGACCTAATGACGGGACGGGTATCGGTTTCATAGTTGGGTGTCACGGGCGAAATCAGCGTCAAGATCGGATTTCGTGCCATGGTCGCCTCTGGAGCATTCATACTGCCATCCCTAGCTCCAAAGGCTCCGTAAGCTTGGTTAGCCACGTGCTCCTCGCGTACGCTTCTGACCTCGAATTGCTTCCCGTGGCGCTTCAGCCCCATGGTCTGAAATGGAATGCGGCTAACCTCCAGCTTGCGAGCCTGGACCATGCCCTGTGGTTCCACCGCCCGTTCGACTTCAATACGTGGCTACTGCATACGATCAACAGTCCAACGGCGTCGGCTGGTAGGGGGCTAGTTCACGGACGCTTTCACGATCAACACGGAACGGTGATCGCGTCCGTAGCTCAGGAAGGATTGGGTTGGGTTAGTGATCCCAATCAACAGGAGCTAACTCAATGCGTTACGTAATCCGTAAAGATGGCGAGATGTCCACGCTGGGGTTTATCGAAATAGCTTCGACGAAGCGCTCGCTACCGCCGCGGAAATGATCGCGATGCGTGCTGACGAAAAGTCGATCGCGGTGGAAGACACGTGGGAAAATCGGACGATCGACGAAGCGGGAATAGCGTCTTTGATTGCCGCTAGATCGCCGGACACTGCCGACAATGTGTGACGCAGTGCAATTAGGCGCGGTCGTTGGGGGATACGAGTGAACGGTTACGTGGAATTTCACAGTCCTGAATGCGATCCGATCGTTGTGAACGTGGATCGCGTAAACTTTGTGCGCCGTTTCAGGGGCGGCAATGAAGCAAGTGCTGTAAACTTTGAGGAGGGCAATTATGTCGTGGTCAACGGGAACCTCGCGTCAGTAATGAAAACGCTCCAGGACGGATAACCGTTTCCCTGGCGAGATCTACCGTCGCGGATCAACTGCCTAGGCGAGACGAACTAGACCAAAATATAGGTCTGCCTCATGGTCGATCATACTAGTATATCATGCAGATATTTCTATTAGGCCTGCTGATGCCCGCCTAGACAGCTTTTTTTTAAGGCTCCGGCAGCTTGCCATCGGGGAGGGTCTCGCGGAGATGGCCATGGATCATCTGCGCATTGAACGGCTTGGAGACGAATGTCGCCTTTTCGGGCAAGTCACCCGCCTTCGGCCGGAGGTGGCCGCTGCCGATGACGATCTCGATCCAAGGGTAGTTCTCCGCCACGTGGTGGGCGAGCGCGAACCCGTTAGTATCGCCCGGCATATCGACGTCTGAGAAGAGCAGGGTGATTGCATGCGCGTACTCAGGGAGCATGGCGATCGCAGCGTCGCCGTTATCCGCTTCATAGGTGCGGAAACCCGCATCTTCGAGAATGCCTGTGACATCCATGAGGATGAACGGGTCATCGTCAACGGCAAGTGCATAGGGAACTGTTGATAGGGACATGCCGCACTAACCCGTCACGTACGAAAACGGCCCCGTCGTATCTCTGACTTTGACATCTCTAAGCCATCGCTGCGGATGCAGAATCCCAATTGGCCAGTTGTCCGCCAGGACGCAGAAAATGAAATGCCCCGCTGCGGGGGGAGCAGCGGGGCGCTTTAGAACCAGCGGAACCAAGGGGGGGGCAAGTGTCCTACCGGTTATAACTACAACAGCGCGGGGCGGCATCGGTTCCGCACATATTTACGAAAATGCCCTGCCGATCTAAAGACCAACAGGGCATTGCGAGCTTTCACCGCCGTTCCCCCCAAAAGGGCAGGACGCTTCCAGCTAATATAAAACTGTTCGGCGTTTAGAGTGTTCCCAGCGTTCCCTTGTGATGCTGGCGCTGGGAAGGATCAGGAAGCAGTGCCATCGGGAGCGTAGCTGAGACGTCCCCGTGCCGGGGCGTTAGATGATCGGGCCAAAGCTCCCACAGCGAAGCCAGAAAACCACGCCAGGCATGCTTCGTACTCGTGGATGGGCCATGGGCATTCCAACAGTGCCCCCTCTCCAGATTTCCCTGCCTGCAAGCCCTGCGCATGGGCCAGAGTAATCGGGTTAGAAATTGCAGCCATCGAAAATCATTGGATATTTAGTCAATGATTTCAACGAAAGAATGCCCGCCATCGTGTTCGCGTGTGTATGACCGTCATTGCGGCGCTCGCAGGATATACGGGGGGGCATAGCCGCGCCCGTCAGCTTTGCGGATTTTCCACTATCCAAAAAGCACGTGCTTCGCCGCGCCGGCGGTCTGCAAAAGACGTTCCATCTTTTCCATCGCAGTTCCTGACAGTGTCAATTCGTCGTCCAGATCACCGCTGCCATCGCCAATGATAAGACCTTCGGCAGACAGATGCGTGAGCCAACGCGAGGCTACAGCAGGCGAGATCTGATGGCGTTCACTAATCTTTCGCCCCGTCATACGAACACCCCGAGCATCTGCAACAAACAGTTCGAGAAGAAAGTCCCAGCTGGGTTCGCCAAACAGAGAGCGCGGCAGCTCCTGGGTACGACTACGCCTGAACGCCAGCATGAATTCAGCAAAATTGGCGACTTGGTCATTGCCGATCATCCGCTAGCCTTTCACGCCTGCGTCTTTTTAAAGAACAAGATGTAGCAAAAAGGGCAGGACCGCAAGTCAGGTTGATGGTGGTATCTGTTCATCCGTCGCTGGCTCAAGATAGTCACGCACTGTGCAAAGCAGGGCGCCCAGAGCAAAATCGTTATAGGTGTCTGCGAGCCCAATCAGACGGTCAATATCACTTGCCATCGATCGCGCTTTCTCAAGAGGAATGTTCGTCAACCACGCTACTCCTGCAAGCCTATTGAAGGGGCCACGTAGCGAGCGGCTTGTCCTCGCCAACCGTGAGCATCACCCAGTCTGCGCGATGCGCAGTTTCTCAGACACACGAAGCTCGAACGCCTTGGATCCGGGTTCGGGGGGGATAAAAAGGCCACCAATCGAAGCGGTAAGCCGTTTTGCCAAACCAAGACCAAGGCCGCTGCGATCGGGCCTCACCGTATCGACCAAGGGCAGGCCGTCATCGTCGACAATCACCGATACGTCGCCGGCGGGTGTCCGGCCAAGCGTGACACGGATATGGCCGGCTTTGCCGTCCTTATACCCGTGCTTGATCGCGTTCGTCGCAAGCTCGTTGGCGACGAGGGCAAGAGTAGTCACCTCGTTCGGCGTCAGGCCATCGACGTCATCGGTGACCTGTAGCGACACCAGAATGGACCGCGGTTCCGCCTGTGCATGCAGGGCCTCACACACCTGGCGCAGCGCAGCCTCTATCGACGGCTTCTGGTCGCCGTGCATGGTACTGCGGGCTCGTGCCAGTATAGAAACCCGCTCCATAGCATCGGTCAGGGCCTGACGGGCTTCTGGGTGCGTCGCGCGTTGGCTCTGCAGCGCCAGCAGACTGACGACGAGCTGCAGGTCGTTGCTGCACCTGTGGTTTGTCTCGCGAAGCAGGAGGTCGTGATCCTGGAGATGTGATGAGCTGTTGCGGACGGAGTCCGACAACCCTGCGGAGCGTTGACCGCCTTGGGTCATGCGATGTCTGCCGTCGGACGCGCCGCAGCATCAATATGCCGGTGCATATGCAAATAGCTGGGATCGAACCCGGCTGCGTAACGCAGAGCGGCGACGTCAGGGATGGTCAGCACGCGATCACACAGTTGGATCAAGCCGTCTTTGCGCAGCTGCCGGACCGTCCGGTTCACGTGGATGTTTGTGAGGCCAAGGAGGTCACCGATTTGCTCCTGTCGCAAGGGGAACGGAAAGGTGATGTCGTTCTCACCTTCATTCCCAACGCGGATGGCGATCTCGCAGAGCAGATGGGCAATACGCGCATGCGCTGACCGGCGACCAAGCGACAGCATCCACTTACTGGCTATGGCGTTTTCAATCATCGCGAGCCCCGTGAAGGTGCGGGCGATACCGGGATGCTCGTCGACAAGAGCTAGCGCTCGATTACGCGGCAACGCAACGACGATAACGTCGGTGAGCGTTCGGACGCTATACGCGACGCGCTCGAACAGAAGCATGTCGAGATTGGCGATATCGCCCGGCATCAGGAGGGCGGTTAGCTGGCGCCCACCGTCAGGAGCGCAGGCGTAGCGGTAGGCCCAGCCGCTAGCGACAATTAGCAGATTGTCTGCCTTCTCAGCTTCGCAGACCAGATCCTTTTGGGCATCGAAGCGCTTGGACCAAATCACTGCGCGCTCAAGCGCGCGCTGCTCCGCCTTCATCAAAAACGGCGAACGCCATAACCCCGTACTGCGCAGATTTCGCGACGGCCAATAGTCGTAGCGATCGGATTCATGAGCATGCGCCGCAGTAAGTTCGGTCATGACAAGTCACCCCTTGACGACATACGGAATACGCATGGATGGCTTTGTATTTGAACGGATTTGTGTGGGCTCGGCGAGCAACCATTCCTCGCGAGATGTCCAAGACATCTCAGACCTGTATCGGGCAGGCGATAATATCATTGACCGGAGACGCAGAAGGTATGCGTTCGCCAGACCTTGATGGGCAGCGGCCGATGCACAGCACTTGGCTGTACGGGCGAGATTTTGTTCGACGACGTGGCGCTTCGCCAGGTAGCCGTAATCTTCATCGCGCACCGTGTATCTCCTGCCGATGTTCAGGAAAGATACATATGTTAACGCACCTGCCAAGCATCTTACGGAGTTTGGTATGGTAGATGACGGAGTTGCTTACTGACGGGAACGCCCCGGTCAGGTATGAGTGTTGCATCATCTACGGACGACCCCGGGCGTAGATGGCTGGAAGCCGATTGCTTTCGCCCTTCGAACAAGCGGAGGGCGTATGCCGCATCCGACCCAATCTTTCGTTCGCAATGGCCTGTTGTCGGTCATCGATGCAGCGGCCTACGCCGCAATCGGTCCGCATCTCGAACCCGTCGACCTGCCCAAGGGCACTGTGCTGATCGAGGCGGGTGAGCCATTCACGCATGCGCATTTCTTCAACAGCGGTATCGGCTCGATCGTCGTTAGTACCGCGGACAGCCGGCGGGTTGAGGCGGGGATTTTTGGCCGCGAGGGCTTGTCGGGCTTTGGCTGTTTGCTCGGCGTCGATCAGTGCCCGCAAACCACGATGGTACAGGTAGAAGGCGAGGGCTACCGTGTCAGTCTCGATGGCCTGCGCGCCGCATGTCAGGAGTCGGCCTCGCTGCGTGAGACACTGCTGCGCTATGTCCACGTGTTCATCTCGCAGACGAGCTATACGTCGCTGTCCAACGTCAATCAGTCGGTCGAAGGGCGGCTCGCTCGCTGGCTGCTGATGTGCCACGATCGGGTGACCGGCGACGACATCGCGCTGACGCACGAGTTCCTCTCGATCATGCTGGCGGTACAGCGCCCCAGCGTCACGACCGCCCTGCACATGATCGAAGGGTATGGGTTCATCAAGGCGCGGCGCGGCCACATCACGATTCTGGAGCGAGACGCGCTCATCGACTTTGCCGATGGCATGTACGGCACCCCTGAAGCGGAATATCGCCGTCTGATCGGTCCGTTCGGTTGAGCCGCTTCTATCTTCACCAGCAAATTGCCAATGGCGTCATCGAGGATCCGGATGGCACTGAGGCTGTCGACCTAGCAGCCGCAAAGCACGAGGCCATACTGGCTGCGCGGCAGCTTCTGGCCAACGCTATTTTGACTGGCGTGGCACCACTGGGGACAGCCTTCCAGATTACCAATGAGGCTGGGCAGATGCTCCTGAAGGTCCCCTTTCGTGACGCTTTGCCTGCCCGGTTTATCAGCACTGACTGACCGGAGTTTGGTACGGTATCGAACCAAAAAGGGCGGAACGCTCGCTCAGGTAGAAATCAGCACCTATCAACCTGCATCAAGACCAACACGGGGCCGGCGTCGCCGCGGGCCATAACATACGAAAGATGTCGCAAGGGCACCATGGCTTTCAATAATCGACTTCTTCGTGCTCTGTCCCTCGCCGATCAAGAGGTTTTGCGCGCCCACCTGCGATGGTCGGAGCTCGAGCGCGGCACTGTCCTGGTATCGCCGGACGAGCCAATCTCACGCGTTTGGTTTCCGGAAAGCGGACTGACTTCAATCATTGCCATGGCGGGCAGCGATCAGGGTATCGAAGTCGGCCTCGCTGGTCGCGATGGCCTTGTTGGCATGCCGCTCGTTCTCGATGCTGACCGGACCCCACATCGCATCTTCATGCAGGTTAGCGGTGCGGCTTACAGCGTCGATGGAGTCATTTTTCGACAGGTACTCGACGATCATGCTAGCATTCGAAAACTGCTGCTACGCTACGTTCAGGCCTACTCGACGCAGACCACTTACACAGCGCTGTCGAACGCCATGCATACCGTGGAAGAGCGGTTGGCGCGCTGGTTGCTGATGAGCCACGATCGTCAGGATGACGACGAAATACCCCTGACCCACGACTTTTTAGCGCTTATGCTCGGGGTCCGCCGACCCAGCGTCACGATCGCCCTGCATTCGCTCGAAGGCCTTGGCTTTATCAAGGCCACCCGCGGACTGATTGTGGTACGCAAACGCGAAGAGCTCGAGGAATTCGCTGGTGCCGGTTACGGTGTACCAGAAGCGGAATATGAGCGCTTGATCGGTCAGCTACGCTGAACCATCAGTCTAACTCTGATCAAGTTTACGGATACCGAGAGCATGCCCCGTTTTTTCCTTCATATCGATGATGGGACCCAGCGGATCGAAGACGAGGAGGGGAGTGACTTGCCGGATCTGGCCGCTGCCCGCGAGGAAGCCTTAGGCGCAGCGCGGCAGCTCTGGGCCGCAGCAATCCTGGCCGGGCAGGACATCGCAGCGTGTCGTTTCGTGATCACCAATGGCGACGGCAACGTAATGGATACCGTCGATATGGATGAGGCCTTGCCCGAGAAATTAGCCCGCCGACTTCGCCTCTAGATTCACTGATGTAGATGCAGGTGACGGGTACTGAAGTCGGCGATATCCTGTAGACGGTCCCAATCGATGAAACGGATAGTTTTTCCATTCCGCGCTATCAAACCATCTCGTGCGAGAATCTTGAGCATTCTATTGATATGAACAGCGGTAAGCCCGAGTGCATCCCCAAGCTGCTCCTGGGTCATGGGAAGTTCAAAGGACCGATTATTAATTTTGTCCGGGCCATCGATTCTAATTGCAAATTCGCAAAGAAAATGTGCGACACGGGCGAGGGCATCTCGTCGGCCTATATTTAACAATAACTCACGAAGCATGGAGGATTCTTTCAGCATCATCAACGTGATGGCGTGACTCACTGCAGGGTATGCCTCCGACGCGGTTTTTAAAACCTTACTGGCTACAATAATTATGTCGCACTGCGTAAGCGCTTGAATATTATGATCTGGCGTATTCAGGTAGAGATTTTGCAGCCCGAGTATATCTCCGGCAATCTTGATAGAAACGATCTGTCGGTCGCCTGCGCCACTTGTCTTTTGGCAGACCGCAAGGCCCGTCATTAGGATGCCGCATTTATCAGCAAGAGCGCCCTCCCGGACAAAGTAGCTTCCCGGCTCGAACTGCCTAGCAACGTAAGGCATCTGTAAGATTTCCGCCCTTGCCTCATCAGAGACTTTGGCGTGCTCGGCAAGTTTATCCACCATTCGCATAAGTGGGTTTTTGTCAGACACAGGCATCGGTTTTTGTCCTGCCTACCGAGCGAACCCCGCTATTTCGGCAAATATGAATGTTAGCTCGCCAACCCGCTTTAGCATCATTAACGGATGATAGGGAAATCAGACGCGCTGAGATGGCGAAGTGCCGCTGGGATCGGTTTCACGATATTTGGCGTTCGAGAGCATCGCCGCTATCGCGAGGTGGTGGAACGAAGCTGATATGCCCCAGCCGCCAGGCGCGATCGGGATCACCCGGCCAATAGTCACGGATGTTGAGCTTATTTTCAGGTGGCACCGCACCGACGATCTGTGCGCTGATCACTCGTCCCGTCTCTCGTAAATGTACCTCGGCACCGGGGAACAGGGCATCTAACGCCGCGTGCAGCGCAGAGGCGTCTCGCGCAATGTCGGTGCTGTCCAACTCCCGAGGGGAGCCGTCGATGAGTTCCGCTGACGCTGCGCGCAGTGCTCGGATACCATCGTTGAGAATGTCGAGCGAGATTAGGCCTGCGGCCAGTGCGTCCGCCCACCAATACCCAAGACCAATGCCGATCACACCGCCTATGCCTGCAATCCCGGTCATCCAGTTCGCCTTCTGCGTCATGGCGTCGGTGAACAGCGTCTTATCGTTGAGTTGCCGTGCCAGCGGGAGCTTCAACCATCCGAGAACCAAGGGCACGATGATCGAGTAGATCTGGGCTGCGACCATGATCCAACCCAGCCAGATTTCTTGGTCTCCGATATGGACGGCAGCGACGGTTGCGTGCTCCTGCGAGATCAGACTGATCGCAGAGTCGATCAGCAACGTACCGCCCAACGCCGTCAGCGCGGTCGCTGCGATGGCAAAGGCGAGACTGGGCACGCGTGCAAAGCCGTTCGGAAATCGTGCGTCGGCGGGGCGGCGTTCGATACGTCTCGCAATGAGAAACACCGCTGGAGGGATAAGGCTGAGACAATCTTCGATCCAGGCCGTCTTCATCGTCTGGCTGGAGCCCATTGCTGAGCCCATGACGATGATCACGCTGATCGTCCACGCGATAGACCACCACTCCAGGCGTTCTGCACGTCGCAGACTGCCCCTCAGCTCTTTGGGAATGCCTCCGTTCACGGCCTTCCTCCCGCCGCTTTGGCCTCCCGCTGTACCATCATGATCCACGCGTTCTCGCCATTTCGCACGACGATATGACTGGCGGTTTTACCGGTTGACGTCTCGATCATACGGATCGGTGGGCCAAGGCTTACCCGCGCCTTCCACGGTGTTTTCTCGTCGAAACGCCCACCCACTACCGCATCAAGCTTGCCAGCCTCCAGGTCGAGCAGCAAAGGCTCCAACATCCCGGACCGGAGGATAGGCTTTGCCTCGGTTGACGCCTCGAGGCGTGTCAAAACTTGCCTCCAACCCGCTGCGTCGGTGGTCGATCCGCCTTGCACGCGGCCTACCCTGATCACGTGCTCGCGCCGAATGCGGTCAAGCGTACCGTCTGGATCTTTCGGTAGGTTTCCGCATCCGGAAAGACACAACATCAATGCGAAATAAACTTTCATGACTGTTTTATGGATGGGAGGGTTAATTGCGTCTACCGCGACCGACCTTCAGGTCGGCCTAGTGACCTACAAAGCTGCTATTTCATCAGAAAACTAACGGGTGTGGATTCCGACATTGTACCTAGCCATCCCGCAAGGAAAGAGATGAACATCAGCTCTTTTCGGCGTTACGCTTCCGCGTTGCTGCAGCCTTCTTAGCTGACGCGGAGCGGTCTGCTGCCGACCGGTGCGCGGATACCTCGCCACCCTTCTTACCACCCGCTTCTGATGATTCATGCGTATCGGGCTTTCCGCGGCCGGAGCCAGACTTGTTGCCGCCCCCGCTTTCCTTGTTCACGGTCGCCCAGGCGCGACGCTCGGCTTCATCCTTTGGGGTACCTCGATCTTCGTAACCTTCTTCGATATGCTCGGCTTTGCGCTTTTGCTTATCGGTATATTTGTCTTTGTCGCCTTGAGGCATATCACTCTCCATCTAACGCTTATCGAACTTCACATTCGGCGTGGGCCAAAGCGATCGACGTCGTCTGGGCAAAACCCCGCTTTTCCCCTGCGTCTCACGGTCGCGTCACTCGCTAAAAGCCTTCGCGAGTAAAACGGAGCTCGCTATCGTCGGCCAATTGGTCCGGCTAGGTAGCCCGGATCAGATCGTGGATAGTGTCGCAGTTGCCAGCCCGGCCTGGTGTGCCGCCACCGGCAGCACACCAAACTCGTAATTATGCGGTCTGCGTTTCTGCCGTACGGTTGATGCGCGCTTCGGCGATCTGCGTTAGCTTGTCATCGGTGGCCTTCTCTTCGGCCAGCGTCTCGGCGAGCAAGGCTGCGCAGTCTTCACGGCCCAACTCCCGTGCCCATGCGATCAACGTGCCGTACTGGGCAATCTCATAGTGCTCGACCATCTGCGCACTGAACGTCAACGCCGCATCCAGCACGTGTTTGTCGTCGATATCGGAAGCGGTCGCCTTGGCTGCCTTGATAATACCGTCGATTGCGGGGCAGGTCGTCTCCGCAGCCTCAACCCCATGCTGACGAAACACCTGCTCGAGACGAACGCGCTGGTTCTCTGTTTCGGTGAGGTGTTGCTCGAAGCCGGCACGTAAATCACGGTTCGTCGCCATCGCAGCCATCTTGGGCAGCGTCTCGGCAATCTGACGTTCGGCATAATAGACCGTCTTGAGACCGTGGACAAACAGATCGTCAAGCGTGTGCGTACTGCTACCAAAAAAGCTCATGATGCTCTCCTAAGCAAATGGGAAGCCAATAAGCGGCATGAGGTTCAACGACTTACCCAGCTGAGGGGCGCAGCATACGCGGCGAGAGGGGCCAAAAGAGCGACAATTCGACAACATATTAATCTTTATTAAGTAATTGGGTAGGTGGTGGGGGAACCTGAGTAGGAAGTATACCCGGTTTATGGGAGTGCCGCATTGCAGATTGGTCACCACTAGCCATTATACATTGATTTGGGTTAGCAGGTTTGCGTTTGGATGGTTGGAACAAGTATAGCCACTAAACGCTACTCCATTGATCAGACAGGAGAGCAAGAATGCGTATTCTGACATCAGTAGCTGCGGTAGCATTGATCATCCCAGGCGTTGCGATGGCCCAAACAACTGGCGGTACAACGGCTGGCGGTGGAACGACGACTGGCGGCACGACCAGTAGTGGATCAACTACAGGCCGCATGAACGGTGGCATGTCCACCGGAACCGTAGATCAAGCGAACCCACCAACCAGCACGAGCGGCTCGACGACATCGACCGATCCGCAAAGTGTATCAAAGGGACGGAGCCGTACACGAGGATCGACATCGGGATCCACGATGCCTGGTTCGACAACGCCGGGAACAGCGGGCGGCACTATGGGCACCGGTACAGCGGGTGGCACAACTACCGGAGGTACGACAGGTACCATACCTCCGCGCTAAACTACCTTTGCCGTTGAACGGAAAGCCGGTCATGCAGGTGACCGGCTTTTTCGTATCCGTTCGTCAGCTAACCGGTTTCGCTCGTACCGACTTGCCGTCGGTTGAATTCATTCTCCCTCTACAACCTTGAGCGTGTGGGTGCCGATCGCAACTCTGTAGCCACTGTCATCACGCGTTGCGTAATCGATCGACAACGATGCCGTCGAAAGAGGGTATACCCTGTCTGACAACCGCCCTTTTGACTGATCGGTGGCACCAGTGAACATGTCACATTGGTACCACCCAGATCAGACAGTTGGCGGAGGCGCGGACTCTATAAATGGGGCCTGGGGTAGGTCGGCAATCGAGGGGCGCCGCGTGTTAGCTGGTGTCTTCCGACACAGGCTCCACCTTAAGCAGCCGGCGATCACGAGCGATCTTCGCAAGGAGGGTGCGGCTGCAACCTGTCGCGGCCATAATCTCCCGCCAGCTACGGCCGTTGCCCAACAACGAGGAGATAGCGGCGTTGCGGGTCTTGTTCGCTGGACGCCCCTTATAAAGGCCGGCTGCCTTTGCCTTGGCAGTGCCCTCAGCCTGACGGCGACGCCGATCTTCATAGTCTTTGCGTGCGACCGCGGCGAGGACGTCGAGCATCATCGCGTTGACCGCGGCAAACATGCGGCCGGTGAACTCGTCGGCCGGCGCCGTCAGGCTCCACGACGTCGGCAAATCAAGCGCGACGATGCGGACCTGTTTGGCGTCGATCAGGCCGCGTAGCCGAAGCCAGTCCGGCGAGGTGAGGCGGGACAGTCGATCGACTTGCTCCACTAGCAGTACGTCGCCGGGTTCGCAGTCAGCCAGTAACCGGAACAGCTCGGGCCGGTCCTACTTCGCGCCGCTTTCATTCTCTACATATCGCGCTGCGATCCGCAGCCCTTGCTCAACCGCAAACGCATCTAGAACACCACGGGCACGTGATGCGTCCTGTTCAGAGGTAGAGGCGCGGAGATAGGCACGTATGAACATGGTTTGGTCTTCGATACGTGGTGCTTGTTTGTCCAGTCCTTTTTAAGTGATCCATGCGTCTAAAAAGCACCGACTGACGGCAGGTCCTCAAAAGGTACACCCAAAACGCACCAGCACTAAATCGATCAGTGTCGCAATCTGTTGCGGAGCGGGGCGGGGATCGGGGTAACAATCGAAAGTGCCCCGAGATGGATCCATATTAGCCACGTTGACTTTCCCAAGACGTCATACCCATGAAGCCATCTCGAAAGTTTTATTTCTGGAGCAGGCCTGAAGTAAGCGCCGCAAATAAAAATTAGACTGACTATTAAGAGCAAGCTATTACACTCGTTCCCCGCTTATGTAAGACAAATGGGTATACGGAAAAAGGTAAAAGAACGCCTATCCCCAGCTTTCCGGAGCTCGTTGTATCTGCACCGCACTGCCACCGATTTCGTCCCACTCCGCCTTCAACGCAACGAAGACATGCTTATTAATGCGGGCCGTCGTCGGGGTATCAAATAAACCAACCGGAATCCAAAAACCGTCCGCTGTTCGAGTAATGTTCGGAACGCTACTTCCACAGATGGCGCAAAAGTCGTTTCGATACCCCGCTTCCCGCACAAATGAACGGATCGAAGTTTGACCATACTTCCATTGAAAACTAGACATAGCGACAAACATGCCAGCATTCGCCGATGACCCCGTCGCTTTCCGG
This sequence comes from Sphingomonas sp. NFX23, assembly GCF_049887795.1. Classification (NCBI taxonomy): domain Bacteria; kingdom Pseudomonadati; phylum Pseudomonadota; class Alphaproteobacteria; order Sphingomonadales; family Sphingomonadaceae; genus Sphingomonas; species Sphingomonas sp. NFX23. Next base: position 51,288 of record NZ_JAGEKH010000011.1, read on the forward strand.
CAGAGGGGGCAATGGCACTGATAAAGATCCGGTATATTCCCCTCGATCGCAAACCGAATGTCGCCACAAAGGCAGGACCCTTCAACGGCCGTTACTTTCTGCACTACCTCTGTCCTACTGCCGATCAATCCCCGTCGTTTTGCAAAGTTGCTTGGAAAATGCAATTCGATCGTCCTCGAACCACGATCCCACTTGAGACGGCTCCGGTCTTCTAATTTACCGAGAGGTGAGGGCCTCCTGTGCCCGCCTCATTAGACTATGATAATCTGATCTTCTGGAAATTGCCCGCCAAAGCTGCAGCCTGTCTTGCTACGTCGGCGACGCCGAAGCTCATGCCTACGTCAGTCGCTCCTAGTTGGGCCAGGCTGTGCCATGCAGCTTCCAGAGCATCGTCCCCCGCAAGGGGTGATCCCGAGATCCAGCGGCATAAAACTGCGATCAATATATAGTGCCCACGGATGCCGGTACTATCGTCAATATCAAAGGCATCTACCGCGTTGAACACGGTAACGACCTCGGCGATTACGCTAGTCTCTTCAAATAACTCTCGAACGGTAGCAGCATGAACTGTTTCACCGAATTCTATCTTTCCACCAGGAAATCCCCACAGACCGGCATCTGGCGCGTTGGCCCGTCGAACGAGCAAGACCGCGCCATCCTTGATCACCGCAGAAATCGTTGCCGCGACGGGACGACGCGTCACAGGCGCATCATGATCGATATCTTCCATATTTGGCGTAAAACCTCTTTCATACTTATCACGACTTAGCTAACTAATCGTCATTCTATTCATAGAGCGATGCCTAAGCTTGATATCCTAATCGCATTGAGCAGATGTCTTACTGAGTAATCTCCGATTAATTTTTGTAAATTGGGATCTATAGTATAGAAAAGACTTTAACCTAGGAAGGTGGAGAACGATTTATAACATGACCATTTTTCCAAATTTTGACGATACGTTGTGTAGCGGTGATATCTTTTGTTGGGTCGCCATCGATCAGCAGCATGTCGGCTTTTAGACCTGGTGCCAACCGACCTCGGTCGGTGGTGCCGAAAAACCCGGCTGGTGCAGAAGTCGCTGCTACCAATGCCTGGGTCGGCGTCAGTCCCGCCCTTACCAGAAGTTTCAGTTCCAAGTGTAGCGATGGGCCAAACGCAGTGGTCGGATTAGGTGCATCGGTGCCGGCGACGATTCTCACTCCTGCGCGGGCAAGGCGTCCGACGTTTGCTGATGCGATAGCAAAATCGTTCGGTCGCGGGTGCCTCCACACGAGGCCTAACATCCCACGCTGGCGTTGGGTCAAATACGGTGAGACCGCGGGCTCGGCAGCAAGAAGATGCGCGTCGTTCGTACCCGCTAGTCCCGCATACGTCGCAAGCGTCGCAGTTTGCACGATGCCTCCGGCCTTCATCGCCGCTATCAACGCATCATCGACTGGCGCATCGCATATAGCATGCTCCAGCGCATCGGTACCGTTGGCAACCGCTACCCTCGCGTCCTTGAGTTGCTGAACGTGCACGACGACGCGTTTACCCGTCGCCTTGGCTGCTTGCAGTACTAGTGCGAACCGCTGCGATGAAAACGTTGGGAGACTGCCGGGTTGCCCTGGTCGCGTTCCGTCATCCTGCAGCACCTTTATGTAGTCGGAGCCCGAACTCACCCTCGCCTTCATGAAGGCAGTCGCATCATCGTCTGGCGCCAGTGTGACGGGCTTGGCTACATCGGGCGACGTATCTGTGAACAGTTCCATCGGATGCCCTCCAGGAGGTGTCGCGCCCACACCGGCAGTGTAGGTGTCGGCCTCCGAGACTGCCAAATTGGAAGTACGCTGCACACGCCAACGATTAACCGTCTGCTGATCCGCAGCCGAGTACATATCGAACACTGTCGTTACCCCGAACCGCAGCGCATCGGACTGCGCGCCCGGGAAAACGTGAACGTGACCATCGATCAGGCCAGGCATTAATGTCCGGCCCTTTGCGTCCACAGTCTCGAGGCCTGCTGACGCCGTGAGGCGCTTACCGATTGCGGAAATGCGTCCGTTCTCAACCAGGACATCACGAACGCCGAGCATGCGGGTGCCGTCGAATACTCGGGCATTGTGTATCAATACACTTCCGTCTTGCGCTGGTATTGGTGCCGCACCGACCATCGCGACGAGAGAAAGGGGAAAAATGACGAGCCTCATACCTACCTCGTAATGGCAAGGGCGCGAGGAAGCCGTTCGCCGTTTCATTGACAAGGCCGGAGACGCGGTCCGGTCACTTGGTGGCGCCAGTCGTGCAAATCAGCACCCGAGCGCCTTCAACTCCGCTTCCAACAGCGCCCGATAGGTACGACTAAGCGCGACCGTTGAGCCCCCGGCAAGATGAATGTCGCCGTCGCCATTGCGTCGGTCAACGATAGCCAAGACCCGATCGATGCGCACCAACGCCGACCGGTGGACACGGATGAACTCTGGACCAAGCCGTTCGCTGAGTTCCGCGATCGACGTACGCATCAGATGCACCTCTCCCGCTGCGTGAACGCAAAGATAATGCCCAGCAGCGTCGACCCGGTCGATCGAGTCCAGCGCAATGAAGCTGGTACGGCTCCCGTCCCGGATTTCTAGATGCTGCGGCCTACCCACTTTTAGGGCGTCCCGACCCGATACCCTACGGACCCGATCAAGCGCTCTCGCGACCTCTACTGAAGTCGCAGGCTTTAGAAGATAGCCGAGAGCCTCCACTCCGAAAGCTGGCAGCGCGTATTCCGCAAAGGCGGTTAGAAAAACGATTGCAGGGCTAGGAGCCTTGAACTCAGAGGCCAGCATCAGCCCCGTACCATCCGGTAATTCTACGTCGAGAAAGACTAGGTCAGGATGAAGCGCCTCCGCACGATCCAGGCCCTCGGACAGCGTTCCTGCTTCTCCAACTACTACGACGTCGGGGTGGGGCGCCAAAAGCCGGCGTAGGCCAGCCCGAATAAGTGGGACGTCCTCGACAATCAACGTGCGTATCATTCGCCCATCTCGTCAGGCACAAATGGTAGGTTGAGTTTAACGACGAAACGGTCTGAATTGCGATCAACTACCAGTTGGCTTCGGGCATCACGCCACGCGGCAAGCCTCTCGCGCACATTCTGCAATCCTGACCCCAGCCCATGCGAGGGAGGGCTGATGGGCAAAAGCGCGTTGGCGACCTCAATGAAAAGGCGCCCATGATCGACAGTCGCCTTGATCGTCAACCACCCACCATCATTCATCCGCCCCAGACCGTGAACGAGCGCATTTTCCACTAAAGGCTGGAGAACTAGGGCGGGCACCCGGGCCCGCCAAGCATCTGCTGATATCACGAACCGTACATCAATTTGGTTAGGCAGCAACAGGCGGTGCAGCTCGATGTGATCCTTCGTCAGCGCAATTTCCTGCGCCATCGTCACTTCGGCTGAATTGCTTGCCAGCGTGGTTCTGAGGACATCGGCGAGCCGAGCTATAGCGCTCTGGGCTGCACCCGCGTCACGGTGCACCAGTTCCCCTACCGCGCCCAACGCATTGAACAGGAAATGCGGATTTAATTGTGCACGAAGGGTATCAAGGCGAGCTTGGGCAAGGGAGCGCTCTTGCTGCCTGGTGCGGTCCGCCCAAACTAGCGCTTGTCCGATCGCGACGACCCCACCGTAGATAGGTACGGAAAAGAACGAGGTAATTGCCACGCGTATCGGCAGCCGTGCCAGTGATCCGGGATGGCCTATGCCTAAAGCCCACGCCGAGGCCCACTCCAAAGTCAGGCCAGTACCTGTTACCACTGGAACACCAACCGCCCCCACCACCGTCAGACGTACCAGAGAACGCGGGGTTCGCCCGCTGCCCAACGGCAGCTCAGAACTCAGCCGGAGTAGACTGGGTGTGGATAAGGCCCATGGAAGGAAAACTACCATCATTGCCGCGAACGCGGCTAAAAACGATCCGCGTTGTCCCTGAGCGTCTCCGATCATCCATACCGCAGGCGTATAGGCTGCCGCCACGATACTCCACACGCCTGCTATTGTCCTCTTGCGAGGGCTGAGATCAGTCGGGAGCACGACAGGTATCCTCGTTATCTGACAGGCGAGGTAGTTCCAAGCGACGCTGCGCGATGCCACGTTCTTTTAGGGTCATTCGCGACAAAGTGGCGCCCGATGCCAGCTGGTGCGTTGTCTGACCCAGATTCAGATTAGCTCTCCGGTCAGGACCCGTCTGCGGATTCAGTGGCGTGCTTGCACCTGACGCGGCTTGGCAGTGGGAATGAAGCGCTCCTTGTTTACGGGTGTGGGAAAGGTATCGAGTGCCGACGTGAGAGAGCCTTAAGAATGGCATCCTTCCCCTCTGCAAATCTGCGCCCTCTGTAAATTCCGGTCGCCAGTTCCTCATCGGCATCCTCTGCGAAAATCAGGACTGGGAGCGACTGGTTTTCACTGCCGATCAGCTCGACGACTTCATACCTGGGCCGGGGCCATTCGACGCGCAGGACGTCGATCTGGTTGCGGAGCTCTGGAAAACTGGCGAGGACACCTTCTATCAATGCGCAGTGCCAGCAGTAGAACCGGAGATCAGGATATGCGGGGTCCGCGAAGTCAGGCTTGAGAATGACGAGCGTATCGCGTTGCATGCGGGAGCCTCTGTTGTGACGATATGTGCATAGTTTCAGAGCCGGAGCGGCCGGCGTTCGCACCATCCATCCGATCTCCTACGACGATATCCCGGTGTCGGTTGAACGTTGAGGGATCAACCCCGGGCGTCGATCAATCCGTTTCGATATCGCCGGCTTCCCCGAAGCTCTACGCCGTCCTGCATGACCACGGTGAAGTCTCCGCTTCGATCGCTCTGGATACTCCGAATGGCGGATAGACGTACGAGGCGGCTGCGATGGACGCGAACGAAACCGTCACCGAGCTCTTTCTCGACTGTGGCGAGCGTCGTTCGATGCAGAAGCGCCCTCCCTCTGGACGCAACTTCGACATAGTTCCCGGCCGCAGCGACATAATCGATTTCGTCCATCGGCAGCCTGTGCCTGGCTGCGCCGTCGACGATGTTGAGGAAAGATGAGGTGTTGATTGGGGCAGAAGGCCGATCGCTCACCAACGAGGGCCGATGGAGCAGCCATTGCGACAGGATCACGGCTGCGACGAATTGGAGGTAAGTCGCCACCCGGCCATGATGCACTAAACACGTAGCGTCATGTCCCAGCGGTCAAGACCGGGTCCGTATCCGTTGATCATGATGGCATTGAGTTCGAAGCCCAGAGACGCATAGAACCCTTCAGTATGTTGGCTAGTGTCGATCCGTACCTGCCTTACTCCCGCCATCGCTCTGACCGCGTCCAGACGGGCCATGGTAAGCAATCTCCCCAAGCCGGTTCCATGCAGGGCGTTATCTACCATGCCCCAGCAAAGGCTCGCTGTCGTACCGTGGGCATCAAGTGCATACCCGCCACACGCGACGATGAAATCGCTTCGTACGATGACGTCGTACGACCAGGTACCCGGGCAATCGTCGAGGAATTGTTCGAACTCACTGCCTTCGGACTGCGCGAAGTAGGCGGGGACGTTGCCGTTGAACAGCTTCAGGCAGGAAGCTTTGTCGGCGACTGAGTAAGGCCGGTAGACGAGGTCACGCGTGAGTTCCGGCGCGACGGGCATGTCATGCAGGCGTTCTGGTATCTGCCTAATCGTCACAGGTAAGCGTACGCCGTTCGACGGCATCGCCCATTCTCGTGCGACGATGCAGAGCCGACCGCAACGGTACGTCCCAGTATCGGTACGCAGCAAGGGCAAACGCGATGGTGAAGGCGTATAGCGAGAACGCGACTACTGCCGTGGCGCCGGTCGATCCGCCAAGTGTCGATACCCAGTTCATGTACAAGTACACGAAGGGGTAGTGTGTGATGTAGAGTGGATAGGATATCCGGCCCGCCGCCTTGTACACTCGCAGCGCCATCTCGCCGCCGTCGGAATGCCGACCCGCCACAATCATCGCCGGAAATAAAATTAGCACACACACTGCCTGATACAGCCCGTTCAACTTCAATATGCCGTAGGCAGGCAGCACGGGGGCAGCGAACGCCAAGACGAGCAGAATGCTGAGAGGCACAAGCCCCAGACGCCAACGGGGCAGGCGATCGTGCAGCCGAAAGATCAGCAGCCCGGTTATGAACGGGTACGCTAATCGGACAGGCGCGCCCCAGAAGTTGGATAGACCCCAACCGGTGTCGTACGATCCCAACGACAATGCTGTCGCAGCCGAGATTACGCCGGCGACGATAGCGGCGCCGGCCAGGGCGCGGGTGCCAAGATGCCGCAACACCAATGCGTAAGCCAGGTTACCGAAATATTCCTGCAGAAGCGTCCACGCTGGAGCGTTGAGCGGATGGCTGTCACCAAGCCGGTTGGGTAGCGGCGCGGATGGCAGTGCCAAGATCGCAGCGACGAACGCCAGAGCGATCATCAAGCCTGACGCGTACTGCTTGTTCCCTGCGAATGGATCCGCAAGATAGCTGATCAGCCCGAGGAGCGCTCCCAGCACCACCAGCGGATGTAACCGGACAAGACGTCTCACAAGGAACTGCCGGGTCGACATCGACGCCCATCGATCATCGTAGGCGTAGCCGACGACGAAGCCTGATAGCGCGAAGAAAAAATCAACCGCTAGATAGGCATGGGGCAGCAGTAGCCGGTTTGCGTCGAACAGTACCGTGATGCCCTGGATATGGAACGCGACCACGAGCAGCGCCGCGACGCCGCGCAGGCCATCGAGTACTTCGAAGTGCATCTTGCCACCGCGGGTACGATCCGGCGGGGTGGCTTTGGTTTTTGATGTCATCGTCGCGTTCCCGGGTTCGCTGGTCCGTCGGGCATTGATCGAGGAAGGGCCCTGGCGGGACTGCCGACTACCGTCTGCCCTGAGGCAACATTGCGTGTAATGACGCTGCCCGCGCCCACTACTGCATCATCCCCGATGGTCACGCCTGGCAGGATGAGCGCCCCTCCTCCGATCCAAACGTTTGCGCCGATGCGGATCGGCCGTCCGAACTCCAACCGTCGTGCGCGCAACACGGCGTCGCGCGGGTGATCGGCGGTGAGGATCTGGACGCCCGGCCCGATCTGCGTGCCCGCACCAATCTCGATGCGCGCGACATCGAGGAGGATGCAGCCGAAGTTGAGGAAGACATTCTCGGCTAGGTGAATGTTGTAGCCATAGTCGCAGTAGAATGGTGGCCGAACCGTAGCGCCACGGCCGACGGAGCCCAGCCCTTCGGTCAGCAACGCCAGCTGCCCTTCGGGCGTTGGGGGGGGCATACCGTTGTAACCCGCCATCCATGCTACGGCGCCCGCCGCATCGGCTACAAGTTCGGGATCGTCGGCAGTGTAGAGTTCACCCGCCAACATTTTCGCCTTTTCGCTCATCGTTATCAGCTCAGGTCGTGAAGGTCTTTTTCGAGCGGCGCCGTGATGAGCAGATCCGAAAAACGGACATGCAATCCGTCCCGCTCCGGCGTGCAGGCCATAGGTCCGACCTGATAGGAGGCAGCGATGGGGAAGGGGGCAAGTCGCATCAACGGCCAGTGAACGCCGTCTGCCGACACCTGTAGGCGCAGCACGCCCTTCGCGACCGTAACGCGCATCCAAAAGTCCCGCGGATCGCCGGCGTAAGGGCTGGTCGCCCAGTCAGATCGACCGTCGGTCAGGACGCTGCTCAACATTGCGCGGCCGTCGGATAGTTCGATCCCTGCCTTGACCCAACGACGCTCGTCCAAGCGGACCATGATACCGGCCTGATCATAAAGTTTCTCATATGCTCCCCGGATGCGCAGCTGCGCCGTGAAGGCTGCAGGTGTTGGGAAGGCAAGGAAGTGTCCTGAGTCCCGCGTGAAGCCATAATGGGTCTCACGCCAGAAATCGGTCGCGCGATCGGTGACCACCGATACCTCGCCGTTCGGGGCGGCGCTCCATTGGGCAGGAGCGTTAAGCCAGCGACCGTCGCGTCGGCCTAGCGCTGGCCCTATCGCTTCAGCGCCCGCAACTGCAGGCAGGGTCAAGGCGGCAGCGCCCCCCAGTACCAAACGGCGCGACACAGATGCTTCCAGCATGAACAACGCCCTCGAATACGCTACGGCATGATGCATGCCGGTGACTGACGACGACATGTGTACAGCCGTACATATACTTTGCAAAGGGGCGACGGGTGGCAAGCGGCGGAACCAGACGAAACGATCCCTCGCGTCGGCAACGCATCATTGATGCGACGTTGGAGGCGATCACCGAGTACGGCGTGACCGGGACCACGCATCGCCGCATCGCGGCCGCTGCCGGCGTGCCGTTGGGCTCGGTAACATATTATTTCGTAACCCTTGACCAGCTGTTGACGACTGCGTTCGAGCAACTGGCTAGACAATCATCGGGTACGTTTGCCGAACGGATGACGAGGGCGGTTGATCGCGACAGCGCGAAGGACGCCGTCATCGACGTGATTGCGGGATCCGTTTGGGCGACGCCGCGAACTCTGCTGCTCAGTTACGAACTTTACGCGTTCGCGGCACGCCGCCCCGAGATTGCTGCCATCATGCGGGAATGGATGCGGAACAGCCGTATTGCGCTCGAGCGATGGTTTGACCCTTTAACTGCGCGCGCCTTAGACGCGCTTGTCGAAGGCATAGGTATTCATAATTCGATTGATACGGAGCCGCTTGACTCGGACGCCATCCGCGCGATCGTGGATCGGATTGCCGACGCTAATTAAGCTACCAGAATGCCGCTCGGCACGAAAAATAGGTGCGTCCGATTGAGGCGCTGGACCACACTTCTCGGGAAAGGGGGCAGCGCCTAGCAACCTTGGTCGATTACCCAACATCGCCAAAGCCGCCGAATGTTGACTACCAGAACCAGGCCGTTCCGAAGCGCCAGCTTCCTGAGATTGAGTAACGCGCAGTTTTTCAGAGGTATACCCAAAAGGCACTAGGTTTCGGCCGGCGTATGGCAGTACGCTATTGAAAGCCATGAATGCGTCTTTGTGGCAGGTCGACCGAGATGTGACATACAGCTGGTAGTTTTACTCTAATGGCTCATGCTGGCTAATAGGGATGATGAGGCTAAAAATAGGCATAGGTGCCGCTATGACGCTATAGATCAACATAACTCCAAATGGACGGATGAATCTGCCGACTGACGTTCGTAAGCGGTTGGGTCTAATTGGCGGCGGTGCGCTCTATCCAGACGAAACGGATGACGGCGTCGTATTGCGAACGGCGAACCAGGCTGTGGCAAGAGCTCAGGCATTAGCCAAGCAGTATACCGGTGGAAACCCAGATGCCTCGGTTGACGCATTCCTCAACCGGCGTCGCGAAGACAGCGGCGAATGACTGTGGTGCTCGATGCATCGGCCCTCACTGCCATGATCAAGGGCGAGAAGGGGGCCGCCAAGGTCGCCACTAGGATCGCGGGCGCCCGCGTAAGCAGCGTGAATTACGCCGAGGTGGTGACTCATTTTATCCATGCCGGCATGCCTGAGCGGGAGGTCGATGCCATGCTTGATCCGCTGCCACTTACCGTGGTGCCTGCGGATAAGGCACTTGCCCAAATTGCCGGGAGGCTTCGTGCGATCACGGCCGAGGCAGGGCTCAGCCTTGGGGATCGCTTCTGCCTTGCGCTTGCTCAGCGCGATGGGTTGCCGGCACGGACGAGCGACCAGAACTGGAGGAAGATTGCGGACGCTGTCGACGTCAAGGTTGTGACGATCCGGTAGCACCTCGCGATCAGGTCCGACCTCTTCCGCAGGACCGGCTAAATGCATTGGCAGCTATTAGATAGGGGAGGCTATACTGTTTCGTACGGCTGACCGGCACTCGCTAAACATGCGTTTGTCAGCCATTGGGGGATGCAGAGATACAGTCGGTTTCGACGGCCCCGCCGATATGCGCGGTCTGGATCTCTTACCGAAGTAGGTCTCTGAACGAAAACGCAGCTTCGTCGATCTGATGATCCAAGCTCTAAGCCATATACAACCGTTTTGGACCTTTGATCGAGAGCCCGTTAATATTTATTAGCTAACCGGTCCAAATGGATAGCTCATTATCAACCGTTATCGAATGTATGCGGGACATGCACGACGGTCGTCTCGTCCTCCTCGCAGCAGTCGTTTGCGCGATCGGGACCTACGCTTCATTCGCTCTTGCGCATCATGCCGCCCGGGTAAGCGGCACTCCGCGGCTGCGGTGGGGTGCCATCAGCATCGTGACTAGCGGATGCACAGCCTGGGCGACGCACTTTATTGTCCTGCTGGCGTTCGAGCCAGGAATGCCCGCAGCCTTCGACCCTATGCTGACGGCCACATCCCTAGCGTGCGCAATCATGGGTATTGGCGCCGGCGTGTCGATCTCTCTGCGGGTGCGCAAGCGGACCTTGCACTTCGTGGCGGGGCTTGTGGTCGGATTGGGTGTGACTACCCTTCATTATGTCGGGCAATCGGCCTACCTGGTGCAGGGAATCGTTACATGGAACATGTGGCTGGTAGCCCTGTCGATCGTGATCAGTCTACCAATCGCCGGGTTTGCCATGCTTTCAGCGAGCAGCCGTTCGGCGCGAATGCGCCTGGCGGCACCGCCGCTGTTGCTGCTTTCGATCGCCCTGCTTCATTTCTGCGGCATGGCTGCAATGACGCTTCGCTTCGATCCGGCCCAGCGCCTTCCGGCCGATGCGATCACGCCCGATGCGATCACCCCCGTCGTCGCAGGCGTATCGCTACTACTGATTGTGCTGGCAGTGCTGGGCCTGCGCTTCGAGATCGCGGCGAAAGTGCGCCTGAAGCAGGATCGACGGCGTTTGCGCGAACTTGCCGACGTCGCACTTGAGGGGCTGCTGATCTGCCAGGGCGATATCGTGGTCACGGCGAACGACAGCGTCGAGTCCATGGCCGGCTATGTGGCGGGCGCGCTAACCGGAAGCTATGTCAGCTCTCTACTGCCAGGGCTCGACGTCGAAAGCATGCCCGAACGCGAGGAACGAGAAATCCACCTCGTTCGCGCCGATGGCGGGAAGGTTCCAGTCAGGGTTCTGCGACGTGAAGTCGCCTTGGGCCACAAAGTCCAAACGGTGATCGCAATACGTGATCAGCGCGAACGTCTCAGGACCGAAGCCAAAATTCACGAGTTGGCCTATACCGATGCTCTGACAGGCATCGCGAACCGCGCCAGATTCTTTGATCAGCTTGCTTTGCACACGGCATCGCGACGCGCAGCCGACCGCCCGTGTGCCGTAATGATGATCGATCTGGATCGCTTCAAATACGTAAATGATACTCTTGGGCATGCTGCGGGTGATATAATCCTCAGGATGGTCGCGGAACGCCTGCGATCGACATTGCGAGAGAGCGATGTCGTTGCCCGACTGGGCGGCGACGAGTTCGCAATTATGCAAGTGGCGGCGGACGAACCGGAAGCGGCATTTGCGCTCGCGGCGCGGATCGTGGCGGTGGTGGAAAGCCGACCGTTTATGGTGAACGGCCAGCCGATCCATCTCGGAGCAAGTGTCGGCGTGGCCTTATGCCCAGGTGACGGCGAGGATCCCGCCGACCTCATGCAGAAGGCCGACCTAGCGCTTTATGCTGCAAAAGCCGAGGGGCGGGCCACCTTCTGTCGTTATGACGTCTCGCTCGATGAAAAAATGCGGGCGCGGCGTGCGATCGAGGCAGGGCTAAGAACTGCCATCGCGGAAGGGCAGCTGGAACTTCACTACCAGCCGTTGGTCGACGCCGCGACGGGGTGCATTACCTCGGCAGAAGCTCTGGTACGTTGGAATCATCCAGAACGCGGCCTTATACCGCCGGTTGAGTTTATCGGTATCGCCGAGGAAACCGGTCTCATTCTCCCATTAGGCGAATGGGTCCTTCGCACCGCATGCGCTGAGGCCGCGACCTGGCCAGCAAACATGGGCGTGGCTATAAATTTATCGCCGGTACAATTCCGAGAAAAGTCGCTCGTCGATATTATCGCGGCCGCCTTGGAGTCTGCCGGTTTGGCAGCAGACCGCCTCGACCTAGAGATCACCGAGGGCGTACTCCTTTCTGACGAACAGGGGACAATGCAAACGTTAAACGAACTGGTGGCGCTGGGTGTTCGGGTTTCCATGGACGACTTCGGAACGGGATACTCGTCATTGAGCTACCTCCGCAAATTTCCGTTCGACAAAATCAAGATCGATCAGTCGTTTGTTAGCCAACTGCCCGAAGACGATGAGAGCGCAGCCATCGTCCGGGCAATCATCACGATGGCGAAGTGCCTGGGCATGGCAACGACGGTCGAGGGCGTCGAGACGCAAGCCCAGTTCGCATTTTCGGTAGATGCTGGTTGCGATACGCTTCAAGGGTATCTGATTAGCAGACCGCTTCCCAGTGCGGCCCTCGCAAGCTTTGTCGAGGTCGGTGCCGATCCTTCGCTTGGGCGAGTCGCTGCCTAACCAAGTACTTGATCCAAGCCATATTGGACGGAACTGTCCGGCAGCGCGAAGCGTCCCGTTACGGACAGGGGCCTTGGGTCTGCGGGGGCGGCATTCATTCGCCCAAGCGAACCGTGAACGCTGCCAATCTGGCAAATAGTTAATCATCCTAGTGCGTTACGCCTTGCTAAGGAGCTGATGATCGTGTCACCATCCAATTTAGATTTCGAAACTGTCGGACTCCATGACCTGGAGACGATGAGCGCCCAAGAGCGCGACGCCTTGCCGTTCGGTGTCGTCGGTTTTGCCGCCGACACGATCGTGCAGGTCTACAATGCGACTGAAGCTCGTATGTCGGGGTTGGATCCGGCCACGGTGGTCGGCGTTCCTTTCTTTGATGCAGTCGCGCAGTGCATGAACAATTTCATGGTGGCGCAGCGGTTCGAAGACGAGCCAGAACTCGATGACGTCTTCCCGTACGTCCTGACGCTACGCATGCGGCCGACGAAGGTCCGCTTGCGGCTGCTCGCGGCCGCAGAAATACCGCGTCGCTACGTGCTCATCGAACGCTGAAGGCTAGCAAAATGACCGATACGTCGGGCGAGGAGGAGCTCCTTGAATTTCTATATGCCTGCCCGATCGGACTGATCGAATGCGACGCGACTGGCGAGATTGGGATGATGAATCCGCACGCCATGCAGCACCTGCTGCCGCTGGCGGGATCGCGTGGCGTCAGCAATTTGTTCTCGGCGTTCGAACATCATGCTCCAGAACTTAGAAGCATGGCGGAAGCTTTTGCCCTGCCCACGGGACGAGTCTGTGACGGCCACCGCATCTTCGTAGATTTGGGGCCGGGCAAGAACGGTGCAACGCCGAAGGTACTTGCCTGTTCATTGGTCAAACTTGGCGCTGAGCGGTTGATGGCGACACTCAGCGATGTCAGCCAGCAGGTTCTCCAGGAGAACCGTTTGCGGCAAGCTGATACCTGGTTTGCGACGCTGATAGACGGCGTCAATGGCTATGCCGCGCTGACGATCACGCCAGACGGCCAAATCGCCGCGGCCGACACCTGCTTTGCCCGGCAAACGGGGTATGAGCCGGCCGACGTTGCCGGTCACAATCTTGCCGATGTCCTCAGCACCGATCTGCCTGGGGGTGATCTGCGGCTGGACGAGCAGCTGGCGATCGCAGTTCGTGAGGGCTGGCATCTTCAGGAAGGGTGGCAACAACGTGCCGATGGCGAGCGCTACTGGTGTCAGCGTCTTGTTGTTGCGCGATCAGCACGCGACAACGCCATCCTACCGCGGTTTTCTGTCATTCTCCGCGATGTACCGCGTCGCGACGCTGCAACCGAAGACGTGCGGCGACTTCTAACATGCGACCATCTGACTGGCGCCGCAAATCGACGGCACTTCAGTCAGGCAATGGCCCGCGAACAGGAAAGCTGGCGCGAGGTTCGTCAGTCGGTGTCCCTGGTCGTGCTCGATCTCGATCACTTCAAAGCAGTCAATGACACGCACGGTCACCCAGTCGGTGATACGCTTCTTTGCCGGGTTACCGAAGCCTGCACTGCTCTTCTTCCACCACGCGGCATCTTTGCGCGCTTGGGTGGAGAGGAATTTGGCGTCCTGCTCCCGCGCTACGATCAAAACCAAGCTATGGAAATTGCCGAACGGCTGCGCGAGGCGATCGCCGCGCTCGTCGTCGAGGTTCCATCGGGCACTTTAAACGTCACAGCAAGCTTGGCCTGTGCAAACCTTAATGAGACCGATGGATCGATCGAAGCCCTTATCGCTTTGGCTGACAAACGTCTCTACTCAGCAAAGCATGCGGGTCGGAACAGGGTCTTCGTCGCTGAACCCGAGGTCGTGTGACTGAGCCAGGCCTCCAACGTTCAACCGTGCATCGGATCGCATGCGCCGTCGTGGCGTCCGAATTACGCCGTCAGCGCGGCGTGCATTATCCAGACGTGCCCAAGGACGAGTGGGCGACCTCGACGCCAATCGGTGACAGCGGACTAGGGTTGGACTCCATGGAACAGCTCGGTGCGCTAGGCGCGCTGGCAGAGGCGTTCAACCTCGACGACAGCTTGTTAAGCGACGATCCGCCACAGACGGTAGGCGCTTGGGTTAATTGGGTCATGCAAGCGCAAGTCGCAGGTCACGGACGGATGACGGTCGCTACCTCTGGATCAACCGGCAGCCCACGTCCGTGTGTGCATGACGTCGCTGATTTGATTGCTGAGGCCGCATTCCTGGCAAGCCAGTTCGTTGGGCGACGGCGGGTGGTTGCGCTGGTTCCCGCCCATCATCTGTATGGGATCATCTGGACTGCGTTGTTACCAGACGCATTGGGTGTTCCGGTTGTGGTACGAGCGATAGGTGCGGCCGTCGGGCTGACAGCTGGCGATCTCGTCATCGCCGTACCGGAGCAATGGCAGGCACTGGGCCGCATCGTCCGTCGCTTCCCGACGGATGTTATCGGCGTCAGCTCGGCCGGGCCCCTAAACGATAGTGTCGGGGCGGCACTCCTGGCGGCCGGACTGGCACGACTGGTTGATATCTATGGCTCGTCAGAGACCGGCGGTATCGCGATGCGCGATGTGCCGGCGAGCGGATATGACCTGCTGCCTCGCTGGCAATTGGCGGAATACGGAGACGACGATTGGCGGCTCGTCGACCGCCATGGCCGGTTCTGGGACTTACCCGACCACGTCGAACGCATCGACAGTAGCACTCTACGGCCACTCGGTCGGCGTGATGGAGCAGTGCAAATCGGGGGACACAATGTCTGGCCCGAGCGGGTGGCGAATACGCTGCGGACGGTAGACGGCGTCGCGGATGTCGCGGTGCGCCTACATGCGCATGGGCGACTGAAGGCTTTTGTCGTCCCACATCCGGATCGCGATCCTGCGCAGCTGTTGGCGCGGATCGAGCAGCTCATGGACACCCGCCTTGTCGATTACGAACGTCCAAAAAGCTTTCGTTTCGGGCCTATTCTACCGCGCAATGCTATGGGAAAACTGGAAGACTGGGCATGATGCATTCACCGATCACCCCAGCTCAAACGGCTTGCTCGGCATCATGATATTCTCGGCGATCGTTATCATTCGGCCGATCGCTGCGACAATAGGGTTCCCTCGACTCTATCCTAGCGATGCACCTCGACAGTGCAGGGGCGTTGACTCCTCTCGTGCCTGTCAAAATCGGAACGTAGCGAAGACGGTGGCGTAGTTGAGGTTGTCGCCGTCGCCGGTCTGCTTCAAATACCGTCCAGCCTCGACATGGTTGATATAAGTGCCAACGGTGACGAACGGCGACAGCAGATAGCGGGCACCGAGCGTGGTGCGGACACCGACCTGTCGCGAGGTCCCCTCGGTCGCGGCGCGTAGAAGGACGCCGGAGCCAAGATAGATGCCGTCGTCTCGGCTCGTCCGCCGCAACTCGTTGACGGTCGCGTCGAGCGTCAGCTTCTTGGTAGGCGTTAGCGTCAGCGACGGGCCAAACAGCGTCAGATTCGAGCGATTGAGTTCGCCGTTGAGCGTTACGGGCCGCGCGAACAGGCTGAAATAGGTGTTCATCCGGCCGTCGGCGGGATTGCGATCGCCCGACCCGCGTTCGAAGCGCACGCCCAGCTTGGGCTTCCATGCGCCGTCGAACAGGTACGAGGCGTTCGCTGTGACATAGTCGGCGCGCACCTTCTGGTTGCCCCATCGGCCGTTCTGCAGCGTGCCCTCGACGTCGTAGTCGACCCGGCCACCATGGCCGTTGACGCGCAGCGAGAAGGTGTTGCGGCGTTCGGTCGCGGTCCCCGCATCATAGGCCGCGCCCTTGCGATCGCTGCGGACCCACATGCCCTCGATCGTGCTGGCGAAAGGCCCGAGCTGTGCGGTCCGCGCCAGGCGGGCGCCGTAGAAGCTGAAATCCTCGTTGGTATCGTTGTCGAACGGCGTCAGCGTCTCGTTCTGCGCATAGCCGCCAAGAACTTCGCCGTTCCACGCCCCCTTTGCGACCATCAGTCGCGCCGCGTCGAGCGAGCGACGGACGTTCAGGCCGTCGCGCATGTCGAACAGGCGGAACGCGCCGATTCCGATCTCCTGCCGGCCGACGCGCAGCTTGATCGACCCGTCGTCGCCCAGCGCGGTGCGCGCTTCGACGAACGCTTGGCCGACGTCGATGTCCTTGCGGTCGGAAACGGTCTGCGGGACGTCATAGCCCTGCTGCAACCCGCTCTTTAGTTCGAAGAAACCGCGCAGATGATCGCCGACGTGCAGGTCCGCCCAGGCACGAAAGCGGAATTCGAGATCGGCGCCGTCCTGCGGGCCGCGACCGAAGCGCTGGTCGTTGCGGGTCTCGAACCGGGTCCGGGCCTCGCCACCCAGCGTCAGAAAGGTCGAATCGGTGATCGGGATGTATTTCAGCTTGTCCCATAGCGACCCCCGGGGTTGGTCCCGCAAGCCGCTATAGTCCTCGTCATAGGGCAGGTCGCGGGCCTGCGGGTGGTTTTGCAGCGCGGTGTCGCCGGTCTTGACGGGTTCGGTTTTCGCCTGCGCGGCGATATCGGTGGGGGCGGGCACGGTCTGCTGCGCTGCGGGCGCAACTTGGGGAGCCGCCGCGATGGCGGCAACGGCGAGCAGTTCGAACATGGCATTTCCTAACGGACTGAAGCCGCGTGGGGCGCGGCGAGGGGGCAGTGCGTCAGGTCGTCAGGGTGTGTGTGCGATCATCGTCACTCTCCAGGGAATTGCGGCGACGCCTTCGATTCGGGGATCGTGGGTCGCTCAACTGTTGCGCAAGGCCGGCCCGCTCACGCGGCCGGCTGGGTCGTCTCGTCGAGGAAGGCGGTGATCGTTTCGATCACCAGGTCGGGCGCCTGCAAGGGCGGCACGTGCGCGCAACCGGCCAAGATGCGCAGTTCCGCGCCGGGGACGCGGTCGGCGAGATCGATCGCCATCGCCGGCGGGGTCGCAGCGTCCTGGTCGCCGACCATCATCAGCACGGGCATGCGTACCGCGGCGAGCTGTGACGAAAGGTCGAGCGTGGCGAGCGACAGGCACGCGCGTTCGAACACGTCGACATCGGTGCGCAGGAACGCCGCACGCCGGTCGGCCATCAATTCCGGGTGCGCCGCCTGGAAATCCGGCGCGAACAGCCGCGCCATCGCAGTGTCGGCGATCGCCGCCAGTCCCTTTGTGCGGCCGGCCGCCGCCATGTTGCGGAACGCGTCGCGGCCGGGATCCGAGAAGCGCGCACCGCAGCCGGCGAGGATCAGCCTGGCCAGGAGGTCAGGATGGCGCAGCGCGATCTGCAGCGCGACGAACGCGCCATAGCCGTTGCCGAACAGGATCGCGTCGCCGCCCGGCGCAACCGAGCGGACGAACGCCGCCATCCGGTCCGCTACCTCTTCAAAACCGCCATCGACGGCCAGTGAAGCGCCGAAACCCGGTAGGTCGGGCACGATCACCGTGAAGCGTTCGGCAAGTCGCGGCGCGACCGCGTCGAAGCTGGCGATGTCCGACAGCAGCGAATGGAACAGGAACAGCGGTGGCCCGGCGCCACGCGTTCGCGCGGTCACGCCGTAGCTGTTGATTTCGGTGGTCATGCTCGCAAAACCCTCTGATTGAGCGTTCATGGCTACGCACCGTGACGCATCGATACAAGCGTAAAATCAATAATATGCGCTTGCGTGAAATATCACGACGTCCCATATGGCTAAGAAGGATGCCAAATATGCTGCTGCGAGACAATGTATACGAGCTGATCCGGAGCGACATCCTGGCGTGTGTCCTGGCGCCCGGCGAGCAGTTGCGCGAACAGGATATGGCGGCGCAATACGAGACCAGCCGCCAGCCGATCCGGGATGCCCTACTTCGGCTGGAGCGTGAGCATCTCGTCACGGTTGCGCCGCGGCAGGGGTATCAGGTCAATCCGATTTCCCTCGCCGATGCGCAGGATTTGTTTCGCTTCCGTCTCGCCCTCGAGCCCGCGTGCGCTACCGAGGCGATAGAGCGTGCCGATGACGCGACGCTGGCCGATCTAGACCGCTATCGCACCCTTCCTGAGGGGCAGGCATTCACCGAGTATAATCGCGAATTCCATTCGGCGATGGCGCGCGCATCGGGCAACAACCGCATGTCCATTGTGGCGTGCGACCTGATCGCGCAGGCCGACCGGCTGGTTCGCGTCTCAGTCGACGCGATCAAGGGCCGCGACCCCGCGGCCCTGGTCGCCGAACACTGCGCCATCATCGACCTGCTGCAGCGCCGCGACGTCCGCGCGACCCGCAAGTTGCTGAAGGCGCACATTTCTCAGGCGGAGAAGCGCGTCATAACGGCACTGTCACGAAGCGCTATCCGATCTTGAATTCCCAAGGAGTATAGATCTTGACCGAGATACAGACCCACGACATCGAAATCGAGCAGCACGGCAATTTCGTCGACGGCAAGGAGGTCGAGATGACCGGCGCCGAGATGATCGACGTCCGCGATCCCGCCACCGGTGCGGTCATCGCGCAGATTCCCAACTCGACGCGCGAAGACGTCGACCGCGCGATGCGCAGCGCTCGCGCCGCGTTCGAGGGCAAGGAATGGGGCGGCATGGACATCCGCGCTCGCGCACGACTGATCAACCGCCTCGCCGACGCGTTCGAGGCCAATCTCGAGACGCTCTATCGCCTGGAAACCCGCAACAACGGGCGTCCGATCAACGAGACGCGCGCGCAATTGTCGCGGTTGCCCGACTTCTTCCGGTATTTCGCCGGGTTAGCGCTGGCGCGCCGCGACGACGTGATCCCGGTCGAGGGCAACTACCTCAACTACACGCTGCGCACGCCGATCGGCGTGGTCGCGAACTGCACGCCGTTCAACCATCCGCTGATGATCATGTGCAAGTCGCTGGCCGCCGTGCTGGCCTCGGGCTGCACCACGGTGGTCAAGCCGTCCGAATACACCCCGCTGACGACGCTGAAGCTCGCGCAAATCTTCACCGAGGCCGGTCTGCCCGACGGCGTATTCAACGTCGTGCTCGGCTACGGCAAGGATTCGGGCCGGTTCCTGTCCGAGCACCCCGACATCAACAAGCTGGTCCTGACCGGCGGCACCGAAGCCGGGCAGATCGCCGGCAGCGCGGCGTCGAAGGTGTTCGCGCACCAGACGCTGGAGCTCGGTGGCAAGACCCCCGTGCTGGTGTTCGACGACTTCGACGTCGACCAGGCGGTCAATCTCGCCGCGTTCGGCGCGTTCATCGGCGCAGGCCAGACTTGCGTGTGCGGCAGCCGCCACCTCGTCCAGCAGACCATCTATGACGAGTTCGTCGAGAAGCTGGCGATCAAGGCGCAGGGCATCCGCGTCGGCGATCCGTTCGACCCCGCGACGCAGATGGGCCCGGTCATCTCGCAGCGTCAGCGCCAGCGCGTGATGAGCTATGCGCAGTTCGGCCGCGACGAGGGCGCCCGCGCTATCGCCGGCGGTCACGAGGCATCGGTCGAGGGCTTCGAGGAGGGCTATTTCGTCCAGCCGACGGTGTTCGCCGACGTGCGGTCCGACATGCGGATCTTCCAGGAGGAAGTGTTCGGGCCGTTCACCAGCATCACGCCGTTCACCGATGAGGCCGATGCGCTGCGCCTTGCCAACGACTCGCCGTTCGGTCTCGGTGCCGCGATCCGTACCAACCATGTCGCCCGCGCGCACCGCGTCGCGCGCGACATCAAGGCGGGGATCGTCTGGGTCAACGACCATCACCGGCTCGACCCCGCCTCGCCCTGGGGCGGCGTCGGACTCAGCGGCATCGGTCGCGAGTTCGGCACCGAGAGCTTCAACGACCATTTCGACGTGAAGAGCGTGATGGTCGCGATGAACGACGAACCGCAGGACTGGTATGGCGACCCCGAAGGTCGTCGCCGCCTCAACTAAACCTATCGTGCCGGCCAGCCCACAGAGACGGGCGGCCGGCACTTTTTCGAACAAGCTGGAGAGATGTCATGGCGGCTTCCGTAGTTACGGGCGTCAATGCGGGAGGGCGGCTGGACCGGTTGCCCGTCGGCCCGTTCCATTATCGGATCATGTGGCTGATCGGGGCCGGCATGTTCCTCGACGGCTTCGACATCTATGTCGCTGGCACGGTGTTGGGTGCCACGTTGCACAGCGGTTTTTCGACCCTGGCGCAAAACGCGATCTTCGTATCAGTCACCTTCGTTGGCATGATGATTGGCGCGGTCGGCACCGGTTTCCTCGGCGACCGCTATGGGCGGCGTTTCACTTATCAAATGAACCTGCTGCTGTTCGGTGGGGCGTCGTTGGCCGCGGCGTTCGCGCCCAACATGACGGTGCTGATCCTGTTGCGGTTACTGATCGGAATTGGACTGGGGGCGGAGAACGTCGTCGGCTATTCGACAATGACGGAGTTCGTGCCGGCCGCCTCGCGCGGACGGTGGCTCGGGTTGATGGCAGTGTTCGTAGTTACCGGCTTGCCAATCGCGTCGCTGGTCGGCTGGCTGGTCATCCCGCTGCTCGGCTGGCGCGCAATGTTCGTGATCGGTGGGCTCGGCGCGCTGGTGATCTGGTACATGCGCAAGAAGCTGCCGGAATCACCGCGCTGGCTCGAATCGGTCGGGCGTACCGACGAGGCCGAGGCGCTAATGGTCGAGATCGAGGCCGAGGCTGCGCGCACGGCGCCGCTACCGCCTGTTACCGCAGCCGCGCCGATCGCCGACGCACCCAAGGCCGGCATGGCCGAGCTGTTCTCCGGGGTACTGCTGTCACGGCTGCTGGTCGGCTGCATCTGCCTGATCGTAATCAACACCTTGCTCTACGGCTTTATCACCTGGCTACCGACCTTCTTCATCAAGCAGGGGCTGAGCGTCGCCAGTTCGTTCGGCTATTCGCTAGTCATGGGGCTGGGGGCGCCTATCGGCTCCGCGATCGGTGCGCTGACCGCCGATGCCTGGGGCCGCAAGCCGACGATCATCGGCGCGTCCGCACTAGCGGTGGTAATGGGGCTGATCTACCCCAACGTATCCGATCCGGCATTCCTGCTTCCGGTCGGGTTCCTGCTCACCGTGCCAATCTACGTGCTCGTGGCGCTGCTGTTCGCGATCTATATTCCCGAACTTTTCCCGACCGAAATCCGCCTGCGCGCATCGGGCATCTGCCAGTCGGTCGGGCGCGGGGCGACGATCGTGACTCCATTCATCGTCGTGTGGCTGTTCACCAATCACGGCATCGCCGGCGTGATGGCGTTGATGGTAGGGCTGCTGATCCTTCAGATTATAGTGGTGGCCCTCTTCGGTATCGAGCCGCGCAACCGGCGGCTCGAGGACCTGGACGGTACGTCGCGCTCAGGCGGGGCGCGCTGACCTTCGGCTGGTGGCGCCGCTGCGCGCCACCGGTCAGAACCGGTGCTGGTTGATCCGCACAACCTCGTCGAGAAATTCCACCACAGCGCGGATGCGCGGCAGACGTTGTTGGTCGGCGTGCATCAGCAACCAATAGCTGCGCGTCACCTCGACTTCAGGCAGGACACGCTGCAAGCGGGTGTCCTGCTCGGCGGCGAAGACGTGCAGCACGCCCAACCCCAACCCATTCGCGACCGCCGCCTGTTGTGCGGCGATCGAACTCGACCGGAACACCGTCGGGGCATCGCTGACGATCTGGTCGAAATAACGCAACTCGGGAATGTCGATCAGCTCGTCGATATACCACACCAGCGGAAGCGCCTTGACCGCGTCTAGCGCGTCGATCGCAGGGTGCCGCGCGACATAGTCGGCTGCCGCGTAGAGCCCCAGCCGATAGTCCACCAACCGCCGCGCGATCACCCGGCCGCGGGGCGGGCGGGTCAGGCCGATCGCGATATCCGCCTCGCGCCGCGACAGGCTGACCGACCGGCTCTCGGGCGCGAGTTCGAGCTCGATCGTCGGGTGCCGCGCATGGAGCAGATGGACGTTGGGCGCGACCAGATAGGTCCCGAACGCCTCCGGCGTCGCTAGCCGCACCGACCCCGCAACCGTCCCCGCATCGTCACCGACCGCTGCGCTGGCGCCGATCATTTCGACTTCCATCCGCTCGGCATGGTCGCGGAGCAGCTCGCCAGCTGTGGTCAGCACGACCCCGCGCGGCGATCGATCAATCAGTCGGGCGCCCATCGCGGCCTCCAGCCCGGACATCCGCCGCGCGATCGTGCTGTGGTCGAGCCCCAGAACCCGGCCTGCTGCCTGCAACCGCCCTGCACGCGCCACCGCGAGGAAGAGCCGGACGTCGTCCCAATTCAAACTCTGCATATTCGCACAACCGATGCGGTTTTGTGGTGGTTCCGGTGTCGGATTGCGGAGCCTAACTCCTCCATAGCAATTTGGAAGGAACAGCATGCGCAATGTATCGCATTTCATCGGCGGGCAATCGACGCCCTGGTTGGGCGAGCGGACCGGCGACATCTTCGACCCAACGATCGGACAGGTCCAAGCGCAGGTCGATCTCGGCACCGTCCAGACTGTCGCCGACGCCGTAGCCAACGCACGCGCCGCGCAGCCCGCCTGGGCCGCCACCAACCCGCAGCGCCGCGCCCGCGTTATGTTCCGGTTCAAGGCGCTGATCGAGGAGAATATGGAGCAGCTTGCTGCGCTCCTGGCATCGGAGCACGGCAAGGTTATCTCCGATGCAAAGGGCGACATTCAACGTGGACTCGACGTGGTCGAATTCGCCTGTGGCATCCCGCATCTGCTGAAGGGCGACTATACCGAGGGCGCGGGGCCCGGCATCGACGTCTATTCGATGCGCCAAGCGCTAGGGGTCGTTGCTGGCATCACGCCGTTCAACTTTCCCGCGATGATCCCGCTGTGGATGCTGGCCCCCGCGATCGCGTGCGGCAATGCGTTCATCCTAAAGCCGTCCGAGCGTGATCCGTCGGTGCCGGTGCGCCTCGCCGAACTGGCGCTCGAGGCCGGGCTGCCTGCCGGAATTCTCAACGTTGTCCACGGCGACAAGCTCGTCGTCGACGCAATGCTCGACCATCCCGACGTCAAGGCGGTCAGTTTCGTCGGCTCGTCCGACATCGCGCAATATGTCTATGGCCGTGGTGCTGCTGCGGGCAAGCGGATGCAATGCATGGGCGGTGCCAAGAACCATGGCATCATCATGCCCGACGCCGATATCGACCAAGCCGTCGCCGACATTCTTGGTGCCGCTTATGGCTCGGCGGGCGAGCGCTGCATGGCGCTGCCCGTCGTCGTCCCGGTCGGCGAGAAGACCGCTGAGGTGCTGCGCGAGAAGCTAGTTGAGGAGATCGCCAAGCTCCGCGTCGGTGTTTCGACCGATGCTGAGGCGCATTACGGCCCGGTCGTCAGTGCGCAGCACAAGGTGCGGATCGAGGGCTATATCCAGATGGCGGTCGACGAAGGGGCCGAACTGGTGCTCGACGGCCGCGGCTTCGCACTGCAGGGTCACGAGGACGGCTACTTCCTCGCGCCTACGCTGCTGGACCATGTCCGCCCTAGCATGCAGAGCTACAAGGAGGAAATCTTCGGGCCGGTTCTGCAGATCCTGCGCGCCGACACGTTCGAGGATGCGGTGCGCTATCCCTCAGAGCATCAGTACGGCAACGGAGTTGCGATCTTCACCCGCAACGGGGACTTCGCACGGCGGTTCGCGAGTTCGGTCGAGGTTGGCATGGTCGGCATCAACGTGCCGATCCCGGTGCCGGTGTCCTATCACAGCTTCGGCGGGTGGAAGCGGTCGGGCTTCGGCGACCTCAACCAGTACGGCACCGACGGCATCCGCTTCTACACACGCACGAAGACCGTCACCCAGCGCTGGCCGAGCGGCGGATCAGTAATCGATCAGAGCTTCGTCATTCCGACGATGTGAACTTGAGGCGCTTGCGAACCGTTGGCGCCTAAACCTTTCGAGGAGAGCCGAGATGATAATCGAGACGCCGAAACCCGATACCGAACGTCCGCCGCTGACCCAACCGGTCACGCCGGACGCACCGAACACCGGCAGCCCGATGGACGACGAGCCAGAGCCCGGTACCGACCCGATGCACGAAGGGCCATAACGCCCAAGGATCCTTGTCACAGCCGCTGAGATTGCTGAGATTTTCAGTTTGCAACTACGCGTTGCGCAGCAAATAGGTAGCTGCCGTACGGATGAAGAAACATTGGCGGGAATATGCCGCTAAACATCTCTTTTTACGGAAGCCTAGGTAGCCAGCTTGAGGAACGGTGTCGATATCCGGATGAACGGTTATCGAAAGTCGTGAAGTGCCCTGCCAATGACAGCTTCAGTCGTCTCATCTATCATTCCATTTGTGGCATATCCGAAGGGGGCCAGTAGAAAACCCGATTATCGCCAGGCAGCGCGTCGTTAGCTTGGCGAGAAAGTTTTTGTTAGTAAGCGCTAACTTATCTGCCAGATCTATTCTTAAGGACCAAGTGCCCGATACGAGGAAATATAACCCGTCTCCAGGGGTATACCCTGAGTGAGCATGTGGTTTGAACATGAAACCCGTTCAAACAGGGTCGGTAACAGCGAAATCAATACCTTACTCACGAGGTCTAGACCCTGCTTGCACACATAGGATGCGTCTGGCTTACCGGCGTGGATCGCGGGGTCGGCCTATGCCTCTAGCGGGTAATCGTGGGATTCGTAGTCGATGGCATGAGCGTCGGCACGCTTTGCATGCTTGACGCTCGGTTCGCGGTTGCCATGAGATCAACGTCAGTCAGATCGCGGCAATCGATCCACCATTTGGCGTCAGTGACCCGAAGGCATGCGTTACAGTCGGCGTCGCTGTTTGAGTTGAATAGCGCTGCGAGCCGCTTGGTCCTGATCGTCGACGCCCAACCGATTTGCCGATCGGTGCCGGTTAGCGGTGGAAGAGCAAGGTGTGAGACAGCTGCGCTGCTTGCCGCTGCCGCGGCGACCTCCTCAGCCCGCTTTTCTGCAACGAAGCAGGCTCGACAGGCAGTCGTCTTGAGCCACTTGGCCTTCCGTTCCTGCTGGCTGTCAAAGCCCGAAAGATAGTGAACCTGCTCGTGACCGCAGGCATGAATGATCCGCTGTTCCATGGCTGGGATGATGGCTGTTCGCGGTTTGTGCACAACTGCAATGAGTCGGGTTGAATCAGAATTGCGACCAGTAGCTGACAACGTAAGCCAGAGGCATCCTTGACCAGCTAAGCTGGTGCAACCCCGTCGGCATTTACCAGACCTGGACCAACCAATGTGCCGATGAGCCGGACGCGCTTCTCTACCAGATCTACGGGGGTGCGGTGCAGTTCCAGCTCGTACCGCCCACCGACATCGCGGCGAAGATAGAAGGCCCCGCCATCTCGTATTAGGGTGCCAGTCTCATTGATCCGGGATCCAATCGCTGCCATCGCTGCGCCTTCGCTCCATCATGTCGTGAAAAGTTGCGGGAGATCGTTGGGTCTGAGCGATGTTCTTCAGTGGCCCCATGCTTCTGCTAACGCGTTTGCGACCGGCCTTCAAAGACTGATATTACGCCGCGCCATTTCAAGGAACGCCATATCGCCGATTGGTGAGCGGGGCTCTGCTTTAAAAATGTCAGCCAAATCGAGCAGATCCTCGTCGGAAAGGTTCGCGACCGAAGCTTCGATCCCGGCAAGGCGCCGCACGGCGTGATCGCCGCGATCGGCGACCCGCTTCATTCTTGTCTTGAGCATGTCGCCCTTTATCATAAACGCTGCGGGGGCGGCAGCGGCAATTACGGCCCTTGGCTGAGGTCATTCGGCCAAATGCACGCTATCTGCAGGTGAAAAAACGTCTTCAATGGAGGAACGCACCGCGTTCCGGCAACGGATCCCGAAGCGGCCGGAACGTATAGTTTCGACTACAATACCGTAATTAGAGTGCATGCGGACTGTCTGCATTTACGACAAAACCGGTGGATAGAGGCCCGTCCGTTATCGGGCAACGATCGGCGTAACCGGACGTTCGTTCATGCTGTCGGGCGGGGGCCAACCGGTCGCTGTTGGTGCCCCCCGACCATAGCTATGCGCTTGACTAACTACGGGTAACCCGTACACGTGCCGGCATGCACTCGGTTATCGAAACCAATGCCTATCATGCGGCGGCGAAGGACGTTGGCATGAGTGCCGACGAGCAGCAGATGGTGGTCGACCTGATCACCGCCAATCCGGAAGCCGGTGAGATCATGCCGGGGTGCGGCGGGGCCCGTAAGTTACGGGTAGCGCGGCCGGGCGGCGGTAAATCTGGCGGGTATCGGGTCATCACCTACTATGCGGGCATAGATGTCCCGACGTTCCTGCTGACCGTGTTCGGAAAAAACGAAAAGGCCAACCTCACCAAGGGTGAGCGAAATGCCCTTGCCGCTTTCACCAAGACGCTGACCGACAGCCTTAGGAGGAAAAAATGAAGAGTGCCTTCGACAAGATCGCAGCCGGCCTCAGTGATGCTATTGCCCACGCCGATGGGGAAACGGGTCACGCAAGGGTAGCAGCGCCCATCGATGTGGCCGCGATCCGCAAACGTACGGGCAAGACACAGGATCAGTTTGCCCGCGCATACCATCTCCCACTGGGTACAGTGCGGGACTGGGAGCAAAGCCGCAGCCAGCCAGATGCGCCGGCGCGAGTCCTGTTGTCGCTCATCAAAGCCGAACCGGACACCATCGAGCAACTCGTGCAGCGGGCGTAGTGTCCTGAACAAGAACGCAATGGCGATGATGTTTGCCAGCAGTATGGCAAAGTGGCGGCAGCGTTCGACACGTGGGTCAGAAGTTACCGAGAGAGCCCTATGCTACGCTTGATACACACCGCAGACTGGCAGCTAGGCAAGCCCTACGGCCGCTTCGACAGCGATGTCCGCGCAGCGCTTAGCGAAGCGCGCTTCGATGCGATCGATGCGATCGGCAAGGCCGCGGCCGAGTATGACGCGGCTCATGTCCTTGTCGCTGGCGACGTCTTCGATACCGAGGGTCCAGAAGATCGCGTCATTGTGCAGGCAGTGTCGCGGATGCAGCGATATGCCTGCACGTGGTGGCTGCTCCCCGGCAATCACGACTTCGCCCGTAACAGTGGTCTGTGGGACCGTGTTCGCGCCAAGGGGGCGGCGAACATCCGCATCGTCACGGAGCCCGTGCCGTGCAAGCTGGATCCCGGACACTGGCTCCTGCCAGCGCCGCTGACGCACCGGCACAACCTCGATGATCCAACCGCCTTGTTCGACACCATGGAGACTCCGGGCGCGACACTACGCATTGGCTTGGCCCATGGTTCGATCCGTGACTTTTCGTCGCGCGGTGAGGCGCAAAACCAGATCGCTCCCGATCGCGCACAGCGCTCCAGCTTGGACTATCTGGCACTCGGTGACTGGCACGGAGCGCTGCGGGTCGATGCGCGAACCTGGTACTCTGGCACACCGGAAACAGATCGCTTCCAGCGCGACGAACCGGGATATGCCTTGCTCGTGACGCTTGAGCCAGGCGCGGAACCGGTCGTGTCACCGATCCGCACGGGCAGGTTCCAATGGCTGATGCGGGATTGGACGATCCCGGACGCGGACGGCTTCGTAGCCGAGTGCGATCGGCTGCTCGGCCCGATCGAACCGTCGGCGACGCTCCTGCAGCTGTCGCTCGCCGGGATCGTCAGCCTCTCCGACCGGATTGCGATCCTTGGCAGGCTCGACAATGACCTGCGTCATCGCCTGCGCCATCTGGCGGTTGCGGCAGATGATCTGGTCGGTCGGCCGAGCGAGCAGGATCTGGCAGATCTTCAGGTGGAGGGCATGATCGGAACGGCTGCCGCAAAACTGATGAGCATGATCGAGGTCGGGGGTAACGACGGCGTTACGGCCAAGCGGGCGCTCGAGCGCCTCTTCGTGGAATATCAGCGCGGAAAGGACGCAGCATGAGCCTCAAGATCCGGCGCATCGCGCTGTCCAACTTCCGCAAGTTCCGTGATCCATTCGTTCTCGATGGGCTCACCGACGGCTTGAACGTCATCATCGAGCCCAACGAGACCGGCAAGTCGACACTGCTGGAAGCCATGCGCGCGGCCTTCTTCATTCGGCACAACACAGCCAACCGCCTGGCGCGGAGCTATGCGCCGCACGGCGAGGCGGTCGCCCCGCAGATCGAAATCGGCTTCGAGGCGAGAGGCGAGGAGTGGCAGGTCAGCAAGCGCTTCCTGAAAGGTGCGTCGGTCGAGGTGCGTGGCCCGAACGGCCGGGCACAAGGCGAAGATGCCGAAGCCCAGCTGCAGGCATTGCTCGGCGCGCGGCGTGACACGAGCCAAGCCGGCGACGCGGCCGCACACGGCGCGCTGGGGCTGCTTTGGGTAGGGCAGGCGCAGGCGCTCGAAGTCAGTGCCCCAGGCGACATCGTCCGCGACAGCGTGCGCGCGACGCTGGAAGCTGAGGTTGGCGCAATTATGGGCGGCGCAGCCTACCAGCGTGTCCGGCCCCGGATCGACAGCCAGTTCGCAGACTATTGGACCAACACCGGCCGACCTAGTGGTCGGCAGACGGCAGCTCGTACCGAGCATGACGCTGCCGAGAGCGCTGCGACCGAGGCGGCAACTCGGCTTGCCGCCCTAGAGCGGGGCTTCTCCGATCTTGAGGCGGCTCGGGCCAAGCTGAAGGTGCTGGACCGCGATCTTGCTGATACGGCGGACACAGAGCGGCGAAAGGCGCTGGTCAGTCAGATCGACGTGGCGCGGTCCGCGGCGCAGTTGCTCGACACTAGGCGGGCTGAGCAAGGTCGTCTTGCTGATCAGGTCAGGGGCCTTGAGGATCTCACCGCGCGCCTCGCCGATGCTCGGAAGGCCGTCAGGGACACGGCCGCGGCGCTAAGCAAGGCACGTGAGAAACGATCCGCCCTAGAAGAGGAATTGACCACCACGCGTGAGCGAGCGGGTACGGCGCGGGATCGGCTGGCGACGGCCCGCGACGATAGGCGCAAGGCGCATGCCGTATTCGAGGCTGGCAACAAATTGGTTACGGCACGAGTACGCCACATCGAGATCGGCCGGGCCCGCCAGCGGCACACCGAACTGCTGCCCCTCGAATCCGAACTAGAGGCAGCGCGCAAGCTTGGTACGACCGTGATCCCCTCCAGCGTCATCAAGACGCTGGAGGAACGCGAACGTGCCGTCGACAAGGCGCGCGCGGCTGTCGAGGCCGGTTCGACCCGGGTCGAGTTCGCGGGCGATGTCAGCGGCGTTCGGATCGACGGAATGTCGGCTGAGCCCGGTGACCGGACGCTATCGCGTGAGACGCGCATCCAGCTTGGCGAGGCTGAGTTGATCATCCGACCGCCAGCGGGGCTGCAAGGCGCCGAAACGGCGCTCGCCAATGCCCGAGATGATCTGGGCGCCGCGTTGGCCGACCACGGGGTGACGAGTGTCGCCGACGCGCGGTCACGTAATGAGATCGCACGTGACGCTGTTGCCAACGTGCGGACGCTTGAAGCGCGGATATCTGGAATCACGCCGGCCGTGGCGTTGCTCGGTCTCGACGCCGGTGCTTCGGCCCTGAAGACCTTCATGGCAGGATTGCCGGAAAGCACTGAAGGGGAGGGCAGTGAGGAAGGACCGGACGTCGACGCGTTGAGCGTGATCGCGGCGGAGGCGGATTCAGCGCTCGCAAGGGCGGAGGGTGTCGATGAGGCGGCGTCTGCGCAACTGCGCGAGCTGGAAGCGCGCAATGCGCCGCTGATGGTTCAGGCGGCTAGCGCAGAGCGGGATGCTGCCAACGCCGGAGCGCAGCTGGCTGCTCTAGTAGGCAAGCCTGAGGTAGATCGCCTGGATGAGGCTCTGCTGGATGCACGTCAGCGGGAAGCGGCAGCGCTGGTTAGTCTGCAGGACGCAGAACGTGCTGCGACAGCGCATGATGTAGTGGCGATCGAACGCCAGATCGGGTTGTTGGACAAACGCGTCGAGGTCGCCCGGACGCAGCGGATCGATCTGGAGAAGGTGGTCGCCGGGCTCGAGGCGCGGATCGAGGCGGAAGGGGGCAAGGGACTGGCGGACCGCGCTGCTGCTGCGCGAGAAGAAGCGGATGCTGCGGCCGCCAACCTGGTGCGCGTCACGCAGGAGGCAGAAACGCTGAAGCTGCTTCGCGACATGCTGGAAGGGGCGCGAGCAGAGACCTCACGGACGTTCGTCGGGCCGGTTGCGCGCCGCGCGCGTCGTCACATCGAACGGCTACTGCCTGGATGCGATCCGAGCTTTGGGGATGATCTGGGCCTGACGTCGATCACGCGTGGTGGCCGGGGCGAGATTTGCGGCGATCTTTCCCGTGGCACCCAGGAGCAGCTTGCGGTGCTCACCCGGCTGGCTTTCGCCGACATGCTGCTGGAGCAGGGCGTGCCGGTGTCGCTGATCCTGGACGACCCGCTCGTCTATTCGGACGATACCCGCTTAGATATGATGAACGAGATCCTGACCGACGCCGCAACACGAATGCAGGTCATTTTATTGACCTGCCGTGACCGCGCGTTCCGTCATCTTGGCAATCGGATCAACCTGATCGGGGCGCATTGAGAACGAATAGCGGAAGCCCGGTGGTAGAAAGCGGCCTGGCCGCTTCGGAGTGACGAATCTGCGATACACGGCGGTCGTTCATGTAGTGAAGCAAGAGGCTGAGCGGCTGCCAGTTGCGGTCGCGCAGCAACTCCGGCGCGCTGAGGGACCTGGTGTTTCCACCTAACCTCTTATTTCGTCGCCGACCAACGTGACAGTTGCTTCATCGTCTTTGGTTTCCGCCTTGCGAGCTTCGCTGCAGCACCGCGCCCGGTCATCTTCGGAGTCCATTGGTTTGGGCGGGGCCCGGACTTTAATTTGGCGGCTGTAGTCGCCGTCGTTCTTAATTGATGCAGAGCGTTGCGACATCCGTTAGCGCTCCATCAAGGGCAAGAGCGGCGTAAGTTACAGGGGTGGGGTCCAATGCGTATCAAGTTCGTCGAAATTTCCAATTTCAGGAAGCTGGATCTACCCATCTCGACTTCGACCCAAAACGACGATTCTGGTCGGCGCAAATAATAGTGGTAAGACTTCCGCAATGGTGGCGCTGCGATATTTTCTATTGGCGCCCAACCGCTTAGCTCTTCGGGATGTGACAATCGCCAGCCGCTCACGCGCCGTGCGGAGAGCGCGGTGCTTCCGTTCCGGCTCAACGGACCGGCGTGGAAGAACCTCGAGAAAGACGTCGCCAAGGCACGCAAGGAGGGCGAATGATCGACCTGACCGTCAATGGTGCGACGGAGCTCGTGGATATCGATCCCGCGACCCCGCTGCTCTACGTGCTGCGCGACGATCTGGGGCTGCATGCCGCAAAGTTCGGATGCGGCCTGGGGCAGTGCGGCGCGTGCACCGTGTTGGTTGACGACCAGCCGGTGTTCTCCTGCGTCCTCCCCATCGGTGCGATCGGCACGCGAAAAGTCACGACGGTCGAGGGACTGGGCACGGCCGCCAAAACCGGGTGACGTCCAGCGCGCCTTTCTCCACGAACAGGCGGCGCAGTGCGGCTATTGCATCCCCGGCGTGATGGTGCGTGCGGAAGGACTGCTGCGCAAGACTGTGACCCCGACCGAGGACGAATTGCGGACGGCGATGGCACCCTCGCTCTGTCGGTGTGGGACACACATGCGGATTTTGCGCGCGGTGCGGAGGGCAGCGGTGATGCGCGGCGGCGGCGTGGTCGATGCCGCGGAACCCGTGACGTGAGCGGCGAGGCGTCACGCCGCGACGTGCTGGGCGGCTTGCTCGTCGCATTCTCGCTCGCGCCGTCTACCGCGTTGTCGCAGACCGGCGGCGAGGGTAGTGGCGGACCGCCGACAATCGCGCCTGACCTACCGGGGACACTGGCCAAGTTCCCCGATCTCGACGCCTGGATCCGGATCGCACCCGACGGTCGCGTAACCGTGTTCACGGGCAAGGTCGAACTCAGCACCGGTGTGAAGACCGCGATGGCGCAGCTTGCCGCCGACGAACTCGACGTCGCCATCGACCGGATCGACCTCATCACCGGGGACACGGGCCTGACACCGAACGAGGGCGTGACCGCGGGGAGCCAGACGCTCGAACAGAGCGGCACCGCGATCGCCAATGCCGCCGCCAACGTCCGGCTGTTGCTTGCCGAGGCAGCCGCGACGCGGTGGGGCGTGGCGGCGACCACATTGTTCACACGCGACGGTGCCGTGCTCGATGGGCAGGGTCGGCGCGCGACCTATGCGGGGCTGGCTGCATCCACCTCGCTCGCAGTGCGCGCAAGGGCGGACGTACCACGCAAGCGTCGGGAGGCTCGACGGCTGATCGGGCGGCCGGTACCGCGCGTCGACCTGCCCGCCAAGCTGACCGGCTTGCCAAGCTATGTGCACGACATGCGGCTGCCCGGCATGGTGCACGCCCGGGTCCTGCGCGGACCGTCATCCGGCACGCAACTGACGCCCGATCTTTCTGTGCTGCGCCGACGACCGGGTGTCGCGAGGGTTGTGCAGGTCGGCCGTTTCGCCGCAATCGTCGGGCCGCACGAATGGCCGCTCGAGCAGGCGCTTCGCGTGGCCAATCGGGGCCTCTGGGTGCGCGATCCGTCGGTGCCGGCGTTGTTCCCGATGCCGGCTGGGCTGCTGGACATGCGGCGGGAAAGCCAGGTGATCGACAACCGCCGCGATGACCCTGAAGCGCGCGGCGTCCAGCAGTTGTCGGCACGCTATGACAGGCCCTATCTGATGCATGGCGCGATCGGGCCGACCTGTGCGGTGGCACTGTTTGCCGAGGATCGGCTGACGGTGTGGACGCATAGCCAGGGTGTCGAGCCGCTCCGCCAGGCGATCGCCGAACTGCTCGCGATCCCGGCCGACCGTGTCCGGTGCGTCCACCGCGAAGGAGCAGGATGCTACGGGCACAACGGCGCGGACGATGTGGCCGGGGACGCTGCGCTGATCGCCCGCGCGATGCCCGGCGTCCCCGTGCGGCTGCAATGGAGCCGCGAGCAGGAATATGGCTGGGAACCGCTCGGGCCGGCGATGCTCGCGCAGGTCGACGCGACGCTCGATGCATCGGGACGGATCGTCGACTGGCGGCATCAGGTGTGGAGCAATACGCACAGCACGCGACCGGTCGCGGCGGGCGATCTTCTCGCCGGTGCCGAAGTCGTATCGTCGTTCAAGCCGACCCCGCCGAAACCGATCCCGCAGCCCAATGGCGGCGGCGACCGCAACGCCATTCCACTCTATCGTTTTCCTAACCAGACCATCGTCAGCCATTTTCTGCCCGACATGCCGGTACGCGTCTCGGCGCTGCGGGGCCTGGGCGCGCACCTGAACATTTTCGCGCTTGAAAGCTTTATGGATGAGCTGTCGGCAGCAGCGGGACAGGATCCGGTTGCGTTCCTGCTGGCGCACTTGGACGATCCACGCGCGGCTGCTGTGATCCGGCAGGCCGCAGCACGGTCTGGCTGGGCGCGATACCGATCCGCCCCCAATCGCGGGCGGGGCTTCGCCTTTGCCCGCTACAAGAACCACGGGGCCTATTGCGCCATCGCGCTCGACGTAGAGCGTATCCCCGACGAAGGCCGGCTGATCGTCCACCGCGCAGTCGCTGCCGTGGACAGCGGCGAGGCCGTCAACCCGGATGGCATCCGCAATCAGGTGGAGGGCGGGATCGTCCAGTCGCTGAGCTGGACCGCCTTCGAAGCGGCCGGGCACGACGGGGCGCGCCGGACCGATTACGATTGGAGCACCTATCCGATACTCCGGTTTGCCGATGCGCCACGCAGCGTAAAAGTTGAGGTCATCGATCGGCCGGGCACGCCTTTCCTCGGGACCGGTGAATGTGCCCAGGGACCGACCGCGGCCGCGCTGGCGAATGCTCTGGCTTCAGCGACGGGGGAGCGGCTGCGAAATATGCCTTTGATCGGCCGGTCGTTGCCGCAGACGTAACCGTTAGACCCTGCACTTCAGCCAAGACTTCATACCTACGGACCTGGGATCGGGTGCCGCTCGACATCGTTACCTCAGCGTGTCGCGAGCGCTCTCTCGCGAGAATAGCTGAAAGGCCGATGCCGATGAACGCTGCCGATGTCTTCACGACGCTGGACGTCGAGTTGAAGCCCGATCCGTCGCGCACCGTGATCCGGCCGTTCAGCTTCGGCTATCCGAAAGCGTTCGAGGCGGACCGCCCGCCCCGCAGCCAAGTCGTCGTGGACCGCGTCCAGGCGCTGGACGATACGATGCGCCAAAGGATGCGCGACCTGCTGCTGACGCCCATGCGCGAGCGCCACCGCAACGCCGAGCAGGTCCTGCTGCGTCGTTTCGATGAGGTACGGCAGGACATAGGGGACGGCGACTTCAACGAGGACGAACGGCTGATCATCGGCGCCTATTTCAGCCAGGAATACGCGTTCGAGTCCGCCGCGCTCTTCAACCCCAGCATCGTTTCACTGACGGATGAAGAACCGTCCGTGCCGGGCGCGGTCCGCTTCGTCATGTCGCTGCGCGGCATCGGCGAAGGTCATATATCGTCGATCACGTTCCGTACCGGCGAGTGGGGACCGGGCGATCGGCTGGTGATCGATCCGGCCAGCGCGCACGGCGTCCCGCCGCGCATTGAGCGGCAGGATGACGGGTGGGTCCGCCTGCTCTGCGAAGACAGCCGGGATGCGTCCGAAACCGTCATCTTCCCGGTCTTACCGAGCCAGCGACAGGGCATAGAGGATCTGCGACTGGTCAACTTCACCGATCACGACGGTGTCCGCAGCATCATCGGCACGTACACCGCGTTCGACGGCAAGGATGCGCGCCAGGAAATCCTGCGCGGAGTCGACCTGCGCCGGGTCGAGATGAGGGCGCTTGCCGGCGCCATGACCGGCTACAAGGGGATGGCGCTGTTCCCGCGGCGGATCGACAATCAGTTCGTGATGCTGGGCCGCCAAGACAGCGAGAACATCTGGCTGCTGCGATCGGACGATCTCTACACGTGGGAGACCGGAACGCCGATCATGGCGCCGAAATATCCGTGGGAGTTCGTGCAGCTGGGCAATTGCGGATCGCCGATCGAGATAGACGAGGGTTGGCTGGTGTTCACGCACGGTGTCGGCATGGTCCGGGGATATTGTATTGGTGCATGCCTGCTCGACAAGGACGATCCGTCGAAGGTGCTCGCCCGCACGGCATCGCCGTTGCTGTTTCCCAGCGCGGAACAACGCGGGGGCTATGTGCCGAACGTGACCTATAGCTGCGGTGCGCTGATCCGGGATCGCCGCATCTTGCTGCCCTACGCGATCGGCGACGAGTATTCGGCGTTTGCCGTGGGAGACGTGGATGACCTGCTATCCGTGATGACCGACACTTGATCCGGCGTGGCGCAGGCTGGCGTTTTGGGTAGTGGAACCTGGCAAGCTCACCAACTACGGTTGGGCGACGGATGTCGCATTTCTAAGTTGGTAAGCTGCCATTCCGGGCTCGTCTCCCAGACAGCCGGTCTGATAGCCGAGTATAGCCGAGTATGGATCCTGCCCGTCCTCGGCGTGCAACGGCAGCATGCGCGGTAGACAGGAACGCGGGAAGGAAGGGAGCCGTCCGGCTGACACGAGTGATCTCCGCATTGCCGGCAAAACCGCTGACACCGATGTGACAAATGCAACTGACAAGTGAGCAGGCGGTCTCGACGTAGATCGCCATAGCATCGGGGCAGAGGAATAGCACGGGTCGCTGCCGCGTCTTGGCATGACAGCCGTTGGAATCGCTATCGCACTGCGTCGCCCTCGGACAGGACATGCCGGGCGAAGTCTCGCCGGATCGCAACCAGCTTGGGGTCGATATAGCGTTGGCAGAAAGGTCGGGTCGGATCGGTACGGTAATAGTTGCGGTAGCGCTCTTCCGATGACCGGAACCCGACGAGCGGCAACACCTTCGTCCGCACAGCGCTGTCAACTTCCTGCCTGAGCAGGGTGATCGCCGTAGCCGCCCGATGCCACTGGTCGGCATCCCCAAAATAGACAGCGCTGCGGTAACGCCCGTTCGGTGAATAGCCGCTGTTCGCCGAATGGGTGCGCAGATGGACCTCAATCAGAATGTCGAACGAAATTATCCCGGGATCGAATCGGACCATCACTCCTTCGGCCCAGGCATCGTCGGGTGCGGTCGATTGCAGAAAGCCTTGATTGACCTGGGAGACGCCGCGCAGGATTTGAAACACGCCTTCGGTGCACCAATGACACCCGCCGCCGAAGCCCGCCGTTTCCATGCTTACCTTCTCCAACCGGTCAGGCGAGATGCCCTTCCGCTTTCTGCGTTGAATGGCGGCAACGTGTAGCGGTGGTCGGATCGTGGCCTGGCATCGGCCAGGCCGTCTTCCCGAATGGGCTTGTCCGCCGACGGCGCTGACCGATACCGGCCCGAGTACACCCGCTAGACAACACCTGAACGAACCAATGGTTTCGAGATAAACTCACGTCGTTCTGAACGACCAGTTGTGGGTCTACTAGTCAAGGTTTGCTCTGGCCCATCACCCAACCTGAACGCTCAAGCCGCTTGGAAAATCAATACGGGCGTCCGCATATCGGGTATTATGATCATTATACATTTGGGGTGATTGGCGAGTACCGTTCAGGCGCGGGCTCTCGAACTGCAAGTCATCGTATCTGACTTATTTGCGGCGGTCCATAGGGGACCGTCGCAAGTAATCATCGACCTTCGACCAAGCGAACAAGCTTGGCGGGATCCTGCCCCGTCGGTAGCGCGGTCGAAGCGCTAAGCCGTGCGGCGGTGTCGTCCCAGCGTAATGTCGCCGACTTGCCGCCGTCCTTCCTGTAGGCGTTGGTGGTGCCGTCGTCGTCGTAGAGCGAGAAACTGGTGCTCCGGCCCGGATAGATGCGGATGGACTCTAACGGCTGGCGCGTCGAGGTGCTCGGCACCTGAACGCCGATCGGTAGAATGGATCCGGCGCGGACGAACAGCGGGATCTGATCGATCGGTGCGGCAACATCGATCGTTTGGCCGCCAGTGTACTTTTTCTCAGTCCAAAAATCATACCAGTCGGCACCAACGGGGAGATAGACCTTTCGGCTGGTAACGCCTTGGTCGGTGACGGGGGCAACGAGGAAGGCGGGGCCGAACATGTACTCGTCGCCCATGTCGGCGACCTTCGGATCGTTCGGGAAATCCATAAACAGTGCGCGCATGAATGGTGCGCCGGTCTGATATGTCGTGTGCCCTAGCGAGTATATGTACGGGATCAGCGAATAACGGAGCTTTAGAAACTTCGCGAGAACGGGTTCAGCGGCGGTGCCGTAATCCCAGAGTGCCGTGCCGGGGCGCTGGCCATGGATACGCAGTGTCGGGGTGAAGCTGTTATAGGCGAACCAGCGCGTGAAAAGCTCTGGGTAATCGGCATAGCTCGGTGACATTGCGGCCGCGCCGGCAGGGTCGAGGAGCACGGGGTTCAACGCCTTGGGGCCGTTCGGATACTGCCAACCGCCGGTGTCGCTGCTCCAATAGGCCATGCCGGTTGCGGTGAAGCCGAGGCCCGCAGGGACTTGGCGACGCAAGGCTTCCCAAGTCGACTGAATGTCCGACGACCAGAACAACGCGCCGTTGCGCTGCGTACCGAGATAGGCGGCGCGTGACAGGATCAGATTACGGAAATCAGGTCGGTCGCGTGCCGAGCCGTCGGCGACCCCCGTAGTATGCACGAGCGGGTAGAGGTTGTGATAGCGGTCACCCGATCCGATCGAGTAGAAATGGCCGTCCGGTACTAAATCCGGCTCGGTCTCGTCGAGCCAGAACCAGTCGAAGCCTTGGCTGGCGATGTTGTCGCGGATCTTGCCCCAGAACCATTCGCGCGCGTCCGGGTTGGTCGAATCGAGCAGGCCGCCGGTACGGTCGGAGCGGACTGGCAGCCCGTCGACCACACCGCCGTCCTTTTCATGGAGCATCCAGCCCTTGCTCGCTAGCATGTCGTAATAGCGCGACTCCCGCTCGAACCGCGGCCAGACGCTGATGATCGAGCGCATGCCGAGGCCCTTCAGCGTGTCGTTCATGCCCTTGGGGTTGGGGAAATAGGTGCGGTCGATGTCCAGCTGCCCCATCCGCGACCAGTAGAACCAGTCGAGCACCATCACGTCGAGCGGCAGATTGCGCTTGCGATACCCTTCCGCGACGGCGAGCAGCTCAGCCTGTGTCTCGTAGCGCGCCTTGGACTGGATCAGTCCGAAGGCGGCCTTGGGGGGCAGGGGAGTGGCGCCGGTGAGCTTCGCGTAACCCGCATAGATCTCGTCGGTGGTCGCGCCGCTGATGACGAAGAACGAGACGCGCTCCCCGACGTTAGACTGCCAGTGCGTCGAATTGTGCAGCCCCGGCGACACCGTCGTCGCCGACGGATTATCCCAGACGATGCCATAGCCCTTGTTGGTAACCATAAACGGCACGCAGAGCGTCTCGCCGGCGGGGGCATCGTAATTGTGGCGGCAATCGATGGTTCGCCCCTTGAGATCGAGTTTGCCTTCCTGGTTCTGGCCAAGGCCGTAATAATGCTCGTCGGGATGCACCGCGAAGCTAGCGCCGACCCGGAACGTCTTTTCACCGTTGATGGTCTGCGGCGCCATTTCCCAGCCGGTCATCTCGGCGAGCGCGCTGCCGTCGGCGCGCTTGATCGTGATCCCGACGCCCGGCAGCGAGGGCGCGAAATAGCGTTCCATTTGGCTAGGCGCCTTCGGCCAAGGCTTGGCATCGACCGTGATCAACAGCGCGGAAGAAGCGAAGACGTCGCCGCTGGCATCGGTGCGGTGGCTCCAACCGGTCGCGTCGGGCTTGGCGTTAGGGCCAGGCCCGGGTGCGGCCGTCACCTCGTCACGGTCGAGCGCGATCGTGACCCGG
The DNA here is from genome assembly GCF_049887795.1 of Sphingomonas sp. NFX23. Taxonomy (NCBI): domain Bacteria; kingdom Pseudomonadati; phylum Pseudomonadota; class Alphaproteobacteria; order Sphingomonadales; family Sphingomonadaceae; genus Sphingomonas; species Sphingomonas sp. NFX23. The sequence goes on from NZ_JAGEKH010000011.1 coordinate 90,578, forward strand.
ACGATATTAGGCGCGTAGGGTTCGATCGCGACCAAGCTTCCATTGCGGTCGACGGTAGCGAGCGGCTTGGCGAGCGCGGGTGCGGCAAACGCGACCAGCGAGGCGCCGGTGGCGAGCAGCAGCGCGCGACGGATGAACGGACAGCTCATTATCTCTCTCCCGGACGTGGCGCGGTTGTCCGCTTCGTAATTTCACTTATGATATCCTTGTTCATCAGCGCAAGTCATGCTTGATCATACAAATAACGTCGGGACCAGAGGGTATCCGTCCGGAGAGGAACATCATGCGTATCGCACTTGCAACCTTGGCCCTGCTCGCTTCCGGCACGGCGTTCGCCCAAGCGACGCCGATCCCAAAGATCGAGACGCGCGACGGGCGCCACGCGTTGATCGTCGATGGCGCGCCGTTCTTGATGCTCGGCGCACAAGCGAACAATTCGAGCAACTATGTATCGCAGTTGCCCGCGGTGTGGCCAATGCTCGACCGGATGCACGCTAACACGCTGGAGATGCCGGTCGCGTGGCAGCAGATCGAACCGATCGAAGGCAAGTTCGACTTCACATTCGTGCAAACGCTGCTAGACCAGGCGCGTACGCACGACAAGCGCGTCGTCCTGCTCTGGTTCGGCACGTGGAAGAACACGTCGTTCGCCTATACGCCCGACTGGGTAAAGCTCGACAATGTGCGCTTCCCCCGGATGAAGACGCGTGATGGCAAGGATCATGGCGTGCTCTCAGCGATGTTCCCCGCAACGATGGAGGCGGATAAAAAGGCGTTCGTTGCGCTGATGACGTACCTCAAGGCGCACGATCCACAGAACACTGTGATTATGGTCCAGCCCGAGAACGAGACAGGCAGTTACAGTAACCCGCGCGATTATGGCGCGAAGGCGAATGCGCTGTTCAATCAGGCAGTGCCAGCGTCCTTGACAAGGGCGCTTAGCAAAAAGCCCGGCACGTGGGGCGCGGTATTCGGCGCGCAGGCCGATCGGGCGTTCAACACATGGCACGTTGCGCGCTTCGTCGACGCGATCGCCGCGGCGGGTAAGGCGATCAAGCCCCTACCGATGTATGTAAATGCATCGCTTGCCGGACCCTCAAACGTGCCCGATCCCAACGGCGTCGCGAGCGGCGGGCCGCAGCAGGACGTGCTTGACATCTGGAAGGCGGCAGCGCCGTCGATCGATGCTGCAGCGCCCGACATTTACGACCGCAAGGCGAGCAACGTCGTTGCATATCTCGGAGCCTATACGCGGCCGGACAACGCTTTGCTGGTGCCCGAGATCGGCAATGCGGCCGACTTCGCACGGTTCTTCTGGCTGGCGCTGGGGCGCGGCGCCATCGGCTATTCACCGTTCGGCATGGATGACACCGGGTACTCGAACTATCCGCTCGGTGCAAAGATGCTGGACGACGAGACGGTAGGGGCAATCGGCCGCAAATACGCATTGTTCGCACCAATAGCGCGCGAATGGGCGAAAGTAGCGTTCACGTGTCCGACCTGGGGCGTGGCCAAGGGCGACGACGGCGCGGCGCAGTCGACGGTGATGGGCGACTGGTCGATTACGGCGAGCTTCGGCCAGTGGCAGTTTGGGCAGAAGGAATGGACTTGGATCAAGTCGGATAAGCCGGGCTGGGCGGACCAGCCGGTCGGCGGCGCGGTGGTGGCGCAACTGTCACCCAACGAATTTCTGGTCGCAGGCGATTATGTGCGACTGAACTTCGGCATGACGTCGAGCGGGCCGGCCAAGGGAATGATGGTGCGAGTCGAGGAGGGGACGCTGACCGGCGGCCGCTGGACAACGACAGCGGTGTGGAATGGGGACCAAACAGATTATGGCCTCAACATCATCAACCGACCGCTGCTGCTCAAAGTGACGATGGGAGTGTATAAGTAGGCGTCGCCTTGTTGCCCCTGACTTCCCCGGCAAGCGCCGGGCCAGCCGGGATGGTGTCTCGGCCAGACCGATATATCGTCAATTGAACCGCGCCCTCCGCCAGGTGGCGTTAAATCATACCAATTCGCGGCCTTCGATGTGCATCGCTCGATCTCGCCGCGCGCTCGGCCGGTGGCAAAGCTCGAGGCGGCGGTGCCAGCGAGGACGCCGCGGCGGTCATACCTCAATTGCCGGTTCCCAGTGTCTTGGCGATCGCAGCCAGCGCGAGGGGTTTCATGATAGCGTAGCCGGCGGGAGTCGGGTGGACGCCGTCGCTCGACAGACCGGGTTTCATGCCACCTTCGGGCGTGGTCAACACTTTGTAGTAGTCGACATACGTGTAGCCGTGCGTCTTTGCGTAGCCCCGTATCCAGGCGTTAAGTTCGACGATCTGCGGCGAGGGACGCTTCGACGGGTTCCACGGGAAGGCGCTGGCGGGCGGGGTCGAAGCCAAAATTACCTTGATACCGTTTGCGTGAGCGAGTTCGGCCATACTGGCGATGTTACCCTCAACGGTCGCCATCGTCGCGGCGCCCGTATTACCCGCGATGTCGTTGGTGCCAGCCATGATGTGTACCGCCTTTGGGTGAAGCAGGACTACGTCGTTGCGGAAGCGGATCAACATCTGCGGCGTGGTCTGGCCGCTGATTCCACGGTCGAGAAGGCCGTTTGCGAACAGCGACGCATCCGCGCCGATCCAGTTGTCAGTGATCGAATCGCCCAGAAAGACGACGCGCGTAGGTGTCTTCAGCGCGGCGTTCTGCGCGGCGTAGCGGCAGATTTGACCATAATCGCGCGTCAGCATGTGCAGATTATACATCTGGTAGCTGTCGGTTGGCTTAGGATGAGTAGGACACGGGTCGGCGACAATGCCTACGGCGTCGTCGGCGTAGGGGTCGCCGGGGACTATAGTCTGCGCAGAGGCAGGCGCTGAGAGTAGGAGGGCGGCAAGTAGAGCTGCGAGACTTTGGTGGTGCATATCAGTTCCTTGCAAGTGCAGAGGCGATCGCGCGCGCGGCGATCGGAGTCATGCGGGCATAGCCAATGTCGAGGGGGTGTACGCCGTCGGTGGTGTAGGCGTGGCCAAGCAGGCCGTTGTCGTCGACCAGTACATCATAGTAGTCGGCATAGGCATAGCCCCGCCTTGCACAGAACGCGCGGAGCCAGGCGTTGAGGGCGCGGAGTTCGTCGGGTTTCCGCTCCTTGACGACATCGCGTGCGGCTTCGGTATAGTTGTTTACCGGGAGCAGTGATCCAAACACGACTTTGATGTGATGCACGTCGGCTAGGTCGGCCATGGCTTCCCAGTTGGTTTCGATCTGCTCGGGGGCTTCTTGTTGCAGGAAGCCCTGTACGTCGTTGACGCCAGCGAGGATCACCACTGCCTGTGGGTCGAGCGCGATCACGTCTTCGTGGAAGCGGAGAACCATCTGCGCGGTGACCTGGCTGCCAATTCCACGGTTGATATAGGGTTGGCCAGGGAAGCTGACGGCAAGATTCCAGCGGTCGGTGATGGAGTCGCCGAGGAATACGACGCGGCGCTCGCCGGGTTTGCGGGCCGGAAGGGCGGCATTGGCCTTTTGATAGATGTAGCGTTCGCCGAAATCCTGCATCAGGCTCGGCAACAGTTTTGCGCGGAATGGGCCGAGCCAGCGTCCCCAGTCCTTTTCCACGACTGTCCTGCGCTCGGGTGAGCTTTGATAGTTTTGTGCGCTGGCCGCGCCAGAAAGGAGCGCCAAGATGAGGACTGCCGCGTTCATGGAAGTGCGCCGTGATGCGTCGCGAAGGTTGCGAACAGACCGGGTCACGTCAATGTCCAGCGATCGACGGTCCACGCATGATCGAGGCGCATACTTTTGATGTTCGCGGCATCGGCAGGCGCGTACACGATCTCTGTCTGGTGGATTGCGCACACGCTTGCGGCGCCTCTGCGTGGAACAGGATCATGGGATGAGTTCATGCGGATGAAACTTCTTGGCGATCAGCGCCGACGCGATCGTGCACCACGGGAGTGAGCTGTTCGGCTATTGTGGCTGCGGCCTCGCGCAGGACGGTCTTGGAGGCGTCAAGCGTCACGCGAGTAGCGGGACCATCGACGAACGGCATGGTCAAAGCGGCACGCGCGATCCCTGCAGCGAGGATAGGTACCGATAGGTCGGTGATGCCGTTCAGTACCGGGCTAGGACTCGTGCCGCAACCATTGGCGGCGAGTTCGCAGAGCTTTGCCGCAAGCCCGCCTTCTTCGATCTTGGCGCCGGTCTGGCGAATGTCGTCCAGCATCGCCCGCCTCGTCTCGATGGTCTGGAAGGCGAGCAGGACACGTCCTGAAGCCGAGTTGTGAAGAGGGCGTCGATATCCCACGCGCACTGCGAACCCGGAGAGGCCTGGCGCCTCCATCCCTGCGATAACGATCATTTCAGCACCGGAAACGACGGCCAGATGGCAACTTTGCCCGGTTTTGCGAGCGACATCGCGCATCAATGGTAGCGCGGTCGAGACGAGATCTCGGACAGGCGGTTGGCCCATGCTGAGCGCGAATAACCGGTCCGTCAGCCGGTAGCCGTCGTCACCGCGCGCGATGTAGCGATACTCCTCGAGCACCTGAAGCATCCGAAAGATTTCGCTCACCGATCGGCCGAGTGCGGTCGATATATCTGACATCATGAGCGGAGTGCTGGCCGAGGCGAGCAACTCAAGGATTTCGAGCCCCTTGACCAGTGCGGGCGCCTGATAACGCGATTTGCTCTCCATACCTCTCCTTCACGGACTGTCGCGTGCCGGTTCTACAACAGCGCCGTTTCCACCGCAAAGTACGAGGAATAATTACGCATGAAACCCACTTTTATATATCATACTTATTCGCTTAAAGTTAAAGACTGGGGCTAGGGTCCCGTTAGAGGCCGCCAAGTCAGGAGAGTGAGACGATGACCTCAGCTAAGACCCCGCGCGCTAGTCGCAACCAGCTGCACGCCGGCACCTCGGCGCTTGCGCTTCTCCTGATCTGGGCGAGCCCCGTCGCGGCGCAGTCCACGGTCAATCCGCAGGACGCAGCAGCGCAGAGTGGGACTGTCTCGCCGAGCGGCGATCAAGGCGTTGCCGATCCGCAGTCGACCGGCAGTGGCCCCGCCGACGGCGACATCGTCGTCACCGGCGTTCGCGCCAGCCTGTCGAGCGCGCAGGCGATCAAACGCAACGCCGACCAGATTGTGGATTCGATCGTCGCGGAAGACATTGGCAAGCTGCCCGACCGAAATGTTGCCGAAGCACTGCAGCGCATTACGGGCGTACAGATCCAGCGTAGCTTCGGCGAGGGAAGCCAGGTCGCCATCCGTGGGCTTAGCCAGGTCCGCACTGAGATAAACGGCCGCGACGTGTTCACTGCCAATGGCGGCCGCAACCTGAGCCTAGAGGACGTGCCGTCCGAGCTGCTGGCCGGCGTCGACGTCTACAAGAACCCGTCGGCCGAACAGATCGAAGGCGGTCTGGGCGGCCTGATCAACTTGCGCACGCGCAAACCGTTCGACTTCGACGGCTTCAAGGCATCGATCAGTGGCAGCTCGAACTATTACGACCTGTACAGCACGACCAAGCCCCAAGCTAACCTGTTGCTGTCCGATCGTTGGAGTACAGGCATAGGCGAAATCGGCGTCCTCGTTGACCTCGCGTATCAGCAAACCGCGTTCCGCCAGGACCAGATTTCCAGCCAGCCCTTCTACCTCCTCAACGAGGCGCGCAACGCGAACGGCACGTTCGTCAATCCGCTCGACGCGGCGACTGCTGCTGGCCTCGGGCGCACCGGTACACCGACCTATCTGTCGCACGGTGTCGGCATTGGCGAGTATCTGGGCGACCGACGACGCCTCGGTACCGATATCGCGGTGCAATGGAAGCCAACCGACCGCCTGTTGCTCACCGGCGAGTACATCCGTTCGGACTTCAAGTTTCGTTACGGCGACTACAGTTATTTCGCTTATACGGGCGACAATCCGATCACCCCGGACTTCACCAAGCCGTTCACCTTCGACAAGGACGGCAACTTTACCAGTGGCACCTTTGCCGACGTGCCGACCAACGCCAACACCAGTCTGGAAACGCGCCATTCGGTCACTAGCGACTACTCGCTGAACGCCAAGTGGAACCCGACCGACCGGCTGACGATCAACGCCGATGCGCAATATGTCCGCGGTGTCACCAACGGCACTCGCTCGATCGTGATCCTGAGTTCGACTGCCGAGCGTCTGTACGAGGCGACCGGCAAGGGCGTCGTGCCGACCTTCCAGATCTCGCCAGACGGCAACGCCGCCAACGGCAATGGGTCGACCATCGATCCGGCCAACTACGCCTCAGGAGGTGGCTATCTCGACCATATCGAACATTCGGTCGGCACCGAGAAGGCGGGTCGCCTTGACGCAACCTACAAGTTCGATGGTTTCCTCAAGTCGATTAGTGGCGGCTTGCGCTACACCGATCGTTCGGCTGTCACCGACAGCAGCGGCTATGCCTACTACGGCCTGAACCGGCCGCTGGCGCCGGAGCTTTATGAGGTACGTCCGTTCGCGGGCAGCCTGTACCGCGGCTATCAGGGCGTGCCGGCTGGCGCGGTGTTCGTTAGCCGCGACACCGTGCTAGACTATGATGCAACGCGCGCCGCGCTCGCGCCTTATGTCGATGCATCGCAGACCGCCGCGCTGCTGAAGGGCGTCGGCTATCTCCCGAGCGACCGCAACACGCAGAGTGAGAAGACCTATACCGCCTATGGTGTTGCGAAGTTCGGTGTGTCCGACTTTGCGGTACCGATCGACGGCAATATCGGCTTGCGCGTAGTGAAGACGAAAGTCGGCACTTCGGGTTTCGAGAGCCGTTCGGCGCAGGTCCAGACAGGCACTGACGCAACTACCGGTCAGCCGATTTTCGGCAACGGGCCAGTGGCGTTCGTACCGATCAGCGTGAACTCGAACTACACCAAGTTCCTGCCTAGTGTGAACCTGACCTTCCATTTCACGGACAGGCTCCAGTTGCGCCTCGCGGCATCGAAGGGGTTGACCCGTCCCGACTTCTCGCAGCTCAACCCAAACATCGCGATCAACGAGTTCGTTGCGACTGGCGGTCAGCGAACAGCCAGTTCCGGCAATGCAAACCTGCGCCCGCTCACTGCCGACCAGGCCGACGCGTCACTCGAATATTATGTGTCGAAGAGTACGTCGATCTACGCGGCAGGCTTCTACAAGAAGGTCGACGGCTTTATCGCCAACGTCACTGCACCCGAGACGTTCACCTTCGGTGCCAACACCTACACTTATCAAGTCACGCGTCCGCTCAACGGCGACAACGGCACGATCAAGGGCTTCGAAGTCGGCGGCAACACCTTCTTCGACTTCCTACCAGGATGGTTGTCGGGCTTCGGCACGCAGGCCAACTTCACGTTCGTCGACAGCAAGGCACCTAGCCCTGGTGCGCGCGATACGTCGGGCAACCAGTTGCTCGTACCGCTCGAGAAGCTGTCCAAGTACAGCTACAACCTGATAGGCTTTTACGACCAGGGTGCGTTGTCGGCCCGCGTCGCGTACAACTGGCGCAGCAAATTTGTGGACACAACGGCGGGTAACGGCAGCGGCAATTTGCCCATCTTCAATGCTGCGCGCGGGCAACTTGATGCTTCCGTGACATATACGGTCGCACCGCACTTCGCGCTGACCGTCGACGGCACCAACCTGACAGATACCGAGAACCGTACCTATTACGGCTTGCCCAGCCGCCCGCAGTCGTCAGTTCTCAACGATCGTCGCATCAGCGTTACCGCGAGACTGACCTACTGATCAGCTGCGTTTGCGCGAAGAATGCTCCCATCGGTGATCTGGGTTCGTACGAGTTGGACGAACCCAGCGGCACCGATAAAGAGGAACGAACATTGCGGCCTACAAGACGGACTATCCTAGGAGCAGGCCTTGCCGGAACGGCTGCACCGTTGCTGACCAAAGTTTCGCATGCCGCATCGCGTGCCTTAACATTACGGCCTGTGAAGGTGACACCGCCGCAAAGCTTCGCTGGCAACTGGGCCTCGCTAACGGCAGGATACAGCGCGCCCGACTGGTTCTGCGATGCGAAATTTGGTATTTGGGCGCACTGGGGCGCTGCATCCGTGCCGGCCGCAGGCGACGACTGGTATGCGCGGGACATGTACCTTCAAGGTCATCCCTCATACGAACATCACCTGAAGAATTACGGACACCCCGCAGACACCGGATTCATGGAAATCCAGAACCGTTGGCGGGCGGAGCGTTGGGACCCTGGCGCACTTCTGGACCTCTACAAGCGAGCTGGCGCCCGTTATTTCATGGCGATCGCCAATCATCACGACAATCTGGACTGCTATGCCTCGTCTCACCACGCTTGGAACTCGACCCGGGTCGGACCGCACAAGGATATCGTGGGTACGTGGGAAAAGCTTGCACGAGAGCGTGGGCTGCGCTTTGCCGTGTCCAACCATTCAGGGCATGCTTGGCACTGGAATCAGGTTGCTTACGGCTACGATGCCGAGGGAGCGCGGCGGGGTCAGCACTACGATGCCGCTAGACTTACAAAGACTGCTGGCCGGGGCACTTGGTGGGAAGGGCTCGATCCGCAGCAGCTTTACACCCAGGCGAGCATGCCAATGCCCGATGGCATCACATCGATTGCCGAGGCCAACGCGTGGCATGCCGCGACTGATGGATTATGGGATGAGGGTGTGCCCCCGGATCCCGAGTTCGTCCGCCAGTGGGTACTACGATGCCAGGAGCTGATCGATAAGTATCGGCCTGACATGCTCTATTTCGACAACCACGACCTGCCGTTGCAACAAGCCGGGCTCGACATGGCAGCATATTTCTACAACCGAAACATGCAGTGGAACGGTGGCCGACTTGAAGGTGTGGTAACGGCGAAGGAAACGCCACCGCAGCGGCGGATGGGGTTGGTCGATGTCGTGGAGCGTGGCCAGAAGAGCTACATCGACGCGTTCCCGTGGCAGACCGAAACGTGCCTTGGAAACTGGTTCTACGGCGAGCAATATTACCGCGAGAACCGATACAAGACCCCCGCGAAGGTTCTTCATACCTTGTGTGATGTGGTGTCGAAAAACGGCAACCTGATGTTGAGCGTCCCGATCAAAGGCGATGGCACCATCGATGAAAAGGAGCGGCAGATCGTTGAGGAGATCGCGACCTGGATGGGCCGGTATGGAGAAGCTATCTTTGGCACCCGCCCTTGGCGCTTGCACGGTGAAGGCTCGACAACTGATGGAGGCGGCGCTTTCTCGGAGGGAGGCCAGACCTCCACTTACACTGCAAAGGACGTACGTTACGTGACCCGCAACGACGCAGTTCACGCGCTGGTTCTAGGGTGGCCCGCGGACGGCAAGGTGCGCCTCACATTGCTGGGAAGCGGCAACCCCGTTGGTAGAGGCGAAGTACGACGCGTAACGCTGCCCGGTAGCGAGGCACCTTTACCATTCACCCGTTCGGCCGACGCGCTTGAAGTTCGTGTGCCCGATACCGAACGAAATTCTATCGGGCTCGCTCTTGTCATCAACGGCGTCGGACTGACGACCTAAAGCAGAGCGCTGACAATCGGCAGCGACTGCTGACACGTCAACTCACAAGCGCATGTCATCAGGCCTTCTTTGCTTTTCTGAGAGATGAACGGCAATCGATCGAGTAGGCCGCGGCGTTATTGGATTCGATCCCTTTCTAGAAAGCGTGGCGGTCAGACGGAGTGGCGCGCCGCTCCAACCCTCTGGCTATGGACATGAACAAGCGGCTGGAATTGGGAAGCTGAACCGATGCTAGAACGTCCCCTTCTGGGTCTGGCCGGCAGCCGTAGGGCAGGGGGCCGCTTGCCCAAACGCGGACGTTGAAGCTCGTGATCTGGACTCCCGATAACGGCCATTCGTTAGGCGCGATCTTTCCTGTCACTATGGGTGAAAAACTTGGAATGCAGCGCCGCTGTGATCTCACTGCCCTATCGGCCTCGGCGCGTGCTAGATTGCAGCAGCTTCAATCCGGCTTTGAAGGTCTTTGATATTCTGCTCTACGGCGTGCTGTATAACTGCATCGCCCAGAGCCCGCGCGGCCTCATATTCCGCCCTCCTAATCTTGAGCACCTCGCTGGCGACATGTTGCCAATCGGCAGCAGGTATGCCGTAGTCGCGGGTAGCTTCTGCTTGTTCGAGAGCGCTAATTCCAATCAGATGGAGGCGAGGCCACTGATCAATCTCGTCGACATACGCATAATCGAAGTTGATTTTAGCAGTTTCGGTCAATGTCACCGTAACGTGATTCCAAGGCCTTGGCAGGAAGATGTCCAGCGTTCTCATTCTCGCGAGATCGACCTTGATTGACTCCTCCACCTCTTCGGGCCTGCTACCAAAGCCGGCATACTGCCCTTGAACACCGTCGCGACGGGTCCACTGACTGACTCCCGCGGTCTGCATCCACTCATGAAATTGCGCCTCGAACCGCATCTCCACAGCATCCGCGGGGAAGATCGACCAAAGCTTTCGACCAATGTCGCCAACGATTGCTTCGAAATGCTGCTTGTCTGCCATCGGTGTCCCAATCCGTTTGTTAGCACTAATTCGTCGGTCTCCGGCAGCAGGTCCAGTCTCGTTCCAAACTTCGTAATTCGGTGCCGACCAACAGGACGTCTATCGCGCAATCATTTCGGAAAATGCGACGTACCATCTCGGCTATCGCGATCGATTTTCCGTAAGCGGTCCGTCCGCTTTCCTCTCCATTCCGACCATCCTGATGCAAAATCAAAAGTTTTGCATCAGGCCGGGGCGCTTGGCCGAGGCCGCAAGCGCCCAAGGGGATCTAGGACCTTCACCCGTTGGCCAGGTATTCCCGCATAGTCTGTTGCGGAGCGGTGACCGTCGCGGTCAGTGATCGTCACTGTGAAGTGGCAGTTCAACGCGTCGGACCAAAAGCGCGCCTTTGCTTCTACCACGTTACCGATTGATCCACCGGCTTTCGAACAGAGGTCAGCGAATGCGGTCTTATAGAGCGCTACCGACTCCACCAGCGAGGTAGACGGTTCACCTTCGATGACAACGCCGTGTAGGAAATCGACCGTGATCGCGCGCTCGTGAGAGCGCTCGGCATCTCCATAAACGTCCATCTCGTAATGGCCGATCATGAGACCGATGCCGCTCCCGAGGGAATCGGCGACGTTGTGAACGATGGACCGTAGTTCGGCATGTTTCATAGGGGCAGGCTATAATGGCTCAGACCCGTCTCCTATGACTTTCGCACCCATCTGATGCAGAACTCACGGATTTCGCATCGGCCTCAAGGCGGCCCAATCTGCGGCCTTTCTCGCTGCAGAACTCTGATGCTTCCCGAGCAGCACGTCGGTTGCAAAGGGTTCGTTTTTTGGGAACGCTGAAAAGCTCCTACATTCCCTTCGTGAACCAGCAGTTGACCACGCGACCGTCCTCGGCATCCACGTGGCAACGCCCGGTCCATGTCGTCACTTCGAGCACCGCCTGATCTAACGCTATGATCTGAGAGTAGCCTTTCGCGTCCGACCACTCTTCAACCGCCATCGGTGCGCGCCAGGCAAGCCTACCGTTATGTTCGTACGCTGCGACATTTGAAGCGTTGTCCTCCGCAACAAATCCGTACGGCTCATTGACCACATAGACCCGGCGGCGATCAAAATCAGGTACGATCTCCGATACTTCCGTATTGCCAGTTCGGATGCGCTTCAGAATGTTGGCCGTTGCGGCATCTATCAGTAGCAGACCGTCATCGACGCCTACGAACAGGGTTTCATCCATCAGCACCATAATCCGTGCGTTGAACCACGGCGCACCGGGTACGGACACGTCACCAAGTTCGATGATCTTGGCAAAATCAGCGCGTCTCTGTCGCAAGCCAAGGCGCACCCTGCTGGGAGGACGCGACAGCTTCTTGTCGTGGATCTCCTCATAGCTGAGTGCGTCAAATGTCAGATCGGCGACATAATCGACATTTTCCTCTCTATAGGCGTAGCGCATTGCCGTCCTTTCTCTTGTCATGCGCAATGCACCGATGGTTCGCTACTAGCACCTATGCCAGCGAAACCTGAGATTCTCGAAACAACATCCTTTTTGAGAAATTCGGCTTGCCGTCAAGCAGAGGGCAATGCGTGCAGCATGAGCCTCGCCTCGAGATGAACGAAGGGCCGAAGTTGGGAAGCGGAGACTACCCCGCGAACGTCCGGTAGTGGGTCTTGCCGGCGGGCCTGCTTCGATAACGAGCAGCCGTCCGTTTTATCAGCGGCAACTGCGCCGCTCACTTTCCTCAATGGCGGCGCCAAACCGGCATCATGCGGCTTAGTTCGCGGTGTCGGTCGATCCATTCGTGTTTGAGCGCACCGCCGATATGGAACGCAACCAGAGTATAGAGCAGGTAGGCCAGGTAGACGTGCGAGGTGCCAAAACCATCGTGCACGGCATCTCGCGTTGCGGGCGGCAAGCTCAATACCGTGCCGATCCGCGGCCATTCGAACAGTCCGAACAGGAACATTGGGTGGGTCGCCGCATCCTTGTACGCCGAGTCCATGATCCAGCCGGTCAGCGGCATCGCAAATATCAGTGCGTACAGCAGCCAGTGGGTCATGTGAGCCGCGCCGATTTCCCATTTTTGATAGGTGGTCGGCATCGGGGGAGGCCGATGCGTCAGCCGCCAGAGCAGGCGCATGGTCGCTAGGCCGAGGATCGTGATCCCGACCGACTTGTGCAAGTCGATCGCGGGGCGCACGCGGTCGTCGGTAAGGTGCGGCCAAAGCCAGGGCAGGGTCACGTTGATGACGATCCCCAGCGCGATCAGCCAGTGGAAGGCGATGGCGACGCCTGTGTATCTGCTATTCATCCGCTGCAACCCGCTCCACCACCTCGTGCCGATTCTCGGTCCTCGACGCATTCTGCAATAGCGGGTTCAGCAAGCCAGGGTTAGGCGCTGGTCGATGCAATCCCTCTCGGCAATCTTTACCGCCCAGTCGCCGCGTCTCTCGCCACGGCCGATCCCACTGGCAAGCCGGGTGATCGGTCTGGCCGCCCCGCTGGTGTTCGTCGTGTTGATCGCGCAGGCGTTTCTGCGCCAGGGGCTCGCCATATGGTCGATCGGGATCGCGTACATCCTGTACGACACGGCGCTGCTCGTGTTTACGGCGTGGCAGATCCGCAACCTCGCGCAGACCGTGACGCCGGCCTCGAGCGGCGTGCAGCCAAGCTTCGGTGTGATCGTCGCCGCGCATAACGAGGCTGGCGTGATCCGGCTGGCGATTGACCGGCTGCTTGCTCAGGACCAGCCGCCCGAGGCGATCCTGATCGCTGACGACGGATCGAGTGACGATACGCCGTCCGCCATGGCGGCGGGCTATGCGTTGGCAACGCCACCACTCGGGGAACTCGTCGAGATCGAGGTCGGGCGCACCCGGCTTCAGTGGCTGCGACTGCCGCACGGCGGCAAGGCGCGTGCGCTCAACGCCGCGCTTGAACGGATCGAGACGGACGTGGTGCTGACCGTGGATGCCGATACGTTGATCGAGCCCGGCTCGATCGCCGCTATGCGTGCCGCCTTTGCAGCGGAGCCCGAGCTGGTGGCGGCCACCGGGGTGCTGGCACCGATCTGCGGTCCAAGCCTGAGCGGTCGGATATTCGAGTGGTTCCAATCCTACGAATATGTCCGCAACTTCCTGTCGCGCGATGCCTGGATGCGGATCGACGGGCTGTTGCTGATTTCGGGCGCCTTCGCCGCGTTCCGGCGCGATGCGGTGCGGACGGTCGGCGGTTTCGATCCCGACTGCATGGTGGAGGATTACGAGCTGATCCACCGGCTGCACCGCCATGCCCACGATGCCGGGCTGCACTGGACGGTGCGAGTCGTCGGTGGTGCGCTGGCCCGTACGGATGCGCCGGCCAGCATCCCCGCCTTCCTCAAGCAGCGTCAGCGCTGGTTCGGCGGCTTCCTGCAGACTCAGCACTGGAACCGGGACATGGTCGGCAACGCGCGCTACGGGCGGCTGGGCACGCGGATGCTGCCGGTGAAGGCGCTCGATACTGTGCAGCCGATCTACGGTCTGGCAGCCTTTGCGGTGCTGATCGGGCTCGTCGTTACCGGTCGCTACACGCTCGCCTTCCCGATCCTGCTCGTGATGATAGCCAAGATCGCGATTGACCTCAGCTTTCACCTTTGGTCGCTCGGCATTTACAAGCGCTGGACCGGACAGCGCGAAGGCTTGAACCTGGGCCCCGCGATCGTCGCCGCGATCGCCGAACCGTTCAGCTTCCAGCTGTTGCGTCATGCGGGCGCAATCTATGGCTGGTACGCGTTTCTGCGTGGCGGTCAGACTTGGGGCGCACAGACCCGGACCGCGTTTGAGCAGCGCGCTTGACGAAGAAGCTAGTGGTGTCCGACGAACCATTTGGACGGCGGAATGGACGGCGCCTTGGGCTGTCGATTCTGAATGCGGACGAGGTTAAGTGGGAAGCATTGCTCGGCGACAGCTCATCATGCCGCATCGTCTAAAAGTGTAGTCGAACGGCCGAACAGTTTCCAACCCAGCAGCCCGGCGACGAGCAAGCCGACGATCACCCAGGTCAGATTGCCGAGCAGGCTCGCGATCGTCTGAACCTGGTCGCTGAAAGCGCGGCCCAGCGAAACGTAGATCAGCAGCCACAGCACTTCGCCGGCAACGTCAAGAACGATGAACCGTGCCCATGGGTATTCGGTCAGTCCGCTGGTGACGTTGATCCATGGCCCCAATGGCCCGATCAACCACCGGCTGAAGAAGATGCCCCAACCCGCCCATCTACGCGAATAGGCCTCGGCCTGCTCGACTTTGTCTGCCCCGCCGATCCGCTTCGTGACCGCCGATAGCAGCGGCCGGCCGCCATATCGTCCAAAGGCATAGCCGATCTGGTCGCCGACGATCGCCCCGGAGGCACCAGCGAAGATCACAGGCCAGAATGCGAGCTCCCCCTGCGCGACGAACGAACCCATCGCGACTAACGTCAGCGAGCTGGGGAACGGCATGCCGGCCGCAGCGAGGATCATTGCGCCAAATAGCGCAGGGAGCCCGTAGGTCGTAAGAAGTTCAAGTAGCTGTTCAGTCATTTGGCGGGCGACGCCGTCAACGAAGGTGGCCGCATGAACGGTCGTGGCGGCGGGCCGGGCGGCGGGTAGGGCGGCCGCGCGTGGACGATCGCATACATCAGTTTTGCCTCGATCTGCGTCATCGAACGGCCGCTATCCCGCGCAATCCGTCCGAGCGGCCGACGGTCCGGCGTCGGCGGCAGGTTCAACGCCTGATGCAGGACATGGGGCGGGACGTGATACGAATGTGCGACATAGCCTATCGTCATCCACCGCTCGATCGGCTCATCGCGGTGCGCGTTCCAATAAATCGCGTCGCTGACCGTCCGGACCGCGTAATAGCCAGTGAACGCTAGCACCGCGACGAACAGCACGATCAGGGCTTTTCGCCAGGGTCGATTACGTGTCATTCCAGTGCGATACGCGCGCCAAGTGCGACGAGCAACGGCGGCAATATTGCTTCCTATCCATTTCGACAACGATGCAGTCGCATGCGTGGGCCGGCCGGACAATAACGACAGCGGTTCGCTGTGCCGAAAAACACCGAAGTGGCCACAAGTGGGTTAGCCAAGACTTAGGCGGGGAGGAATAGTTTATCGGTCCGCGATCTGCGCCGCGACATGGTGTGGATCGTCGCCAAAGGCATTGTTACCCATGCCACCGCCTACAACCCCGCCGCCGCCCATACCACCTCCACCACCGCGGCCGCTCCGGCTAGCATCGTCTTTGTTGCTACCACCTCTGCCGCTGCCGGACGACGCCGGACGCGTGGGTCCTTGCATAGCAATGATCAGGTCGGCTGGGATCGGGTCGAGATCAAGCGCATCGCGCACGAACGCACGCAGCGATACAACTAGTTCGTGCGTATGTACCGGGTGGCCCGCAACCAGTTCGCGAACCGCCCTGTCCGCGAGCCGGACATGTTCCTCCGTACCCAGCAAGATGATGTCAGACAGCGCGGCCTCGACCGCATCGCGGATCCGGCGCGTTCGGTCCGACCCCGCCGCGCCTTCCGCACTAAGGTTCAACGCGGCCATCGGCTCCACTGCTACGCCGCCCTGCTCCCTCCGCCGCAGGTCGCGCCGGTGGGCCGGATCGACGGTTAGGTCCCCCGTGAACGATCCGCCGAGGACCTTATAGGCAGCGATAAGTGTTCTGAGGCGCTCGTTTATCTGCCGGTTCATCCGTTCACGCCGCTGCTGGAACGTCATTTGAGTGAGCAGCCGGATGCCAACCCCCAATAGCGTAACCAGCGTCAGCCCGAGGATGGTGGCGAGCAGGCTCTGCCAAGAGCTGAAATCCAGACCGCGCAAGTGCATCCCCCTAGTTATAGTCTACGGAACGTCCGTCGATCCTGCAGGTGCCGCGGAGCGGCGCAACACCGAAGATATCCCTGGCCGTTCCTATGCAAGAAGCTACCAGTTGTCTGATGATCTTGGGCCGATAACCGAAGTTTCTGCAATCCGCTTGATCCCGAAGGAAGGTTGCCCTCAAAACAGGAGATACGGTTTGTCGCGGTTCCGGTTCGTCGTCCCCTCTGTCATTGCAATTGGTATTACTGGCGCAGCCTACGGGCAGATCAGCAAGAACGACAACTCGCCTTCAAAGGTTGTCCTCCCCAAGAATGAAAGGGCAGGCACCTGGCTGCCTGCCAAAGATGGGGTTCAGATCCCGCTCTGGCCAGCGAGCACGCCTCTCGCAAAGCCCGACTCGGGTGATCGGCCCGAGGCTACCGGTAACGGGACAGGGCTCGTAGGCGCGCGAAAATGGCATTGGGCGAGCTACGTCACCCGACCAACCATGACCTTGTATCGAGCGAAGGGCCGCAATAGCGGAGCCGCCATGCTCGTTCTGCCGGGTTCGAAGTCATAGCGACCGATCTTGAGGGTACGGAAATCTGCGATTGGGTGGTGCAGCAGGGTATGACCTGTGCGGTGCTCAAATACCGGGTGCCGCAAGACTGGCCGCAGGGCCAGCGGCCGAAAGTGCTGTTGGGTGTGGAAGACGCGCAGCGAGCGATCGGGCTGATGCGCCAGCAGGCTGCGTCCTACGGGATCGACACTCACAAGATCGGCGTCATCGGCTTTTCTGCGGGCGCCTATCTGGCGGCGAACATGAGCAACACCGTAAAGCGCACCTATCGGCTTACGGACGCGGCTGACCGGCAATCGCCTCGCCCGGACTTTGCAATCGTCGCCTACACCGCACGTATGCTGGACGACAGCAAGGGCAGGAACAGTCTCGAACTCAAGACATGGGTGACTATCATCCCCGAGGCACCGCCAACGCTGATCCTACATGCCATGAACGACCCAACGGATCCGATCCCGCAACCGATGGCCTATGCCTTGGCGCTCAGCGATGCCGGCGTGCCGGTCGATATGCGCCTGTACGCCAAGGGGGGCCATGCTTTCGGAATGCGGCCCACGGCTGATCCGATTTCGCGGGAATGGCCCGGACAGGTCAAGCAGTGGCTGCATAACATTGGTGTGCTGTGAAAACGGCATCCCGTCGGCGTCAGTGTTTCACCGGTTGCCAGCGATAAGCAGTGCCGGCCTTGACGATCTGGCCGAGCCCTGGGAACGGAAAATGCGGGCTGAACACATTTTCGCCGTTCGCTGCCAACTTGGCCAGCTCGGCCGTCCGCCGCTGGCGCCCCTGCTCGCCGTCGGTGTCGTAGCCGATGATCCATTCGGGCCTGGCGAGAGACACGATAGTGCTATGGGCTGTATCGCCTATGTCGAGCAGCTTCTGGCCGTCTGACGTGATTTCGTAGCCGCTATGGCCCGGCGTATGCCCCGACAGCGGTACCGCGCGGATCCCCGGCATGACGGCCGCGCCAGGATCAAATGGCGTGACCTTCGGCATGATTGTCGCCACTAGCGCCGCATTGTCGGGCTGGCTCTGCATGAACGCCCATTCGGCGCGCGTCATATGAATCGTCGCGTTGGGGAACGCAAGTTCGCCGTCCGCGCTCGACAGCCCGCCGACATGATCGCCGTGCGAATGCGTGATGAGGACATCGGTAATGTCCGCCGGCGATACTTTGGCGAGCGCCAGGCTCTGCATCAGGACGCCACCAACTTTGGGGCCCAGGCCAGTGTCGACGAGCACCATGCGGCCCGGCATGCGGACCAGCAGCGCGTCGACGCCGAGCGATAGCGCGTCGGTTGGCGCGCCTGCTTTCCGCAATATATCCGTGACAGCTGCCGGGCCTTCCTTCTTGCCGAACACGCTGCCGTCGTTCGGAACGCGGTTGATCATGTCCCGCAAGGCCACAGCACGCATCGAGCCGATGCTGAACAGCACCGCCGCAGGCGCGATCGGCACTGGCTTTGCCAGCACCGTCGCCCCCAAGAATACGGCAAATCCGAGCGCGGCTATCGAACGAAGGGTCATCTACAGTCCCCTGATGATTGTTGGATATCGTAAGGAACGTGGCGGGTTCAGTGAGCTAAGACAACTTGATGAAGTGCCCGGTCTTACAGGTAAGGCCGATGGAGCGACTGCTTCACTGACCGTCGGCGATCGCTGGCTCAGGCGGGCGCCAGACTTTGGAACGCCGCGATAAGAGCCTGTTCGTTGATCGGTTTGTCGAGCACGATCATCGATGGCCGATTTACATGGCATGCTTCGCGCGTGCCGGTCACGAAGATCACGGGCGTCGGCCCATGCTCCAAGATGATGGCTTCCACCGCGGCAGGGCCGGTACCGGCTGAGAGATTGACGTCGGACATGATGATGGAGGGAGGCCTCAATCTCGCAGCATCGATTGCCTCATCTTGCGAGGCAGCCTGATCAAAGGATGTGCCGCCAGCCCGCTCGATCAGCTGGATGATGTGATCGGCGATGAGGAAATCATCCTCGATGACGAGCACATGGCACATATGACAGATCCCGATAAGCTGAGCTCTTAACCAATGTGGTCACGCAATGGGGCCGCCACGGCGTTAATAAATGTCAGACATGGTCGAGAGCTTAGATCGGCGCTTCGATTGCGAAGCGAACACCTTCCGGCAAATATTGGATTTCCGCCTTGCCGCGGATGTGGCGTGACAGGACGCGCTCAATCATTCGCGTACCAAATCCAACACGTGTTGGCATAGCAACGATAGGACCATCCTGCTCTGCCCAGGAGAAGGTAAGTCGACGTTCCGTCGCATTGCCGTTCAGGTCCCAGCGTATGCTCACCTGACCCTCCGGTACCGAGAGCGCACCATATTTGATCGCATTGGTCGCCAGCTCGTGCAGCGCCATCGACAACGCAAGTGTCACTTCCGGGGTCAGCCGTATCGTCGGGCCGACAGCGGAAAACCGTCGACCGTTGCTGTCCATGAACGGCGCCAGCACCCGCTCGACAATCTCACCGATTGCCGCGCCTTCGATCTCGTCCTTGAGAAGCAGTTCGTGCGCAGACGCGAGGCTAGCGATGCGGCCCGACACCGCATCCCGAGCCTCAGCAAGGGACCCAGCATCGCGTAGCGTCTGACTGACAACGGCACTGACCGTCGCAAGTGTGTTCTTCACGCGGTGTGTCAGTTCATGGGCCAGAACCGAACGTTGCTCCTCGGCGAATTTGCGAGCTGAAACATTGCTCGAAAAGCCCGAAACCGCCAACGGCGTGCCATCCGCACGGCGCTGCAGCGAGCCTTGGGAATTGATCCAGCGTTGCTCGCCTTCAGGCGTCAATATGCGGTATTCGACGTTATAACGCGTGCCATGCTCGATAGCGCTGTTCAGCGAAGATCTGACGAGTTCGCGATCCTCTGGATGCACGCAAGCCAACAAGCCTTCCGCCGATAATATCTCTCCGGCCGGCCTTCCAAAGTTTGCAAGACAGCTTGGCGAATAGCTAAGCCGCCATTCTGGCAAGTCGATGGTCCAAGTGCCCAGTCCGCCAGCATCGAGCGCAAGCGCCAGGCGCGCTTCTCGTTCGGCCAAAGCGACTTCACGCTTCGCAAGCTCGGCACTCAGCGTGTCGCGGTCTCGTTCCAACTGCAACAGCCGGTGCCGCTCGAGCGTGACATCGAGCTGAGATGCCACGAAGTAGCGTAGGCTGCCGGTCGCGTCATGCACGGGCGCGACCATGAGGCGGTTCCAGAACGGCGTGCCATCACGACGGTGATTCAGGAGGTCGATATCAATCGGCTCGCGGCTAGCGACCGCATCCTTCATGCGCTGGACGTCGGCCTGATCGGTCAACGGTCCCTGCATGAAGCGGCAGTTCCGGCCGACGACCTCGACCGCCGAGAACCCCGTCAGTGTCTCGAACGCACGATTGACGTAAACCAGCGGGTTATCCGGCAGCGTTGGATCGCTGACGACCATCGGCGTAATGCAGTGATCGAACGCCGCAACGAAGGGGTCATGCTCGTTGAGGCGGGACGCAAATGCGTCGACAGCCTGACGTACGACGCCTGAGGCATCGTGCGGTTGAATAGGCGAAGGGGGGAGTGGCTGACGGTCCAAAGCGGGAACGTCCTAGCGGTAAGACGTTGATAGATCAACGTAATCGAAATTTCGTAGAACTTCTGTCATCTGTCGTCCCACCTCGTGAAGCCATGCGATTGTCGGTTATCACCCGGAAATCAGCGGCTAGTCTGGGACCACGCTGCGGCAAACGCGGGTGCTGCAATGAAGCTCGCCGGCTGCGGGGATACGGGCGGCGGATCGCAGACACCCTCTTCGATGTAGCGCATTGCTGACATCAGACCATTCCGGGAGAAGGGCTTGGGTATGACGCCATGGCCACCGGCAAAGTCGGCTGGAATCTTGAGCGGGTTTGCAGTGACAAAGACGACTATCGCGCCCGCCCATCGCTTCCTGATCAACGCGCAGACATCTAGGCCGCTGGTGCCTTTCGCAAGCTGTATGTCGACAAAAGCCAGGTCCGGGTTGAGATCGCCTGCCAAATCTTCAACTTCGTAGAGAGACGCGGCCTCGCCGACGACACGGTGACCTGCGTCTTCGATCATCGCTTCGATATCCATCGCCAAAAGAGCTTCGTCCTCGACGATCAGCACATTCAACGGCGGTTGGGCGCGTATATTCATTAATCGTCCACCGGGAATGAGAGAGATACACGAACACCGGGGGCGGCGTCGGACCACGCGACGTCGGCCCTGACTTGCTTGGCAAGGCGGGAGATAAGCATCTTGCCAATGCCGTCCGGCTGAACGTCATTGCCGGCTAGCCCATGCCCATCATCGGTAATTTCGATCAGGGCATTATTGCCTTCTAGGGCGGTGCGGACGGAAATCGTACCGGCTCGCCCTTCGGCAAATGCATGCTTGATGGCGTTGGTCGCTATCTCGTTGAGGATCAACCCAAGCGATGCCGCCTTACTGGACGGCACCTCGATTTGCGAAATGTTCGAAACCAGCTTGATGTTGTCGCGTCGGCTGGCACCAACGACGTCGCTGATTAGATTTTCGGTAAACGCCCCGACATCGAACCGGGTGACGTCGTCCGACTGATAAAGACGGCGATGCACTGTCGCCAGAGCATCAACCCGTTCGAGCATGGTTTCAAGTTTTGATGAAACGGCCGGGTCTGATATGCTACGCGCCTGCAAACGCAGAAGTGAACCGATCATCGTAAGGTTGTTCTTTACGCGATGGTCGACTTCGTGGAGTAGCAGAGTTTTTGCATCTAACGCGGCCTCCAGGTCTGACGTGCGCGCCTCAACCTCCTGTTCGACCAATAACTTCTGCTTTGAAATAATAGCCTGCGCCTTGACGCGGTCAGTAACATCAAGCTGGGAGGCGAAGAAGAATACAACCTTGCCGGCGTCATTCCGTACAGGACTCAGATACAGCGCGTTCCAGAACGCAGATCCATCCTTCCGATAGTTTAGAAGGTCCACGGCGATGTCGGTCTGGGCGTCGATTGCCTGACGCACTTTAGCCACCTGCTCTCGGTCGGTGTCGGGACCTTGCAGGAAGCGGCAGTTACGGCCAATAATCTCACTCCGGTCATAGCCCGACAGCGTTTGAAAGGCTTCGTTGCAGAAGACGATCGGGTTATCGGTCTGCGCGGGGTCCGTAATGACCATAGGCATTCGGGTAGCCCGAACAGCCGCGGCAAAAGGGTCTGCTCGTCCGTGCTCGTAACCGAGCGCTTCCGTCAGATGCCAATCGTCCCGCTGCTTCATCACGCCTCCGTGGAGCGTGCCGACCAGCCGAACTCCGTGTCGGGACTAAATCGTTTTGATCGTTTTCCGTTCCGCTGAGAGATCGAGTTCGTCTCACTAAGGCATGACCACTGGGCGGCATGGCTTGCGCGTACAAAGCCTCTTTGAGTTCGAAAATCGGAGACCCGTCTGCAGGCTGGAAGCTGAACGAATAGCACACATGGCGAAAGCGGAAATGGCTCGTGCGTGTCCGTGGGCCTCCGCGCGGGTAAGAAACGCTGGCGGATGAATAGGTGCAGCAAGTAACTTCGAATTCTGAGCTGCCCATTTGTCACCCGCCGTAGTTATTTGGCGGAAGGCAATGTTACCATATTCGTACGCGGTCGGCCGGCGCTAGATACTGCTTCTGGCTAGGATCAATCTTCCATGCGGCGTACCAGGCATCCACGTTGCGTAGCGGGTTCACCGCACGAATCTGGCCCGGCGAGTGCGGGTCGCTGACCAGCTGCTGTCGGAGTGCCTCATTGCGGAACAGCGTCCGCCAAACCTGTCCCCAACCCAGGAAGAAACGCTGATCGCCGGTGAAGCCGCCGATCACGGGGGCAGTCTTGCCGCCAAGCGAGGTATGATACGCGTCGAGCGAGATCAGCACCCCGCCCAGGTCGCCGATGTTCTCGCCCATCGAAGCGCGGCCATTGATGTGGATGCCGGGCAGCCCGTCGAAGCTGTATGCCTCGTATTGTTCGCCAAGCCGTGCCGCCTGCGCCTCGAACTTGGTCGCGTCCTGTGCTGTCCACCAGTCGCGCAGGATACCGCGGCCGTCTGACTTGCGGCCTTGATCGTCGAAGCCGTGGCTGATCTCATGGCCGATCACGCCGCCGATGCCGCCATAGTTCACGGCGTCGTCGGCCTTCGGGTCGAAGAAGGGCGGCTGCAGGATTGCGGCCGGGAACACGATCTCGTTCTTGACCGAGTTGTAGTAGGCGTTGACCGTCTGTGGGGTCATTCCCCACTCTGCCTTGTCGACCGGGATACCGATCCGCGCCCGCCGATAATTCCATTCGAAGCGTTGCGCGGCCTCTGCGTTGCCGACGAGGTCGCCTGGCTTGATCTGGAGCGCGGCATAGTCGCGCCATTTGTCCGGGTAGCCGATCTTGACGTTGAAGCCCTTGAGCTTGTCGAGCGCCTGCTCCTTCGTGGCGGCGCCCATCCAATTCAGATTGCGGATGCGTCCGGCCAGCGCCACGCGCAAATTGCCGACGAGCTGGTCCATCTTCGCCTTGGACGCGGGCGGGAAGTAGAGCGCGACATAGTCTCGGCCGATCCCCTCACCGACGCCGTTCTCGGCGAACGCCACCGCACGCTTCCAGCGCTCGCGCTGCTGTGGTTGGCCGTTCAAGAACTTCGAGCGAAACTCGAACTGCGCGTCGACGAAGCGCTTTGACAGGAGTGGCGCGATGTCGTCCGTGATGCGGAATGCCTCCCACGCCTTCAACGTTGCGAGGTCGCTATCGGCGAACACCTTGGCGATGCCGGGGAAGGCGGTGTTCTGCGCCACGATCGCGCGGTTGGCGGCGTCGACACCAGCGGCCTTGAAGAAGGTCGCCCAGGGAAAACCGGGTGCCTGGCTTGCCAACTGCACGGGCGTCGTCGGGTTGTAGGTCTTGTCGCGGTCGCGGCTCTGCGCGCGCGTCCAGTGCGCCTGGGCGAGCTTGGTCTCCATCGCCACGACGTTCCCCGCCGCGGTCTCGGCGTCCGGCCATCCCGCGAGCGTCAGCATCTGCGTCACATATTGGCGATACCGCGCGACCTGTGGGGCGAATTTGGGGTCGAGATAGAGGTCGCGATCGCCGAGGCCCAGACCGGACTGGCGCAAATAGAGCGCGTATACGTCTGGCTGCTTGGCGTCGTCGTTGACGCCCGGCGCGAAGAAGCTCCCGCCGAAGCCGCCGAGCGAGCGTCCCATGAATTGGGCGATGTCGTCCTTAGACGTTGCAGCCTTCAGCAGCGCCAGTCGCTGGACCAGCGGTGCGGCGTCGAGCTTCTCCGCCGCCGCCGTGTCCATGAACCCTGCGTAGAGGATCGCTGCCTTCATGCGGTCGGGATGCGCCGTATCGGAGGGACTGTAGCGGCCGATGAGGCTGCGCAGCCGCTGCTCGGAGATGTCGCGCAAGACCGCGAAGGCACCGTAGGACGAGCGATCCGGCGGGATCTGGGTTCGATCCGCCCATGCGCCGTTGACGAAGCGGAACCAGTCGTCGCCGGGCTTCACGCTACGATCCATCCCGGTGACGTCGAAGCCCCAACTGCCATAGCTGGTCGCCGCGGTGCTATCCGCCGGCGCTGGTGCTCTTGACTGCGGAGTCTGTCCTGTAACTGCGCTCCCGATCGCGACGACGCCGAGGAGGGCAACAAGCGGCATATGCTTCAAAACCAACCATCTTCTCCGATCAAGGACACTGCACCTTACCTTTATGAGGGCTTCGCGCTAGCGGAAAACATTCAATAAGTGGCCACATCAAAATGCTGCCGAGCTCGTTTGGATATTGAATGGATGCGTAGGTCTCGGAAGCGGAGAGGGGCGCGCGAATGCCAGCTATGGCCTTCCATGCCGCGGGCCATTCATATTCGCTAGCTCGCCGAAAGCCTGGGAATATGTCTCAAGTCGTACACCTCCCGCTTGGATCGTTCATGGTGCATCGGATGGCTACAGCTGCCAACAGCCTTGGCGCTTATTGCAAGATGTAAGAAGGGCATCCGAGTCGCCTCGAATGCCCTAATTTTGCAAGCCGCTTGGGAGCAACCTGCCTGCAACTCTAAGCGCTTAGTCTGTTAGATGCCATTCGAAAGATTGGTATCCGGATCATTGGTGCGCATGTCTTCAGCCTGATTCTGGCCTGTCGCGCGTACTGCGTCGGCCTTGTTCTCCAGGCTTGCTTCAGCTGCTTCGTTGCTCGTGGCATCGGCCGCGTCTTCGAGGTTATCGGCGACGGCTTCAGTGTTCGACTCGATCTTATCGGCCGCCTGCTCGCGCGGGCTGGTGTTGCAGGCGGCGAGCGAGAGCAGACCGGTGACGACGGCGACAGCGAAAACTTTCTTCATGATCAACCCTTTTTGTGGTGCGGTACGGATACACGACGGCGGTTAGAATTCAACGCCGATCCACTTGGTGGGGTATAACGGGCCAGCGGTCAGCAATGCCTTGCCTAAGCGATCCCCTCAACTGGCAGGAACCAGTGGCTAAGCCCATGCGCTCCGAGCGGCACCACTAAGGAAACAGCAATGGATGAGTTTGCGCGCATGATGAGTATGGAGGGTGTGCGTCCTCTTGATACCCCAAAGGAAACATCCCGACGGGTCGTCAAACAGCCATCTCCAGTTTCGAGCCAACCGTTAGTAACTGTGCCAGAAATGGGGGCAGGCGGTTATGCGTGGGTTACAGGAAAACGTGCGCGCACTGCGCTCGAGACGGCGTTGGAACGCTTGGCCAGCGAGATCCGCAGCGGACGGCGCGGCTGGGCAACCGGCATTCTTCAGGATGGCAGGACAGTCACATTGCCTGCTTCGTCAGGAGCGGCGTCACTGCTTGGCACCGCAGATCGCCAATCGTTACGCCTAATGATTGTCGGCGGCGACGGCTGGACCTTCGTAATGCATCCGATGATGGGAGTCGCTACGCTCGATAACGATCCTGCCTAGCCCGATGAACAAGCGTCAGGAAAGGGGACGCAGGTGGAGCGGCTTGAACGTCGCGAACTAGGTTGTCCTGACTGAGGGGCGGCGGTCCGCGTTACTATTACTGATCCGTCCCTCGTTGAGCCCTTTCGTTGAATTGTTCTTTCTGCCACGGCCAGCGCCCGTCAATCTCGACCTCGAGCGAGAAGCTCAGGAACGTCCTGATAAGAACAATGCCAGCAAGAACGAGCAGACTTTCGATTGTCGGCTCGACCGCTACCATGTTGATGATGTCGGCCGCGACCAGGAACTCGAGGCCAAGAAGGATCGATCGGCCAAGACCCGACCGAAAGTCGGCGACTAGCATTGCTCGGCTGGTTTTGCCCCGAGCCAGACCGAGCAAGAAGGCGGCCAGCGTTCCGAATGCCCCTACAACGATAATTGCGGTACCGACGATCTCGACGGCGCTCGTTGCTAAGTGGATCCACTGGGCTTCGTTCCTCATAATGGTGCTTCATGCCTGAGCGTCTGCAAAGGCACAAACTACTAAAGGGCAGGTTGGCCAGTCGGACCGGTTGGAAGCGTCGCGCCTGCTTTAACGAATACGGCATGGATAGATCAGGCCTATCGACGCGTTGCTGCGCCGCACAATTTGGACACCGTGATATGCCTGCTGCCAACATCACCTGCTCAGCAAGCGGGCCACGTCGGTCCGAAGCTAGGCGTGCCGTGAGGTGGCCCCCTAAATGACCTGACAGGGCCCCGCTCTTAGATAAGAGTGAGGCATATGACTGACGGTACGACCAGGCGTTACAACGATGGCGAGGTTCTCTCCGGTGTTCAGCGCCGGAGGCG
>NZ_JAGEKH010000012.1:0-24984 GCF_049887795.1 Sphingomonas sp. NFX23
ACCCCCAACCCCCAACCCCTAACCTCATCCCCTCTCCACTCGCCGCAAAGCGCGTACGGCTTACGTCTCGTTAACCTAACCCATGCATAGAGTGTCCCGTCGGGGGACGTCATGAGGTGGTTGCGATGAGTCGTCGGTTTGCTTTGCTGTCCGTTACCGCGCTAGGCCTGCTGGCCGGTTGCGCACAGAAACCACGGACCGTCGCGCAGGTCGCGCCGCCCGTGATCATGGTGCCCGTGCCCGCGCCGACGATGCCGAAGGGCGCGTCGCCTACGATCGTCATTCCGGTCGCGCTCGCCGACGGCACCTATCCTACACCGAATCGCAACCTGACGACGTCCGCCAAGGTCTGGCATCTCCGCGCCGCACTCAACGTCGCTGCGCTCGCATGCCGCGGACCACAGGAAGTGGTGATCGTCGCGGGCTACAACGCGTTGCTGTCGGCACAGAAGCCGGTGCTCGCCAAGGCCGAGGCGACCTATGCCAGCGAATACAAGTCGGGCGGCGGCGACTGGCAGGATCGCTACGACGATTCGATGACTCGCCTGTACAACTTCTTCTCGCAGTCGCCCGCGCGCGATGAATTCTGCGCCGCGGCGGGCAATGTTCTCGCCCAGAGCGCCGGTCTGACCGCCGAGGCGCTGCCCGCGTTCGCCGCACAGAACCTGCCCGTGCTCGAGCGGCCGTTCACCGATTTCTACCGCGCGGTCGACGTGTGGCGGGGTCGCACCGTACGTCCGGTCCAGCCGCAGCTGATGGTCTCGCGCCAATATGCGTCGAACATGCCGGTGCAGACGGTCACGCAGGCGCGGCTCCAGCCGATCTCGCAGCCGGTTCCGCCCGCTCAGCCGCGCCTGAAGCTGGATCCCAGCGTTTTTCAGTAGGCTGATCAGGCCTTGATGGGCGATCCGACCGACCAGCTATGGCCGAACGGATCGCGTATCTGGCCATAGCGATCGCCCCAGAACTGGTCGGCGACGGGCATCGTCACGACCGCTCCCGCCGTCACCGCACGATCTACCCAGGCGTCGGTGTCGTCGACCCTGAGATGCAGGGTTATGCCGGCGGGTTCGGGTTCGGCATGACCACGCCATTCGGGAAACTCGTCGGACAGCATCAGCCAGGCGTCGTTGATTCGCAAGCTGGCCTGCATCAGTCGAACGCCGTCGTCCGCGAAGTTCGTCTCGACGAGGGTCGCGGCAAACGCAGCCTCGTAGAACGCGAGCGCCTCGCGTCCTCGCTGATCGCGGATGACGAGGAACGGTGTGATTCCGCTGGTGGGACGATCGGCCATGCGAGTCTCCTGCGTTGAACCCTGCCAGCGTACGCCGCTCGTCCGCCCCCGACCAGTGCCGGCATGGTGAAGGCAAAGCTTGGCTTACCTGCAAAGACTGGGTTAACAGCCGCGGGAATGGCTGAGGTTTCAGATCGTCCGGCGGAAGGCCGCTTCGAAGGGCGCGAGCACCGGTTTCCGGTGCGCGTCTATTTCGAGGACACCGACCTGTCGGGCGCGGTCTATCACGCCAATTATCTGCGCTACATGGAGCGCGCGCGGTCGGACATGCTGCGGGTCGGCGGGATCGACCAGCGCGCGACGTTCGAGGCGGGCGAAGGCTCCTACGCGATTGCCAGCGTCGCCATCCGCTACGCCGCGCCGGCGAAGCTCGACGACGCCTTGCTGGTCGTCTCGCGGATACGCCGTGTCCGCTCGGCCGGGGTCACCATTCATCAAAGGGTCATGCGCGAGGGGCTTGTCTTGGCCGAGGCGGACGTGGTGGCGGCATTGGTCGCTCCCAATGGTCGCCCACGCCGCCAGCCGCGCGCCTGGATCGATATCTACGAACGCCTTGTCTGGCAGGGGGAAGCATGAATCCGGTGTTGACTATGGATAGCGCGACGCTGTCGCCGATCCACTTGTTCCTCCAGGCCGACTGGGTGGTGAAGGGCGTGATGATCGGGCTGCTGCTCGCCAGCATCTGGACCTGGGCGCTGATCGTCGCGTTCTGGCGGCGGATCGGCAAGACGCGCAAGGGCATGACCCGGTTCGAGCGCGATTTCTGGAAGGCCGAGGACATCGACGTCTTCTACAAGACGGAGGGCGAGAACGACCTGCCGTCGGCGCGCGTGTTCGCGGCCGGCGTGACCGAGTGGCGGCGCTCGACCGCGGGCGGCACGATCGACAAGAGCGGCACGCGCGAGCGGCTGGCGACCACGATGGGCGCAGCGGTCGCGGGCGAGATCGACAAGCTGTCGGACCGGCTCAACGTGCTGGCGACGGTCGGCTCGGTCGCGCCGTTCGTCGGGCTGTTCGGTACGGTGTGGGGCATCATGCGGAGCTTCACCAGCATCGCGGCGGCGCAGAACACGTCGCTCGCGGTGGTCGCGCCGGGAATCGCGGAGGCACTGTTCGCAACTGCGATCGGCCTGTTCGCGGCCATTCCCGCGGTGATCGCGTACAACCGGTTCAGCCACGGCATCAACCGGATCGAGGCGAGCCTCAACCGCTTCGCCGACGGTTTCCACACGACCTTGAGCCGCCAGCTGGACGGGTCGCGCTAAGGTGGCGATGAACCTTCCTTCGTCGCGCGGGCGTGGGCGGCGGGCGCCGATGGCGGATATCAACGTCACGCCGCTGGTCGACGTGATGCTGGTGCTGCTGATCATCTTCATGGTGACCGCGCCGCTGATGACCGCGGGCGTACCGGTGAACCTGCCCGACGCGCGTGCGAAGGCGCTCGACCAGGAGCAGAAGCCCGTCGAGATCTCGATGGACGGGACAGGCGCACTGTTCATCGACAAGGATCAGGTGACCGACGATGCGCTGCCGGTACGACTTGCTGCGATCGCCGCCAGCCGTGCGGTGGGCGACGAACCGCAGGTGCTGCTGCGTGCGGACCGGAAGCTCGATTACGGCCGCGTGATGCGCGTGATGGGCGAACTCAACCGCGCCGGGCTGAACCGCGTCGCGCTGGTGACCGTCGAGGGTAACCAGAACTGATGGCTGGCTGATGGATCGCTCGGAGAAGATCGGCCTTGGCGTCGCGGTCGTCGGGCACGTCCTGCTGTTCGGCGCGCTGTCGCTCGGCTTTCTCGCTGCGCCCGAACTGCCGAAGAAGATCGAGCAGCAGCCGATCGACGTCAGCCTGGTGCCCGACGTCGCGCTCGAGGCGACCGCGCCGCAATCGGCGGAGACGCCCGCGCAATCGATCGCACCGGACGAAGGTGCGCCCGAGGATGCCGCGCCGCCTGCTCCGGAAGAGGCCGAGCCCGAGCCGAAGCCCGATCCCGTGCCGCCTGCGCCGCAGCCCAAACCCACGCCGCCGAAACCGGCGCCCAAGCCGCAGCCGGCACCCGAGCCGAAGCCTCAACCCAAACCCAAGCCCGCGCCGCCGAAACCCGTCGCCAAGCCCGCGCCGGTCCCGAAGCCCGTCGTGAAGCCACAGCCCAAGCCCGAGAAGGCGCCACCCGCCAAGGCCGCGCCCGCGAAGTCCGCGCCGACCAAGGCTGCGGCGAAACCGAGCGCCGCGCCCGCGAAGACGTCGTCCTCCGCGTCGTCGTCCAAGTCCGCAAAACCATCCTCGACCAAGGGCAGCGGCTCGACCGCCGAGGCCAAGGCGTCGCGGCCGCGCGGTTCGCGGCTCGGCGACAATTTCCTGAAAGGTCTGTCGGCCGATCCGTCGCCGAGCAAGTCGGAAGCGCCCAAGGCGGCCAAGCTCGGCGCGCAGGCGGCGGCGAACATCGGCTCGGCGATCCTGCGGCAGGTGCAGCCTTGCGCCAATCGCCAGGTTACGCCGGGACCCGGCGCGGAGCGGATCCGCGTGACGATCAACCTGAAGCTCAACCGCGACGGCACGCTGAAGTCGCGGCCGACGATCAGTGGTCACGCGGGCGTCGACGACGACAACCGGCGCTATGTCGACCGCGTCGACGATCTGGCGATCGCGACCTTCGTCGGATGTTCGCCGCTACGCGGTTTGCCCGACGACCTGTATGACGTGCAGAACGGCTGGAGCAATTTCAGCCTGCGCTACAAACTTCCCGGCTGAGGATGTCCGTTATGACTCGATCGATCCTGGGGTTTTTCCCTTCGCGCCAGACCGTCCCGGTTGCAGGTGACCACCTGTCGCACGGTAACCACCCCGGCGAAGGCCGGGGCCCAATTGGGAAGGTCGATGTAATGATGCGCAACGTTCCCTCAGCGGCGTCCCCCAATTGGGCCCCGGCCTCCGCCGGGGTGGGGTTTGTGTGGGGTGGGCGTAAGGCTCGATCGGTTCTGGCTTCGGTTGGGCTGCTCGCGTTCGTCTCCGGCAGTGCAGCGTATGCGCAAGACGCACCACCGCCGGCACCGCAACAGGCTCCCGCCGATCCAGCCGCCCCGGCAGCGGCAGGCGATCAGTCCGGCGGACTCGTGGTCGACGTCACCGGCGGCATTTCCGCACCGATGCCGATCGCGATTCCTGTCATGCCGACGTCTGCCGTTGTGTCGACGCCCGCAGGATCGACCGACGTGCTCGGCCGCCAGCTCGCCGACATCGTCACCAACGATCTGCGCAACTCTGGCCTGTTCACGCCGCTGTCCCCCGGCCAGCTCCGCCCGATCACCTTCCCCGAAGTCACGGCGCCCGGGTTCGACTACTGGGGCAGCACCGGCGCGCAGGCGCTGGTGCAGGGCTTCATCCGCGCGAACGGCGACGGGAACCTGACCGTCGGCTGCTACCTCTACGACGTGTCATCGAAAGCCGAGCTGACCCGCACCGGGTTCGTCGTGCCGCCCTCGGACTGGCGTCGCGCCGGGCATAAGTGCGCAGACATGGTCTACACCCGCCTCACCGGCGAAGGCGCGTATTTCGACAGCCGCGTCGTCTACGTGTCCGAAACCGGACCCAAGGGACGCCGTATCAAGCGGCTCGCGATCATGGATCAGGACGGCGCCAATCACCGCTTCCTGACCAACGGCCAGTCGATCGTCCTGACGCCGCGGTTCGCGCCGAACCAGCAGTCGATCGTCTATATGAGCTATCTCAACAATCGCCCGGCGATCTATGTCTACGACATCGGTTCGGGCAAGCAGCGCCTGGTGGTCGCGAACGCGAACCTGACGTTTGCGCCGCGCTTCTCGCCGGACGGGCGCAACATCCTGTTCTCGATGGCGCAGGGCGGTAACACCGACGTCTACCGCGTGTCGTCGCAGGGCGGCACGCCGCAGCGGCTGACCAACTCGCCGGGGATCGACACCGGCGGCAGCTATTCGCCGGATGGCTCGAAGATCGTGTTCGAGAGCGATCGCTCGGGTGGCCAGCAGATCTACGTGATGAACGCGGACGGCTCGAACCAGCAGCGGATCAGCTTTGGCGGCGGGCGCTATGCGACGCCGGTGTGGAGCCCGCGCGGCGACCTGATCGCGTTCACCAAGCTCGGCGGCGGCTTCCGGATCGGCATCATGAGCCCGAGCGGCGGCGGCGAGAAGCTGCTCACCAACGACTGGCAGGACGAGGGTCCGAGCTGGTCGCCGAACGGTCGCGTGATCAACTTCTATCGCTCGGGACGCGGCAGCGGCGGCAAGGCGGACCTCTGGTCGGTCGACCTGACCGGCGTCAACGAGCGGAAGATCCCGACGCCGCTCGACGGCTCCGATCCGGGATGGGGCCCCCTGCGGCCCTGAACCTGCTATGGGGGCACTAACGGGAAACGTGATTTTCTACGGGAGACTATCTATGTCGAAGCTTTCCAACATCTTGCTTGCGTGCACCGCGCTGATCGCCGTTTCGGGTTGCGCGAAGAAGCGTCCCGCGGTGCTGCCGCCCGCACCGGTCGACAACAACGCTGCGGTGGATCCGAATGCGGGCCAGAACGGCGGCAATGTCGGCGGGGCGATCGTGCCGGGGTCGGATGCCGACTTCCAGCGCTCGGTCAGCTCGAACACGGTGAATTTCGGGCTCGACATGTACGACATCGATCCGACCGCGCGCGCGATCCTCGACAGCCAGGCGCAGTGGCTGGCCAAGTTCCCGAACCAGCGGATCACGATCGAAGGCCATGCCGACGAGCGTGGCACGCGTGAATACAACCTCGCACTCGGCGATCGCCGTGCCAACGCGACGAAGAACTATCTGGCAGCGAAGGGCGTGTCGTCGTCCCGGATGACGACGATCAGCTACGGCAAGGAGCGCCCGGTGGCGATGGGCTCGGACGACCAGAGCTGGGCGGCGAACCGTCGCGCGGTCACGGTGGTGTTGAACTAAGATTTGTCGCGGCAGTCCCTCTCCCCTCCGGGGAGAGGGAGGGAGGAGCCGCTTGGCGACGGGAGGGTGAGGGGCTGTTGGGACGGAAGGTCCGAGCCTCAAGCCCCTCACCCTCCCACGTACAAGCGTACGCGGGCCCCTCCCTCTCCCCGGAGGGGCGAGGGAAAGCAGGTTACCCCAGCGCCTTGTCGAGCAGTTTCGCCAACCGAATACCCCCACGGCGAACCTCTTCGCGCGACACCGGCACCATCCTGGCGATCGTGGCATCGTCCATCTTCACCCGCGCCGGCACCGCACCACACGCGTCCCCGCCAAGCGCCGCCGCATACGCCTCATGCGAGGCTTCCCAGCTCTCCCGGCTCCAGTCGACGACCGTCCCCGCGCCGATCTTCGCGCGTTCAGCCGCGGGATAGCGCCTTACCAGCGACGGCGGCGTCGAGATCGCACGCTCCGCCAGCGGGCCGTCCCAGATCGAATGCAGGTTGAACCGCGCAGGGCCGTAGATCCCGTAGTTCGCCTTCACGTCGTTGCCGCCCTTGTCGTGGCGGTCGCCGGCGTGCAGCGGCTGGTGGAGATCGCCGACGAAGTGGATCAGGAACGCGAGCGCGACGACGCGGTCGCGGGGCAGCGTCGACTTGTCGCGGAGCATCTTCACGTCGCGATCGATCTGGTACGAGACGCAATCGCCTTCCTTGCACGCCGGCGTCAGGTCGAACGGCGCGCAGATGTCGACGTTCTGGTAATGCCAGCTGTACGCGAAACCGAAGCGCGTAGATCCGTCGTTCAGTTTCAGCGGCTTGATGCAGTCCGCCCAGACGCTGGCCTCCTCGATCGTGCCCGCGGGGCAGGTCGGCGTATCCAGCAATGCCTGTTGCGCGAGCAGCTTGCGGATCGCCGCCTTGGTCTTCGGCGTGACGTTGGCATAGGCGATCTGCGCGACGGTCTGGTGGCCGTACTCCCAGAATGCGGTGGCGGGGGAGGCGAGGCCGAGCGAGGCGATCGCGGCGAGGAGATAGCGCTTCATGCCGGCTCGTTAGCGTAGATCGCGACGGTCCGGCTACTCTCGGACGACGCGCGTCCGCGGTACATGCCGACGGTATTGAAACCCCAGGCTATGTCGCCGTCCGGTCCCGCGACGATGACGCCGCCGGTGCCGCCCAGAGCCTTCACTTCGGCGAGCACCGCGTCGGCCGCGACTTGCAGAGACTCGCCCGACAGGCGGACGCGCGCGCCGATCTCGTGGCCGACGCCGACGCGGAGGAAGAACTCGCCCGAGCCGGTGCACGATACCGCGCAGGCGCGATCGTCGGCGAAGGTTCCCGCGCCGATCACCGGCGTGTCACCGATCCGGCCCCAGCGCTTGCCGGTCACGCCGCCGGTCGAGGTGGCGGCGGCGACATGGCCGTGCGTGTCGCAGGCGACCGCGCCGACCGTGCCGTATTTCATGTCGACGTCGAACCCGCCGCCATCGGCCTGGAACTCCGCAAATTGCCGGCGGCGTTCGTCGGTCGCGAACCACGCGGCATCCGCCTGGGGAAGGTCGCGTTCGAGCGAGAACGCATCCGCGCCCTTGCCGGCGAGGAAGACGTGGCGGCCGTCGTCTAGGATCGCGCGCGCTAGACCGACGGGGTTGCGCGTGGCGGTCGCCGCAGCGACTGCCCCCGCCGCCCGCGTGCGCCCGTCCATGATCGCGGCGTCGAGCTCCAGCGTGCCGTCGTGCGTGAACACCGCGCCGCGCCCCGAATTGAAGTGCGGGTCGTCCTCCAGCACGCGCACCGCCGCCTCGACCGCATCGAGCGCGCCGCCGCCGTCCGCCAGCACCTTCGACCCGACGTCGAGCGCGCGCGACAGGCCGGCGCGTGCGCCCGCATCCTGCTCAGGCGAGACCATCTCGCTGTCGAGTTTGCCGGCGCCGCCGTGGATGACGAGGGTCCAGGTCATGCTGAGTCTTTCGAGGGTAGGGCGCGGAGGCCGATGAGGGGACGGAGCGGCGCGATGCTGCGGCCGATCCAGTAGAAGGCGATGCAGCCGATCGTCGTCGCGGCGAGCAGGCAGGCGAACTCCGCCCAGCCCGGCAGGCCGGCGGGGAGCAGCGCGTACATCACGAGGACGATGATCGTCTGGTGGATCAGGTAGAACGGGAACACCGCCTCGGTCAGCGTGCGGCGCCAGCGATGGTCGCGGTTCCAGTGGCGCTCGGCGATTCCGATCAGCGCGACGATCGCCCCCCATTGCTCGAGCGCGTGCGCGACGCCGTAACCGGGGTAGATCCAGCGCGGCGCGACGATGTCGCCGGGCCATTCGAGCTCGATGCCGATGATCGCGCCATAGCCGAGCACCGCGGCGACGGCACCGACCTTCCACCAGCGCGCGATCGCCGCCATTGCGGGCTCGGAACGGGCTAGGCCGAAGCCGAACAGGAAGGCGGGGAAATAGGTGACGTGCGCGACCCAGTCGCCGAACAGGGCTTGCGATTCCGCGGCCATCTGGAACCACCAGGCGTGGACGAACACGAGCCACGCGACCGGCAGGGCGAGCACCGCCCAGCTGCCGAAGACCCAGTCGAACGCGCGTTGCAGCCAGTCGCCGCGGACGAGGACCAGCCCGAGCGTCAAAACGCTCGTGTAGACCCAGAGATAGACGACGAACCAGAGGTGGTTCCAGGTCGGCAACGACAGCCCGGCGAGCTTGCCGAAGCGGAAATAGTCGTGGCTCCAGAACGTCAGATAGCTGCCGGCATAGGCGTGCTTGGTGACCAGCTCGACCCAGGGTTGCGGCGGGACGATCACCGCCATGCCGAACAGCAGCGGCACGAGCAGGCGGTAGCAGCGATTGGCGAAGAATCCGGCCGTGCCGCTCGACCGGTTGAGCAGCGCGCGGCTGGCATAGCCCGAGACGACGAACAGCAGCGTCAGCCGCCATGCGTTGCTCGCCAGCATCGGCAGCCGCACCCAGTCCTCGACATGGAGCGACTTCACATGGAAGTTCCACGGCACGAAGACCATGCCGATATGGTAGAGGATCAGCAGCGCGAACGCACCGATCCGCAGCCAGTCCATGCCGAAATGCCTCGTCATCGCGCGGCCCTACGGGGCGGGGGCCGGTGCCGCAAGCGTGCGACCGGCTGAGGCGGTGTTCGCGACCGACCGGTGTCCCCCTGAAATCCTCCCCCTGGCGGGGGAGGATCGTTTAATCCGGGTACCTGCGTTTCAGTCGGCTCACGCCTTCATGCGCGGCGTGCCCATGAAGTCGCGCTTGCCGATCGGGACGCCCTGCGCGCGGAGGATCGCGTAGGCCGTGCTGGCGTGAAAGTAGAAGTTCGGCTGCGAGAACGAGAGCAGGAAGTTCGCGCCGGTGAACGGCATGACGAACGTGCCGAACTCGAAGGTGGTGTCGTTGTCGGCGAGCGCGTCGAACGTCTCCCGGTCGATCGCTTCCAGCTTGGCGATTGCGTCACGCATCAAAGCATGGAGCCCCGCGAAATCCGTCGGCCAAGCCGAGCGGTCCGGCGCGAAAGTACCGGCGCGGACGCCTTCGATCCCGCCGACCGAATGCGCTGCGCAAGACTTCACCTGATAGCCGAAGGGCAGCATGTCGTCGGCGAGCTTGGCGTCGATCAGCGTCGCGGGTTCGATACCGCGCTCGACCGCGAATGCTTCCGCTTTGTCGAGCAGCGCGTCGACCGCGCGAAGAATCTGGAGATTCGAGGGAATCGTCGCATCGTACAGGGACAGGGTCATCGCGTTCGCTCCTAAAGCCGTGCGCCGCTATGGCCGACGATCGCTACTCCGGCCAGCGATGTTCCGTTCCGGCGCGCAAGTCGCTATATAGGCCTCGAACTCCCGAGGAATCTCCATGTCCCTTCGTCCCTGGCGCGATATCACCCGCCGCAAGAGCCGCCAGATCATGGTCGGCAACGTCCCCGTCGGCGGCGATGCGCCGGTCACGGTGCAGACGATGACCAACACGCCGACCGACGACGTGCGCGCGACGGTCGACCAGATCCGCCGCTGCGAAGACGCGGGCGTCGACATCATCCGCGTGAGCTGCCCCGACGTCGAATCTACCACAGCGCTCAAGCAGATCGTCCGTGCGAGCCGCGTGCCGATCGTCGCGGACATCCATTTCCACTACAAGCGCGCGCTCGAAGCGGCGGACGCCGGCGCGGCCTGCCTGCGAATCAACCCGGGCAATATCGGCTCGGCGGCGCGCGTGAAGGAGGTCGTCGACGCGGCGAAATCCAACGGCTGCGCGATCCGTATCGGCGTCAACGGCGGCTCGCTCGAGCGGCACCTGCTCGAGAAATACGGCGAGCCTTGCCCCGATGCGTTGGTCGAGTCGGCGCTCGATCACATCAAGCTGTTGCAGGACCACGACTTTCACGAGTTCAAGGTCGCGGTGAAGGCGTCCGATCTGTTCCTCGCGGTGGCGGCGTACCAGCAGCTCGCCGAGCAGGTCGATTGCCCGCTGCATCTCGGCATCACCGAGGCGGGCGGGTTCGTCGGCGGCACGGTCAAGTCCGCGATCGGGATGGGCAGCCTGCTCTGGTACGGCATTGGCGACACGATCCGCGTGTCGCTGTCGGCCGAGCCCGAGGAGGAAGTCCGCGTCGGGTTCGAGATTCTCAAGGCGCTCGGCATCCGCAACCGCGGTGTCCGCGTCGTGTCGTGCCCGTCGTGCGCGCGACAGGGCTTCGACGTGATCCGCACGGTGCAGGCGCTGGAGGAACGGTTGCAGCACATCCGCACGCCGATGTCGCTTTCGGTGCTTGGCTGCGTGGTGAACGGTCCCGGTGAGGCGCGTGAAACCGACATCGGCATCACCGGCGGCGGCAACGGCAAGCACATGGTGTACCTGTCGGGTGTGACCGACCACCACGTTCAGGACGCCGACATGGTCGACCACATCGTCCGGCTGGTCGAGGCGAAAGCCGCGGAAATCGACGCGGCGGATGCGGCGATGGCCGCGCTGGTGCCGGTGGCGGCGGAATAGGGGCTACCACCACACCCCGTCATCCTGACGAAAGTCAGGATCCAGAGCCATGAAGGGCAACGTTCGTTACCCTGGATCCTGACTTTCGTCAGGATGACGCCGTGTGGACGCGGCCGCCTTTCTCGTTCTCCCGCGAAAGCGGGAATCCAGGGTTACCGGCGATAGCGTTCGTGGTCCTAGACCCCCGCGTTCGCGGGGGAACAGCACCCTGGACACCGCTTTATCAAACCGTCGACGTCCGCAACGGCAATTCCAGTACCGGCGATGGCGTCACGATAGGATGCCGGTTAAGCGGATTGCATGCGGATGATCCAAACATAGATCGTTCGTGATACGGTCTGGTCCGATGACACCCCGCGCCGTTTCCCCAGCTCTGGCTTTCGCGATTGCCGCGCTGGGCATTGGCCTGTTCTCCATGATGGATGCGGTGATGAAGTCGCTGGTCCTCGCGATCGGCGTCTATAACGCGCTGCTGTGGCGGCAGATGATCAGCGTCGGGCTCGGCGCGGTCGCGTGGAGGCTCGGGAACAGCGGACGGCCGAGCGGGCGGGCGCTGAAGCTGCATCTTGCGCGCGGATTGGTCACGACGGCGATGGCGGTGCTGTTCTTCTGGGGGCTCGCGCGCGTGCCGATGGCGCAGGCGATTTCGCTGACCTACATCGCGCCGATCCTTGCGCTGCTCCTCGGTGCGGCGACACTCGGCGAACGGGTCGGGCGGCGGGCGGTGGTCGCGTCGATCGCCGCGTTGCTCGGCGTGCTGGTGGTGATGATCGGGCATGGGCGCGGCGTCGCGGGACCGGAGACGTTTCACGGTGCGCTCGCGGTCCTCGGGTCTGCGGTGCTGTACGCGGTCAACCTCGTCATCGCGCGGTTGCAGAGCCAGGCGGCGCGGCCGGGGGAGATCGCGTTCTTCCAGGCTCTCGTCATCACCGCGACGCTGGCGCTCGCCGCGCCTTGGCTGGCGGTGGTGCCCGAGGCGGCGCAGTGGCCCAAGCTCATACTCGCCGCGGGGCTCGCGACCGCATCGCTGTGGCTGCTCGGCTGGGCCTATGCGCACGGCGATACCGGGTTTCTCGCGACCACCGAATACACGTCGTTCGTCTACGCCGCCGGCTTGGGTTTCCTGGTGTTCGGGGAGCGGGTATCGGCGTTCACGCTGGCGGGCGCGGCGGTCATCGTCGTCGCGTGCCTGTACGCGGCGCGAAGGCGTGACATCGCGCAGACATCGATCGAGGCTAGTGCATGACCATCATCCGTTCCGCCACCGTTGCCGATGTCGGCACGATCCTGCGCTTCGTCCGCGAACTCGCCGCGTTCGA
The DNA here is from genome assembly GCF_049887795.1 of Sphingomonas sp. NFX23. NCBI lineage: Bacteria > Pseudomonadati > Pseudomonadota > Alphaproteobacteria > Sphingomonadales > Sphingomonadaceae > Sphingomonas > Sphingomonas sp. NFX23. The sequence continues at coordinate 12,554 of NZ_JAGEKH010000012.1, forward strand.
GCGCGAGCCGGATGCGGTCGAGGCGACCGAGACGATGCTGGCGGAGGCGCTGTTCGGGGAGCGGCCTGCCGCGGAGGCTTTGATCGCGGAGACCGCGGAAGGCCCGCTCGGGTTCGCGCTGTTCTTCCAAAATTTCTCGACGTGGACGGGCAAGCGTGGGCTGTATCTCGAGGATCTCTACGTGACGCCGGAAGCGCGCGGGCAGGGGGTCGGTGGCGCGTTGCTGGCGCATCTGGCCGGCGTGGCGCTCGATCGCGGCTGCGCGCGGTTCGAATGGTCGGTGCTTGACTGGAATGCCGATGCGATCGCTTTTTACCGGAAAGTAGGCGCGGTCGGCATGGAGGAATGGACGATCCAGCGGATGTCGGGGGATGCTTTGGTGAAGCTCGCTGGCCGGTAGATCAAAGCGCCGTCCCGCTCCCCTCCCTGAAAGGGAGGGGCTGGGGGTAGGTAGGCCGGTTTGGGCCACCTCCTCACCAAGGTCGGAAATGCGGACGCCGACCCACCCCCGACCCCTCCCTTCCAGTGAGGGGGGAAGGCCAGGGTGTCGCCAACGCGGGTCCTACCCCTTCACGTCGATATTCATTGCGATCGAAATGCGGTCGCCGGTGCCGAGGTGCGGGCGGACGCCGTGGCGGAGCCAAGCTGGGAACAGGACCAGGTCGCCCGCCTCGGTCGGGAGGCGGCGCTCGACAGGTTGCGGCTGGCCGTTGATCCCGACCAGGCGGAAGCCGGGCAGGCGCATGAACGGCACCGGAAAGCGCGGGTCCTCGAAGAACAGTTCGCCGCCTGCTTCGCCCTCCGCCGGCGCGGTGCCCATGTCGATGTAATAGACCGCGGCCCACAGCACTCCGGGATGCGCGTGGCTCATGTTGAGCGCGCCGGGCGGCGACACGTTCGCCCACATCTTGACGGTCCACTCGACGGTCGCCGCATCGCGGCCATCGAAATGCGACGCGCGCTTGGCCATCTTCACCGCGGTATCGGCGAGCGCGGCCGCTGCCGGGCCGCCCCAGTAGAGCATGTCGGTCGCCGAATGCCAGCCCCCGACATTGGATCGGGCAAGGCTCGGCGCGGCGGCGTAGCGATCGAGGATCGCAGCGCGCAACGCCGCCGTTAGTGCGCCGGCATCGGCCAGACGCCCATGCAGGATCGGCGTCTCGTACATCCCGATCTGCGCCGCGCGGACGCGGATGCCGTCGAACGCAGGAGACGCCGTGGTCATGCTATCAGCGTCCTGCGGTGTCGTCCGCGTTCATCGGCTCTTCGCCCTTGGCCTTCTCGGCGTTGTAGCGCTCGATCGCCTCGATCGTGACGCGCTTGGCTTCTTCGGCGTCGCCCCACTTGCCGACGCGGACCCACTTCGTCTTCTCAAGGTCCTTGTAGTGGGTGAAGAAGTGCTCGATCTGCTCGAACACGATCTCGGGCATGTCGCCGCGCTCGCCGATGTTGGCGTAATACGGGAACACCGCGTCTACCGGCACGCAGATGAGCTTCTCGTCGCCGCCGGCTTCGTCTTCCAGGTTCAGCACCGCGATCGGGCGGGCGCGGACGACGCAGCCCGGGATGAACGGCGAGCGCGCGATCACCAGTGCGTCGAGCGGATCGCCATCGGGGCTGAGCGTGTGCGGCACGAAGCCGTAGTTCGCGGGGTAGCGCATCGGCGTGTGCAGGATGCGATCGACGAACAGCGCGCCCGATGCCTTGTCGAACTCGTACTTCACGGGCTCGCCGCCGGTCGGCACTTCGATGATGACGTTCAGATCCTCGGGCGGGTTCTTGCCGGTCGGGATGAGGTCGATACGCATGGCGGTCCTTTCGATATGACGATGCCGGCGCTCCTCGTCTGGGGAGCGGCCGGCACCACGTTAGTTTAGTCTCTGGTCAGCGCGGCGTCAGCAGCTTGTCCAGTCCGCCGTCACCTGTACCCACCTTCTGTAGCCGCGGATAGCGCGGGCCGTCATGGTAATCGAGCAAGATGTCGCGGAATCGGTCGTTGTTCTTTACAGTCAGGCGGATCGGCACTTTCGTGCCTTTTGCCGCGAGGATCGCCGCCTTGATACTGTCGGCCGAATAGGCCTCGCTGTTCACCGCCTCGATTTCCGTGCCCACATCGAGCCCCGCCTTGAACGCCGGGCTGTCCCAGATCGACGAGGTGACTACGCCCTCCTTGTTGATCACCATCCCGAGCGAATAGCTGACATCGGTACCGCGGCTTTTCTCCGCCTGCTTCAGGTACGGGCTCTGCTCGGGGCCGTAGACCAGCTTGTAGCCGTTCATCGCGAAGCCGTTGATCGGCGCGGGCTTGCCCGTCTCGGTCAGGCGCGTGTTCAGGAACGTCGCCCAGTCATAGGGGACGATGCCGTTCAGCGTCTTCGCGACGTCGGCGAAGGTGTACGTCAGCTCGCCGTAATCGCCGTCACGGACGCCGAAGAACGCCTTGGCGAAATCGTCGATCGACTTGGTCCCGCCCGACTTCTGGCGAAGCATCGCGTCGACCTCCATCCAGACCATCAGGCCTTCGTTGTAATAGTCCTCCGAGCGCTGCCAGCTGGTCCAGCCCTTCGGTTTCCGCGCCGAGATCACCGGGTCATTCGTCGTGTCGATCAGCGGGCGCCATTCGCGACCCTTCGCGGCGTCGTAGATCCCGAGGATCGAGGCGTAACCATCGAGCGTGTCCTGCTTGCTGACGAGGCCCGAACGCGCCTGGAGCACATAGCCCCAGAACTGCGTCTGGCCTTCGTAGACCCACAGCAGCGAATCGCGCATCGGCGTGCGGAAGTCCGGCGTCCACAGGTCGGCGCCGCGGCGGAACTTGCCGTCCCAGCTATGCGTGAACTCGTGCGGCAGCAGGTTGCGCGCGGCGGCGCCGGTTTCCCATTCGGTGAAATAGCCCGGCTTCACGCCGTTCTCCGAACTGCGGTGATGCTCCAGCCCGATCCCGCCGAGCTGATCGGTGATCGACAGCAGGAATTCGTAATGATCGTAATGCTGCGCGCCGAACGTCTTCACCGCCTGGTCGACGAGCCGCTTGTGCGCGTCGATCTGCTCGGGCTTGGCGGCGAGCTGGTCGGGGCTGTCGGCGAACACGTTCAGGTCGACGCGGGGGGAGAGCGGCCAGACCTTGCCGTACTTGCCCGCGAGCGTCGGCGAATCGACCAGGATCTCGTAGTTGGTCGTGTCGTAGCTGTAGGTCGAGCCCGACACCTTGGCGGGCACCGCACCCGCGGCGGTCCAGCCGGTTGGGTAGGTAACGGTCATCTTGATCGGGATTTGGCGCGTGAAATAGCCGGCCGGGTAGAGGCTGACGAGATTGGGCTCGAGGCTGACCATCGTCGGTGTCATGACGATACGGCCCTGGTCGCCCTTGGTCGCGGAGATGAACTGGAACTCGGCAACGACCGACCTCGCGCCGGTCGGCACGTCGATGTGGAAGGCGAACACGTCGACCGGATCGCGCGTCCAGGGGACGATCTTCCCGTTCGCGCGCATCACTAGGCCGGCGAGCTTCTCGATCTCGCCGCGCGGGGAGTGCGCGCCGGGCAGCCATTTCGGATAGAGCAGCGCCATCGGCCCTGACTTGGCGACCGGGATCGTCTGCTTGACGCGAAAGATGCCGCGCTCGGTATCGGTCGCATCGACGTCGAGCAGCAATGTGCCGGGATAGGGCGTGTCGACCGCGTCGGGGATGGTGTCGACGAACGGCACCGGCTGCGGCGCGGTGTTGCCGGCGGGGACCTGCGCGAAGGCGGGTGCGGCGGATGCGAGCAGGGACGCGACGAGAAGCTTGCGGATCAAGGAAGGGCCTTCCGGCTGAGAGACGATGACACGAGGTGTAATCGCGATAAAGGGCAGCCGTCCAGTCCTTTACCGGGACTGCTCAACCACTCCCGAGCACGTTGATCGTGAACGCCAGCACGCCGATGTTGAATACGAACGCCGCCATGCACTGGCCGAGCGCGGCTTTGCGAACCCGGCGCGAGGTGATCTCGACGTCCGAGGTCTGGAACGTCATCCCCAGCGTGAACGCGAAATAGGCGAAATCCCAGTAATCGGGCTCGTCGCAGCTCGGAAAGTCGAGGCCCTTGGCGTCCTTCCCGTCCGGATCGTCGACATAGAACAGATGCGCATAATGCAGCGTGTAGATCATGTTCGAGAACAGCCACGCGAGCGCCAGCGTCGTGATCGTCAGCGCGATCCCGACAGCGTCGTTCTTCCCCTGCAGTTCCTTCGCCACCGCGACCAGGATGACCAGCATGATCGTCCCGCTGAACCCGAGCAGCACCGCGCGGTTGGCGTCGTTCTCTTCCGCCGCGCGGCGCATCCGGGCGGCGGTGGCGTTGCGGAACAAGGTCGAGACCGCGATCAGGAACACGACCGCGGCGACGTCGAACGCCGCCATCGTACCGCGCCCGAGCCCGAAGCGCGGGATCAGCGCGGCGAGGCCGATCGCGAAGACCAGCACGAACAGGATGAAGCGCGGCGGGGCAACGCGTTGGCCGAGGCCCCAATATCTGGGTTTGTCGTTCATGCCACAGCGCTAGCGCTTAGCGGGGACGTCGCCTAGATACGCGCGCATCATGGCCAAGACAGAAACCCCGCGCCGCATCCGTGGCACCCAGGACATTTTCGGCGACGAGCAGCGCCGGTTCGCGCATGTCCTGTCGACGTTCGAACGCGTGCGGGCGCTGTATTGCTTCCAGCGGGTCGATATCCCGGTGTTCGAGTCGACGGCGGTGTTCGCGCGCTCGCTCGGCGAGACGACCGATGTCGTGTCGAAGGAAATGTACACGTTCGAGGATCGCGGCGGGGATTCCATCACGCTCCGCCCGGAGTTCACCGCCGGGATCGCGCGCGCGTATCTGACCGAAGGCTGGCAGCAGTTCGCGCCGATGAAGCTCACCACTAGCGGCCCGGTGTTCCGCTACGAGCGCCCGCAGAAGGGCCGATTCCGCCAGTTCCATCAGATCGACGCCGAGGTGATCGGGGCGGCCGAGCCGGCGGCGGACGTCGAGCTGCTCGTGCTCGCGGACCAGTTGCTGCGCGAACTCGGGATATCGGAGGGCGTGACGTTGCAGCTTAACACGCTGGGCGACGCGGCGACGCGCGACGCCTGGCGCGAGGCGCTGGTCGCGCATTTCGAGGCGCACCGCGGGGAACTGTCCGAGGACAGCCTGACGCGGCTCGAAAAGAACCCGATGCGGATCCTCGATTCGAAGGACCCGCGCGACCGCCCGATCGCCGACAGCGCGCCCGATATCGATGCGTATCTGACGGACGAGGCACGCGCGTTCTTCGAGGCGGTGACCGCCGGGCTCGATGCGGCGGGTGTCACGTGGGAGCGCAACGCGCGGCTGGTGCGGGGGTTGGATTACTACCGCCACACCGCGTTTGAGTTCGTGACCGATCGGCTGGGCGCGCAAGGCACCGTGCTGGCCGGCGGCCGGTATGACGGGTTGATTGGATCGCTCGGCGGGCCGGAGACGGCTGGCGTTGGTTGGGCTGCGGGTGTCGAGCGGCTGGCTATGCTGGTGCCAGAGCTAGCAGCGGTTAACCCGGACGTTATCGTTGCCGTCGAGGACGACCGCGCGATTGGACTTGGGCACCGGCTGTTGCGCTCGTTACGGAAGGATGGCCTGTCGGCGGAAATGATCGCAACCGGCTCGCCCAGGAAGCGGTACGACAAAGCGGCGAAGGTAAATGCGAAGGTTCTCGTGAGTTTGAATGTCGACGAAGACAAGCCGGTGACGCGCGCGGTTGCGGCGACCGCTACGGACGAACTCTCACAGGTGCAGACGATCATCGACGATCTGGCGGAGGCGCTGCGTTGAGCCTCCCCGTCATCCCAGCGGACGCTGGGATCCAGAGCCATGAAGGCTGCGCCCGGTTATCCTGGATCCCAGCGTTCGCTGGGATGACGGGAGGGGTGTGCTCATGACCCAAATCTCCCCCGACCGCATCCGCGCGATCGAGGCGCGGCGTGACGAGCTGCAGGCGCTGATGTCGACCGGCGATCTCCCCTCCGACCGCTTCGTTGCGGTATCGAAGGAATATGCCGAGCTCGAACCCGTCGCCCAAGCCGCCACCGAAGTGCGCCGGTTGCGTCAGGAGGCGGAGAGCCTCGCGTTCATGGCCGAAGATGCGGACGACGAGCTCCGCGCGATGGCGTCGGACGAGCTGCACGAGAACCGCACGCTGCTCGAGACCGCGGACCGCAAACTCGCGCTCGCGCTGTTGCCGCGCGACTCCGCCGACGAGCGCTCGGCGATGCTCGAAGTCCGCGCCGGCACCGGTGGCGACGAGGCGGCACTGTTCGCGGGCGACCTGTTCCGCATGTACCAGCGCTATGCCGAATCGCAGGGCTGGCGGGTCGAGATGATCTCCGGCTCGTCGTCCGACGCGGGCGGCTTCAAGGAAGTCGTCGCCAGCGTCACCGGGCAGGGCGTGTTCGCCAAGTTGAAGTTCGAAAGCGGCGTCCACCGCGTCCAGCGCGTGCCGACCACCGAGGCCGGCGGCCGGATCCACACCTCCGCAGCGACCGTCGCGGTGCTGCCCGAGGCGGAGGAGGTCGACGTCAAGATCGACGACAAGGACCTGCGCATCGACGTCTATCGCTCGTCCGGGCCGGGCGGGCAGTCGGTCAACACGACGGACTCGGCGGTGCGGATCGTCCACATCCCGACCGGGCTGACCGTGATCCAGCAGGACGAGAAGTCGCAGCACAAGAACAAGGCCAAGGCTCTCCGCGTGCTCCGGACGCGGCTGTACGAGGCGGAGCGTGACCGGTTGCATGCCGAGCGGGCGGGCGCGCGGAAATCGATGGTCGGCTCGGGCGATCGCTCGGAGCGGATCCGGACGTATAATTTTCCGCAGGGCCGCGTCACCGATCACCGTATCAACTTGACGCTCCACCGCCTGCCGGAGATCGTCGCAGGCGAGATGGACGAACTGATCGGCGCGCTGATCGCGCAGGACGAAGCGGACCGCCTGGCGCAATTGGATGGCTGAGCTTTCCCCAGCCGCAACGGCATTCCCCTTCCGCTTGCGGGAGGGGTTAGGGGAGGGGCTTCCCGCTAAGGGTATCGCTCGGTGACAGCCCCTCCCCCGACCCCTCCCGCAAGCGGAAGGGGAGCAGTGAGTGTAGCGCTCGCCACTGCCGCTGCTCAGTTCGCGTTTTCCGCCACCCCGCGCCTCGACGCGGAACTCCTGATGGCGCACGCACTCGGCATCGAGCGTAACGCGATCCTCCTCGACCCGGATCGCTACACCGTCCCCGAGACCTTCCCCGCACTCGTCGACCGCCGTCTCCGCCACGAGCCGATCGCCTACATCACCGGCACCCGCGGCTTCTGGTCGATCGACCTCGCCGTCGGCCCCGGCGCACTCGTCCCCCGCGCCGACAGCGAAACCCTCCTGATCGCCGCCCAAGCGCACTTCGCCGGCCGCGCCCCCGCGACAATACTCGACCTCGGCACCGGCCCCGGCACGCTGCTCCTCGCCGCGCTCGACGAATGGCCCGCAGTAGGCCTCGGCGTAGACTATTCCCCCCAAGCGCTCGCCTACGCCCGCGCCAACGCCGCAACCCTCGGCGTCACCGACCGCGCGCACTTCATCCACGGCAGCTGGGCCAGCGCGATCGTCGGCCAGTTCGACCTGATCCTCGCCAACCCCCCCTACATCGCCACCGACGAACGCCTCCCAGCCGAAGTCCACGACCACGAACCCCACGCCGCGCTCTACGCCGGCTCAGACGGGCTGGACGACTACCGGATCCTCGCCGAACAGCTCCCCGCACTGATCGCCCCCGGCGGCGCGGCGGTGATCGAGATCGGTTCGACGCAAGCTCCCCCCGTCACGGCGCTACTCGAGGCGCAAGGTCTGCATGTCGCGCTCCATCACGACTATGGCGGCAACGCGCGTGCGTTAGTGGCAACCCACGCCCCCGCGACTTGAACAATATGGCGCTAAACCTCACATTTCGCTTGTAGTAGGTCCCTTGCGGCCGCTATCACGCGGGCAGGGGCACGCACTCTCGACGATTGGTCGGTTTAGAGCGATGACCCGCATCCTTCGCTTTGAGGTCGCTGCAGTCCGGCGGCCCTGGCAAGTTCGACGCACCGATCTCGTCTAGATCGTCGGTGCGCGACGGGGGTTTGCACCGCATTTCGGAGCACGACCAGATTTTGGTTCGACGACTGAGGACACAAGCTTGATCAACAACCGGCAAGCCGGCCGCCGTCGCGGTCGTGGCAACAATAATAATGGCGGCGGCGGTAGTGGTGGCGGTCAACGCCAGGGTGGCGGCGGCGGCGGCCAGGGTGGTCGCGATACCGGCAACCGCATCGACAGCCGCGCGCGCGGCAACGCGAGCCAGCTGTACGAGAAGTACAAGAACCTCGCGCGCGACGCGCAGCAGCAGGGCGACCGCGTCAACATCGAATATTACCTCCAGTTCGCGGATCATTATTTCCGCGTCCTGAGCGAAACCCGCGCCCGCTTCGAAGAGAGCCAGCCGCAAGCGCAGCAGCAGCCGCGTCGCCAGCAGCCGTTCGATCTCGACGGCGACGACGATTACGGCGACGAGGGCGAACCGATCCGCTCCGGCGAGCAGCAGGGTACGCCCGAGCAGGCTCGTGGTGAGCAGAATGGCGGCCAGCAGAACGGCCAGTACCAGAACGCGCCCCGTCAGAACCGCGACACCCAGAACCGCGAAGACCGCCCTCAGCGTGAAGATCGTCCGCAGCGCGAAGAGCGTCCGCGGTACGAGAACAACCGCTACGAGGGCCAGCGTAACGACGGCCCCCGCAACGAGGGGCAGCCGCGTAACGACGGTCAGCGCGAAGACCGCGTCCGTGGCGACAATCCGCGCAACCAGCGTAACGCCCAGCCGCGTGATGCTCAGCCTCGCGACGACCGCAACGGCGAAGAGCAGGATCAGGCCCGTGAGGCCCAGTCGCGCGAGGCCCAGGCCCGCGAGACTCAGCCCCGCGACGAGCAGGTCCGCGAGCCCCGCAGCGACTACCGCGATGCGCCGCAGCGCGAAACGATCCGCCGCACGCCCCGTGTGAGTGCACCGGTCGCCAACGCCAACCAGGATTCGGAAGCCGACGCGGTTCGTTCGGTAACCGAAGCCCCTGAGCAGGCAGCCCAGCCGACCGAAACCGTCGAGACCGCCGCTCCCGTTGCAGCGACCGAGGAGCAGCCCCGCCGTCGCGGTCGCCCGCGCCGCGATCGCAGTCTCGATGCACCTGTCGTGCAGGACGACGCAGCACCGACCGCATTCGACGCGGATCGCCTGCCGCCATCGCTCGGCATCTCGGCAATAACGCCAGCGCCAGCGCCAGCACCGGCGACGGACGCCCTCGCCGCAGATGCCCCGCCCGAAGAAAAGCCCCGCCGTCGCCGCGTTCGTGCGGTACCGGACGAAGTCGCAGGCTGAAGCCGTCATCCCGGACCTTTCCGGGATCACGCTAAGACCTGAAAAGGCCGGTGCCGCTTCATGCGACACCGGCCTTTTTCATGCCCGACCATATCAGCGCCGCGCGCTCAATCGAGCCGCGTCACGTCCTCGTCATGCCCGCTTCCCGAACTGAGGAATGCGAGACCCATCAACAGTCCGGCCATCATCACCGATCCGCCAACCCCGCCCATCACCGCGAGCATCGTCACCAAATGCAGCGGCCCTTGCACATGCGCCATCGCCGCAATGATCGCCGCGACGCATATCGCCGCCGCCAGCACCATCCACGCCATGATCCCCCGGAACCGCGCCCACGCGAATGCGGCGTAATGCGGGTCGTCCAACCCGGCTGGCGGTTCAGGCAGTCGATCGGTCATCGCTTCACATTGCCGCGCAAACATGGTTTCCTCAAGCCAAGCGCAACAGACGCAGTTGAGGAGAGGCGAAGATGACGATCGCGGCGATCCTGAAGGACAAGGGCGACATACAGTCGCTGACCCCCGACTCTACCGTGGCCCAGGCGGTGGCCCTGCTCGCCGAGAAGCGGATCGGTGCGGCGCCGGTGCTGGATGGCGGCAAGGTCGTCGGGATCTTTTCCGAACGCGACGTCATCCACTGTCTGCAATCGGATGGCGCAGCGGCGCTCGAGCGGCGAATCGGCGACGTGATGACCACCGCGGTAAAGTCGATCGGACCCAATGAATCGGCGATCGGCGCATTGTCGCTGATGACTCAGCGTCGCATCCGCCACCTACCGGTGATCGACGGTGAAACGCTGGTCGGGTTCGTGTCGATCGGCGATCTCGTCAAATACCGCATCGACCGGATCGAAGCCGATGCCGCAGCTATGCGCGAGTATATTCAGTCCGCCTAGGCTGACCCTACAGGCTAGGCGGCGACCGGCTGCTTCCGCGCGACCGCGATCAGTTCGCGCACGGTCGCCCGCGCAAATATCAGCATCCACGCCGCATAGACCGCCGCGCCGATCGCCACGAGCATCATCAACCGCCAATGCGCATCGAGCGGTGGCAGCGCGCGATCCACCAGCCCGACGATCAGCGCCATCGCGATCGCGGCCAGCGCCGGCGATGCGACTGCGCGCGCCACGTCCCGCGCGCGAACGCCGATCACCGGCAGCGTCCGCCACGCGCTGATCCCCAGGTAGAATGGATAGGCCGTGATCCACGCCACGCCCATGCCGGTCGGGCCCCATTGCACGCCGACCAGGAACGCACTGGTCAGGATCAGTGCACCGACCGCGCCGTTCTGGACGCCGATCCCGGGACGGCCGCGCGCATCGGACGCCGGCGTGAACAGCACCTGCAACGTCATGAACGGCATCGCCAGCGCGAGCAGGTGGACGATGGGCGCCGTCTCGCGCCATTTGTCGCCGAGCACGGTCAGCACCAAAGGCTCGGCGGTCGCAGCAAGGCCCATGTAGAACGGCATCGCGACGATCATCACCATCCGGACGCCCTTCACGAAGGCGCGCCCGATCGCGTCGGGATCGGCCTGCATCCGCGCATAGGCGGAGAAGGCGACCTCGTTCAGCGGCGGCACGAACTTCGACACGAAAATCTGCGTCAGGAACAGGCTGGTCGTGTAGATCCCGAGCGTGTGCGCGGAGAAGCTGCGTCCGGCGATGAACACATCCGTCTCGCTTTGCAGGAACCAGAACAGCTGCCCCGCCGCCATCACGCCGCCATAGCGCGCGATCGTCCCCGCGCCGCGAAAGTCGAAACTCGGCCATACGAGCGACCGCGCGCTCCACGTCATCATCGCCCCGCGCACGCTGAACAGCACGATCGGCGCGATCACGAGCGTCCAGACCCCAAGACCGTACAGCGCGCCACCCAAGGCAACGCTGGCGGAGGCGATCGACGCGGTGATGTTGGCCTTCGCCTGATGGCGAAAGTCCATCGACCTGGAAAGCAGCGCGTACGGCAACGCGATGAAGGGCGTCGTAAGGTATAGCAACGCCTGTACCCGGAGCATCTCGCCGACGATCGGTTGCCGATAATAGGCTGACGCAAGCGGCGCCAACGATACCTGTATGATCGCCAGCGTGACGTTGAGCAGGATCAGCATGCCGAACAGCTGGCGAACTTCGCGCTCGGTAATCGTCTTCTGCTGGATCAATCCGCTGGCGAGGCCATAGCCGTTGAGCATCCCCATGAAGGTCAGAATGACCTGGCACATCGCGAATAGTCCGTAGTCCGATGGCGCCAGGATACGGATGACGAGGAACGTGGCGCTCCATTGCACGAGCTGCGCGACGATCTGGCTCCCCGACCGCCAGATCAACGCACTGCGCACCTGTCCGGCGAGCGAACTTGGCTCGCCGGGAACGGGAGTGGCGGCGACAGGTGCGGGGCTCACGGTGTCCATCGTATCGGGCATGTAGCGGTATTGGCCTTCACAATCGCTTAAGGCGATGACGTAGAGACGATCGAGCCAAGGCGTCGGACGTGACGTGCAGCGGCAAAGGCGCTGGACGCGATCGTCAAACGTGTTGTGATCAGCGGCTTGGAAGGGGTGTGGGGCGTCCTAAACGCGCCAATCCGAGAAAATTGCCACAAATGTGAAAGATTGTGTTTGACGCGAATCGGAACCCCGCCTAGAGGGGTGTCACCGCAGCGGAGTGCCTTACCGGCTTCTGCTACGGTCGCAAAAAACCAGATGCTCCAAGCTTCTTCTACGGGAGGGGTTATGCGAGTGTCGGTATTTTTGTCGGTTCTTTGACATTGTAGGTTAAGATGAAGGGACATGTGGGCGGCGGCTTGCGGTTTCCGGGCTCCTCAAGGGTTCGGGTAATCGTTTAAAGCTAAGTCGTTCTCATATGTTCTTCACATATTCCATATGTAATGGACACTTTGTCTGGCTTTGGTCGGGTAGGGTGTCTGAATGATATTGTGCAGAGCGGCTCCTTGAGATGAGCTGGTTGATCGTGGAATTCCACTGCGATTGGCTG
>NZ_JAGEKH010000013.1:0-4324 GCF_049887795.1 Sphingomonas sp. NFX23
TGGTGCCGGCAGAGAACCAGGAAGCGTTCCGACTGATCCGCCAGCACAGCACAACCCCGCTAGCGGTGGGCGAGGTGTTTAACACTATCCACGATTGCCGTACGCTGATCGAGGAAGGGCTGATCGACTATATCCGCACAACTCCGGTCCATGCTGGCGGCATCACCCACGTCCGTCGCATAGCCGATCTGGCCGGGCTTCATCATGTCCGTCTCGGCAGCCACGGCGCGGCGGACATGTCGCCGATCACCATGGGCGCGGCGCTGCACCTCGACCGCTGGGTGCCGAACTTCGGAATCCAGGAATATGCCTTCCATCCGCCAGCAGCGCAGGAAGTGTTCCCTCAGGAATGGCACCTCGACGACGGCTATCTGCTGAGCGGCGAGAAGCCCGGCCACGGCGTTGATTTCGATGAGGAGGCCGCCAAGCGCTATCCCTACGAGCGCGCCTATCTCGACGTGGCGCGCCTGAGCGACGGCACGCTCTGGAACTGGTAAACAAACTGAAATTTCAGTTTGACAAGGCGGATGCAGGCGGTAAGTCGGACATACTAGCACCTGCATCCGACAGGTGATTCGAAGTTGAGGGGATGGTTAGGCTTTAACGACATCGGAACAGGCAAATCGAACTTTTGGATAGTCCAGATGAAGTCGAGGCCTTTCCATTGATCGTGACAGATTCCGTTCAAGATGATTGCACAAAATAGGTCGTAACCGCGAGGGCGGTTCCGACACCGGGTTCATGCGCGCTCGGAAACATAACAGGTGAGGAGGATTGCAATGTTGAAGGGTTTACGAATGACGCGCGCCGGACTGGCGGTTGCTCTGTTGGGTTCGACCTGCCTATCGTCGTTCGCATATGCGCAGACCCTGACGCCGTCTCCAACAAATACGCCCACGACGCCCGCCGGTACGCAGGACCCGTCGGCCACGGCGCCGGTCGCCGCTGATAGCCTGACCGCCACGCCGACCGCGCAGAGCACAGGATCGACCGCGGCGCCGACCAGCGATGCTGCCGCTTCGACCGCCGCGACCGGTGCCGACATCGTCGTTACGGGCACGCGTCGCGCGCAGCGACTTCAAGATGTGCCGGTCGCGATCACCGCAGTCAGCGGCGCCGCGATCGCCAAGTCGGGTTTCACGACCGCGAGCGACCTTCAGTATCTCGCTCCCTCGCTGACGTTCAACAACTCGCAGGGTGCGGGCTTCTCGATCCGCGGTTTCGGCAGCCAGAGCTTCGACTACAATCTCGAAAAGGCCGTGTCCGTCGTCCTCGACGATGTGGTGCAGGGCTTGCCGCGCTCGATCGGCTTTAACACCTTCGCGGACGTCGAGCGCGTCGAGGTGCTTGAAGGACCGCAGGGCACGCTGTTCGGCAAGAACGCCTCGGCCGGTGTCGTATTCGTCGTGACACGCAAGCCCGAGATCGGCGTCTCCAGCGTCCAGGGTTCCGCGCGTTACGGCACCGACAACGAAACGCAGATCGAGAACACCGTCAATCTGCCGATCAGCGATACGCTGGCGGCGCGCATCTCCGGCACCTACCAGCAGCGCGATGGTTATCTCTACAACGCCTTTTACCGCAACGACGGTGGGTCGTATCGCGACCTGTCGCTGCGCGGCAAGCTGCTCTGGCAGCCAACCCCCGACATCGAGGCCCTGACCACGGTCGAGTATCTCGACCACAAGGACGAGGGTTATAATATCATCGAGAACGTCCGCAACCTGACGGCCTATGCGACGCCCCCTTCGTCGACGTCGCAGACCAATCTCGATTACGCGTCGATTTTCGCACAATACGGCTTCTCCGCTGGGGTCAATAACCAGACCTACCTTGCCAACACCGACTGGTACGGCTTCGTCCGTCAGAAGGGTGTATCGGAGGTCATCACCGCATCGCTTGGCGATTACACACTGACCTCGATCACCGCTTACAAATCGCAAAAGAGCGGTAACTTCAACGATCCGGACTATACCGGGACCGATTTCTATACGCTCAACCGCAACCGTCTTCGCGCGTCGCAGTACTCACAGGAAATCCGCCTCAACTCGCCCAAGGGCAGCATGTTTGACTACATCGTCGGCGCGTTTCTGTATCGGCAAGACGCACACGCCTTCGAGGCTCAGGCGGGCAAGCGCAACCGAACCGACCTGCCGGCACTCACCTACGTCAACCCGGTGGGATCGGCTTCTGCCTACGGTTCGCACCAACGTAGCTACGCACTGTTCGGTGAGGGCAATCTACACCTCAGCGAGCAGCTGACGTTCGTCGGTGGCCTGCGCCTGACCCACGATCGGGTCAGCGGCGACTATGCCCCGACGACCGATTTCCCCTATCAGTACATCGGCACGATCCCGCCCGCCGTCGGCGGATCTGCCCGTGCTACCGACGTGACTGGCAAGGCGACGATCCAGTATAAGCCGACCGACAATATCATGGGCTATGCGACCTACTCGCGCGGTTACAAGTCACCGGCGATTGGGACAAGCCGCGGCGTGCTGCGGCCTGTAAGCCAGGAGAATGTCGATTCCTACGAGGTCGGGTTAAAGACGCAGTTCCTGGATCGTCGCCTAACCCTGAATTTTACCGGGTACATTCAGAATTTCTACAACTTCCAGGCAACCGCTTTGACGCTGCAGCCGAGCGGTGACTATCTTAGCGTTCTCACCAACGCCCCAAAGGTCGAAGCGCGTGGTGCCGAGGTCAGCGCCTCGTTCCGCGTCACTCCAGCACTTACGTTCAGCGCCAACGCTAACTACAACCACTCCCAGTACCAAGGCTTCCTGGTCGGCTGCTACGCCAATCAGCCCGTCAATGCCGCCCCCGGGCCGGGCTGCTATCAACAGGGTAACACACGGGTAAACGATGCGACGGGCACGGACGTCATCCTTGCGCCGCGCTTCACCTACAACTTCGGCGTCAATTACGAGCCGCAGCTCACTGAAACGTTAAAGCTGTTCAGTAGCGCGAGCTGGGCGCACCGTTCCAGCACGTTGAGCGTTGCTGGCGACCCCGGCACGCGCATCCCTGGCTATGGTCTGCTCAATGGGACAATCGGTGTTGGCGGCCTTGATGGTCATATCCGCCTCAGCGTCTATGGTCGTAATCTGACGGACAAGCTGTTCATCGCCCGATTGCGGCCGCTCCCGTTCGGGCCGACTGGTAGCTATCTGCAGACGGTTGCCGGCGAAGGCCGGCGCACAATTGGCGTTCGGCTCGATTATTCTTTTTAAGCCTCCTCCCCCGGAGCTAAGGGCTTTCGGCACGATTGTGCCGGAAGCCCATTTTTTTGGTCTTTCGGCATCGGAGTTGCCATGACTGATCCATACTATCGTCGCTTTGTTTCGTTCGGCGAGCTGCTCATCCGGCTGTCATCCGGGCGGGGCGAACTTCTGTCGCGCGCGCGTAGCGTTGCAGTGGACATCGGTGGGTCGGAAGCCAACGTCGCCGCTACCCTGGCGGGCTTGGGACACGGCTGCGCCATGATATCCACCGTTCCCGTCAACGCGCTCGGCGATGCGGCCGTCATGACATTGCGCAGCGCAGGGGTTGATTGCTCCAACGTCATCACGTCGGACGGTCGGATGGGGCTCTACTGGCTGGAAACCGGTGCAGGTGGGCGTGCCTCCGACGTGATCTACGACCGAGAAGCCTCCTCCTTTTCATGCTTGTCGGAAAGCGCGCTGGACTGGCGTGTCTTGCTCGCCGATGCCGATCGCCTGCATCTGTCCGGCATAACCGTCGCCTTGAACGCAACCTCCGCGTCCATCGCTCTGGCCGCTGCCGCACGCGCGAAGGAAATGGGCGTGCCCGTGTCGTTCGATGGCAACTATCGCGAGCGGCTTTGGCGAGCACGCGGCAATGTTGATCGTGCGGCATTGTGTAAGCTCGCCGCTTGCGCGGACATATTTCTGGGTAATTACCGCGACATCAATCTTCTGCTGGGCACGAAATTCGATGGCGACAATCAAGTCGGTCGACGGGCAGCATGTGAGGCGGCCTTTGTAGCCTTTCCCGCACTCCGGCTCATTGCCTCGACTTTGCGGACGACCTACCACACCAACCGGCATGGGATTGCAGTTCGGGTCGACACGCCTGACAATGGCCTAGAAACTGACGTCATGGACATACCGAGCGTCGTCGATCGCATCGGCACCGGCGATGCGTTCGCAGCGGGAATCCTCCACGCTGACCGATTGAACTATTCGCTGGCTGACATCGCGGCCCAGGGCCGCGTGTTGTGCGCGCTGAAACATACGATCGGTGGAGACTTCGGAAACATCAATACGGCACATGTCCGTCGGTTTGCGGAGGCCGGAAGCGA
>NZ_JAGEKH010000014.1:0-3585 GCF_049887795.1 Sphingomonas sp. NFX23
TAGTGGTATTTGTAACCAATCCCTCGACGGCGAGGGGATTGGCAATCTGGCGTCGTCTTAATCATCCGCACTATCGAATGGCTAGCTGGTTGCCCAGTGTTGTCATTGATGGTGTGAGACTCTCAAGCGCGAATAGAGCAATTAGTATCGGTTAGCTCCATGCGTTACCGCACTTCTACATCCGATCTATCAACGTCGTGGTCTCCGACGGCTCTATGAAATCTTATCTCGAGGGAGGCTTCCCGCTTAGATGCTTTCAGCGGTTATCCCGTCCATACATAGCTACCCAGCTGCGCTCCTGGCGGAACGACTGGTACACCAGAGGTATGTTCAACCCGGTCCTCTCGTACTAGGGTCAACTCCTCTCAAATTTCGACGCCCACGGCAGATAGGGACCAAACTGTCTCGCGACGTTCTGAACCCAGCTCACGTACCACTTTAATTGGCGAACAGCCAAACCCTTGGGACCTGCTCCAGCCCCAGGATGTGATGAGCCGACATCGAGGTGCCAAACAACCCCGTCGATATGAGCTCTTGGGGGTTATCAGCCTGTTATCCCCGGCGTACCTTTTATCCGTTGAGCGATGGCCCTTCCACGAGGGACCACCGGATCACTATGACCGACTTTCGTCTCTGCTCGACTTGTCAGTCTCGCAGTCAGGCGGGCTTATGCCATTGCACTCTAACAGACGGTTTCCGACCGTCCTGAGCCCACCATTGCGCGCCTCCGTTACTCTTTAGGAGGCGACCGCCCCAGTCAAACTACCCGCCACAGAGGGTCCCTGTTCCGGCTTACGGAACGAGGTTAGACATCAGAAACAAACAGGGTGGTATTTCACCTATGGCTCCACATCAGCTGGCGCCGATGCTTCAAAGCCTCCCACCTATGCTACACAGTTTCTTCCTAATGCCACTCTGAAGCTGCAGTAAAGGTGCACGGGGTCTTTCCGTCTAACCGCGGGTACTCCGCATCTTCACGGAGAATTCAATTTCGCTGAGCATGTCCTGGAGACAGTGGGGAAGTCGTTACGCCATTCGTGCAGGTCGGAACTTACCCGACAAGGAATTTCGCTACCTTAGGACCGTTATAGTTACGGCCGCCGTTTACCTGGGCTTCATTTCAGAGCTTGCACCCCTCCACTTAACCTTCAGGCACCGGGCAGGCGTCAGGCCCTATACGTCGTCTTGAAGCCGACTTAGCAGAGCCCTGTGTTTTTGCTAAACAGTCGCTACCCCCTGGCCTGTGCCCCCTCAAAGTGCTTGCGCATAGTGAGGGCCTCCTTCTTCCGAAGGTACGGAGGCAATTTGCCGAGTTCCTTCAGGACACTTCTCTCAAGCGCCTTGGTATACTCTACCTGACCACCTGTGTCGGTTTCGGGTACGGTCTATACGGTGGGGCTATTTCCTGGAACCATTTCGAAGCCATCCCAATCCGATAAGGGATGACAACACACATGATCCGTCACACACCACCAGGCCCACGAATATTAACGTGGTTCCCATCGACTACCCCCTTCGGGCTCGTCTTAGGGGCCGGCTCACCCTGCGCGGATTAGCCTTGCGCAGGAACCCTTGGTCTTTCGGCGAGAGGGCATCTCACCCTCTTTATCGCTACTCATGTCTGCATTCGCACTTCCGATACCTCCACGACCCATTACCAGATCGCTTCACAGGCTTACGGAACGCTCCGCTACCGCGTACCACATAAGTGGCACACCCTAAGCTTCGGCACGTATCTTGAGCCCCGTTACATCTTCGCCGCAGGACCTCTTGTTTAGACCAGTGAGCTGTTACGCTTTCTTTAAAGGATGGCTGCTTCTAAGCCAACCTCCTGGTTGTTTTGGAAGTCCCACATGCTTTCCCACTTAGATACGATTTGGGGGCCTTAGCTGTAGGTCAGGGCTGTTTCCCTTTTGACGACGGACCTTAGCACCCGCCGTCTGTCTCCCGCATATCACTCTTAGGTATTCGGAGTTTGGTTAGGTTTGGTAGATCTCGCGACCCCCTAGCCCATCCAGTGCTCTACCCCCTAAGGTGTTCGTGCGAGGCACTACCTCAATAGTTTTCGCGGAGAACCAGCTATTTCCCGGCTTGATTGGCCTTTCACCCCTAAACACAACTCATCCGGTAACTTTTCAACGTTAATCGGTTCGGACCTCCAGTGCATGTTACTGCACCTTCATCCTGGTCATGCCTAGATCGCCGGGTTTCGGGTCTAATACATCAAACTCTGGCGCCCTATTCAGACTCGCTTTCGCTGCGCCTACACCTATCGGCTTAAGCTTGCTTGATACATTAAGTCACAGACCCATTATGCAAGAGGTACGCTGTCAGGCCATAAAAGCCCTCCAACTGCTTGTAGGCAATCCGTTTCAGGTACTGTTTCACTCCCCTCATCGGGGTGCTTTTCACCTTTCCCTCACGGTACTAGTTCGCTATCGGTCACATACGAGTATTTAGGCTTGGAGGGTGGTCCCCCCATGTTCAGACAGAATTTCACGTGTTCCGCCCTACTCGAGTCCTGAATTCTCACTTTCGTATACGGGGCTGTCACCCGCTATGGCGTCACTTTCCAGAGACTTCTACTAGTTGAAATTCAGGCACTGGCCTGGTCCGCGTTCGCTCGCCACTACTAACGGAATCTCGGTTGATGTCTTTTCCTCCAGCTACTGAGATGTTTCAGTTCGCCGGGTTCGCTTCACGAAGCCTATGTATTCAGCTAAGTGATACCTAACCTAATTAACTCGACCTGTGCGTTACCGCGCAGGTAGAATTAATCGGGATAGGTGGGTTTCCCCATTCGGAAATCGTCGGGTCAAAGCTTGCTCACAGCTCACCGACGCTTATCGCAGCGTGCCACGTCCTTCATCGCCTGTATGTGCCAAGGCATCCACGAATTGCCCTTACCTCACGCTTGAGAGTCCACACCACCAACGACATCACTGGGTGTCCTTTCGGATCACCAACTCGGCAGAGCAGTGCGCGTTGGCCTTTGTCAGGTGCGGATGATTATAATCTCAGCCAGATTATTTAGTATGATGATGTCGATATCTGGAGCCTCGAACCGCTCGTCCAATCCGCTGCACGCCGAAGCGCTCACGAACCGCCGAAGCAATCCTCGTCTCCAAAATCGAGCACCTCACGGCATCGATTTTAAAAAACCCATTCACAATGTCAAATACGACGGGCGTACCCGTCAATCACCGTGCTCTCGCACGGCGAACCGTTTCTCTTCATCTCTAGGTTGTGGCTGATGGTGCGTTACTCGCGAGCCCGTCAGTCGCAGCGAAGCCGCGCCCTGTGGGCGCGCTTCTCTGCGCTGGCCGTTCTTGGGGACGTGCGCGGCAGCTTTGCTGCCTCGTCTCGTCTCCTGCGAAATGGTGGAGCCTATCGGGATCGAACCGATGACCTGATGCTTGCAAAGCAACCGCTCTCCCAGCTGAGCTAAGGCCCCAAACGCACTTGTGTGTGGTGGGCCTAGGTGGATTCGAACCACCGACCTCACCCTTATCAGGGGTGCGCTCTAACCAACTGAGCTACAGGCCCACACCCGCTGCGCCCGTCAGACGCAGCAGAACTGCGCCT
>NZ_JAGEKH010000015.1:0-2377 GCF_049887795.1 Sphingomonas sp. NFX23
CCAACTGCCTGGCTGGTTCGCCCACTATAACGAGGTGCATCCGCACCGCGCTTTGCGCTATCGATCACCCCGCGAGTTCATCGCGCAAACCTGCGAGGCCCTGTCAGGCCTTTAGGGGGCAACAACATGCCGTTACTCGAGGTTCGCAAAATCCTGACAGCCTAGTTGGTCGCGGAGCTTGGTTATGAACGCATCGTTAGCACCACCGGCAGTGCGCCGTCCGCTCATTCTAGCGGCGGTAATGCTTGCTTCGTTCATGATCGCGATCGAGGCAACGATTGTATCGACGGCAATGCCCCAGATCGCAGGTCAGCTTGGTCAGCTTCAATACTATGCCTGGGTCTTCTCTTCATTCCTGCTCGCGCAGACTGCTACTACGGTGGTGTTCGGCAAGCTAGCGGATCTATATGGGCGGCGGTCGGTGCTGCTGGTTGGCATCGGCATTTTCCTCCTTGGATCAATTTTGTGTGGGTTCGCCTGGTCGATGCCGGCCCTCATCGCGTTCCGTTTAATCCAGGGGCTGGGTGCTGGTGCTATCCAGCCTGTCTCCATCACTGTCATCGGTGATCTTTATGCGGCGCACGAACGTGGCAAGGTGCAAGGCTGGCTAGCAAGCGTCTGGGGCGTGTCATCAGTGATCGGTCCGCTTGCGGGCGGGTTGATCATTCAGCATGTCAGTTGGGCGTGGATCTTCTGGATCAATGTGCCGATCGGATTGGCCGCAGCCGCCGGCTTCTTCCTATTTCTGCGCGAGACGGTCACGACGCACGAGCGTAGCGTCGACGTAGTAGGGGCGGGCCTGTTCACGGTTGCGATCGCGTCGCTGATGGTCGCGCTGACAGAGGCCGGGGCTTCGGACGGGCGCTTCGCGGTGCTAGCTGCGGCAGTATGCCTTGTCGCGGCCGCGTTATTCGTAGTCCAGGAACGGCGTGCTCGCGATCCAATGGTTGCTTTTGCGTTGTGGACGCGTCGCGCGATCGCCACCACCAATGCCGCAACGCTGTTCAGCGGCATGGCGGTGATCGGGCTGACTACCTTTTTGCCGATGTACGTTCAGGCCGTCATGGGCCGCTCGCCGCTCGAAGCAGGCTTCATGTTGACAGCGATGGTACTGGGCTGGCCGATTGCAGCGACGCTTGGTGCCCGTAACTTTGGCCGGTTTGGCCTACGACGAATCCTGGTTTTCGGTGCCGCGCTACTGCCAGTAGGCGCTGTACCGTTCGTATTGCTGTCACCCACCACTTCGCCTCTGGTGGCAGGTCTCGGTTCGCTGATCATGGGTTTCGGTATGGGCTTCCTGAGCACTGCGGCAATCGTACTCATCCAGGACAGTGTCGGGTGGACGGAACGTGGCGCTGCTACAGCATCAAACCTCTTCGCTCGTAATCTCGGCAGCACCCTTGGAGCCGCAGTGCTAGGCACGGTGCTTAACGCCAGCCTCGCACGAGACCATTCGGGGTCGTTGCAACAGG
Source organism: Sphingomonas sp. NFX23 (assembly GCF_049887795.1). Classification (NCBI taxonomy): domain Bacteria; kingdom Pseudomonadati; phylum Pseudomonadota; class Alphaproteobacteria; order Sphingomonadales; family Sphingomonadaceae; genus Sphingomonas; species Sphingomonas sp. NFX23. The sequence continues at coordinate 1,473 of NZ_JAGEKH010000015.1, forward strand.
TACAGGAGCTGCTGCACGGCCAAGGGGCCATCGTCGGTGCAGCGGCAAGCCGCGCCGGCCTAGCTCATGGGCTTCACCTGACCTTCTGGGGCGTGTTGATCATAGCGCTGCTTGCTGTGTTACTTTCAGTTTTCGTTCCCCGCGTGACATTCGGGACCCGACCGCCGAAGTAGTTGGCATTCTAACTGCACCTGAACGAGCGTCTGAATTTGGGAAGCCCAAGAGGACTCCGGAATGTCCACTTGTGGGTCTGGCCGGAAGTTGTAGGGGAGGGGCGCGTTCACCCACCTGTGCCTAGCATGGGACCGATAGCCGGTGGAACAGCGCTCATGGCACTCTGTTGCCCTGCGAACAGGCTCTTCTTCGAAGCAGCCCGACGGAGATCGGTTATCTAAGGCCGAACACGCTAGGTGAACAAAGGTCCGTTTCTGGGGAGAGCCGAACAGTCGCTGGGTGACCACTTGTGGGTCGACATGGCTAATTCACGTTGTGGCCGACCGGTAGCGTTCTCGCCAGCTATCAGCGAAGTTTTCAATGAAATCACGCCGACAGGTTCGCGATCCAGTATTTTTGAAAATACTCGGTTGACGTCCCGAGGAGGCCCTCTTAAATACGTCGAACCGCAGCGGAGGGGCTTACCGGCTACCGCGACGGTCGCAAGAAAATTAGATGCTCCAAGCCTTCCGAGAGGAGGGTTATGCGAGTGTCGGTATTTTTGTCGGCTCTTTGACATTGTAGGTTAAGATGAAGGGACATGTGGGCGGCGGCTTGCGGTTCTCGGGCTCCTCAAGGGTTCGGGTAATCGTTTAAAGCTAAGTCGTTCTCATATGTCCTTCACATATTCCATATGTAATGGACACTTTGTCTGGCTTTGGTCGGGTAGGGTGTCTGAATGATATTGTGCA
>NZ_JAGEKH010000016.1:0-1919 GCF_049887795.1 Sphingomonas sp. NFX23
CCGCCTCCGGCGCTGAACACCGGAGAGAACCTCGCCATCGTTGTAACGCCTGGTCGTACCGTCAGTCATATGCCTCACTCTTATCTAAGAGCGGGGCCCTGTCAGGTCATTTAGGGGGCCACCTCACCGATGCAGGCGGTTCCTGACGAGGGCAAGCCCCACCTTGCGGGGAACGTCGAGACGGGACGGTCGGGCGGCGGTGAGAGCGGCGGTGGTGCCTTTAAAGACAAAGGCCAAGTTGAAGGTGACCCCGGCAATACCGGTTTTATGGCCCATGGTGGGCAGTCGAATATCGATTACAGCGGACCGATCGACGACGACGACAAGCCGGCTAACCCCAATGCTACTACCGGCAGCTAAGTGCTGCCGCAGTATCTCCTTGTTGGTAGAGCGCAGGTGATTTGAACGCTGGTTGACGCGCTGGCTGCGGATGGAACGCATAGTTGAGTAGATAGTCTTGGGAATAGGGCTAGGCGTAGCCATTAAGCCGCGCCGTCTATGGTAATCGACATGGCGCCAACCGTAAGGTTCGTTGCCGTACCTCTTGCTGCATATCGGTGTAATAACGTAACAGGTTACACGATTTGATGTGACGCGTAAATTGCTTGGCGACCCTATCGACGTCAAAGAATGGTGCCAGGTTGCCAGAGTTTGGACGATCTAAAGTGGGTTTAAGCCCCTTCAGTGGTTTCCCATAAACCAAATTGCGACCCTTCGGCTTAGCACGGAGGCGCCAACCCCGAGAATGAAGATCGCAAGGGACACACCCCAGATAATAACAACGCTGACAATCAGGGTATGCACAAAATAGCCTCAGTAAAGCGTTCTAACTGGCGAATGAAACGCATTTCTACGACGGTAGGTTTATACCAAAGCAGCTGTCATTTTTACAATCGGTGGCGTACAAGTAGGGCGAGGTGTGCAACAGACGGTGCTGGCGCACGATGCGATAATGGTCGGTCACGTTCTGGCTGTCCGATCCGTCATCTCGAAGCTCGCTTTTTCAGACCGTCACGAGTGGCAATCGTTCGCGGTAGTTAAGCCATCTGCCAGCATCCTCAAGATTTGCCATACGCTTTGCCTTGGCCGCCTTCGACTTATGGGATCGCCTAGATGCGTTTAGCGGTTTCACGGAACCGACGTCGAAATACCGACGCCATGTACACCAAAGGCGAGGCCTGCATAGCGAACGCCGCAAGCGTCGCCTCGATGCCCTTAACCTCAGTCTTCGTCCCGAACAGCAGACGTTTTGACGCGAGAGTGTGTTCGGATGCCAGCCGCTACACAGGACGCGCAGGCGGTCGCCGGCTCTAATGCTATTTTCCCCATCCCATGCATCTTAACTGGACAGGATTGCGTACCTAACGGTCCGCGTTGTGATTGCGTTAACAGCGAATCCACTGCGAGGCTCGTAAGACGAGCTATCGAGGTGGCCATCCTATCCGTTTTTCTCAGCAGTTTTCCGGATAGGCTGGCCACTGCTGGTCACTTGCTAGGCGTTTCGAGCGCTCCCATAATCGGCTCGCTAGGGTCGTCCTCCGGCCTTGGCCGGCCCGCCTCACGTTGCACACGGCGTTTGAGGCGGGTCGTTATCAGTGAACCTCACGGCCGCTTCGGCGTTTGTGTGCAGCCAGGTGCCCGGAAAGTGACTGGCCGGCTCGCCTCGCGACCTCCCGGACGTTTGAGGCGGGCCGTTAGGTTTCGCAGGCGACCTGTTCCGCCACCGCAATCGGTATAAATCTGTGTAAACAAGGCTGCCGCTATTTGGGCGGTAGATAAGTGTACGCCGACAGCACGTGAGGTGGCCCCCTAAATGACCTGACAGGGCCCCGCTCTTAGATAAGAGTGAGGCATATGACTGACGGTACGACCAGGCGTTACAACGATGGCGAGGTTCTCTCCGGTGTTCAGCGCCGGAG
>NZ_JAGEKH010000017.1:0-1841 GCF_049887795.1 Sphingomonas sp. NFX23
AACCCCGACACGCCTTCCAGTTCGCTGAGTGTGGTGCGTGAACCAGGTCGAAGTTCGGTGGTGACGATCAAAGCCTCGAGGCTGTCATACGCCTGCTGAGACAGACTTCTTCCCTGCAATCGCCGCTCCTTCTCGCACTCCCGCGCTGGACCACACGGTTCTCGTTATTGCGGCAGACCGGCTTTACAGCCAAGCGCCGAAACGGTACTCAAACTGAAATTTCACAGAAAATAACATTTGGAGGGAGGGCAGAGAATGGCAACATCGACGCTGCCGCATGCCAAGCCGCAAGGCCGACGCAGATGGATGATCGCGACGCTTCTCGGGCTTGGTGTCATCGTCAATTACTTCGACCGCGTCATCCTGACCGTCGCGGCGCCCTCCATTCAACAGGATTTCGGCATCGACAGCCTGACGATCGGTTTCCTGCTCGGGGCCTTTGGCTGGACCTATGGGCCGCTGCAGATTCCGGTCGGTCTGCTGCTGGATCGCTACGGCGTGCGCCGTATCATGCTCGTTAGCATCGTGCTGTGGGGTATCGCCTCCCTCGTCACCAGTGCGGCAATCGGGGTGGGCACGATGTTTGTCGCCCGGATGCTGCTCGGTGTTGCAGAAGCACCGGCATTTCCCGCCAATGCCAAGGCGGTCGGCTACTGGTTTCCCCGGACCGAGCGTAGTTTCGCCACTTCCCTGTTCGACGCAGCCGCGAAATTCTCCAACGTCATCGCGATCCCGATCGTCGCGCTGCTCGTCGTCCATCTTGGCTGGCGCGGTGCGTTCGTCGCCACCGGTTTCCTGTCGATCGTCTACTTTTTTGTGTTCAAGCGCCTTTACCGCGAGCCCCTCCAAGATCCGCATCTGACCGCCGAGGAGCGCGAGTATATCGTTGCGGGCGGTGCGACGGAGGAAGGCGTGGCACGCAGCGGCGGCCTTTCCCTGCTGGGTTACCTCCTCGGGACCCGCAAGGTCTGGGGACTCAGCATCGGGTTCGCCTGCTACGGCTATGCCTTCGCCTTCTTCATCTTCTGGTTGCCCGGTTACCTCGTGCAGGAAATGAAGATGGACCTTCTGCGCTCGGCGGGCTTCACAGTCATTCCCTGGCTCTTTGCAACCGTCTCAGACCTATTCGTGGGGGGCTGGCTGATCGATCGTCTCGTCCAGCGTGGCTATGACGAAACCCGCGTGCGCAAATCGATCATCGTCGCCGGTATGGTGACGGGCCTCGCCATCATCGGCGCGGGACTGACCCATGACCCCTATTGGGCGATCACCTGGATCACGATCTCGCTGAGCGGTTTGGCCGCGGCAGCGCCGGCAAGCTGGTCGCTGCCGTCGCTGATCGCGCCCAAGGGCGGCGCGGGCACGATCGGGGGTATCATGAACTTCATGAACAGCCTGACCGGCATCGCGGCGCCGGCCGCAACCGGCTTCATCGTTGCGACGACCGGCACCTTCAGCGGCGCCTTCATTTTGGCCGGACTCGTTCTCGCCATCGGCATCTTCTTCTTCACCGTCGTCATGGGCCGGATCACACAGATCCCGGACCCCCTCCTCCACACCGCCTGATCCAGGACCCGTCAAACCATGAAAATCACAAACGCCAAGGTCTTCGTCTGTTCGCCCGGCCGCAATTTTGTCACGCTCAAGATCGAGACGGATGCAGGCATCTATGGCATCGGCGATGCGACCGTGAATGGGCGCGAACTGTCGGTCGCGTCCTACCTCAACGACCATCTCGTACCTGCCCTGATCGGCCGCGACGCCTCGGCGATCGAGGATACGTGGCAGTATTTCTATCGCGGCGCCTATTGGCGTCGCGGGCCCATCACCATGGCTGCGAT
>NZ_JAGEKH010000019.1:0-1310 GCF_049887795.1 Sphingomonas sp. NFX23
TGAGGTGGCCCCCTAAATGACCTGACAGGGCCCCGCTCTTAGATAAGAGTGAGGCATATGACTGACGGTACGACCAGGCGTTACAACGATGGCGAGGTTCTCTCCGGTGTTCAGCGCCGGAGGCGGTGGACACCGGAGGAAAAGGTTCGGATCGTCGAGGAGACGTATCTACCGGGGATGAGCGTGTCGCTCGTCGCCCGCCGGCACGGCATTGGCGGCAATCAGATCTTCACCTGGCGGCGCCTGATGGCGCAGGGTGCGCTGACCGCCGCGGCAGCTGGCGAGGAAGTGGTGCCGGCGTCCGACTACCGTGCCCTCGAGGCGCAGGTGCGCGAACTACACCGGTTGCTCGGCAAGAAGGCCATGGAGAACGAGCTGCTCCGCGAGGCCGTGTCCCGGGCCGCAGGCCCAAAAAAACTGCTGTTGCGCTCGACCTCGTTGCCACGGGATGGACGGTGAGCGCGGTCGCCGAGGCGGTCGGCATCGCTCGCCCACACCTGTCCGCAATGCGCCATCGCCCAGCGCCCCGGCCACGCGGACGACCACCACTGCCGGATGCTGAGCTGGTCGCCGACATCCGCGCGCTCGTCGCCGATCTGCCAACCTATGGCTATCGCCGCGTTCATGCTCTGCTGCGCCGGGAGGCCGAGAAGACCGGGCGCGAAGCGCCCAATCCGAAACGCGTCTACCGCGTCATGAAGGTGCACGGGCTGCTCCTACAGCGAGGCGGCGAACGCCGCGAGGAACGGCGTCACGACGGCCGGGTCGCCGTCGACCTCCGCAACACCCGCTGGTGTTCCGACGGGTTGGAGATCACCTGCGACAATGGCGAGAAGGTGCGTGTCGCCTTCGCGCTCGACTGCTGCGACCGTGAAGCCATGGGACACGTGGCGACGACGGGCGGCATCACCGCCGAGGACGTCCAGGACCTGATGGTCGCCACGGTCGAGCATCGCTACGGCCAGGTGAACCGCGTGCCCGAACCAATCGAGTGGCTCACCGATAACGGCAGCTGCTACACCGCTCGCAACACACGTGCGTTCGCCCGGGGCATTGGGCTGATCCCGCGCACGACCCCGGTCAGCAGTCCTCAATCGAATGGCATGGCTGAGGCGTTCGTTCGCACCCTCAAGCGCGATTATGTCCGTGTGAACCCCAGGCCAGATGCGCAGAGTGTCATCGACCAACTGCCTGGCTGGTTCGCCCACTATAACGAGGTGCATCCGCACCGCGCTTTGCGCTATCGATCACCCCGCGAGTTCATCGCGCAAACCTGCGAGGCCCTGTCAGGCCTTTAGGGGGCAACAACA